>NZ_JH815222.1:2119560-2349909 GCF_000158375.2 Clostridium sp. 7_2_43FAA
ATAATCAATAACGGCTTGAGTTTTAAGTTGAGCAGAATAGGATGTATTATATCCTTTGTTTAATAAACCTTCTTTCCCAAAGGTTTTATATTTACGGACCCAAGCTGAAATAGCACTTTTGTAGATATTTAGTTCATTACTTATTTCAGATAAACTTTTTATACCTCTTAAATAATCTTCAACAGCTTGGACTTTTATCTCGGTTGATACTTTTGATTTTCTTGACATAAAAAAATCCTCCCATTATAGAACAGTTTTATTATTTTAACTGTCTACTATAATGGGAGCATATCATAATAATACTATCCACTTCCTGATATTAATTATTTAGTTAAAAAATATTTTTAAATCTAATATATATCCTAACTCTATTCTATAGCTCCAAATCTATTAAATGGTGATAACCTAAATATGGCTTTTCCTTCAACTTGATTTATATTAATGAGTCCAAACTCCCTACTATCTCTGCTTTTTTCTCTATTATCTCCAAGAACAAACAATGTATTTTCTTCTACCTTAATTGGAAAGTCTCTATTTCTAATGTATGTACTACCTTTAACATAAGTTTCATCTAGCATATCACCATTTAAATACACATAACCATCCTTTATATCTATTTCATCTCCAGAAACACCTATTACTCTTTTAACTAGTCTAGTTCTAGTGTCAGTATTATATGATATTGAAGCTATTTCTTTTAAATATTTATAACTTTCTTCAAATACATTACCCTTTTCTTCATTATCAAAAAATATTATAATATCCCCTCTTTTAGGTGTTGTAAAATTGTAGCTAATTTTATCAACTATAAGTTTTTCATCATTATATAATGTGTTCTCCATTGATTCTTGCTGGACCTTAGCACTCGCTAACACCTCTGTATTTATTAATGACACTATTATTACACTTCCTAATATAGTTAAAATTAGCCCCCTTATTTCCTTTATAATATTTTTATTATTCAAGTTAATATCCTCCTTAATACAACCTATAATTCATACTATCTATAAATATTTTTTAAGTGTATCTTTAACAAAATTCGGAAAATACCTTGTTAAATCTGCATGATTTTTATAGTCATGTAAATCATAATACCTATTAAAATTATGTCTATTTATTTCCTCAATTAAAGGCTTTATATCTGATTCATAAGTTTCTTCATTATTTGAATAGTGAAGATATATAGAATTATTATTTTTCTTATTAGATTCTATAATATTTCGCATTAAGTTATCTAAAATTTCTATAGATTCTATGCTAGTATCTCCCATTATATATTCGAGAATTTTCTTATGGCCTGGTAAGTTTAAATAACTACCTAGCCTATACTGTGGTGCCCCCGTAATAATTATACTATCTTTTCTTGGTAATCCGAAATATAAAGCTGAATATCCACCTTTACTAGATCCCATAAAAATCATTTTTTTTGCTTCCACTTCTTTTGTTATTTCATTTATCAAAGAATTCACATCTTTTTCTATTGCAAAATCTTTATTTTTTCCTAAATAGTATGCTCCTCTAAAGTCAAATCCAAAATCATCTAAAATAAAAAGTTTATTACACTTAAAACTTCCTACAGTTTTAACATAGTTATATCTTGCCTTTTGACCAACTTTTGTACATGCTGTGAATATTATTAATAAATCCTTAGAACTTTTATTTCTCTCAAAAACATAATTAATATTATATTTTTCACCTTTATAAGTTTTCTGTTTAAAAATAATCATGTACTTAGCTTTAATTAAATCAATAAACTTGTTTAATTTTGATAAAAACATATCAATCTTTTTCAATTTACACACCTCTATAAATTTAATAATCTATAACTTAAAAAATGTTAATTATAAATATCTCTAAATTCCTCTTCTAATATGCTCATAATATGTACATGATAAAATTTATTATTTATATAAATAGAATCTCTTTTTGTTCCTTCTAACTTAAACCCTGCTTTTTCATACATAGCTCTTGCGCGAGGATTATAATCGAAAACTTCCAATTCAACTCTATGCAAATTCAATTTTGTGAATGCAATCTCTAAAGCTTTATTAGTAGCTTTTAATCCAATCCCTTTATTAAAGTTATTTTTATTAAATATAGCTATTCTAAAACTACATGATTTATATTCATCATCTATATCCATAAGTACAACCTCTCCGATGATTATATCATTATCACATATTAAGAAATGCCTTCTTTCTTCACTACTAATTGATTTCTCAATAAATGCATCTATTTCTTCTTTTGTAGGATGATTTTTTGTTCCAGTATAATAAAACATTTCTTCATCTGGATTTTTAAATCCTACCTTCCAATATTCTTCTTTATCTGATATATCTAATAATCGTAAGTCTATGTTCATGTTCTACCTCATATAATTTGTTTTAATTTATTATAAATGATACTTAAATTCCTTCTAATACGCCAGTAACACCACAGATAAGGTCACTGAAAAATTCCTGCATTATACAAATAGCTGAAACAATTACTATTATTAAACCTACGTAAGTAATTAATTTCTTCATACTCTTTCTTCCACATTTAATTAATATAAATCCTAAAATTAATGCTATTAACACTAAAATATTTATCATAATTCTCTCCTAAAATATAGCACTTTCTTCTACTTATATTCAATATATATTTTTTTGCCACCGTTTTATAAACTTCTTAAGAGATTTTTTGTTATCAAATATTTTAGAACACTATTAATAAACAATACCAATAATTTTATTGATCTTTCATCCATTCATTTTCATCGATTCCCACTTCAACCGACTTTTTTATAGTATTATTAAACTCCTGAAAAATTCTCTATTTTCATTCAATTTAAATTTTAACTTATTATTTGAAAAAATCATTAATTATGTAAAGTTATGTTATTAATTTACTCTCTATTTTTATAAAAACAATTACTAAAATAGAAAATAATCCCCCCCACCATATTAATATTAAATATGCATATGTAGTATCAAATAATCCTCATCTTTTATCTTCATATATAATATTATCTTTAGAATCTTTATATAAATTTAAATTTTCTTTTTTATCATAGCAATAAAAGTTATTTATAAAATTTATCTTCTTTGTTTTAATAATTTCAACACTTGAATTTTCCTTATAATATAATTATACAGTATAAAATTTAAGATAAGATAATGGAACAAATAAAACTATTAATAATATTAACAAACTTTTTTTAATTTCTGTTCCAACTTTTTAATTCCTCCTTATTGTTATTATTAAAACACTTCAATTTAAATATATAGTCTTTATTACAATTAGAATATTTCATATTTTTTTATTTCACTATATAAATTTCAACATTTTATACATATTATATCATAATAAGTATTCATGCTATAAATAGTTTAACCTTATTTTTCTAAATATCTCATAATTTTTAAATTTTTATGATAAAATATGAGTGTAATATGAATTTAAATTTATAAAAGGGGGAAATAATAATGGATATTTTTCTTGAAAAGCTATTAAACGTACTTCCAATAATAATTATTGTAATTATAGTTTTAATAGTATTTCTATCTTTCTGGAGAAGAGTACCTGCTGATAAAGCAATGGTAATTACAGGTCTTCGAAAAAGGGTTTTACTTGGAAGAGGGGGATTAATGATTCCCGTACTAGAAACATCTTCAACTATTTCACTAGAAAATATCTCAATGACAACAGATGTAAATGAAGCACCTGCTAAACAGGGTATATTTGTTAATATAGTTGGTACTGCAGTTGTAAAAGTTAAAAATGATAGCGAAAACGTATTAAAAGCAGTAGAACAATTTTGTAGTGGTGGAGAGAAAAATACAGTAAATGTAATAAAAACTATAGTTGAGCAAATATTAGAAGGTAAACTAAGAGGTATTATTTCTACATTAACTGTTGAACAAATTAATGAAGATAGAGCTTCATTTGAACAAAGAATTGAAGATGATATAAGAAATGAATTAGGATCAATGGGTTTAGTCCTAATATCTTATACAATTTTAAAAATAAGTACTCAAGGTGGATACTTAGAAAATAGAGCTAAGCCTCAAATAGCTGCTGCTAAATCAGAAGCTGATATAGCTGAAGCTGAAAGAAAAAGAGATACAGAAATTAAAACTGCTAGTGCAACAAGAGAAGGACAAAAAGCAAAACTCGAAGCAGAAGCAGAAATTGCTCAAAGTGAAAGAGATAAAAAAATTAAACTTGAAGCATTTAGAGCTGAACAAGATAAAGCAAAAGCAAATGCTGACGTAGCCTATAAATTGCAAGAAGTTGAAAATAACTCTATTTTAGCTGAACAACAAGCTGAACTTGCTGAAAAAGAAGCTTTAGTTGTTGAAAAGAAATTAATTGCAGAAGTGAAAAAGCCTGCTGATGCTAAAAAATATGAAGTTGAAGTTGCTGCAGAAGCACATAAGATTCAAGCTATTAGACAAGCTGAAGCTGAGGCTGAAGCTATAAGAGTAAGAGCAATAGCCGAAGCTGATGCTAAAAAAATCCAAGCTCAAGCAGATGCAGAGGCTATAAGAGCTAAAGGTTTAGCTGAAGCTGATGCCATTAAAGCTAAAGGTATTGCAGAAGCTGAAGCAAAAGACAGATTGGCTGAGGCAATGGCTAAATACGGAGAAGCTGCAATAGTTGAAATGGTAGTAAATAGCTTACCAGATGTAATGAAAGAAGTTGCAAGTCCTTTACAACAAATAGATAAATTAACTGTTATAGATAATGGTGGATCTCAAGGAGCATCAAAAGTTGCTAAAATTGTAACTGATGTTACTACTAATGGTTTTGAAGTATTGAAAGATATAACAGGAGTAGATTTAGCTAATGTACTAAATAATTTTGTTAATAAAAAACCTACTAAAACATCTAATTCTTCAAATATTGATCCAAAAGATACTGAAGAAAATATATCCGATATAATAGAGTAACTTATAAAAAATTACTACAAGAATTAAAAGCTTGTAGTAATTTTCATTTTTATTATAAAGTAATTAATACTATTAATTTATCATTAAAAACTTAATTATTATTTTTACATTTAAATAATAATTAAAAATTCAACTTCTAAATATTAATTATTTGCTATATCTTTTTATTATGTTAATTATAACTTCTACAGCTTTTTCCATTGATTCTATTGGAACATACTCATACTTTCCATGGAAGTTTTCGCCACCTGCAAATATATTTGGAGTTGGTAAGCCCATAAATGAAAGTCTTGCCCCATCAGTTCCTCCTCTTATAGGTCTAACATTTGGAACAACATCAGCTTCTATCATTGCTTCTTTTGCATTTTTTACTATATGCATAACAGGCTCAATTTTTTCTTTCATATTTTTATATTGATCCTTTATACTTACAACTACAGTTCCTTCTCCATATTTAACATTTAGTTCTTTTTCTATAGATTTAAACTTTTCTTTTCTAGCTTCAAAAGAATCTTCAAAGAAATCTCTTACAATATAATTTAATGATGTATTTTCAACAGTTCCTTCTATATCTGTAAGATGAGAAAAGCCTTCGTATTTATCAGTTTTTTCTGGAACTTCATCTAAAGGAAGACTATTTATAAACTCATTAGCTACCATAATTGAATTCAGCATCTTATTTTTAGCATAACCTGGATGAACATTAACTCCTTTTATTTGAACTTTTACGCCTGCAGCATTGAAGTTTTCATATTCAAGTTCTCCAATTCTTCCACCATCCATTGTATAAGCAAAATCTGCACCAAATTCTTCAACATCAAAGTGATCTGCACCTTCTCCAATTTCCTCATCAGGTGTAAAGCCTACTTTTATAGTTCCATGTTCAATTTCTGGATGATTTACTAAGTATTCCATTGCAGTCATAATTTCTGCAATCCCCGCTTTATCATCGGCACCTAAAAGTGTAGTTCCATCTGTAGTAATTAATGTTTTTCCTACATATTCCTTTAATTCAGGTGAAAACTTAGGAGATAATACTACTGAATTGTTTAGCTTAATGTCTTCACCATCATAGTTTTCTATAATTTTAGGATTTACATTTTCTCCACTATAATCTGGAGCTGTATCCATATGAGCTATAAAACCTATAACTGGTAAATCTTTATTACAATTTTTTTCTAGTGTTGCATAAACATATCCATGCTCACTTATCTTTGAATCCTTTAATCCTATTTCTTTTAACTCATTACATAACTTTTCTGCTAAATTTAATTGTCCCTTTGTACTTGGAGTTACTCTAGTTGTTTCATCTGATTTTGTATTTATTTTTACATATTCTAAAAATCTTTCTTCTACTTTTTTCATAGCTTCACTCTCCATTCTTATATTGTTTTTTTACTTATTTAAATAAAATATACTATTATAAAAGCAAATTGCAATAAAAATTTTTACATATTTTATCTCATACTCTATATTTTAACACATTTAAATAAAAACTTTATACAACTTTTAAATATTATATGTATAAGTTTATATTAAATACACAAAATAAACATGTGATTTATCCCTTTATCTACTAAAACCTACTAATAGAAAAAGACTTCAAGAAAACCTTCCTGAAGTCTTTTGAGCTATTTAAAATTATATTGTGTAACTATACTTTCTCTTTCAGTTGTCTTATCATTAAAATATTCATAAAATGATAGTCCAAGGAAGCTTCCTGTTACATTATAAACATTTCTATAACCTAAATTTTGTAATGCTAATGCTGCATTATAACTTCTTTGACCCGTCCTACAATGTAAGTAAACTGGAATATCCTTTGGTATTTCATTTATTCTTTCTCTAAGTTGACTAAGTGGAATATTCTTAGCACCTTTTATATGCCCATTTTCATACTCTCTAATTTCTCTTACATCTATTATATAAGCTCCACTTTCAACTAGCTTTCTTACCTTATCAACATTAACCTGCCTAAAATCTCCATTTAATAAATTTGATGCTATATAGCCAGCATAGTTAACAACATCCTTTGCTGTACTATATGGTGGTGCATAACATAATTCTAAGTCTTTTAAGTCCTCAATAGTTCCACCAAGTTTTATAATAGTTGCTACTATATCAACTCTCTTAGCAACATCACCTTTTCCTATTGCTTGTGCTCCTAATACCTTACCTGTAGGAACTTCATATATAAGTTTAAAATGAACTGGTGATGCGTCAGGCATTATCCCGACTTTGTCATTAGTTATAAGTCTTACAATATCATACTTTATATTCATATTTAAAACTTTAATTAATGATTCATTTAACCCTGTTGCAGCAGCATTATAATCAAATACCTTTATTGCTGAAGATCCAATATAACCATTATTTATTCCTCTTTTACCATTTATGTGATCTGCTACTGATCTAGCTTCCTTTAGAGCTGGACCTGCAAGAGATAATTTTGTCATGGAATGTGTTAATGAATTATATACTTCAATTGCATCTCCTACTGCATAAATATCATCGTCATTAGTTTTATAATTTTTATCAACCTTAATAGCTCCTGTTTCACCAAGTTCTATGCCTGATTCTTTTGCTAATGATACCTCTGGTGAAACACCTATTGCCATTACCACAGCCTTTGCATTAACCTTTTTACCTGATGATAATACTACTTTATCTTTTTCAAAGCTTGAAACCTTATCTCCAACAACTAAATTAACACCATTATCATAGATTTCCTTATGTAGTATTTGAACCATATCATAATCAAACGGCTTTAATATTTGATCCATAGCTTCTATTAAAGAAACTTCATATCCAGCTTCTTTTAAATTTTCAGCTGCTTCAACTCCTATATATCCACCACCAATTACTGCTACTTCCTTTATATTTAATTCCTTAACGAATTTATTTAATTTATCTATATCTACAACATTTCTTATAGTAAACATATTAACTTTTTCAATACCAGGAATATTAGGTACTATTGGCTTTGCTCCCGGTGATAAAATTAATTTATCATAATTTTCTCTATAAATTTCGCCTGTTTGAGTATTTTTTATTTCAAGCTCTTTATTTTTTCTATCTATTGATATTACTTCACTATTTACTCTAGCTTCTATATTATATTGAGCTTTAAACTTTTCAGGACTCATTAACACAAGCTTATCTGCTTCATCAATAATTCCACTTAAGTGATATGGTAATGCACAATTTGAAAATGATACATGAGGACCTTTTTCAAACATTATTATTTCATCTTCTTCACTTAATCTTCTTAATCTTGCTGCAGCTGAAGCTCCTCCAGCTACTCCACCAACTATTAATATTTTTTTCTTCATACAGAACCCTCCTGCTAGCTACTACTCAGCCAAATTGATAATTAACAATTAATATTGTAACTTCAAAAACTCCTATAGGAGTTTTATCCATAATTTTTTCATTTTTACACTCTTTCATTTTTTCATTATATGTTAGCATTTGCTATTTTCTTTTGCTTCCAACATATGACCCAACTCCACCAGCAACATTAACTACATCAAATCCAAGGCCTCTTAGCTTATTACATGCAGTTGAACTTCTTCCTCCTGATTGGCATACTATATGATATTCTTTGTCCTTATTTAAATATTTCTCTGGATCATTTAGAAGATCCCCCATTGGAATATTTTTTGCACTTTTTATGCTTCCAGTTTTATATTCGTATGGTTCTCTTATATCAATTAAATCTATCTTACCAATTAAATTATCAATATCATTTACATTTATAACTTTTCCTGAATTTTTATTAAATAAACCAAACATTCTACATTCACTCCTACCAATAAAATTAACTTTTTAATTATGTGACTATTCTACAATATAAAAAGTATTTTTTATGTGACTATGTCACACAACTTAATTTGTAAATTAATCATACTATTTATTATTTTCACTTTAAACAATATTTATTAAATTTAAAATCTTTATTGCAACTTATACACATAAAATTTTATAATATTGAATAAAGCGTACAAAAAATAGTAATAATTAATAAATATCAAAAATAGAAGGAAAGAATTGTGATTAATATGAACTACCCAGTAATAAATGACTTTAAAAAAATAGTATTAGAAAATATACCACTTATAGATGTACGAGCACCTATAGAATATGAAAAAGGAGCATTTTTAAATTCTTTCAACTTACCAATTTTAAATAATGAAGAAAGGCACATTATAGGAATTTGTTATAAAGAAAAAGGAAATGAAGAAGCTACAAAGCTTGGATATAAATTAGTATCAGGTAAAGTAAAAGAGGATAGATTAAACTCTTGGATTGAATTTATAAAGTCTAATCCCTCTACTATGTTATATTGCTTTAGAGGTGGATCACGTTCAAGGATTGCTCAAGAATGGATTACAGATGCTTTAGGCAGAGAGATTTACAGACTAGAAGGTGGATATAAAGCCTTTCGTAATTATCTTATTAGTTCATTATCTATAGAAAATCAAAATTATAATCCTATTGTTTTAACAGGCTTCACAGGTTCTGGAAAGACTATAGTTTTGAAAAAAATAGAAAATTCAATAGACTTAGAAGGAATAGCTAATCATAGAGGATCATCATTTGGTGCCCATGCCAATCCTCAACCTACACAAATTAACTTTGAAAATAATTTAGCTTATTCTTTGATTAAGTGTAAAGAAAAGGGATTTAAACATATTATTTTTGAAGATGAAGGCAAAAACATCGGAAAGAATTTTATTCCTCAAGACTTTTTTAACTATTTTCACAGTGGAAACGTAGTGTTTTTAGAATCTTCCCTAGAAGAGCGTGTAGAAAATACATTAAAAGAATATGTTATAGATTCTCAAATAGAGTATATTAATAAATTTGGAGAAGAGCTGGGATTAAGTGAATGGTTTAATTACATATTTTCAAGCATGGATAGAGTTAAGAAAAAGCTTGGTGGAGATAGATTCAAAGTAGTTTTAGATGAGCTTAATTTAGCCTATAAAAATCAATTATCTACTAATAGTGTTGATTTCCATAAAGGCTGGATAGAAGTATTCCTTAAAGAGTACTATGATCCTCTTTATAAATACTCTTTAGAAAAAATAGAAGATAAAATTATTTTTCGAGGAAGCTCTAAGGAAGTCACAGATTTTTTTAAAACCTTAAAATAATTTACATAAAAAATAGGCTGTCGAATAATTAAATCTTTTTCTACGACAGCCTATTTTTAAAATTAATTTATAACTCTTATCTTTTAATTATATAAAAATTCATCTATAAGCTTTTCTGTATCTTCAACAGCCCATTTTCTATCTATTAAATTAACTCCATTTTTTAATACTGGATGTACTTCATGATAGCTTTCTTTACTATCATCTTTGTATATTATACCTATTGGAATTCCCTCATCCCCAAATTCCTCTACTTTTTTAAGTGCTTCCATTTTATTAGTTGGGTCATAGCTATCATCTAATTTATATATTCTATCTTTATACCATTTAAAGGTATTTACTTTATTAAATACAACACATGGCTGCATTATATCTACTAATGCATATCCTTTATGATTCATTGCTGCTTTAATCGTTGATTTTAAATGTTCCTTATCTGCTGAAAAGCTTCTAGCTACAAATGTTGCTCCAGCACTAATAGCTAACGCTAATGGATTTATTGGTTCTAAATATACTCCTTCAAATTGCATAGAAGTAATATGACCTTTTGCAGTTGTTGGTGAACCCTGTCCCTTTGTTAATCCATAAATTTGATTATCGTGAACAAGATGTACCATATCTACATTTCTTCTTATATTATGAATAAAATGATTTCCACCTTCCCCATATGAGTCCCCATCACCACTATTTATAATAACTTTAAGATTCTTATTTACCATTTTTATAGCTTGTGCTGGTGGTAATGCCCTACCATGAAGTCCATTAAACCCATTTACTTTTAAATAATGAGGAGTTTTAGCTGCTTGCCCAATTCCTGATACTATAACTACATCTTCTGGTTTTAATTCAAGTTCTGCTAAAGTTTCTTTCAAAGATGCTAATATACCAAAGTTTCCGCATCCTGGACACCAAGCAATTTCATCATTACTCTTATACAAATTTAAATCTAACATTAAAACTCCTCCTTTCTTAACCTAGCTACTATATCATTTCCACATATTTGTCTTCCATCATATTTTAGTATGCTATAAGTCATTAATATTCCTGTTTCTTGAGTTATTAGCTTACCTAATTGCCCTGTAAAGTTTTGCTCAACATTTATTATTTTTTTAGCTTGCTTTGCATACTTTCTTAAACTTTCTTCTGGTAATGGATATATATCTCCAAAACTTAAAGCACCAACTTTTTCACCTTGATTATTTAATTCTTCAACTGCATCTTTTAATGCTCCATAAGTTGATCCAAATCCTAATAATAGAATTTCTAAATCTTCTTTGCCTATAAATTCTGGCTCTTCTATATCTTTTTTAATAAGCTCTAATTTTTTCATTCTTTTTTCCATTTGAGCATTTCTAACCTCTGCTTCTTCTGTTATATGTGATTCCTCAGTATGTTCATCACTATCTACTAAAACTACTTGATTCTTAGAATTACCTGGAATCATTCTAGGAGATATTCCACTTTGAGTTACCTTATATCTCTTATATTCCTCATCTTCTTTTAGTTCTTCTCCATTTGAAATATATCTTTCTATTTCAATATTATTTAAATTATATTTCGGAATTGTTATATTTGAATCCGCTAAATATTGATCTGTTAATAAGATTACAACAGTTTGATATTTATCAGCTAAATTTAATGCCTTAACAGTTTTGTAAAATGCATCTTCAGCATTTCTAACGCTTATTAATATTCTTGAAAATTCACCTTGAGATGCTGTTAATAAAAAGCTTAAATCACTTTGTTCTGTTCTTGTTGGAAGTCCTGTTGCTGGTCCTGGCCTTTGTGAATCTACTATAACTATTGGTGTTTCTGTTATACCTGCAAGCCCAAATGATTCCACCATTAATGAAACTCCACCACCAGAACTTCCTGTCATAGCTCTTGCTCCTGCATATGATGCTCCAATAGCAAAATTTATAGCAGCTATTTCATCTTCTGCTTGATCTACAACCATTCCTGTTTCTACTTGCTTTTTAGCTAAATAAGTCATTATACTAGTTGCTGGTGTCATTGGATATGCAGAATAAAAATCTAACCCTCCTGCAATAGCTCCTAATGCAATAGCATTATTACCATTTATTAATATATGATCACTTAAATCATTTCCTTGCATTTTATGCTTTGATTCAATTAAATCATATCCCAATTTAACTGCTTGTATATTCTTATTCCTTATATCTTCTGAAAGCTTACTACTAAAATATTTATCTATATTTTCTAAGTCTATTGAAAAATATTTTAATATTACTCCTGCTGCTACTGATGTAAATGCCTTTGATAAGCTTAATCCTTTAGCAGTTTCTATAAGAGGTAATTTTATAATTTTTTTATATTCATTCTTTATACTTTTATCTGATATTATAATCCCGTCATCCTTTAATCTATCTTTGTGATATGAAATTGTATTTTCATCTAAAGCAAGTATTAAATCTAATTCATTTTTATGTGAATATATTTTATTTTCTCCAAATCTTATTTGTATAAAGTTATGGCCTCCCCTAACTCTTGACATATAATCTTTATTTGAAAAAACATAGAATCCAAATTTCTTTATTGACCTTTCTAGAAAGTCACTTAATGTATCAAGACCTTGTCCAGCACTTCCACCAATTAAAATATTATATTCCACTTAATTCCCTCCTTTTTTATTTTCTATATTAAGTTATTCAATTTAGTACTTTATTCATTAAGTATAAATATTGTTACAATTCCCTACTATTTATTGTCAAAAACCCATTTTTTATTGATAACTTTTTCTCACTACTTCTATCTTCTATGTCCTTATGATTTATATTTATATTTTCATAAACTATATCTTTAAATTTCATATGTTGCTTATTGCTATCTATATCTAAAGCTACCTGAGCTACTAAAAGTTCATGTAAAAATAAGTCTACTTCCATATTATTATTAATAATATATATTTCATTATCTATATATATTTTTTCTTCCTCTATAAACTCTTTATAATGCGCTTTTGTAGGTATTATATTATCAAAAATTTTATATACTATTGGATCACTAAAGTCTTGTCCATTGTTTCTAGAAAAACATCCGTACAACTTTTTATCACTTATCCATAATGCCCATAATACATTATCTAAAGTTAGCATTACACATGAATCAACTTCTTCATCTTCAAATAATATTAAGTTTTTTTGTAGTTCTATTTGTTTATCAGTTAATATATCTCTATATTGATAAACTAGTACATTAAGATTACTTTCCTCAGTAACAATAAGATAATGACTTCTATTTTCTACTACACAAAAAGAAAAATCTTTGTAAGGCATTCTAGATATATATATAACCATTTCCTTTTCCCAAAGATTTTTAGATATATTGAATGCTCTTGAACTCAATTTATATATACCGTATACCATAGAATTTATTAGAATTACGCAAGAGTTATAACTTTGAGAAATAGAATAAGACAGACTTGAATAACAGTCTATATTGATAAGAACATCCAATGGCAACCAGTCACTTAATTCCTTATAAGACTGATGGATTATCATTTCTATAGTATTACTTTCATTTATTAGATTATATAAAAGATGTATGTTATTTTTAGAACAAAAAATTTTTGCTTCTACAGGCATTATTTCATTATATTTCATATAAAAGAGAGTTTTATACTTCCACTCATATCCATCCAATATACATAATATAATATCTCCACTAACATCTTGGCACAATAAATTTATATTTTTATTAAAATCTTCAATAACATAAAAATTTTCAAAACTCTCTTTATAAATAACTTCTTTTTTTTGCCATTTTCCATTTATAAGCACTTCATAATATATCCCTAGTCTATGATCGTATGAAAATCTTAGTAAATTTTTCATTTTATTTCTTACTAAAAAATAATCGTATTTTTTGTCATTCATACATAATATCCTCCTTAAGTTCCATACACTGCTTACAAAATGGTATAAATACAAGATCCTCTATAATTGCATGGGTTGAAATTATAGAGATAACATCAAGCTTAATAACATTACCTTTATTTATTGGAGAACTTATTAGCTTAGTTAGCGATTTTACTACATATTCTACTCCATTACCTTCCTTATAATCTGAAATATATAATCTAGCTTTTTGTTTTCCTTTAAGTCTTCCTTCAATTATATATTTTTCTTCATTTTGGTTTTTGCATTTTATATAGTATGGAATATCAAAGTTATATTCTAGTATTAAATATTTATCTCTATTCTCAAAAATTTTTCTTCTTTTACTTTCTTCTATAACACTGCAATTTTCAAAAATTACTTCTTCTATACTTAAAATATCATCTTCTTTCAATGATATTTCCACTGACACTTGTGGAAAATTCATCTTTTCTTTATAAGTCGATAAAACTTTTTTTGCTAATATAGTGTTTCCCTTTTCTTGCTTCCACTTATCATTTGCACTGGTAGAAATATAATATTTTTCTTCTATTTCTTTATTTTCTATAATAATTCCTATATCATATGGGACTATATTCTTATCATCCAAAGTAAAAGTATCTAAAATAACATTATTAGAAACATCTATTCTATCAAGTACTCCTTTTCCTTCATTATCTTTACTTGTTACCAAGAGTACTTTTTTATCAGGAGATAATCTAATTCTCTGTAAATATGGCAAAGTAGTACTAATACTTGCTATATATTTTTTATTTATTGTATCTATAACTTCAATTCTATGTAATCCATTATTTGCTGCATATAAAAAATTTTCACTTCCATCTAAATCCGTAATACTTGATCCTTCTTGAAAATCTATATATGAAACACTTCCCGTTTCAAGATCTAATATAGATACATTTCCAGTATAAGTCCCTCTATTTGATCCTTTATTGGAAATATATAAATATCGTTCACTGTCCCCCATAAACATAAAATTTGGAGTATTTCCAACTTCTTTGTAAACCTTAATTAAATTAAAATCTGTAGTATCATAAGCTTTTATTTCATTTTGAAAAATATCAAGTACAAATAATCTTTTTCTACTCTTATTAAGTTCCATGCTATCTGCAGCAATAAATCCTGTTATTCTTCCAAGTATATCTCCATTACCTAGATTATAAATACATACCTCTTCTGTATTACAAACATAAATTTTTTGAGAAATGGAATCCACTTTTATATTACCATTATTAGGCATATACCAAGTTTTATTAGTGTTATGCAAGTGGTCAATAAGTGTAACCTTACTATTTCTATCTGTTGCAATATAAACATTATTTTTTTCATCAACAACGATATCTTGCGGTCTAGGACCAACTTCAACCTCTTTTATAACACTATAACTATCTCCATCAATTATAGATACCTTGCCAGTACTTAAGTTAGATATATAATAGATAGTTTTTTTTCTTACATTCGCCACGGATTCTCATTCCCCCCTTTTAATTACTTAATACTATAGTTATATAAAGTTAATTTATCTTTATTCAATTAGCTCATAAGTTTCTTTTTTACCTTCTTTTATTATCTTAAATACTGCAGTTGGATATATATTATTTTTAGCCAATTCTTTTTGTATTTCTTCTTTATCTTTTTCTTTAAACTTTAATGCTTGTGTACAGCTAATATTAATCTTATTTGGTGCCGTAACTAATTTCACTTTTATTTTCTTTTGAGTTAATCTATCATACATATATACAGCTCTATAATGAGATGTAAATGCCATTACATAATCATAGTCTTCTGATTTCATAATATTCTCCTCTAAATTCCTAACTCTTAAGCAATTTTCCCCTCTATTGTATTTTCTAAAATACTGCAAGTTTCTTTCCATTAATTTACACAATATATTAAAAATTATTTTGACTATTACTAGTTTTTCTTCTTAATAACCTTTCCATAACTGACTGATTTCTCTCTAAATCTAATTCTGCTTTTAATTTATTATTTTCCTCAGCTATTAACCTAACTTCTTCTTTTATTAATAGATTTTCTTCTTGCAGATATTTTGATTGATTTTCTACTTGCAGCTTATATTCTTTTTCTTCTATTAGCTGTTTATTTTTATCCACTAATTCAGAGACTAATTTTTTATTTTCTTCATTTAATAATGTTATTTCTATCATAAGTGAGGCATTTTCCTTTAGAATTTCTTTCATATTATTTTCTACTATTATCTTAGACTCTTTTTCTTCTTTATTCTTTTTATTTGCTTCATCTAACTCAAATGATAATTTACAAACCTTATCACTTGATATATCTAATTGATTTTTAAGTGATATAATTTCATCCCAATAATCTTTCACTCTATCCTCAAGTTCTTCTTTTGATTTTTTAATTTCTAATAATTGACCATTAGTATCCTCAAGGTCCTTTTGAATCTTTTTTTGTAGTTCTAAAAATACATTACAGTTTTCTTCCGCCTTCCTTTTCTGCTCTATTGTTCTAGTGATTTGTTGCTCATATTCATCCATAAACTTTTGATTTTTTTGTAACCTCAAATTTAAATGTGATATTCTATTTACTAAGTTATTATTTTCTACTTTTTCTCTAGATAATTCCACCTTTAAGCTTTCAACTAATTCATTTTCGGAATAAGAATTTTCTTCATATTTACTTCTATCATATTTTAATGAATCTTTCATAGTAATTAAAAATTCACTTGGATCATATATCTTCATATCTAAGTTATCAGTTCCATAAACCTTTTTTTCTTTAATATAACTATCATTACCTGTACAAATAAAGGCATTATATTTTTCTAACTTATCATTATTTCCTCTATCAAAGTAAACAGGAAATTCCCATTTATCCTTATTGAAAATTGAATAAATAATCTTATCATTTTCCAACCAACAAGAACATAATTTATTACTTTCAATAAATAAAATAGTTTCTAATAAATTATTTTTATTTTCATATATTTTAAAGTGCTTTACATTTCCTATAGAATCTATAAAAACATGATCCAAAGAATGTATTAAACCTTCTCTAGATTTATTTAATATATGAATATCCTGCCTATCAATAGCAACTTCAAATTCTATATCCTCACCTTGAATTCCATAAAGTCTTTTTGATTGTAGCCACCTCTGATTTTCAAAGTTACAATAATTTAAAGATATCTCATCCCCTTCATCTGAAAGGAAAAATACATAAATATCTCCTTTATAATTTACATTTACAGAATAATATTCCTTTAAATTAGAAATTAAAATAATATCTGCTAATCTATTAATAGTGGTTTCTCGTCCATTCAAAGTACAATGCATTAATACTCCATGATCACTTCCATCATTACCAACTAACAAATAGAAAATATGCATATTAGATCCTATAATTTCAACTTTCAAGTTTTCTATCTCAAAATCTTTATTATCTAATTGATAAATAGTTTTCCCTACCCATAATTTATTCTTCATTGTACAATATCTTAGTTCATATTTAGAATTACTGTATAACAAATGTATTCCTTCATTTTCATCAATATAAGTAGAAAATCCAAGTACTTTTGTATCAATTACAATTTCCTTAGTCCACTTCCCTTCTTTATACATAATTCTGTAGCTCAATTCTTTATTATTATTTAATGAAAATTTCCATAAGTTTTCTTTATAATCTAAATATATCCATGGGCATACATCACTCATATTCACTCTCCCCTTTATAGAATTCTATTATAAAGTTATTTAGCCTATTATTTTCCTATATATTAATAGTCAAAAACCATTAATTATAAGATATAGCTACTCATTTCGTTTATTTTCTCTTTTAAATAAACCATTTATAAAATTATATTTAAAATAAGCAAATATTATGCAATTTTATGGAGTAAAAAATTTATTTTATATATATTTTTTAATATCACCTCTTTTATCTTCCTACATATCATGTAATGTGAGTAAATAAATTTTTGTTTTTTATTATTTTAAAAGGAGGATATTATATGTCCATTAACTTCAAAAAATTCGTACCACGTCCAGGTCTAGTAAATAAGCAAGGACGTCTACCTGATCCTGCAGAGTTAGTTTGTATTGAAGTACCTAAGGTGTTTGATCAATGTTTAATTAAAAGATGCCTAGTATATTGTGGAGGTCCAGACACAAATACAACTGATTGTGAATTAAGAAGCGATCCACTAGTCGATCCTAAGAGATATATTTCTAGTAGAGACTTCAATATAACACTTCTTTCAGTAGAAAAGATACCAATTAAAGGTAAACGCGGATTTAAAAAAGTAGTGCTTAATTACATGATTTCTTTCTATGCTGATTATCTTGATTGTGATGGTAAAACTAAGAGTGAATTTTATGAGATTAATAGAACTGATGTAATTGGAAAATTCTATTGTCCTGATTCAATTTCTCAAATTTCAGCTAGTACTGACCTAGAAGAAGATTCTAACATCATAAGACTTGAAATGGTTGCAGAAGCACTACACGGTGAAATACTTAAAGATAAAAATGGGGATGAAGTTTTAGATATCACTTTAGGATACTACATTGTAGTAAAATGTGAACTTCTTGTACAACTATTAATTCCTGCATATGATTATTGTCCTGTTCCTAAAGTTATTTGTGAGGATGAACCAGATGAAGATCCATGCGAAATCTTTGATAAGGCTCCAATTCCTAAGTTCTATCCAGATCAAAACTTAGAACCTTTATTCCCTGACTGTTATGATGATGACGACGATGATGTTGATTAATAAAATTTATTTTCTTAGCTATAACTAAAAGTGTTTAGTATTTCTACTAAATTTAGTAGTTATAAATGGTGATGACAGTTTAAGTGTTCCTATATATTTAATTGAATTTATCTATCATCACCTTTTAAAATATTTATATACTTTAATGAAAGTACTTAATAAATAAATTTAAATTGGATTTTTTATAATATAAATAATGACCTACAACTTTTGTGCAGGTCATTATTTTTTTATGATAAATACTAATTTCTATATTAAAGTTAAATTTTATTATTTATCATTATTCTTTCTGCAACTTCATTAGCTGCAATCATACCACTTTGAAGAGAACCTTGTTGAGTTCCATGTTTTTGAGATATATGCTCTCCTGCAAAAAACACTCTATTATTCATTTCTGGCATTTTTGCTCCATAAGAAAATAATATCTTATCTTCTGGTTTTGATAATGCCCCTGCCCCCCATATATATTGAACATCAGACCAAATTAATGACTTATAATCAATTAAATTATCATCAATATATTGCAGTGGAAGATTATGAATCTTTTCTATATATCTTATAGCATCACGAATTTGTAATTCTGCATTTTCATTTCCAAGTAACATTGCTTCATTACACCAACTATAACTTACTAGCAATACTCCTGACTCCTTGGGACTTGCACCTGGTTTTAATATATAACTACCTATCTTATCATTTAAAGCTTCTGAATGATCTGAAGGATAATAAATAGATACTAGTGGAATATCAGTAAAGGTTTTTCCCCCTACTATTCCTTTTGATTTGCCTCCCATTTCCCAAAATCTTTCTTTAAGATAAAGATATATTTTCCCTGATGTCTCATAATTCATTTCATTTATTGCACGTATTTTTCTTGAATTAAAGTTAGGCTCTATATCCATTCTTCTTAAACTTTGAAAAGGTATTGTGCATATTACATAATCAAATTTCTCCAGGACTTCTTTCTTCATTTCTCCTTCTGCATACTTAATAGTAATTCTATCTTCTGTTTCTGAACTATATATTCCTTCAACTGGTGTCCCCATTTTTGCTTTTACATTTCCTAATTTTTCTTTATCGATGCCATTAAATATTTTCTCATTTTCATCGAATAAAGCTCCATATAATGAAAGAGGTAAATTTATCATTCCATCCTTAATATAATAATTAAATTCTGAATCTACTGTATAATATCTTTGTAGTATTTCCATAAGACCAATTTGAAAAAATTGCTTACTTCCATCAAGATATCCCAGCATTGATATTGCCTCTTCGCTAAATCCAGCATTTTCATATGCTTTTCTATAACTTAATTTATCTATTTGCTCTATTTTTTCTGAATATTTATCTTTGATCTCTAATAATTCTCTTCTTTCTTCGAGTGTAAGAGATTCTAAATACTTTTTATAAAATTTTTTATCTACTTGTTCTTTTAATTTCTTTTTATCACTATTTGATAAATCAAACTTTGGATGTATATTCTTTACTACTTGTTTTCCCTTTTGATCATTTAATGCCTTTGCCCCTCTAATATAAAGTAAAGAATTATTATTATTATTTACAAAAGGTCTAGTCTCAAGATTGAAAAGATTAATATAATGCCATGTGGTATAATGTGATACTGGTATGCTAATTTCTCCAAGCTCACCATACTTATTATTTTTTCTATCAAAATAATAAGTGTAAACTTTTCCTCCTATTCTCTGGCTTGCTTCGAATAATGTAATATCACATCCTATCTTCCTTAATTCAACTGCTGCAGCTAAACCTGCTTCTCCTGCACCAATTATTGCTACTTTTATATCTTTTGCATAACCACTTTTACATATATTAGTTATATCTGTAGGTGGGCTCATTAATTCAACTATATTATTTATATCATCTACTCTTTTTTGATCCTTTAGTATATATTCAAGCATATTATATCTTTCGTCATCACTAGGATTATCTACTTGATAAACATACTTTGAGTTATTCCAAGATTCCATAACTTTCACATCCTAATGTTTATTACATATATAATCATATATGTATTGGAGATTTTCTATCGTGAATTATATATTTTTCTAATAGATTCTAATAACTCATCTATATCTTGAAGAACATTAAAACACCCAGGACTTACTCTAACTGTACCTGCATATTCAGTTCCTATAATATCATGTATTAATGGAGTACAATGGTAACCTGTTCTAACAGCAATTCCATATTCATTTAATTCTTCACCAACAATAGATGCATCAACTCCATCAATATTAAATGAAACTACAGCACTTCTTTCATTCAAAGAATTATTCCCATATATCTTTATATAAGAAAGTTTTCTTATTTCATCTATAAAATATTTCATTAATTCATCTTCTACTTTTTTGATACTATCTATACCAACTCTTTTTATAAATTTTAATCCTTCACATAATCCTGCAATACCTGGAGTATTTAAAGTTCCACTTTCAAATTTATCTGGCATAAAATCTGGTTGAATCATAAAATGTGAGTTACTACCTGTTCCCCCTTCATTGAAATTACTTAAGTTTATTCCTTCTCTTATAAATAATCCACCTGTCCCTTGAGGGCCAAGCAATCCCTTATGTCCAGGAAATGCCAATAAATCTATATATGAACTTTCAACATCAATTGATATAACTCCAGCACTTTGAGATGCATCAACCATAAATATAATTTCTTTTTCTCTTGCTATCTTTCCTATAGCAGTAATATCTTGAATATTTCCTAATACATTAGAAATATGATTAATAATTATTATTTTAGTATTTTTTTTAATTTCATTTTTAATATCTAAAGGATTTACATAGCCAGCTTTATCTATTCCTACTAAAGTTATTTCTACTCCCTGCTTTTCCATTGAATTAAGAGGTCTTAGAACAGAATTATGTTCTATAACTGTACTAATAACATGATCTCCATTTTTCAAAACTCCCTTAATAGCTATATTTAATGCTTCTGTTGCATTACTTGTAAAAACCAAATTAAACGGATTTTTTATATTGAATAGTTCACAGATTAAATTTCTGGTCTCCATAACTTTCATTGCTGATTTAATTGCCATATCATGAGAACCTCTTCCAGGATTTGCACAATAATTTTTCATACAATTTAATACTTCTTCATAAACTTTAGACGGCTTTGGAAAAGATGTAGCTGCATTATCTAAATAAATCATTTTACCCTCCTTATAAATGTTTATTAATTTTATATATTTTAAAGCTTAATTATAGATATCTCTTTCATCAATAATATCTATTTAGATAACCAATATAGTTATAAAATCCTTACTATTTATTATATTAAAATTTAGAAACTTTCGTGCTTACCACTATAAATATAGTTAATCTAATAAAGATGTTAAAATCAATAGAACATGATTAAGTATTAATTAAACAAAATAAATCCCGGAATGGAAAATTCACATCCGGGACTTATATTAATTTATACTTTTAGCTTATATTTCTTATATAAAACTATACTACTTAACTTATTTTTTTATAAGATTACTAGTAATGTTTTTCATCGCACTTTCTTTCACATTTTCTAGCGCATGCATTTGATCTACAAGTTACTGTTGCAGTTAAAGTTGAGCTATTAAATGTTGCTCCAACTGTAGCTGCTAGAGGACCTGCAATTGTTGCAACTACTGTATAAGTGCAACAGTCGTTATTAGTACAAGTATCTTCATCACAAACAGTAAATGATGTGTAAACTGCTGCTGGAAGAACTATAGCTGTTAATGCTCCAAGTACAGGATGTGAAGGTCCTATTGGAACTGGAGTTATTTGATTTCTACATTGCCTAAATACTTGAAGGCTTAATCCGCCTATAGTAACAGCAGCTAATGCAGTAAAGGCACTTGAAAAATCTAGTTTAATAACTGGATCACAAATGCAAGAAGTATCTACAGTAAGTGATGCAAGTGTTATAGTAGTAGTTGCTGCTGCAGCCACAACTGGTAATGGAGTAGAAGAAGGACATCCACATTTTATAATAGTAGGGCACTTTTCTTCTTCTCTTTCATAATCTTTTCTATAATCTTTTTCACAATCTCTTCTATATTGCTCTTGGTATCTTCTAGACATTGAATTCATAAATTGAATCCTCCCTTTCATATCTATCTTTTATAAAATATCTTCTTTTATTAATTTAGTATTCGTTAGTTTTTAGTTTTAATATTATTTTTATCACAAATATTGTACTGAATTAATATAATACTACTATTAAAGTATTATTAATATTTATTCATTGGTAATATTTGTAACTATCGTTTGTAAAACTGTTTTTGTAGTAAACTAAATTTTGCTAACTACTTATCTCTCAGCTTCATCACTTTCTGGGAATAACGGCTCTAAATTTTGGTCTGGATAAAATTTAGGAACTGGTGCTCTATCAAATCTTTCACATGGATCTTCCTCAGGTTCTTCTTCACATGCTTCTCTTGGAACTGGACAGTAATCATAAGCAGGTATTAATAATTGTACAATAAGCTCACACTTTACAACTATATAGTAACCTAAAGTTATATCTAGAACTTCGTTGTCTTCTTCATCTTCAACTATTTGACCATCTAGTGCCTCTGCTACCATTTCAAGTTTTATAATATTACTATCTTCACCCTCACATTGTTCTGGTTCCGTACTTGCTGAAATTTGAGCTATTGAATCAGGACAATAGAATTTACCAATTATATCCGTTCTATGGATTTCATAGAATTCACTTCTATTTACACCATTGTTATCAATATAATCAGAATAGAAAGAGATAACGTAATTAAGAATTATTTTTTTAAAATTAGGGTTTCCCTTAACTGGTATTTTATCTACTGAAGTTAATGTTACATTGAAGTCCCTACTAGAAATATATCTCTTAGGCTCAATTAATGGATCACTTCTTAATTCACTATCTGTCGTATTTGTATCTGGACCTTCTTCATATACAAGACATCTTTTTATTAAGCATTGATCAAATACCTTAGGTACTTCTATGCAAACTAACTCCGATGGATCTGGTAAACGTCCTTGCTTATTAACAAGACCTGGACGTGGCACAAATTTTTTGAAGTTAATGGACATAAATTCTCCTTTCCTTAAAACTACGATACTCTAAATTAATTTAATATTTATTTATAATACATGTTATGTTGAAATATAAAAGTGGTGCTATTAAAAAGTCGTATAATGTAACTTTTTTTTACCCAAAATTGTGTATAAAATAAAAAAAAACACTGAATTTACTTAAGTATAAAGACTTATAAAGTCCTTGCTTAAATAAATTCAATGTATATTCATACTAATTCATTTTATTATAAATATTTTAGTCTTTTATCTATTTAGAGCTTCAAGTAATGCTTCTAACTCTAATCCATGTACCATTGCTGCATCTTCTATTGTTTCTGCTTGTGATGATGGGCAACCTACACATCCCATTCCAAAGTCCATTAAAATTTGTGGTGCATTTTCCTTTACCTTTATAACTTCTCCAATAGTCATGTCTTTAGTTATCATATATATCACCTATCCTTAATATTTTTTAATTTAACATCATATTAATTTTAATTTATATTAACTACTAAATGCAATATTTTTCCTTTAAGTTTTTAAGTATTTCTAGATTTTCATCTTTAACATTATTATTTTTCTCTTCAAAGCTTACACATTCTTCATTAATTACATACATAGTTTCCTTTTTTAATTCTCTTTGTGCAAATTTATAAATTACATTATCTTCTTTGTGAATATGTCTTTCTAGAAGGTTTGTATAAGAAACCGCATTAGCTATTACGTCTAATTTAGCTTCAGCATTTCCATTCTTTAAAGCTTCTAATGCTTCATTTAAATTCGTTACATATAGTCTGCCAAGATCATGCTCTACTAACATTCCATATTTAACTACTTTTTCAGCTGTTTCACCAATTTCATCAACCATTCTATTAAATAACATTATTTCTTCTTTTTTATGATGATGAGAATCTGCATAGTTTCTTATAAAATGTATCATCTTATAAAAATCTTCATAATTAACTTCTTCCCCTTCTAAGACAGAAAAACAAGCTTTTCTAACTACCTTTAGCATTTCTTTTATATTTTTATGCTCATCCATCATTAATTCTATTGCATTCATTTTCTCATCCCCTATACTCTTTCTATTGAAAATTCATCATTTTCATATACATTATATTTAAAATCTTTCTTTACTTCGTTAACAAAAGATGTTATCCATAGATTTCTTAAAGTATAAAAATAATTTACATCTCCGTATGCAGCATCCCATATATCTTTATGAACACAAAGCCTTCTCTTCCAAACAACTTTATTTTCATCTTGTGAAATTACTTCATTTACTCTATCACAAGGCATTCCATCTAATATATAGTCATTTACTGCATTAAATATTTCAACAGCGTTGCTTACAGATTTTCCTTCTTCTTTTGCTTCCTTTGCAGCCTTTATACCTTGATTCATATATAACGACTCTAATTTAGAAGATACATTTTCTTTTTCTAATAGCTTTCCTGTCCATGTTGCAAGTCTTCCTTCAGCAGAATGAATCTTGTCTTGTAACCATCCATGAATATTTGATGTATCAATCATTTCTTCAAGAGGAAGATTAGGTAATTTTTCTCCATATTTATTATTTATTTCTTTTGATAAATTTTCTATATTTAATCCTTCATTTTTTGCTAAAGTAATTATTTCTTCTTCAAGTCCTTCAAACCAAACTATTTTATTAAATAACCAATAGTGAATTTTTCCTAAATATAAGCTCATCTTTTTTCCTCCAATATCTATCATTAATCTTATAATGATAGTGTAGCATAGGGTTACATCATTTTCGGTAACATTTGTTACTCCTTTATTTATTTTATATTCTATCTATAATTTCTAAATTTAATTTTTTTTGCAAATTCTTCTCCCCTAAATCTAAGTCTTAAATCTTCAGGATCATGTGCATCTACCCCAAGTATTCTTTTAACATTATATTCTTTTGATAAATTCCAAAACTCTTCTACAGGATAAAAATATCTTTCACCTAAGTTATATTTAACTTTCCCTCTTTTAAATCCATTTATGTTGATTTCAAGAGGCATACTTAATCTTTCTGCTGCTTCTAAAATTCTTATTGATGCTTTAATTGAGTGTTCATCCCAATTTCTATATGATACTGCAAATAAATCTGGATGAGCTATGTAAGCAAAATATCCACTTTCCATAGACTTTATTACATAGTCTATATAGCATTCCAAAATTTCTGGAGTTAATTTAACTCCACCTACATAAAGCCATTCACCTTTATATGGGAAAAAATGTACTCCTAATAATAAATAGTCAACTTTATATTTTTCTTTAAATTCATCATATAACCAATGATAATCTTCAAAATACTCACATTCTATTGCTTTTTTTACTGATATCTTATCTCCATATTTCTCTTTAGCATCATCTATTTCCTTAAAATAAATATCTAAGTCCTCATATGACATTCTATTTCCATTATCTATATTTTTGCCTGGATGAGGTAGATGGTCTGATATTCCTATTTCATCATAACCTTCCTTTATTGCTTCCTCTACATAATCCTCTATTGTTCCAATAGCATGGTTACATCTATAATTATGTGTATGATAATTAGTTTTCATTTTCTTCACCTATCCTTTTCCGTCATTTAAGTATTTATTACATAAATAATATAATAACATATATCTAAAGTAACTTCTATTTTCAAACTTTAAATGAAAAGGCTATCATAAATTAATTATAAAAAATTTATTAATAATTAATTTATGATAGCCTAATTTATTATTTTATAAAATATCCATTCTTATTCCTTGAACCTCTATAACTCGCTTCGTTATCATACTATGAACTACAACTACTTCATCCCTCTCAGCAATATAACAATAATCTCGTACACTAAATGCTATTTCATATTCATTTTCATAATCAGTAATATAGATTCTATAAACCGGTATTTTAGTAGATCCTTTTGTAGTTTCTACAACTCCTGTACATATTCCACTAGTTTTAGTATACAATCCAAATAAAACTTCAAAAAAATATATAAAATCTGGAATAAATAATATTAAAAATATATAAAACTCTTTATCGAAATATCCTGATAATAAAAATATAATTAATAATAACTTTATCCACCTAACCCTATTGATTCTATCTTTCCATTTAACTTTAATATGGGGCGAAAACTTAGATTTCATTCTCCAAAATATATTGCTTTCCTTATTATAACTACCTGGATACTCATAATCTCTCTTCCATTTTAATTGCCTATCGGTAATTTGTAATAATTTTATCTTTCTTTCAATTATATATATTAAAATTAAAATTATTTCAGCTAATATTTCTATTCTAACTAAAGCTGGATCTTTAGATAATATGGCTATAATCATTGAATAGACAACAAAAAGAATACAGACTATCTTTAAAATAATTGTTTTCTTTTTAACTTCTATAAGTATATCCTCTTCTGCATTTAACTTAATATTACTTATAGAAAAAATTCCTAATGCTATTATAGAAAATATCATCATTATACTTATAGAATTTATATCTATATTATTAAAAAATGGAATTTTAATTCCTTTGTATTTAAAATAGTAATCTAAATTAGCTATAAATCCTAAAACTAATCCGAAAGCTCCAAATATTCTCATGTTCTCTAGGCTTCTTTTTTCTGATCCCATAACAACAACTCCTTTATTGCTTTAAAATAAATAATATCTATATTATTTATAAATTAGTTTTATTATCTACTTCTATTATATTATAATAGTGTTAATAATTGTTATAAATTTATGTAAACGAGGTGCTTTAATTGAAAAACTTTATAGATTTAAGAAGTGATACTGTAACTAAACAACCAGATTTTATGAAAGAAGCTATGTTTAATGCTGAAGTCGGTGATGACGTTTATGGAGATGATCCTACCGTTATAAAACTTGAAACTCTTGCTGCAGAAATAGTAGGTAAAGAAGCTGCTCTTTTTGTTCCAAGTGGTACTTTTGGCAATCAACTTGCTTTATTTACTCATTGCAAAAGAGGTAGTGAGGTAATTATAGCTGATTCTAATCATATAGTTGCTCATGAAGTTGGGGCAAGCTCTGTAATTTCTGGTGTACAATTAAGGACTATAGATTCCCCAAATGGTATTATAAGCTCAGATCAAATTGAAAAAAGAATTCGTTTTGAAGATGATGATATACACTTTCCTTCTACATCTTTAATTTGTATTGAAAATGCTCACTCAAGTGGTAATATATTAACTCTTGAAAATATGGAGGAGGTATTTAATGCAGCCAAAAAATATAATCTTCCTATTCACCTAGATGGTGCAAGAATATTTAATGCATCTACATCCCTTGGAGTTAATGTAAAAGAAGTCACTAAATATTGTGATTCTGTTATGTTTTGCTTATCAAAAGGATTATGTGCGCCTGTTGGTTCAATTTTAGCTGGAAGTAAAGATTTTATAGCTAAAGCTAGAAAAAAGAGAAAGCTTATGGGTGGTGGTCTAAGACAAGCTGGTTTCCTTGCAGCTGCAGGAATTGTTGCACTAAATGATATGTCTAAAAGATTAGACGAAGACCATGAAAATGCTAAGCTTTTAGCTAGTGAATTAAATAAAATCCCTGAACTTAGTGTTAATTTAGATAATGTTAAAATAAATATGGTATTTTTCAGTTTTAAAAATTCTAATATAGATACTAAAGCATTAGTAAATTACTTTTTAGAAAATAATATTAAAATAAATGATGTTGAAAATGGTCAAATGAGATTTGTAACTCATTATTGGGTTACTAAAGAAGATATCTCAAAAATAGTTGATACATTAAAAACATACTTAAATAAAAACAGAAATTAATATTCTTATAAATATGACTTTCCTACAATAAAAAATGACAGTAGTTAGTTTTGTGTAAATGAAAAACTAACTACTGTTTTTTATATTTACAGATTGTTGTTTTAAAATAGTTGATATTTTAAAATCATTTTTACTAAAGCTATAGTTCCCATATCTAATTTATTAAAAGCGTCCTTAAAATAATTTATTTCAATCTCAACATATTTGTAAAAGATTTAATTATTTTATATATTTTAATTCTAATTCTTCTATATAATCTTTAAATTCTTTTAAGTTAATTTTCTTATTTTCTATTAAGTATATATAATCCAATATCTTTGGATGGAAGCTTAAATTTAATAACTCTTTACAAAAAGCATGTGCTGCTATTTCTCTTGTTTTTAGTATCGTCGCTTTTCTTTTAATTGGGCCTAAAAAAATTATATCTATCTCATCTAATAAATAATTAGTATTTTCTTCATTTTTGAACTCTAGAAAATGATAGAATTCATGAGCTAAATGAATATTATATACTTCCTGCTTTGATATATTGAATCCATACTTTTTTAATGTTCCTATTATTTGATCCATAGAATTTTTATAGATTATTATTTGTTTTTCCTTTTTATCAAAAGTTATTTCTCCTCTAATATCTAAACTTTTAGCTTTAGAATTATCCTTTATTAATACATTCACTTTATTACTCTTTAAAAGTGATTCTATCTCTTCATTTTTATATTTACTTGCAATATTTTTCCCTATTCTATTAGCTTCATTAATATAATACTTTATCTTTTCTTTAGGTATCTTATGAAACAAACTATCTTCTTTAAGTTCTAATAAAGCTAATATTTCATCAGTCAAAAAATATAAGTCTTTCATATAATCACTCCTAAATTTCTTGAGTTGCCAATATTCCAATCTTTGTATCTTCATCTAAAAGTTCTATTTCAAGATTTGTTAATGTCAATAGCTGCTCTTTACTAATAACTCCTGATAGATCAATAAGCTTTTGTTTAAATATTACATATATCTTCGGAAGTTGTGCCCCCGCATCTGTGAATAATGTATTTTCATCTATAAAATTATTGTAAGTTTTATATAGTTCTTTCTTTGTACAAAATAGTAATTTACCTTTATCTTTTTGTAATCTTATGACACCATCTTCATCAAGAATTCTTATTTTTTCTTTCTTGCTACATATTAATCCAAATAGCTTTTTTGTAGTTTCAATACACTTAAATATACTCCATCTTCCCGTTTCTCCAATAAGCTTAACATTTTCTTTAGATACTCCAGTTGAATTGCATACTACATTTATTAGTTCATCCGTTGACTTCTTTTCAGCACCAAGCTCTTTAGTCCTAAGCTCTGTTGCTCCCGTTGCTGATGCTCTTAAAATATTCTTTTTAGCATCAACATCTACAGTAATTTCTACTGTATCAGGGTTTGCTCCAGATTTTACAACTGCTTCAAATACATCCATTCTGATTTTTTTTATATCTTGCTCTGTAGGATTTATAACACTTCTCTCTATTTGCTCCCTAACTAATGCTAAAGCAACTCCTATTGTAGAAATATATGGTGCATTCTTAGCGATATTAAATTTCACGCCCATAACTTCTGAAAGATATGGAGTTACTATAGATGCTGACCCTCCACCTCCAACAAGTCTTATTATAGCTTTGTTTAATTTATATTCTAAGATCAGCTCATCAACTACCTTCTTCACTTTTCCTATAGCTATATCCATAACAGTCTTTGCAGTTTCCTCTATAGACATATTAACTTCTTTAGCTAATACTTCCCAAGCTTTTCTTCCTTCTTCTATATTTCCTCTTGCATAGTCATCTTCATTTACATAACCTAAAATATTTGCTGCCCCTGCTAAAGTCAATGCAAAACTTTTCCCTTCATCACAATTAATAGCTACATAATTACACTTATCCTCGGGTCTTGGAGATATATAAATTAATTGTGGATTTGATATTTCATTTTTACCTGCAAATATTTCATATTCTTTTTCTGCTATATGTGCACTTCTAGGTCCTACATCTACTATTTTATTATTTTCAACAACAATCATACTTCCACCTGCAACACCAAGTGTTCTGACATCTAAAGATTTCAAATAAAGTTTATGTCCTCCAACTTGAGAATTCTTAATCATTACTTTTCCATCTTTTATTACAGATATATCTGTAGAAGTACCTCCAACTTCAAAAAATATTCCATCCGACACTTTTTCATACATCAATGCTCCTGCAACACCAGCTGCTAAACCTGATAGCATTGTTAAAATTGGTCTTTTTCTAACTTCATCAATGGTCATAACTCCGCCATCACATCTCATTATCATAAGTGGCTTTTTTATATTCGCATTTTTCACTGAAGTTTCTGTCATATTTGCAGTTTCCATCATTTTAGGAATTAATGCTCCATTTACTACTGCGGTTCTAGTTCTTGCTCTTAATCCATATAGCTGTGATATTTCATATCCCCCAGTAGCATATATACCATTATTCAATGATTGTTCTATAACAATTTTTTCATTTTCTGGATTATCAACTGAATAACTTTCTGATGCCACAATCACTTCTGATCCAGTATCTTTAAGCTGTCTTATAGCTTCTCCTATAGACTTTTGCGATATATTTCCAGAGTCTATATATCTATGTTCTGTATATAAATATTTTCCTGGTGATAGCTCTATATTATTAACTTTAGTTTCATTTTTAGCTCTTTCACCTTCTATTCCTTTTCCCATTCCAATTATACCAACCTTTGCAACATCACCTTCTAATAAGGCATTAGTTGCTTGAGTTGTTCCATGAGCTATAAAAACTACATCATTAGGAGAAATATTATTTTCTTCTAGTACCTTTTTTATAACTTCTATTACCCCTTTTGCAACTCCTTCTTTTTCATGATGAGTTGTAGGTATTTTAGCTTTGCCTATTACTTCATAACTATTATTATCTATTACTACAGCATCTGTGAATGTTCCACCAACATCTATTCCAATCCTTACCTTACCCATTATATTTCCCTCCTGATGCATTTATCATTAAAGGTGCACCTATACGCACCTTTATTTTCTAAAATAGTATTCTTTATTTACATAATATTAAAATATCACTAAAGCTGTATAAATTAATGATAAGCATGTTATTATAACAGTATATGGAAGTGTAGATTTCAATACTGAGTTAACATCTACTTTCGCAAAATCTGCAACGATTACATTATGAGTATTCGTTGGATCTGATATTCCTTGTACTACTCCTGTAGCTCTTAAAGCCATACCTATAGCTGCTGGACTTAATGTTCCTGCTGCAACCATAACATTTCCAATACCTGAACCCAATCCATATAAATTAAGAGGTCCTCTATACAATGCAAGTGGTGATGCTATAGTAAATATTATAATATATGGTATTGGAGAAGTAGGTAATATAGCTCCTATAAGTGGTTGCATCAATGCTATTGTTGCATTTGCTGATACACCATTTAATAATATACCAATTCCAATCATCAATCCGATTACTCCTGCTACATCTTGTATACCTTCTACAAGTGAGCTTGTTGCTATTTGTATTATTTGCGATGGTTTAGTAACTAGAATTGTATATACTACTGAAATCAATAATGAAAGTTCCGCACTAAATTTAAAGAAGAATACTAATAATATTGGAAGTAATGGTGATATCAATGCAAATACATTTACATCATCATGAGTCTTTGTTTCAAAATTACTATTTGGCATTGCCCATGTACTTCTTACACTCTTGCTTCTTACATTAATTAATATATAAGCTGCTGTTACTACAATAGATATTAAACCTAAAACTAATGAAGTAGATTTTACAAGCTCCATATCCATTCCTATTACATCAACATAAAATTGATAATTGGCAACATTAAATAACCCTCCAAGTCCTAAACCCATAAGAAATGATCCTGCTGCAACCTTTGGTTTTATTCCTGCTGATAACATAAGCGGTATTACTATAGTTGCAACCATTATTACCGCTCCAGCTCCACCTAAAGCCGAAAACACTATTGCGCAAGCTGTTGTTAAAATAAATGCAATAGCTAAAGGCTTATCCCCTGCAAGCTCTGCTGCTTTTCTAATTATAGTATTCGATATACCTTGTTTTTGTATAACTTTTGCAAACATAGCTCCGAAAATAGCCGCCATCATAGTTCCTGCAAGCCTAGATGATCCTGCGCCTATTACGTGGGCCATCAGAGTTTGTCCACCTTCTTCTGTTGGAGTCATAAATGGAACTCCTGCAATAACCGCTATTATAATTCCTAGCAGTGGTAATGCTAAAAGCGTCGGCAACTTTTTAGCTATCATAAGTCCTGTAAACACAGCAAAAACTAATAATATAAGAATAACTTGAATATTTAAAACTTCTCCCATTTTCATTCCCCTTTTTAATATTATTTTTATAATTGCACTTTAATAATTTAGGTTTAGTAAATTTAAAGTTAAAATTTATGTCATGAGTTCTTATAAATTATTTTATATTAATTCATTTATCACATCCCTACAATTGATAATTTATTAAATAGTTTAGCAAATTATTTTATTCAATAACTTGATTACTTTTTAACAATTCTACTTTAAGCTCCTCATAACTTAATTCTCTAAAATCTTTTTTAAATTTAAAACAAATTTTAGCTGCTATTCCAGCTGCTTGCCCTAAAGCCATGCATATTGGAGAAACTCTCATGGATGCTAATGCTTCATGAGTTGTACTTATTGCTCTGCCTGTAACAATTAAATTGTTAATTTCTTTGGGCAATAATGCTCGATATGGTATTCCGTAATAGTCACCAATTTTCATTTCCATAAGATCTAATTCCTTACCATCTGGATCATGAATATCTATAGGCCAACTTCCAAGCGCTATTGTATCTTCAAACATCTTTTTTGTAACAATATCCTTTTCTGTTAATTGATACTCTCCAACTAATCTTCTTGACTCTCTAACCCCAATTTCATCTCCAGATTGAACTAATATTGCTTTTTTAAATCCTGGTATATATTTTTTCAAAAAGTTATATATTTCAATTACCTGTCTTCTACCTTCTATAGTAGCTTCAGATAAATCAAAATCTCTGACTGAAATTTTATCTATAACTCTACTCATATTTATTGCAACTTCGCCTCTTCTATTTAGTTCAAAAAAAAGAACTCTATCTCTATTTACAGTAAAATCACCATTTTTTGTAGCTTCTTTTATCTTTGAAAAAAATCCTGAAATTGCAACTCTTTTTGTATCTAACAGGCTTTTTATATTTTTACCTAATACAAACTCATCCTTATTGTCTTCAACATATTTAACCAATTCATCTATATCTACATTGCTTACTTTAAACATCATAGTCATAGGTTGACACTTACCATCTTTTTCTCTACCTATATTCATTTCGTTTCCAGAAAGATATGCTATTTCTCCATCACCTGTAGCATCAATATAGTATTTAGCATTTATCTCATATATCCCTGATCTAGTCTTTGCAAGTATTGAGTTTATATTTTTTTCATTAACTTCCACATCTAAAGCCTCTGTATGGTATAAAACTTCTACTCCTGCTTCTAATAAATATTCTTGAGCTATATACTTATAAACTTCTGTTTCTATAGGTGTCACTGTTGCTGCTACGCCAAGTGGATCTTCTATATGCCCTATTGTTCCTCCATTTTGTTTGACTCTCTCAATAAGTTCATTTGCATATCCCATTACTATTTGCTTTTTACCAGCATGGAAAGTCATAAGAGGAATAACTAAGGATTTAGTAGCACACCCACCTAAGTATCCACCTCTTTCTATTAAAATTACTTTATTCCCATCAGCAGCTGCTGCTTTTGCAGCTATAATACCTGAAGGCCCCCCGCCAATAATCAAAATATCGCAACTTTTGCTTCCTTTAATCTTCATATCTTCCCTCCTTAAATTTGATATTAACCTCACATTCTACTTCAAATGTCCTATTCCATGGTAATTTAGCCTTTACTATTACCTCTTCTATTTCTCCTTTAGCTTCTAAATAGCTAACTTTACTTTTATAAAAATAATCATTAGTCATTCTATTTAATGACTTTTCAACAAAAGAATCTATTTTTTCAACTCTTTTATTCATGTTAAAAATACTTAATCCTTCTTTTAATACTTCTTTATTTGTTTCATTTCTAATACTACTTTGATATATATAATCATCGCAATATCTCTCAATTAAAAATTTTAGACTCTCTAATGATTTTTTAAAATTTAGATTATTATTTGAATTTATATTTGAAATAATATTTCCATGAGCTATAGACGTTCCCATTGCATTTCCAGCCGTATTCCAAGCTCCATATGATATTACTTTTAATAGTAAATTCTCTTCTTTTAATCTTTTTATAAGATATTCATCCCCACCATTTGAAAAGGCTAAATCTGCAATTGATACTTTTTTACCTAAATTTATATAGTTCTTAATTCTACTTATAAAATTATCAATTACTATTTTCTTATTATAGTTTTCTATAGTATCAGAGGCCATATCTATATAAGGAATATTAGGAGTAGTTACAGCCAGTATATAATCACATTCATCATATTTATCCATAATCAAAGCATTAGTACTTTTTAAATGTTCATTTATATTAATTTTAAGTGATCTATCTTCAAACTTTGGAATACTATCTTCTGCTTCCTTGTCATCAAAATCCACATATACCTTAGGTCTAAATCCTCTTATATCGTTTACATAGCGACTAACAAGAATTTGTCCGATCTCATCAGCACCTGGATAAACATATATTCTATCTTCTAATTTATACTTATTTATTTTTTCATGGATTCTTTTGTGCTCTATTAAATGAAGTCCATATTTTGAGCAATCCTCTTGTGATAATATTAAAAAATCAATTATCCCCTCTTTAACAAGCTCTATTGATTCCATATTAACTTTATGATTTCTTTCTCGTGTTCTTAAATAAGTGTTTAAAACATCTTGTGGTATTTCTGATTCTATTTGATTCAACTTATTTTTTAGACTCACTTCATTTAATGATTCTACTCTATATCTTAATTCATTATATTCATTTATTTTGCCCCACCATATTTGACTTTCGTCATTTGAAACTGATATAGATAACCTCATAATATTTGAAAATGCATATATTTTTATTTCTTTATTTTCCTTTTTATAATCTTTTAAAAAGTTTAATATCTTTCTAGATTCTTCTAATGATTTTTTATCTGTTCTAGATGCTATTAGTCCTCCATAAATCAACATATCTAGAGATACTATTAAAGCATCACACTTTTCACTTTTAATCCACTCTTTTATTAATTCTACATTTCCTTCATTAAAAAAGCTTCCTAAGTTTTCTTTTTTTGGCACCTTAATCTCTAATTCTGCTAAATTGGCTAATTGAATAACTACTTCTAAATTAACCGGTCTATCATCTAGTGGGATATATAAGATTTTATTATTATTCATTTATAACCCTCTCACTATTAAAGTTGTCTATCATATTTCTATATTTCAATGTACTTTCATAAATTGAATCTTTTGTTTTACCAGTTACTATTGCTCCAATCATTATTGCATTAATACCCATTTCTTGTAATATTAGAACTTGTTCTGGTGTTATATTTCTTTGTGTTGGTATAACCATCGGCTTTGAGGTTGTACTACGAATTGATTGATATTGTAATATTTCTCTTACTGTAAGCTCATCTCCATAAGTTTCTGGATCCATAATAGAGCATTCTAATACATCTATAGGTAATTCATCATAAGCTTTTACATATTCTAATTTATAATTATTATCTATTGCAACCATTCTATATATGTCTTTATTGAATATTAATGGATTCATATGCTTATCGTATAATGATATAAAACTAAACCCTTCATTCATTATACCTTCAATTTCTTTCATTGGTATCTTATCATGACCTCCAGCTACAATTCCTATTGGTTTATCATACTCATTGCAAAGTGATACAATTTTTTTAATTACTTCTAACTCTTCAGTTAAAGATCCAAATCTAGTTTTGCTAGCTCTATGTTCAACATTTATATGAATCTTTAACACATCTGCTCCTGCTAATAATGCTGCTTTTGCTAATTCTACATTATTTTCTGGAAGACTTACTATTAGTGATATTTCTTTTTCGTTCAAAATATTAATTAAATTCATACTATACCTTCCTTTCTCAATTTCCTTAATACAATTCTATCATTATAAAAATACCAATTCAATACTTTTTGAAATATTTTTTCATTTTTTGAGAAATTTTTTTTCAAAAAGAGCTTGATTTTCATCAAGCTCTTTCATTTTTATTTACTTTTAATTCTTACACCTAAGGTTTTACTAGAATTTTCTCCTACAGAATTTCTAATTTTTATTATTACTTTACCATTTCCCTTTTTCTCTCCTACTATGCTAGTAGAATTGCTTCCTATTTTAAAGAACTCTTTATTAGATATATCTTCAATTTCCATTACTTCTACAGGTAACTCTCTATCCATACCTTTAACTTCTATATAATCTAATAAATTAATTTCTTCTCCTATTTTTAAATCTATTTTTTTATTTGATATATTTTCTAACCTTAATTGTCCTTCCATATTCTCAATAAAATTACCATCTGCTAAAACATTAGCTTTATCACTAAATTCTAACTTAGTTAAATAATTATTACTCAAATCAACTTTCTTTAACTTTTCAATAGTTCCTATTTCTTTTGGTATTATAGTTAATCTGTTATTATCTAAAGAAAGAAATCTTAATGCTGTGATGCTTCCCAATGTATTGGGTATTTCTAATAATTCATTATTACTAAGATATAGACCTTGTAAATTTACCAAGTTTCCAAATTCACTTGGTATTTCTACTAGCTTATTATTACTTAAATTTATTCCTGTTAAAGTTATCATATCTCCTATAGTTTTAGGTAGCGTTTTTATTAAATTTCCATTCAAGCCCAAATATGAAATTGAATTCATACTTTTTATCCCTTCTTGAATATTCTCAATTTTATTAAAAGATAAATCTAAGTGTTTTATATTTTCTATTATCGGTACTGAAGTCAATAGATTTCTTGATAAATCTATATATTGTACTGATGTCGGTAAAAAATCTATTTCAAAATTAATTATATTATTGTTTGATATATATATTGTTTTTAAGTCAACTAAATTAGATAAATCCGGGAATATTTTTATATTATTATTATCTAAATTCAATTCTTTTACTGAAGTTAATCTTCCTATATTATCTGGTAATCTTTCTAATTTATTATTTGATAAATTTATTTCTGTTAATTTACTGAGATTTATTATGTTATCTGGAAGATTTATTAATTCATTATTATTTACAGATAAGGTGAATAGTTTTTCCAGTTCACCTATACTTTCTGGTAAAGATGTCAATTTATTTTCTCCTATTCTTAAATACATAAGTTCAGGAAAAGATCCTATATTATCAGGTAATTCCGTAATCATATTATTAAAAAGATTTAGTTCTCTTAAAACTGGTAATCCTACTATATCACTTGGAAAAGTTGTCAACTCATTCTCATAAGCAAGTAGTCTTATAAGTTTTTTTAAATTATTTATCTCAGATGGAATTTCCTTAATTTTATTTTGAGAAATATCTAATCTATCTAATGTTATAATATTACCAATTTCCTTTGGCAAAGATGTTAATGAATTCTTGGATACATCAAGCCAACGAAGCTTTTTCATAGCACCTATATATGTCGGAACTTTATTCAATCTATTTCTTGAAAGAATCAACTTATCCAAGCTTTCTAATTTAACTATCTCTTCTGGAATTTCATTTATGTGATTACCATCTAAGTTCATTTCTAATAAGTTTGGTAAATATGATATCCCTTGTAATGATTCTATTTTTTCTTCCATTGCTAATAAATACTTTATAGACTGAAGCTTTCTTAAAGTAATTTTATTAGATTCTATATCTGGTATCTTTTGAGGATTACTAAAACTAGTATGAGTAGCTGTCCTAACAATTACCTCTCTTAATTTCTCATCTGGAAACATTCCTTTTAGTTCATCATCATTTAGCTCTCTATCCAAATCTTCTTCATTAATATTTATAGTTATATTTTCATCTGCATAAACTAATTTATTTGCTGAAAAAAATGATACTAACACAATTGATAATAGTAAAGCAGACACAGCCGCTACTTTAAATTTTAACCTTTTTCTCATATTATTCACCTCATTTAAATAATTAATATTCTAGAAGTATCTTTATGTTTGTCCAACTTGCAACCGGTGATTCTTCAAATGATGCTGAATGATTTTCAAAACCAGTTAACCCCATTATTGTCGGAGTTTCTTTCCAATTTACTCCAAAGTCTTCTGATATAACAAACATAGTACTATTTTCAATATCTCCATCTATATATTTAGGTTTTAAATATTGAGAATAAAGTGGTGCTACTGCTTCTAAAATAGGATCAAATGTAATCTCTCCATTAGGTGCATATTCTGGATTATAAAGATCTTCCTTATTTGCTCCGATACTTGCTATTATTCCATAGTGAGGTTGCTGAGAGTAAGCTCCATCTATAAATGATTTTTGATCAACATTATAAGCTAAAAACTTGGCATGATTAGCTGGTACTAGCTGAATTCCTCCAGAATAATCAATATAAGTTCCCCAATTTGACCTTCCCACCTTTGGAGATGTTGATAAACAAATAACCCCAGGATGACTTGCTCTAAAGGTTCCCACATGTGAATATTCACTTCCACCAAATCTACCTGTTCCTCTTACTCTTTGAATTATATCTGCTATATGTTTACTAGTTCCATCAGCATAATTCAATAATACTCTTCCGTTAGATTCTTTATATTCACCATTTACAGTATCTCCTGCTGCCCAGTTTTCAAATTCAATACTAACAGGTGAACCAATTGATATAGATGGTTTACTAACCACTATCCTTAAATCTTCAGGTATAGGCTTATCATAACTTCCATTATAATAGTAATCTAGAGATTTCCATTCTTCATCGTTATCTAAAAACTGTACTGGATTCCCAACAAAGGCTCCGCTTTCTCCACCAAATATTTCATTTCCTCCAAGAATATCTGTATAAATTATGCTCTCTGTAAATTTTGATGGATTATTTATTTCTGCATAAACATAATCATCCTCTGTTCCAATAGTAAATTGCTTAGGCATCCAAACTCCTGCTGCTTCAATATCAGCTGGGGAAAGACTTGGTACTGATGCTTTTGTTATTTCTGCAGCTTTTATAGGATCGTAACTTTCATTAGGACCAACCCTAACATGTACGTTATTTGAAGCTGATGCAGTAATGCAGGAATGAGTACCGTCATTTGCTGCATCATAGTGTGATGCCCAGAATCCTGCAGATGAATTTGTTGGATATTTACCTGATCTTATTACATTTCCTATACTTCTTTTTGATCCATCTGGAAATTCTTGATAAATACTTCCTCCATCTCTATTTTCAATATAAATCATATACATTAAATCTAAGTTAGGTGTATTTTCTTCTCTTACTTCTTCTGGAATTTTACTATTTATACTGTCTGCTACAATACTTCCCTTATATTTTTCTATGGAATTAGCAAATACATTTCTTGAAAAAACTCCTAATATAACTAATATCCCGACAAAAAAGCATATTATTTTTTTTGTAGACTTTCTCAATTTCCTCTCTCCTTTTTATACCATTTAATCATAATTTTATATCTTTTGTATTATGATGCATTTTATTATGTCTACTAAGAAAATATATAATTTTAGTCTGCAGTACTAAATTAAATAACTTATTTTTACTTAAATGTTAATATCACTATATTATTTATTTAATATTAACATTATAAAACCTTTTCATCAATAGATTTTTGAAATTTTTTTTCTTTTTAATTGAAAATATTTTTCTCAATTATTACTACAAAAATAAAAGCAATGAGATTTTTATAATTCTCATCGCTTTATATTTAACTTTTCAATTGCTTTTTCAGTTTTACTCTTGGATACTACTGCTATTTCTTTATTTTTTCTTATAACATTAGTACATATTAAATCTATAAGAAAATTTTGTGATATCCTTATTCCAAAAGACTCCATATCAATTTTTATTTCTTGGTCTGTATAATTTAAAACATAATCACTAACCCTTGCTAATTTAGATAACAAATTTTCTGTAATAGAAATTACTTTTACATTATTTTCTCTAGCAATTTCTGCTGCTATATTAATCTCCTCTGTATTACCACTATTCGAGATAATAAATAGAACATCTCCTTCTTTCATTAACGATGCCATCATTACTAGAGTATGACTATCTCTATAACAATTACAAATTAATCCTATTTTCATAAATTTATAATAAGCATCTTCTGCAATTATACCCGAATGGCCAACACCAGTGAAAGAAATTCTTTTTGCTTTAACTAAAATATCTGATATTTCTTCAATCATTGAATAATCTATTTTCTTTAAGGTTTCTTCTAAAGAATTTACATTAATCTCATAGAATTTCTTTACAAATTCACCTAAAGAATCATTTTCAGATACTACTTCACTTTCAATAATATCTTCATTATCATATCCACTATTCTTAAACTCTTGAGCCATTGTCATTTTAAATTCTAGAAAACTTCTAAATCCTAATTTTCTACAAAATCTAGTAACCGTTGCTTCTCCTACCCCACAATTATTTGCTATCTCTGTAACTGTCATGTATATACTACTATTCATATACTCTTCTATATAATCACAAATCTTATTTTCTGCTTTAGTTAACTCACTTCTATCTTTTACTAATGAAGATTTCATTTATATCCCTCTTACTTTACTATTTTACTTTTGTAAGATAATTATATTATAAAATTAAATAAATAACTACTTTTAACTAATACAATATCTAATTTATTCTCAGACTACTTCATATTATTAGTAATTCTCCCCTTATCCTCTGCTTAAACTTATAATAAAAGTACTTCCTTTATTTAATTCACTTTTTACATAAATGCTTCCTTTTGAAAGTTCAACTATTCTTTCAACTATTGCAAGTCCTAATCCATATCCTGAAGCACTTCTAGAGTCATCTTTTTGATAAAATTTATCAAATATATGACTTACTACCTCTTCATTCATTCCAATCCCTTTATCTTCTATATAGACTTTTATAAAATCAAAACTTTTTTCTATTCCAATATTAATTTCTCCATTTTCACGTGAAAACTTAACGGCATTTTCTATAATGTTAGTCCAAACCTGTAAAAACAATTCTTCATTACCATAGTAATAAGTAGTTGGTAAATCTAAATTAAATTTAATATTCTTTTCTATCCATTTATTTTGTAATAAAAGTATAGCTCTTCTTATATTTTCATCTAATGCAAACTTGCTTTGATTTTCTAATACATCTTGATTTTCTAGTTTAGATATTTTTAATATATTACTTGATAAGTTTTCAAGTCTTTTTGATTCTTCAATTATAATATTTAAATACTCTTCTCTTTCTTCTTCTGTTAAATCTTTATTTTTAAGAACCTTAGCAAAACCTTGAATTGATGCAATTGGAGTCTTTAATTCATGAGATATATTATTTACAAAATCCTTTTGAATATAGGCTGTATTTTTTAATTTCTTTGCCATATCATTAAAATGAAAAATCAATTGAGCTATTTCATCTTTTTCCTTTGTTTCTAATTTAACATCAAAATTTCCTTCTGCAACTTCATTTGTTGCCTTAGTTAATTTCTTTATTTGTTTAACAGCTAATGTAGAAATAAAACATAATAATGTTAAAGAAATTATAAAACTTATTCCTAAAATTACAAACTTTAATCCATGAAATTCTTTAAGTATAGGAATTAAATATTGTTCACTACCTGAAATTTTTCTATTTACTATTGGAGATACAATAAAAAATGTAACTATATTACTTAAAAGAACTGTTGTAAAAAAGTATACTATTATTTTTCCTTGCAAAGTGTGTCTAAAGTAATTATATATCTTTTTCATATATTTCTTTCCGCCTTATACCCAAGCCCTCTCACTGTAACAATTTTAAATTCATTAAAATCACTTAGCTTTTCTCTAATTCGTTTAATATGAACATCTACAGTTCTTTCGTCACTTTCAATATCCACACCCCAAATCTCCTCCATAAGCTGATTTCTAGTAAATATTTGTTTAGGATAGCTAAGTAGTTTAAATAGTAAATAAAATTCTTTTTTAGCTAATTCTATTATCTGTTCCCCTTTTGTTATTGTTAATGTATCATAATTTAAAACTGCATCTCCAATTATTAACTTATGTTCATTTGATATTCTAGATCTCCTTAAAAGTGCATTTATTCTAAGAAGCATTTCATCTAAATCAATTGGTTTTACCATATAATCATCTGCACCAACTAAAAATCCTTTTCTCTTATCTTCTATGGTTTCTTTTGCTGTAACCATTAAAATTGGTAGTTCATAATTGGAATTACGTAAATCTTTTACTAATTCATATCCACTTACTTTTGGCATCATAATATCACATATTACTAAATCAATATGCTTATCTTCAAATATTTCAATAGCTTTTTCTCCATCTTCTGCTAAATATACTTCATATCCATTTTGCTTTAAAAATACTTCCATTAATCTTCTTAAGCTTTTGTCATCTTCAACAATTAATATATTTATCATTATATTCTCCTCAAAATTTACCTCTTAAATAAAAAAATCATCTCTTAAATAAATATTATAGTACAGTTAAAAACATAGGCAAATACCTTAATAGATATTTGCCTATAACTTTTGAATTTATTCTGTTCTTAATGCTTCAACTGGATCTTTTTTAGATGCCATCTTAGCCGGTATAGATCCACCTAACATTGTTAAACATACGCTTATAACTATTAATATAATAGCATGAACTGGATCTAAAACTGCCACACCCTTTAAGTCAGTTATTTTATATAATATATTATTTGTTGGGAATGTTAAAAGCCAAGCAATTATTATTCCTAAAATACCAGAACAGCTTCCAACAATAAATGTTTCTGCATTAAATACACGAGTTATATCTTTTTTTCTAGCTCCTAATGCTCTTAAAACTCCTATTTCTTTTGTTCTTTCAAGAACTGAAATATAAGTTATAATTCCAACCATTATTAATGAAACTACTAAAGATATTGCTGCAAATGCTATTAAAACCATTGTTATAGCATCCATTATTCCACCTGATAAACTTACAAATGTACTTGCCATATCATTATATATTACTACATCTTCTTTTTCTTTTCCTTCATTCCAATCATCCAAATAGTCAGTTACAGCTTCTTTTGTTGTAAAATCTTTTGGATATAAAGTAATCATATATGGAGTACCAACTGCCCCTATTGAAGAAAGTATATTCTCCTTAGTATTTTGATTATTGCTATCTGGTCTATCACTTACTTTATCAAATCTTTCTCCTGTAAATACATTATAATCAGCAGCTTCTTGTGCCTTTGCTACTTCTGAATTTTTAGCATCTTCTATAAAGTGCTTACTTAATTCATCTGAATAAGCAAGTCCTGAAGATAAAACAGGAATTGTTACGTCTTTTTTTAATCTTAAGATTCCTGTGATCTTAAGTGGAATTGCTCTTTCATTATTATATATTTCACTCATATCACTAGGATTTCCTGCTAATGTAAAGTAGTTTCCAACCTTAGTATAGTAATCATTATTTAATATAGCTCTTAATTCATGATTTATAATATCATTAAAGTTAATTTCTTCTTTATTACTATCAATTCCAAGTGCATCCAAAATTGTTGTATCTATTTTATTATATTCATCTACAACTAAAACTAAATCTGTCATTTCTTTTGGATATTCACCTGAAAGTAAATCATATGATGTTTCTAAATATCCTTCTGTACTATTATCTAGCTTAATTGGATAAGATGATAAATTTAAATCTGAAACACTTACTGGAGTCGCAACCTTACCATCACTCTTTAAAAGATTCATGTTGACCAAGCGAGTATATGATACCCCTGAAAGTAAATTGCTATCAATTTTCTCAACATAATCTATATATTCTTCTGTTAGCTTATTAGTATGCATAAATGTATTTTCTTTCGTATTATATGGATAAATAACATCTGTATCTGGATATTTTCCCTCTGTCTCACTATCTCCAGACATCTCTTTTCTCATTTCTTTGCTATGTTCCATCATGCTATTTATATCAACTTCGGCAGCTTTTTGAGTTATCATAATTGGAAAGCCTGATAAGGTATCTGATTCAAAAATATCTATTTGCTTATCAAATCCATTTGAAAGTGATAAAATTAGAGCTATTCCTATAATACCTATACTTGATGCAAATGCTGTTAAAAAAGTTCTCCATTTTTTAGTTCTTATATTCATTCCTGATAACTTTAATGCTGTTAAGAAACTCATACTTGTCTTTTTAAGACTATATGAAATATTATTTTTTTCAGATTCTAATGGATTAGTGTCTGAAATAACATTACCATCTCTAAACTCAACTATTCTATCTGCATATTCCTTAGCAAGCTCTGGATTGTGAGTTACCATTATAACTAGTTTATCTTTTGCTATGTCTTTTATAAGGTCCATTATTTGAATACTAGTCTTAGTATCAAGAGCTCCTGTTGGTTCATCTGCCAATATTATATCTGGATCATTTGCAAGCGCTCGTGCAATAGCAACTCTTTGCATTTGTCCACCTGAAAGCTGATTTGGTCTTTTATGAACGTGATCTTTAAGCCCAACTCTTTCTAAAGATTCTAAAGCCTTCTTATGCTTTTCAGCAGATGAAACTCCACTTAATGTCATTCCCATTTCTACATTGTCTAAAATACTTAAATGGCTTATTAAATTATAGCTTTGAAAAATAAATCCTATACTATTATTACGATAAGCATCCCAATCTGAATCCTTAAATTCTCTAGTGGATTTCCCGTTAATAATTAAATCTCCACTATCATATTTATCTAATCCTCCAATAATATTTAGGCAAGTAGTTTTTCCTGAACCACTTGGTCCAAGTATTGCTACAAATTCATTTTGTCTAAAGTTTAAGCTTACCCCACCTAAAGCAACTTGTTTAAATTCGCCTGTTACATATGATTTTTTTATATTCTTTAGCGATAACATACTTTCCCTCCTGCAATAAATTTTACTACGATAATTTAAATATATGTTTCAATTAATTATCTTCATCCCTATATTGTTATATGATTAAAGGTTAATAGGCTTATCTAAGTAAAATATCAAAATTGAAAGCATATATTATTTAAATTTTATATAAGTTGCTAAAATAATGACTTTACTTAAATATTATAAGTTATGAATATAATTAAGATAAACTTAGAATACTTACTATAACTTATATAATATTTTAGTTTTATGAACTAAATATGAACTTAGTAAAACTATTATATATATGATTATAGCCATATTTAATAAAACTTAATTTTAAAAATTTCCTATGAATTATGATAGATAAAAATTTTTTTCTATCATAATTCATAGGAAATAACATTCTAATATTTTTTATTTTTAATTAATAAAATTATATCTTTATTAATTCATACTTATTTTACTTAAACTTCTCTTTTAGTTTTATTATCTTGGATAAGATTTATTATTAAAAGAAATCCTATTAAAATTACTGATACTAAAAAAACTTGCAATATCTCCACAATGTTCATCAAAATATCAATTTCTAAATAAGAATTAAACATCATAGTGCCTATATAAATTATGATATCTCCTAATAAGAAAGTTAGTAAATTATTAATTATTATTTTAAATTTCGAACTATACATTTCCTTTTTACTTAATGGTATAGTATCATATTTTCTTAATATAAAAACTCGTTTCCCTTGTTCCTTTATCCAGAATAAATGATTGTTAAGATAAAGTGTCAATATAATTACTCCAAAAACTAATATAGGATTTATAAAAGAAATAGGTTTAGGATCTAATCCCTTTCCCCATATAACTTTATGAGAAGAAACATTTGATTGAATAACTACAAAGTAAAAAAATAATAATACGCCAATCAATAATTTTTGATAATAATACTTTATTCTTTCTTTTTCATTTTCCAAATAGTTCATTTTATTATACCTCCTTATTTTTAAAGTAAATCACTTATGTGAAATTTTTTATTTAATGAATCTTCTAATTGCTTTCTTTTAAAATTATCTTCAAGGGCTTCTTTAGTATCATTTATTTTAATTTCACCATTATCAAGTAAAATAATATAATCTGCAATCTTATCAAGATCGCTAGTTATATGAGTTGACATAAGAATACCTATATCTTGATTTAATATATCTTGTAGCATATTTAAAAAATCTTTTCTAAAAACAGGATCAAATCCAGCAGTAGGTTCATCTAAGAGAAGAAATTTTGGACTATGCGCCATAGCAAAGCTTACTTGAAATTTCATTTTCATACCTTTAGAAAACTGGTATAAGGGTTGCCCCTTAGGAATATTCATTTTATCTAGCCATATATAATAATCTTCCATAATCCAATTATTAAAATATTCTCCAAGAAGTACTCCATTTTCATATGCTGTCTTATCCATAAAAAATGAAAGCTTTTCAGAAATTAGACCAATTTCTTGTTTTGCTTCAGAAGTATTCTTTTTTATATCAATTCCATTTATATTTACTTTTCCTTCAAAGTCAGTATCTAATCCAGATATAATATTAATAAGTGTAGTTTTCCCAGCTCCATTTACTCCAATAAGTCCTGTAAGATATCCTGGTTTAATTGTTAAAGAAACTGATTTAAGTGAAAATTCTTTATATTTTTTTACTATATTTTCACATTGTATACTATTTGTCATAAAGGCTATCTCCCTTCATATAAAGTCTTTAAAATATCTTGCATATCTTCAAGTGTAAGTTCTAATTTTTTACCCTCATTAATTAAACTTTCAAAATTATTTTCAAAATCTTTAAGCTGTTCCTCTCTAAGTTTTTGACGATTTGGCTCCTTTACGTAAAAGCCCTTACCTTGAACTGAATAAATTAATCCTTCCTTTTCTAGTTCTTCATATGCACGTTTTGTTGTAATTACACTTATTTGAAGATCTCTAGCAAGGGATCTAATGGATGGTAATAAATCTCCTGGCATTATCTCTTCTTGTATAATTGAATTTTTTATAGATTTAACTATTTGCTCATAAATTGAAATATTACTCTCTGTATCTAAAATAATATTCATTCTTAACCTTCTTTCGTATCTGGTATTTGTCTATAAACATCTTCATATGAAAGAGATTTCTTTAGAATTGGATTTATACAACGATAAGCAATGTACGCATTTACTATAAGAGCTACACTCCAACCTATTACACCTAAAAAATTCAATTGCACATTAAGAATAGACAATGAATAAAAAACTATAGCCTCCAGCATTAATAAACAAATCCAATAATAATTAACCATTTCTTCCTCTTTAGAATATATTATATATCCTTCTTTGTCTTTCTTTTTTAATCCTTGTTCACCTATACCTATTTTTAAATTAATATCTAATATAATAAAGAACCATAAAATAAGCTCTACTAAACTTAATATTATACCTCTGTTAAGAAAGATTCTTCCTATATAACTATAACTTGCTATAAAAATAAACATAAATCCCAAAATAATTTTTATAGCTAACTGTAAATACATATATTTCATTTTTTCCTTTTCGCCTGCTGCACATACAAACATTGCTTTACTAAGCCTTAACGGGATTTTTTTGGTTATATCGAACATAGTAATAAATGCTACTCCGTAAATAGCAGGAATAATTGATCTTAATATATGCTCTTCTAAAAGTAATTTAATTATAGTATCATTTGTTCTCGGCATATCCATAGGTATTTGTGGAACAATTATAATAGTTAATATATAAGTAGTTAAGAAAATAAATAAAATAATGTTAAGTCCAACATTTACCCATGTCTTTTTCAAATTTACTAATAAATCATTTATAATAATTTTTAGCATTTAGAGTACCCTCCTTTGTCTAAATAATACATGACCTCTTCTATTATTGGAACTTTAAATTCCATATCTAAATAATCTTCTCCTTCTACCTTTTCAATAAAAGCACAATTATGATATTCTCCATACTCTCTATAAATAATATTCGAGAATTTAAGATTTTCAATTTGTTCTTTAGTACCTTTAATGATTAGATATTTCTCCTGAAGCTCTTCTTTACTTAAATAGAAGAATATTTTTCCATTATGAAGTAATGCTATATAATCTCCAACTTGATCAAGATCTTCTGTAATATGAGTGGAAAATAACACGCTTCTAGTTCCATCTTCTACAATTTCCTGCATACAATTTATAAGCTCTTTTCTAAATAAAGGGTTTAATCCTGCTGCTGGTTCATCCATTATAAATAGTTTTGCATCATGAGATAAAGCAAAGGCTAACTGGAATCTAACCTTTAAACCTGCAGATAACTTACCTACTTTCTTCTTAAGAGGTACTTCAAAACGCTGACAAAATTTACGGAATAAATTTTCATCAAACTTACTATAAAGACTTCCATAAATTTTTCCATTACTTATTACACTCATGCTATCCTCAAACATATTTTCATCAAGAACAAAACCAATTTGATCTTTTGCATCTTTTTCATTAGCATCCATAGAAATGCCATTAATTTTTACACTTCCACTATCTTTCTTATATAAATTTAATATAGTATTAATAAGAGTTGTTTTACCTGAGCCATTTACCCCTACTAATCCAACTATATAACCAGGCTCTATTTTCAAATTAATACCTCTTAAATGTAAGCTTCCTATTTTCTTTACTAAGTTTTCTATTTCCATCAAAGTAGTCATTAAAGTCCCTCCTTATAAACAACAGTATATATACTGTTTATACCTATATATACAGTATATATACTACTGGAAGCAATTTCAAGTATTTTTTCTCTTTTTGTTATTAATATTTTATTTAAATAATTTTAAATAAAAAAGGCGCAGTCTAAAAAAGTTTGTTTAATATAAACTTTATTCAATTTTAAGTAAGCTTTATTGCCTTTAAAAAGTTAATCTCTTATTTTATAAAAAGCCTCACGAAACGCGAACCCCTTTTAATCCGTTGATTTTACTTGCTTAAAGACGTTTTTGAACTTAAACAGAAATTTTTTCTGTTATTTATATATACGCAAAAAGGGAAGTTCGAATCTAATCAGAACTTCCCTTTTTACACATTTATACTATCTAAATTTCTAGACCTAAAATTCCTAAAAAGCTGCTTAATTATCAGTTATGCACTACTATCCATTGTCAATTATCTATTATAGCTTCCTTCCCAAACAATTTCTCTATACTTATCTGGATCGGTATCTCCTTCTGTGCTAAATAAAAGAACTCTTGAATTTTCATCTAAGCCAATTGATTCTTTTAAATCCTTATACTCTGGATTTGTCATCAATTCATAAACTAATCCTAAAGTAACTGCTCCTGATTCTCCAGAAACAACTTTCTTATCTCCATTAAGTGGATTTCCAAGAACCCTCATACCATTTGCAGCAACATAATTTGGAGCTGAAACGAAAACTTTTGAATGATTCTTTAAAACTTCAAAGCCTGTTATATTAACTTCACCACATGCAAGTCCAGCCATTATTGTTGGCATATCTCCACCAACAGCTCTTGGTTTTCCATCATTTGCTATAGCTGATTCATAATAACATGCAGCTTCTTTAGCTTCAACTACAACAGTAGTTGGGCAATCTTCACCAAATACTGAAGCAAAGAATCCTTGTATTCCACCAGCTAGTGATCCAACCCCTGCTTGTAAGAAAATATGAGTTGGTCTTTCTACTTTATAATCATTTCTTAATTGCTCTAATGCTTCAAGTCCCATAGTTCCATATCCTTGCATTATCCATGCTGGGATTTCTTCATATCCGTCCCAAGCTGTATCTTGAACTACTACTCCATTATGCTCTTCAGCATATTTAGCTGCAAGTCTTACAGCATCATCATAATTCATATCTGTAATTGAAGCATCTGCTCCTTCTTTTCTGATATTTTCTAGTCTTATTAATGAAGAGCCCTTTGGCATATAAACTACTGATTTTTGTTTTAATCTATTAGCTGTCCATGCAACACCTCTACCATGATTTCCATCTGTTGCAGTTACAAAAGTTATATCTCCAAGCTTTTCTCTAACTTCATCTGAAGTTAATTTTTCATATGGTAATTCTGATATATCCATATTTAATCTTTGTGCCAAGTATTTTCCCATTGAATAAGATCCACCTAAAACTTTAAAAGCATTTAATCCAAATCTATATGATTCATCTTTTAAATAAACTCCGCCAAGTCCTAGTCTTTCACTTAAATTTTCTAAATTAACTAATGGTGTAACACTATATTCTGGAAAACTCTTATGAAAGTTTCTAGCTTTATTTATTTCATCCATATTTAAAAAATCCAAATCACCATCTATTTTGCTTTTTGGCATTGTATTTTCTTTCCATAGTATCTTTTCTCCCATTATTAAGCCCCCTACTATCTAATTATTCTTGTTCCAGTCTTTCCTTGAATTCCATCTTTAGCTTTTTCTAACAATGTAATAAGTGCATGTCTTCCCTCTTTCGATTCTGCAAACTCTATACCTGCCTCTACCTTTGGCTTCATTGATCCTGGAGCAAAGTGTCCTTCTTCAACATATTTCTTCATTTCTTCTACTGTAACTTTATCTAGCCACTCTTCATTTTCCTTACCATAATTTATGGCAGCCTTTTCTACTGCTGTTAATATAATTAAAAAATCAGCATCTAAATCTTTAGCTAATGTAGCACTTGCAAAATCCTTATCTATAACAGCACTTGCTCCTCTTAAATGGTTTCCTTCTTTAATTACTGGAATACCACCACCACCACAAGCAATTACAACACTTCCTGAATCTGCTAAGCTTTTAATAGTTTCAATTTCCACAATACTCTTTGGTTTTGGAGAAGCTACAACCCTTCTATATCCTCTACCAGCATCTTCAACAACATTAATTCCCTTTGAAATTAAAACATCAGCTTCTTCCTTTGTCATAAAGCTTCCTATTGGCTTTGTTGGATTTTCAAATGCTTTATCATTTTTATCTACTTCTACTTGAGTAATAATTGTAGCAACAGATTTATTTATATTTCTGCTTAATAGTTCTTCTCTAAGTGCATTTTGTAAATCATATCCCACATATCCTTGGCTCATTGCAACACATACAGACATTGGGATTGATGAGTATTTATGATCTGCTTTAGTTAGTGCATCCATAGCAAGATTTATCATACCTACTTGTGGTCCATTTCCATGAGATATTACAACATCATGTCCTTCTTCAATTAAATCTACTATAGCCTTTGCAGTTGATTTAACTGCACCCATTTGTTCTTCTAAATTATTTCCTAACGCATTTCCACCTAATGCTATTACAATTTTCTTTTTCATAATTCTCTCCCTCAAATTCTTAGAATATATGATTAATTTGAATGTTTAGGGCTTTTATCCTTATATTGTCTTTGGATAAAAGCCCATATATTTTATATAGTGTTAAGCTTATTTAACTTGACGATCCTTTTTAGCTTCTTCTAATTTAGCTAAAACTTCTTGTGGATCCTTAACTTTGCTTAAGAAAATCATAGCTGCAATTACATATGGCTTGTAGCTAGCTTCTTTGTAAAGAGGTTTTCTATATCTATCAAATACTGAAGCATCAACTTCCCCAGTTTCACAGCTAACACCTGTAATATCTGCTGGTAAGCAATGTAAATATAATGCTTTTCCATCTTTAGTTGTCTTCATTAATTCTTCAGTACATTGCCAATCTTTATGTTCAGCATTTTGTGCTAATAATTCTTTTTCTAATTCCTTTATTCCATCGAAATCTCCATTTCCATATAAATCTGTTCTCTTTTCCATAGCAACAAATGGAGCCCAGCTCTTTGGATATACGATATCAGCTTCTTTAAATGCTTCTTCCATTGAATTAGTCTTTGTAAATGATCCACCTGAAAGTTTAGCATTTTCTTTAGCAATTTCTTCAACTTCTGGCATTACTTCATATCCTTCTGGGTGAGCTAAAACAACATCCATACCGAATCTTGTTAATAATCCAATTATTCCTTGAGGAACTGATAATGGTTTTCCATAAGATGGAGAATAAGCCCAAGTCATAGCTACTTTTTTACCCTTTAAGTTTTCTATTCCACCAAATTCATTAATTAAATGAAGTGCATCAGCCATAGCTTGTGTTGGATGGTCAATATCACATTGTAAATCAACTAAAGTTGGAATTTGTTCTAAAGTTCCTTCTTCATATCCTTCTCTTACAGCCTTTGATACTTCTCTCATGTAAGTATTTCCTTTTCCGATATACATATCATCTCTGATACCTATAACATCAGCCATAAATGAAACCATGTTTGCTGTTTCTCTAACAGTTTCACCATGTGCTACTTGTGATTTTCCTTCATCTAAATCTTGAACTTCTAATCCTAAAAGGTTACAAGCTGATGCAAAGCTAAATCTTGTTCTTGTTGAGTTATCTCTAAATAAAGAAATTCCAAGTCCACTATCAAATATTTTTGTAGAAATATTATTTTTTCTTAAATCTCTTAAAGCTTCTGCAACTGTAAATACAGCTTTTAACTCATCGTCGCTTTTTTTCCAAGTCTCCATAAAGTCATCATTATGCATTTTTGAGAAATCTAATTGATTAAGTTCATTAATATATTTGTCCATTAAAGCCATTTTTAAATTCCTACCCTTCATTATCTTAATTTTTATTTATACAAATTTAAAATTAAATTATTTTATTATTTTTCTTTGTTAGTACAATAAATTGTTGGTAATGCAGCATATACAGCAGCACATTTAACTAAATCTTCTTTCCAAGTCTTTTCATTTGGAGCATGTGCTTCTGCTTCTGCTCCAGGTCCAAATCCTATTACAGGAATTCCATTACGTCCCATTATAGAAACACCATTTGTTGAGAATGTCCATTTATCTGTAAGTGGACGAGCTTTTCTCATTTCGTCAGTTACTGCAGCCCCACTTCTTGTTGTTCCATAAAGACCTTCATATGACTCTTCCATTGCTTTTGTTACAATATGATCTTCTGGAATTACCCAAGTTGGGAAGTAACATTCAATTGGATATACTAAGCCTGTATAGCTTGGCCTATCATAGTTATACATACTTACTGTTGCATTATATTTTTTAACAGCTGGAAGATTACGAATTTCTTCTAAACAACTTTCCCAAGTTTCACCTGCTGTCATACGACGATCTAAAGAAATTGAGCATGAATCAGCAACAGCACAACGACTTGGAGAAGTATAGAATATTTGAGAAGTTGTAACTGTACCTCTTCCTAAGAAGTTAGCTTCTTTCCATTCTGAGTTATATTTTTCATCTAGCATTTTTACTAAGCCTTTAATTTCTTTATCATCAGCTGCATTATTTTCATTAAGGTCACGAATATTCATTAATATTTCAGCCATTTTGTAAATTGCATTATCTCCTCTTTCTGGAGCTGAGCCATGGCATGAAACTCCTTGAACATCGACACGAATTTCCATACGACCTCTTTGTCCTCTATAGATACCACCATCTGTTGGCTCTGTGGAAACTACAAATTCTGGTCTTATATTATCTTCTTTAATTATATATTCCCAGCAAAGTCCATCACAGTCTTCTTCTTGAACTGAGCCAACAACTAATGCTGTATATTTTTCACTTAAAAGATCTAAGTCTTTCATTATTTTTGCACCATAAACAGCTGAAACTATTCCTCCTAATTGATCAGAAGTACCACGTCCACCTATTTCAGTATCAGTTTCATATCCTTCATATGGGTCAAAGTTCCAGTTAGCTCTATTTCCTATACCAACAGTATCAATATGTGCATCAAATCCTATTAATGTTTCTCCTGTTCCCATATATCCTAGAACATTACCTTGTGGGTCTATTTCAACTTTATTAAAGCCTAATGCTCTCATTTCTTCAGCTATACGGTTAACAACACCTTTTTCTTCACAACTTTCTCCAGGAATAGCAACTAAATCTCTTAAAAATTTAGTCATTTGAACTTTATATCCCTCTGCTTGTGATTTAATATTTGTAAAATCCATATTCTTTTCCCCCTTATAGTTTGAATATATTTAATTATTTAATATTATTATTAAAATCATCATTTATATCTATAGCAAAACTCATGCCAACTTTTTTACTAATTATTAATATGATTTATTAGTATTTTTATGATTTCAAGCCATTTTTCACCTCTTATTTTATTAAAAAAATAAAGGATTATCATTTTGATAATCCTTTATCACTTTGGTTAAATCCAGCATTTTATAAGGTTTTCGAGGTTAATTTTACATTTTTATCATTTTGATAATGTAAAATTTTTAATAATTTATCATTATCCATTTTTATTATTTTTCACACTATTTTAATGCTTTTAATGCTACAGAATTTAAGATACTCCAAGGTTTATTAAAATGTGGTTGGAAGAAAAAATCTGTCATCGCAAGTTCTTCAATAGACATTTCATTTTGAATTACCACTGAAAGAGTATTCATAAATTCAGTCATATCTACCTTAGAAGCAATTTGTCCTCCAACAACTCTCTTTGTATCTTTTTCATAAACTAATTTTATCATAACGTCTTCGAAAGTAGGCATAAATTCTGGCCTGTTCTTTTCCTTTAATATTACGCTCTCTACTTCAAAATTAGTAGTAAGTTTCGCAACTTCTTCTGTTAGTCCTGTAGATGCTATACATTCATCATAAATCTTTATGCCAGATGTTCCTTGCGTTCCCATATATCTTAATGTTGGCTCTTTTATATTCCTAGCAATTAACATTCCCATTCTAACTGCATTAGTTGCCAGAGGTATATATCTACTATCTTTTGCTGGGTTATATCTTACCATACAGCAATCCCCAGCTGCAAAAACATCTTTTTTACTAGTTCTCATATAATCATCTATTATTATGGCTCCATTTTTCAGAGTTTCTAATTTACCCTTTACTAACTTTGTACTTGGAGCAAATCCTATACAAAGTACTACTAAATCACCTTCATATTCGCCTTTATCAGTAATTACTTTTTGAACCTTCCCATTATTGCCATTAAACTTTACTACTTTTTCACCTAAAACTAATTTAATTCCTCTATTAGTAAATTCTTTTTCTGCAATATCAGAAAATTCTTTATCTAAATACTTGGACATGATTCTATCTTCTGCATCAATTAATGTTACTTTTTTCCCTAACATTTCAAATGATTCAGCTAATTCTACTCCTATATACCCAGCTCCAATTATAACTACATTATTTGCTGAGTCTTTCTTTTCATCAATTATCTTAGCATGATTATAATTTTTACATAGTAATATATTTTCAAGGTCTAAGCCTTCTAATTTTGGAACTATTGGCCAAGAACCTAAAGTTAAAATAAGCTTATCATAATCATCTTCAAATTCTTCTGAGTTTACTAAATTCTTAACTTTAATTTTTTTATTATCAAAATCTATATCTAGCACTTCATGCTTCATTTTTGCTATTATCCCACTACAAGATAAGTTTTCAGGAGAATTGTAAAAAAGCTTTTCGGGCTCTGTAACTACTCCTCCAACACTTAAAGCTATTCCACATGATAAAAATGAAATATTATCGTTTTTTTCATATACTACAACTTCTGAATCTGGATATACTTCTTTTAAATTTACAACTGCTGAAGTACCAGCATGAGTGCATCCTATTACAATTACTTTCATAAATTATTCTCCTTTATATAATTAGTTTTACTATTATATAAATAGAGTTTGCTAAAAATTATTTAATATTCATTTATAATGTCTCCTACATATTCTTTGCAATAAACTCTAGCATTTTTATACCAACTGATACAATTTCATCTATGTTTATTTGTGAAAAATCATGACTAGCTCCTTCTAAGGTTATAAGTTCTGCTTTATTTCCTTTTTCTTTAAGTTCATCATATAATATTTCTGCATTTTCATAAGGTACTGTATTATCTTGTTTGCTATGAACTATTAAAGTATTTGGCTCATTTTTATCTACATAATTCACTGGACTATAAAGTTTTAAGATATCTTCCCTTTGTTCTCCTACTGAATTTATTATTTGCTCTAAATCCCATTGAACATTACTAGTATCTAATGTTGTTAAATCCGTTGGTCCAAAAAAATCTATTAAATACTTTATATTTGATGGATAATCTTTTAATTCCTGTGAGTCAACAAACTGATCCTCAGCACTATAGGCAGCCATTAATGCTAAATGTGCTCCAGATGATGCTCCTATAACACCTATTCTATCTGCATTAAATCCAAAATCATCTTTATTCTTATGTATCCATCTTATTGTATCCTTCACATCACTAATTTGTTTACTGAAGTTCTCTTCTCCCTTCATAAGTTCATAACTAGTACTTATTATTGTAAAGCCTTCTTCCCTAAATGCATCTAAAAGTGGAGATATAGCTTCAGGTATTTCATTACTTCCATATACCCAGCTTCCACCATGTACGTATAATATTACTGGTGAACCACCCTTAACACTCTTTTTGGGTCCATAAATATCAAGGGTCAACGGAGTTCCATTAGTATTTTTATATATAATATCATCATAATCAATAGAATCTATTGACTTTAATGACAAATCTTCTGTTAAATTTTGTCCATTTTCTACAAACTCACTGTATTTCTTTAATATACTTGTGTATAAGGATATTCTATCTCTTATAGAATATATAAAAATTCCACCTGCTAAAACTACTACTAAAATTACTACCCCTATAACTTTTAAAAATTTCTTCATTTCTTCTCCTTCCATTAATATAATAGTTTCTTTACTATTTTAATTTATATTATATTTTAAATATTTATACAATAAATTAAACTTTTATTAAATTTAATAAAAATGCCATTTATTTTGTAATGACCAAAATAGTATAATCAATTATTTATTTTAATTTCGTATTTTTGTCAATAATATTTATGTACAGTAATACACTATATTGATATTAAATTTAGGAAGTGATTCTATGAAAAAAAGATTATTTCTATTAATATTTTCATTAGTATTTTCACTTATTTTAATCGGATGTAATAAAAATAAAAATGAGCCAGTATCTACTCCTTCCCAAAATATTGTCGATGAAGAGAAAGAGTCAGGTAATGACAAAGATAAACCAAATGATGATAAAGCACCAGATAGTAATTCTAATGAAGATAAATCAATTACTAATACTAAAGTTCGTTTATTTTATTTCGACTCTTCAAAATTGCAGCTTTATTATGTAGATAAAGAGATTCAAGTATCCGACAAGGCTATAGTAAAAGCTTTAACAAAAGAGCTTCAAGATTATTCTCCTAACAATAATTTTTTAAATTTAACTAATGAAGTAGAAATTACCTCTGCTAAATTAGATGAAAATAAAAAACTTCTAACTATAGTATTTTCTTCTTCCTACGTAGATAAAATGTTCCTTGGATCTTCAACAGAAAGTGGACTATTGTCTTCATTGATATCTACCTATGCATATAATTTAGATGTTGATAAGGTTGCTATTTATTTTGGAGATAAACTATACACTTCTTTGAAAGGTGATCTTCCTAAGGGCTATTTCGATGTAGATTTTAGTTCTGCTATTCCATACTCTAAGGATTCTTATAATAATTCTAATACTGAAAATAATAACAAAACTGATACTGTAAAAAAGACTATGAATTCTAGAATATATTACTACAATTGCACTGATGATGTATTTTATTATATAAATAAGCCAATTGAAGTAATAGATGGAGCCTTAGTAACTTCCTTAACAAATGAATTAAAGAATCCTCCAAACCAAAATTTATTTAGTTTTGGCGATGACTTATCTATTCGTTCAGCTAAATTAGATAAAGAAAATAATACACTAACTGTTGATTTATCAAAATCTTATTATAATTTATTAAGTAAAGTTGGTTCTGGAGGTGAATCAGCTGCTTTAAAATCCTTGGCTTTAACTTATGGATATAATTATGGAATTGATAAAGTTATAATATTAGTAAATGGAAAACCTTATTCAGGTAGTCATATAATTTTGGAAGTAAATGAGTGTATTAATATTAATGTAGATAATATTAAACCTTTAAATATTTAATAAAATATTTTCTTATTTAATTAAATAATTGAAATACAAAGCCTATCATACTTTTTTATAGAAAAACAGTAGTTAGTTTTATTTTTATACCAAACTAACTACTGCCTCTATTAAATCATATTCTAAAATTCTGAAGATATGTAGTTACTACAAAGAAATTAATAGTAACTACAAGCAATGAATAAGTAAAATATATAAATATCCTATTACCACTATTGCTTTTCTATTTCTCCTTATTTCTTTGTAACTTCATATTTAAAACAATTACTCAAAAATATTCTTTAATAAAAATTGATCTTTACTTTTAATAATATCACTTGAAATTATTACACTCATTTCTTTAGGATTTATTTTATGATCACAAATTCTAATACTTTGTTCTCTAATAAGAATATCTAAATATTGTTTTATCATTAACCCATTTCTTAAACTCAAATTTCTGTTCTCATCTAATTCAATTATTGCCTTATTTAAAGTTTCTTTAGCTTCATCGTCTAAAATATATTTCTTGCTTTCTAAAATACTTAATGACATATTAAATAATTCATCTTTCTTATAATCTTTAAAGTTTAGCATTGATGGAAATCTATAATTTAATTCTGGGTTTACCTGCATAAGTCTTTTAATATCCTTGCTTTTTCCTGATAAAGTTATAACTATTCTATTACTATGCTTATCTATAAATTTAATTAAATCCTTAATTATCCTATTTGATGTATCTTCTAATAAGAATTCAGCATTATCTATATAAACCACTTTACCAACTTGCCTATTTAAAATATCTTCAATAGATATACCATTTTTCATATTATCTATAATTTCCTCTTTGCTTAAATCCACTATACTTTTAGCTTTTACAACTCCCATACTATATAATGTTTCTGATAATATATTTAGTACAGTTTTTTTACCTGTTCCGATATCTCCAGTAAAAATTATGTTCATATATCTATTTATATCAGTGGATAGACCTAGTCTTTTTCGTCTTTCCTTCACTCTCATTAATTTATATTGATTTCTTAAAAACTCTTTAGCTTCCTCATTTCCAATTAAATCTTTTAATCTCACTTCTAAATCAAATTCATTGTCATATTGAGAAGTATTAAGCCTTTCCACATCCTTAGATGTTATTAAATTCATCTCATAAACACTTATATCTTCTTCTGCAATTCTTATACTTTGAATTCTTATTAAATTCTCAACATAATTTCTTACCATTCTACCATTTCCTGATTGTGCATCAGAATTTTCATATATATCAACAAAACTCTTTTTAAGTGCTGCATATCCATTCTTAGATAATTTAAATCCTTTTGACTCAACTAATCTTATAGCCATTTCTAAAAGTTCATTTGGATTATAGTCTTCAAAATTAGTCCATAATGGAAATCTTGACCTTAGTCCAATATTTACATCAAAGAATTCTTCCATTTCTTTCTCATATCCAGCTAAAATAACTATTACTTCTCTTGAATAATCCTCAATTAATTTAAGAAGTGTTTCTATAGCTTCTCTTCCTAAACTATCATTAGCAAGAGTATAAGCTTCATCTATAAATAAGACACCACCTAAAGCTTCTTTAAACTTTTCTTCTGTCTTTTTAGCAGTTTCTCCCGGCACATTAGAAACAAAACTAGATCTATCTGTTTCTACTAACTGACCTATTTTTAGTAATCCCATACTATTAAGCATTTGTGCAACCAATCTTGCTATGCTAGTTTTTCCTGTACCAGGATTACCTGCAAACACCATATTTAAATTTTGCTCTATTTCTGTATTTACTCCAACTGATTTTCTTTTTTCCTGAGCAATTAAAAGCTTATATTGACTTCTTAAAAGATTTTTAACTTCTTCTAGGCCTATTATATCTTTTAACTTTTCTTCTAAATCAAATTTAGCACTAGCTTTAAAGTTAAAATCTTCTCTTTCTAATAAATCTATTTCACTTTTATTACTGTTTAAATATTTTCTTGATGAATATATAATAGCATTTTCTATTATATTTCTTACAAACCTTGCATTTCCTAAATCATTTTTTCCTGTAAGTTGATTTCTAGTAAACAAGTCTATTAAATCATTTTTTACATTCTTTGCAATTCTATATCCCTTTGCTTTTGCAATTTGTAAAGCAATTCTATACATTTCTTCTGGATTATAATCTTCAAAATGAATTGTATTTGGAAATCTAGATTTAAGTCCCTGATTAAAACTTAAAAACTCTTCCATATCTTTTTCATATCCAGCCAATATAACTGTTAAATTATTTCTATTATCTTCAATTCCTTTTAATAAAGCATCTACTATTTCTTTTCCAACTTTATCATCTTCGCTTTCACACAAAGCATATGCTTCATCAATAAATAGCACTCCTCCTATTGCTGAATTGACTATGTCATTTGTTCTTTTAGCAGTTTCATTAACATTTTCTGTTATAAAATCTGCCTTGCTAACTTCAACAAATACTCCCTTTGATAATAATCCTAAAGCATTTAAATATTCATAAGTTATCCTTGCTGCATTTGTCTTTCCAGTACCTGCATTTCCTGCAAATATCATATTTAAAGATATTCTAGATGTTCTTAGCCCTAGTCTTTCTCTTATCCTCTGTACCTTATAGTTATTTTCTATATTTATTAAAAATTCTTTTAAATCCTTAACACCTATTATAGATTCTAACTTATATCTGACCTCATCTAAAGTAGGAGTAGAATATTTATTTAATCTATATATCTCGCTATTTACATTACAATATAGTTTATTACGATCTACATATATTAGTATTTTTTCTCCATCTTCTATAGCTTCCTTTAATATTAAGTTTCTTAATGGATCACTTACTTTATAATATATATATTCTGTAATCTCAAAGCCACTATTTTTACTGAAGTTTTTTTGAAGATATTCACCAACACCAAATTCTTCTTTTTCATTACTATTATCCTTAAATCCTAATAGAACTTGTATCCCTAAATCATCTTTTATCTTCTCAATTTCATTTGTTAACTTCTTTCTTATAATTATATTTTTTTCTTTTTGGGTAAGCTCTCTAGTATGAAAATTTCTATCGCTATTTTTTAATGATACTTCTAAAAATTCTTCAAATTCATTTTTATCTTCGTAATTATAAATAAATATAAAGAACTTATTATGGCAAACTATTTTATTAATTTTATTTTTATCTTGTTCTTTTGCCTCTACTAAAAATTTATTTTTAATTACATAGTCATTATTTAGCTTAATACAAGTATTAGGATATATACTTGATAATAGCTTAATTATTTCCTTTGATGCTTTTTCGGTATTTTTAAAAATTAACCCCTCAGATTTATCATTGCCTAACTTTTCATATAAATCTGTTAAAAAAGCATTATAGCCCAGATTAAAATTATAGGATGCTAAATCAATTTCATCTAAATTCTTATTTTTTATTAACTTCTTTTCATATAATTCATCAAAAATAGTCCTTATACTTACTTTCTTAAATGTATTTTTATGTCCTGCTACAATTGATATTCCTTTTTCTTCATTTTCTATTTTATTTATAAAATATTCCGATATTTCTTTAAAAAATTCTTTTTGGCCAATAAACTCTTTATTTAGCTTCTTTTCAATATCTAATATTATTTCATTCTTATCCATATATGTCCTTCCATTCATTTGTTAATATACTCTAATTGAACTGTTCTATATTATTTTTATCAAAGTTGTCGAAACTTAGTCATTAATATAGAAAATGCCGTACTTCTGAAAGCACAGCACCATGAATTATATTAAATTATCTTTCTTCAATAAATTTAATAATGTTGGATTGAAATTAAATTCACTTATAAGTGAATCAACTTCTTTTAAAGCTTTTTCCTTTTTCTCCTTGGAAACTTTGGATTTTGAAGCTCTTATTAATATATTTTTAGGTGAATGTGCAATGTCAATGAATTCTAAAAGCTGTGTTTTATATCCAGCTGCTTCTAAAAGATTTCCCCTTACTGCATCTGTCATTAATGCTGCCATTCTTTCTTGTATTATACCATATTTAGTTAATATAGATAATGTATTTGCTTCCATTTGATGATTAAATTCATGTTGGCAACATGGTACTGAAAAAATCATCTTTGCATTCCATTTTATTGCATTATATAATGCATAATCTGTTGCTGTATCACAAGCATGTAATGTTATTACCATATCAACATTATTTTCATACTTGTATCCATTTATATCTCCAAGTTCAAAATGTAAATTATCATATTTATATCTTTTAGCTATTTCATTACATTTTTTAATTACATCAGCCTTAAGATCTAATCCTATCATTTTAACATTTATATGTTTTATTTGTACAAAATAATAATATAAAACAAAAGTTAAGTATGATTTTCCACATCCAAAATCTAATATAGTAAGTTCTTTATAATCATTTTTCTTTATTTCATCATCTATTATTTCAATAAACCTATTTATTTGCTTATACTTATCATATTTAGAATTTATAACTTTACCTTCTTTAGTGAAAACCCCTAAATCTATTAAAGGCTCTATTATCATTCCCTCTTTTAATATATAATTTTTTTCTTTATTATGGCTCTTATTAGAAAGATTTGAATTATTGCTCTTTTTCTTTCCTAAAAATACTTTACCTTTTTTTGATATCTTCAAATCAAAAGATGTTTCATTAGACCACGCTGACAATTGTTTGTAATTATCATTTACAATATCAAATAGTGCTTTTTCTAATTGATTAACTTCAATATTTTCATGAAAAACTTGCTTATCAGTAAATTTTTCTATTTGATAATATTTTTTCCCCTTATTATTTTCCTTAAGTAAAAAACTTATTTTATTATATTCAACTTCTTTATTTGCTTTATTACTAATAACTATCTTTATAATTTCTTCTTTTAGTATTTCATAAATAGCATTTTTTAAATCTTCCATATCTAAAACTCCTTTTAATAAATCACGAAGCAATTTATTAGTGAAAAGTTAGGAGTGAAAGAGTGAAAAGCTTAGGATATTTTGCTACGCAAAATTTAATCTATAAGTGCAAAGCACCTTTTATTAAAAAAAATCCTGTAAGGATTTTCTCCTTAACTTTTTCCCTATTAACTATTTCACTCTTCACTATTTTGCTTCGCAAAATAATACAATTCCGTATTGATAAATAAATATTACACAAGAAATTACTAGATAGCAAGAATTTTTCTTATTCTACATATTTACTTCTTAATAGTTCTATTTCTTTTGCATAACCATCGAGTTCATTTGGAGTTTCTAAGAAAAATGGCAAATGTTTTAGCTTTGGATGATTTATTATTCTTGTTATAGCTTCTAATCCTAAAGAACCCTCTCCAATTTTCTCATGTCTATCTTTATGACTTTTAAATGGATTTTTGCTATCATTTAAATGAATTGCCTTTAATCTATTTAATCCTATTACTCTATCAAACTCTTCTAAAACTCCATCTAAATCATTTACTATATCATATCCAGCATCATAAATATGGCAAGTATCAAGACAAACTCCCATTTTTTCTTTTAATTCAACTCTTGAAATTATTTCTGCTATTTCTTCAAATGTTCTTCCAACTTCTGAACCTTTTCCAGCCATAGTTTCTAATAAAACTGTTGTAGTTTGATCTTTACTCAATACAGTATTAAGTAAATCTACTATATAATTAATCCCTATCTCTACCCCTTGCTTTACATGACTTCCTGGATGAAAATTATATAAGTTATTTGGCATAAGTTCCATTCTATTTAAATCATCAATCATCATTTCTCTTGCAAATTCTCTTGTTCTTTCATCTGCTGAACATGCATTTAATGTATATGGAGCATGAGCTAAAATAGTTGAAAAGTTATTTTCCTTAGCAATTTTTAGAAGTCCTTCCATATCCTCCATATTTATTTCTTTTGCTTTACCGCCTCTTGGATTACGAGTAAAGAACTGAAATGTATTTGCTCCAATTTGTAGTGCTTCTTTTCCCATATTCTCAAAACCTTTTGTAGTTGATAAATGACATCCTATATTTAACATAATTACCTCCAAAGTATAGTCTTATTTCAATATTCTATATAATGTGCTATATTTTATAATCTTTTATAAAATATTTATTACCATATTCATATACAGATTTATAATATATAAACTAATTCTATTAACTATTAGTTTCTGTTAGTTATATAAAATAATACTATAATAGTCTATACTAAATCAAGAACTAATTAATAATTTTTATTACTTAATAAAGATATACGAATTTAATATTTAAATTTAATAAATTAAATAGAGTTGTTATAATTAAAATAACAACTCTATTTTCAAAAAACACTGTTTTTAATTTACATTATAAAAGTTAATGTAGTAGATAATATTCCACCGATTATTAAAGATAAACTACTAAAAGCAAAGGATATATCTATTTCTGTTCTATAGCTTCTACCCCCTCCCATTAGTGAAAGAGCAACTGAATCTGCTGATATTTATGAAAAAATCCCTATAAAAATTAGTAGCAAGCCTTCTATAAATAATATATTTTGAAAGCTATTGTAAGGTGTACTACTAGTTATTATAAATCCTATCATCGTTACTATCCCAAGCCATCCAAAACCATAAATCACAGCTTTTATAAAGAAGGATATTCTATTATTTTTCATAACCCTTCCCCTTTTTATAATTATATATTTTTATAAATAATACTAATAAAAAGCTTTATACTAATTTCTATAACTCATAATAGCTTTCTATAAAACTATATAATAAAAGTTAAACCTGCACTAAACACTCCACCTAATATTAAAGAAAATGTACTAACTGCTAGTGCTACATCTAACTTTCTATTAGATTTTTCTCTTTCCATTTTAGTAACTTCTAGATTTGCACTAGCTGAATATTGAGCACTATTCTGTCCAAGCCCTTGCATAGAAAGTCCCATTGGATCACCTGATATTGATGCAAAGATTCCTACAAAAACTAATATAATACCTTCTATAAATAAAATATTTTCAAAGTTTTTATAGGCTGTTACTTTAGTTATTATAAATCCTATTAATACTGCTACTCCAAACCAAGCTATACCCCAAAGAAAAGATTTTATAACTAAGCTAATTCTGTTATCTTTCATATTAAATACCCCCTTTTTACTATTATAGCACTATTCCCATTAATGGTATATATTACTATATAAAATAATTATAAATTCATTTTACTTAGTGATAGAGTCACCATATAATGGAGTTGGAAGTCCGAATCCTCCTGCAACTTCAATTAAATCTCCAGTAATAAAAGATGATTCATCACTAGCGTAAAATACTACTGCATTTGCTATATCTTCTGGCTTTCCAACTCTATTTAATGGAACATGTCGTAAAAATCCTTTTATAAATTCCTCTGACATATTGTCCATAGCAGCATCAGTTGCTATAAGACCTGGTAATATCGCATTGCACCTAACCCCTTGCTTCGCATATTGAACTGCTATATTTTGAGTTAGTGAGTTAATAGCTGCCTTTGATACAACATATGCTACACGGGATAAATCAGGAATTACTGAGCCTATAGTCGATATATTAATTATACTTCCACCTCCATTTCTTATCATATGAGGTATTACTTCTTTACAAGGTAAGTATACACTTTGCAAGTTATCTTGTACTATTCTAAAAAAATCTTCTGTATTTCCTGTAACTACATCAAAATCTGCTTTTACATTAGTTCCTCCATAGTTATTTACTAATACATCTAATCTTTTCTCTTTATTAATAACTTCTTCTATCATAGTTTTATACGTGTCCGGCTTACTTGCATCAAAATATACTATATCTGCATTACCACCATTTGCAATAATTTCATCTGCAATTTTTTTACCTGCATCTAATCTTCTTACAGCAAGATAAACTTTCGAACCATTTCCACCTAATTTTTTAGCTATTTCTAATCCTATTCCTCTTGTTGATGAAGTTACTAAAGAAATTTTATTATCTAATCTTTTCATAATGCACCTCCAAAATATACTATTAATATTAATGTCTCAAACTATATTTTATCCATAAGATTAAATTTTTAAATAATTATTTTTTATCAACCTTTTCTACTTTATATCATTCTTTAATTAATTTCTCTAATATACCATTTTCCCCCATCATAAAGTCAGAGGAAATTGATACAAGATAATTTTTATCTTCTTTCATAAAACCTTTTACTTTACTTAAGTAAATTTAATTATATTTGTTGTTTAATTCATCACTATAATTTTTATATACACTATATATCTTTTGATACTCTTCCTTTATTATATTTTTTGAGATAAAATATCGGATATTATTTTCTATATAATACCCGATAATACTAAGTTATATTTAATTTTTACTATATTTATATCTTCATAGATATCTTTATGTCCACTAATGCCTTTAATCATTTATATTTTAATATTTCTATTCTTCATAACAAATAACAGGAGTTCCCTCATCTATATTCTCAAAAATAGTTTTTGCTAAATATGACGGAGAATTTACGCAACCATGGGTCCCATTTCCTTTATATATTTTTCCTCCAAAAGAATATCTCCAACTTGCATCATGAATCCCTATATTACCATTGAAAGGCATCCAATATGTTACTTTTGCTTCGTAATTTGTACCTCTTAAAGTTGCTTCTTTTTGCTTATAATTAAGCATATACGTTCCAAGTTTAGTTGAATATCCTTTCCCAGGATCTCCAGTTACTACATCTCCTTGAGCAATAAGTTTACCATCTTTATAAAACCATAAATGCTGACTTGTTAAATTGATTTCTACATAGGTGTCCCCTATATCATCTTCATCTCTATTTAAACCCTTTTGTGTATATATTGGCTCTTTTTCAAGTATTGCTCCAAGCTTTATATTTTCTAATAACATCCTTGTTTCTGCTACATAATTAATTTTCCAGCCATAGTATCCACCTTTAACCTCAACCATTTTTCCTGTGGAAGATTTAAAGTTTCTTGCTATTCCAACTGTATTATATTTAGCACTTAACTCTAACACATAATCTTTTACTGATTTTTCATTTATTATTACTTCTAAATTATCATCAACACTAAGCCATTCATTTATTCTACTTCCATCTAATACTTCACTTTTATCTCCAAATAAATATGTTATTTTAGTTGATACATATTTATTTAATATATCTTTTGCTATCATTGCCTTTTCAGAGTTTACTGTATACTCTGGATTTTCATAGCATAATTTCTCATTTAAATCGATCTTCACCTCTCCATTTAAAATGCTATTTTCTATAGCTTCATATAATTTCTCTTTTTTCACCTTATTACCATAAACTTCTTCAATCAATTCATATGAACCATTTGAGTATTTAAATCCTACATTCTTAGGTTCTATAATATCTTTATTTAAGCAATCTAATTCTTTAATTTTATTATTTAAATTCTCATTATTGTAATCAACTAAGTCACCTATATTATAATTTTGTTTTTTTATTAACCCCACAATCCACTTTAATGAAGCTTGTCTATCTTGAACATTAGAAATACTATTCTTTTCGTTATACTGTAATCCTATATCTTTTCCTAATATTTCTTCTATTTTTTCATCTCGCTCTATTATCTGTAGCTTATAATCATTTATTGATTTTTTCAATATATCAGGTGCCTCTTCATATGATTTTAATGATAAATTAATTCCATTTATTTCTGTATTGAAAAAGAAATGATTTGTAAAAAATATTGCTATAAGTAAGTATGTAAATATAATTGCTGTCACTATAATAATTATGTTCCCTGTAATTTTATTTTTAAAAAGCTCTTTTAGATTAATACTTTTCATTGATCCATACCTTTCATTAATAGTATTTTATTCCAACATAATTTCTAATTTATAATATGCTTGTATTTTTCATTTTAAAACTTAATATACGTTACAATAAAGATTTAATATTTAATTAAAATTTAACGATTGAATCATAGAGTTTTAGCTATTTAGCAACATAACATATAAAGAATTATATTATTTTTATTTCTAAATATACTTATTTCTTTGAAATTATATAAAATAAAACTATAAAAAGGTATGGAATTTTTTATTCCATACCTTTTGATTTTAATTTCAATTCTAATTATTATTAATTCTATCAATATATTCCTTCATTATCTTAGCAGATGAAACGAACTTGTCTTTTTCCTCTTTTGATAATTCTATATTTAATACTTTCTCTACTCCATTCTTACCTACTATTGTTGGAACACTCAAATATGTGTTGTTAACACCTAAATAATCATTTAATAAAGTAGATACTGATAATACAGTTTTTTCATCCTTTAAAAATGCTTCTACTATTCTTGTTAGAACTGCTGCAACTGAAAAGGCAGTAGCACCCTTTCTATTGATAACTTCATAAGCTGCATTTTTAACATCATCAGCAATTACTTTTTCTGTTGCTTCATCCCATTCTATTTTTAATTGTTCTGAAAAATCTTTTATTGGAATGTTTCCTATTGTTAATGATGACCATGGAACAAACTCGCTATCTCCATGTTCTCCTAAAACATATCCTTGAACAATTCTTCCATCAATACCAAAGTACTTTCCAAGTAAGCTCCTTAATCTTGTTGTGTCTAAAACTGTACCTGAACCAATAACCCTTTCTTTAGGAAATCCAGATAATTTATAAGTCATATATGCCAGTATATCCACTGGATTTGATACAACTAGTAATATTGCATTAGGACTTAATTTTGCTATTGTTGGAACAAAACTTTTAAATATTTTATAGTTTTTATCTACTAAATCCAGTCTAGTTTCTCCTGGTTTTTGTGCAACACCAGCAGTTATAATTATTATATCTGAATCTTTAGTATCTTCTAAAGCTCCTAATGTAACATTGCACGGACTATTTAAAGAACTTCCATGCATTAAATCAAGAACTTCACCTAGCGCTTTTTCTTGATTAATATCATTAATAACTATTTCTCTTGCTACTTCCTTTTGTAGTAAGGCAAAGGCAGTAGTTGCTCCAATTGAACCTGCTCCAATTATTGATATTTTACTCATATATAATACTCCTTCATCCTTTTATTTAATTTATTATTATTTATTTCTATTATATACTAATTATTAATTAATTTGTACTTCTTTTAAATAATTTTTGTTATATAACTAATATATTTATTTGAACTAATTTGATTGCTATTTATCATAATATTATAACTTGTATCTAACTTAGTGAAATCCATATTTTAGTGTGATTTATATTCCTTTTAGTAGTTTGTGTATTATATAAAAAAATAAGTCTAGTAACTTTTGTAAAGTTACTAGACTTATTAAAATTTATTTAGCTCTTATTACTTCAATTTTATATCCATCTGGATCTGTTACGAAATAATATGAAGGTTTTGTTCCAGGTAGTCCTTTAAATGGAGTTACTTCATATCCTAAAGCTATATGCTTTTCTCTCATTCCTTCTAAATCTTCAGCTTCAACTGCAATATGGCTAAAACCATTTCCTAAGTCATAAGGCTTTTCAACATCATAATTATAAGTTAATTCTATTTCATATCCGCCTTCTTTATTAGATAGATAAACAAGGCTGAATTTATGTTCTGGATATTCCTTTCTTCTTGTTTCTATTAAATCTAATGCTTCTTTATAAAACTTTAATGACTTTTCTAAGTCCTTAACTCTTATACAAGTGTGTAACATTTTAACTGACATTTTTTTGTCCTCCTATTTTTAATTTATTTAATATATATTCAATTATATTGGTGAAATTATCTTTAATCAACTAATTGTTTAATTTATAAATATTTTTAAATATTAAATATTATTTAAAGGTTTTCTTTTAATAATTTACTTTTCTTATATTTTATCATAGAATAAATTTACATAAGTATTTTTAAATAATTACCTAGTAAAGGAGTTCTTATGAAAACAAAGAAAATATTTTTATTATTGATTTCATTATTGATTACTTTTAATTTTACTTCATGCAAAAACTCAAACTCAAAAGATAATACAGCTGATAATAATTCTATTGAAGAAAATATTCAATCAGATGATCCCATAAAAGAAGAACCTAAAGTACCTACTTCTTTTGAAGCATTCGGGAAATCATATACTTCTTCTAAAGACATTAATTCAATAGAAAAAAGTACTAATATTTATGATGATCAAACATCTATTTACTATACTGCTGGTGAATACAAAGAAATAGATTTTATAAATGACTTGCTATATTCATACTTAAATGAAGATAATTCTATATATAACTATTTAATATCATATAGCAATACCAATGAAAAAGGATACGAGCCTATTTCTGAGAGCGATAAAGAAAAACTAAAAAAAGACTTATATTCATTAAGAAGCCAAATGGATCTTGCTAATGGCGAAGAAATGGTGGTTAGGTTAGATAGAGTAACCTATGAGGGCTTAGACCCTAATACAAATTCTGGACATAGTTTTAAGATAAGAGTTGCAATTTCAAGAGTAGGAGCAACAATAGTTCCTTGGAATTACTTTACTGTCACTGTTTTTGAAGATGGCAATAAACTTATGGCACATTTGTTTTAGTGAAAAGTTAATAGTGAAAGAGTGAAAAAGTTAAGGTTTTTTCTCAATTCTTTCACTTTTTTATTTTTTCACTCTTTCATTATTCTAAATATATAAGTCCATTAATATCTCATCATCATATTCATCATTAACATAAAAGAAATTCTTATGAAATCCTACTTCTTTAAATCCAAAGTTGCTATACAAATTTCTTGCTTTTGTATTATTTGCCTTTACTCCTAGGCTTATATTCTTTATTTTTTTAGTATCTTTAGCAAAGTCTATTAATATTTTCATTACTTCACTTCCGATACCAAGGTTCCAATATTCTTTTTTTACTGAAATAGCAATTTCTGCATTATGAGATATTCTTTTTCTATTTGATGTGGATACTTGTGCTACACTTACTATTTTTTTATTTATTATCCCTATTAGCATCATAGAAGTTTCTTGGTTAGCCATATTTTCTAAATGTAATTTTTCTTGATCTATACTTAAATGGAACTCATTTTCTCCAAATAGTAAATTATCACTTTCGCCGCCAACTATATTTAAATATTCAATCATCTTTTCAGCATCATTTACTTCTGCTTTTCTTAAAATTAAATTTTCCCCATTTTTTAATTTTACTTCTTTATACATAGCCATATTCTCCCTATTTTTTATTCTTTTACTTCACAATGAATATATTCTTCAACCTTATCCCAGTGAACTACAAACCCCTGTCCCTTTGAGCAGAAAATAGAACTTGATGAATATTCTATATCTGCATTTTTATCATATCCTATTTTCTCAATTACTTCTTCTGTATTATGACATACATCATATCCATCAAATATTAAACTTACACTACCTTTGCCTTTAGTAAATGTAAGTATTTCTGAGCTATAATCCATAAATGTAGCTACTGGTCCTCTTCCTGTTATAGAAACTTTATTTATTTTTGTTTCTGGAGGATCAAAACTCCCATTTAACCTTTGAATATCAGATATAACCTTCCCCATATAATCAAGCTCTACATCTATTTTAAACTTATAGAATGGTTCAAGAAGTATATTATTAGCCTTTTCTAATCCTTGTCTTATTGACCTAAATGTAGCTTCTCTAAAATCTCCACCTTCAGTATGTTTATTATGTGCCCTACCAGTTAATAATGTTATTTTCATGTCTGTAATTGGTGATCCCGTTAAAAGTCCATGATGATTTCTTTCAAAAATATGTGTTTTAATTAAGTTCTGATTTCCTGTAGTTAAATCATCAGCATGACATTTATTTTCAAAAGTTATTCCTTCTCCTCTTTTGTTTGGCTCCATTTTCAAATGAACTTCAGCATAATGCTTTAATGGTTCAAAATGTCCGTATCCATATGTCTTACTATCTATAGTTTCCTTATACATAATTTCACAAGGCCCAAATTCTATCTTTAAATTAAATCTATTTAATGCAACTTCTTTAAGTACTTCAAGTTGAATCTTACCCATAATAGAAACTTGAATTTCCTGATGTGTCTCATTCCATATTATATTTAATGCTGGATCTTCACTTTCTAATATTCTAAAATATCCCAAAACCTCTTTTACATTATAAGATTTATCAAAAATAACCTTTGACATTAGTGTTGGGATCATATTAAATTTAATGTTTTCTCTATTTTTTCCTATACCTTCCCCTGGCATTGCCTTAGTAATTCCTGTTACAGCAAAAATATCACCAGCTGATATTTTTTCAACTGTTGTAAACTTGCTACCATTATAAAATCTTATACTACTTACTTTTTCAGCTATTTCTTCATCTAATGTTTCATAAGTAACTTCATCCCTTACTTTAAGACTCCCACTAATAGCTTTTATAAAAGTGATTCTAGTTCCATTATTATCGTATCGTATTTTATGGACTCTTCCTGAAAATTCATCATCTTCATCATAATTTGTATATGTAAGTTCATTGAATATATTTAAAAAATTATCTATTCCTTCATCTTGAAGAGCACTTCCACTTAAGCATGGAAATACTTTATTTTCTTTTATGAGTTTCTTTAATTCAGTAATCCAAATAGTTTCTTCATAAGTGCCGTTAAAATATCTTTCTAAAAGATCTTCATTTCTCTCAGAAATAAATTCTATTAATTCTTCACTCATTCCATGAATAGAATCTATATGGCATATATCCTTAGTTAAATTCTCATTAATTTCTTCAAGTGTTCTTTCTAAGTCTGCTCCAGTTCTATCCATCTTATTTATAAAAATAAATGTTGGAATATTATATTTTCTAAGTAAATTCCATATTGTCTCTGTGTGTCCTTGGATACCTTCTACTCCACTAATTAATAAAATTGCATAATCTAATATACTTAATGCTCTTTCCATTTCTGTGGAAAAATCAATATGTCCTGGAGTATCTATAAGATAATAAGTGGAACTTCCAATTTGAAATGTAGCTTGTTCTGAAAAAACAGTAATTCCTCTTTCTTTTTCAATGTCATGTGTATCTAAAAATGAATTTTTATGATCTACTCTTCCTCTATTTCTTATGCTCTTTGTATGATAAAGTATTTGCTCTGAAAACGTAGTTTTACCAGCATCTACGTGAGCAAGAATTCCTATTGTCTTTTTCATTAAATCACCTTTTCTTAACTACTATATAAGTTGTAATAAAGTCTACATTTATCTTAATTATATTTATAAATTAAGATTATTTAAGTAAAGCCATTATTTTAGCAACTTATATAAAAATTTTAATAATATATGATTTCAATTTTGCTACTTTATTTATATAAGCCTATTAACTTTTTATAATATAAATCTATATTGATTAAGATAATTAATTGAAATATATATATTTTTTTATTATTAATTATATCATAGAAATATTTGAAATAACTTAAAATAGTGCTATAATGAAAAATGAAAACAATTTTAAGAAAGGGAAAGGTAATTTCAAACATGAGAATGTAATCTACTTTTATAATTTTTAATTCACAATAAAATTTAAGAGCTTTATTAGCCTTTTTTGTTGTGTAAAAATTTACGGAGAGTGGATTACTGGCTTAAGGTTTATTTGTTTTACCCTTCTATAAAGTCGTATACTCTCTCCTACATTTTAAGGAGGGATTTTTTTATGCAATTAGCATTATTAAATAAAATAAAGAAATATTATGGTGATAAATTAATATTGGATATAGACAAATTTGAAATACTAGATGGAGATAAAATAGGATTAGTTGGTGATAATGGTGCAGGAAAAACTACGCTTTTAAAAATTTTAATTGGTGATGAACCTTCTGATGAAGGAACATCTTACTTAACTAAAAGTTACTCCTATATTAATCAATTTGGTAATAGTTCAAATGAATGTTCATTTAGCAAAATCAAAAGTATTTTCAATGCTCCAACTGAATATAATGATTATCTTTCTGGTGGCGAAAAAGTCAAAATGAAAATTGCTAATGCTTTAAGTGAAAATAAGAAACTTATTATTGCTGATGAACCAACTTCAAATTTAGATAGTAATAGCGTTGAAACCCTTGAAGATATGCTAAAAAATTATTCCGGAGCTCTTCTTCTAGTTTCACATGACAGAAATCTATTAGATTCTTTATGTAATACTATTGTTGAAATTAAAGATGGAAAGATAAATATATACAATGGAAATTATTCTAAGTATATAGAACTTAAGAAAGCAGAAAAAGCAAGGGAAAATACTGAATATAATCAATATATTAATGAAAAAAGAAGACTTGAAGAAGCTATAGTATCAAAAGAAAACATAAGAGATGGTATTAGAAGAACACCTAAAAGAATGGGAAATTCAGAAGCTAGACTTCATAAAATGGGTGGTCAAAAAGGTAAAAAGAAATTAGAAAATAATATAAAAGCTATTCAAAATAGAATCGAGCAATTGGATGTAAAAGAAAAGCCTAAAGAAGATAAAGATATAAAAATCGATGTTATTGAAAATTTAGAGCTTACTTCTAAAAACCCTATTGAAGCAAAAAACTTAACCATTACTATAGGTAATAAAATTCTATTAAATGAATCTAGCTTTAAAATAAAAAAAGGTAAAAAAGTTGCTTTAATTGGGAAAAATGGAAGTGGTAAAAGTACTTTACTAAAAGAAATTATCAATAACAATAATGAAAATATAAAAGTTTCTAAAAATGCTGTTATTGGATATTTGGATCAATCTCAAGATATACTAGATCCAGATAAAACAATATTAGATAATATTAAAATTGACTCTTCTTTCAAAGAAAGTTTTATAAGAACAAATTTAGATGGCTTTGGCTTTAAGGGAGATACTGTATTTAAAAAGCTTTCATATTTAAGTGGTGGTGAAAAAGTAAGAGTTGCTATTTGTAAGCTTTTACTTTCAGATAATAATATAATAATTCTTGATGAACCAACAAACTATTTAGATATTAAATGCATGCAATCTCTTGAAAATGCTTTGAAAAATACTAATAAAACTCTTTTAATAGTGTCACACGATAGGAAATTTATTTCAAATATTTGCGATTATATATTAGAAATAGATAATAATAAAATTATTCAATTTGATGGTAGTTACGATGAATATATTAATTTTAAATCTAATCCCAAATTTGATAAAGATGAAAAGATCCTTAAAGAAAATATATTAATATTAGAAAATAAGCTTTCAGAAGTTATTTCTTTATTATCCTTTGAAAGTGATCCAAATAAAAAGACTTTATTAGATAATCAATATTTAGAATTATTAAAGCAGCTTAAGGAACTAAGAAATCAATAAAAAAGGTAGATAATTAATCTACATCAGACTGTCCCAATAAATCTATCTACTATCCCTAAATTCTTTATAGAAATAATTATTTTGCTAAAAGTATCTTTAGTAAATAAAAAAATCCAATGATTTATGATCATTGGATTTTTAATTAAGCTAAATTCAACTTTAGTGTAATGATGTGCACTACGTATTCAGAACTCTTAACTTATGTCTATTTTTATTTGTTCTATATTTTTATATATTATTAATATAAGATGTGAAATTAAAAAAATAAAACCGGCATCTTCTGGAATAAACCTCCATAAAATCACCGGTTTTTACACAGCTATTGATCACCCTCATTATTTTTTTTAATATCTAATCTCACTAATTAAGTTTATTTTTTATATAAAAATTCTTCTTTATAATTCATATCATTATACATATCACTTAATTCTTTTATAATTTCACTATTTGTATTTTTATATACGCTTTCTACAGTTTCACTATTTCTTTCTTTATTATATTTATAAATAATTATTTGATTTTTACAAAATATTATTGAAGATATAAAATGTTTATCTTTTTCGGTATTATCAATTAATCCAATTGATAACACTGCCTCTTTAGCTTTTTCATTACTTTCTGTAGCTTTTATAGATTTTAGATACTCTCCAAGTTTTTCTATATCACTCTCATCAATAACTATTTTGCTTCTTCCTATTTCATTTTTGCTACTAGATACATCAAAATTTCTAAATTCAATTTTCTTAACAGAATCCATTGAAATATCATTAAAAGGATTTATTACCATTTCATTTTGTGATTTTGTGCAACCAATCAATAGAAGTGTAGTAAAAGTTAGAAAAATAATTAAAAAGTTTAGCTTTTTCAAAATCCCCCCCCCTTGTACACTCTTTAGATTCAAATACTTTTATATTTTATATAAAAAATACTCATACTATTTTCATCGTAAAGCTCATAACCATAAACCTTTACTTACTGATGCAGTTATTTATTTTTCATTTCTATTTATAACAAGTATATTTTTCAATATACTCTAATTATCCTTTTGTTAGTATTATTAATGTGTTTATTCTTTATAAATATTTCTATATATTAATTTAACTTAAATTATTCCTTATCTTTTTTTAATGAATCTTTTAATAATTTTAAATCATAAGATTCTATTTCATCATTTAGTTTTTTATTTAAATTATTAACACCTTTAATCTTATTATTTTTTATCTTATATTGACCTTGATATAATCCTTTAATAACATATGCTTCATTTTCAATAGGACCAACATATTTCTCTAAAAACAATAATAAATTATCATTTTTGATAATTAACGACTCCTCAGCTATACCAACAGTTTGTATAATCTCAATATAATCCTTATTTAAAAAATCTCCTTTTATAGACTGATCTATCTTAAATTTTGAAATCTGAAACTTTACTCCATTAATATCTACATCTCTACTTTCTTCTACAATTCCAGAGACTATGAATTCCGAGTCCTTAGAAAGTGTTTTTAAGTCTTTTGCTTCATAATCTAACTTTACATGTGCTTTTTGTGTTACATTTATAGTATTATATAGAAATCCAATAGAAAATAAAAATGATACTATTGCCAAACCTAATATAATCTTTTTCATAATATTTATACCTCCATTATATTTACGGATATACAGAATTTACTCCATTAACATCATCTTGAGCTGGAGTTGGATTCCCTTTATATCCAGCTGATAACATTAGCGAAGTACTATCTGAAATATCATCTAATCTAAGAATGTGACCTAATTCATGAGCAATTAATTCAGCTCCATTACCACCAAATGGATAATAAGAATCATTAATTTGTATGTTAGGCGAAACATTCGCAGCCGTATAACAATATGCCATTGCATGCCACTGAGTATTCCCAAAATAAAAATCAGTTACTTTTACATATGGCGCTCTAGTTGGTGTTGAATAAGTATTAAAATATACTCTAGCAGCTGAAGAATTCCAAGCATTTTTACCAATACTTAAATTTGTACTATAATCAATATTATTCCACACAGGATATAATTGAATATCATACTGATTAGGCATATTTTTAGATCCATAAATTATTGAATACGCATATACCACATTACCAAAACTAAATAAAAATAAAAATAAAGATAAAATTGAACTTGTAAAAAATAATTTTCTTTTTTTCATAAAATCGCCTCCTTTTTAATATTATATTACCATAATATTACATTTTTGTATACGTTTTCTTTTTCTGTAGATTGAAACCTTATTTAATTAAAATAAACTGTAATATAACTAAATAATTTCGCTAAATCATATTTTCACGATAAAATAAAAAATAATGATTTTAAGCCGTTTTGAAACTATAAAAATTTAAAAAATTACATATTTCAGTTTACTATAGATAAACTTATATAAAAAAGCTATTATTTCACTCCTGTTAATGCGAAATAATAGCCTTTACTCATTGTTACCTAAATAATATTTATCTAATGCCAAAATCTCTTTTATTGATAAATTAATATCCTCTGATAGATTCTTTTCTAAATTTCTTTGTAATAAATCCTTATGTTTTAATCCATTATGTTTAAAATACTCTTTTATTAAAGGAACTCTTTTCTTTGGGTCATTCATTGCTAAATATGCTACAAACCAATCTTCCAAAGAAGTAAAATTTATTTTACTATCTTCTAATATTAAATTATCGACAATTGATTTATCATCTAAAATAAATTCATATATTTTATTGCCTTGTAAATTTATTTTAAAATTACCCATAAACTCTACCATAACTCCATCTACATTATATCCAAAGAAATTTTCCGTTTTAAATGGATCTTTTGAGTACAATTCTACTTTATTTCCTATTGTATTCATAAATTCAATTACTTTTTCACAGTCTTTTGAATTAATTAAAATATCTATGTCATTTGGTTTTTCTATTAATCCATGATATTTTAATAAGATTGAGCCTCCAATGCCCCAAGCACATCCTATTTTATTTAATCCATCTGAAATTTCACATAATAATTCTGTGTTCATACATATCTCCATTATTTTTTAACTTAAATCAAAAATGCTTTTGAATACTCTACTACACCATTAACTTCATTAAGTGCATTAGGAATTAATTCCAAAACCATATAAGCTTCATCTGGAACATCAAAAGGAGCCTTAATTCCATAATTACTTGCTTTTTTAAATCCGAACTTAGGATAATAATGTTCATGTCCTAATACTACTATTGATTTATACCCTAACTCTTTTGATTTTTCTATAGCTTCATTCACAAGCTTCTTGCCTATACCATTCTTTTGATGATTTGGCAATACTGCTAGAGGTGCAAGTGCAAGAGTTTCTACATCTTTATTTTCACTTTTTATCAAAGCTTTAGTTAAAAGAATGTGGCCAACAATTTTATTGTTAATTTCAGCTAATAAAGATAACTCTTTTATAAATTCATCGCTGTTTCTTAGCCTTTTAACTAAGTTATGCTCATCATTATCTGTAAATTCTGCACTTTTAAAGCTTTCTTCAATTACATTTTCTACTTCTTTATAATCTTTATTTACTTCTTGTCTTATAATTATCATAAAAAAATCCTCACTTAGTTAATCTTAAATCCCTCTATCATCTCTATTTCTACTCCATTTGGATCTTCTATAAATATAAATCTTTCTCCACCAGGAGTATTAATAGGCCCTCTAATAATTTTTATATTTTTTTCTTCTAGTTCTTTTATTGTATTATCTAAATCTGTAACCTCAAATCCTATAGACACTTTTGAATGACTAACTTCATCTTTTATAGATTTATTTTCATATTCTATTAATTCTAACATTGCTGAACTTTCTCCTTTAAGGAATGCTATATTAGTTCCTTCCATTGGTGAAAATTCTCGTGCAATTTTCAAATTTAATACATCCTCATAAAATTTTATTGATTCTTTTAAATTTTTCACTGTAATTGTGACAAACTTAATATTCATCATTAATTCATCTCCCTATCATATATTTATTATACTTCTAATTTCATTATTTTCTCACCATTTATATCTAATTCACCATTAAATTGAAATCCAATTTTCTCATACATCTTAATTGCTAAATCATTGGTTTCAATAAAATCTTCTTGACCCTTTTTAACTTTTAATCTTAATGCTTCATTATAATTTTTATCATTGATTTCTTTTATAACTAACTTCATACTCTTACCTCAAATGTTTTGCTATAGTTTTACTATTAAATATTATATTTAATTAAACTAATACTATGTTTAAATACTATTATAGTCTATAGCTTTTTATTTAAATATCTTTTTTTATATCTAATCCTTGCATATTTGCTAACTTTATTAATAACTTGATAATTAGTTATACTTCCTAAGACACCGACAATAGGTAACCCTTGAATAAATTTAGCCATTAACAGACTTTCTGATAGTACTTGTGATGTACTTTTAATTTCTAAATTTATATCTTTATTTATGTCTATATTTGAATCTATTTTATATTCAATTTCATTTAACTTTTCATTAAATATTACTTTTTCTTCACTATTTGTTAAAGCAACATTTATTAAATTTAATATATAAATCTTTTCTTCTTCACTTTCATAATCAAATCCATAACTTAATGCAATCTCGTAAATTGTTTTTAATATCATTGCAATAAATAATGGTATATCAGGTAACCCTATCCCTAATACCCCAAGACCAGCTCCCTCTATTGTAGAGATAGTTGAATTTATAATCTTACTTTTCTTTCCTTGAGAATCCATTACTTTTAGACTTTTTCTAGTAACCTTTTTATCTAATGAATAATTATTTACATCATGTTCTAGTTGAATTTGATCTTTATCATATAGCTTTTCTATATACTTACTACCCTTTTCTAAAACTAATTTAAATCCATTATAAAAAGCACTTTCTAATGTATCTTTAAGCTTTTGTGGTATTTTTTCTTCTATCTTATCTGAAATAGGCGCCACTTTACTCTTAATAAATTTATTTTCCTTTTTATTAAGCATTTTATTTTCTTTTTTATTTAGCTTATTTATTTCTCTATTTATTATCTTTTTCATTTATAATCACTACCTTTAAGATATTTTTAATCTTAGTATTATTATATACCTTTTTAGTAGGATTATAGAATATTTATTACAATAACTTAACCAATAACAAATTATAAATATATAATTTTTTTACTCCATCTCATCTCTTAAAACTAAGTAAAACTTATATATCTAATTTTACAAATAAGAAAACTCCCATTTTAAAATTATAATATTAAAATGAGAGTCATAAAAAATACTTACCAAATAATTTTTGAATACATATTCTATATTTCTAATTAATATTCATAGTGTATAGCTTCTTTATACTCATTATATATTTTTTTATTCAAGTCATCGCCTCCATCAATATTAGCACTATAAAATATAGGAGGTTTATTTATTCCCACATTAACTAATTGTTGTGTGACTTCTGCTATTATAGAATTCATAATAGTAGCTGCTATTACTGTAGATGTAGGACTAACCTTTTGTTCTAACCCTTCTAATTCAATACAAGCATCACCTATATCACCATGATTATCTATAACAATATCACTTATCTCATATAAGTTTTTCCCACAAGGATGCCTTGATGTAACAGTCTTTGAATACTTTAAGTTTGTTATGCAAATAACTGATACATTTCTTTTTTTTGCTTCTAATGCTATTTCAATTGATACTGGATTTCTTCCTGAAACGGAATGAACTATTAATATATCTCCTTCCTTCATTGGAACTTTTTCTAAAATTGTTTTCCCATATCCAACTAATCTTTCCATACTACTAGTTAAAGAAATTGGAGATGTATCTAACATTAATGATTTAGCAAAAATCGGGTTAATTACAACTAATCCTCCCGCTCTATAATATAGCTCTTCACTAATAATTCCTGCATGTGATGCTCCAAATACAAATATAGATTTTTTATTTAAAATAGCATCAACAAATAAATCTACAGTTTTATTCATTACAACTTTTTCTTCGTTTTCAACTTCATCTATTAGCTCTTTAATTTTCTCGAAATATTTAAATCTCATAAAATCCTCCTAAAAATAATAATTTTTTCATATACTATATTTAGATATTTTTTGGTTTTAGCTATGATCTTTATCATATTTATTTCATTTTTGTTTAGCTATTTATAACAAAACATTTTAGTCTACTACTTCCAATAGATAAACTTACTTCATTACTATCTACACTTATTTCTTCTTTATTCCAGTCTATATCATAAACTTCAATATTTTTTATCTTTTTACTAAATTTTAAATTTAATATCGAATTATCAATCTTATTCCAGTTTCCAGCTATAAAAACATATTTGTTTTCTGATAATTTATAACCAGCTGCTTCACACTCTTCACTAATGAATTCGATATATTTATTGTCAATAAAATCAGACTTGCTTACATATTCTTGTATGTTCTTTCTAAAATTTAGTGCTTTTTTAGCATAGTTATGAATTTCTCCAGCCTTTTCTGTTAATCTGGTTGTTATTCCCATCCATAATATATTTCCTAAAACTATAGCTCTTTGCATATCTTTAAAGAAATACTTATATCTTTTCTCATCATCTTGTTCCCATCCTCTAGGATTAACCATATTTACTTGAACAAATTCAGGGAATGTATATTTAAATACATTATAAAACTCATCATAGTCAGCACCATTCCATGTTAAATTTCCCCATGTATAACTTCCATAAATATCTCCACAATTTTCTGTCATTATATATGATTTTGGATTATGTTTTCTTAACCTTTCCAACAATTCCCTCAAAACATAAATATATCCATTGTTAAAATCGCCAATATCTTCATGACTATGATCTTTATTATAACAAGGTAAAGGTTCAGCTGAAGCAAGTTGATCAAGATAAATTCCATCACATCCATAAGCTTTAGCTGTAAATTCAGCAGTATCTAATAGAAAATCTCTCCATAGCTTATCTGCTGGACAGTTTACTGTAAATTTAGCTGGGCCATATGTTTCATAAACCATTTCTCCATTTTCATTTAAAACAGCCATTTTTTTACCAACAGTTTCATGGAAATTTGATTCAACATCAAAAATTCTAGCATTTATATACAATGTAGATTGTCCACCATTGTTTCTTACATATTCAAGTCCTCTTCTAAACTCCATAGCTGATCCTAGTTCCATATCTGGATAATATTCAGGATAATATGAATCAAATCCTGTTCTATTCCAGCTAGCTAAAAACATATGGTTAACTCCAAGTTCCTTACCTTTTTCATATAAATGTGGAATTTTATCAAATGTATTTTCTATTTTTCCATTTCTTTTAAAGTTATAACATTGATTTAAAGCATATTGCTCCTTTAAGTAATCTGGATTATGATCAAAATCTAAATATTTGCCTATATATTGTCTATATATTTTTGAGCCATAATGCCAATCTTTATCTGTAATTGCAATAACATAATCTCCTGTATTATACTTTTGTCCATTAGTTATTCTTTTATATTTTCTAAATCCAAAACCCATCCACGGATTACTTTCTTGTCCACTTGTTTCAGCAATTACTCCTGTTACAGGGAATCTTTCATCATGACTACCTATATATAGTCCATTATTGTCATCATAATAATACATCCAACTCATTGAAGCTAATCCGCAGTAATTTATCTCTCTCCTATAAATATCTTCGAATTTTACGCTACTAGCTCTCCAAAAATCTTTTTTATTTTTTCCGTACCCTATTACAGGATTTATTGTTTTTTCACCTGCATGATGAGGATAAATAATCACATCATCTTCATGACTGTCTCCAAGATATATTCCTGATATACGTGGCATTAAAACTTCAGTTATTTCTATACTTTCATCTAAATTTTCAATATCTGCATTAATAATAATTTTATCCTCAATTGACTTGATATATATATTGCAGATTATGTTTTTATTAGAAAACTTTTTAATTGTTATCACTAATTCATTTTCATTTTCTGATACTTCAATTTTTTCTGGAATTAATTTAATCTTATTTTTATTACTTATCCCATATAATTCTATAATAGATTGTTTTATATCCTTTTTTATATATTCATCTCCAGTAATAGAGTTCTTAATACTAATAAAATTATTAATTTCACTTGAATATTCACAAATAAACGTATTTCCTCTTAGCTTCATAATACACCTCTCATTTTAATATCCGTACTTTGTATAATTATCAATTGCTTTTCCATTTATTTCTGATGCATTTTCCATGTGATTTGATATATATACACTTGGTTTGAGACCTTTTTCTATAAGCTTTTCTACTACAGTGCTTTGTATAGCCCACATTATATAACTTGCTGAAATCCCACTTGCTGGACAAATCTTTTGTCCTAACCCATCAACATTTACTAATGTATCCCCATAATTACTACAATTATCTAAATAATATTTACATGCTTCAAATAGTCTTAATCCACTTGGATGATCTGATTTAAGCTTATTAGAATATTCCACTGTAGTTATGGCTATAGTTAAACATCCTAAATCATTTCCCTTAATTGCTAAATCTACAGGAAAATATTTGTATCCTGACACTGAACCTATCATTATAATATCTCCTGCTAATATATTAGATCTTCCAATTACGAAATCTGCAAATCCTGGGATACTATCATATCCCACTGCTCCTTTTGAAACAGATGGCCTATATCTTACAGGATTTTCAATTTCACATGTTATCTTTATAGGTTGAAGTGCCATCATACCTCCGGTACGACCTACACCTTCAAACATAAGCATATGACCTGTATCCATTATATGCCAAGCTGCTCCCTTTTCTAACCTATCTGCTATTTCCTCAGATATTTTTATTATTTTTTCTTTTTGTGTATCTTCTATTTTTACTAATACCTTTTTCATTTCCTCAAAATACTTATCCATTAACATAACTTTAGTCCCTCCTGTATTTAGATAAATTATTTAATACCTCTTTATCTCTCTCAATATCTATATTAGCTTCTTTCAATAAAACATATAGAGTTGCTCCTATTAAAGGATCATATTTAGGATTTTCATAATATAAATTTTTACATTTTACTGATAGTTCTTCTTTAAAAATATTTATAAATAAATCCCCAATATTAGTAACTCCTCCAATTAATGAAACTGGTAACTTTTCATAGTTTAATTTCCTATTTAATGTTATAACTAATTCTACTAATTCCTTTGCCGCTCTTCTTAAAATATCAATTGCATCTTTATCATTTTCCTTTGCTGCTTCAGCCACAATTTTAGAAATCTTAGCAATATCTTCTCGTCCAAAATCACTAGAATATACTATTTCTCTTATTTTATACTCATCTTCAATTCCAAACTTTTCTAGAAATATTTTTCTTAATTTGCTATCTTTTATATCGTTATCATAAAAATATGCAAGCTTTTCAAGGCACATAATTCCAATATGGTATCCACTACCCTTATCTCCAATTAACGGACCCCATCCACCACTAACTACTTTTCTATTGTCTTTTGATATTCCTACAGCAAAGGATCCTGTGCCACTTAAAACTACAATTCCATATGATTTTCCCATAGCTCCAAAAAAAGCATTATTAACATCCGATAAACATTTGATATTTTTCATACTAATCCTTTTTTTGATTTTGTGGATACAATTTTCAAAACCTGGTATAAATAAGCATACTAGCTCTAAATCTTTAATTGATAATCTTGCTTTTTCTATACATTCGTTTATTCCTTCAATAACATTATTAATAGCTTTTTCTTCATCTATAAATAAAGCATTAGTTCCTGCATTTTTGTAATAGCTTAATATTTCTGCTTTTTCATTAAATATAAGAAAATCTGTTTTTGTTCCACCACCATCACAAACTAAAAAATTTCTCATATTACTCTCCCTAACCTTAAATATTAAATTTGGGAGGCCTATAGGCATCCCAAATTTTAATTTTTATTCTTTACTCAATATTTCTTTTCCTTGATTATCTACTCTTTGTGCAAATTCATCAGGAGTAATAGCACCTGCCCAAAGAGATTCACATTCTTTTACAAACATATTTTGAAACTCTGCTCCATTTAAGTTAACTGGATATGGAACAGCAGTTTCTAAAGCATCTACAAAATACTTATTAAAACTATTTTCACTTACAAATTTTGATGTATCAACCTTATTTGAAGCTGGCAAACCAAATTTCATATCTAAAGCAATTTGTTGTCCTTCTTTTCCTGATAAGAATTCAACTACACGCCAAGATAATTCTGGATTTTCTGCTCCTTTTGGTATAGTCCATGTATTTACGAATGAAGATGATTTACTAACACCATTTACTGAAGGAATTGGTAAAACTGTATATTCACTTTTATTCGCATCCAAAGTTGATATTGTTGAAAGTGAACCTATTTGCATTGCTACTTTATTAGCCATAAAAGCTGAATATTCATTATCACCAAATTGAGTTGCTTGTGCATTTGTTGGTACTACTTTATGAGTATTTGTTAAATCATACATAAATTGTACTGCTTTTTTTGTATTTTCATCAGTTGCTAGTACACTTGATTTTCCATCTTCTGAATATAAATTTCCTCCGAAAGCAGCTATATGAGCATATGTCTGATCTGTGAAGTTTTTCCAGTAATATCCCCATTGAGCATCTGCACCTGCCCCTTTAGTAAGTTGTTTTGCAATTTCTACAAACTCATCCATTGTCCATGTATCACTTGGAATTTCAATTCCTGCCTCTTTAAACATTTTTGTATTTATATACATAACCTTAGGAGTAACATCACGGCCAGCTGCATACATTTTTCCATCAACAGTTAAAGCATTCTTAACAACTGGATATAAAGAATCCTTATATTCTTGATTTGCTAAATCATCTAATGGCATAATCATATTCTTTTTTGCGTAACGTGGTACTTGGTCCATAGCAAGCATCATTACATCTGGTGTTTCTCCTCCAGCTAATTTAGTAATCATAGTATCTGCATAACCATCACCAGAAACTGTTATAAAATCAAGCTTAATATCTGGATTCTTACTTTCAAAATCCTCTTTCATCTTTTGTAAATGTGCAAATTTAGTTATATCCCACCAAGTATAAACTTTTAATGTCTTCGGTTCACCTGAATTAGCATTCTCCTTTTCATTGTTAGAGCCACAACTTACAAGACCAATAACCATCATTAATGATAATAAAACTCCTAATGATTTTTTTAATATTTTGTTCATAATGATCCCCCTTATTATAAATTTATATATTCAAAGAGTAATATTAATTTCTCTTTGCTTACTAAGTAATATATTTATTTTCCACCAAATCCTGAGTTCATTGTTGAAGCCATAAAGTATTTTTGGAACATTAAGAATATGATTACAATAGGTATTATACTAAGAGTTGCCCCCGCTAATAATACTGCCCAGTTAGGTTCACTTCCCTTAAGATATTTTAACCCTACTGTAAGAGGCAATTTATCATAATCATTTATAACTAACATTGGCCATAAAAATGAATTCCACACATTTCTAAAAGATAAAATTGCTGTTGTTGCTATAGCTGGTTTTGCATTGGGTAGCACTATCTTAAAAAACACACCAATTTTAGAACATCCATCTACTATTGCAGCATTTTCTAAGTCCTTTGGAATACTCAAAAAATATTGCCTAAAAAAGAATATATTAAATGCATTTGAAGCAGTAAACATACTTGATAAGAACAAAGCAGTAAAACTATTATATAAATTCATATCCACAATTATTTTATAATTAGGTATAAGAGTAACATGACTTGGTATCATCATCGTTGCTATAAAAGCAAAGAATAATACATTTCTACCTTTAAACTCTATTCTTGTAACTGCATAAGCTGCTAAAGATGCTACTATTATCATAGCTATTGGTATCGTAATAGATAAAAATATTGAATTAAAAAGCATCTTATTAAATGGTAAAACTTCCATTAATCTTTTATAATTTTGTAATGTAAATTCAGTTGGTATTAGGTTTAAAGGATTTCCTGAATATAGCTGTTCAACAGGCTTAAAAGAAGACATAACTGCCCATAAAAATGGATAAATCATTATTATGCTTAATATAATCATAAAAATGTGATATGTTGTATTCCCTATAAATTTACCTTTACTTTTAGATATCTTCACCTTATTCTCCCCCCTGTTCATTTCTAAATCTATATTGAATTAATGTTATTATCATAATAACTACGAAGAAAATCCAAGCTATAGCTGATGCATATCCCATATTATAATTTCCAAACCCTTGCTCATATATATAGTACATAATTGTACTAGTTGAACCTAAAGGTCCTCCATTCGTCATTATAAAAATTGATTCAAACATATTAAATGCTTCAATAACTAGTAAAATAATAACTACAAATGTTGTATTAGATAACATTGGTAATGTTATTTTAAAGAAACTTTGAATCTTATTAGCACCATCTACTTGTGCTGATTCATACAAGCTTTCTGGGATTGTCTGTAAACCAGCTAAAAACATTATCATATAATAACCACTCATCTGCCATACACGCATAATAACTAGCGCCATCTTACTTGTATCTGGACTATTCAACCACATAGGTGGGTTATTAAATCCTATTGCTGTAAGCATATTATTTATTAATCCCATATCAGGATTAAATATCCACAACCAAACCATACTAACAGCAATTGTAGACGTTATACTTGGAAGAAATAATGCCACTCTATATGCCTTGGTAATCTTTCCTGCTTTTTTATTTATAAGCAAAGCAAGAAATAATGATATAGCTAATACTATTGGCACTAAAAGCACCACAAAATATAATGTATTTCCAAAAAATTTATAAAAAGATTCATCTTTTGTGAAAGCTCTTATATAATTTTCTAATCCTATAAACTTAGGTTTAGTCATAAGATCATAATCAGTTAATGATAAATATAATGAATATATTATCGATCCAAAAGTAAATATTGAAAATCCTATTAAAGCTGGTGATAAAAATAACCATCCTGTTAAAGCCTCTTTTGTTTTTAAGGACATTCTTTTATCTTTATTTAAATTATATTTCGAACCTAACTCCATCCTCATTTCCTTAACACCCCTTTAAGTTGAACTATTAAAGTTAAACTATTAAATTTTAATTAAAACTTATTTAAATACTATTGCTAAAATAACATAATGAATAACTTGGTCTATATATAAAGCTTTTTTCTCACCAAAATATTTAGGTGTTATTCCTCTTGCCTTAACATAATCTATTGGAAAGTGTGTTATTGAAATTAATGCTAATTGATATAAAGTAGCATTATAATTCATTAAATACGAAACAACCATTATTCCAAAAGAATATAATATAGAATGTATAAATAAAACATAATTATCTTTGCCTTTACATTCTGCTAAATGTTGAGTTTGAAATAAGTAATCCCCAACTGCATGAGCAATTAAAATAAATAAAATATATTTTATAATAATCTCACCTCTATTTATTAATTAATTTTTATCAAGATATTTATCTCCTTCACATATTAACCTTATTACTCTTTCTGAAACATCATTTATTAATTTTTTTGAATCTTTAATACTATCTTCTAATGTCATTGGCTTATTCACTATGCTAAAAATACTTGTAAAACCATGATTATAAAGTTCATCATATCCTTCACCAATTTCTCCACAAATAGCTATTACAGGTAGTCCAAATTTTTCAGCTTCTTTTGCTACTCCATAAGGAGCCTTACCAAATTTTGTTTGAAAATCAATTCTTCCTTCACCAGTAAATACTATATCTGAATCTTTTAAAGCTTCTACTAAGTTTGTCTCCCTAATAACTATGTCGACTCCACTTTCTAATTTAGCACCTATTACTAAAAATGCTGCTCCTGTCCCTCCTGCTGCCCCTGATCCTGATACATTTAACACATCCACTCCAAATTCTCTCTTTATAATTTTAGAATATTCTGATAATCCTTCATCTAAAATCCTAATATCATCTTCACTAGCTCCTTTTTGTGGACCAAATACATTTGTAGCTCCATTTATTCCACATAAAGTATTGTCAACATCACAAGCCACAATTATCTCACACTTTAAAATTTCAGTATTAAAATTTTTTTTATCTATTTTATATAAATTTTTTAGTACTCCTCCCCCTTCAGGAATATCTCTTCCATCTTTATTCAAAAATCTAATTCCTAAAGCCCTAAGCATTCCTGCTCCACCATCATTAGTTGCACTTCCTCCAAGTCCTACAATTATCTTTCTACATCCCTTTTCTATTGCATCATTTAAAATCTGACCTGTTCCATATGTTGATGTAATTAATGGATTTAACTCGTTTTTATGTAATAAGTTTAATCCAGATGCTGCAGCCATTTCTATAATAGCTGTTTTGCCATCTCCAAGTATTCCATAAAATGAATCTATTTCTCTTAATAGAGGATCACAAACTTTTAAATTTATTATTTTACCACCAGTTGCATCAACTAAGGCTTGGACAGTTCCTTCTCCCCCATCCGCCATGGGAACTTTTACAACTTCTATATTTTTGTTATACTTAATTATCCCTTCTTCAATGGAATTTGCTACTTCCATAGCTGTTAAACTTCCCTTATATGAATCTGGAGCAATAACTACTTTCATATGTTCACCACCTCATAAGTTCTATAATCTACAACTATATAGTAATTGTTTACAAAGCTGCTTTCAATGTGTCATCTGCATAAGAATTAAAAACACTTTTTATCATTTTTTTGTTCACCATGCACAAAAAATTTTAATATAATATTTTATTTATTATTATCAGATTCTATTTTTCTTGTATTTTCTTCATATATCAATATAGCTAAATATATCTTTGTACATTCATATGGCTTAGTTATATCTATTCCATACATTTTTTTAAATTTATTTAGCCTATACATAATTGTATTTCTGTGAACATACATCATTTTAGCCGTTTCACCTATCTTCATATCATTAATAAAATATCCCTTTATAGTCTTTAACATTTCATTGGATGCTTTATTTTTACCTTCGAAAACTTCATAATAATAGTCTTCTATATATCTGTTTCTATACTCACTTGAAATTCCCTTAATAAGCAATTTTAAACTATACTCATTTACATCAATCACTTTCTTAAAGCTATTACCAATTTCAATTGACTCCACTAAGCCAATTTGATAATAAGCTCTTTCATACTCTAAGATTTCTTTACACTCTTTACCTATTATAAAAATATAATTATTTGTTTTGCTTAACTTCATTTTACTAATTAAATCATTTATATAACTTTTTATATCTATATTGTTATTAAACAATAATACTATTTTTTCATTATTCAAATTTAATACAAGTACATTCAAAGAAGATAAATATTTATTAAATAAATCCTCTATTTTTTTATAGTTATTCTTATAATTATTACACATTTTAAAGACAACCATTTTACGTGAAACTTTCATATCTATTTCTAATAATTTTGCTCTAGTTTTATATGACTCTAAATCTTCCTTTTGTATTCCTTGTATTATTTCTTTAAAATACATTTTCTCGTTGTTTTTTTGAGCCTTTTGAGGAGTTTCTACACCAATTTCATTTATAATCATTTGAACTAATTCTTTAATCAAAGGTCCATATGGAATTACCTCTTCTGCTGTTCCTGTTATTCCAACTACACCTATAACTTTATTATTATAAGTAATTGGCATATTTACGCCACACTTGCACCCCCTATACATATGCATATTCTTAGTAGTAATAATTATATTTCTATTACTACTAGCACTTATTCTTGCAGCTTCATGATAAGTATTTTCCCTTTTTTTATTGCTTGATGCAATTATTATTCCATCTAACCCTATAATATTTACATCCTTAGTAAATATTGGTGTTAATCTATTTATTATCTTTATACATGAATTATAATCTAGCACTTTATATTCCTCCTTAAGCCAATAAATAAACTATCTATTTTGTATATAATTAATATTATAACTACTCTAACCTTATAACTATTATATCATCAACAGTTTCATCCAAAAGTTTATATATTAATAAATATAAAAAAGCTAGGCATCTATTTTAGATACCTAGCTTTACGATTATTTTATAAAATGTTCTTTTCTTATCTTCTTTAAAGCCTTTTTAGATCCTCTTTCGATATCTCTTTCAAGCTTTCTTTCTTTAAAACTTACAAATAATTGATTTAAATCATATCCTGCTGGATAAAGATCTTCTGCCTTTATTTCTAACTTTAATCTTTTATAATTAACTTCAATAAATTCACCATCGCATAAAACTGTTATATTGTTTAGTTCGTTAATTTCCTTATATACTATTGCTTCTTTGTTGTTATCCAAAAGCTTAACCTTATCTCCAATTGAATATAAATTATATTCAATTGTACTATTTTGAATTTTCTTTTTAGAAATATTACTTTCTTTAACTAGATCATAATTATACTCTTTAGAGTCTATATATTTTCTTGCTTTCTCAATAATATTATCATCTATTCCCATCTTTTTTGAAATATATAAGGCATTACTATCTCCTGATTTCCCAATTGAAAGCTTATATAGTGGTTCAAGTGTATCTTTCTTAAATTCCATTGCTGCGTTTTCAAAATCAGGATGTTCCTTTGAGAAATTTTTTATTTCTCCATAATGTGTAGATGCTACTGTTATGCACCCTTTATGATAACATTCTTCTAATATAGCAATTGCAAGTGCTGCTCCTTCATTTGGTTCTGTTCCACTACCTATTTCATCAAATAATAATAAAGTAGATTTATTACTTTCTTTTAAAATTTGTGCTAGATTCTTAACATGAGATGAAAATGTGCTTAGAGCATTTTCAACACTTTGATCATCTCCAATATCTACAAATATCTTATTAAATAAAGATATTTCAGTTCCTTCCTTTGCTCCTATATGAAATCCTGATTGCGTTGCTAAAGTTAAGAGTCCTACTGTTTTTAACACAACTGTTTTTCCACCAGCATTTGGTCCAGTAATTATTAAACTTCTGTAATCTTCTCCAATTTCAAAGTCTAATGGTACTCCATCCTTAATTAATGGATACTTTCCTTTTATTATTTTTATATATCCATGGTTATTTATTTTAGGTTTAATTCCATTTATTTCACGACTATATTTAGCTTTTGCCCAAATCATATCATACTCTGATATTACTTCAATATTTATCTTCAAATCTCTAATTCTTTCATAAATCATTTCAGTAATTGTAGATAAAATCCTATACTCTTCAATGCTCTCCTCTATCCTTAATGTTGCAAGTTCTGTTGTATATTTTGTTACTATATTCGGTTCTATAAATACAGTTAACCCTTTAGCTGAAGTTTCAATTATAGTTCCTTGAACTTGATTTTTAAATGCTGCCTTTATTGGTATGGTATATCTTCCATTTCTTTGACTTATAAAACTTTCTTGAATATATTCTCTATTAGCACTATTTTTTAAGAACTTTTCAAGTCTTTCCTTTATTTTACCTTCACAAATATCAATATGCCTTCTTATTTTCTTAAGTTCTTTACTAGCATTGGAATCAACAGTGCTACCTTTAATCGAATTATTTATTTCATCTTCTATATAGCTTAAATCTGTTATATTTTCTCCATATGAGCTTAATGTCTTAGCATATCCCTCTTTATCTTTTATAAATAATTTAACTTTTCTACATCCTCTTAAAAAGTTAGATATCATTACTAATTCATTTGGATCTAATGATGCCCCTTTATCAATCTTTTCAATAAGTGGTACTACATCAAAAATTCCTTCTAAGGGTATATGATAAGATGCATCTAATAATCTTCGTCCTTCTGATGTTTCCTCTAACCTTTGTTCTACAATCTTCATATTATCAGTAGGTTCAAGCTTATCAATTAAGGCTTTACCTAGCCCACTAACGCAATATCCCTTAATAATTTCTTTTAATTTATAATAATGTAATTTTTCTAGTGTACTTTTATTCATGTTAAAAAACCTTCCTTGTATTATTTACAAGTCTACGAAATCTAGATAGATTTTAAATAATATTTTTTCTTATATTTTTAATAATTCATAATTGAAAACTAAATAATTTTATACAAATAAAAAAGCCATGGATACTTCCACAGCTATAAATTCAACACTAATAAGAGTATTTAAAATACTCAAAAGTATATTCGTGGACTTGTATCTATTATAGTTTTATTAATTCCACAACAAATAAAGGTATAACACCCTATTTTTTAGAATTAATGTTAAATTACTATTTTAGATACTAAACACTCACAAAAATACCTCTCTTTATTTTAAAATCTATCTAAATATAATATATGATAAAAATTATTTATCGTCAATAAAAATTTTAATTATTTATATTTATTATCAGTAATTTTTATAAAATATCCTATCAATATTATTGAAACTAAGCTAATTGAAGCACAAATAATTAATCCATTACCTAATGATGTGTTTGATGAAAATCCTATAACTGGCTTAATAGCTGCTGATATAATACTTCCTATCATAGAATATATAGATAAAATAGTTGCTCTATTTTTAGAAACTATTGATTTATTTTTTATATCAATAATCATTGGTTCCATTACTGCCATACTAATAGCAATTAATGCTATACATAAAAAACTCAATACTGAACTGTCTACAATTATTAATGTAAATGAATTTACTAATATTACCATCATTAAAAACACTATTGATTTCTTTTTCCCAAGTATATTACTTAATTTATAAGACTTTACTGATATTAACTTCATAACTTGAATTGCTACTAATAAAACACCAAAATATTTAATATCTATTCCACTTTTAATATATTGTCCTTGATTTAAAAAGACGGTTATACTTTGAACTACTTCGCTAATTAAAGAAGTTGCAACTATAAATATTATTATTGACTTATTACTTATTACAAACTTGAAATTATCTTTTATACTTTCTTTTTTAACAATTTCAGTTTTAACATCAACTAAAAATAAAGATGCTAAAAAAGCTAATCCATAAGGAATTATAGTATAATAAGCAGTTAAACCCATCGATATATTAACTATATAAGTTGACATTATTGATCCTAGTAAAAAACCTATAGTTGAAAACCATTCATATCTAGCAAATATCCTCTCACTATTTTCTTCATCATTAATTGATAAATATATTAAACTGTAATCGCATCCTGATAAACCTGATATTGATATAGCTAACAATACTCTTTCGAGTAAAAACATTAAAAATGAATTCGCTTTAAAAAATATAATTTTAGATATAAAAAATATAAAATTTGATATTATTAATGTCTTTTTATACCCAAATTTATCTGCAAAAATCCCCCAAGGTATTTCTAATACTACTATTAAAATCATAGAAATAGATTCAATTAAGAAAATTTGCGATAAGGATATCCCTCTGTTTTCCCTAAATACTGTAGCTATTGGAGCATAAAATACGAACCCTTGTAAAAATACTATAAGATTCATTAAATATATATTTCTTCTATTATTCAATTTAACTTTCCTCCTAAAAACATAACAAATAAACCTTTATAAAAAGGTTAAAAAATGAATTTAGAATTTAAGTTAAATTGGTCTAAACATAAATAATACCTCCAACTATTTATAAATATATTATATGATTTAAATAAAAAAATAGAAAGTGAATTAATCCACTTTCTATTTTAGTATATCTACAGTATTTGAATTTGCTGCCTTTCTTGCTGGAATAAAACTTGATGCAAGTCCTATTACAATTGATATCCCTATTGCTAATAAACTTGTAAATAAACTTGGTGTAATTACTAATTTAAAGTACATTGATATTATGTTTGCAATAATCATTCCAAGTATATATCCCACCAATCCACCAACCATAGTAATTACTATACCTTCAATTAAGAATTCTCTCCTAATATCTTTTTTCCTTGCTCCAAGTGCTCTTTTTATTCCAATTTCTCTTATTCTTTCTGAAACTGATGTGTACATCATATTCATAAGGCCTATTCCTGCTATAAATAAAGAAATACCTGCAACAGATGCAATGAACATAGTTATAGTATTAAGTACTCCCCCTAATAAATTTACTATTCCACTTGTATCTATTATTTCATATTTCCCCTTAACTCTATTTCCATCAATTGAATTTAAAGTATTTTCTATTTCTTTTATACTAGCTTTTACATCACTATCATTTTTTAAAGTAATCTTTAATCCTTCCACTTTTTTAATACTAGAAAAGTATTTATCATAAGTTTCTTTTGGAATCCTTACATCTCCTCCCATATTAAAGAAACTTATCTCCTCTTCCTGTGGTGCTTTTTTTATACCTACAATTTCAAGGGATATACCATTTATAGTTGCTATTCCGCCTACTAATTTCTCTACATCATCAAAATTACTTTTTAATGTTTGTTCTGAGGCAAATATAACTCTATTTTTAAGAAGGTTATCATTTTTAGTTAAATTTCTTCCAAAAGCATCTTCTGCTATATCAAACTCTTCTACAGGCTTAACTAAAACATTAATCACTTTTCCTCTAACATCCATTTGCATATATTCTCCAAAAGAATTGCTACTATATTGAAATTCAACTGATTCTACCGAATCTAATCCTTCAACTGAATCTTTATGTTTATTATTAAAAAACTCCATACTTGAAACTTCTTCTGTAAAAGTTTCTGGACTAAAGCTTGCCATAAGAACAACAGCTCCATCTGTTTCTCCTGTAAATTCCTTAATGGTCTTATTTTTATACCCTTGTCCTAGTGCCACTATTGTAATGACAGACGCTATACCAATAATTATTCCTATCATTGTAAGAATTGATCTTTTCTTATTTCTATTTAAATTTCTTAAGGCAGTAAAAATTAAAACTCTAAATTTCATTATTATCTACCTCCTTAAGTTGTCCATCAAAAATCTTTACTATTCTTTTTGCTTTTTTTGCAACATTTATATCATGAGTGATTAAAATAATAGTTATTCCTTCTTTATTTAATTTGTTGAATATTTCAATTATCTCTTCTGAAGTTTTACTATCAAGAGCCCCAGTAGGCTCATCAGCAATTATTATATCTGGATTGTTTACTAATGATCTAACTATTGATATTCTTTGTTGCTGTCCTCCTGATAATTGTTTTGGATATTTATCAATCTTATCTAATAATTTTACTTTTTCTAAGAGCTCTTTTACTTTATCTTTAGTTTCTTTAATTCCTCTTCCCATATATAACATAGGAAGCTCTATATTTTCCTTAATAGTTAATCTATCAATTAAATTAAAATCTTGAAATACAAAACCTATTTTTTCATTTCTTAAATTACTAAGTAAATCATCATTTAGAGTTTTCACTTCTTTTTCATCAAGAAAATAACTTCCTTGAAATTCTTTATCTAATAAGCCTAATATTTTTATCATTGTAGATTTACCTGATCCAGAGGGACCCATTATAGCTAGAAATTCCCCTTTAGCTACATCTAAATCTACATCTTTTAATGCATGTAATTTTTCTTCTCCTGAAGAATAATACTTATTTATACCCTTCAGTTTTATCATATTATACTTCCTCCTTACTATCTTCGGAAGGATTTAATAGTATCTTATCTCCTACTTTTAAAGTGTCATTTTGAATTATGTAGTTATCATTCTTTAAAATTGCTGATATTTCTACTTTTTTATTATTTTCACCTTCAATCAATTTAACGTATAGTTTTCCCGCTTCTTCTATAACACAACTTTTTGGGATTGATATCTCTGCTGGATTTACTGTTAACTCTACGCTAAATCCTATTTTTATACTTTCATCCGGCTTAATATAAAACTTATATACCACAGATTTTTGATCTGCTGACATTGATGGAATTTCTTCAATCTTTGTTATCTTACCTGTAACTTTTTTATTATTACTTATAATTTTCATTTCTACTTTATCATCTATTTTAAGTTCCTCTATATCAAATTCTGACGCTTCTGATGCAATTAAAGAATCCTGAGAAATTATTCTCATATACTCTTTTGTAGGATCTTCATTATTTATATAAACTTTTCCACCTATTTCTGCTTTTACACTTTTCACTACTTTTCCTTTAAGAGAATCCCTTTTAGAAATAACATCATTTAAATTTGCATTTAACTCTTCTAACATACTAGCATTTTCAACTTGCTCTCCTTGTATGTTTACACCTTGATTTAAGTTTTGTTCTCCTTGATTTATTATTTCCGAAGATGCTTGCTCTTCTTTTTTTAGTGATTCTAACTTACTTATTCTTTCTTTTTCTCTATCAATTTTTGAACTCAATGAACTAATTTGTCTATTTAGCTCATCTATTTGCTCTTGAATAACTTCATTATAATAATTAAAAAGCACTTTATCTTTTTCTACAATTTGTCCATCTTCTACAAATACTTCATTTAACTCTCCATTGGAGTTATCTAAAATTATCTTTTGCTCATTACTTATAATACTGCTTCCCTTAAATTTTAATCCGCTAGTGTCTTCTATTTCAAAATAATCAACTTTATTTTCCTTGTTACTATCCAGTGTTGATTTATTCTTAACATATAGTGCTCCACTTACTGTTACAATTAAAGCTATTATAAATATACTAATTCCTATTATAAATTGTTTCTTTTTCATAACATCACCTCTTATATAATGTTCTTAAATGAATAGAGTAAATCTAATAAATAGATTTACTCACCTTGCACATTATTCCTTAACAAAATATATATCTTTCTTTTTATAAATAAAGAAAATCATTAATCCTGGAAAAATTAGATTTAATGGTGTATATAAATTAACTCCAGAAATTATTGCTGAATAAATGAATGATAATACCTCTATACCTATAAATACAAATGCTCCAATAGGTTTTTTACATAAAATTAATATTACAGCTATAGTTATTATTAATGCTATAGCTAATGTTATTGAAATTTGAGCTATATTTACTTGAGTCCCCATTCCTGCATCAGCTAAAATCTTATTTGTTTCATCTTTAAAAAAGATATTAATTATAGATCCAAATATAACAAATACTTGTCCAATTAAATAAAGCACAGACATTGTAATAATCCCAGCACCTACTCTTTTTCTTTCTACATTATTTTCCATTGCTATTTCCCCCTCCAAAATATTCATTTTTATAGTACTATTTACCTCAAATAAATACAATATTAGTTACCTTAAGTTTATCTTAAGTTTAGTTTAAGCAAAAATAGAATCTACCTCTAAATATCTAATGGACAAAAATAATATCTTATTCTATTTGAAAATTAAATACTTTATAATTATAAAAAAGAACACAAAATAAGAATCATTACATCTCATTTGGTTCTTTTAGTTTAGAAAATCTAAAAATAATATAGTAAATTATAGTTCTGATACACCTATTTTTATTTTTTTAAAATTATCTTAAATTTACTTCCGCCCCCTTCATCAGAAATCAAAATAATTTTTCCTTTATGTAATTCTATAATCTTTTTAGTAATAGCTAATCCAAGTCCACTTCCACCACTAGACTCTCTAGAAATATCTCCTCTCACAAATTCCTCAAAAACTTTATCTAGTATTTCTTTTTTAATTCCTATTCCATTGTCTCCAATTATTATTTCTATATCTTCTTCATTATTATTTAGTCCAATAAAAATAGTCGTATTTCTTTCATTGTATTTTAAAGAATTAATAATTAAATTACATATAGCTCTTTCTAATTCTTTAGCATCAAATTTATAATAAATTGGATCTTCCGGAATATCTATTTCTAAGTTAAATTCAGCTTCCTCAATTTCTCCATAATAAAGGGCTACTACTTCCCTTAAAAATTCACAAATATCATTTTGTTTAATATTTAATTTATAATCTATACTATCTAATTTAGTAAATATAAAAAGTTCATTTACTAAGTAGTTTAATCTACATGTTTTATTATAGATATAATCTAAATAAATTCTTTTCTCCTCTGAATCTTGTACAGTTCCATCGTTTAAAGCCCGTGAATATCCCATAATAGAAGTTATTGGGGTTTTTATATCATGTGCTATATCTCTTATCATATCCCTTTTACTTTTTTCAAGCTTATCCTTATTTTCATTAACTAATTTAATTTCTTTTACCATATAATTAAAGCTATCTCTTATACTATCTATTTCCTTATATCCTTCAAAGTCTAATCTTACTGATAAGTTTCCTTTACTCATCTTTTCTATACCTAAATTTATTTGATTTAAAGGCTCTCTAATTTTCTTTATATACTTATAATAACCCCCCCATAAGGCTAATACCATAAACACGACTGCTATAACTAATGAATATTTTATAGTTTCTCTAACTCTCTTGCCTAAACTCTTTATTTTTAATTGTTTTGTTAAAAAAAATTCACTATTAGGAATTTTCACTATATATAATTTATCATCTTGCTTATATACTTTTAAATCAAAAAACTTTTCTTCTTTTTTTAATTGATCTTCATAGAAATTTATAACATTTAATAAATTATAGTCATTTATATTATCTTTCTTTTCTCCAATTACACTAATAACTTTATTATTTTCTATGGTTTCTATCCATCCACCAACTTCTAATATTCCATTAATATTAATATCTTCATAGTTTTGAACAAAAAATTCTTCTTCCATAAGCCTTTCTTCTTCTTTTGTCAAATGCATATTAGATATAATTCCCCAAATTAAAATAAAGATAAATAATATTAAAGCTATAATAAATATTATTATTGTATATATATAGTTAACAATAAATATTCTACTTAAACTCTTATTTCTAAAACTCTTATTCCTAAAAATATTATTTTTCTTCAAATCTATACCCTATTCCTCTTATTGTTTTTATATATTTATTTTCTTTGTTATTGTCTTCAATTTTATCTCTTAAATTACTTATATGTACCATTATTACATTATCATCATATAGATATTCCTCTTTCCAAATATTTTCAAATATCCTTTGCTTTGTTAAAACTTTATTTTTATTTTCCATAAATAATTCTAATAATTTAAATTCTTTTAAGGTTAAGAATACTTCCTTTCCTCCCTTAGTTACAATAATTTTATCTTTATCTAATATTAAATCTCTACTTTTAATAATATTCTCATTATTATCCTCTAAATTTAATAAATAACATCTTCTTAATTGAGCATTAACCCTAGCTATTAATTCTAATGGATCAAAAGGTTTTGTTATATAATCATCAGCTCCAATATCCAATCCTATAACCTTATCATGGTTTTCACATTTTGCCGAAATAATTATTATTGGTATATTACTAGTGCTTCTAATTTTCTTTATTAAATCATATCCATCTGTTCCTGGCATCATTAAATCCATAATTGCTAAATTAATTTTTTCTAAATTTAAGATTTCTAATGCTTTATCTGAATCATAAGCTTTAAAAATACAATATCCCTTATTCCTTAAGTAAAGATCAATTAAGTCTACAATTTCTTTCTCATCATCTACTATTAATATATTTATCATACCATTCTCCTTATAGCTTATAAATTTCGATCTTATTACATTATAATACAATATTATCCAACTTAAAGTAATATTTGACGAAATTTCTATATAATTTACAATAAATATCTAATATATATCTAAGCATAAGTAATTAATAAGATTTGAATAAGCGTAATATCTAACAACTAATATAAGAATTAACTCCTCTATCTACTTTTAATCTTGTATTTTACTTAAATAATTATATTACTATTTAATATAATTATAGTTTTAACTGTTAATTAAAACATATAGTTAAATTACTTTAAATAATATTTAATACTCTAATTTACCTTTCAATTTTACTGTAATATAATTATTATAGTAAATATATTACTTTGGAGGATAATATGGGTAAAAAGGGTGGGAAAAACAAAAAAATTAACAAAAGAGAAAATTTTGTAAAAATCAAGTCAAATGAAAATCTTATTTTATTGATAGGGGTTATATTTTTTAGCATCATCTTAATTATTATTTCAAAATCTATATTTAGCAGTGGATTTTTACCTGATAAATATAATGGCCATATGAAATACTATAATGCTGTTGTTACAGAAGTTTTAAGTGAAGATTTGACAAAAGATCCTTATATAGAAGATGTTGAAGTAGGATTTCAAAAGATAGTAGTTAAAATTTCATCAAAGCCTTATTCTGGAAATACATTTGAAATAGAAAATCCAATCAGTAGATTATATAATTTAAAAGTTAAAGAAGGCACTAAAGTAATAGTAGGAGTTATTGAAAAAGATGGTTCTACTCAAATGAATTTATATAGTTATGATCGAAGTAATATGATTTATTTATTAATAGCAGTATTTATTTTGTCAGTTGTTGTAATAGGTGGATTTAAAGGTGTTAAATCTTTAGTAGCTCTAATTTTCACTTTAATATGTTGTGTATATCTAATGGTTCCTTTAATGCTTAGAGGTGTAAATCCCATACTGTCAGGAATTCTAATGAGCATATTAAGTATAACTATTACTCTTGTACTAGTTTCTGGATTTAACAAAAAGACCTTAACTGCTATTTTAGGTACAGTTTCAGGGGTTATCATAGCAGGATTAATAGCTTATATTTTCGGATCATTAACCAATCTTTCAGGATTAAATATGAGTGAAGCAGAAAGTTTAGCATATATTGCTGAGGATACTGGATTGAAAATTAAGGGAATAATGTTTACTGGAATATTAGTTGCAACTCTTGGAGCTGTAATGGATATTGCAATGTCAATTGCTTCATCAATATTTGAAATCCATAAAGTAAACGATAAAATAAGCTTTAATGAATTATTTAAAAGTGCTATGAACATTGGTAAAGACACTATTGGAACAATGACTAATACATTGATTTTAGCATTTGCTGGTGGCTCTTTAAGTATTTTGATATTAGTCTTTTCAGCAAATATGCCTTTTAATAAATTGATAAATTTAGACCTTTTAGGAATTGAAATAATACAAGGTTTATCTGGAAGCATAGGAATAGTACTAGCAGTTCCAATTACTGCATTTATAGGCTGTTATTTATGTAAAAATGAACTTAAATTTAAAAAGTAAAGGTTGTCGCGAAACGCGACTCCCTTTACAAATTTACCTCTTAGCCATATAGGTACTCATAAGAAATTATGTAAAATTACTTTTTAATATAATCCAGTTATTCTTAACTTATAGTATAATTCCCCCATGAAATATACATTCATATACTTTAACATCCTTAAGTTATATCTCTTCATAACCTTTAAACCATTCAAAACCACCTTCAACAATGCAATGATATTTGTAATCTTCATTTTGATATACCATAGGTCCCCTATAAGGATATTCTTTTGTAACTTTTGATAATACTTCCTTTAAAAAGATTGACTTTCATTGCCACCACCTGCATAAGTTAATTTCTTTGCTCTACATAAAAAATCTATTATTTTTTCATCTATACCATTAATACTTTTCTTTATTTCTTTATTACAACATTCCTCTTCAATATTCTTTAATAACTTATCAATACTTACTCCAAATACATTACTTAGCTGAACTAATTTATCAACCTCTGGATATGATTTTTTAGATTCCCATTTAGCGACTGATTGTCTCGATACTCCTACTAATTCAGCTAATCCTTCTTGTGATAGACCTTTTTCTTTTCTTAATCCTTGTAGTTTTTCATTAAACCCCATTCCTCTCACCTCATATTAATTTTAATGCTAAATCTCTTAATAATCTATCACCTAAAGATAACAATTTTGTCAACTAACAGTTGCACTATTTAATATTAAAATTAATTTAATATATACTTAATTGATTTTTATTTAAAAATCATAAAAAGATACTCTTCATAAATTTATGAAGAGTATCTTTTTCTCTTACTTTAATTCTGGCCAGTATTCTTTATTAGCTTCAATCATTTCATCTAATATTTGCTTAGCTACAAATGCAGATGGAATTGTTTTATTCATAGTAAATGCCATAAGAGCCTTTTCATATGATCCTTCAATTGCAGCTTCTACAACTAACTTTTCACTAGCTTCTTGTTGTTCTATTAATCCTTTATAGAATGTAGGAATTTCACCAACACGAACTGCTTCTGGGCCATCTTTAGTTATATAAGCTGGAATTTCAACCATAGAGTCATCTGGTAAGTTCTTAATAGCACCATTATTTTCAACCATAACTAAATGTCTTTTTCTTAGGTCAAATGCTAAACTCATAGCCACTTCTACTATAAATTCTCCATGTACTCCAGTAAAGAATTGTGAAAGATCAATTTCCCCTGTAGCAGTATATTGATCTACTGAATCAAATATCTTCTTTTCTCTTCCTTCCATTACTTCATTTGCTCTAGTATGATTTTTGTCAGAATGTCCAACAACCTCATCTCCTAGCAAATAGTATTGCATATATGTGTTAGGAAGATATTTAGGGAACATTTGCATCATATGCTTTGCATTAGTAAATGTATGAAGCCATGATGCATCATTATGTCTTACTTCACTTCTTGAATCTGGAGGTAAATATCCATGCTCTAGAACATAGTTTTTAAGTTCTTCTGTTCTATCTTCGCCATTTACTCTTATGTTTGTAAACCAACCAAAATGATTTAGTCCAAAGTAATCTGCTTCTATATCATGTCTATCACAATCTAAAATGTTTGCCATATTTCTCATAATTGCAACTGGCATATCACATATATTTAAGATCCTTGCATTTGGTCTTAGCTTGTACATAGCTTTTGCTACAATAGCTGCTGGATTTGAATAGTTTACTATCCAATAGTTCTTACTTGCATATTTTTCACAGAAATCAATCATTTCAACCATAGGATATATAGTTCTTAAACCATATGCTAATCCTCCTGGTCCACAAGTTTCTTGTCCAACTACATTGTATTTTAGTGGAATCTTCTCATCCATTTCTCTCATCTTGTATAAACCAACACGCATTTGTGCAAAAACAAAGTCTGCATCCTTAAAAGCTTCTTCTGGATTAGTTGTGAATATTAATTTCACTTCTGGATCAAACATTTCAACAACTTTTTTTACTATTACGCCTACTTTATTTTGACGTTCTTCATTTATATCATATAATCTTAATTCATCTATTTTAAATTCTTCCTTTTTAGCTAATAAGCTTTTCACAATTCCTGGAGTATAAGTACTTCCCCCACCAACTATAACTAATTTAAATTTTTTCATTTCTAATATTCCTCCTTATTCTGCTATTTCTAATGCGTCGTCTACTATTGTTCTTATTTTACTTATTGAAAGCCCATATACAACTTGTATATTCTTTCCTTTCTTAACTACACCTGATGCTCCTGTAGTTTTTAATGTTTGTTCATCGATTACAGTATCATCAATAACATCTACTCTAAGTCTTGAAAAACAATTTTCTACAGTCACTATATTTTCTTTTCCACCTAATGCTTTAATAATAGTTAAAGCTTTTTCCCTATCATTTTCAGCATTATCAATTTCTTTGTTTGATGACTTCATTTCTTTTTTAACTTTTGCTGCATTTTCCTTTAAATCAATTGCAATATCGCTATCATCATCTTCTCTACCTGGTGTTTTTAAGTTCATTTTTTCAATCATAAATTTGAATACTATAAAAATTACTGCTATTTCAACTAAACCTACTAAAATATATACTGGCCAATGAGTTTTTCCGATACCTGCTGGTAAATTTATTACAAGAAAATCTAAAATACCATTTGTTGCGCAAACTCTTACATTAAGTACATAAACTATCATTTGGAAAAATCCATCTATAACAGAATATACAAACCATAATAATGGAGCTGCAAAAATAAATGTAAATTCTAATGGCTCTGTAATACCAGCTATTACTGCAGTTAATGTTGATGGAATTAATTGTGATTTTAAATTACTACGCTTTACTTTCTTAGCTGTGAAATAAAATGCCAAAGCCACACCAATAACTCCAAATGTTTTAACTAAACCATAATTTAAAAACCTTGCTGAATCTGGCATCATTGTTATCGTAGGATCATTAAGTAATGCTAGGAATACAGGCTTAGCACCTATAACGTTTTCTCCATTAATTATCATTTGATCTCCTACTGCTGAATATAGGAATGGAGACCAAATCAAATGATGTAATCCTGTAGGTACTAAGAATCTATTTAAGAACCCGTAAACAAATACTCCTAAAGCACCTGCTGTACTCATAAAGCCTGTAAGAGCAGTTATTCCATTAGCTATGCTTGGCCAAATATATGTTGCTAATATACTTAATACTGCAACTATTGGAATCATAATTATAAATACAAATTTACTATTGCCATAAGATGCCATAGCACCTTTGAATTCTTTACTAACATACTTATTATGAATTACAGCTACTGCTATTCCTAATATCATTCCTAGGAAAACTCCCATATCTGTTACATGAAATCCTAATTGAATAGTTTGTCCAGTTCCATATAACTCACTTGCAGTATTACCAGCTATTAATTTACCTGATAATTCTAACCATTTACTATTTGCTCCTAAAAATAATATATAGGACATAATTGCTACAAAAGCTGCTTCTGCTTTTTTCTTTTTAGCCATACCTATGGCAATTCCAACACAAAATAGGATACTTAAGTTCCCCATAATAGGTGATAACATCCCATTAAAGAATTTTCCTATTGTCCATATAACTCCGCCTTCACTAACAAAAGTTGTATTGGTAAGTATAGCTGTTAGTGCTATTGACATACCTACTATTGGTAAAAATAAGACTGGTCCAATCATAGCTTTAGCAAATTTCTGCATACTATCTAAAATCTTATCCTTCATTCTAATATCCCCTATCTTTTTTAAATTTCTGCTTGGTAATTACCTTGAAGATAGAATAACATTTTAAACAAACATTGTTAATAGGTTTAACCTTTTCAGGAACATGTTACTCAAAAAGTAAACATGTTTACCTTTACAACAAAACAAAAAAACTATCATAGAATTTCTCCTATAATAGTTTCTTTAAACCTTTATAAACTATTCATTGCCTTATCTAATAAGTATTCCATTACAATCATTACTCTTGCATAGAAGTAATTTGATGTAATATTTCTATCATCTAACTCTTTATCATCTAATATAGAAAAATGTATCGTAGATTGTTTTGCCATATGACTATTAGGTCTGCCAGTAAAGGTTATTATATCTAATTTATTTTTTGCTGCATAATCTATAACTTTTGTTACACTTTCTGTTTCTCCACTTTTGGATATACCTATTACTAAAGCTCCCCCTATCTGGTTATTATCATATACTCCATAAGAATTTGTTTTAATACATTTAAAACCTAATACAAGCATCTTCCTACAAAAAAAATCTACAATTGGTGATGAAAATCCTGTACCTGTAATATAAATTATATCTTTTCTATGCTTTATAAGATTATCAATAAAGGAATCTATTGTACTTTTATCTATTTCATCAATAAAACTAGTTATATCGGATGTACGCTCCTGATTTTTTTCATTATTCTTTATTATAAAATTCAATCTATATAGCATATCAACATATCCAGTGTATCCTAACTTTTTTGATAATTTAATTATTGTTGTTGCAGAAGTATAATTAGCTTGTGCAACTTCCCTTACTCCCTTATCTAAGACATTATCAATATTTTTTAATATATATTCAAGTATTTGTCTTTCTGTCTCTGTTAACTTATAATTATCAGCAATTTTATAAATATCAAACTTCATAAGATACCTCCAATTTAAATGACCATAATATAAGTTAACATAAAGAGAGCGTTTTAATAAAATCCACAAGTAATTGAGATTATATAAATAAAGTTAGTCTCTTAGTAACCTATATAAAAAATCAAATAATTTATACTTTTAATTTGAACTTCTGCTTAAAAACTTATTTAATATGTTATTACTTTTAGGTATTAAAGTATTTAATCAAAGTATCTATAATATATTATCATATTTATTTTCAAAATACATACCATTAACTTTTTCTGATAACTTCTATTTAAATTTAAAAATATGATGATATTTATTTCTTAAATATAATTAAAAGAGGTATCTTAATAAAAATATTGATTGTTTATATAATTGAATTTATTTTATTAATCTATATTTTTATTCTTTTTCTATGTAATCTTTATCTAAAATTGCTGATACAACAGCATATCCATCTATGTCATAGTCATAACTTATAAGCCTTCCTACGCTGATATTATCCATATCAAATAATAAAAGTTAATAAATTTATCATTCAATTGGTATCACGTTTCGTTACACCCTTTATAAATTTATCTCTCATCCATATAGGCACCCCTTGCAAACCATTTAATCTTAACCTCATTTTACTAATTATTTAAATTTATTCATATAATTATCTATTTATATATGTTTAAATTTCAAATTTAAATTTAAACATACAACTTCTCCCTATAGTAATAATAAATACTATTTCAAGTCATATTTTAATAATATTTTTTAATTATCTTGTGGGAAACTAACATAGACACTTATACTTTAGGAGGTAATTGAAATGGATAATAACAAAAACAGAAGAAAAGATCGTCCTAAATCAAATGCTGAACTTAGAAAAATGTATTCAGAATCTGGTGCAGAAATTGGAATTGAAAATGGTAAAAAGAAAGGTGCTCATTCAAACGGTAAAAAATTTACTAAAAGATCAAAGTTATCTCATAATAAATAATATATGCTTTCATTTAACATTTTGATTAAATAAGCATAATAATAATTACTATTTTACTACTATTAATTATATAATTAATAATTAAAAAAAGATATAGTAAAAAATTTCAATCTACTAAAATAACCCTGCAATATAAAGCAGGGTTATTTTTATTAGTTTTAAGCATTTATTTTAAGTTTTACAAACTTCTTTTTTCCTATTTTTATTACATCTTGTGTTAATAAATTTATATCTAAACTATTTATTTTTTCTCCATTAATCTGAACTCCACCTTGTTCAACAAGCCTAGTAAATTCTTTTTTACTTGACACATATTTCTCACTTACTAAATTTGAAACAATATCCCTAAGCTTATTACTTTCTACGGTTAAATTAGGTATATCATCTGGAATTTCCTTTTTAGTAAAAGCTGAATTATAGAACTCCATTGCTGATTTCACTTCATTTTCACAATGGTATAAGTTCGTTATTATCTGTGCAAGTTCTAATTTAATATCCCTAGGATTTTCACCTCTATCTAATCTATTTTTTATTTCATCTATTTTATCTGGATGTTCATCAGTAGCTAATTCAAAGTATTTTATAATTAAGCTATCTGGAACCTCCATCACTTTTTTAAACATAATATTTGCAGGTTCATTTACACCAATGTAATTTCCTAAACTTTTACTCATTTTTTCAATTCCATCTAAGCCTTCTAAAATCGGCATAAACATTGCAACTTGCCCTTCTTCTCCCATTGTCTTTTGAAGTGTTCTTCCCATTAAAATATTAAATGTTTGATCAGTACCACCAAGTTCTATATCAGCCTTAAGAGCTATTGAATCGTAAGCTTGCATTAAAGGATAAAAGAACTCATGAACTCCTATTGGTACATTATTTTTATATCTATTTTGAAAATCATCTCTTTCTAACATACGGGCTACAGTAGTAGTTGCTGCTAATTTTAAAACATCATTAAAATTTAATTTTGAAAGCCATTCGCTATTAAAACGAACTTCTGTCTTACTTTCATCTAAAACTTTGAAAATTTGAGTTTTATAAGTTTCTGCATTTCTTAATACTTCTTCATCAGTTAATGCTTTTCTTCCCTTTGCCTTTCCTGTTGGATCTCCAATTTTTCCTGTAAAATCCCCAATAACAATTACTGCCTTATGACCTAAGTCTTGCATTTGCTTAATTTTACGTAAAACTACAGCATGACCAAGATGTATATCTGGTGCACTTGGATCCAGACCTAATTTAATAATTAATGGTTTATTATTTTTTTCAGCTTTTTCTAACTTTTTTCTAAGCTCTTCTTCATTAACTATTGTATCTGCTCCTTTTTTAATAATTTTAATTTGCTCATCAATTGTTTGTTTCATTTTTTTAACACTCCTCTTATATTATTTAAAATACAAGCAAGTTCTATAAGAATAACTTTACGAAAGGCTATTTAATAAAACTATTTGAACTAATAGTGGACATATATAAGTTTACTTATTCCGCGCTTCGCTCCAAGTCAACTCAAACTTACATATAAAAATAAAAAACTCCCGTCCTTTATATCAAAAGGACGAGAGATAAATCTTCGTGCTACCACCTTAAGTTCATAGACAACTCACATTGTCTACCTTTTCAAGTACTCCATAAAATATCTAGGTAATACTCTAGCACTATAACGTGTGCAAGGAATACGTCACAGCCTACTAGGTGCTGTAGTACAATGAAAAATTAATAATGTAAAATAAAAATTTAAGATAAATCTCATTTTTCATATCATTGTATTTAAAACAACTCCATTTGGTGTGAAGCTCAAAGATGTATTCATAATTAGCTTATCTTGTACCTCTCATCAACCGGTTACTTTCTGTAAGCCTTACTAATTACTACTTGTTCTTATCACAGCTTTTCATAATCTTATACTCCGAAATATAATTACTTATAAATCTTCGTTATGCTTATTATTAATATGGATTATAAATCTTATTTTTAATATTGTCAATATTCTTATAACTTTTTAATTAATCAATAATTAATTTTAATTTTTATGCTTCTATCTTTTTTCTTAATATTTAATGCTTTATTATTGGAAACAAATAGCTTCTTACTATCAAATAACTTATCTCCGTCTCCAATGTATAACTGTCTTCTCATAAATACAAATTTTCTATAATCTTCTCCTAAATAATATTTTATATTACTTTTATTAGAAGATGGTTCAAGAGAAATAATACCATTATAAGGAAGTATTTCATAAGGTAAATATTTTTCAAACCATATTTTCTTATACTTACTCCAATAAGCTATATCTACTACTTCCTTACTTTCATCATATTTTAACTCTTCTATAAATAAATTATCATTTATCCAAGTATCTTTAATATTACTCTTAATATCAATATTTAAATCTTCACTAAAATTAGCTCTTTCAACAACTATCTTAGCCTTATTAAATTTATCTATAGCTAAATCCTTTAAAACAAAGTTTTCAACTATTCTAATTCCATTACTTAATATTTCCTTTTCATCATATGCAACTACCCCCATTCTTTCAATATTTCTTCCTTCTATATTAGGACTGAAATTTATGCCTTCATTAAAGAAATTTCCATCATTTTTTTTAATAGCCTTAATTTTTTCTTCATCATCTGAAACTACTGAATAATCTAAATTTATAGCTAAAGGGCTTATCCTCAAATTATTTACTACAAACCTTACTCCATCTATTTCAATTTCATTATTAGCTGGTTTTATATTTTTAATATCAACTATCTTAGATGAGTCTATATCTATAGTTATCTCCTTAGCTTCTCCTTCTTCTGTAATTTCCAAAGTAAACTCATTTTTGCTTTCTCCTATTTTAAATGTCCATACACTTAATGTATCTCCATTTTTATCTTTTTCACTAAATGCACTTGAGCCTGATGCAAAATTTCCATCTAAAATTCTTATATCAGATTTAGGTTTAGTAGAATCATATTCTTCAGGTGGCTCATCTGTTGGTAAAAATCTATCTACATAAACAATACTTCCTCTCATAAAAACAGAAAGATACTTATTATCATAAACAATTGCTTCTATTGTTACTTTTTTACCATTACTAAATTCTACTGATTCATTAACCTCTTGAAGTTCTCCCTTATTATTAAGCTTTTTCACGTAGCTATTATAAGAAAAATAATCATCATATCCTATTAACTTTTTTATCATCGCAGACACTGTACTTAAATTAAAAATAAACATAAATGCTATAAATATTAAAGCTATTTTTAAATATTTATTATTTAAATTTAGTTTCTTCTTATTTTCTCTTTTTACATCATTTAAAGCTTCTTTCATTAAATTTTCAAATTGTGGTGGAGCTTTTAAATCCTTTTCTTTTAGGTTATCTAACTCTTTATCTAAATCCATCATTTATATCACCACCTATAATTTTTCTTATTTTGTTAATACCTTTATTTATTCTAGATTTTACAGTTCCTAATGGTATTTCCATGATTTCAGAAATTTCTTCATAAGTATAATCTAAATAATATCTAAGTCTAATAACTTCTTTTTGATTATCATTTAAATTTTCTATAAGAGATTTTAAATAAATTTTATTTTCTGATTCATTAAAAGCATTTTCAGCTGTCATATTCTCTAAATTAACTTCTTCATATTTCTTTCTCTTAGATAATTCCTTTTTACATAGATTAACAAGTATTGTCTTGCTCCAACTGTAAAACGAATCAAGCTTTTTAAGCTTTGGAATTTCTTTATATAAAACTACTATCATTTCTTGTAATATATCTAAGGCATCATGCTCATTTTTCATATATACATAAGCTAATTTATAGTAGTTATCTTTTTCACTCATTATCAGTTTTAAAAGAGCTTCTTTATCACCATTTATAGCCTTCTTAACCTCAAGTTCCAAGCTTCTTCCCTCCCAAATCTTGTCTCCTTAAATATTAACCTATATACCTAAGAGTTGTATAGTGACTAAAAAGTTCCCTAAGCTTTTATTATTTTAAAGAATTTATATAATCTATTGGTCTATATATTACACTTTCATCATTTAAATAAATCTTGCTTTTTTTTACTCCACCAATTGGATATGGTAATTTATTATATGCATTTATCATTTCACCTTTTCCCTTATATAAAACTACATGTCCTGGTGTAAAAACTAGATCTCCTGGCTGTATATCTTCTTTATCAACTTCATACCCTTGTAATATATCTTCTTGATCAAAAGTTGAATAACCAATCTCAACACCCGTAACTTCTCTATATGCAAAGTAAGTTAATCCTGAACAATCAAAAGCCTGATTTCCTATGTATGTTTCTCTCTTTAATGGATAATAGTCTTCTCCATAATAACCTATAAGTTCATCTAATCTCTCCTCACTCATAATCTCACCTTTTCCACCCCATACATATTCTAATCCTATTTTTTCTTCTGCCAATTCTATAACTTTATTTACAACTGCCTTTTCTTCTTCTGTCATATTTATACCTTCATTTTCATAATTATCTTTCTTATATAAATTATTAAATACTAAAATTCCAACTACTAATAAAAATATTAAACCTAATATAAAAACTATATTTTTATTTACCCTTATGATTCTCATCTTAAAACCCCTTTCAAATAATTTCCTTTATATAGTTAATTTTACATTAGAGCTCTCACTTTTCATAATTACTTTTTAATTAAGAAATAATTAATTATAAATTAAAATGAGCTGCTAAATTAAAAACAGCTCATTTCACTTATAAATCTATCATATTTTTATCTATTCCAACATTGGTATGGTACATAATTAAATATAGCTTCAAACCTATAATAATTATCACCATCATATGCAACTAGAGGTAATATATCAATTGCACCAGGTCTTATTCTTCTTTTGGGAACTAATAGTATTCCTGCATTTAATATATAATAATTTCCGATAGCTCCACATATTTCATTGAACCTTTCATTATAATTAGGTCCCATATATTTTACGTTAACATTATCATAGCATTTTAATGATGATAGCAGAAAATATTGAGCTCTACATTGACGTACATATATTACTTTGTTTTCAGATTCGATATGCATTTCTAATCTACAATTTGCTTGTAGTGGAGTTTGTTTTATATCTGGTATTATTTTTTCACTTTTTTCTTTAATCTCATATGTTTCTTTATTTATATTTTCAAATAAATATCCATTTATTTCTTCTCTATATTTATTAAGATCATTATAATCTAATCTTTCCACACTCATATCCTCCTAATATAGATTTAATTTAATAACATACATTTGAACCTTAAATTAAACACATTATAATATGTTTGAAATTTAAAACATTCATATAGTAAACTATTAAGAAAGTTTTATTTATTGATTTAAGCATAATTTCTATATAAAACAGACATCTTAAATGCCTATTAAGATGTCTGTTTAGCCCCTATCTTTTATAGCTGCAATTTATTTTTTGCAGCACTTACATGGATCAAATGTAAAAACCACATCAAATTTAAATTTATTACATCCATCAAATGCTTCAAAAGGCAATACATCAATTTCCCCTGGCCTTAAGCGTTCATTCGGAATAAATAATATTCCTGAATTTAAGATAAAATAAGTTCCTAGGTCTCCATTAACCTTCTTAAACTTTTGATTAAATCCATGACCGATATATTTTACATTAATTGGACCACAACATTTTGATGAAGATGCTAAAAAATATTGAGCTGTTTTTGGACATACATATATTATTTTATTTTCTGGATTAATATGAATTTCAGATTTGCAATTTGATTCAAGTGGTGTGTAGTTTTGATTTGAAATTTCTTCAAAACAATCTTCTTCTTCCTCTTCAATTTTATCATCTTTTTTAACTATTCCCATTTCTTTTTTTAGATCCTCTTCCAACTCTAAATGCATTTTTATAAATTCTCCGTCATCAACTGTATCTAATTCAGATTCATCATAAAAAGTTCTCATTAATTATATCCTCCTGCTAATTAAAGAATTATTTTCTTGTATATCATCGATATTCTATTAGATACAATAGTATATTCATATATATTTAAATTGACATATAAAAAACATATTTAAAGTTTAGTTTTGCTTTTAATACGTCTTCTTTTTCCTCTCGCTATTACTAAAAATAATCTCCACTATATAATTAAATTCACTTTAGCATATTCATTCTAATTAATTCTATAAAAATAAAAGGATATCACATTAGATATCCTGAAATTATAAATATAACTCTCCTCTTAGTACTATAACAGTTTCTCCGCTTAATTTTACTCTATCATTTTCTAATAATTTTAATGAAATTTCTCCACTCCTATTTGAAGCTTGATAAGCATTCATATCCATTTTATTTAATTTATTACTCCAATAATTTGCTAGTAAAGTATGAACTGAGCCTGTAACCAGATCTTCATTTATACCAGCCCATGGATTAAAATATCTTGAAATAAAATCATATTTTTCATTTCCTCTACAAGTAACACCTATTCCTTTTACATCACTTTTAAACTTTAGTGATTTTAATATTTCAAAATTTGGTTTTAAATTTATTATATTCTCTTTGTCTTTTACTTCTATAACAAGTTTTCTTGTTTTTTCACCTATTATAGCTTTTGAGTAACTTCTTATTCCCATAGCATCTAATATATCTTGTGTTAAATTAAAATCTAAAGCCTTATCTATTGGAAAATCTAAACTTATCTTTTCATCTTTCTTTTTAGATGTAAGTAGTCCACTTTTAGTTTCATATTTAATATATTGCTCTTTTATATTAAACTCATCAAATAAAACTTTAGATGTTGCTATAGTTGCATGACCACATAAATCAACTTCAACTTCTGGAGTAAACCATCTTAAAGAAAATAAATTACCTTTACCTATATTAGAATTTTTTAAATGCTTAACAAATGCTGTTTCTGATAAATTCATTTCCTGGGCAATATTTTTCATTAATTCATCACTTATGTCATCTTCTAAAATACAAACTGCTGCTGGATTTCCTTTAAATGATTCACTAGTAAATGCATCTACTTGATATATTTTAATTTTATTTTTCACATTTTCCTCCTGCTATTTCATAATAATATTTACTTACATTAAAATAATATTTAGTTATATTTACTTTTAAATTTCCATTATATATATTATATTAACTATTTATATAATTAAAAGACTTAATATTATAAGGTAAATTAAGCTTAAATAAGTCATAACCATTCACATCATAATACTGAAATTATTAAACTACATATTCATATATACTTATAATTAAATTTCATACCTATACCTAACTTTTACTTTATTCTTATAATCTTGGCATCAATTTGAACTGGATAACTTTCTCTTACTGGTCCATCAATTATTACTTCTACCACATCTCCTACTTTAAGATCTGATAAATTTAATTTTTCATCACTTTTTTCATTTATTATCTTCGTCTTTGTATTTATTGAAACACTTGCTTTATCAAACTCTGTATCCTCTTCAATCTTTCCTTCTACTAAGATATAACCTATTTCATCTTCTTGACTTTTTTCTGTTACTAATCCCCTTATAGCTACTTTATTATTATTTTCTTTAGTTAAAGTCCAGCCTGAAATCATAAATATAATAAATATTAATAAAAGCAAATATACCTTTTTACCACTTATCATAATCATCCCCTTTAAATATATATTTAGCTTTCCAGTTTTATAATTAATATCATTTTACTATTTTTACATATTTAATTATATCTTAATCTAACAAAAGTAATTACTAATTTAAGATTTCTTTAAGGTTATCTTTATATAATTACCTCATAAGATATCAATTCTATGGGAGGTATTTATATGGCAATAAAATCATTTCAACGATATGAAAAAAAATTTATATTAGATGAAAATCAATATAACGCACTTATTCCAATTTTATCAAAATATATGAATCCAGATAAATTCTGTAAGTTTGGACAGAACTACAGTATTTACAATATATATTATGATACTGATGATAATCAAATAATTAGACATTCTATTAATAAACCTTACTATAAAGAAAAACTTAGATTAAGAAGTTACAGTATACCTACTAGTAAAGATGATAAAGTTTTTCTTGAATTAAAGAAAAAAATTAATGGAATTGTAAATAAACGTAGAGCTACTTTAACTCTAAATGAAGCTTATAAATTTTTAGAGTTAGGGAAAAGACCTGAGACTTCTGATTATTTAAATAATCAAGTTCTCAATGAAATAGAATATCACATAAGTAATCATGATATTCATCCAACTGTATATATAAGCTATAGTAGGAAAGCTTTCTTTGCAAAGAATGATAATGATTTCAGAATAACTTTTGATTCTAATATAATAACTAGACGTGATAACCTCTTCCTTGAAGATGGTAGTTTTGGTGATAGACTATTAGATAAAAAACACTACCTTATGGAAGTAAAAATATTAGGTGCTATTCCAGTTTGGTTTACTAAAATTCTTTCAGATTTAGAGATATACAATACTCACTTTTCTAAATATGGAAATGAATATATGAGATATTGTTTAAATAAAAACTATGATACAGGGAGGAAAGATGTATGTTAGAAACTATAATTACATCAACGAATGGAGAATCATTCACACTATTTAACGCACTATTTATTATAATATCTTCAATTGTTCTTGGCTTAATTATAAGCCTTGCATATATGAAGACACATAAAAAAGAAGGATATGCAACAGGATTTACAATAACTCTTATAATGTTACCTGTTATAATTGCAATTATCATACTTCTAGTTGGAAATAATGTTGCTAGAGCATTTAGCTTAGCTGGAGCTTTTTCAATTATTCGTTTTAGAAGCGCACCTGGAGATCCAAAGGATATAACTTATGTATTCTTTACTTTAGCTGTTGGTCTAACTTGTGGCATGGGTTATATAGGATATGCTTTTATATTTACATTAATACTATGTGCTTTAACCTTAATATTAGACGCAACAAAGTTTGCTATGCCAAAAACAAAAACATCTAAGCTTAAAATCACAATTCCTGAAGACTTAAATTATGATGGTATTTTTGATGATATCCTTAATAAATACACAAATTCATGGCATATTGAAACTATTAAAACTAGAGATTTTGGATCACTATTTGAAATTCATTATATAATCCATATTAAACTTGACGCTAATCAAAAGAAATTTATAGATGAATTAAGATGCAAAAACGGTAATTTAAACATTTCATTAAATTTTGCTGGTTTTGAAGAAAAAGTTTATAACTAAATTACTATAAAAGCAAAGATAAATAAAGTATGTTTCATAAGTTAAATAGCTGTACAAAGAAGTACTAGGCTCGATATATACTTATTTCACATATTTTATTTATCTTCTTTTATCTATATTTTATTACTGATGTTACTAATTACTAAATAATTTTTCATAAGCCATATTAATTAATTCATCTTCACTTATTCCTTCAATTGTTGATATCTCTACCATCTTATTAGGTGAAATAATTATATATTGATGTCCACGTTCATTCATATAAACCTTTATGTCATTTGGTAAACTAGTTTGCTTTTCAATATATTCTATACCAGCTTTATTATCAAAATCTATTGTTTTATTCAAATTATATCTAACTGCCCATTTATATTTACTTTCAAAAACATGATAACTTAAATAATCATTTTCTCCTTCACAGCTATAAAATAAATATGATGCTATTGGAGATTTTTCTAATCTGTAGTATAGTGAATCATCTTTACTAATATCATTAAAATCCTCTAATCTTAAAGTAGCTACTTTTTCTAACATTTCATCATCAAGTTTATAATCTCTTGTATCTATATTTCTAAAAATTATATTTGTCATAATAAAAAATATCACTAATGTTAATAATATATATACACTTGAAATTATAGTTTTTTTATTTTTATAATTCTTATTTTTAACAAATCTAACTATATAATTTAATAAAGCTATTAATAAGATAAACGCAACACATATCTTAATAAACTCTAAATCAGATTTCATACCATAAAATATAAAAGCTATAACAGTTAAGATAAATAGCACCTTATAAATAGTTCTCTTAATCAAAGCAATAACTTTAAAATTATAAGATATTTTTTTTCCTTTACTTATTAATAATTTACCTCTAATATTGAATATTAAAAATGTTATTAATCCTATAATCTCATGTATTGAGAAAGTACTAACAAATAAAAGACTTCCTAAACTTAATGGACTTGCTAAAAAATGCCCATCTGAGCTTCCTATTGTTATAATATATTGTGAGTATAAAAGAAATACTAAAGTTATAAAATTTAAGCTAACATATTTTAATGATGCTTTACAAATAGTATTAAACTTTTCAACTTCATCTGTATGAATATCTATTCTTTCTTGATCTATTTCACTACAATAAACTTGTATTTTTTCTCTTCCGCAAATAAATTCCCATCCAGCTTCTTTACAATACTCTCTGTACTCCAATAAACTTTCGCTATCTTTTCCATCAAAGAACGATACACTATCCATTATATCAACTGAATATTTCAAATTTTTAGGCTCACTTCTTTTAAATTTTAGGAATAAGCCCATCATATTCTCTAATACCCATCCCTTTAATGCCATTTTTTCTAGATATTCTTCTAAACTTTTATACTCATAAGGTAAAAAACTAAATATAACCCACTTCTTATTTACCAATACCATTATTATATCCTCCTAAAAAAGATTTCCCATCTTCAACTAACAGAATTAAACGATTATATTCATCTTTTAATATTTCTAATCCTTTATTTGTTATTATGTAGCTTCTTTTCCTCCCTACAACTTCAGTTTCTCTAATGATTCCTTCTTTCTCAAATCTACCAAGTAAAGCATATAATGTTCCTGGTCCGACCTTAACTCTTCCCTTTGATATTTCTTCAACTGATGCCATTATATCTACACCACATCGCTCTTCTATTAAAGATATTAATATATAGTACATTGGCTCAGTTAAATTTTGAAACTGTTCTCTTGGCATCTTTAATCGCCTCCAAACATCGATACTCGATATTAAAAATATAAAAAAAAATTTTTTATCTTATATAACAAGTTTAATATCGAGTATCAATATTGTCAATAAGACTTTTAAAATATTCCTTCTTCCAATACCAAACAAAGGGACTCACGAAATGAGACCCTTTAATTTATAACTAAAACATATATTTAAACTTTAAACTTTATTCTTATTTTAGAATACTTTTTTAATTGCTCCAATATTTTAATAAAATCATTCTCTTATCCTTGATTTTAATTCATTAATGAAATTATCTCTTTCGGTATTATCTTCTAATATTGAAATTGGTATTATAATCTTTCTTTCTATCCCCTATTTTTTCAAGAACTATATAAGCAGTGCGTGGCTAACCCCTCACTGCTTAACAATACTATACACATTCTTTTACAAATTGCTATTAACTATAATTTTTAATTATAATTTATAATCTCTACTTTTCCTCATTAACTAATACTTTCTTCAATGATGTAAATAGCATCCATAAAGCTATCATTAAAAGTATGTGAGATACTCCTGCAATTCCTGAAATCATTCCATTCACTGCACTAGTTACTTGTAATTCTAATGCTTGTATAATTCCACGAATTAGCATCATACATACCATAAGTGGAAGTCCAATATTATATATAACCATGAATTTCTTAAAAGTTTTGTTATATAATAGTTCTGTATCTCTACAAAATAGAGCTATAATTAAAAATAGTATTGAACCTAATACTATTAAATGTACGTGTATATATCCCAATGTTGTTTGCCCTGTGAATCCTAAAACTTTCGTAAATTCTCTGTAAAAAACTCCACCTACCATTGCTAGTAAAAAATATATAAATGAAATGTTCAATATCTTTTTCATACAAAACTACCTCCTTGAATTCATACTATTAAATCCTATTAATACAGTCCAAACATATGCACAAGTTTTTGGAATCATCAACATTCCTACTAATGGAATAGTATCTGCAAATAATACTACAGGTATATAAAATGCAAAACTCAATACAATAGTTAACCACATAAAACGAAAACTTTTATCATTATTTTCTTTTGCACTTTGATAAAATAGAATAATTATCAATATTCCTAACAAAGCAAAAGGTATATTTCGATAAATTCCCCATCTTAAAGATGCATTTATGCTTGTCCAACCATTTTGCGGAAATAAACATAAGATTATACGTGTAATTGATAATAAATATATAGCTAATGTTATTCCATTTTTCCCTTCAATTTTGTAACGTAAACGCCATACATAATAAAGTAGTATATAAAATATAGTCATTGTTATTGAAGTTATAAACTTACCAATTCCTAATGCAAATGTATAATTTTCAAGTCCTGTAGTACATAATGCAATTGCTCTTGGAACTAAGTGAAATGAGTCTCCTACCCCTAATGTTACTGCCATAACCCCAAATAAAAAATATTGTTTTTTCCCATTGTTTTTCATAATCATTATGATTCCTAAAGTAACTACTGTAATTAGATATACAACATCAAATGTTGTTTCCATAATTGCTTGCATTTTAATTTTCCTCCTTATACTTTATATATTTTTCTTTCAAGCTTAAAATAGTTATAACCAAATAGAATTCCAGCACCAAATAATGCACAACCTAAACCAGAATAGAAAACAGCAATAAATACTTCTGGAACAAGGCTAAAAACTCTTATCCCAATACCAAATGTCATCATGAAAGCCATTATACAAAATGATTTTATATCAAAAAATTTCAAAACAAACTGCATCTCTTCTTTATAGTTTTGAATTCTATTTGTATGCTTTGTAACGAGTTTATTAAAAATTATGAACCAAAAAAACACAAACACCAATGTTGAAAGAATTAAGTTCAAGAAAGTGATATGGCTAACATAACTTATAAATCCTATTCGCAATATATTGAATCCTGCAATAAGCCATACTGCACTCGCTAATATTAATAGCTTTTCCTTTCTTATTTTCATAAAAATTCCTCCTTTGTAATATGAACTTTGTTCATATTGAATTATATTTTTATAGAAACCATTTGTATTAAAAGCCTCTATACAATATATTTATCTATTATATTTATTATAAAAAACATATCTTTAAAATATACTAATAACTTATTTTAAAAACTTCTATTTTAAATTTTGACTATATTTTATATATTGAGTTTAAATTGAACCATGTTCATATAAAGAATATTATACTCTATCATTTATTTTGTCAATAGTATTCTTTATAGAATAAAATTCATAATTATTTGTACTATGTAGTTACTACATTTTTTAATTAAGTAACTACTTCCTTATACGCTTTCCCTGTTAGCATAAATAAAAAGATATTACCTACAGATCTTATAATATATATAGGTAATATCTTTTTATAAACTTTATATTAAGGCATTACAGGCATTTCTCATTGTGGCATTCCTTCTTGCCCTCTCATACCACCGTCTTGACTTGGCATTCTTCCTCCACCTGGTTCTCCAAATCCTCCTCTTGCTTGCCCTACAGTTGTAACTGTACTTGCAGCTGTGAAGCTTTCTAATTCAGTTCCTCCTGAGTAAGATCCTTCTGAATACAATCCATCAATTGACGTTCCAGTTGATTCTCCTCCTGTATAAACCTTATAAGATTCATTTGTTTTAATATTTGGTGAAGATATAACAACTGATTGTGCATTTTTACTTGGTGCAAATGTTATAACTTCATTTCCACTTTCGTCTTCAATACGAATTAATGTATTTGCTGATAAGCTTGTAAATATATTAACTGAATTTTGTGTTGATGTTGTACTTGGTGATTGAGCCATACCTGCTCCTCCTGCTGCTATTAGAAGTCCACCTGAAATTTCGAACTTTCCATCATAGTCTAAAGCTCCATTACCATTATCTTCAGGTCCATTTACTATAACAGTTCCTTCCTTCATATATATTGATCCATTAGCATCAATACCATCTCCACTTGCATCTACAATAATCTTTCCACCATTAAGATTGATTGTTCCATTACCTGATGAAGCAAAACTATTTTGTCCTGGTCTTCCATTCATTGAAGATCCATCATTTCCACCTGCAGCATTAATACCATCATCACTTGCAACTAATTTTATGTTCCCATCATTGATATTTATTGTTTCAGCTTCTATTCCTTCATAGGATTTTGATATATTAATATCTCCGTCATTTATATCTATTACTGAATCTGCATGAATACCGTCATCACCTGATGAAACATTAATACTACCTCCGTTAATTTCTACATTGCCATTAGAATGTATTGAATCATCAGATGAATCAATTTTTATATTTCCAGAATCAATTTTTATTCCTACTACAGCTTTTATTCCCTTAGCACTTGCTTTTTCAGTTTCTTCTAGTGTTGTTTCTTGAGGTCCAAAGTCTTTAGGATTTCCCAATGCTCCCCATGAGCTACTAGCTTTACTGCTATTTTCGCTTCCTCCACCTGATTTAATAGTTATATCTCCTCCAGTGATTATAGTATTTGTTTCAGCTTGTATTCCATCTTCACCTGATGTTATATTAATAGTTCCACCTTGAATTAATACATATCCTCTTTCTTCATCTTCTGAATTGTTAGATTTCATTCCATCACATTGTGAGTTTATAGTTATATTTCCACTTGCTATTGTAATAGAATCTTTTCCTCTAATACCATCATGTACAGAAGTTACTGATATATTAGCATCTCCTATTTCTAAATCATCTTTACTTGTTATTCCATTATTATAATTAGCATTTACTATAAGAGACCCTGTACCATTAATAAACAAGTCAGATTTACTAAAAATTGCAGCATTTGGTTCATCAGTGGCTTCATCCTCAAGCACGTAATTTTCTCCATCTGTTACTTGATTTTCTGTTCCATCAGCTAAAATTATATATGTATTTTTAGAATTCTTAACATATATTGCTGAACTATTAGAGCAACTTATATTAGCACCATTTAATATAAGTTCTACATTATCTTCATCTCCAGCATTTATTACTATTTGCCCATCACTTAAAGTTCCTGAAACTCTATAAGTTCCTGCTGAATTTATTATAACCTTGTTTCCTTCTACATCTGCTCCATTTCCTTCTATAGAAATGTTATCTCCTAAAGTTATAGTAGCATTTACATTTACATTTTCAATTCTTTCACTGCTTATGGAAGTTTTATTGGTATTCGCTTGTTTATTTGTGCATCCAGTAACTCCTATGCATAAAGAAATTACTGATAATATAGCAATAAGTTTTTTACTCATAAATTTTCCTCCTACAATTTCATTGAGTAAATAATATCATTACTACCTTAAATTAATCTTAAAAGATTTTTAAATTCCACCTTACAAAAAATTAAACATATATGAGTTTACTTATTCAGTTATTTTATTCCAATCCAAAGCAATCTTGTATGTACTAACTAAAATAATAAAAAAACTCCCTCTATAGTATTAGTTTTTAGTATTTAAACTGTATACTATAAAGAGAGCTTATCATTTCATAGACGTGCTATCTAAATTTTATTCTAAATATATTATTCTTTATTTAAAGTTAATGAATTTAAATCAACCTTATTTTTATCATCTTTTGAAATTTCATATTTGTCCTTATTTTCTACAACGTCCTTAAGTTCTACATAAGCATTGGTTATTTTTGATGAATATTCATCAACTATTATATCTTCATTAGAAATATCATCATTTATTTTTAATTTATCCAAATCTCTATTCATTCCTAATACTGTATTTCTCTCAAAATTATGTTGAGATAGATTTTCTGAATTTTTAAGTATCAATTCATTTAATATATCTTTAATCATTAATAACACCTCCATATTTCTATAAAAGTATTATTAGTAAATTTTCATAAATTTATTTAGCTATTTGTAAATCATCTTTATATAGTTTTTTAAATGATAACATTATCCATATTTTTATTATTAATGCATATATAGCTGTTACTAGTGCTACAGCCTCTGAAATAAATATAAAATTAAAATTACTTACTATTACTACTACTGAATATAACCAAAGATACTTTATTGCTTTCTTTTCATATTCTCTTCCTAAGTCACTATTATATTTTTCATATAAAATTTGTGTTGTTCCTTCTAAAAGTTTTACTATAATTATAATTTCTAAAATACTTCCTAAATTAAACCATATAGTATTAAAAATTATATTACTCTCTAAGTTTTCAATCCCCATAAATGGTAATACAAATGTAATAAATGAAATAAAGGCGCTTATATTATTTAACTTTAATGACATGTTAAGTGAGTCATTTTCATTATCAATCAATATTTCTCTTATTCCAGATGACATAATCAATATTGCAATAAAGTTTGGTAAAATCTTAATAGGTCCAAAATTAAAGTGAAAAGCTGTAAAAAATATTCCCCAAAAGACTTTTTTATAACCACGAATCATTTATATTTTCCCCTTTACTTTTAAATATTTATAAATATCACTAAAACTAAAGTAAGGTTTATAAGTTAAATTATTTATTCTCTGTTCATGATCATTTCCACTTCCATCTTTAAAATAAATAACAGGCTTTATATTGTAACTATAAAGTTTTCTTTCTATATCATCTATATTATAAAATTTAGAAGTAAAATATAAATTCTCATTTTTATTATAAATCAACTCTTTCTTATCCATACTTCCCAACTTGTCTATATTAAAATCAAATAAGTCCTTAGTATCCTCAAATAATGGTGAATAAACATTTGATATTCTTATGTAATCATTAACTAAAAATCCCACTTTACTAATGCCATCATTTGAGCTTTGTACACTATGCCATTTCAATATCTTTTTATCATAATCATATTTATCCATATCGTACTTATATAGTATTACCTTTCCTAAATCAACCTCCATAGTAAGCCCATCATCAAAAGTTACAGTTGCCTCACTTAATTCAAGTTCTTTATCAAATTCATAATCATACTTTTGAGAGTTTAAACTTAAAAAAACTGTATGTACTCCATATCTACCATGACTTTCAATATTATCATTACTGTAATCATAAGAACTCATTAATCCCATAGAATTATTTTCACTTGCATAAAAATTTAATTCTGGTGCTTCTTTAAAAGTTACAGATGATACTTTTCTTTTATCTTTTATATTTGCTATGTATTTCAATTCAATATCAAAACCTGAAATTGAATAGACTTCCTCATTTTCCATAAGCTCAACTTCTTTATAATTTTTCAAAAATACAGGCTTATCTAATTTCAGTTTGCTTAATACTAAAAGTGTTATTATTAAAGATAACCCTATTAAGGCAATAGAAATTTTTAAAGCTTTATTAATATTTTTCATTTTCTCCCCCTAAATATCTAAATTGAACATAATTTCATTATATAATAGATACAATAAAATTTCATTATAATAACTGATTATACTTAAATATACAATAGTTATGTTTTACATAGCAAAACTTCTTCAACTTTTCACTTTTTCACTCTTAACTTTTCACTTATAAATTAAAACCCCCAACAATTTCATTTGTTGAGGGTTTTATTATTTCATTTATTTATTATGCTGCTTCTATATCACTTTCATCTGCTACTTCTATTTCTTCTTTGTCTTCTTTTAAAACTACATTTAATATTAATGCTGTTATTGTCCCAGTTGATATTCCTGATGCAAAAATCATTTTTAATCCTTCTGGTAGTTGTGCAATAAACTCTGGTCTAAATGTTACTCCAAGTCCTAATCCAATAGATGTAGCTATTATTAAAAGATTACGTTCATTTATTTTTACTTTACTTAATGTTTTTATTCCTGCTGCTGCAACAGTTCCAAACATAACTATTCCAACTCCCCCTAAAACAGGCTGAGGAATGCTATTAACTATTGCTGCAAGTTTAGGTAAAAATCCTAATATAACTAATATAATACCTGCCATAACTGCTACATAACGGCTAGCTACTTTTGTTAAAGGTATTAATCCAACGTTTTGACTAAATGTAGTATTCGGTAATGTACCAACGACACCACCTATCATACTTCCAATACCATCTGATAATACGCCAGCTCCTATACGTTTGTCAGTCATATCTACTTCTGAAACTTCTCCCACTGCTTTTAAGCATCCAACTGTTTCAATTGCAGTAACGAAATATGCTGGAATAAATGCTATAAGTGCTTTTAAATCAAAAGTAACTCCATATTCAAATATCTTAGGCATTGAAATCCAACTTGCTTCTTTAACTGCTGTAAAATCTACTAATCCAAGTGGAATGCATACAATATACCCAACAACCATTCCTATAAGTATTGATGCACTGCTAAGCATTCCCTTTCCATAACGATTTAGTAATAACGTTCCAAAAAGTACAAGCATTGAAATTGATATATTTTTTATACTACCATAATCTGCAGCTCCACTTCCCCCTGCAGCCCAATCTATTGATACAGGTAATAATGTTAAACCAATTAAACATACAACTGTTCCTGTAACTAGTGGTGGAAATAGCTTCATTAATGGTCTTATAAAATAACTAAGTACTACTTCAAAAACTGCACCCAAAATAGTAGCTCCAATTATTCCTGGTAATCCTAAAACTGATCCAACTGTAATAGATGGTGATACAAAAGTAAAGTCTGTCCCCATTATGCATGCTACTTTTGAACCTACTGGGCCTATACCCTTAGCTTGTATTATTGTTGCGAGACCAGCTGCAAGTATTGATGCACTTATTAATGCTGTCCCTGTTTTAGCATCAAAACCTAATGCACTAGATATAACTAATGGAACAACTATTATTCCACCAAATGCAGCAAATATATGCTGAATTCCAAACAATATTTTTTCTGATATTGATGGATTATCATCAACTCCATATGTTAGGTTAATTCCATCTGTTGCTTTTGCTTTATCCATGACTTCATCCTCCATTGTTTAAGTAATAAAAAAAACACCTCGTAATCGAGGTGTTGTCTTAAAATAGAAATAAAATCATAAATTTATATTACAAATCTATTTATAATAATTTCTTTTTCAAATCCAATACCTCGTAGTCTGCCTATTTACGGTTAGCAGGTAGAAACTTTCGGTCCATATCACCGATGATATACGAGCATTTCTTAATTTATATTCGTATTATACACAAACATTAATATAATTTCAACAATTAATTATATGGAAATTTCTTTCCATTTTTATATATCTCTTTTGATTAATCTGTATTCATCTATGCTAAATAAAATTTTTGAGATAAATAATATAATAGAGCATGTCCATATTGATTTGACACCAAAATTTACAGTTAATATCCCGCCTAAAGATGCACCAAATAAAAACGAAGCAATTACTATTATATATCTTATTGATCTTGCACATGCAGCCTCATCCTTTTTAGTTATTGCTAAATATGCAGCTTGTGAAGCTGTTCTTAAATTTCCTGTACACATAGTTGTGCTATATGGTGAATCAACTAATCTCCTAAAAGATGAAATTTGCACTGATGAAACAAAAGATATAGTTGTAGTTACAAATATATCTGGTACAGTGTCTGGTATGAATCCAATAATAAAAAGTACAATTGCTTCAATAATTAAAATAAACTTTTCAGCCCTTGCTGATTCTGAATAATTCTTTATTGATTTTTCTCTTATTATTTCTGTCACTATAACACCGACTACAAATGCAAAAATAGGAAGTGCAGCCATAAATACATTTTTATAATTCCTATTTGTAATTCCAAGTGCAACTAATACAATATTTCCTGTTTCAGCATTGGCAAATACACCGCCTCTACATATGAATGTATATGCATCTAAAAACCCTCCAACTATTGCTAATAGTATTCCTAACCTTAATGATTCAGATGTTATTTCATGACTAGGTATCTTTTCTCTTATGCGCCTAATAATGCCTTTTATCTTTACTTTTTTTGCATTCAACTAAAAGCCCCCTTGATACTTTCATTATTACGATTAAAGTATATTTTTAAGTAAAAACTGCTTTTAATATCTAAGCTCCAACTATATTTTTAAGCCACTTCTTTTGTTTATACCTTCTAAATCCTAATATAAACTTATAAACCTCTTCAAGTGTTATCATTGCATAAACGTAATAAATAGGTAATCCTAAAATAATTCCTCCAAAGAAAGCCATTGGTATTCCAACACACCATACTCCTGTAATATCTAAAAGTAAAGATGCCTTTGTATCTCCACCACTTCTAAGAACACCTACTATATTAACTAGGTTAAACATTCTAAATGGTAAATAACATATAAATACAGTTAAACATTTAGTTATATCTAATGCTATATTATCTGGAACAGAAAATAACTTAATTAATGGAGTTCTTATCATAAAGCATACTAACCCCATAACTATTGTTAATAGTAGCTGTAATACAAAGAAGCTCCTAGCATGTTTATCTGCCTCCTTTAGCTTATTAGCACCTAATTCATTTCCTAAAATAACAGCAGTAGCTGAACTTAATCCTTGGAATAAAACAACACATATTTGTTCAACATTTTGAGTTATTGTAATTGATGCAACAGCTTCATCTCCCATTCTTCCATAAACTAATGAATACATAGTGACTCCAAGCCCCCACATAAATTCGTTAGCAATAACAGGTGATACTGTGACTAAATACTTTTTAATGAACTCCTTATCAAAACTAATAAGTTCTTTTATCTTAGCAGCTGCTGGACCCTTGCTTATATAAACAATAGCCAAAATAGATAAACATTCAACTAATCTAGCAATAACAGTTGCTATTGCAGCCCCTTGAACCTCTAGTCTTGGTGCTCCAAAATTACCAAATATAAATGTATAGTTTAATATTACATTAACTCCAATAGCTACTACACTTATAAAAACTGGAGCCTTAACTCTATTGGTTGCCCTTAAAAGTGATATGTAGCAATTTGTAATTGCAGTTAAAGGATAACTTAAAGCTACTATGACTAGATAAGAGGCTCCAACAGCTATTGTATTTTCACTTGGAGTAAAAATTCTCATGACAAGCTTTGGTATTAAAAGTCCTGATAACATAAAAATAATAGAACCTAAAAGTCCTATAATAAGTGATATCCCAAGAACTCTTCTTATATTCTTTACATCTCTCTTCCCCCAATATTGAGCAGTTAGTATTGAAGATCCACTTACAACACCAAATAATAATAAAGTAAAAACAAAAAACACCTTATTAGCTAATCCAACTGCTGCAATAGCACTTTGCCCTAAAGTTCCTATCATCATAGTATCAACAAGGTTTAAAGTTGTATTAAGAAGTGCCTGTATTGCTATAGGAATTCCAATAGCTACAGTTTTCTTTAGAAATTTTTTATCATCAAATAAGTCTTTAAAATATGATATAACCATAGTTCATCTCCTCCCTATCATATCTTTCATATTATAAAAAGCGTACCTTTCGATACACTTTTATAAAAATTAATAATAATTCTATTGCTAGAATAAAAAATCCAATATATATAAATCTAATTATTCAGTAACTTGTCTTCAAATCTGAGTAAACTTATATATTTTTTATACATTAAAACATATGCAAAAGCACTTATAAATGCTAATTTTATACTTCAATTCAATAACTTTATATAATATATCTTATTAATTATAACATAGTTTAACATATATACTAATATAATTTTAGACCTTAAACTTTTGAATCATTTCATTTAAATCTTGTGCAAGCTCCGCTTGAGATTGAGCTGTATCTGCTATTTGTTCCATAGCCTTAGTAGATTCATCAACACTTTCATTTATTCCATCTAAGTTACCTGATGACTTTTGAGCCATATCTGCCATACCTTGAACTGCTTCATTAACTTGATTCATTGTCGCTAAAACTTCTTCTGTCATTGCTGCTAGCTCTTCTGACATATTATTTACAAATATTCCATCACCTTGATACTGTTCTCCAATCTCTACAAATGTTTCAAATTCAGGAACAATATTATCATTCATAAACTTTAATAGCTTATTACTATTGCCCGATAAACTTTTAAATGCTTCTTGCACCTTTTCTATAGTAAATTTAACATTACCTACAGCTTCTGAAGATTGTTCTGCTAATTTTCTTACCTCTTCAGCGACTATAGCAAATCCTTTTCCTTGCTCACCTGCTCTTGCTGCCTCTATAGCTGCATTAAGTGCTAAAAGATTTGTTTGCTCTGCTATGTCTGCAATAGTTTCTGCCATTACTTTAATATCTGATACAACTTTTCCTTTTTCTATATCATTTAAAACTTGTTTTTCCATTTCACTGTAAACTTCTTTTGTATTTTCGGTTGCTACTTTACTAGCCTTTTCAATTTTTGTTGCTCTATTTCTTATTTCAACTGCATTATTACTACCTTCCATTGCTTTATTTGACAGTATATTAACACTTGCATCTACTTCTTGTACTGCTGCAGATATTTCCTCAGCTGTTGCACTATTTTCTTGTACACCTAAATTAACTTCACTTGTTAAAGCATTTATACTTTCAAATTTTGCAGTCATTTCCTCCACTGTAGCTGATAACTCTTCACTTGAAGCACTCATATCTTGAGAAGTATCCATAATATTTTTTATTAATCCACTAATATTTTCTTGCGCCTTATTTAAATTATTTCCTATTTCCCCAAACTCATCATTTGATTCTATTATAATTGGATCTGCTAAATCATAATTAGATAATCTATTAGCTAATCCTCTTATTTTATTTAAAGATTTCTTTATTGAACTTTGCATTAAAAATGCAAATAAACTTGCAAATATCGATAATACTACTATAATAAAAATAATTAGATTTAGTGAATTACTAAAGGTTTCATTACCTTCAACTTTAATTTCATTTGCCCATTGTTCGTTTAACTCTAATAATTTATTTAGCTCATATCTCATATTTTCTCTTGCCTGGTTCATAGTTGAAAGTTGCATTTCTGCTTCTTTTTTATTCCCATTATATATAAAATTTATATACTTTTTAACAGACTCGTTAAATACTTTCAAATTAACTTTAAATTCATTAAAAATGTTTCTTTCATCTTCATCATCTATTGTAGTTTCGTAAATTGCAATTTGCTTTTCACTTTCTTCTGAAGCATCAGTAATTTCTTTTATTAATTCATCTAAATTAGTCTTACTACTCGAATTTTCCATTAACTGTATATCTTTATAAATATTCAATTGATTTTTATCTATCTTATTAATTGAATCAATTGATTTTATAGTAATGTTATTTAAATAATCTACAGATTTATCAATACTATACATATTGTATATTCCTATTATTCCAATTACCCCCATTGAAAAAATAGTACTTAAGAAATAAATTAATAATCGTGTAGATAGTTTTAAGTTATTATAAAATTTCATATGTCTCCCCCTATCTGTTAAACTTTTGTTCATATTTATTATTAAACATTTATTTATTAAATGTCAAATTTATCTTTTATATCCTTATTATAATAAATACAATGAATTTCAATTAAATATATATTTCTTTAATTTTTTATAATTTAAATTATTATTTACTTACTCTAGATGTATTAATTATTATTAATACTATTTGAAAATTAAAAAACCAAATATAATTTTTTAGTATTCTATCTATAGATTGAATACTATTTATTTAGTTAAATGAGAGCATTAATGAATTTATATCATTAATGCTCTCATCTTAAACAACTGATAGCTTAATATATAATTTAAATGTATTATTGTTACATTCTGCGTAAATATCTCCACTGTGAAGATCTATAATATTTTTGGCTATTGCTAAGCCAAGCCCAGAACCTGGAATATCTGAATTCCTAGATTCATTACATCTATAAAACCTATTGAAAATTTTATCTATGTCCTTTAATGATTCGTGTTCTATTTCATTTTCAAAAGATATTATGATATTATTCTTATCTTTTAAAATATTAATTGAAATATCACTATTTCTCTTACTGTATTTTACAGAGTTTGATAAAACATTTTGAAAAACTCTACCTATTTTACTGGAATCAACATTCAAATTTATGTTTGAATACTCATATTTCTTAATAAATACTATATTTTTCTCTACAGCTTCAATATATAACTCTCCTATACTCTGCTCTATTATTTCAATTATATTTGCATTACTTTTATTTAAAGTAACTGAATTAGATTGAAGCTTAGAATACTCAAATAAATCTCCAATTAACTCTCTTAATTTATAAGATTTTTCTATTGCACTTTTAGTATATCTTTTTTTATTTTCCTCAGAAGTTTTTTCATTATCAATAAGTTGTAAGTATCCTATTATTGATGTTAGTGGAGTTCTTAAATCATGAGAAACATTTGTAATTAATTCAGATTTAAATTTTTCTTGGCTTCGCTCTGAAGCTATACTGTTTTTTAAATTCTTAGCCATTAAGTTCATTCCTTTTGCTAAGGATCTTAATTCATCTTTTCCTTTTTCTGATATTATATAATCTAAATTACCTAATGAAAACTCATTTATTCCTTTGGTTAATTCTCTTATATATCTAGCTTTTCTAATTGTATAAATATATATTATTATTATTGCTAGTAGAAAACTTAATGAAATAGATGAAATTACTTTTATAATTACCTCATTTCCTACCTGTTCTCTCCATATTAAAAGATTGTAATCTTCATTATCTAAGCTAATGTCATATCTTTGATAAATATTCTCGTCAGAATACTTATTTTGAAATATATTTTGAATTTTATTAACATCAATTATATTTGAATCTACATTTTTTGATTTCATATAAATATTTCCCTGTGTATCTATAATAGCTGCATTAACTTTATTCAATTCGCATACTTCATTTAAATATTCCTTACTGTTATCATCAAGTCTATTAACATACCTTTGTATATCTATATAAGTTTTATTAAAAATATTAATTAAACTTTCATTGGAATTGTATTTAACAATATTAATACTATGAATAATCCCACTAATAACTATTATAAATGTAACTATACTTAATAATAAAAACTCTTTTTTTAAACTCCATACAAATAATTTTTTTTGTCCTTTATTTCTCAATTTTATATCCAACTCCCCATACAAGTTTTATATACTTAGGATCTTTAGGATTAATCTCAATTTTTTCTCTTATATTTCTAATATGGACAGCCACTGTATTTTCAGAATTATAAAATGGCTCGTTCCATACTTTTTCATATATTTGTTCTGTACTTAATACTCTGCCTCTATTTATCGCTAAAACTTCTAATATATCAAATTCCCTAGGCGTCAATTTTATATTTCTATCCTCTACCAAAACTTCTCTATTTGCTTTATTGATTCTAAGTCCATCTATATATATTTCTTCATCATTAATTTCTTTGGCTTCACTAAAACTAGTAACTCTTCTTAACTGCGATTTAACCCTTGCTACTAGCTCAAGTGGGTTAAAAGGCTTTATAATATAATCATCCGCACCTATGTTTAGTCCTAATATTTTATCACTATCTTCGCTTTTAGCTGAAAGCATTATAATAGGCATTTTTTTATCTTCCCTTATTTTAATACAAGTTCTAATACCATCAAGTTTAGGCATCATTATATCTAAAATTATCAAATCTATTTTTTCTTTCTTTAATTTTTCTAAAGCTTCTATCCCATCACTAGCTAAAACAATATTATATCCCTCATTAATTAAATAAATTTCTATTATTTCTCTAATATCTTTTTCATCATCAACTACTAATATTGTTTTATTATCATCCATAAAAAACATCCTTCTTTCAATCAATCTTTTTTACTCTCTTCTTTTTTATCAAATTATCAATTATATATCCTGAAAAAATTGTAAGCAATGAAATTAATGGATAAGAATATCTTTCAAATGTGAAATAAGGTAAATAAACAAGATTAAATAGTATTACGGTTCCTAATATAATAAGTATATCAAAATTCCAAGTTGACTTTTTCTTACACATTACTATTCCCGCTATTGCTGAAATTAAAATAAAATAATGTTGAATCAGAGCTAATATAAAACCTATTACACCATTCCAATAAAATGGTGATTTCCAAAAATAAAATGTTTTACCCAGAGTGTACCAGTATATATATTTAATGGGTTCTTCCCTACCATAAATTTTTAATCTTTCTATTCCTGCTTTAATTTCATTTTTATTGCTTTCAATATAATTTTCGCCTTTTTCATATGGAACTCCAAAACCACCACTTTGATCATAGTTTACAAATGTTCCTTGTAAAAATGGATTTCCACTAGATGCTGTAAAAGGTATGAAAGTATTAAATTGCTTATAATTTCTTATCCACCAAGGTGTCATAATTAAGCAAAATATTACTAAAACAATACTAGCATACTTAAACATATCCTTCAATTTGTATTCCTTTTTCATTATCCAAGCTAATAGTATTACTCCTGGAAATGCTGCAATTGTAGGCCTAAATAAACATGCTGTCCCCCATACTATTCCTGCTATTATATATAACCTTGTATTTTTTCTTTCAATTGCATACATGCTTAAATATACTAATAAAAGTAATAAAAATTTAAAAATAGTTTCCATAAGAATTAAACTTGTAACATAAAACTCTACTACATACAACGAATTAATTAAACATGCAATTATTCCAATCCTACTATTAAATAATTTTCTTCCTATAAGGAAAATTATATATAAGGAACCACATTGAATAAATATCTGAAATATTCTAAATGCTACTATTGCATTAAACTTACCCAATAATGCAACAAAACCTGATAGTATAAAAGTTAATCCCGGCATAATATATACAGTTGGCTCAGTTATATTTTCATAGGATAATATTTTATTCTCTACTAAATTCCAAGCACTTCTTATATATTTAACATCATCATTATCAAAACTTTCCATGCTTCCTAGAAGCGTTGAATCTCCAAACTTTAATATATAAAGTAAAGCTATTAAAGCAAAAATTACTTCTATTAAAATAAGAGCTACTTTTATATTCTTTTCTTCTTTCTTTATTGAAAACATCTATTTTTCTCTCCCTAACTTAAACTTATTATAAATGCTCCACAAAATATTAGAAATAATCCTAGTATTCTAAGAGCACTCATATTCTCATTAAATATAAATACTCCAATAATTGCACCAAACACATAACAAAGACTTTGTAATGGATATACCTTACTCAAATCTTCTTTTGATAGTATATAAATCCAGACTATACTTGCAATTACGTATATAATTCCTCCTCCTAAAACGTAGGGATTAAGAATAAAATTAAATATACCTTTTAAATTCATTTCAAAATTTATTGTTTTTGTACCTAGTTTCCATATAACTTGTCCTAAAAGTAATAAAACAATATTTATGCTTATTAATAAATACATCATTTATTTTCTTTCTCCTTTAATAGCTGTAAAAAAATTGCATTTTCTTGTGTTAATCTTATAACTCTTTTTTTCAAATTAAAGATTTCATAAATAGTATAGACTACAAAAATCGTAGTTATTAATGATTTCATCTAATCACTTCACTCTCCTTCTTATTTAGACATCTAACATTACTATAACTACAATAAAGTGCAACATTTATAGTTGATACTGTTACTTTTATCATATAATATATCGCCATAATAGGAGTGATAGATGATTTTCCTGCTTTTCTATCATTCATTTCAACTTTAATCTCTTTTATATTTAATCCATTCTTACATGCATATACTATTGTTTCAACTTCTGGATAATCTTTTGGATAGTAATTTGAAAAAAGTTCTATCCCTTTTCTTTTTACTACCCTATATCCGGATGTTGTATCATAATAATTTCTTCCACATAATATTGAAACTAACATAGAAAAATATTTAATCCCAACTTTTCTAAAAAAACTCGGTTTATATTCAGTTCTTTCAACAAATCTAGATCCTATTACAATATCAGTATTCCCGTCTTCTATTTCATTAATAAGATTCTTTAAATCCCTTGGATTGTGCTGTCCATCTCCATCTACCTGTATAGCAATGTCATATCCTTCGATATATGCATAAATATATCCGCTTTGAACTGCCCCTCCTATCCCTAAATTATTGGTTAAGTTTATAATCTTAGCTCCTGCTCTTATAGCCTCACCATAGGTGTTATCGCATGAGCCGTCATTTACAACCAGAACATCTGCGAATGGAATATTTAATTTAACAGATGAAACTACATTATATATACTTTTCTCTTCATTATAAGCAGGAATAATAACTAATATTTTCATTTTTATTACCTCCATTTACAACTCATCTTCCATATACTAAATTCTAAATATCAAATTTAAATATTTTTAATTAAATTTCGCAATAAATATTAAAGAATTTATGAAGAATTTATGAAGCTCAAATTTATATACTTTAAGATAAAAAAAGAATATTAATTTTACTTAATTACAAGTAAAACTAATATCCTTTTCTTATAAAATAATTAACATAACTTATAGTTTAAAATAAATATGTCATTATACTGTTTTTTAATAAGTTCAATAATTCAAACTTGAATTACCTTTTCCAAACTATCTATAATTATTTCTCTACAATATTTTTATTTATAACATTTATTTAAACAGCAAAATCTATCTCTACTTCTGTTTCATTATAAGTTACTTGTCCACCTATATCAGATACTCCTGAATCTGTTAAATAATTAGGATTTCCATGTTTTGTCCACCATCCAACATACATTAAAACTATAAAATCAGCTACACTATTATCAATTTTTAAATTTACTCTTATTTCTCCATTATGATTTCTTAAAGTAACTATTTTTTCTTCATTAAATGATAGCTTCCTTGCCATTTCTTCATTTATATAAGCAACAGAAATTCCATCTTCATCCATCATATGTTGGCTTGATAAAGTATCTCTACTATGGCAAGTAAGTAATTTAAAACTTAATTTATTATCTTTTTTATTATTATTTTCTAAATATAAGCTTTCGTTAAAGAATATTTCAAATTTCCCTGAAGCTGTTTTAAATTTTTTATCTTCCCAAGCTACAGGTTTATGAATTGTAAAATAGTTATTTTTTAAATATTCTATATCTACTTCATCATTAAACTTCTTTAATGGTTCTATAACTTTTGATAAATATTCTTGTTTATCAACATATGGATAATTATCTAACTTAACTCTTTTTGCAAGCTCTTTAAAAAATTCATATTCATCCATTAATTCATTTTTAGGTTCAACAGCCTTTTCATTATAAATTATATATGGACTTGTCATAGAACTATATATTAAATCTTCACTTTCTAATGTACTTGTAGTTGGAATAAACAAATCACATTCCTTAGCTGTATCAGTCATAAACATATCAAAACATACTTTAAATTCTACTTTTGAAAATGCATCATTTAAATTATTTAAATTAGCCAGTTGATTTAATAAATTACTTTTTGTAATTACAGACATCTTTATTGGTGTATTATATTTTTTACTTTCTTTGTCTAAACTAGCATCTTTCAAATAAACTTTATCATCATCATAAAAGTCTCTTCCTAATAATGAATCATTTATAAAATCGGCCATATGACTTACATAAAAAAATCTATTTTCACAAGATTTCTCGCTATTATAAGGGTCAGAATCAATTACATTTGGATAAACTTTATTAGCATAATTAATACCACCGCCAGCAAATCCAATTTGACCTGTGATAGCTCCTAAAATATCTACTAAGCTTATGGTATTTCCACCATTTTTGTATTTTTGCATACCATATCCAAGCAATATAGTAGAATACTTATTTGTATATAGCATAACTAATTCTTCTATATCGTCTTTACTTACACCACAAATTTCTATTAAATCTTCAAGATTTAGGCTTTCTACATAATTCTTATAATCTTCAAAACCATTAACATAGCTTTTTATATAATTTCTATCATATAAATTTTTATCAATTATTATTTTTCCCATTGCAAGCGCAAGAGCTCCATCGCCATTAGGTTTGATTCTCACATATTTATCTGCCATTTCTGCAGTCTTTGTGTATATTGGATCAATTACTACGATCTTACTTCCATTACTCTTAGCTTTTTTTATACTTTGCATTGTATGTATAGTTGTAAAAGCAGGGTTTTTCCCCCATACAAATATTGTTTTACTATTTATCATATCATCTAATGAATGGCTTTTCACATCTCCAAAATTATATGTTTGTGCCTTAATTCCAGCACTCCAACATGGTCCACCTTTAGATTTACTCACTCCCCCATAAAAATTAAAGAATAAATCTCCCATACTTTTAAGTAATGCACCATTTCCATATTGCTCATAGTATAATATCGACTTTGAAGAATATTTATTTTTGTAATACTTAAGCTTTTCAGCCATAATATTTAAAGCTTCATCAAAAGATATTTCCTTCCATTCACCATTTATCTTTATCATTGGAGAATATATTCTTTCCCTGTGCTTTAATCTATCTAAGTGTGCTAATCCCTTCTTACATATAAATCCTTTAGTATAAGGATGCTCTTTATCTCCTTGAATTTTTACTATTTCATTTTTATCAACGTAAATATTAAACTTACAACAATCAAAACAATCTAACGTGCAACCATGACTTAACTTTTTCATAATATACTCCCCATTTACTCTATATATTTTACTTATTTTATAATATTTTAGGTTGTATCACTTTCTCTTTATAGAATATCAAATTTTGTAATTACTTACTAGATAAATGTCTTTACTATTTATCTCATAATTTTTTTATAAATATTATGAGGCTATATCAAAATAAATTTGATATAGCCTTGTACCATTAAGATATACATTCATTAAAAACTTATCTATCAATAAATTCTATAACTTAATTTTTTATTTATTAGATTTCTTATTTTATATCTATAACTAAATTTTTTATGCTAATAACTAAAGTTCTTCTCCATTTGAAGCAATAACTTTTTTATACCAATCAAAGCTCTTTTTCTTACTTCTCTTTAAAGTTCCTTTACCATCATTATCACGATCTACGTAAATAAATCCATAACGTTTTTTCATTTCACCAGTTCCTGCACTTACTAAGTCAATACATCCCCAAGTTTTATATCCAAGTAAGTCAACACCATCGATATCAACTGCATCCTTCATAGCTTTAATATGCTCTCTTAAATAAGCAATTCTATAATCATCTTCAACATACCCATTTTCATCTGGAGTATCTACTGCTCCAAGTCCATTTTCTACAATAAATAAAGGTTTTTGATATCTATCATATAATGAATTTAAAGTTATTCTAAGTCCAAGTGGATCAATTTGCCATCCCCATTCACTTTCATCTAAGTTAGGATTTTTAAGTGATGCAAATATATTTCCTTCTGTTAGCTTATTAACTTCTGGATCTGAACTTGCACATCTTGAAGAATAATAAGAAAATGATATAAAGTCTACAGTATATTTCTTTAAGATTTCTGAATCTCCATCTTCCATCTTAATATTAATACCTTTTCTCTCCATTTCCTTTAAAGCATATGCCGGATAAGCTCCTCTTGATTGAATATCTATAAAGAAGTAATTTTCTCTATTTTTATTCATTGCTTCAAGAACATCGCCTGGTTTACAAGTATAAGGATATGTCTCACCAGCTGCTAGCATGCATCCAACCATATTGTTTGGATCTACTTCATGAGCAATCTTTGTAGCTAATGCACTTGCTATTAACTCATGGTGTGCTGCTTGATACATAACTTGCTCTTTATTTTCGCCTTCTTCAAAGCATATACCCGCTCCCATAAATGATGCATGTAGTATCATATTAATTTCATTGAATGTTAGCCAATACTTAACAAGGCCCTTATATCTATTAAATATAACTGTGCAAAGACGTTCATAGAATTCTACCATTTTTCTATTTCTCCAAGCACCGTATTTTTCAATTAAATTCATAGGGCAATCAAAATGAGTAATTGTAACTAATGGCTCAATACCATATTTATGACACTCTTTAAATAAATCTTCATAGAATTTTAATCCTTCTTCATTTGGAGTTTCATCATCACCATTTGGAAAAATTCTACTCCAAGCAATTGAACATCTATAAGTCTTAAAACCCATTTCTCCAAATAGTTTTATATCTTCTTTATAATTATGATACATATCTATAGCTTCTTTTGCTGGATAAAAATGCTCATTATCAAAATCAAACATCTTCATTTCTCCAGCTATAATAGGAAATCTATCCTTACCTATAGGAACTACATCTGCATTTGCAAGGCCTCTTCCTCCTTCATTATATCCACCTTCACATTGGTTTGCAGCAGTAGCTCCACCCCATAAGAAATCTTCTCTAAATCCCATCTTTCATCTTCCTTTCTTTTATACAATAACTTATTACTACTCTTGTTCTGGCTTTTTAATTAAGAACTGTTAATAATTCATCATTTTGTTTTACTGACTTTTTGTCAGTTCCTATAAAATCAAGATAATCTGAGCTATTAGTAACTATGATAGGAGTTTCTAAACTATATCCTTCTTTTTTAATAGCTTCAATATCAAAAGTAACTAATGTTAATCTGATTATTATATTTACTCTACAATACCCTATTTATTAAAAAAGCCCATTTACATGCAAAATAAAACCAACCTTTAAGTTGAATATTTCCCATGTAAATAGGTTTAGTTTTCACTTAAACAATCACTATCCAATTTACTATATTTGAATTATAAGGTATGTCCACCTTTTGTTAACGATTTCATTGGAATTTTCACGAAATAAAGTTTTTATAAATTACTTAACTTTTTGTATTAAAATGCTGTCCATCCTGCATCTGCAACTATCTCTGCTCCATTGATCAAACTAGAATCATCACTTGCAAGGAATAAAGCTATTGTTGCAATTTCTTCTGGAGATCCTGATCTAGGCACGCTTTCCATCCCAAGTTTAACTCTTGAAAATCCAAATTGACTAGGATGACTTATCCCTACTCCAATTTCTGAATCTACTCCTCCAGGACAAATAACATTACATCTTATACCCTTATCAGCATACATAAATCCAATATTTTTAGTTAATCCTAATAACGCATATTTAGAAGCTGTATATGAAACCCCAGCTCTACAACCATTTAAACCGCCTATAGATCCAACATTAATTATATTTCCTCCACCTTGTTGTATCATTAAATTTACTGCCTTTCTACAAGCATAAAATGGGCCATTTAAATTAACATTCATTACACTTTCCCATAATTCATCTTCAACTTCACCAACTGGCATCATTTCATCCATTATACCTGCATTATTAACTAAAATATCAATTTTACCAAACTTTTCAATTGCAAGATCTATCATCTTTTCATTATCTTCTTTTTTTGAAACATCACCTTGCATAGCTATTATCGTACCATTGTAATCCTTTGATATCTCAACTATTTCATCCAATTTTTCTTTTCTTCTAGCAACTACAATAACAGAAGCTCCTTCCTTTGCATAAAGAAGAGCAATAGATCTTCCCATCCCTGAACTAGCACCTGTAACCACAGCAACTTTACCATTAAGTTTCATATATAATACCTCCCAAATATAATTATTTTTATTTTAAATCAAACGTTTACTTTATAACGAAGATATAATTTGTTAATTTTTAAACTATATTTCCTATGTTATTTCATTTTTTATCGGTATGTATATGAACTAATTTATATTTTGTTATAAGTTTTAGTATGTAGTCAATAAAGACACAATACTAAAAACTCTCATTTTTTATTATATTACTTTAAGTGTATTTTATTGTTATTTTTTTGTCAATTATTATTGTAAATATTTATTTTATATAATACAATTTATTTTCTATAATAGACTAATATAAACAGTAAAAATATAGTTATTACATTAAGGAGGATTTAAAATGTATAGCTACAATACTTTAGAAAATACGCCTATTGATATTTTGCATAAAGCATTTATATTGGCTTTTTCAGATTATCAAGTAGAGATTGATATTTCCATTTCTAAATTTGAAAACATTCTTTTAAGAAGAGGTTATAATCCTAAAATTTCAATTGGCACATTTAAAGAAGATGATTTGATTGGATTTATTTATAACGGATTAAGAATTTGGAATAATAAAAAAACTATATATGCTACAGGAACAGGGGTTATTAAAGAATATAGAAAGCACGGAATTACTACAACAATGTTTAACAACATAAAAAAAGAGCTAATTAAAAATAATGTAGAATATTATTTGCTTGAAGTATTAAAAACTAATACTGTAGCTTTTGAACTATATAAAAAACAAGGATTTAAAGTTGTAAGAGAATTTGACTGCTTTAAATTAGATAAATCCTCCTATACTCCTATTAAAATGTATAATACTGAAAATAAATCTACATTAACAGAAGAAGAATGGAATGATGTAATAAATTTCTGGGATATTGAGCCTTCATGGCAAAATTCTATTGATTCCGTAAAATCCACTATAGATAGCTTCATATTCTCATTAGTAAAAGAGAATAATAAAATTATCGGTTACGGTATTATCGATAAAAATACAGGAGATATTCCACAAATTGCAGTTCGTGATAAGTATAGAAATAAAGGAGTTGGAAAAAGCATTATTACAAATTTAATTAAAAATACAAAAGCAAATAAAGTATCTGTTATTAATGTAGATGGTAGCTATGCCCCTATGAAACAAATGCTCTCCTCTATTGGATGTCAAAATTTTATTGGACAATACGAAATGTTATTAGAGTTAGAAAACTAATTATTATAAATTCAAAATAAAGTTACACTTAGCCTTCATAATAAATGTTATAATATTACTATAAATTTGAAAGGAGCTAATGATTTGGCTAATATATTAACACTTGTATTATCATTTATTATAGCTAATGTAATTTTTAATTACTTATCAAAATATTTAATAAGCCGTGGAAAGATTCCATTTAAAGCTACAAAAACAACTAAGGGTAAAATAATTTGGACAATCATCTGCTGTGCTATTTACATAGTTGGTTACGTTCTAATAGATTTTTTAACTTTAGGAGTAATAGGTTTTAATATCGCTAGAGGAGTATTACTAGCTATATTTGTAACTATGCTATTATTTGATTCTAATAAAAAATAAAATCGTACCATCTTACGGTACGATTTTTTTATTAAAGTTCTATAACTTGTCCTGTGGATAAATACATTATTTTATCCTTAAGATTTTCTTTTAATATATAAAATGCCTTATTCCCAGTACAATGGCAAGTATAAAAAATAGTATTCTTATTACTTAAATTTTTAGCTATATTACTAATAAATTCTAAGCTTTCACTTTTTTTATTTACTGGATTAAATAAATGAAACCCACCAATAACAGTTGATAGATTAGAATCCATTATTTCTTCTGCTTTATCTATTATATTAACTATTCCCTTATGGGCACATCCTGCAATTAATATATATTTATCATTTTCCCTTATCAATAGGCTTTGCTCATGAGTAAAATCATCTTTATAATATTTCCCATCAATTTTAATAAACAATGAGTCATTTAGATTCGATGTCTCATATCTCTTTGGGACATTTGAAAAAATACATATATCTTCATCAATTTTAAATATATCTTCAGTGAATATAATTCTTTCATTAAATTGAAGTCTATCATCTAATCCTACATAAAACTTAAGTGCTCCTAAAACTGAAGTATAATACTTATTAAATGCATCTTTATGAATATATATTTTTGCTTTACTATTGTGTTGTAAAAATAACTTTAAAGCTCCTCCATGATCCTTATGTCCATGAGATATAACAAGAATATCCACATCTGATATATCAATGTTAAGTTTTATAGCATTTTCAATAAACAATCCATTAGAGCCTAAATCAAACAATATATTATGCTTATTCGTTTTAATATGTAAAGATAACCCATGTTTACATTTAAACTCTTTCGATAATGAAGTATTTTCAACTAAAGTAGTTATTACCATGATCATCACCAACCATTCCCATATTAATTCCAATTACTATTTTATCACATTTTACTTTTATTACATTACTATTTTATTAACTCTATATGCTATAATAATAAAAAATAACTTGTGAATATTTGTATTATTTTGCGAAGCAAAATAGTTAATAGGGAAAAAGTTAAGGAGAAAATCCTTACAGGATTTTTTTGAATAAAAGATGTTTTGCACTTATAGATTAAATTTTGCGTAGCAAAATATCCTAAGCTTTTCACTCTTTCACTCCTAACTTTTCACTAATAAATTGCTTCGCAATTTAATACAACTACGAAAGGAAACGAATGATGGAAAAATATATTTCAAATATTGAAACTCCGAAAATTAGTATTGCCCCTATGGTAGACAAATCTCATAGGCATTTTAGATATTTTTCAAGACTTTTAACTAAAGATGCTCTACTTTATACAGAAATGGTTACAGCTCAAGCAATTATCAATGGTGATAGAGATAAGATACTTTACTTTAGGGAAGAAGAAGGTCCTGTTGCACTGCAAATTGCAGCTTCTAACCCTGAAGATGCTTATAAAGCTGTTAAATTAGCCAATTATTATAATTATACCGAAGTCAATTTAAATTGTGGTTGTCCGTCTGATAGAGTTTCTGGTAATTTAATGGGGGCAGCTCTAATGTCTTCTAAAGAATTAGTTTATGAAATCCTATGTGCTATGAAAGAAGCAACTACTAAACCTATTACTATAAAGCATAGAATAGGAATAGATGGAACTGATGTTATAGAAAATGAAAAAAGTAAGATTATAATGAGCGGATATGAAGATTTATTAGAATTTTTGGATATTGTATCTAAAGCTAAACCTGATAGATATACAATTCATGCCCGTTCTGCTATATTAAAGGGCTTAAGCCCAAAAGATAATAGAGAAATTCCACCACTTGATTATGATATGGTTTATAGATTAAAACGAGATTTCAATCATTTAAATATAGAAATTAACGGTGGCTTTAAAACATTAGATTCAATTAGGGACGCTCTTACTAAGGTAGATGGAGTAATGATAGGAAGAGCTTCATATGAAAATTGTTATCTTTTGGCTAACTTCCATAAACTTTATGAAAATAATCAAAATACAAAAGCTATTTCAAGAGGAGAAATTATAAAGTCTTATACTCCATATGTTATAGAAGAAATTAAAAAAGGCAATAGTATTCATTCTTTAATTGCCCCACTTCAAAGCCTATTCCAAGGACAAAGGGGAAGTAAAAAGTATAAGCAACTTTTATCTTCTTCTAATGTAAAAAAAGAAAATATTATAGAAATACTTAATACTATCCTTGAAGTAATGCCTCAAGATGTCTTATGGGAAAATAATTAAATTAATTTTTCTTATTAAAAGTCCACATTACATATTTCATATTCAATAGATGGAGAGTAAAATTTATATATTACTCTCTTTTCTATTACTTCTAATATTACTAATCCAACTTTTTCTTCATAACAATAACATTTTGTTAAGCACTAGTATAGGTCACACTATCCTTTCAATAAATATTATTATATATCTTAATATTTTAATTTATAGTACATACAATTTCTATGTATATATGTATAATAATGTATATAATATATTTTTTTAATAAGTTTAATACGGGGGAACATATTATGAGTAATTTTAGAGAAATTAAACCTGAAGATTTAAATGAAAGTGCATTTAAATTAATTGGTCATGACTGGATGCTTATTACAGCAGAAAAAGAAAATAAAATTAATACAATGACTGCTTCATGGGGTAACTTTGGTATTATGTGGGGAAAAAATGTAGTTTCTATAGTTTTAAGACCTCAAAGATTTACTAAAGAATTTATAGATGCTTCTTCTACATTTTCACTTACATTCTTTGATAAAAGTTACAAAAAGGATTTAAGCTACTTAGGAACAGTTTCTGGAAGAAATGAAGATAAGCTTTCTAAAACTAATTTAACAGTTACTTATATCGATACTACTCCTGCTTTTGAAGAATCAAAGCTTACAATTATCTGTAAAAAGTTATATGCTCAAGAACTAGATCCTCAATGCTTTATAGAGAAAAATATTGATAAACAATTTTATCCTGAAAAAGATTATCATACTTTATATATTGCAGAAGTAGAAAAAATTTTAATAAGAGAATAATTTAATAAAAACAAACTACTACTATAAAATCTTAATAGTAATAGTTTGTTTTTTAATAAATGTGTTTAATAATTATAAAACTTTTATATAAAAAAATCTTATTAACTTTATTTAAACTAGTTTAACTTTGATAAAACAGACTCTCCAATAGTACCTTCAGACATTTCAACATCAAAATTATCAGCTATTGTTGCCCCTATTGCTGCAAAACTATCACAAGTTTCTAATACTCCATTTCCTTTCATTGAAGGTGAGTAAGCTAAGAATGGTACATGTTCTCTTGTATGATCTGATCCAATATATGTTGGGTCATTTCCATGGTCTGCAGTTATAATTAATAAATCATCTTCTTTAAGTTTTTCTAAAACTTTACCTAGACTAACATCAAACTTTTCTAACTCTTCTGCATATCCTTGTGGATTTCTTCTGTGTCCCCATAGTGAATCAAAATCAACTAGGTTTACAAAGCATAATCCTTCAAAATCCTTATCCATTATTTCTAATGTTTGTTCCATTCCATGAACTGAGCTTTTTGATTTATGTGATTCTGTAATTCCTTCACCATCAAATATATCATTTATTTTTCCTACGGAAATAACATCATAATTACTGTCTTTTAACTCATTTAATACTGTTCTTCCATATGGCTTTAATGCGTAGTCATGTCTATTGCTTGTTCTCTTAAACTCGCCTTTTCTTTCTCCAACATATGGTCTTGCAATTATTCTACCAACTTTCCATTCATCTTTTAAGGTAATTTCTCTTGCAATTTCACAACATCTGTATAACTCTTCTAATCCAAATGTTTCTTCATGTCCACATATTTGTAATACTGAATCCGCTGAAGTATATACAATCATATCTCCAGTTTTCATTTGATGTTCACCAAACTCATCTAATATTTCTGTTCCACTAGCACTTTTATTTCCTACTATATTATGACCTGTTCTTTTAATTAACTCATCTAATAACTCCTTAGGAAATCCTGTATCAGTAAAAGTTTGGAATGGCTTAGTAATGTGTAAGCCAGCGATTTCCCAGTGTCCTGTCATAGTATCTTTGCCTGTACTAGCTTCTCTCATTTTCATTTGATATCCTAATGGCTTTTCTTGAGCTTTTAAATGCTTTACTGGACGTAAATTTGCAATTCCCATTTTTTCAAGGTTAGGCACTTTAAATGATTCTACTGATTCTGCAATATGACCAAGAGTATCAACATTTACATCTCCATACTCTTTTGCATCCTCCATTTCTCCAACACCTAATGAATCTATTACAATAGTAAAAATTCTTTTATATTTCTTCATGTTATTACTCCTTTCCAATCTTCTTTTTAAGACTATAAAGAATATATTATTTATTATTTGTTATAATTTAATTATTTAATCTTAATTAAATAAATTATAGCATATTTAAATATATAATACATTATTAAACTTGTCTTAAACTTGTCTATTATATATATTTATAATACTACAATACACTTGCATTGGTCAACGTTTTCACCAGTGTATTTTATTGATATTTTATTAGAAAAATTTGATAATTTATTCTATAATTATATTATAATAGATAAAGATAAACTTGTATTTAACTTGTTTATTTTTATAAAGAGAGGTTTTATTATGATTAATACTGATATTATGAAAAAGTCTAAAAAGTTAAGATATGTTGAAGTGTACAATACATTATTTAAAATGATAAAGGAAGAAGATCTTCCAGATAATTATAGACTCCCTTCTGAACCAGATTTAGCTAAGGAACTAGGAGTAAGTAGAACAACTTTGCGTCAAGCCTTATCATTATTACAAGATGATGGCTTAATAAAAAACATTCGAGGAAAAGGCAACTTTATAATAAGAAATCAAAAAAATAAAAAAGATTGGGCTTGAAAAACTAGGCCATATTATATATAAATCATTAGAAGATAAAATTGATCATGTAGAAATGGATTTTCATATAGAACCTCCATCTGATTACTTTGTAGAAGTCTTAGGTAAAAAGACTGTTGCTGCAGTGAATATTGATAGATGGTATATGAGTAATGGAAATGCAGTTGCATATACATATACAATTATCCCCATAGAAACTATATCCTCTTTTGATATAAATTTAAATGATACTAATAGTCTTCTTAAATTTATTGAAAATGATATTTACAATAAATGTAGTCACAGCTCTCTAGATGTTAAGTTTTCATCATCAGGAAAGTTTGCAACTAAAAGGCATTTAATTTCCTCTGAAAAGCAATATTACTTAATTGAAGAATCTATATATAAAAATACTGAATATCCTATAGCCTTTAATAAACACTATTTACCAATATTAAATACATCCATTAAAATTCATACTTCAAAGTAAAAATTATATCAACAATTTTAAGGCTTTATAAAAATATAATACTAGTTAATAACTAATTTAAAAGATAAAAATTATTAATATAGAATAATATAATAAAATCTATATATTTATTGCCATTTATAAAAATAAAGAATCCTAGTTATACTTGGATTCTTTATTTTGGGGTTATTGAAATTAATTTAATTGATGAGAAAAATGTTTATATATTAGTTTTAAATATATACAATTATTTTTAATTATAGCTTATCTTATAATGCAGCTATTTGCCTTCCATACTCTCTGCATCTCTCTTCATCTTCACCTTCTGGAGTATAATTGACTATTAACGACTCTAATGGTAAACTAGCTCCTAAATCTTTTATCTTCTCTTCGAAATTTTCCATCCATTCGCCAGATCCCCATCCATATGAGCCAAATAAAGCTACCTTTTTACCATTTAAATCTCCTTCTATTGACTCTAAGAAAGGTAAAAATTCTCCATCTTCTAATTCTTCGTCTCCCATGCAAGGACAACCTAAAACAACTACTTCTTCATTAGCTATTGAATCAACATCAGTAGTTGAAATATTTATTAATTCTCCTACTGCTCCAGCTTCTTTAACTCCTTCTAAAATTAAATTTGCCATTGCTTCTGTATTTCCTGTACCACTCCAATAAATAATTTTCATATATATCCTCCCTCCATATTTGAGAATGATTATCATTACTATTATGTTTTTATAATACACTCATGTTAAAATAAAGTCAATATATTTTTCCAATAATTCATAAATTTATATACTCTAATATCTTTAATATAGAAAAAACATCGCAATTAAATTAAACTACGATGTTTTTTCTATATTAAAAATTACTCTTCTATTTCTATATTATTATTCTTTATAATATTTTTGTACCATTCAAAGCTTTTCTTTTTGCTTCTTTTATATGTTCCATTTCCTAAATCATCTGCATCAACATAAATAAATCCATATCTTTTTGTCATTTGTGAAGTTGATGCACTTACAATATCTATACAAGCCCAAGATGTATATCCCATGCATTCTACACCTTCATCTATAGCTATAGCAATTTGCTCAAAATGTTTTTTAAAGTATTCTATTCTATAATCATCATTAATTGAGCCATCTTCTTCAACTGTATCATAAGCACCAATTCCATTTTCAACTATCCATAGTGGTTTTTGATATCTATCATATAAATCTATTAAAGAAACTCTTAATCCCTTTGGATCTACTTGCCATCCCCATTCACTTGTTGGTAGGTATGGATTTTTAACTCCAGTAACTAAATTTCCTCCAACTTTTTCTCTTTGTGCTGCATTTATACTTTGAACCATGGACATATAATAGCTAAAGGAAATAAAATCTACTTTATATTGTTGTAGTATAGCTTCATCCCCCTCAAGCATTTTCACATTAATATTATTCTTTTTGAAGTAATTTAAAAGATGTCTAGGATATTTACCTAATACTTGTACATCAGTATAAACAAAGTTATTTCTATTATCTCTTTGAGCTAAAATTATATCATCAGGATTACAAGTTTCAGGATATGTTAAAGTTTTAGTAACCATACATCCTACTTGCGAACCTGGTATTATTTCATGACAATACTTAGTTGCTAATGCACTTGCTACAAATTGATTGTGCAGTGCTTGATAAATTGCTTCTTCTGCTTCTTTTTTACTATCATACTTGTCTTCAACCACTCCAACTGTAGTAAATGGGTGACGGAAAACACTATCTATTTCATTAAATGTAAGCCAATATTTTACTAAATCTTTATATCTTTCAAAACATACTTTTGCATATTTTACAAACATATCTACAACTTCTCTAGATACCCATCCATCATAGTTATTAACTAAATAAATTGGCATTTCATAATGTGATAAAGTTACTAAAGGTTCTATGTCATTTTTTCTTAGCTCTTTAAAAAGGTCCTCGTAAAACGCTAGCCCCTTTTCATTTGGCTTTTCTTCATTTCCATTTGGGAAAATACGAGTCCATGCTATAGATACACGTAAAGTTTTAAATCCCATTTCTTTAAATAAAGCTATATCTTCTTTATAATGATGATAAAAATCTATTCCCCTACGTTTTGGATAGTAAGTATCCTCTGTAGCTTCCATTGCATTTTTTATATCTTCTAGCCCAACATGCCATTGTTTTACATAATCTTTTATATCGATATCAGGCTTGTACATAGCTACATCTGCTACAGACATACCCTTACCATCAACATTCCATGCTCCTTCTGCTTGATTTGCTGCTATAGCTCCTCCCCATAAAAATCCTTCAGGAAAAGATAATATTTTTTTCATATAATACTGCCTCCATTATCTTTCTAAATTTTCTCCATTTGTAGCTATAATTTGCTTATAATAATTATAACTATCCTTCTTTATACGTTTTAAAGTTCCATTTCCGTTATTATCTTTATCTACATAAACAAAACCATATCTCTTTTTCATTTCTCCAGTACCTGCTGAAACAATATCTATTGGGCCCCACCAAGTATATCCTATTATATCAGCTCCATCTTCTATTGCTTCATTCATCATTATTACATGCTTCTTTAAATATTCCATTCTTTCTTCATCATGTATCTTGCCATCTTCTGTTACTTCATCTATAGCACCTAAGCCATTTTCAACTATAAATAAAGGCTTATGATATCTGTCTGTTAACTCATTACATACATATCTTAATCCTAATGGATCTATTGGCCATCCCCACTTTGTTTCACTTAAATAAGGATTCTTCTTTCCTAATAATCCACCTGTATTACCTAGTATCTTCATTCCTGCTTCATGTAAAGATGATCTATAATAGCTAAATCCTAAGTAATCACAAACACCCTTTTTAAGAATTTCTATATCTTCGTCTTCCATTTCTATAGTTATATTATTTTCTTTAGCAATACGCTTAAAATATGAAGGATATTCTCCAAGCATTTGTATATCACTATAAAATAAAGATCTTCTTCTTAGTTCATAGGATTCAAACACGTCTTCTGGCTTACAAGAAGCTGGATATATAGGAGATAGAGATAACATACATCCCATTTTGAAGTCTTTATTAATTTCATGTCCCATAATTACAGCCTTCGCACTTGCTACAAGCATATTATGGCTTGCTTGATATATGTCTTGAAGCTTATTTTCATCTTCTTTAACTACTATTGCTGCAGCTATAAGTGGTAATGTATGAGCATGATTAATTTCATTAAAAGTCATCCAATATTTAACTTTATTATTATATCTATTAAATATCACAGTACAATAATTAACATAAAAATCTATAAGCTTTCTATTTTTCCATCCACCATATTTAGTTATTAAATTAAGAGGTGTTTCAAAATGTGAAATTGTTATAACTGGCTCCATTCCATTCTTTAATAATTCATCAAATAAATTATCATAAAATTCTAATCCTTTTTCATTAGGCTCTTTATCATCTCCATTAGGGAATATACGACTCCAAGCTATAGAAGTCCTAAAGCACTTCATACCTAGCTCAGATAATTCCCTAATATCCTCCTTATAGGTGTGGTAAAAGTCTATAGCTTCATGACTAGGATAATATTTCTTTTCATTAATTTCTAATTCTACATTTTTAAATCTATCTGCTCCAACTGCTAGTATGTCTGCAACGCTTAAGCCTTTGCCATCTTCATTATAAGCACCTTCAGCTTGATTAGCTGCAATTGCTCCTCCCCATAAAAAGTTTTTAGGAAATGTCATTTTATTATGCCCCCTCACCTACTAGTTCTAAAACTTTATCTTCATTTTCTACATTACGATAATTTTCTTTTTTTAATGTTTTATTATTTGATTCTGTAATTAAAAGCATAGTTGTAGTATCATAACCTTTTTCTTTAATCTTATTTAAATCAAATTCTATTAATTTTTGTCCTCTTGTTACTCTTTCTCCTTGCTTAACTAAAAGCTTAAAACACTCTCCATTTAACTCTACTGTATTAATACCAACATGGATTAAAATTTCATCATTATTATCACTTTTTAATCCTATCGCATGTCCTGTTGGAAATGCCACTTCTATTATTCCATCAACTGGTGATGTTACTTCTCCTTTTTCTGGTATAAAGGCTATTCCATCTCCCATTGTTTTATTTGCAAAAACAGGATCTTTTACATCTTCTAATGGAATCATTTCCCCCTTAACACAAGCTGCTATTTCTGATGGTTTTAATGTACTCTTTTTAGACTTTGCTCCGCGTTCCTCAAATCCTAAAATATATGTTAAAATTGCTGATAATCCAAATGCCATTGCTATACCAATTAAATAAATTACAAATGTATCTCCAAAGAATGCTGGTAAGGTTGTTAATGCTGGGAATACATATACTATAGCTTTAGTTTGGAACATTCCCATAAATGCTCCTGCTATACCACCTGCTATTGTTTGGGCAATTAAAGGTTTCTTATATTTTACTGATAAACCATATACTATTGGCTCTGTTATACCACCTAATAAAGCTGGAATCATAGTTGATACTGCAAAAGCTTTTGTTTCTTTTTTCTTAGAACGAAATAATACACCTAAAGCTACACCAGCGCTTGCAAAAGTAGCAGCTGCAATCATTGGTCTTATTACATCATAACCTTGATTTGCAATATTATTTATCATTATAGGTACAACTCCCCAGTGAATACCCATCATTACAAGGAATGTCCAACCTGCTCCAACTACTAAACCTGCTATTAATCCACTCTTATCACTTAAGAAATTAATTAAATCTCCCATTCCATTACCTAAAGTAACTCCAATTGGTCCTATAACCATAACTGCTAACGGTACCATAACTAATAAAGCAACTGCTGATAAAGTAAATATTTCTATACTCTTAGGAATAAATTTCTTTAAGAATTTTTCAACGTATGAATATACCCAAATAGTTAGTATTGCTGGAATAACCGTACCTGAATATCCCATAAGAACAACAGGAATTCCAAAGAAATCAACTACATCTCCTGTAGCCTTCATAAGTCCAGCAAAGTTAGGTTCCATTAATGCTCCTACAATTGCAGCAGCAATAAATTGATTTACTTTAAAAGTTTTTGCAGTACTAAATGCTAAGAATAGAGGTAAGAAATAGAACACACTATTTCCAGCAGCACTTAAAATTTTATACGTACTTCCTGTATTGTCCATGAACCCATAAGTTGTTAAAATAACAAGTAATGCTTTTATCATACCTGCACCTGCAAGTGCTATTATGATTGGATTAAATATAGAAGACATCGTATTAAACATACGAGTTAATATATTGCCTGAAGGCTTTTCTTCTACATCGTTAGTATTCATTGCTTCACTCTTAATTTCTGGGAATAATTTTAAAACTGTATCAAAAACATCTGTAACATGATTTCCTATAACTACTTGAAATTGTCCATTTCCTTCTACTACAGATAAAACACCTTGTATATCCTTAATTGCTTCTCTATCAGCCTTTGATGAATCTTTTAACTTAAATCTTAATCTTGTTACACAATGGAATAAACTATTTATATTTTCTACTCCACCAACTTTTTTAACTACTTCTTTTGCTAGTGAATCATAGTTTTTCTTTGCCATTATAATCCCTCCTATATAGTTTGTTCTTTGATGACACCGGTTACACCTTATATTGAAATTATAGCATTGAAAAGTTTTACATTATAAAATTTCGATTTTTGGAAACTTTAGAAAAATAAAAAAAAGCATGGTATAATTAATAAATTACCCATGCTAAAGTTTATATATTAATTCTTTCCTTTAACTTTTTGTATTTAAAGGTTATAAAATCTGTAATAACTTGATACAATATAGCATGTGTTTGAACTTCAGAACTATGCTGAAAGTCTATACACAAATCTACATAAGGATGATTCTCCATATTCCTATTTGCAGTTATCACTACTATTTTAGCTTTTGTCTGCTTAAATACATTTTTATTTATATTTCCTTGCATCATTTGATACTTCTTTATATAATTACCAGAATTAGTGAATATAATAATTAATGTATCTTCTTTAGCATTTTTAATAAATTCATCTTGTTTAATATCATGCATATGAGAAATAATATATTTACCATTATATGCAAGCTTTGTTTGAAAATCCATAGCTGCTGATTCTGAATATAAAAGTCCAAAAGCTGCTACTTTATCATATTTAATTAAATCTTTTGCTAGTTCTTCGATTTTATTCATATCTATATTTGATTTAATAAGTTCCAAATCATTAATAATTGTATCTACATATTCTTCCTTTGTATGATTTTCCATAAATCCAATTATATTATCATTATAGTTTAAATAGTTAGAAGACTTGTTACTTCTATAGGACGCTGCTGCCTTCAGTTCAAGGAAATCATCAAATCCTATATGTCTTGTAAATTTTGAAATTGTAGATTTTGATACAAAACATAAATCTGCTACTTCTGATATAGTCATATTTTGTATAGAATCATAATTACAAAGTAATATATTAGCTATATGATAATAAGTGGAACTTTCTTTCCCATCATTTAAAATAATTAATAATCTATTTAATAATGTCCCCATCAAGAATTCTCCCTTTAGTTTAGTTACTAATTCATTTATCATTTGATTTTTAATTTGTCTAGTCTAATATTTTAAATAATCTATTATAGTTAAAATTCTATAAGATTTAATCCTATATTTTCATCAAATTTTCTTCCTATAGATCCATTGATTCTATCTATTATGATTTCTGCCGTTGCACTAATTATTGCTTTATTTAAATGTCCACCTATACATCTTCCTTCTAAATTAGCAAATGTTCCATGTATATGTAAATATACCTCATCATTCATTTCTGATATATTTCCTGTAATATTTGTGATTTCGAAATCATCTTCATGAATAGTTGAATAATACTTCTTTTCATTTGGCTTAAATAAACCTACAACTACATGATTAGTAGCTCCTAACCCTGATATTGAACCTGCTATTATTTTTTGCTCTTCACAAACTTTTTTAATAGATTCAATAATTTCCTCACCTTTTTCTAATCTTAAAACAATTTTATCACCAAATACTCTATAATTCATTTTTCATTCTCCATTTCTTAAATATGCTTTTTCTAAATCTGCACTAACTTTACTCTTATTTTGATTTTACCATAGAAATAAGAATCAGGAATATCAATTGTTATATTCTTGATTCTTAAAATAATAGTATTTTATCGTTGTAATACTGAAAATTTAACATTATCTATATATACACGATTTATTAAATCATCCTCTGCTAGTTTTAAAAAATTATCTACATCACTATATACTAAAATAAATTTAAAGGGTATACAATCCACCTATAAATCCCACTAGTAGTGATTACTATAATTAATATTATATATTTACCTCTCTTTATTTTACTGTTAAGAAACCTATTAAATAATCTATTATTTTTATATATTTCTTAACAGCAAAAAAGTTCCCTAGAGAAACTCTAAGGAACTTTATCTATATATTAAAAGCATTTCGCCATTTTTATTATTCTCTCACCTAAAAGTACTTTATCAAATACTTTATCGTAATCTAATTTTTCGTAGAATTTACTTACTTTTTCATCTTTTGCAAGTAATGATATACCTTCATACTTTTCTTTTTTAGCAACTTGCTCTGCATATTTCATTAGTTTTTTACCTATTCCAAGGCCTCTTGCTTTTTCGTCAGTAGCAATATTAGCTATATATAAATTTCCTCTTCTACATTCTCTAAATAACATATATTTAACTCTTGTAATTAAGTAATAAAACTTTTCACTAAAGCCATCCATTTTTTTAATTTGCTTAAAGTCAGTTTTTATACTTAATCTATCTAGTTCATCATAGGGTATTAATATCATTGCACCTAATACTTTGCTATCTGCTACTGCTACTGTTATATATTCAGTACTATATCTGGATCCTTTTGTTTTTATTAATGTTTTTAAATTATCTAAACTCTCCTGCTTAGATTCTCCCCCTCAAACATAATCAGGATGAACTTCTGTACAATAAATCAGATTAGCTATTGCATCAATATCTTGATTGGTTCCTTTTCTAATTATAATTTTATTCTTTTCCATATTTTTATTCCTCCCACACAGATTTTAAATTACTGTATAGTCTTATTATATATAAACACAGCTTATTTATCATTGATATTTGTACTGCATTAGTTGTACTAATATGCTTAAAGTACTTTTACTCTAAATCAATAAAACATATAAAAATACAACAAAAGCCATACTAAAAAATGAAATATAAATTTTATCTTAAGTATTAACATTAAATAAAATTTACATTTAATTTTTGTATGGCTTTTTAATTATTTATAGTTATGATGATTTAAATTCTTATAAATATAAGCTGTTTATTTATAAGAATTTTCATTTGATAACAATTCTGATTTAATTTCATTTGCTATTTTTTCATCTCTAATTTCCTTACGAAGTCCTTTTAGAGCTCTTTCTCTATTTTCATTTCTTTCTTCTAAAGTCTCAACTGTTTTAGTATCATCTGTTTTGTCAATCATTTCATTAGCTAAATCAATATTTTTTAAAACATTATCGATATTTTCTTGTATTCTTTCTACATTATTACTTCTATCATCAGGCTTATTTTTCATTGTAATACCTCCTATAAATTAAACTACATTAATATGATGTTCAATATATATTAGTTTATACTTTATTAAATATGAGGTTGTTATTCCAAAAAAGGAACTTATAAAGCTCCTTTTCTATTTTTTATATTTTATTTTTCAAATTAAATATCATATCACTTTTTATACATTATACTAATCACTTATTTTTTCTGAAAAAATCTTATTTTCTTTTAAAAATTCTTTAGCAAATTTAATACATAGCCCTATAATAATTCCTGTTATAGCTGGAATTATCCATGCCAATCCTTCATTATAAAGAGGTAAAAAAGTAATAGATTTTGTAATAAACCCTATTTTAATTCCAACTTGTCCCAATGCATCAATTATACTAACAATACCTGTAAATAAAATTGTTAAACTATAAATTAAATGATCTTCTTTAAATATAAAATCTAACATTGAAAGTACTATAAGCATTATAGCTATTGGATAAATTGCATTTAATACAGGTACTGATATACTAAGAATTTTTGTTAATCCCATATTAGCAAGTAGCATACTCGATACAGTTAATATTCTAACCCAATTTTTATATGATATTTTCTTAGTTAGAGTAGAAAAATATTGGCTACATGAAGTAATAAGTCCAACACTTGTTGTTAAACAAGCTAAAGTAAATATTAAAGCTAATAATACTGCACCTGGTTTTCCAAATATATAATTAGTTACATTTGTTAATGTTTGAGCTCCATTTTCAGTTAATCCAAATTTCCCCCCACTTGCTGCACCTAAATGTGCAAGTAAAGCATAAATAACTGATAATAAACCACCTGCAATTAATCCTGCTCTTATAGATAAAGAAACTATAGTTTTTTCATCATTAATACCTTTAGATTTTATTGCTAAAGCAATCACTATTCCAAAATTTAAAGCTGCTATTGTATCCATAGTTAAATAACCATCTAAAAATCCTTTAAAAAATGGTGATATTTCATAACCATTTGTTGCAGCTCCATATTCACCCAATGGCTTTATAAATGATCCCACTACTATAACTATAATTAAAAGTAATAAAGTTGGAGTTAATACCTTCCCCATACGATCTACTAATTTATTTGGTGATAGTGAAAGCCAATATGCAACTGTAAAAAATAAAAATGTATATATAAATAAAGATATCTTAATTGACATACTTTCTGGTAAATATGGCGCTACTGCCATTTCAAAAGGTAAACTACCTGCCCTTGGAATTCCAAGTCCTGGTCCAATTGATAAATATATTAACACAGTAAATATGCTTGCAAATACTGGATTTACTCTCTTTGCTAAATTAGTCAATCCTCCAGATTTTGCTACTGCTATCACTCCTAGTACCGGAAATCCCACTGCTGTTATAAAAAATGCACTCATAGCTATCCAAGTTTTTTCCCCAGCTGCCTGAGCCATAAATGGAGGAAAGATTAAATTTCCTGCCCCAAAAAATAAAGAAAAAAGCATAAGTCCTATAAATAATAAATCTCTTTTTGATAAATTTTTCATATTAATGTTCCCCCTAATTAACTGTCTCTATACTTTTAATTTAATAATCTCACCTTCGATATCCATAAAAATCCCCCTCTTTTTAGGAAATAAAAAAACCGTCCCTTGAAAAACAAGGGACGGAAATATCCGCGTTACCACCCTAATTCTATAAAATTAGTTTATAAATATAATAAACCTTTTATAGCACTTAGCTACGTATCTAACAATACGCCTATCTTTTAACGGTGAAAGACTCCGGCAATACCTACTAACCGTTCAGCACTGCTTCTCAGAGATGATTTTCAGCTAATTTTTGAACATTGGCTTTCAGCATATGCCAACTCTCTGTTGAACAAAATAATAACTTACTTTTTCTCTTCATAGAATTTTTATTTCCATATATTTGTTAATATAATATATCTAATTTTATTTTCTGTCAATACTTTATTAAATCTTTTTAACAAATTCTGACTTTAACTTCATAGCACCAAATCCGTCAATTTTACAGTCAATGTTATGGTCTCCATCAACTAAACGTATATTTTTTACTTTTGTACCTTGTTTTAATGCTGATGAGCTTCCTTTTACTTTTAAATCCTTTATTATAGTAACAGAGTCTCCATCATTTAAAATATTTCCATTTGCATCTTTTACAACTTTTTCATCTTCATGCTCATTATTTGCTGAGTCTAAAGTCCATTCATGTGCACATTCTGGACATATTAAAAGACTTCCATCTTCATAAGTATATTCTGAATTACATTTTGGGCAATTTGGTAAACTTAGCATTAATTCATTTCCTCCATTAGTTAAATATTTAAAGTTATACAATATATTAATTAAAATATTGTTCTTTACCAAAAAATATATAAGGAAATTCTTATATATTTTTATACTATCATACCAACACCATATTTACAATTATTATACTAATTTATTCTTATAAAATTAATTTTTATATACATATTTATTACTATTTTTCTTTATAACATAACTATATAAATATTAAGAATTATCAAATTCATACCATAATTATTATATATAAACCCTATCTCTTTACAAATGCTAAAATATGACTATCTATATCAGTTCAAGTTGTATGAAACCCTAGCTTTGAAATAACTGAATAATTATATTTAGCTTAAATGTCCTTTCCAATAAGCCCCAAATTACTATGAGTATATATCAGTATATATTTGAAAAAACTAACATTGAATTCTATAAACAAAAGGAGAATATACAAATGATGAAAGTTTTAAAAAAATCATTATTACTACTATTTCTATTAAATTTATTTTTCATTCCTTTAAAAGCTAAAGCCATAGAAACCACATGTTTCAGTGAAGATTCTCTAAACAAATCAAAATGTGATTTAAAAATGAATGAAAGAAAACTTTGGATTGATCATGTTCTATGGACTAGAAATTATATTATAGCTGATATAGATTCTCTTGAAGATAAGGAAGCAGTTTTAGAAAGACTTCTTAAAAATCAAGATGATATTGGAAACTCTATAAAGCCATATTATGGTGAAGAAGCAGGAAATAAACTCTCTTCTTTATTAAGAGAACATATAAAACTTGCTGGGCAAGTTCTTGATGCATTTAAAAGTGGGAACAAGAATGATTTTGAAAAATATAATAAATTATGGTATCAAAATGTAGACGAAATAGCCGACTTCTTAAGTTCTGCTAATCCTAAATATTCAAACAAGATTTTAAAGAATATGCTACATAAACATTTAGACTTAATTCTAGAAGCAGTCAATGCTAGATTAAATAAAGATTGTAAAGCAGATATTGATGCATATGATAGAGGAGAAGATCATATGATTAACTTTGCTGATGTTCTTACTGATGGTATAATTAAACAATTTCCAGAAAAGTTCAAATAATATCTGATATAATAATTATTTTAAAATTATTTCAAAGTAATTTAAATAAATTTGTTTTCCCTAAAAGAGTACCTCTAACCTTATATTAAAAGATTAGAGGTATAATTTTTAGATTAAATTCTTTTTATACTTTTTATTTAGTGTGACTCCAATTAATATTAGTGCCAATGAAATAATAATTATTAACTTAGAGCTATATAAATCTCCAGTTTGAACAAGCTCTCCTTTCGAGTTTTCTCCTAGTGAATTATTTTCATTTATAGATCCATTATTATTTTCATTATTGCCATTATTGTTTTCATTATTACTTCCACCATTTTCTGAACCATTTTCACCACTCTCATCTGATTCTTTAATAATGAAATTAATGGTTTTAGTAGATTTGTTTCCTGATTTATCAGTAGCTTCTACAGCAAACTCATATTTTCCTGCCTTTGCTATTTCCTCTCCATTATAAGGGCTTCCGTTTAATGTTGTTATTATTTCTGCTTCTTCATCAACAGATACTTCAATTTTAATTTTAGAGTCTATATAAACTCCATTATCTTCTACTCCATTTATGGTTATTTCTGGAGCCTTTTTGTCCAAGTTAAAATCATCTACTATAGTTCCATCAGGCTTTTTAGAAATAACTCTAATATCACCCTTATTAAACTCTAAAGTAGTATATATGGCTGTATTTTCATCATTATACACTTCAAAACTTCCATCATTAACAGCTTGATAATGTTTTGGTCCAGTAGTTCCACCAACTATATATATTGTTCCGCTCTTATCCTCTATTCCATTTTTTAATCTCTTTGTTCTGCCATAAGCATGATCATGTCCTGAAAATACTAAATCTATCCCTAATTCTTCAGCTACAGGTGGTAACATTTCTTTTATTAATTCATTTCCTCCGTCCGGATTAGTATAATATGGAGGTTGATGAGTTAATAATATTTTTAACTTCTTATCTGAATTGTTTATATCTTCTTTTAACCATTCTAATTCCTTTTTAAGTAATTCTTTATCAGATGTAAAGCTAATTACACTAAAATGAATATCGTTATAATCTACTGAATAAACTCCTCCAATATTTTCTTTAATTCCATTAGTAGGAGTATTAAATATTTTTTTTGCTTTGTCCGCACTCGGATCTCCCATATATTCATGATTTCCTAAAACATTTATCATGTCAATTGAGTTAGCTCTATTATACTTTCCAAAAAGTGAAGTTATAAAATTCCACTGATTAAACAATGATGAATCATCTATAAAATCTCCAAGGTGTATTATAGCATCAGAATCACTATGCTCATTTTCAATTATATTCAATATTTTATCTAACTCTGATAAACCCTGTTCTGATGGAGACTGTGTATCACCCAAAATAATAAATTTCATATTTTCTTTATCCTCTAGTGTTGTAAACTCCATAAATTCGGACCAATTCTCACCATCACCAACCCTACACATATAAGTTGTTCCTGGCTCTAATCCTGTTATCTTTATCTGGTTTGATCTTACTACTCCATTCAAATTTATATCACTATTACCACTAAAAGTAAGATTTGTATATTCTCCTTCCACTTCCTTTGTATTTATTTTATTTCGTAATAATCCTTTTGAATTATATTTAGATTTCATTATATATTGAACTACTACTTTATCTTTAGATGTTAATGGATTAGACATCCAAGATATTGATTTTTGTGTCTTAGCATCTTCCGTAGTTCCAAATAGTATGTTTGAAGGAATCTTATCTTTTAATGGTGCATAAGATTGAATCTTAATTTTTATTGAGGATAATCCTTCCTTTTCAGCATATATAAAAAACTTTTGTACTTTATTAGTCAATTTATCGCTAGAAAGTATACCTTTTGAATTAGTCTTGCCTAAATCAAATTTATTTCCATCTTCATTTTCCATAATTACATTTACATCTTTAACCGCATTACCAAGAACATCAGTAACCTTAATTACACCTGGCTTCCCTACTAATATTTCTTCTATAGATATGTTATATGCACTAACTACTGGTACTTTTCCTATTCTAGAAGATGAAGTTGCTATAAAGTTATCTTCTTTTTCAAGAGTATACTCCATCAATGAATTAATAATCTCAAAATTAACATCTGAGTCAAGTTTAGCTGTATTAGGTATTTTAACTTTTATATTAGCTAATATATTTTCTCCATTTGTTAAACTTTCATTTTCGCAATATATATCTAGCTCTCCTGAATCGCTATTGTAGTTCCATATACCATTTTTAGATAAATTAGAAAAATCTACACTTTCTACTAAAAATCCATTATCTATATTTATTTTTGTCTTTAAATTTTTTATCTCATTCCCTGAAATAGACTTTAAAGCTAAATCTAAATATCCTCCTAATACTGCTTCATTATTAATAGAATCAATAGTAATCTTTGATGAATTAGTATCTATATTAAAATACTCAGTTTTAGTAGTTTCATTTCCAAAATTATCTTGAGCAACTACTTCTACTCTATGAGTTCCATCAGCCCACTTATATCCTGATAAAGAAACAGTTCCATCTTTATCATAAGAAAAATGGCCTTCTTTTCCCGTATAATCAATTCCATCGACTAATATTCTTACTCTGTCCCAATTAATTCCTGTTTTATATTGATCATCTTCATAATCATATAACCTAGCCGTAATATTCACGTCATTTCTATTATAATCATTATCAGCTATATTAATAGATTCAATTACAGGTGCATATAAATCGTCTACTTTATTTCCATATACAGCTCTAATATTATCTACATAAATGCTTCCTTTAGTCATAGGACCCTCTCCTGGAAGCCCTGACTTTAATGACATTAGTCTTATTGCTTGAGTTGGATGTATAGAAAACGGTCCTATAAAAGTATCAGGTATTTCCGCCTCTATATACTTCCACCCCTCCCAATCAATTCCCGGATTTTGATTTGATAAATCAATGGTTTTACTTTTTCCATCTCCGGCTATTAAATTCATTCTAAGCCAGTATCCCTTTGCCTCTTTGGTAGCATAAATCCACATACCAATTGATTTTGGACTTCCTTGAATTGCTATATTTTCTCCTGGACCAGCATATACACCAAGAGTAGTCCCTACTTGTGCATTTGTGAAATCATAATTTATCTTTAAAGAATGAACATCAAATCTTGTATGTTCCTCCGGATATTTTGTAAGTTCTAAAGAACCACTTTCACCTCTATTAGCTGTAGAAAATCCCCATTTTTCTAATCCATTTTCAAAGTCTTCTATTATTATTGGTAATTGACCTACTGTTACATTTATACTTGCAGATATATTTGTTCCTTTTAAAGTAGCTTTAATTTCTCCAGAAGAATTTTTATCAGACGAGTATAAAATTCCATCCTTATCTACTGTTCCCATGCCTTCTGGTACTTCCCAAATTATATCTTCTTCATTGCATTTAACATTTCTTTTATTAAATAAAGTATTTAACCCTAAATCTTTACTTTGATTTTTATCTAAGCTTACCTCTTTACTATAGAAATAAATCTCATCTGGTTTTGCTATTTCAAAATTAGCCTCTCCTACAACATTTTCTTTATATCTTAATAATACTTTCGCTTGTCCTTCTTTACCTGTAGACGAAAATAGTCCAGTGCTACTGTCTATTTCACCAAAAGAATTATCAGAAATACTCCACTCTAAACTTTCTTTCGGTAAACTAGCAGAAGCTCCAGATACATCTATTCCTTTTGCGATAAACCGTATATCCGAATATGGTGTAAAGCTTCTTTCATTTGGTTCAATATATGCTGAATTAAATTCATGGGTTATAGGCTCCTTAGATATTATCATCCATGAATTAGCAACACTTCTTTCTGAGTTATCTGATGGTCTATTTTTAACCTCTAAATTATCTGTTCCAGGTATTCTAGATAAATGTGTAGTTGATCCACCTCCATCTAAATTAAGTGCCTGAATAGCACCCATAGAAATCATTAACTGTGCCAAATCATCCATTGATAATCCTGCTGAATATGGCTCCTGCCTTCCATCTACAGTTATAAAGAATACGTTTCCATTACTTTTTATACCAACTGCAGTTCTAGGTTCTTTATCAGCTCCAGTTTGAGGAGTTTCAAAAACTTGTCCATCTTTAACTAATATAGCATTTCCGCCTAAAGCTTCCTCCACATTATCTTTTACTTCATTGAATTTATTATAATCTCCAATTACTGCTGAACCATCTTTTAATATTCCAAAAAACTTCCTTGATTCTGGATGATTTTTAATTATTACTCCATCTTTTAATAAAACACCATTTGGCTCTCCTGTTGCCATATTATAAAAATCAGCATTTACACCAGCAACTACATTCTCTCCTTTTGCTAAAAGTGCTTCTGCTTGCTTTCTTACTGGTTGTAATCCATATGCACTTTCATCATTAGGAGTCGAAGCTTCTATACTTACATTTTTATTTTTAGTATCTATTTCTATTACGAAGCTTTCTATTCTTTTACCTGTATTATCTTCAAATGTATAACCTTTTTCAATAACACCTGGTGCTAAATTAAAATTATAGTTATTTATTGCTTTAGATATAATTGGTGATGAAATACCAAAGTCTCCCAAAGCCTTTACATTAAGTGGTGGAATAAAGTTAATTAAAATAGAAATAGCAATTAATAAACTAGCAATTCTCATTTTTACTTTTTTACTCATAAAACATCCCCCTATTAAAATATTTTATAAATATATTTTAACCCCTGAAATTAATATATCAGAGTTTAATTGCAGTATTTCACGTTATTACAAACCTTTATAGATTTCATTTCATCATTATAAATTTAAAATGAAATATCATTACATAAAGTCTATCACACCTAATCTTTAATGTAAATATTTTACACATTATATTTTTAATTTATTTTATTATTAAATTAAATAAATTACTTACTTTTAAAAGTATTGTTATTTTTCTATTTTAATATAAAAAATGAAGAGCATTATTTAATACTCTTCATTTCATAATCAACTCAAATTTATCTGGTGAAATAGGTTTGCTAAAATAGTATCCTTGTATTCTATCACAACCCATTTTATATAAAATATCAAACTGTTCTTTTATTTCCACACCTTCTGCAACAACAAGTATATTCATTTCATGTGCAAGCTTTATTATACATTCAACTATTACCCTATCATTTTCACTTATGTGTATGTTATCTATAAATGATTTATCTAATTTAAGCTTATCAATTGGAAGTAATCTTAAATAACTAAGAGATGAATATCCAGTTCCAAAATCATCTAATGCTATTTTAACCCCTAAGTCTTTTATGTCATTAAGTACCTTTAAATTTTCTTCTATGTTATTCATAACTATACTTTCTGTTATTTCAATTTCTAAATATTCTGCTGGTAATCCACTTTCATCTAATATATCTCTTACTGTATTTAAAAAATTACTTTGATACAGTTGGATAACTGAAACATTAACAGCTATAGTCATTGGAGTAATTCCTTTATCAATCCACTCCTTATTCTTTATACAAGCATTCTTCAAAACCCATTTCCCAATTGATATTATTAATTCACTTTGTTCTGCAAGTGGTATAAATTCTATTGGCGAAACATTTCCAAAAGAATTGCTTCTCCATCTCAATAAAGCTTCTGCACCTATAACTTTGGAGTCATTCATGTTTATTTGAGGTTGATATAGCAATTCAAATTCTGATTTACAAATAGCATTTCTAAGTCCATCTATTAATTGAGATTTCCTAACTATATCTTTAGCCATACTCTCACGATAAAACAAATACCTATTTTTCCCATTTTCTTTAGCTTTATACATAGCTATATCTGAATTTTTAAGAAGCTCTGATTTATTTCTAGCATCATTTGGAATAATACTTATACCAATACTTACACTTGTAAAAATATTTTTTTCTTTAACTTTAAATGGATTTTTAAATAATTCTAAAATTTTATTTGCCATCTCTTCTGCTTCTGCTTTTCCATTAACATCAAGCATTAATATTAGAAACTCATCTCCATCTAATTTACATATAAATTCATCATTATCTAGAAGTTTTATAAATTCTTTTGCTATGCATTTTAAAAATTCATCTCCATAATCATGCCCTAGCGTATCATTTATATTTTTAAAATTATCAATATCGATTAAAAATGCTACACCAATATATTCATTTTTTAAACCTCTTAATAATTCATCATCAATTTTATCTAAAAACATATGCTTATTAGGTAAACCTGTTAGCTGATCATAAAAAGCTAAAGTTTCAATTTTTTCCTCTGCCTTTTTTCTCTCAGTAATATCTGAAATTGATCCAGAAATCTTTACAGGATTATTTTCACTATCAATTAGTGCTTTACCTCTTATAAATACCCATTTAATATTATTAAATCTGTCAACTACTCTACATTCAACATAAAAATAAGAAGATTTTCTATTTAAATGTTCCTCAAACAATGATAATACTTTTCCCAAATCTTCCTTTAATATTATTTTTTTAAATGTATCTATTAAATTTTCTGAATTATAAATTGTATATCCAAGTAATCCTTCAAATTTATTTGATAAATAATGTTCTTTATTTCTAAAATCATATTCCCAAATTATATCATTTGCTCCATCAACAGCAAGTTTATATCTTTCCTCACTAGCTTGCACTTCATTATATTGCATTTCTAAAGACTCTTCTGTAGCCGCAAGCTCTTCATAAACAACATTTAGTTCATCATAATTTCTATTTAATTCTTTTTCAGTTATAATTCTTTTCCTTATATTAACAATTAATATTACTATAAGAATTATTAATGACAAAATTATTATAGAAACTATATATATTTGAATTTTATATGTATTATAAAATGAAAAAGGCTTATTTATAATATTATAGTTACTTGGAATCTTCTCTATAGATATATTATATTTTCTTAATTCATTATAATTAAATACAAATTTACCAGGTGATTCTCTTTGAATAGGTACATTTTGTACATTTTCCCCATTTAAAATATTTAAGGCCATCTCTGCTGCAATTTTTCCTTGACTATATCCATCTATTACTTTTCCGCCAACAATATTATTTGATAATAAAAAATCCCAACATACATAAATGGGTATATTCAATTCTTTTAGAGAGACGTTAATTTCATCATAAGGAACATAGTTACCATTTTCTGATTTTAGTTGTCCTACTATTAAAATCGCTATTTCTTTATTTAAAGTATTTCTTTTATCTAAAATTTTCGAAACATCAACATCTCTATAAAAATTAAAATTAATATCATAGCTATATTTAGATATTGATTTTCTAACTAATTCTTCATTAAATTTTCCAGAAGGCATAGAATCTGATATAATAATGATATCTTTTACATTTTCTTGAAAAAATAATATACTATCTATTGTTGACTCTACATCTATAGCTTCTACTACTCCTGTATAATTTGACTTTCCTTGAAGCATTTCATCATTAAAATTATTTATTCCACAAAACACAACTGGAATATCTCCAAAAATATCCTCTCCATAGTTAATCATAAAATTTAATGCATCATTATCTGAACATATAATTATATCAAATTTAGTATTCTTATATTTCTCAGTATAAAGTTTATTTAATATACCTATATATGCCTCACCGCTATTATTTTTTAAGTCCATATATTCATAATATACTAATAAATTATCATTTACTTCTATAGTTTTTTCTATACCTTCTTGAATATCTCTAGTCCATTGTAATTCTTCACTATATGAATTCAAAATTAATATCTTTTTACCTGATTCAGCCTTTATAGGGACTTGAAAATTTAAGATAATAAATAAAAATATTATGAATGAAAACATCACTTTTTTCAATTTTCCACCCATTGCATCCCCCTAACCATAAAATAAATTATTCATTCTGTATTTATTTGTATTCTTTTTATTACGATTCCTTTTAGTTACACTATAATTTAACATAGGGTTTCATAAAACAATTATACTCAATGATATTGCTTTTTTCTACAGTAAAAAACAAAAAGTACTATTAATTATTTAAATTTTACTAATATATATAAATTTATGACTAATTTATATTCTTCTGGATAAAATACTATTATTAATTTTTACTTTTATGGAGGATATATGAGAATACCAGAACATATTGGAATAATTCCTGATGGAAATAGACGTTGGGCACTTTCAAATAATTTAAGTAAAGATAAAGGATATTCACATGGAATTAATCCAGGACTTGAAGTATTTAAACTTTGTCAGAAGGAAAATATTAAAGAAGTAACATTTTATGGCTTTACCATAGATAATACTAAACGTCCTTCTGAACAAAAAAAAGCATTTATAAGAGCTTGCATTGATTCTGTTATGCTTTTAACCAAAGAAGATTGTGAAATATTAGTAATTGGAAATACTGAATCTGATGTCTTTCCACAGGAATTACCTCCTTTTATAACAAGACAAAAATTTGGAAATGGAGGTATCAAAGTAAATTTTTTAATTCATTATGGATGGGAATGGGATTTAAATTTATTAAAAGAATCAGACTCATCTAAAAAACATATTTTACCTTGTATTCATTCAGAAGATATTTCTAGAATTGATCTTATAATAAGATGGGGAGGAAGAAGACGCCTTAGCGGATTTTTGCCAGTACAATCTGTTTATTCAGATTTTTACGTAATAGATACATATTGGCCTGATTTTAATTCTCAAGACTTCTATAGTGCCTTAAATTGGTATAATGATCAAGATATTACTCTTGGTGGTTAAAGTTAAACTAGTAAATAATAATTAATTCATATTTAAGAGAGTGTAAAATTCATAAACAGATATTATAAATGTTTAATGCTATTTTACACTCTTAACTGTACTCCTTAATAATATCTTGCACTAACTTCTCTTGTGAAACCATAATCAATAATGACTGGTTCCCCATTAACTATTCCCCAGCTACTAGTCCTGCATAGATCATTTGCTAATAAATTATATCTATATACAATATTCTGAAATTCCCTTAAACTAAAGAGTTCGTCAATACTTCTAACATTAAAATAGTAAAGAATATCAGTAATACTGTTTATTTTATCTGCTTTTTGCATTACTAGATAATTAAAATTTGAAGAGACCTGCATAACCTTTGCAAACAAATCCGAGGAATCCATTGACGAAATTTGATATTCCACCCTATTTTGCGCTATTCCTGCTAAATTTTTTGCTACTTTCATCACATATCCATTTCCCAAGTCAAATACATTTCTTGATGAACCTGAACCAATGTATTTACAAAACATTCTTCTCTCGTTAAACATAATTTACCACTCATTTCAATTATTCATTTGATAAAAATCTAAATAGAAATATTAAGGAATATTCTTCGTATTATTCTATTCAGTTTGCAGTAAACTAGTTCACATTTTAAATTTCCTTCTTCCTTTTTAAACTTAAGTTAATAAAAAAAGGATATCTAAAGCTATTTACTTTAGATATCCTTAATTTATATCGAATTTTATTTAATAAGTCTTTTTCCAAATTGATGTACTAAACATAATTAGCATCGGATATATTTCTAATCTACCAGCAAGCATACAAAAAGATAGTATTATTTTACTTAATGGTGAAAATGCTGAAAAGTTACCTATTGGTCCAACCATTTCAAAACCAGGACCTACATTACTTATAGCAGTTAGTACAGATGTTGATGTTGTAATTAAATCAAATCCATCAAATGAAATAATAAACATAGCAATTAATGCAATTACAATATATGCTCCTATAAATAAAAATACTCCAGATATAGTTTCTTCATCTACTACTTTTCCATCTATCTTAACACTTTGTATTCTTTTAGGATGTAATATTTTATCTATACCACGTCTTATAGCTTTTAGCATTATTACTATTCTTATTGTTTTTACTCCACCACCAGTAGAACCTGCCATTGCTCCAGCTATCATAAGCATCATAATTATCATTTTACTAAGCGTTGGCCACAAATTAAAATCTACAGTTGCATATCCTGTCGTTGTAATTATTGATGCAACTTGAAATGATGACTGTCTTATTGATTCATTTAAATTTCCATTATTAAAATCCAAAATATTTACTGTTATAAATATTATAGATATAAAAATCATTAATAAATAATATTTTAGTTCTTCACTTTTAAAGAAGTTTTTAATATTTCCTCTTATTACTTGAAAATATAATGCAAAATTAATTCCAAATAATATCATAAATATTGTTATTATCCATTCAACAGAAGGACTAGCAAAAGCAGCAACACTTGTATTCATATTAGAAAAACCACCTGTTCCTGCAGTTCCTAATGCATGTATTATAGCATCATATGCTGAAAGTCCTGATGCCATTAATAAAATCGTCTGTATTATAGTTAAAATAAAATATATTATGTATAAAATTTTAGCAGTTTCACTTATTTTAGGAACTATTTTACCTGGATTTGGCCCAGGACTTTCTGCTCTTAATAAATATATTGTATTAGAACCTAATGATGGTGCTAATGCTAATATAAAAATTAAGAATCCCATTCCACCTATCCAATGAGTAAAGCTTCTCCAAAATAATATTCCTTTTGGTAATGATTCAATTTCTGTTAAAATTGTAGCACCTGTTGTTGTAAAGCCTGAGACTGTTTCAAAAAATGCATCTATAAAAGATGGCATTGCTCCGCTTATAACAAATGGTAAGGCTCCAAAGGCTGCTATTACAATCCATGTTAAACCTACAGTCAAAAATCCTTCTTTAGCATATATGCCTTTTTCTTTAACTTCTATTCTTCTTAACAATAAAGCTATTGGCATCATCAAAATAATGGTTATTAAAAATGAAAAACTATCTCCATCTCCATATGCTAGTGCTATTCCCAAAGGAATTAGTAAAAGAATTGACTCGAATAACAATACATTTCCTAAAACCTTTAGAACCATTTTATAGTTCATAGTATCTGCCACCTCCAGAGAAGATGTCATCAATACTTAAAAGTTTCATATTCTTAGTTATAATAATTACTCTATCATTTGCTTTTAGATAATCATCTCCTGTTGGAATGATTATCTTATTATTTCTAACAATTGTAGCTACTAAAATATCCTGATTAAACTCTACATTTTTAAATTTTATATTTATATTCGTTGTATCATTGCCAACTACAAACTCTACTGCTTCTGCTTTATCATTACAAATCCTATATATATTTTCTATAGAGCATTTTTTCTTACTTCTTAAAGTTCTTACATATCTCAATATCTTATATGCAGTAACTAACTTTGGATTTACTATAGAATTTATTCCTACAGTTTTTCCTATTTCTCTATAATTATCTCTTGTTATTTTAGTTATTACGTTATCTACAGACTTACTACTAGCTAAAAGAGAACCTATTATATTATCTTCATCTCTTCCTGTCAATGTAATAAAACTATCAACTTCAAGTAAACTTTCAGATAATAATAACTCTTCATCCATACCATCTCCGTTAATTATTATAGAGTTTGGTAAAAGATTATTAAGCTCTTCACAAATATTCAGATCCTTTTCTATTATCTTACAATTAACTCCAACTTCACCAATAATTTTAGCAAGGTAATATCCTATTTTACCCCCACCTATAACCATGGCTCTCTTTACCTTTTTCTTATATTTACCTAATTTATTGAATAAATTTTGAATGTCTTTATGTTCACCTATAACATATACTCTGTCATCTTTATGAAAAATATAGTCTCCTTTAGGCATTATAAATTCATCATTTCTCTCAATACCGCAAAAAAGTACATTTCCTCTAATAAAGGTAATATCACTTATTTTTTTACCTTCAAGAGCTGTATCATCAGATACCTTAAATCCAACTAAATTTACTTTACCATCGGAAAAATTATCTATACTACATACTGATGGATATTTAATTAACTTAGCTATTTCTATTGCCGCAGCTTTTTCTGGATTTATTACTAAATCTATTCCTACAGCTTCAGTTAGTAAAGTTATATCTTCATCATAATCTGGGGTTCTAACTCTGGCTACAGTATGCTTAACTCCTAACTTCTTAGATGCTAAAGAGCAAAGCATATTTAATTCGTCACTATCAGTTACTGAAATTAATAAATCAGCACCTCTTATTCCTGCTTCATCAAGAACCTTTAAACTAGTACAATTTCCTTTAACACACATTACATCTAAATTGTTATTAATATGTTCTAAAGCCGCATCTTTATTATCTATAATAGTTATATTGTCTCCATCTGTAGATAGATATTTGGCTAAGGTATATCCTACTTTACCTGCACCGACTATAATAATGTTCATTTTCCTTCTCCTTGCTACTAATGTTACTCATATATGTAATACTTCATATTATACATTACAAATAATATTAATCATAGTCATTAAATTTATAAAAATATTAATAATATAAGTTCTTATTTGTTATTAAAGTTAAGACTTTTTAATTAATATATACTTTTTAATTAATATATATTTTAAATTTCTATTTTTCAAAAAATTTTATAACTTTTGTAGTTACTAAAAAGAGATTTAAAGTAACTACTTTAAATACATGATACTTCTACTAAATCTTCAGTGAACTAAAAAAATCCACCTACAATAAAAATATTATAGGTGGATTCTTTTTAATGAGATAAAATATTTAATGTTACTTAGATTCTTTATCTTTGATATTTATATCAAAGATATCCAAATTATTAATATCATCAATTTGCCTTATTTCATCTAATACCCATCTTTTTTCATTTTTTATAAATTTCCAATACTCTTCAAAATGAGTAATTCTATACTTATTGCCTTCTATTATTTCATTTGTTTCCTCTTTTATTGTATAATCAATTGATTTTGCCTTTATATGAACCCATAAGGAATCTTCATTAGTTCCATCCTTATCCTGTAATGCAATAGGAATAGCACTTACTAGTTTTATTTTTTCTAGTATATTTTTTTCTTTTCTTACTTTCATCCATTCTGTTTTTGATCTGTGCCTTATGTATAATTTTTCACTCATATATTCTTTAGCTAAATCTTGATTTCTTTCCATCCAAGCAACTTGAACTTTATAAAATGCTTCTTCAATATCATTCTTTATATTATCATAATCCCAATTGTAATCCATCTTAGATAAATTTTTTATAGCAGAAATACTTTTTGCTTTCTTTTTGCTAAGTCTTAACTTTAAAACAATTGTTCCTGCTGATCCAATAATAGCAAACATGCTAAGATTAATTATTGAAGCTATTGGATTACTTCTTCCTCTATAACTTCCACCGGCTGAACCCCCGTGAGATGAACTGCTACTTCCGCCGCCACCTCCACCACCTCCGCCGCCTCCGCCGCCTCCACCGCCGGCTCTAGCATAAGCAACTAGTGGTCCATTGACAACTAAAATTACCAGTATTATTACTAAAACTCTTTTTATAAAATCACTAATCTTAAATTTATTCATTACTCTCTTCCCTTTAAAAGTCTAATCTTTATTGTTTACTTACATAATTTTTTTAATGCTAATCATACTTAACCACTATTATTTACATGCATTCTTGAGTTACGTATAAGCTATTCATCAAACTTATATATATTTTAACACATACTATTTTTTACAAAACAAATTTATTTACATAATAATTATTTATTATTTAAATTAGTTTTTATTGGTAATCTTACTTCGAATATAGTCTTATAATCATCACTATATGCAGATATATTTCCATTATGAAGCTCTATAATATTTTTTGTTATAGATAAACCTAATCCCGAGCCACCTATATTACTATTTCTTGATTTTTCTATCCTATAAAATCTATCAAATATATATGGTAAATCCACTGATGGTATAGACTGCCCATAATTTATAATTTGAACTACAGCATTTTCTTCCTCAGCCTTTGTAACTATATCAACATAATGACCGTCTTCACCATATTTGATTGCATTAGATAATAAATTTTCAAATGCTCGAACTAATTTTCCTCCATCTGCATTAACAATCAACTTATCATCTGAAAAGTTAACCCTTGATTCCATATTTGAGTTTTTAAACTGTACTTCAAAATAAGCAACCACTTGACCTAATAACTCAACTAAATTAATATCATTTTTATCTAATTTTATAGTGTTATTTTGCATTTTAGTAAGTTCGAATAAATCATTTATAAGTAAGTTTAAACTTTTTGATTTTTCATATGCTATATTAGCATAATATCTAAGAGTTACTTCATCATAATATTTATCACTATCAATAATTTCTAAATACCCCATTATTGAAGTTAATGGAGTTCTTAAATCATGTGATACATTTGTTATTAAATCATTTTTAGTTTTTTGAGCCTTTCTTTCCTCTATAGTTCTATTTTTAAGTTGATTTGAAATACTATTTATATTTTCTGCTAAGACTTTTATATCCCCTTTAAAATTAACTTGTATTGATCTATCTAAATCCCCTTTAGCTATAATTTCGGTCTCATTTATTATAGCTACTAAACTCTTAGCTTTTTTATAAGTTACCAATAAATAAAATATTGTAAATATTGCTATTCCTATAATTATAGCTATAAATCCATCTAAAAATTCATACTTTATAAACCGCCAAAGCCTCCAAATATGCCATACAAATTCATATTCATTGTTTACGTATAAATAATTTAATATAATTTTTGCAATAAAAAAAGTCAAGACAGTTAATATTAAAGAAATTACTATATCAGTTACTGAATATAGCCATACTCTATATATCCTTTTATTTTTCAATTTTATAACCAACTCCCCATACAGTATGAATTATTTTATTTCCCTCCATATATTGCTCTAATTTGTCTCTAAGTCTACTCATATGTACCATTACAGTATTATTAGATTGGTAGTATCTCTCCTTCCAAACTTTCTCAAATATTTCTTCTGTACTAAAAACTCTTCCTCTATTTGACGCTAACAAATATAAAATTTCAAATTCCCTTGCCGTTAATGACACCTCATTATCATCTATTGTTACCTTATGTTTACTTTTATCTATAATCATCGATTCAATTCTTATTATATTATCTAAAGCTTGCATTTTAGTATTTAAAAAGTATGCTCGTCTAAGTAATGCTCTTATCCTAACTGTAAGTTCTAAGTGGTTAAATGGCTTACATACATAATCATCAGCACCTGTCATAATTCCTTGTATTTTATCCATATCTTCTGTTTTAGCACTTAACATAAGTATTGGTATATTATATTTTTCCCTCACCCTCCTACAAACTTCTAATCCATCCATACCCGGCATCATTATATCTAAAACCATTAAATGAATTTCTTCTTTATCTAATATTTCTAATGCTTTTTCGCCATTACTTGCCTTAAAAACATTATATCCTTCATTTTTAAGATTTATTTCTAGTAAATCCCTTATTTCCTTTTCATCATCTATCACTAATATATTATTATTCATTTGCCCTCCATCTAAATAACTATCTTCCTAAATATTCCTCCAAGGTAATTCCATTTTCATATATATATTTAGCAGCTTCTTCACCTACATACCTTATATGCCAAGGCTCATACTCAATTCCTGTTATATCTTCCTTTCCTAATGGATATCTTATAATAAACCCAAACCTATAAGAATTTTCTGCAAGCCAATCTCCTTCTCTTGTTCCTTGAATTAAAAAATTTTCCTCATTAGTGATGTCAATACATAACCCTGTTTGATGTTCACTAAATCCTGGCTTAGCAACATATGCCTCAGCATTTTCTATTCCTTGAGATTTTACTCTATCATTAAATATATTTTTTTGTGATTTATACGATCTATACCCTGAATTTCCTATTAATATTATACCTTCATATTTAGCTTCATTAATTAAATTTTCTAATGGCTTAGCAATAACTCCTGCAACGTGTTTTTCTTCAGTATTTACTAAATCAGTAAATGGAATATCAGGAATAATTAAATTTTTAGGTTTATAATTTTTACTTAATTCATGATCTTTATTTACTAATAGTAAATAATCATTTAAATCAACATCATTATTTATATTAATATTATTTCCATTTGATAGCTTATCACTCTTATTTAAATTACTCTTATTTTCATTATAAATTAAACCCTTTGTAAATAAAATATCACTTTTTGATAAGTACAATACTCCAAAACCTACTAAAATAAATATTAAAAATCTTTTTAATCCTCTTTTCATGTTTTACACTCCTCTTCTAACCTTATAGTGCTAATTTTAAATTACATACCTTACGACTCTTATAAAAATTTCTTACGAAACCTTAAGTTTTATAAAAGCTGGTTAAAAGAATAAAAGGATTTAAAGCAAAACTTTAAATCCTTTTTAATTTAAGCGAAAACTTTGTTTTTACTATATATTTTAAAACCAATATCCTCTAATAATGTGAATATACTTGAAGTTATAAAGTAAATTCCAAGTCCTATAGGTGCTTTTACTGTTATAACTAATCCAAATATTAACATTGGAATAATAGATTTTATACTTATAGGTTTTTCATTACTATTAAAAATCTTCAAGTATGAAATTATACTTGGTAATATCGAAACTATAGTATATATTAATGGAACAATAAACTTATCATCTGTACTACCTATATTCATAGCCCAAGGAATCAGCATTATCATAGCTTCAACTGGAAGCCTTGATATAGACATATATAATCCCGATATTATTGGCAATTGTAATAATGAAAGAAAACATCCAAACATTCCTTTAGAGTTATTTAAGTAAAGCTTATTTAACTCATCATCTTGCCTTTTTTTATTATTTTTATACTTTTTCTTAACAGCCTCTATTTCCTTAGAAAAAACTATCTGCTTTTTCATAGCAATTCTTTGTTTTATAGAAAAAGGTAGCATTAATAGCTTTACAGTTATTGTTAGCAATACTATAGCTATCCCCCAATCCCCTGTTATTTGAAAGGCAAACTCTATCATAGTTTTAAATATATTTATAATGATGTCCATAAAAATCCTCCTAATTATTTAAACAATTTAAAATTAATTTATAAGACATCATTTTAAAATAAAGTACAATACCGCCATATATCTATTTTCTCATAGGTTTTATATTTATCAGAATTTAAATTTTTAGAAAAATCCAATTTTTCTTTGTTAATCAAATTATTAAAAATGACTTTATTAAATTTCCCCTTATTCTTATAAATATAGCCTTTAAAGCATATATATATGTAAGTTGCAATACTAAAAATAGAAACTAATTGAATTAGATACAGCATATCAAATTTCATATATGCTTCGCCTCCTATGAGTTATGTTATAACTCATTATATATTGTTAAATACTAAATATTAATATATGGAATAAATTTAAATAACTTTTATATAAACTTTCTAAATAAAATATTCTAGATATAAAATAATAACTGAAAACAATTTTTAAATAAAAATCGCTTCCAGTTATTATTAGAAAATCTGTTGTCCGTGTATAACAACAATACTTATGTTCTTCTATTTCTAATTATATTTCTAATTATTTTTCTAATTAAGTCTTTTTTAATTAAGTGTTTTCTCTAATAAATCTAGAAAGTATAGAAAAATGGGAATGGTGGAATAAAATAAGGATAGCCTAATAAAGCCACTGCAGCTAAATTACCTAGTGGAAAACCTCTCCTCCTAAAGCGTCTAAATCTTCTTCTTTGACGGCCTCCTCCAGGGAATTGGCGTTGTTGCTCAGGTTCATTTTCATTTTCTGATTCCATTACATCTTCTCCAACCAATATTATAATACGCTCTCTATCTACATCCTCAATAATTCCGTCAAGTGTACTTCCATCTGACAATGTAATAATAACATGAAAAGATATAAGCCTTTTGCATTTATCATGTAATGGTTGTAAGTCTCTGTAATAATCAATTCTTTCCAAAGACATTTTTTTATCAACTCCTTTCATGACTATGATATTCACTTCCAGAGCCAACTGTACCATGGTAATAAACAAAAAGATTAAATTATTTTTGTCTGTTTATTACCTTACCTTGTAATCCTTCTATTACATCTAAAGTCTTTTCATGTAATGATTCATCAAAGCTAGCGCAAAGGCTTCCATCAACTACTACCTCTGCATTTCTAAATTGTGACTGAAACATTACCACATTACTTATTACACATATATTAGTAACTACTCCAACTATCTCTATCTCATTGATATCATCACCTATTTCATTTGCAAGCTTAATCATATCAATCGGTGCCATTCCAAATCCATATTTTTCATAATGAATTGTATTTTCTTTATATGAAAACTCTTTTAACTTTCCATATAGTCCATGACCCTCAGTCCCCCTTAGGCAATGAACAACAGGTAAGTTTTTTCCTTCTCTAGTATCTAAATAATTATCTAAGTGCGTATCATAAGTGAATAATACCTTATTATTCTCCTTTAGATATTTATTTACCTTATCATAAATTCCATTTTCTAAAGATATAGCCTTTTCAAATCCCAATGTTCCATTAACAAAGTCATTTTGATAATCAATAACTACTAATAATTTTTTCAATTTAAATTCCTCCCCAATTTATATCTCTATTATCATTTTCAAATATCGTAATATGTATCCTTGATATTAATTTAATAACATTATTCTACCATAATAACTTTATAATAAATATATTTCTCTATTTATATCATAATTAAAATAATTATATAAAATCCTAAGAAACCATCACTTTAAATAAATATTTTACATATTATAAATTATAATAAAACAACTTCATTTAAGAGGTGTTTCATATGAAAAACAAAAATTTATTCTATAATGTAAATGAAATTATCGTCAGACCTGGACTTGAATCTTCTTATATAGATTTTAGCAAAAAACTAAATAGTTATCTTCTAAAAGAATATTCAAGATATTATGCTGGTTTACAACTTTATCAAGATAATTCTATCAGTAATGTATTTCATGTTATCGCATCTTACTACGATGTGCCTGGAGTCTATAAAGTTGCACCTTTAATTGGTGATAATATAAGCTGTATCTATGATAAAGTATGGGATTCTTCTGTTGAACGTAATTCTCTATTTTCATTCCTCAACTCAAAGCGAATCTTTTAAATTATAAAAAAATAAAGGGCGATTATTCGCCCTTGTTATAAATTGCGAATAAAAGGGCTACGATAACTAGATATGTTCCATAAGCTAAATAGCTACGCAAAGAAGTACTAGGCTCGGAATAACTACTATGCCAAGAGTTTTGGTTAACTCGCTACGCTCAGACAAACCAACAACACTAAGGCCTAGTAGTTTTTCCTACGCCAAGTACTTCTAATTGCTCGCTATATGCTTATTCCACATATTCTATTTATCTTCGCCAACTTATATTCTGTCACTTGACACAGTTAAATTTAGAATTGTATTCGATATTATATAAAAATCGGAAAGTTAATACATATCATTAAGTTTAACTCACAATTTATTTAATGTGCTCTTTAAAATTATTTCTATCTACTTTAAACTATTGATAATCCACCATCTACTACAATATGCTGTCCTGTTACATAACTTGATGCATCAGATGAGAAGTATAAAATAGTCCCATTTAACTCACCTTTTTTAGCAGGTCTGGAAGCTGGGCAAAGCGTATTATAGCTCTTTAAAAATTCTTGAGATTTAAATAATGTATCTTCAGTCATTTCAGATTCAAATAACCCTGGACAAACAGAATTTACGGTGATACCAAATTGAGCATAGGATGCCGCCATACCTCTTGACAATCCTAAAACTGCTGCTTTAGATGCATTATAAGAGTGTCTAATAAATATATCAGCTTTATCTGCTAATAATGCATTAATAGAACTAACATTAACTACTTTCCCATAATTTTGCTTCTTCATAACTGGAATCACATATTTACTAACTAAATAAATGCCCTTCACATTAGTATCCATACTCTTATCCCATTCTTCTTCACTAAGTGTCTCCACTCCACCACGCACTGCTATTCCTGCATTATTTAATAAAATATCCACTCTTCCAAATTTATTAACAATAGTTTCTACTGCTACTTTAACTTCCTCTTCATTAGTAACATCACATTTAATAGCAATGGACTCTACTCCTAAAGCTTCTATTTCCTTTGCTAAGCTTTCTATTTTTTCAATTCTTCTTGCTAATACACAAACATTTGCACCTTCTTTTGCATATGCTAATGCTGCATCTCTTCCAAGTCCACTTGATGCACCTGTAACAACTGCTATTTTCCCCTTTAAGTCAAACATATTTATACCTCCCATAATTTTAATGTACGAATTTATTTATACATTATATTATATACTTCTTTTTTAAAAAGTCTTAGTTATAGTTTATGTAAATTTTATTTTTTTATTTAGCATTCATTATTAGTATTATAGAAATTAACTTTAAAATACTATATCTTAATTTTTATTAATTAACTTTGAATCATTAATAACATATTTTAAATCTATAATAGCATTTATTTTAAGGCCAACTTCTTCTAATAAAACTGATTTTAAATTAACTCCCTTAAAATTATCCTTATATACTATTACATCTCCTTTATTGAATTTTACATTTATTTTTCCGTCTTCAGGAAACCAATCTTTTACGAAACTCTTTAAAGCTAAATTAACTATCCAATCTGCTATTTTTAAATCTAAAAACCTTACTTCATCTATTGTTATTACTAAATCCTCGTCATCATTAATGCTTGGCTTAACTTTTACTTCAACAGGTGTTTTTATGTTATTTAATACTTCATAATTTACATAAATACTTATATCTCCTTCTTCTATATTTATTTTTATATCTTTCATTTTTTCATTATTAGTTTTTTCTAAAAAATAATCTACTCCATTTAATATAGTTTCTTCTGGGGCAAATAACTCACCCTTAATTCCTATTGGATCATTTATTACTTCTATATTACTTGCTTGAAGACCAGCTATTGAACTTATAAAGTTAATTATTTTGCTTTGATTTTCTGTCGTTTCTATATTATTTGCTTCATATTTATTCTCATTTACATTTTCATCTTTACTTCTATTAATCATATTGAATAGTATAACTCCAAATATAATTAATACAGAAACTATGGAAACTATTATTATTGCTAATTTCTTATTCATTTTTTCTCCTCCTTAAAATTATTTACATAATATATTATATTGCTTTTATCTAAATAATCTTTTATTTTTTTCTATATATTATATAATATTAGCATGATATCTTTTGAGAGGGGTTTAGTTTTATGAATAATACGCTAACTGAAGAAAATATAAAAAAATTAAGAGAAGAACTAGAATATAGAATGACAGTAAAAAGAGCTGAAATTGCAAAAGAAAAAGCAATAGCAGCTGCACATGGTGATAGATCTGAAAATGCAGAATACAAGGAAGCTTGTGCAAACTATAGAGAAAATGATAATAGAATTCAATACTTATTAAATATGATTTCAACAGCAACTATTATAGATGATGAAGAAATCGATAAATCTACTTTAGGAATAAATAGTAAGGCTAAAATCAAATTCATTGAAGATGATTTTGAAGACGTTGTTACTCTAGTTACTGTTATGGATTCAGACCCTGAAAATATGTGTATAAGCATAGAATCAGACCTTGGATTAGCTTTAAAAGGTAAAAAAGTTGGAGATATTGTTGAAGTTGATGCTCCTGAAGATAAATACTCTGTTGAGATATTAGAAATCTTATAATAGCAAAAATGCCTGTAGCACAAATATAAAGGCTACGATAACTAGATATGTTCCATAAGCTAAATAGCTACGCAAAGAAGTACTAGGCTTATTTCACATATTCTATTTATCTTTGCCAACTTATATTTCGCCACTTTAAATTATCAAATGAAGAATTAACCTCATTAATGATATGTATTAAATTGGAGATTTTATTATAATGAGAAACTACAATTCTTATTTAAGATAGCTAGGATTGTGTTAAAAGTTTTTATTGTTTGAGCGTAGCGAGTTATAAAAATTTAGCCGTCTTAGCTATCTTAAATTTAGAATTGTATTCGATATTATATGAAAATCGGAAAGTTAATACATATTATTATGATTAATTTACATTTTATAAAAATTATTCTTCATAGATCATCTTTTTTGTCATTCCACCATCTATAATGATATTTGCTCCATTTATAAAATCATTATCTTCTTCACATAAAAACAAGCATGTTTTTAATATATCACTTGGCTTTCCTACTCTTCCAGATGGATGTTGCTTATGGTCTATTTCTCTAAGTTCTTCATATTTATCTACTTGTATCCATCCAGGACTTATAGCATTTACAGTTATCGGTGTCTTTGATAAAGATATAACTAAACTGTTAGTTAAGGAAACTATTCCACCTTTTGAAGCTCCGTAGGCCTCCCAATCTGCTTCATTTTGATTATATCTAGTTGAAGATATATTTATAATCCTTCCAAAACTTTCTCCTTTATTTGCTTTTACAAACTCTTTGCAACAAATAAAGCTACCTCTCAAATTTGTATTTAGAACATTATCAAATTCTTCTACATTTATATCAAATATAGATTTACTATATGAACTTATTGCTCCATTATTTATCAATATATGAATAGCTCCATACCTTTCAATAACCTTAGAAAAAACTTCTTTTATTTCACTTTCACTTTTCAAATCAGCCTTATAAAAATCAATATTTTCATTATTGTATTTAGCATCTAAAATATCAATTGCAATCACTTTATAGCCTTTATCAGCAAAGCCTTTTGCCAAGTGGTATCCTATTCCTTTTGCTGCTCCTGTAATTAATGCAACTTTCATATAACCATCCCCTTCCCTACTAACTTATAAATTCACAACTTCAGAGCCATATATTCACATACTATCTGAATGTATACTATAATAATATAAAGTTTAAAGTAAAAGATATCTTTAATCTACTACGTTTAAAGATATCTACAATATTATCTTACTTTAAATTCTTAATTCCCTCTTCTAATATTTTTAGTTGCAGTAAAGTTTGATCATCTGTTATAGTTTTATCTTTATTATTTACTATTGCTTCATATAAATCATCATACACTCTTCCATAATCACCATTAACAGATTTAACTTTTTCCTCATGAATTGTTCCTTCATCATCCATGTATGTTAATGTTCCATAATGATTAAAGGTATCAACTCCAAAGTCCTCATTTGTTGGCATATAAAACATCTTTAAATGCTCTTCTTGTCTATCTTTAGTTTCTTTTACAAAGCATCCTTTTTTGCCATATAAAACAAAGCTAGGTCTTTCTTTTATTCTAAAGTAACTAGATTTAACAGATACTTTTAATACTCCATAATATAAATCCAAATCAAAATAGTCATTCATTCTGCCTGTTCCTAGTAATTGTCTAACATCATAATTAATTTTATCTGGTTCTCCAAAATAACTTATAACTTGATCTAATGTATGACAAGCATGACCATATAAATATGAATCATAAGGTGAAAAACTATTAGTTGATTCTGGCACCTCTGGACGATAATAATCAAAATGCATCTCAAGCTCTAGCAAATCTCCAAGCTTACCTTCTTCTATTACCTTTTGAACTGTTAAAAAGTCACTATCAAACCTTCTATTTTGATATGCTTGAACTATTAGCCCTTTTTCCTTTGCTAAGTCAAATATTTCTTTTGCTTCTTCATAAGTTTTCATAAATGGCTTTTCAACTAAACAATGCTTGTTATGCTCCAATACTAATTTTGCGTAATTATAATGACTATCTTGCTTTGTACAAACTACGATTAATTGTATATCTTTATCATTTAATAATTCATCTAAGTTAGACGTATAGTTTACTCCTTCTACTCTACCCCAAGCTTCATTTTTAGGATTTCTTTGATATATTGTTTTAACCTTTATATTTTTTCTTTGTAAAACAAATGGTAAATGATATCTATTAGTACTTTTTCCATTTCCAATATAACCAATTGTAAGCATATTTGTCCTCCATAATATTTATATTTTATTGAAATTATACCATTATATTTATCAGCTTCTATATTTTTTATTATTTATTCTCTTACCTTCTTAACTTCTTCAATATATTCCCATGTGATTCCATTATCCTTTGATTGATATAATACACTAGAATTTCCATTATAGTCTCCATCAGAACCTTGACCAACTAACACATTTAAAACTCCATTTTCTTCATAAGGCATTTTCGGAAAATCAAATGGAGAAATAACACTTCCATTATTAAGAGTTACATCTATTTTAGGAATATCTATTATCTCAAAAGATAATCCTCCATCTTCAGTACGATATAATTCACCATAACTACCACCACTATGAGATAAAGCTATAAATCCAAGCTTCTCATTTATAAAGGCTACACCTGATGCTCCGCCACCTCTTCCCATAAATGGATCTTCATTTATAATATCCCATGTAGCTCCCCCATCCTTAGTTCCTTCTAAAGAATAAAACCTACTACCTGCTGCTGCTCCAACAACTCTTAATTTATATCCAATACTATCAGATAAATAAAATTCTTTATCTTCACTATTTGCTGTACTCATAGGTTTTCTATTTTCATTTTTATTTAGCTTATCGCCTTTTATATTATTTAAATCTTCTACTAAGTTATATCTAACAGGAATATATATATCCTCTTTTCCTGGAACATATACTGAAACTGTATATCCTATTATTTCAGAATGTATTTCACCTGGTGACTTTGTATTTCCTTCAGAGTCTATATAAACAATTCCTTCTTTGTTAAAACCAAAGCTTCTTTTCCCATAATAAAGAATACCATATTGATTTTCATTCCAATTACTTACCGTTTCCTTAAGGGGAATAGCTTTCATTGTATCAATTAATGGTTCTAAACGCTTATCCTCATTAAAATCTGCATTAACATAGCCATTTAAAGATATAATAATCTTTTTAGATTTGTTACTATCATAACAAATTAAATAACTTTCTAATTCATCTTTATCATTTTTTCCATAAAGAAAACCATAAATTGACTGAATTGTTCCATCAGAATCAAACTCAAGGCTAAAGTTGTCAGAAACATATAAAGTTTCAGGCATATGAACTTTGTCATTAATATCATTAAATAATCCTTCTATACCATCTTCATATATATTATTATGTTCAAGTTTTATTTCTTTTTTATGACCTAAATCATGTAAAACCCACGAAAGCTTTCCCCTAAAGTTTGTTGCACTATGATATATTTTTGCTCCATAAAATACTGTTATAATAACCATAATAATTATAGCTATGTATGTCCAAATAGTTTTTAAAGAAGATTTACTCCACTTCCTTTTACTGTTCTCATCAAAAGTATAATCATCTGTAGGATATTGTGGAGAAATCATATTTTTCTTTCTAACAGCAACTATTAAATAAATAATGCAAGCCAAAAAGAATAACATACATATAAATAAAATTGTAATATTATGATCAACTCTTCCAAACCTACACAAAGTATATAATTCATAAAATGATATCCAATATACAAGTATAAATATTGGATTAATTATTATAGATAATAGTTTACTAAAAATCGTGATCTGTTTACTTTTTTTCATTCCAATACTCTTCCTCCTTGTAAACAATTAATATAAATAAATTATACACCATTTCCCAATTTACAGAATAAAACCTTTTATTACTCTTATCTTATATTTTTTCTATTCTCTATTTAGCTGAAATAACTTAGCTTTTACTAAAATTAATAATTATAGTTCTAATAAAATATTATCAAAATAATGAGTTTAACCCATGAAAATCTACTATTGAGATTCTCATGGGCTTATTTTATATCTGCAATATAAAATTATACTTATACCTAATAAACCATTCTTATATATGGCTGATAGTTTTACAGGTAAATTAAATACCTAGGATTTGTTTTTTCTTAATATTAAACTCTTCTTCTGTGATAACACCCATATCAAACAATTCTTTAAATTTTAAAATCTCATCTACTGAACTGTAGGTCTGCTCCACTTTTATTTATTGCAACATTAAAAGTTTCCTTTACAGTATCTATAGTAATAATACCAGTTATTGCACCTGTGGTCATAGTAATATCATTAACATTTTTTAATGATACGGTTTGAATTATTTCTCCTAGCATCTTCTTTTGTGCCATTATAATTCTTTTATTTGTAACAGCATAAGCAAAATTGGAATCATGTTTACTACTGCTAATATAATTATGAAGACCAATAAAACACATTAGTATTTCTTCATCTGAACCTAAAGATTTTTCTATTAATTGAAAATGCTTTAGTGCCCAACTTTTATCTGTTCCCATTCCATAATTATTATCTATACAGTATTTATACATATCATTTGCATTTCTAGAAATCCCATGCTTTTTATTCTTATAATTACAGTAACTTGTAAAGGCTCTTTATTTCCGCTATACCCCTTATACTCTTTCACTTTAAATCCGCTCCTATTCTAAGTATATCTTTTAATATAACTTATATTTACACTATAATTTATACTATCATCAAATCACCATTGAGTAAACATTATCATGCTTGAAACCTATATTAGATTCTACAATTGAATTAAGTGTAATATTTCTAACTTTCTAATCAGTTCTTATTATTTATTAGTAATAATATTAACAGTATGATAATATTAACTAGACTGAATATGTCCAAAATAAAACTTATTATATCCAAATGGATTAAGATGGAGGCACTAATGGCTATAAATAAAAACGTAAAAAGAAATTTTCATTATAATAATATAGAAAAGAAAGATAAAAACTTCATGTATCAAAATCTTGAGAAAAGTAATTGTTATAACTGTAACTTTGCAGGCTCAAATTTTGATTATGTAAATTTTAGAGGAGCACATTTTAAATCATCTAGCTTTTTAAAATGTAGTTTTAAATGGTCTGAATTTATAGGAACAAATTTTAGAAAAAGTAATTTTAAAAATGCAACCTTTGAAAACACTATATTTGACTCAGCTAAGTTACAAGACGTTGACTTTAAAGATGCTAAATTTGTAAATACTATATTTGTATCCACAGACATAAGTCAAGCAAAAAATTTAGATATTGATAATCCAGGAATAAGAATCTTTGATGAAATGCCTAAAATAGAAATAAGCGAAGAACTTAAAAATGCAGCTTTTAATACTTTCAATAATAAATACATAAAAGCTTCAAGAATTCTAGACACAAAAGATGGGGATCTTAATTACTTAAACATTATGATTCTTTTAGAAAACTTTGATGAAGAAACATTAATTAAAGGATTGAATTTTATTACTAATGAATTAAATAGAGAATTTTATACACTAAGTTATATAATAAAGCTTATTAAAAATATTCCAGTATCTGAAAAATAATAGCTCTTGAATAATAAATTTTCTTAAAAGGGGCTCGCGTTTGGGTCTGCCCCTTTGTAATTAATCTATAAATGTTATAACTTCTTCTAATGGTTTACGTGGTGGCTGTTTTGGAGTATTTTCTTCTGGTACACCTAAAGCAACCATAGACATAAGCTCATAACCCTCTTTATTAAAATTAATTAAACTTTCAATCTCACTTTTTGCATGTGTAGGCCCTGTCATATAACAAGTTCCATATCCCATTTCTGTTGCCGCCAATAATATATTTTCCACTGCTGCTCCTATTCCTTGGGCAGCTGATTGTGGTGATAATAATACATCTAAAACTTCTTTTGGTGCATTATTTTCTTTTAATATCTTATACTCTATCATTTTGTATTCACTGCCATATACTAATATCACAACAGGTGCATCTTTAAAACATGTATAATAATTTATTACACTCATATGCCTTTTAAAATCTTTTTCATTTTTTGCAAGTTGTCCGATTCTTTCATGGCTTTTAGTAACTATCTTAGCTACCTCATTTATCACTTCTTTATTTTGTAATACAACAAAATTCCAGTTTTGTTGATGCTTTGGAGACGGTGCATAAGTTCCAGCTTTTATTATCTCTAATATATCTTCCCTTTTCACTGGTATATCCTTAAACTGTCTTATACTTTTACGATTATAAATAAAATCTAAGTTTGTCATTAGCTATTTCTCCTTATAAAGTTTAATTATAAAGAAATTATAATTAAAAAGGTATTTTACGTCAACTTTTTAAATATTGAATATAATTTATAACTTAAACTTTTCTAAATTGAGTATCATATAACTTCTTATAAAGTCCACCTTCTTCTAATAAGTTCTCATGCTTTCCACTTTGAACTATTTTCCCATCTTCAAAAACTAAAATGTATATTATTCTTACCACTTGAATTTAATAACTTCATTAGTGTAAAATTTATTAAGTATTTTTCATAAATAAATTTAACAGCGAGGTTTTAAATGAATTCTATATTCAATCCAGAAAAAATTAAATTCACTGAAAAAATTACTGTATTTATAAAAAAAGATATTTTACTAGTTATCGCATTAACATTAGCAATAGTGTCTTCCTTTTTTTCTATGCCTAAATTAGAATACATTGATTTTAAGGTTTTGGTTCTTTTATTTAATTTAATGCTTATAGTAGCTGCTTTTAAGAGATTAAAGGTATTAGATTGCTTTGCTACATCATTACTATCTAAATGTACAAGCCATAGATCTATATGTTTTACTTTGATATTTTTAACCTTCTTCTCTTCTATGATAGTTACAAATGATGTAGCTTTAATTACATTTGTGCCATTAACGTTAGTAATTGGGAAGAAGATAAAAATAAATCCTTTTAAAATAATAATATTTCAAACGATTGCTGCTAATTTAGGGAGCTCTTTAACTCCTATGGGTAACCCTCAAAATCTTTTTATTTATTCATTTTTTAAAGTTAGTCCATTAGAGTTCTTTAAAATAACTATTCCATTAGTAGTACTTTCAACTTTATTTTTAATTGCAATAATTTTCAAGAGTAAAAATAAGCCATACTCCTTTACAGTAGAAACTATAAAAATTTCTAATTTAAAGGAATTTGCAATATACTTAATATTGCTTTTAATAATACTACTTTCTGTTTTTCATGTTATTGATTATAAAATTACTTTTATTTTTACTATTAGTACAGTATTCTTTTTAAATAAAAAACTATTCAAGTTAGTTGATTACTCTTTACTATTAACTTTCATTTGTTTCTTTATATTTATAGGCAATATATCTTCAATGGATTATATTAAAAATATTATGGAAACAATACTTTCTTCTAGTAAAAGTACTTATTTTTCATCAATAATTGTAAGTCAAGGTATAAGTAATGTACCTGCAACTATGCTTATTTCAGGATTTACTCCATATTATAAAGAACTTTTACTTGGAGTTAATATAGGGGGACTTGGCACACTTATAGCTTCATTAGCTAGTGTTATTTCATATAAACTTTATATAAAAGAATATCCTGAAAGTAGTAAAGATTTCTTAAAAAGCTTTACCTTATATAACCTTTGCGGATTATTAATATTAGTTCCACTGATATATTTTATTAATAAAATATAAGTTAATAGAAAAAAGTTCTTACTATGTTTAAATACAAGTAAGAACTTTTTATATAGTTTTTTCAAATTATATTTTAAATATAGCTAAGACATATCTCTGTCTTTTTATATTTCTAATAGATAACTTAAATATATTTTGCTGTTAATGATTCTTTACAGTTACATAGTTCCTTTGGTGTTCCCTCAAATATTATTTCTCCACCTCTTGTTCCACCCTCAGGTCCCATATCAATAATCCAATCTGCTCTTTTTATTACATCTATATTATGTTCAATTATTATAACTGTATTTCCGCTATCTACAATGCCTTCTATTATATTAACAAACTTTTCTATATCAGACATATGAAGACCTGTTGTAGGTTCATCTAAAATATATATTGAACTCTTATTATGTAACTCACTCGCAAGCTTTAACCTTTGACACTCACCTCCAGATAGTGTATCAAGTGTTTGACCTAAAGTTAAATATCCAATTCCCATATCTTCAATAGATTGTAGCTTTGTCTTTATTGGTTTTATATGAAAAAATTCAATTGCTTCTGTAACTGACATTTCAAGAACTTCTATTACGCTCTTTCCTTGGAATCTATAATCTAAAACTTCTTTTTTAAATTTTTTACCTTCACAAACATCACAAGTACTCTTTATATTTTCCATAAATGCAAGATTTGTCTCTATAACTCCAGTTCCATTACAGTTTTCACAAGCTCCTTCTGAATTCGAACTAAACAATGATACATTAACATTATTTACTTTTGAAAAGGCTTTTCTTATATTGTCCATAATTCCACTATATGTTGCTAAACTAGATCTGGAATTAGCTGATACAGGGCTTTGATCTATAAGTACAGCATCTTTATTTTGTTTTAAAAATTCATATTTAATTAATGTACTTTTCCCTGAACCTGCAACACCTGTTACTAAAGTTAATATTCCTTTAGGTATTGTCACCGATACATTTTCCAAATTATTCCTATTACCATTTACAACTTCTAAGTATCCCTTATGCTCTCTTACGTTTTCCTTAATAGTTAAAGCTTTATTTAATGCATTTCCAGTTAAAGTCCGTGATATAAGAAGATTTTCATAGCTTCCTTCATATACAATTTCTCCACCATATCTTCCTGCTCTTGGTCCTACATCAATAATATGATCTGCAATTTTTATAACATCTGGATCATGCTCAACAACTATTACTGTATTACCTTTATCACGTAATTTTATCAAAAGATCATTTAATTTATGTACATCTCTTGGATGAAGCCCTACACTTGGCTCATCAAATATATACATTAAATCTATAAGGTTACTATTTAAGTACTTTACCATTTTTATACGTTGAGATTCCCCACCAGATAATGTTGATGTTTCTCTATCTAAAGTTAAGTACCCAAGTCCTATATCAATTATGTTATTCAATTTTTCTACTATTCCTTTTATCAAAGGCTCTGCTTCTGGCTCATTTATTTCCTTTATCACTTTAACTAATTCATCAATTTACATACTAGTTAAATCTGTAATATTATATCCATTAATTAAGCAATCATAAACTCTTTGATGAAGTCTTCTTCCTTGACAAAGAGGACATTTGTCTTCTATAAGTAACTTACTTAACTTTTTCTTTGTTGCTTCAGATGTATCACCTTGCTTACCTAAATATAATCTATTAAACTTATTCATTAATCCTTCATAGGTTATATTTGTTGTACCTGTTTCATCTATTTGAATCTTATGTGACTCTCCATATAAAAACTTTTCTAATTCTTCCTTTGTATAATCCTTTATTTTCTTATCATTATCAAAATAACCCGATTGGTCAAATATCTTCCAGTGCCAAGAACCTACTCCAAAGCCTGAAAGTAAAATAGCTCCTTCATTTAATGACTTATTCATATCAAGTATTTCATCCATATTAGGAACTAACTTCTTCCCAAGTCCTTCACATTCTGAGCACATTCCATTAATATCATTAAAAGAAAACATATTGGCTTTTCCTATATAAGTACTTCCAAATCTTGAATATAAAGCTCTTAAATATGAATTTATATCTGTAATAGTACCTAAAGTTGATCTTGAATTACCTCCAAGTCTACTTTGATCAATAATAATTGGCGTTGATAAATTTTCTATATGATCCGCCTTAGCTTCTCCATACTTAGGTAAAAAATTTCTTATGAAAGCACTAAATGTCTCATTTAATTGACGTTGTGCTTCCTTTGCAACTGTTTCAAAACAATAGATGACTTTCCAGAACCAGATACCCCTGTGAATTGGGAATAAAACTCCATTTCTGTTAAATGGAATAAATGGATTTTCAAGTCTAACAAATTCTTTAAAGTCTTTTGTTGTTCCAAGCCCAAGTGCAGCTCCGCCAAATTCAGCACACCAAACAATATAATAAGTATCTCCAATTTTAACTAATCTTAGATCATAAGAATAGTTTGGTTGATAATCATTTCCATCTTCATCTTTCCAATGAATTTCTTCATCTTCAATATCCCAAGCTAGTCCATCTTTACTTCTACCAACATGTAGTTGTGGCTTACCATTTTTATGATCTGCTCTAAATATTCCTATAAATCCATCTTCATAAGGTAATACTGCGCTATTAAATATTCTTGCTGATTTCTTTGTAGGATTCTAGTTTATAATTGGATTACCATCATGTCTCCATATAAAACCCCATCAAAGCTTTCTGGCTTATCTTGCCAAGGCATATTACTTAATTTTTCTCCAAATATCTTTACTTTTTCCATAAAATTCCTCCCAATCTTACTGTTTTCAAATTAAATATTCCTATATTGAATATAAATTAATAATTTTACTAGCTAAACAAACTTGTTAACAATTACATATTAAATTTACTATCTATTAAATTTAATTTCTATATTTAAGCTGTTTATACTTTATTATTGTTTATATTTCTGTAATAATGTTATATTTTTTAATAACAAACTTACTTCCATATACATTCTCCAAAAGATTCTATATAGCTAGTTAATTCATTTGCCATTTCCTCTGCTTCCGGAATTCTTATGTGACCTGGAGTTCCACATCCATTTCTCTTAAACTTATATCTAACTATCTTTTCATCATTTAACTTATCAACCATTTCATCAAGAGCATCATCCCAACCCTTATTATGACCTAAAATAGTTGTTATAACTATAAATAAAGCATCTAGATATTTACTTCTTAAATCTGTTATTATCTCGGCATATTTAGATTTCCATATTTCCCTTTTTTCTCTATTCTTATCTATATAATTTTCAGGATGAGCATCATTTTGTCATAGTGCCATAATTACTACATGTGGTGTATATCTTGAAAAATCCCAATCATTACAATATCCAAGCTCTGGGTTATATCTAAGCTTATCGTAAGTAGATTCTGCACCTAAATACCCCCTATCTGTATTAAAATAACCAGTTCCATCCATTACTGCAATTCCACCTTGAGCATTATTATTAATTTCTGCTCCTAAGTTTTTTGCTGTTATCATTGAATATGAATACCATGAATTAGAGTAAATTCCTTCATGCCCTTCTGGATCTACTTTACCAACATAATCAAGTGCTTCAGATACTTCTCCTGCTGAAACTGAATCACCAAAGCACTCAATTCTTCTATTATATTTTTGCTTTGCTTCTTCAGTATAAGAATCTTTATCTATTATGATTCCGTAAAAGTCAAAATAATGAGCTGAATCAGATCTTTTATACAAAATTAAATCATGTAATTTATCCTCTAAATCTTCTGCAATATCTATTACTATATCTTTATAATGCTCTTTTATTACAACTTTGTCCTCTATTTCATTATCAATAATAAATCCAATAGCATTTTCATAATGATTATGGTAATTCTTTAAAGCAACTTTTAAACTTGTCCCGCTAAATTTAATTTTTATCATGCTACCAGCGTAAATAATTGTTGGTGTCTTCGAATTTTCAAAATCAATTCTTCCCATATATTTATAATGAGAATTATCAGCTTCTATAAATTTATAATCTTTCATATTAAATTCTTCTAAGTACATAAATCCTTGCCTCCTAAGATGCTAAAAATCCCATTATATATGTTTCTGTTAATTTTTCTTCATCAACTACACTTATTTGAATCTTATTATTAGATATATTTTCAGATTCAACTAATAACTCTGTTGCCGAATAATCTCCCCATCCATCTTCGAAGTAAGTATCAATTATAATCGGATCATTTTCATCTACTATTACTTCTATTTCAGCTGCTGTTTCTTTAATTGATTTTTTATATAATAAAAATATATTTTTACCTTCAATATTAACTGATAAGGACGCTGTCTTTCCTTTTTCTAAATTGCATTTCCATCCATCCTGGAATACTTGGAAGCCTTCATTATCTTTAATAAAGCCTTCTATTTTACTAACTTCTAGACACTTATTATTTTCTATAAATCCATTCTTATATTTTTCTCCAAAGACTGTGCTTTCAAAATCGATTTCTTTTTTATCAATCTTAGTATTATCAGTTTTATTAATATCATCTAATACGCTTTTTATAAAATCAATTAATAACTCTGATATTATGAAATGACCATAATCATTTGGATGAACTTCATCAGTAGCCACGTCTACCCATTTAAAATTTCCTTTTTCTATTTCTGAGTGTACAGTATCTCTGATGCTTATCATTGGAATATTATATTTTTTCCCAATTTCTATTTGCTGAGCTTGTACATTACTTCCATCAAAATTACTCATAAATACTTCCACTATAGCTGGAGGATTTTCTATTGATAGTATACTTCTTATTAAGCTTTCATAAGCTACCTTGTCATAAATAGTACTTTTATCGTTTACAGCAAAGTCAATAAATATTATATCTGGATTTTTATCTAATACTTGTCTTTTAACTCTATGAACTCCTATAATTGATTCAGTTGCTCCAACACCTGCATTTATAAAATTGACATTTGTATTGTTAAATGTATCTTTAAACCATAAATATGCTCTACTTGCATAGCAATTTTCCTGTCTAGTTGCATTACATACTTGAGTTATAGACCCGCCTAAAAAAGCTACTGTTATATCTTGTCCACTTTGTGCTTTTTTTAAAACATCAGTAAGTCTTGATATATCCCCTTTACTAACTAATGAGTTCTTTATCATTTCTTTAGTAATTACATACTCCATATTAAACCTCCATAAAAACTTCAATATAACTTGTTAAAATCTTACATACAATTGTATATCTTTTATCAAAAAAAATATATATTTTCTTATTATTTCTATATAAATCTGAATATTTGCTTATAATGATCTCATAAAATACTCAATTTAATTAACATTTCATTTATACATTTTATATACTGTAATATGAATCAAAAGATAAAATAATAATTATTATGGAGATGAGATAACTATGTTAAATAAATTAAATCCTGAAAATCCTTTTATACCATCGGGCAATAATGTAATACAAGAATGTTCAAGTCTTTTATATAGAATACCAGTTTTTCTTAGCCATCCAAGTAGATTAAATTCAATTCAACAAGAATTTGTAAGCACTATCATTATAGAAATCAAAAAAACTCTACTACTTCCTAGAACCCTTCCAGTTTCTGAACAATATCCTGAACCACCACTAACTAATATAAGAAGAATGATATTATCAAGCTACGGCTTTATAGCTCTTAACCTCGCTCAAAGAGAAGTTAGAGCATTAGAAAACAATTTAGGAGAAGACCTAAATTTCACAACTTGGGAAGGTAGTCCTTTTGCTCAAATTGAACCTGCTATGGCTTTTCAATTTGGTCTTCCTATGCTTTTAATTAGAGAATCAACGGTTGAACAAACTGGAATTTGGTCCTTTGGAATAGGACCTTTCTTATTGCTAGAATGGAATCCGAATTTACCTTTAGAGGCTTTTTTTAATAGTACTGCTTGGTTACAAATTTTTCAAAATTGGATTTCTCAAGTTAGAAATGGATTTTATCTTCAAACTCAACCACCTTTTAAATATACTTGTACTAGAGATGGCGTGAATTAATGTAAATATGTAAAAATTTAATAATATTAAAATATATAAGTCTAGGACTGTATAAACTTTATTTTATACAGTCCCATACTATTTCTCACTTCAAAATTATCTAGTATAGTACCTAGTTCCGAGCTGCTAATTATCCTACAAAATAATTATTTAGAAGAAAATTATTCATTCCATTGTATTTAATTAATTATACAAAAATTAATAACAATTATACTAAAAACCACTACTATTCTAATTTCACACCCACTAAAATAAACAAACTATATATTACTAATTTGCTTTAATTTACACTTGCTTTTAGGGGAATATCAAAAACTCTTTACGCAAATAATAAGTATTGAAGTAAGGTGGTGATATATATGGGAAGTTCTCAATATAACAAGAATAAAAATAACAAGAGTAACTTTGGCCAAAATAGGGACAACAATAATAAAGATAAGGGAAATAATCAAGTAAAGTAATGTTATATCAAATTTTGTAATTGATAAAAAACATTTGAATTTTTATTAATATTAAAATGACAACAAATATACTATATTAGTATATTTGTTGTCATTATTTTTATAGAAGCATTTATAAAGAAATTTAATTGTCATTAAAATTAAAAAACAAATTTAAGTTATCCTAAAATATGTTTCAATATAAGCTATCATATTATCTCCTAAAGTAAGGTAATAATATACTGGTATTAAATATGATGAATAAAATAGTTTTTTTGCTTCTTCTCTATTAATTCCTAATTCTCTTATTAAATTTTGTTGTTGTCTTATGCTTATAACAAAACTTTCAGCTACAAATAAAATTTGCTCTGAAAAAATATATCTGAAAAAGAATCTTTATATGAAACTTTATGGTTTTGTAAATTTTTTTCAATAACCTCAAATTGTTGTATATAATATTCTAAATCTTTATTAATAGCCTCCAAATCGTCAGGGGTTGAATCAGCACTTATATTTACAGCGCTTAAATTTTTTCTTATTCTTTCAATATCTCGTAAATTTCTTACAAGCTCTTCCTTATTTTTCAAATCCTCAACTTTTGGTCCATATGGTGCTGGTGGCTCTATTGGTTGCGCATATGGAATATTAGTAATAGTGAATGTTAAAATTATTACAGATATTATGAAGCGACCTATTTTTTTCTGCATTGTTTATTTACACTCCTTTTAACAACATCATCTTTAATTATTGATTAATTTTAATCCAATAAACTGAATACATATATTTTTAGTTTGTTTTAAGTATTTTATTCTCTTACAAATTAAAATAAATTTTTTAATAGAACTTTGTTAAAAGGTTCATTTTACTGCAGAAAACTATCACATTGATTTCTCTCTTATTAATTTTCAGCCTATGTATAATTTAAATCTATTTTAAGATTCAAATTAATAACTATCTAATAACCACATAAAGTCATCAAATAATAAATTTTATTATCTTATAGGTAGAAAAACAGTTATTCTCGTACCTATTTCTTTCCTACTCAATACGCTAAAATATCCATTATGACTATCAATAATCCATTTAGCAATAGATAGTCCAAGCCCTGTACCACCATTTTTTCTAACCCTTGCAGTATCTGCTCTAAAAAAACGTTCAAATATATGAACTACATCATTTTCATCCATTCCTATACCATTATCTTGAACTGAAAAATAAGGCTCATTATTATCATTTTTTCCACATTTTAATATTATTTCTTCACGTTTATCTGTGTACTTTGCTGCATTTTCTATTAATATTCTAGCTGTTTGTTTAAGTAATGATATATCACCATAAACATTTATATTTTCTGAATCTATATATGTGTATGTGTGGTATCTATCTATCATTTTAGACTCTTCCAATACTTCTTTCATCATATCATTAAGTGAAAATTCTACAATTTTAAGTTGAGTTTTACCATTAATGCCTCTAGCTAAAAATAATAATTGTTCTACTAAGTTTTTCATATTTTCTGATTCACTTTTTATAGCTGCAATAGATTCCTCTAATACTTCTTCATCATCTTTTCCCCAACGATCTAGCATATTAGCATAACCTTGAATTACAGAAATAGGAGTTCTAAGCTCATGTGATGCATCTGAAACAAATCTTGCTTGTTGCCTATAGGATTCTCTCATTCTATCTAATAAATTATTAATTGCTTCCTCTAACCCCTGAAGTTCATTATCTCCAATATGAATTCTTTCATCTGATGCAATTGGACTAATCTTAGATATTGCATCTTCAAGACTATGAAATTTCTGCTCATCAAATGCCATATCACTAAGCCTACTTGCTGTTTCTGCTATTTCATTAAGTGGTTTTAAAACTCTTCTATTTTTTGAAGTACCAAATATCATTTCATTTAACAACATTATTAATTCTATAATTCCAATAACAGCAATTACTCTTATAAGAAGATTTAAAAAAGTACTAGCCTCTTTTATCATCACACTTCCATTATCAAAAACAACTTTATAAGTTGCTGTTTCTATAGGATAAAAGTTAAATGACCTTTGAGCATTTTTTACAAACTCCCCATAAAAGTTTAGTTCACCTTCAATACACCAAACTCCAATAAATCCAATAATTATACATATATCAATTAAAAGAAACTTGAAAAACATATCTCTTACAAAAATAGAGTTTAGCTTTATTGCAATAGATGTAACATTTTTATTTTTACTTTTTCTACTCATCTTTAATTACGTACCCCACTCCACGAACTGTAGTTATTGTTTTAACCTTAAAAACATCGTCTATTTTTGTTCTTAAATATCTTACATAAACATCTATAACATTAGTTTCTCCAATATAATCATATCCACATACTTTTTCCATAAGTGTATTTCTAGTTAAAACTATATTCTTGTTTTCCATTAATATTTGTAATAAATTAAACTCTCTATTAGTAAGCTCTATTTCTGTGCTATCATACATTACTTTATGTCTCATTTTATCTAAGGACAATAAACCACATCTTATTATGTCTTCATCTTTTTTTACTGTGACTATTCTCTTTTTAAGTGCTGTTCTTATCCTTGCAAGTAATTCTTCAATTGCAAAAGGCTTTGTTATATAATCATCTGCACCTGCATCAAGACCGGATACCTTATCCATAACTGCATCTCTTGCAGTAAGCATTATAACTGGAATATCTGAGCTTCTTCTAATCCTTCTTAATACTTCAAGACCATTAATTTCTGGAAGCATTATGTCAAGAAGAACTAAATCCACCTCACCTTTTTCTGCAATTTCAACACCTGTTCTACCATTATTAGCTTTTAATATTTCATACCCTTCATGTTTTAACTCAAGCTCAATAAATCTTGCTAATTTTTCTTCATCTTCAACTATTAAAATCTTAATCATTCTTAACATCCTTTTTAAACTTCTCTTTTATATCTTTTACATGCTCTGAAACTTCCATTAATATTTTATTAACCTTATTTGTATTAATACTATTTGCATATACATAAAACTCTATATCAAAAAATAATCCAACAATAATTAAAGGTATAATAATCCAAAACATAAAGAATAAAAGTATAGCAACAACTGTAAGTGGAATTTTCAAAAATACTTTCTCTACCTTTTTTATCTCTAGAGAAATATTATTACATGTATCTATAAACTTACATATAGCTTCAAAAATTCCTTGATAGCCACTTTGAGCTTTATACTTATATTCATCATTATTTTTTATTATTTGAATTTCGCCACTATATCTTGATTCATTTGTATAAAAAATGCTAACAGAAGGTTTTTCTAACTTTCCACTCTCTTCTAAATATAATAAAGCATCTAATATATTCCAATTATTATTTTCCAAAACTATTTTAGCTTCTTCATAACTTATATTTGCTTTTTCTCTTAGTTTATCTATTAATTTAAGCTTATCCATAAATAAACCTCCTTATCTATAGCATAAAAAATAACATATACTATTTTAATTTTACTATTTAAATTGTGCTAAGTATATTGATTTTTAATAAATTGTATTATAATTTTATAAATAAAACCTAATATATAATTTAAATTTGGAAAGAGCTATACTATGATAGATATAAAAAATTATAATTATTGCCCAGATATAGATGAGATAAGTAGATATATTAGAAATTCATTATTTGATGATTTCTGTGCATAAATAATTAAACTATACAATGTGAAACCTAATCTTGAGTTTAGTAAATGTTCATGGGAACCAAGATGGAATGTTAAATTCAAGAAATCCGGAAAAACGTTATGTACAGTATATCCTAGGGAAAATTATTTTACTGTGATAGTGGTAATTGGAAAAAAAGAAAAAGAAAAAAAGAAGGGTTTTATAGGTTTGATAATACAACTAATATTGATATGATAGTAATGTTGAATACCGATGTTCCAACTAAACTTATTATATTTGATGATGAAATGAATATTAAATTTTTAAGTGATCTTCCATATAAAAATAAACTCTACATTCGCGGTTTTCATATAAATCAAATAGTAGGAATAGTAGGCGAAGGCGACGTGGCTATATCATTTGAGCCAATTAATCAATAAGATAAAAAACACCGTATTGTTTAAAAAGAATATACGGTATTTTTATTTTCCTCTAATTTTTCATTCTTTCACTTTTTCATTACTTTTCGTAGCCCTCTTTAAAGTCCTTTTTAATAGTGTCTGCAGATTCTGATGCTTTTTCAAAAACATTATTTACTCCATCATAATTGATGTTAGAACCAGCTAATGAATATTTATATCCACAGAATAATCCAATTACTAATAATACCATAGTTGGTACAGATAAAAATAATAATAAAAGTATTGATATAGTTATTGATACTCTTATTGGCTTTTCATTTTCTTTTTTAATCTCAAAATAGTTCTCATTTCCCTTTTTTATAAATTTACCGATAAACTTAAATATTCTACCTATTATTTCACCAATTCCACCATATCTTTCTTCATGCTTTTTACTCTTCTCATTTTTTTCTTGCTTTTGATCTTCTTCTTTTACCTCAATTATTGTAGTAGTCTCATTATTTTCTATTTTTCCACTTCTCTCTAAATGTATAATAGCATCTACAACATCCCAATTACATTTTTCCAATACCTCTATAGCCTCTTCATTAGTTATATTAGCCTTTGCAATTATAATTTCAATCATTTCATTTCTTTCCATTTGATTTACCTCCATGTATTTGTTAATCATTCATCATGGTTATATAATACTTTTAGAAGATTAATCTAAAATATAAGAAAGATTAAAATTAGATTAAAAAATTAAAATTTAATAACAAAGGCTATCACAAACAGCCATTTAATGTAAAACTTAAAATGAAATTAGTGTTTCATAATGAAAAGCTTAAATTCATTATACATTCTACATTTTTAACTGTGCGATAGCCCCATTATTTTTAATTAGCTTTTTGCATATTTTTTACTTAATTACTTAGATATCTAAATTCTATACTTGTTAAAAGTAATGCACCAGCAAAGTCATTATTATTTGGAATACGTGCAACACTTAAAAGAGCAAAATCTTCAGCTCTAATAACATTATTTAGTTCAAACTCTAATACATAATGATTATATTGAAAATTTCCTGGTGAGTTTTGTATTGGAATATTAACTCTATTAATAGTCCTTAAATTTGCTATATTTACTACTCCATTAGCTCTAGTAAATAATGATGAAAGTCTGATTGCAAACCTATTTCCAGTTGGAGTATTTGAATTATCAGTTAATAAATGAACAAACACCCTAGCTCTTGAAGATCTAATAGCATCCCTTGGGACACTAAAAGTTAGTGAATACTCGTTTGTATCCCCTTGAGGAAGAAGCCATCCTAATATCCTAATGCTAGAATTAGCACTTCCAAGAGGTACAGTATCAGGTGATGTCTCTTCAGCATCATTAATATTACCAGCATTGAATATTAATGACTTAAATTCTAATTCATTATTAAAGCAATAATCATTTAACATATTGAATCACCTCAAAATTATTGAAAAACCTTATGTTATAGTATACTACACAGTTATAATTATGTTACTAAAATTTTTAATATTAAGTTCCATATTATTATTTTATTATTTCAACAAATTAATTTTTCTTCATATTGTTAATAAAAGCTATGTTAGAATAAATTGATAATATATTTGTCAAACAAAGCTATGTCAAACGGAGCCTTTTTTTCTGCTAATCACACAAAACCTTGTATTAATTTTTAGTAAAGTCTATTACAAAAACAAAATAGACAGTACAAAATAAAAAATAAAGGGAGTCGCGAAACGCGTCTCCCTTTAATATAACTTTTATTCTATGGATTTCAATGCATCTACCATATTTACTTTTTTTAATTTTAAATGCATCATTATCATAACTAATATAGCAAAAAACATTGTAATTAAGCCAGAAATCACATAACCAATCATGTCTACAGTTGGTATCATCATCATGTTATCCATTTCTGCTGTGCTTACTAAAAATACATACAATATTTTTCCAAGGAATGACCCTGCAAGTATTCCTAGTATTGTTAGTATTATATTTTCTCTAAATATATACATTGCTACTTCGCTATCATAGAAACCTAATACCTTTATTGTTGATATTTCCCTTATACGTTCAGATACATTTATATTTATCAGATTGTATAATACAACAAAAGCTAAACTTCCTGAAGCAACTATTATTACTATCATAACTAATCCTAAATCAGCAGATTCACTTAAACTTCTCATCTTTGAAGCAAGTGTAACATTTATTACTTTATCATTATCCATAAGAGTAGTAGATACTTTATTATCATCTTCTCTATCTGAATTTAATTTTAGTAACTGTGCATTATATATTGGATCATTATTAAATATTTCTTTATAATATGATGGTGATAAATATATATAATGTCCAGCATAATTTTCTACTATATTATCGACTATAACTTCATGATCATTATTATCCGAATCTGTTACAATTATATTATCACCTACAGATGCATTTAAAATTTTTGCAAGTTTTTCATTTATGATTACACCATTATTTGATAGTTTGTACTGTGTGCCACTTTCTCTATCATTTAATAATATATAATCATTTAAGTCATCTGTATTTTCAGGTATATACATAGTAGCAGTTTGCTTGCTTATACCTTCTTTACTAAATGTAACTGAATCTTGGTAAATATTTAAGCTACTTTCATATCCTTTTAAGTTCTTTAAAGATTCGTTGTATTCATCATTTTCTTTTTCAATATTCTTATCATTAAATACAACCATAGCATCATATTTTATTAATTTACCAAATTGAATATCCATAACTGAAGAAGTTGACTTTTCAAGAGCTAATCCTGCAACAAGCATAGCCATACATCCTGATATACCAAGTATTGTCATTAACATTCTTTGCTTATATCTAAAAAGATTCCTAAATGTAACTTTTTGATTAAAATTTAATCTTTCCCATAATGGTGTAATTCTTTCTAGTAATATCTTCTTACCAAGCTTTGGAGCTTTTGTTCTCATTAAGTTAGAAGGGTTTTCTAATAATTCTCCTTTTAATACAATTAATGCTGCTCCTACTGTACACACTATTGAAGCTACTAAAGATTGAATTACATATGATGGATAGAAATATATATTTACATCTGGTAAAGTAAATGAAGATGAATATGCTTGCTTAATTATATATGGAAGGGCACTACTTCCAATTACTATTCCAAGAACACTTCCTACGATACTAGCTAATGCTGCATAAACTATAAATTTTCTAGCTATTTCTAAATCTCTATATCCTAAAGCCTTTAGTGTTCCTATTTCCACCCTATTTTCTTCTACCATTCTAGTCATTGTAGTTAAGCATATAAGTGCTGCCACTAAAAAGAAAAATACAGGAAATACTGAGGCTATTTTATCTAAACTGTCAATTGAACCTTTATAAGTTGAATAACCAGGATTATCCTCTCTGTCAAAGAAATAGTATTTACTATCGTCTAAATCATTTAATTTTTCTTTTTCTTTATCTATTTCTTTTCGTCCATCTATTAACTTTTCTCTATTTTCTTTGATTTCTTTTTCTCCATCAAGAAGTTTTTGTTCTGAATCCTCAAGCTCTTTTTTAGCCTTATCAAGTTCTAACTGACCTTGTTTTTTACCTTCTTCAAGATCTGCTTTTCCTTTTATAATTTCTTCTTTTCCATTATCTAATTGCTTCTCGGCCTCTTCAAGTTTTATCTTACCTTCATTAAAGATATTAACTTGCTCTTCATAAGCAGTTACTCCTTGCTGATACTTAATTATTCCAGATACTAAAATTTCTAACTTAGATTTATTTTCACTTAAAGTTTTGTTAGCATCTTCTACTGCCTTTGAAATATTAAGTGCTAAAGAAATATTTTCTGGATTTTGTTCTAATCCATTTACTAAATCACTTAAACCATTTAGCCCTAAACTAGGATTAGATATAATCCCTTTCCAATATTGAATTTTCTCATTTGGAATTTTGTCACCTTCTTTAAGATTACTTGTTGTTTCTTTTATATCCTTAGAAAGTGAATCATATGTTGTAATTAAAATATTTAAGCTATCTATTTGTTTATCATATTCTTGTGTACTTTTCGTGGGGTCAATTCCTTGATTTAAAAATTCTTGTTTTGCATTATCAAGTTCAACTTTAGCTGATTGAAGCTTTATTTCACCACTTAAAAATTGTTCTTTTTGCTTCTCTAGTTCATTTTGCCCATCAACTAATTGCTTTTCACCTTCAATTAGTTTCAATTCACCATTTTTAATTTCTTGATTGTACTTTTCTATAGCTTCTTCATATTGATTTTTACCGTCACTAAGTTGAATCTTACCATCATCTATTTCTTTTTGTGCATCTTCAAGCTTTTTTTCACCATCTTCTATTTCTTTATAAGCTTTATCAAGTTCTTTTTTTGCTTCTAATTTTATTTCTTCAATTCTTTCTATAACTCTATTTGAGTATAAACCTTCAAGATATTTATTATTTTCTTCCATCTTTTCTTTATACTCATCACTATATGATCCAATATCTTCTACATTTTTAAATCTTACATATATCTCAGTATATACATCCATAGATATATCACTGCTATTTAAAATTGCAAAATAATCTATACTTCCTTTTCCAACAGTAGTTGTCCCTCTAGATATATTTTCTATATACATAGGACTTTGTACAAATCCAACAATCTTAAAAGTTTTCTTATTAAAGTATTCATCTAAGTCTACATCAGATTCTATTGTATAATCATCACCTATTTTTATATTTTTATTTTCCTTTAAGGAATTTTCATCTAAAGCTATTTCTCCACTATTTTCAGGTAATCTACCCTCTGTAACAATAAGCTTATTCATAATAGTAGAATCACTTGAATCATATTCCATAAATCTAACAACATTATTTGTATTAGTTAAATTTACATCTACACTATGTGTTGCATAGTAATCTAGAATTTTATCGTTATTTTCAAGTAACTTTAAATCATTGTCGTTAAGACCTATACTAGATACTATCTTGCTATCCATTAAATTTTGTTCACTAAAAAATTCATTTATAGACTCTTTTAAGTCTGGTCCACTGGATTTTATTCCAGCGTAAAAGGCTACCCCTAAAAATATTATGGCTAATATAGAAATAAACCTTGCTTTTGAAGATAATATTTCTCTTGTTATTGATTTTTTATATGCTATATTTTTCATCTTTATCCTCTACCACTCTATAGAATCAACTGAAACAGGATTTTCATTTACTTCAATACTTCTAACCTTTGCATCTTTAATTTTTATAACTCTATCTGCAATTGGTGCAAGTGCTGAATTATGTGTTATAACAATTACTGTTGTTCCTGTATTTTTACATGTATCTTGTAAAGTTTTTAAAATCTGCTTACCTGTTTTATAGTCAAGGGCTCCAGTTGGCTCATCACATAAAAGTAATTTAGGATTTTTAGCTATAGCTCTTGCTATGGCTACTCTTTGCTGTTCCCCTCCTGATAATTGAGATGGAAAATTGCCTTTTCTATGGCCAAGCCCAACTAATTCAAGAGTTTTATCAACATCTAGAGCATTTTTTGTAATTTGTGTAGCAAGTTCCACATTTTCCTTTGCAGTTAAATTTTGAACTAAGTTGTAAAATTGAAATACAAATCCTACATCATATCTTCTGTAATTTGTAAGCTGTTTATTATTAAATTTTGATATATCAACATCATCAATAATTACCTTACCTTCATCACAAGTATCCATTCCTCCAAGTATATTTAATACAGTTGTTTTACCAGCTCCACTAGGCCCTAAAATAATAACAAATTCTCCTTTTTCTATTGAAAAATCAATACCGTTATTTGCTATAATAGTGTTTTCTCCAATTTTGTATCTTTTATATTCATCTCTTATTTCTATATATGACATCTCTCTCTCCCTTATCTTTATCTACTCAAAATACTAAATGTTATTAAATAGACACTTTGTTTAGTTAATGCTATAATTAAGTATAAATAATCTAAACTCTAATTACAATAATCATATATTTTCTTAATGTTATTAAATATACATTTTAGTTATTTTTGTTTACTTATTAACATATAATTAAAATTTTTAAATAAATACATAAAAGGATGAGTAAAATGGCAGGAATTAAAGGCAATAGAAGAACTTTATATACTAAAAAGATAATAAAAGAAAGCTTAATTGATTTACTTCAAGATAAAAGAATTCACGAAATTACTGTTACTGATATATGTAAAAAATCAGATATTAATAGAGGAACTTTTTATTCTCATTATAAAGATGCTTATGATTTACTTAAATCCATACAAGATGAACTATTTAATCAAATATCTATATATATTGAGGAGACCCCTGTAGAAGATTACAAAGACGTTTTATTACTTAAAGCCCTTGAACTAATTTATGATAATAAAGATTTATGTAAAATATTATTTAGTAAACAAATGGAAACTAGCCTTATGGATCGTATTATTTACGTAGCAAGTAAATCTGAAATTGATAAGATGCTTGGAACTTCAAATGTTAATAATATTTTTTTAGATTATTTTATAAAATATACTGTAGGTGGAGTTGTTTCAGTTATTCAAACCTGGCTAGAAAAAGATTTAAAGGAATCACCTGAAGAAATAGCTAAAATTATAAATAATATTATTTCTTTCCATCCTTAATGTTTTAATATAAAAAGCAGGAATAAAATATTTTCTTAATAAAAATCTAAAACTCCATCTTTCAAAAATGGAGTTTTTTAGCATTTAAAAAACTATATAATTAAATATTGAATAAACAACTTATTTTGATAATAATGCAAAATAATCATTTTTGGAAATTGGCTTAGAAAAATAATATCCTTGTGCAATAAAACAATTATTTGCTACCAGAAATTCAACTTGATCTTGAGTTTCAATTCCTTCAGCAATAATTTTCATATTTAATTTCTTTGCCATATCTATTGTAGATTTTATAATAATATCCATCTTGAGATTTCCTATATTATCTATAAATGATTTATCAAGTTTTAAAGTATCAAAGCTTGATTCTGATATTGAACTAAGTGCAGAAATTCCTGTTCCATAATCATCCATTTCTACTTTAAAGCCTAATCTATGCAATTCATCAACAATATTATTTAATTTATCATTATTATTAAGAAATACACTTTCTGTTATTTCAAAAGCAATTTTAGATGTATCTATATCATATTCTTTTAATAAAGCTTCAATTCTTTTTACTATTCCCTGATGTTCAAGATGAAGCCTTGATAAATTAATAGAAATTGGATGAATTTCATATCCTAAATAACTCATTTCTTTAATATCTTTACATACTTTTTTTATGACTTCCTCATCTAGTTGAATAATTTGTCCATTATTTTCAAATACAGGTATAAACTTATCAGGAGGTATTAATGATCCATCTTGTTTTCTCCATCTTATTAGTGCTTCTGCTCCACAAATTTTCTTATTTCTCATATCATATTTGGGTTGATACCAAACTTCAAATTCATCATTTTTCAAAGCTTCTAGAAACTCAGATTCGATTTTTTGATTATCTATTATAGTTTTTTTATTTCGCTCATCAAAAAATTTATAACTTTGATTCATTTTGTCTTTTATCTCTCTTTTGGCTATAAGAGCGTTACTATAAATTCTATGCAGACTTTCAGAGTTATCTAATGAACATATACCCATAGATATTTTTATAGGTATTACTTTATTTGTTTCAATATCTTTTTTAATTCTATAATCAAGCATATTTAATTTTTTAACTATTTCTTCTTTATCATCATGATATATAATTCCTATAAATCCATCTGCATTATCTTTATACAACTCGTCATTAGGTAGCATTTCCTTAAATATTCTAACAATATATTTTAAAACATCATCTCCTATATTGGTTCCATACATTATATTTATAACATTAAACTTATCTATATCAAAAACTACTAATGATTTATTTTTTCTATCATGCTGCTTCATATTTTCAAAATTTAATCTCAAATATTGATAATTTTTTTCTTTTGTCAATTCATCTATAAAAATAAGGTGAAAAATATTTTTTTGGTATTTATTATAAGATAAAATAAATATTCCAGCAGCTGCAATAAACGTAATATACAATAATACACTTTCTAGATGAATACCTCTAAAAATTATACTAGCATTTTGATATACACACCTATTGGGTACATAAGATACTAAATACCAATCATTTATATTAAGAGGCTCATAATATGCCAAATAATCTCCATTTAAATTACTATAATTAATATATCCACTCCCTCCCCTAGAAATATTCTCAATGACTGTTTTATATAGCTCAGGATTCCCTTCTTTCAAATTATAAAATATATTAAAGTCGCTATTATAAAATTTGTTTGAATTAGAAACCAAATTTCCTGATTTATCAATTACAATACTTTCTCCTTCTCCATTAAAAGAACTAATATTTAAAATCTTAGAAAAATCATCTGATCTATATGTTGCTGTTAATATCATATCTACATTATTTCCATTATAAATCGGAAAAGTAAATATATTAAGCATAAGCTGTTTATCTTCACTAATGTAACTTTCAGATATGCTAGCAATTCCTTTTATTCCATTTTTATAATAATCATATTGACTTAAATCTAATACTTCTCCTAAAGTATTATAACATATACCATTTTTATCAATTATACCCATATTATAAAACCCATAAGATTCACTATAAACTTTTAAGTCTTCAACTATACTCAAGATTTCAAAATTATTACGTGTTTCTATGTTTTTAGCTAGAGATTCTAATAACTTCTTCTTTGCTTCAACTCCTGTATGCAGGGTAATAACATTTTGTGATGAAACATTTTTAAGTGTTGCTCTTGCTTCTTTATCAATCAAAGATATTAAACGCTCATTGTGGTATCTAAATAAAAATATCCCTATAAAAAGAAATAAAATAAACAAGATACTTATTGATATACATAATTTTTTTTTATATTTATCATTAAACTTTGCTACACTTATCATAAAATTTTATACTCTCCATCCTCAAACTTTTACTCCTTAGAATTAAATCTTATTTCCAAATAATTTTCTCACTTAATTTATTTATTTTTTAATCATTTTGCAACTTTTATTAATACTTTTTTCATACTCATTATATACTTTTTTCCATTAATGATAAATATATTTTTAATATTATAAATCTCTTTTTTGACATTTTATGACTTAATATTTATTAAAAATAGGCTAGATGAATTATTAATTACTCATCTAGCCTTATTCAGTAAATCTTCAATTAGATTTTGACTTTACTTTAAAACTTATTTACAACTACTAAGCAATATAAATATATAATGTAATTAAAGTTTCATAATATTGTAATCTTCATAATTACCTACATTATTTTCCAATGTACTTGGAAGTACTAAAGTAAATTTACTTCCCTTATTTAGTTCACTTTCAAGTTTAACATATCCACCATGAAGTTCTACTACATACTTAACAAGAGTAAGTCCAATTCCACTACTACTTACTTTTGTAACATTTGCTCCTTCAACTTGTGAAAAACGCTTAAATATAAACTCTTGATCTTCTTTTGATATTCCTATACCTGTATCTTCTACAATAATTTCAATATTATTTTCAATTTCTTTAATAAATACTCGTATTTCTCCACCTTCAGAAGTAAACTTAACTGCATTTGCTAATAAATTAACTACACATCTCTCTATTTCGGTACTGTCACAAGAAATAATTTTTTCTTCCATCTCAGGATCAACTATAAGTGATAGCCCTTTTTCTTCAATAAACTTACTCATATTAAGTGCAGTTTCTTCAACTATATACACTATATCATTATTTTTTTTATTAATTTTATAATTGCCTGTCTCTATTTTAGAACTATCTATAATATCATTTATTATTTTTAATAGATTGTCACAGTTTTTACTTATAATATTCATATATTTATTAGATTTTTCTTGTGTTATAGATTTATCCTGACTAAGTTTATTTATTAACTGTACAGTTGATGCTATAACATTTATTGGAGTTCTAAGTTCATGAGATAGATTCACAAAATAACTATTTTTAAACTTTTCTTTATCTATTATTTCTTTACTTAATCTTTCATTTTCTTCCAGTTGCTTATTTAGTTTCATTGTTTTTCTATCTATTAATTTTCTTAGTATCTTAACATAACTTAATATAGAAATAATTAATGCTATTATTATAAATATATAGATAAAATACGCTAAAGGTGTTTTCCAAATAGGTTGTTTTACTATTATTTTAATCATTGCTTCTTCACTTAATTCACCATTACAATCTCTAGCTCTTATTTTTAAAATATATTTACCTGGCTCTAATGATTTAAAGTCTAATTCACTTTTAGAGTCTATAAATATCCAGTCTGAATCAACTCCTTCAAGAATATATTCATAAGTTGTACTATTTAAACTTTCATAATTAGGTAAGAAATAATTAACAGATAAATTTCTATCTTTATATTCTAAAACTAATTCTTTTCCATCATAAATAGCTTTATTTTCTCCAATAAAAATATCCCCAATTACAACTTTATTTTTATTTTCTTTCTGTATAACTACATCATCTGGATGAAAATACGTGCAACCGCTTGTGCTGCCAAATATCATTGCTCCACTTTTTAACTTTATACCTGAGTTTGAATTAAATTGATACCCATATATCCCATCCTTTTTTGTAAAGTTTATAAATTCTTCTTTTTCTACATCAAATTTATTTAACCCTTTATTAGTACTTATCCAAAGATTATCGTTATCATCAAATAAAATTGAATTTATAAAATTATTAGTTAATCCGTCTGCTATAGTATAAGAATTAAATTGCTTTTCTTTTGTATCAAATTTACCAAGTCCTATATTTGTTCCTATCCAAAGATTTCCTGTATTATCAAATGCCATAGAATTTATATAGCTATAACCTAAAGAGTTATCATATAAATAATTATTTATATAGTTTTCCACAACACCTTTTTCCTTATGATATTTTACTATTCCTGTATCAATCCCACCCAACCAAATAATATTTTCATCTTTATAATCTGGCAATATATATTTAATATTACTAGGATTTATATTAGACTTTATTAATTCCTCATTATAATATATCACTTTATTAGTATTTATATTATAGCTATAAAAATTAGATGTAGTTGCTATCCAAACAAGCTTTTCGTCACTATATATATAGCTTAATTCTGGAAAATATCCACCGTCAGTTAAATGATAATCACATGTCCCCTCTTTTATATCAATTGCTACTAAGCCCTTATTAGTTACAATAAGAATACACTCATCATTTATTTTTACTAAACTATTTATATATTCATTATTTGAAATTGCGATACTATCCTTATGATATATATGCTTAATTAAATTACTTGTTTTTATATCATATATATATACTCCGTGAAATTTAGTTGCTATCCACAAGTATTTATTATGCACCATTATAGATACTACATTTTTATCCTGTATATCCCATGTTTCATGATCATGACCAAATTTTTTATTGTTATTTAATATATTTACACCTTTTTCTGTCCCAATCCATATTGTACCATTAAAATCTTCATAAAAGCACGTTATAACATTACTACTAAGAGAATTTGGAATGTTAGTATCTTTCCTCAATATGTCAAGTTCATCTTTACTTCTTGAATATTTTAATATGCCATTACTACTAGATACCCATACATTATTTTTACTATCAGCCATAATAAAACTGTTATTATTAAGAATACCCGATTCTTTAATTTCTTCAGTGTAGAAAGACTTAAAGTTTTTTTCCTTAACCTCATATATTTTTTTACTATTATTATCAGTTGTACATTCAGCAACCTTTCCTATATCGTAAACAAAAATACCTTCTTTAGTGGCAATTATTAAGTTACCTAAATTATCCTTTTCTATATTATAAATAAATAGTCTTCCATCATCTTCTTTTATTTCCTTCCGAATTATTCTATAGTCCTTATCTATAAAATTCACTCCATAGTTTGTCCCAACAAATATTGAACCATCTTCAGCTTCTTCTAAACATGTTATAAAAGAACTAGTTAATGAGTTTATATCATCTTTATTATTATAAAAATATTTGATACTATTATTTTTAATATTTATTTTCATTAATCCATTTTCAGTACCAACCCACATAACATTTTCTTCATACTTACTCTTTAATAAAGAAGTAATTTTTAAGCTCCCCCAATTATATTTATCTATTGGCAAGTCTTTCATTCTAACAATGGTATCTGTATCTCTAATTAAAAAATCCAGTCCATAATCAGTCGCTATCCATATATTCCCATAAAAATCTTCTTCTACATCATTTATATATGGCGAGCTCAAAGTATTTTTATTTTTGCTACTAGAATTATAAATCTTTACCCTTTCACCATCATATTTATTAAGACCATCTACTGTACCTATCCACATATATCCTTTACTATCTTGCATGATTGTTGTTACATATTCATTAGAAAGTCCATCATCAATAGATAAATTTTCAAACTGTTCTTTTTTTAATGGTTCTGCTGACACCTTTATAGACATTAAAATATTTGTTATAAAAGATGTTAATAATATAAATATTAGCAATTTGAATTTCATGCATTTACTACCTCTCATTCTTACTCTTGCATATCTTTGGTACTATCGCTTTTATATTAATATAATTATAATTCTATTTAGTAAAATATTAATTATATCAATATTACATATAATAATAACATTATTTTTATATTATTTCATCTAAATTTATACTCAATATCCATATTGTATATTTTTAATTGTCTTTTCATAATAAATATTATTAATTTCAATAAAAAAGATAATATATTAACTTAGTACAAATTTTATTTAAATAATTTAACAATTTATTGCAATTCTTCAAATATAGAAAACTTTCATAAAAACATCTTATTCATATAATATAAATGGTCTATTGTATAATTAAAAAGAGATATCTCAAACTGAATTAAAAATCATTTTGAGATACCTCCTATCTTTGTTAGATTATAAAAGGAATTAATTAAATAATATTATCCTTTTAAATCTATTATTTATTAAAGACCTTTTCTGTTGAAACCCACTCATCAAGAACTTCACTATACTTCCTAACATAATAATAGTGAATAAGATCAATTTGAATTAGTATAGGTATTTGTGCAGATATCATTCCAGTGGATTCCTCTCCTGAAAGATTATCTGTTATTACACTAATGTCTGAGTATTCAACTATCTTACTATTTCTATTTCCAGTAATGAGAATAATATTGGCGCCTTTTTCTCTTAAGAGTTTAGCACACTTTTGAAGATGCTTATTTCCTCTTAATGTAAAGATAAATACAAGATCATCTTCTTTTATTAAAGTTGATGCCATTTCTATTGCCTCTTTATCATATATTACTTCTACAAGCTTACCCATTCTTGAAAATCTAAACTTAAAATCTTGAGCTGCCGTAGCACTAAGCCCTAATGCAAATATATGCATAAATCTATTATTATGTATAGCTTCACAAATTTTCTCTATTTTATCCCTATCAAAATTTGTATCAATATTATTGAAAATTTTAAAATAGGAATTTTGTAAATCTGAGGATATTTTATTTGATCTTATGCCATTATTTTCTTTTAAGTGTTCACTATATAAATACATTAGTTCTTTATAATTATTTAATCCTATTTTTTTACAAAATCTAGTTATAGAAGCAGGAGAGACACATAACAATTTAGATAATTCATTTATTGATCTTGGTTCTCTATTACTCAAAAAATACTCTGCTATTTGCTCCTCTACATAAGTGAATTTTACCTTTGCATGAGTTATTCTAAGTATAATTTCTTTTTCCATAGTATCCTCCAAAAACAATTATTATACCTTAAATGTTATATGTCTCTTGTTAATTAATCAACTAAATATTTATTTTTAAAGTTTTAATTTCTCCACTTTTAAATTTACCAATATTAATAGAGCTATCTATATTTTCTTTATTAGATATTTCTTTATTATTCATATTTACCCATTCATAGCTTTTGCCTTTTGAAACTTTGATATTTCCACCATCTATAACTTTATCTGTGTAATTTACAAATCTTACAGTAAATGAATTTTTATCTACTGGTATTATTGAAGTTACTACAATATCATTTAAGTCATTACAATCTACGATATTTTTTACTTCTTCTAGCTTATCTTTTAATGGATGCATAACAAAATATTTTAAAGTATTAGTAAACCTATTTATTTCTTGAATTTGATAATTTGGAATTGTAATACTATAGTTTTTCCAAATCTTATTTATCTTTGTTATATTAACTTCATTATTTATTGTGATAGCAAATTTAAATTTAAGCTTTTCTTTTAATTGACTATCTGGTGTTTCTATATATCTAAATTCATTCCCTGAAGCAATACCTGGTCTTCTAATTAAATCAGGTTTACCAAGGAATCCAACACCTCTAAATAAAGTTAATGCAATATTTGAATTTTCTAGAACTTCATATTCTTTTATTCCTTTTGCTAACATAAATACAGATTTATTTTCTTCTTCAATCCCAACGAAATGTAGCATTGGATATATTGGCGATGGTTCTTCCTTCCAACCAAGCTCTCTCCAATCATTAATATGAGCTGGAACATTATCTCTTCTAATTGTACCAAATGAAGTATCACTTATGCTTTCTTTAGAAGTAATATCTGTTTTTAAAACAGCTCTCATTCTATGGTCATAAGATTTATTATCTATCTCTAAATGACATTCTACTATTTCTTTATTAGATAGCATTAATATAAGTTCATATGGTATTTCTGTATTTCTTATATTCTTTTCTCTATCTTTAAGATTCATTGGAACCTTAAATTCTCCTGAAATCTTTATTTCATTATAAAGTTCTCCATTGTTAATATCTACTTTTGCATTTTTGAAATCTAAGTTATATCTAAAATCATACTGCTCTTCTGGTGGTGAATAGTCATAAGTATCACCATCATCACCTGATTCTTCAATATATAAGCAATCTTTTAATTCTCTATTGCTTATTTTATCTATGATATTAATTTTACCATCTACAACTTCAACTTTATAGAAATTATCTTCTATAAAATTACTAGAAGCTTTTTCTTTTATATTTATTTCTTCTTCTAATTGAATTACTTTCAATACCTCTATACTTAATGGCTCTAAAGAACATTTTATAGCAACTTTGGAAACATAATAATATAAACTATCATCATATTGAGATTCATCCTTTTTAATGCTTCCTGCATATTCTCTCTTTCTCTCAAGCAACTGATGTTCAATAATATTTCCATCTTTATCTTTAATTATAAAGTTTTTAGTCTTTGTAGTTACTATAATCTTGCTTACTTCTTCTCTATTGTGTGGTAATGTATTAAATAAAATTATATTGTCCTCTTCAGTGCAATTAAGAGACTCGCTAATCTTTCTTATAATATAATCACAAGCTGAATATGACAGTTGATCTGCCTCTATAAGTCTTGCTAAAATACTTCTATTAGTTTTATCACTATTACATCCACATGCACTATCATGAGCATGATTCATTAATAATTTCTTCCAAATCTCTTCAATCATTTCTACCTTTGGATCAATACCTAAGTTTTGAGCAATAACCATAAGTGGTTCTAAATGATAAATTAACTTTCTTTCTACCTTATCATTTAAATATTTATGATCATATCTTGATGAATAAATTGATCTATGTATTTTAGAATTAGATGGATTTACAAATTCACCCTGTACCTCTATTAAATCTTTAGATTTCTCTAGCTCATCAAAGAATTTATTACAGTCACTTTCTGCATAGTCAAAATTATTTTTACTTCTTTCATTATAGTAAGCAATTCTTTCTTTTAAGTTAAAATCAACATACCTCTGGTCTCCCCCAACAGGTAATAGAATATTTTCAGTTTGAGATCCATCTAAAATAGTTTTCTCAAGCTTTTCTACATCATCACTATAAATTAAATTTCCACCATAAAAATATCCATTCTTTATGTTATAAACTAAAAGTGAACTATCATCTTCACCTTTCCATATAAATTCTCTATTAGGGCAAACATCATTTGCTACCCCTCTCCAGAAAATACTTCTATTAATATCAAATCCATTTAAAATCTTTGGTAAATCTTTAGTTTGACCAAATGAATCTGGTAAATATCCTATTTTTAAATAATCACCATACTTTGATGCACTTTTAATTCCATAGAATAAATTTCTTACTATTGATTCCCCATCTATAATTAATTCATCTGTCTGTGTATACCAAGGTCCTATTAATAACTTGCCAGATTCAACAAGATTTTTTACTCTTTCAAAATTACTTGGTATAAATTTTATATATTCCTCTAATATACTTAACTGCCCATCAAGAAGATAAGTTTCTAACTCACCATTTTCTAATGCTTCCATTACTTCATCCATATGATAAATTAATTGTATAATTGATTCATTTGAAGTAAAGTACCATTCGTAATCCCAATGGGTATGTGGATAAACGTGTATTTTTTTCATTATCGGTCTCCTTTATTTAATATAGTCCTATATTAAATATCCACTAGGGATTATTAATAATCTCCAGTGGATTTACTTATTTATTAAAATTTTATTTCTTTTACTAAGTCATATAGACATTTAGTATCAGTTTCTGTAGTGATATTGTTTCTAAAATCATCATTTAATAATTCTTTAGCAATAGTGCTTAATACCTTAAGATGATTTTCTGCTCCGTCCTCTGGAATTGTTAGAGCAAAGGCTGTTGTTATTCCTTGTCCATCTAGAGAATCCCATTCTATTTTATTTTTAAACTTTATTAAAAATACTCCTGGTGCAATAACTGTTTTATTTTTGCTATGAGGTATAGCTATTCCATCATTAAATCCTGTTGTTGCTTCTTTTTCTCTTTCATGTAACCCATTATAAAAAGCTTCTTCATCTTTTACATATCCATGTTTTTTAGCTATTGAAGCAATAAACCTAAATGCTTCATCTTGTGTAGTTGAATTTTCATCGACATATATATGATTTTGCGCAAATAACTCTTTATCTGAATTTATATTTCTTTCAATAATTTCTTTTGTATCAACTTCTATTTCTTCTATCTCTTCTATTTCTTCATCTTCAACTGGCTTTCTCCAGAAACCAATAATTAATGCTGTTACTAAAATACCTGCTGATATACTTAAAATCCAAGTTATAAATGGAATTGGTTGTTCTATATATCCAATTATTGCTCCTAAAGGTGATCCAATTCCACCATAGAACTTAACTCCGAATATTGAAACAAGTCCACCAGCTAATGCTGATCCTGCAACTGATGCAGTAATCATTTGAACTGGATTAGAAGCTGCAAATGGAATAGCTCCTTCAGTAACACCAACCATTCCCATACCAAAGGCTGAACTTGCTGATATTTTTTCATCCTTAGTAAATTTATTCTTAAACAATACTGATGCTAACCAAATTCCTAATGGTGCAACTGAAATTGCTGCTTGTGATGCTGTTTGTGGCACAAAATTTGCATTTGCTATACCAAACTTAGCAACTGTATCTGTATAAACTGCTGTACCAAATATAAGTGCTGTTTTATTTACAGGACCACCAAAGTCAAATCCAATCATTGCTCCAATTATTGCTCCAATTATAAATGGAGCCCCAGCAAATGTTTCATTTAATGTAGTTAATCCACTATATAATCCATCCATTAAATTGGCTATTGGATTTCCAATTAAATAAGTTACTATAATCATAATTATTAATGTAGCTATTAATGGAATTATCATTATTGCTAATAATGGTTGTAGTACCTTAGGCCATTTAATTTTCTTTAATCCTTTTACTAAATAACCAACAATAAATGCAACTAAAATTGCTCCTAAGAAACCTCCACCTGTTTGAGTTCCTAAATATGTTGCATCATTAACTAAATATGCTCCAATCATAGCTGGTGCAATTGCAGGTTTGTCTGCTATAGAATTAGCAACAAATGCTGCAAATAATGGTATCATTAATTTAAATCCAATTTGTCCAACTTCAAAAAGCTTGGACATGAAGAATCCAATTTGAGTTGATTTATCAAATCCCCAATTTACTATTTGACCAAGTTCATTTTCTTGGAATGCAAATATATTTGCAATTGCAAGTAATATACCTGATGCAATAACCATTGGTGTCATATATGATATTCCACTCATTATATGCTTAACAAAACTACTTTCTGTTTTTCCTAATGTAACTTTACCTACTTTAGTTCCCTTAGCTCCAAAAACTGTTGCTTCTTTATATGCTCTATCAATTAAACCCTCTGGATTTTTAATTGCATCTATTGACTTTACTGATAAAAGTCTTTTTCCTGAGAATCTCATTAAATCAATATTTATATCTGCTGCTATGATTACTAAATCAGCTTCTTCTATATCTTTTTCAGTTAATACATTTTCTGCTCCAATTGATCCTTGAGTTTCGACTTTTAAATTATACCCCTTTTTCTTTCCAGCTTTAATTAAGCTTTCTGCTGCCATATATGTATGTGCAATACCTGCTGCACATGCTGTAACTGCTATAATTTTTCTATTCATAAATCATTACCTCCTCATCACAATTCCAATTATGCCATCACTAAAGTCTTATGTAAACCTTTTGAACTCCTTTAGTGTAAGTTTTCTTTTTTTATTTTTTTAATGAAAATATTTTCATATTTCTATTATTTTTTCATTATCTTTTAAGCAAAACATAATAATATTTTCATATATAAACATTTTCTATCATAAACTATAACCATTTCTATAGCTATTCAAAATAGATAAGACTCTATTTTATTATAATCTAAATTGCCTATGTTCTGAGTCATCATAATTTCATAATTAACTTTTTTATCTGTTATTTCAAAATATATTCTAGTTTTATATTTTAAATAATAAAAAGCTTTTATTATTATTTGTTAACTATGCTATAATATTTTTAAGTTTTTTATATTAGGGGGTGTTTTTTAATGAAGGGTTATAATACGTTCAACCTTAAATCAGTTTGCTCTTTGCAAGGACTACAAAAGTCAGCTATGCTTTGTTTAGAGCTTAAACTGTTTAATTAGCTGAAAGCTTTATACTTTTTAAGTTCTGTAACACATAGTTTTATTGTATTCTTTGCCTTAATTCTTTACTAAAAAATTAAGGAGTAAGAAAAATGAAATATGCAAAAGCAAATGATGTGTTACCAGATGAAATAATTGAATTAATACAAAAATATGTAGATGGAAAATATCTTTATATCCCTAAAAAGAGTGCTACGCATAAATCTTGGGGAGAAGAAAGTGGCATAAAAGCCTCATTAAAAATTAGAAATGATGAAATTTATGAAAAATATCTTAAAGGTTATAGTATTCATGAATTATGTGAAGAATACTTTTTATCTGAAAAAAGTATAAGAAGAATAATTTATCTGCAAAAAAATTGCTCATAATTATTGCAGAATCATTTAATAGCTTGAATATATCTTATAACCACTATATTCTTATCTTGTAAAACATAAAATAAGTTTGATAAGTGAGGAAAAGTAATGGAAACTTTTATTAAAAATCATGAATTTAATTATATAAAAAGGTGTATGAAGGATTTAAGTAATTCTTTGGTATCCTGCGTAGATAAAGATATTATTCAAGCTAATAAATTATATATAAATCAAAAAATCTTAGATAACTTTTCAAATTTATCTAAGGACCAAAAAGATCTACTTGATGTAACAAATATAAAAGAACAATATCAAATTAATTTTTATTTAGAAAAATTACTAAATTACGTATATGAATCACCTAATATAACAAATGCACAAATCAATAGGTTATTTAAAAAAGAAAAGAAATTTAAATTACCTAGTGAAGATATTTTCAATATCAAAAATACTTACTTAGGATGGATTGATAATCAAATAAGAAAGTTATTTATTGTTTATAATTTAAATGGAAATCTTGTTGGTATGGCTTGTAGGATATCTAATCCAGAACCTAAAAGTTCTCATAGATGCGTACTTTGTAATCATATTGGCAAAGAAAATGAAGTGGCATTTGTTTCACCAATATGTAAACAATCATCTAAAGATGCTTATAAATCTATAGGATTTGATATCTGTTTAAACAGTAAAGATTGTAACGAAAGAATAGTTTCTATTGATAAGCTTGAAGATCTTTTAAAAACTGTTAATAATATAAAATAAATGGATATCTCAAAATAATTTTAAAATTATTTTGAGGCATCCTCCTTTGTATTTTATTGGAAACATAAAAATTTATAAGTAACTTTTTTATTTCGATTCCCATTTACAAATTCTATTTTGTAAAATATCTATTATCTTAAACATGGTTATTCCTAAAAGGCTTATTAAGATAATTCCAGCATACATACCTTCATAGTCTACCTTAATCCAAGAATTCATAATATAATATCCAATTCCATACTTAGTAGCATAGTTTTCAGCAAAAAATAACGCTGCTATACTTGAACCTAATGCTATTCTAAGAGATGTAAATAATCTTGGCAAAGTTGCTGGAATATATATGTGCTTTATCATTTGAGCTTTTGATAATTTTAAAGACTTTGCTGATAATATTAACTCTTTTGAAATTTCTTTAGCACCATCTCTAACTGATATTATTATTTGAAAAATAGCAATGGCTATTATAAGTACTATTTTTGAAGTATTACCAAGTCCAAAAAGAATCATAAACACTGGTAAAAACGCTATTCTAGGCACTGGAAAAAATAAATATACTATTGGACTAATTAAATTGTCTATTTTATTATTTATTCCAATTAATAATCCTATTAAATATCCCAAAGTTATAGTTATTGTTAAAGCTATAAGCAATCTAAATAAACTTGCTACAAGATGAGTGGACATAACTTTAAATCCTACTTGAAATAGCTTTTTTATTACATCAATTGGGTTAGGAACAACAAATGAATTTAATATTATGTGAAGTAAATACCAAAATACTAATACTACTGATATAGCATAGATATATTTATATGCCTTTTTAAATCTTGTCATAAGTCCCATCTCCAAGCCTTTCTAAAATAGTTCTTATTTCATTACACTTATCAAAGAAATTATAACTTTTCCTTGCTTCTCCTTGCCCATAGTATGGATTATTAATAATTTCTTTTATTTCTCCATCTATCATAATAGCTATTTTTTTACCTAGTATTACAGCCTCTTCTATATTATGAGTAACTATAATATATGACATGTTATATTCCTTTTGTATTTTACATAATAAATTTTGAAAATTTTCTTTATTAATTGAATCTAGTGCTGATGATGGTTCATCCATTAATAATAATTCTGAATTTAAAACTAATGCTCTTGCAACTGCTGCCCTTTGTTTTTCTCCACCACTAACTTCAGAAGGATATTTATCTAAAATATGTTCTATATTTAATTCTTTAACTATCTTTTTTGTATATTTTTCTATATCCTCTTTAGATGCATTTCTTATTAAAAGACCTAATTGTATATTTTCTTTAATTGTCTTCCAAGGAAAAAGACCATTACTTTGTAATATGAGACTAGTATCCTTAAATTTATTTAAAATATTTCCTGATTTATTATTCTTTAAATCTGCAATAGATAATAAAAGCGTACTTTTCCCACATCCTGATGGACCTACTATTGAAAGTGTTTCACCTTTAGCTAAAGAAAAAGAGATGTTTTTTAAAATATCTCTTTTCTCATAACTAACATATAAATTATTTATTTCTAACATTACTTAGATACATAATCCTTTGTTACTATATCATTGTAATCTAAGTTTAATTCACTTCCTTGTAATTTTTCAGTCCAATCTTCAATTTCTTTTATGTAAGTTTCATCTGGTACTCTTGTTTTATGATATGTTGGTAATACAATTAAATCTTTTATTTGTGGGTTTAACTCTAATTTTGAAATTAAAATATCCTTTGCTTCATTTGGATTATTTACTATATCTTCAATAGCTCTGTTATAGGCATTATGAAATCCCTTAACAGTATTAGGATTATTCTTTATAAATTCATCTGTAAATATAATTGAATTTGGAGTGTAATCATCTGGATCTCCATATACTCTCTTTTCTAATCCCTTAAGCTCTGCATTTGAAGCTAAAGGTTCTGGTAAAACTGCCATATCTATCTTATTTTCCATTAAAGCTTGCATTCTTAAAGGCATTTCATTAATAAATACTTTTTCTACATTATAATCAGTTAAATATTGATCTGCTAAAAAGTTTATTACACTAACTTCCATTAATCCAACTTTAACATCTTTTTTCTCTTTAAAATCCTTTGATAATACAATTGGGAACATTCCATCAGTAGTTGTAGTTATCTTAGCTTGTAATCCACCTTTAACATTATTTAGAAATTGAATCATACTAAGCATTGCAGCATCAAGCTCACCTGCTTGAATTGAGCTTTGCTTTGTAGCTCCATTTGTAAATATTTCTAATTCTAGATTTACACCTTCTTCTTCAAAGTATCCCTTTTCTTGTGCTAATAAAATTGGTGCTGAGTCAGCTGCAGACATTACTCCTAATCTAATTGTATTATTTTCTTCTACTTTTACTTTATTAGAAGTACATCCTATTAATGAAATTGTCATAACTAGTGACATCACTACTAATAATAAGCTTTTCTTAATATTCTTCATAATGTTTCTCCTTTAGTATAAATTTATTTTTTCTGCTCTATAACATTTATAGCCTATTGGCTTAGTTATATCTGTATCTTTAATTTTTATTTCAAAAACTACTTTATCATTTGCTATTTCTACTATAGTTATTTGATTTTTCATTCTATTACTCTTCATATCATCAATTGGATTACCAAATATATCTTTAGTTATACCACCAAAGCATATTAATCTATTATTATTTTCAAGAACTCTCACTGCCCCTAAATATGCACAGTAAAGTTCGTTACCTCTTTCCTTACCATATTGCCATACTTGCTTAACTGTCATTTTTTCTTCATCTATTTCATATTCAACTGCACGACTATAATTATTGTGTGCTAAAACAGCATCCTCTAATTTATAGCTTCTAAAGTTACCATTATCGAATATAACAAGATTTCTATTATAAGTTAATGAAGGAGTATGTTGAGCATAGCTAAACTCGAAATTATCACCTATTGGATTAAGTAAATACTTCTTAAGCTTATTATTCCATCCATAATGAGGAGCTAATATCCACTTTATTTCAGATGTATCCTTGTTAAACTTTACTACAGTACTTTGATTTCGAGATGATGCAATTATGCAATTACTTTCTTCATCATATACTAATGAATTTAAATGTAACCAATCCAATGGATGATTTACCGATATCTTATCAATTACTGTTTCTCTATTAAAATCTAGTATTTTTCTAAAATCCCATTCATTAATTACTTCTTTAGTTTTTCTATCTATCTCGACTAATAAATCTTGTTTAGTATTTTCTCTTTGAGTAATAGCTAAAAAGTTTCCATTTGTTAATTCTATAACATCATGATGTAAACCAAACCTTATAGGAAAGAAATTTTTTATTCTTCCAAGCATATCAATTTCTATAAATCCAGCTGCAGTATAAGCACCACAAATACCGCTTGATATTGGTGCATCTACTATTAAGTTTCCATTTTTAAGTTTCATAAACACATGACAGGATACCCCTGTGTATAGCCATCTTAATCTTGCTTTATTATCTATGATAGAATATAAATGCTCTATAGTTTTTACAGCTTCTGATTTTCCTAAAGACATTGCTATCATTCCATCATATATACCACTTTCATCACATTTAATTAACTCTATACTAGGATATTCTATAGATAATTTTGAGGTTTTTATATAATGAATAACTTCCTTTTTATTATTATCTTTATAATTGCATATAACTCTTATGCAATTTTCCTTATCCTCCATTAAACCTAATATAGGTATTTCATGTTCCTTTTTTAATTCTTTAAACTCTTTTTCAATATCATCTTCAATAAACATAGTTACTGAACACTCTTCTTTAGTTTTAAATTTCATTAAAGCTGATAATGGACAAGTTTCAAATGGATTCAATACTATAAAAGGATTTTCTTCTGTATAGTTACCTTCTAAATACTTACTCTCTATATTGTGCTCTATATCCTTTTGTTTTTTTAATAACTCTTCCATATGTTCACCTACTATACTCTAATTATTAGCGCTTAATATTATAACATGATTATATTTTCTAAAAAATAACTAAATATTATACACTTTTACTACAATTACTTTTACGTTTTATTAATTTACTAATTATTGGTTTATTTCTAATATATCACATAAACAATCTATAAAATTTTAGAGACAACACATAAAAGATATAAAACCATTTCTTTAGCACCTTGAAAAATACCCAAATAAGCATAGGAGCAGTTATTTTTAACCGCTCCTATGCTTATTAATTATTTATTTAAATTTACTAAACTAAAAAGAATAAACTATAATTAAAGTCAAAATTATCTGGGTCTGGTCCTACTCTTAAATCTTTATTTAAACTATCTATCTTAGCCATCTCATCATCACTTAGATTAAAATTAAATACATCTATATTTTCAACTAATCTTCTTTCATTTGTAGATTTAGGAATAGTTACTATTTGACTTTATAAATCCCAACGTAATACTACTTGTGCTGATGTTTTATTGTACTTATTAGCTATTTCCTTTAATGTTTCATTTTCTAATAATCCATTACCAGCCATTAAAGGTGACCATCATTCTTCCTAGGACTCCCATTAAAAGCAACTACCTTCATATATTACATCTCCCTTTTTTTGTTTTTTAGCTCAACCTATGTACTAATTATGTAAACACCTATATTACTTAACAAGTACGCACTTTTAAGTTAGATACCTTACCTAAAAGTAAGATTTATTATAATATCTTAGTCACATAAGAAAATAAATTATTACTATAATCAATATTCTTTATTTATATTAATAATTTTAGTATAATTTTTTATGTAAAAATATTTGAAAGTAGTTAATTTAATGATTTCTTTCAATAACAAAAAATATGTTTGTTTATTAGATTTTGCGATGGATTTTATACGTGGTAAATGGAAGGCTCTTATACTATGTAATTTATATAATGAACCCAAAAGATTTTTAGAACTTCAAAGAATGGTTGAAGGCATAAGCCAAAAGATTTTAAATCAAAATTTAAAAGAGCTGGAAACTGATGGATTAGTATATAAGGTATTATATGCTGAAATCCCCCCTAAAATTGAATATTATCTAACTGATAAAGGAAAAGAAATGACTAAACTTATCAAGGAGTTTGAAGCTTGGTCTGTTAAATATTACCCTGAGTTAAATGGTAGTTGCGAATATTCCTCTTCAAAGGATTCTAATTAAAATTTAAAAACGCCTATGTAATCATATTGTACATAGACGTTTTTCTTTTATTAAATTCTTATGAAATTCTATTTTTTATTAAATTTAAATATTAATATTTAAAATCTAAAAGCTTATTTTTTAATTGATCTTCAATATTTTTTAATTCTAATTCAGCTTCTCTACGCTTTTGACGTCCTTCTGTTTGTATATTAAGTATTTCGTCAAGAGTTGAAATTAATGACTCATTAGTAGTTCTAAGTGTATCAATATCAACAATTCCTCTTTCAGCTACTTTAGCAGTTTCTATAGTCGAAGTTTTCAATATTTCAGCATTTTTGCGTAAAAGTTCATTTGTCATATTTGTTACTTCATTTTGAACTTTTGCTGCATTAGTAGAATGAGCAACCCCAAGAGCTAATACTATTTGGCTTTTCCAAAGCGGAATAGTATTTACAATTGTTGATTGTATTTTTTCAGACATTAATGAATCATTATTTTGAATCAAACGAATTTGAGGTGCCATTTGTAGAGAAATCATTTTTGTTAATTCTAAATCATGAATTTTCTTTTCAAAGCGATTGCAAAGTGCAATAAAATCATTTACTTCTTGAGCATCCTGAGGCAGCCCACTTCTTTTTGCTTTTTCTTGTAGTTTAGGAAGTTCATCTTTTTCTAATATTTGAAGTTTCTTTTTTCCAGCTAAGATATACATAGAAAGTTCTTTAAAATACACTTTATTTATTTCATACATCTTATCTAGCATAGCAATATCTTTTAAAAGCTGTATTTGATGTTTTTCAAGGATGTTACACATTTTATTAATGTTATCCTCTACCTTATCATATTTTACTTTCATTTGATTAATCTTATCTTTGCCTTTTTTTAAAAACCCCAAAATACCTTTTTTCTCTTCTGACTCTTCAAAGTTCTTTAACTCAAGAACTACATTAGAAAGCATATCCCCAACTTCACCTAAATCTTTAGTTTTCACATTATTTAATGCTGTTTCTGAAAAATCAGATATTTTCTTTTGTGCCCCTACTCCATATTGTAAAATAGAATTTGAATTTTTTATTTCTATCTTCTCTACAAATTGATCTACCATCCTTTTTTCTTCTTCTGTCAATTGGATTTCATCAACCTTTTCTTCTTCTATTTTTTCTTCCTGTACTTTTACATCAAGAACTTCCTCTTGAAATGGTTCAAAGCTTAATTCTGGTTTTATATTAATAGGTTCTTTAAATTCATCGCTCATTTAAAATTCCTCCCTTTTACTTTAAACTTATTTTTTAAAATCTTCTTCTGTTAATCCTTCTTGTTTAAATAAAGTCTTAAGAACAGAAATATCTGTAGAAATATCTAAAACAATATCTTCAAATAAATCATCTAATAAATTTTCAAAAGCATTATTTATAATATCAATACTTTTTTCAATTTCAATTTTAGCATTTTTTATATTTTCTCCCTGAACTAATTGATTGCTTAAATCTTTATATGAATTAATAAGTTTTATTGTAATAGGAAGATAGTGATTTATAAATTTATTAACTTCTTGAAGCTTCTTAGGATTTTTCTCAATATAATCAAGTATTTGATTTGCAATATTTTGTAATTTATCTAACTTTATAGCTATTTCTTCTTTATAAAGTTCATTCCTTACTTTCTTTATTTGTTCAATATAGTTTCTTCCCATTTCAATTATAGATTTTATTTCTTCTCTTTCTGAATCACTTAAACCTTCATTTGCTTCTTCTTTTTTATTTAATTTTTCTTTATTACTTTCTTTAGCAATTTGTTGCTTTTTTAAATTTAGGTAGTCACTATAAACATCATCATTTAATATAAAATAAGTTTTTTCTTCATCAACATGTCCTTCTATAAACATACCTAAATCAATCATTTTATTTAAATCTTTAAGAACAAACTCTTCTTTTTCTTTAGCAAATCTAGCTAAATCTTTAATTAAACAATAACTATTATCTTCAACAAATCTTACATACTTTTTAAAACGCTTTAATCTGTTTCTTAAATTTATTCCTCTAAAAAACAAACCTAAGCTTAATACTAAAAATCCAAGTAAAACACCAAAAGTAGCAAAAGTACCTGGTATAATTCCATTAAAAAATAACATGAATATTAGGAATATAAATACCAAAACTCCAAAAACTACGCTTCCAATCAAGCCAAATATTGAATAAAGTATTCCCGATACACTTCCCGCTGGCCTTTTGCTAATATATTCCGATATATCATTTTTAGGCTTTTTATTTAAAAATCCATATTTATTTTCTACTTTTACATTATATTCCTTTAGCTTTGATTTAAATTCATTTAAAGTGTCCTCTGTTTTATTACTAATGTCCTTTTTCAAATTAACAAAATCTATAGCATCAAGTGCACTTTTTACTGTCGATACAATTTGATCTTCTAAATCAGAAAAATCTTTTCTACCCATGGTTCTTCCTCCAGATCATTTTCTTATATTCAATATAAATTATAAATTTAAATGTATATTATAATATATCTTTATTATAATATTTCAAATTAATTATATCTTATTATTAGGTCAATTACAATTTATAACAACTATACTCTATAAATAAAAAACTATCATCATATCTAGATAATAGTTCTCTTTCTTGATTGTAAACAGGGATAACTAGCTTATTAGTTACAAAATATTTAAATTATATTTTCTCAAATTAATAACTGTATTCTAAATACTTTATAGTTAGATAATATACAATACAAATTTACAATTTGAATATGAAATATATAGTAGCTTCAGAATACTATTATTTAGTTTAATTATAATAGCTTTAATTGCTGTTATTATCTATTACATTAGTAAAAAGAAAAAAGCAATTAAATAGTAGCCAGATCTTTATTAGTTAAGATACTCTATAGATTAAATTTATTCTTTGGCATTCTTACAAATAGAAAACATTATAAAGAAACACCTATATTAGAACATAAAATACTTTTATGGATGTTTCTTTAGTATTATTATTTTAAAGTGATAACTTAATTAGTTATGAATTGATGTACTTGCTACATAATAAAAATAACGGGACAGTAGTTAGTTTTGTGTAAAAACAAAACTAACTACTGTTTTTTTGTATGAACAGCTGGTGGTTTTGGAATAATATACTATATAAATTTAGGAGGAAAAATTATGACAAAGAATATTAATACCAACTTTGATTACAATGAGGAAGTAAAGAAATGTAAAACTATTGATGATGTTATGGGGAAAAATGGGCTTATTCAGAAGCTTGTTAAAGATGTTCTTGAAAATATATTAGAAGGAGAAATGGAAGAACATTTAGGTAGAAATAAATATGAAAGAAAAGAAACTCCAGATGAATTAAAAAAG
>NZ_JH815222.1:2350009-2456447 GCF_000158375.2 Clostridium sp. 7_2_43FAA
TTGGGGAGCTACGCTAGCGGAGCTTTCAATAGTATTTGAAGATCAATTAAAAGATGAATTAGCTTAGAAGCTTGTACTTTTTATAAATTATATGCATACTATTTGATTTTTTTGAAATACTAAAAAAGGTAATAAGAAACATTATTAGTATTTCTTAAATATAAAAAAATATTACTGGAAATGAAAATTTCCAGTAATATTAAAACAATAAAAATAATAATTACACAGAATTATCTATTCTCTCAAAATAACTTATATTTTAATATAATTTATTAAGCCCTCATTAATTTTTCAACTACTTTAACATCTGCAGGAACCCAACTTTGTAATAACAACTCATCTAACGATACATACTTTGCATCATTATGTGCATTTAAATTAAGTAACCCACCACATATTTCACAAATGAAACAATGCATTGTTAAATGAAAATTATGATAATTATGATCTACAGTTGTAAAGTATTCTAAGTTATTAATATCTAATTCTAGCTCTTCTTTAATTTCTCTTATTAATGCAGTTTCCTTTTTTTCTCCTGCTTCTATCTTTCCACCTGGAAATTCCCACATATCTTTAAACTCACCATAGCTTCTACGAGTTATAAATATCTTATCTTCCTTTTTTATTATTGCTGCAACTACTTCTATTACTTTCATATCTTGATTCCTTTTCTAAATAGTTTTGTAGTTACCACATTTTTAAATGAGGTAACTACATTTATTACTTAAATAATAATTGATTTATTTGCTTTATTAATTAACTTAGGAGGAATTTCTTCATCTAATTCCCATACAAAGCTTATTGGTTTATTTCCAGTATGGCTTCTATATTTACAAGTTCCTAAATATGTGAATGGCGATGTTAGGCCATCCTTTGATTTATATTCTCTAACAAAAAGAGCTATCTTATTTTTTGTTTTTAAATGATTAATATATCTTTGTCCTGTTGTACTTTCAACTGAGGTTCTTGATTGAGTTTGCCAATGAAATAATTTTTCATTTATAGCATAATCCTCATATAATGTTGAAGGTGAGAAATCTTTATCACTTTTATTTAATGTAATAAAGAATATATCTAACTTCTTATCTTCAAAGTATTTAACTCCTTCTCTAAATGCAGTTTTTTTATCTTCATTATAATAACCAAAGGCAGCCATTATTACATCAGTTGAATAATCACAATGTAAATCTAAAGGACATTCAAAACCTAAATCAACTTTTTTATCCACAAATTCAAGATGCCTATAATTGTAACTTAATATATCACAAGCTTCCTTCATCATAGTTTTATTATTAAGAAGTCTATTAATCCCTTGCTTTAATGATGATAAGCCAACCTTCTCTGGCGCATCATTATAAAAAGTATAATACATCATATTTAGCATTAATTCTTCTTCTTTAGTAAATTGAGCATTGCTAATATCACTATTATTGTTTATTAAATCTATCATAAAGGCTATAAATCTTCTAGAGTTTATAAATAATAAATTGTATAGCTTCTTTGTTATTTCTTCTTCATTCTCATCATTAAAATCTTTTCTTTCTTCTGCTAATACACACATCCTAGCAAAGCTTCTATTTCTAGTACTACCATAAAAATCTGTTAAAGATAAATTATGATAGTCTAAAAAATTTTCTAAAGTTAATTCTAAATCTGTATCTATTTTAAATGCTTTGAGCTTATTAATTAAATTTATTTTAGAATTAGTTGCAGATTTTATATTTCTTAGTATATACTCTTTAGCTTCCTTTTCTAATTGTATATAACAACCTTTAGGTAAAGTTAAAAATCCATTTTCAATATAATCTTTTACTGAACTTTTACTTCTTCCAATTAAAGCTCTAAACTTTTCTTCAAAATCATAATTTTTATGCGCTTGCCCTACAAAATCTAAAACAGTTAAACATTCTTTATTTTCGTGTAATCTTAAACCTCTTCCAAGCTGTTGTAAAAATACTGTTAAACTTTCAGTTGGTCTTAAAAATAAGATTGTATTAACTTCTGGAATATCCACACCTTCATTATATAAGTCAGCAACAAATATAAATTTAATTTCTTTATTTACTAATTTACTCTTAGCTTCGGATCTTTCTTCTTTCCTACTTTCATCTGTTAGAGCTATAGATGCAATTCCTAATTCGTTAAATCTTTTAGACATGAACTTTGCATGCTCTTTACTTACACAAAAACCTAACCCTATAACATCATCTATATCTGTTACATACTTTTTTAATGCAGTCACTATTTCATTTACTCTTATATCATTCCCTGTATAAACATTACTTAACTCACTTAAGTTATAACCCTTTCTTTGCCATTTTATTTGGGTTAAATCTACTGAGTCAGATACTGCAAAATACTGAAATGGACTTAATAACTTTCTATCAATAGCTTCTGGTAATCTTATTTCGCCTGAGATTCTATCTTCAAAATACTTAAATATATCCTTATTATCAGCTCTTTCTGGAGTTGCTGTTAAACCAAGTAAAACCTTTGGCTTATAATAACTTAGTAATCTTTGATAAGATGGAGCTGCTGCATGATGAAATTCATCTACAATAATAAAATCATAATAATCTTCTGTAGTTATTTCACATAAATCCTTACTGTTTAAACTTTGAATAGATACAAATAAATGCTCTAAACTTTCTGGAACATTACCACCTACCATTAGATCCCCAAAATTATTATCCTTAAGAATTGCTCTAAAGGTATCTCTTGCTTGTTTAAGAATTTCTTCACGATGAACAACAAATAATAATCTATTTGGTTGTTTCTTATTTTCTTTGCAGAAATTCTTATAATCAAAAGCAGAAATTACTGTTTTACCTACTCCAGTTGCTGCAATGACAAGATTTTTATTTTTATTAAATATCTCTCTTTCAACCCTTAATTTATCTAAAATCTCTTTTTGATAAGCATATGGTCTTATATCAAAAGAAAAATTAAATTCTTCTTCATCAATTCGTTTTTCCTTATGCAAGGATTTCTTTAATATATTTTTATCTTCTTCACTTCCTAAATAAGGTACAAACTCACTATCATTCCAATAACTTTCAAAGGTAGCTTCAAATTTCTTTATAATATCAAAAGAATCCTGTTCTGTTATTTTAATATTCCATTCTAAACCTGAAGTTAAAGCAGCACTAGACAAATTAGAAGAACCAATATATGCAGTAGTAAAACCTGTATCTCTTTTAAACATATATGCTTTTGCATGTAACCTTGTTCTTTCTGTATCATAAGAAATCTTAATTTTTGTATTTGGTAACCTACTCAATTCCTCTATTGCTTTTACATCAGTAGCTCCCATATAAGAAGTTGTAATTATCCTTAACTTTTTTCCATTCATTGTAGCTTCTTTCAAACTTTCAATTATACATCTTAGTCCACTCCACTTTATAAAAGAAACTAATAAATCTATTGAGTCAGAAGTTAATATCTCCTTATTTAGTTCACCCAGCATATTAGGCTCTAAGGAAGCCCCTGTAAATAAAGAATTTTGAGATAATGGAGTCACTGGTCTAACTGACTTTTCTTTCTTTAAGACTTTTTTATTGTTAATCTTGCTATATAAAGCATTAAGCATTTCCCCATTTTTATCTATCTCATACTTCTTAATATCTTCTTCATTTGACACTTCACTCAATATGTTAATAATATTATTGCAGGCTTCTATTTGCTTTATTAACTTATCACTATCTTCCTTTTCTTTATCTCTTATGTAATTTAGAGATTTTCTAATAACTTTTGATATGTATTGAGAAAGAATTGCCTTTGCTTCTTCATTATCTATTTTACTTTTCTCTATAATAAACTTTTCATGCTCTAGACTTTCAAGCTGTTTTTGTATTTCTAAGTTAATTACTTGTTCGTATAGACCTTGCTTCAATAAATTCACCACCAGTTTTATTCATATATCTATAAATATTTTATCATATATGCATCTTTGAGGATAATTTAAGTGAAATAAAAAGTGACACTAATGTATGAATTTTCACTTTAATGCGCTATAATATCGTCAAAGTATCCCCTCTAGAATTTAGCAATTATATAATCATAGTAGATTTCATTCTATTTACCTGTGATATTGTTAAACCATAATATAACCAATATCTAATCTAAATCATATTTATATCTTTTTATGTTATCTAAAAATTCTTATTTATATTTAAAATTTTCTACTCCTCCATAATTCTTTCTACATAATTAAATTAAATATTATTATTTAATTATCACTTTCCTATTATTTTATATTATTATCAATATAATCTTCAAAATCTTGAAATGTTATTGCATCCTTTGAATTTAATCTCCATAACGGAATTTCCATATAATTAAGAGCTTCATTTTTCTTTTTATCTCTTTCCTTTTGAATTTCTTCTTTATGATATTCTCCATCAAGCTCAATTACCATAACAGGCTTGTTAATCCTTTTATCATATATAGTAAAATCTAAATGTGCATTATTTAAAATGAACTTTTTTATATCATTTCTTTTCTCTAAAAATCCTTTATCCGTTACTAAATTAGCTAGAGGAATCTTAACAACAACTCTATACTCATTATGCTTTTCTATGTATTTATCAATGCAATCCTTAACTTTTTTTTCAAAAATATTATCGCAATTATCAATCACAGTATATGTTTTCATTTCTTTATATAAATAATCAAAAATACAAACAGTTTTATCTGGAATAATTTCTCCATAAGCTTCTATATATTCAATTAAATTTTTCACATTCTTATCGTTTTCAAAAAAGAAGTTTCTGTCTGTTACTAAGACAAACTTGTCTTTAGCTCTTGATACAGCTACATTTATTAATTCATTAGTAAATAAATTATGATTACCTTGAAGATGCTTTCTTCCTTCACTTGTATTATTTAAAACTGTCGTAAAATAAACTTCTTTTTCTCCTTTTCCCTGAAAAGTATGAATTGTTCCACATCGTTCTTTACTATACTTTTCACACAGATTATTAGCTTGATTCTTAAAAGGTGTTATTATAAATTTATTAGCTATGTCTGAATTTATTAGCCCTTCAATTGTTATAATCTCTCTTAAATTAACAAATGATACCTTATCTGAATCAACGTATTTTCCTTTGTCATTATTTACTAATATCATAGAATCTTTTTTAGCCTCTTTATAAACAATTAATTTATTATCATAAAAATACTTATTACAATAATTTATAATATTATAGTCACATCTATAATGTTCTAATAACATATTAGATGGGGGGGCAATTGCTTTTGATATAGTGGTTAAAAAATTCCCTTTTCTATAATCATATTTTGCTTCAACTTTAGTTTTTATTTCATTATCTTCCATATTAATAATTGCTGATAATTGCTTATTATCTCCAACAACTACTATTTTTTTAGCAACATAAAGTAATGGTAATGCAGACATAATATCACATTGAGATGCTTCATCTATTATTATACAATCTATTTTTTCATCTTTATCAAATAAATAATTAAAATTATATATAAAGGCATCCACAGTTGTCATTATAACTGGATATAAATTTATAACTTCTCTTTTAATTTTACTAAAGTCTAAAGTTCCGTTCTCTTGTATTTTTTTATAAATATTCTCATAATCTTCTTTACTATATCTATTCTTTAAACTTTTCAATACAAGCTCTTTTGATAAACTTATATAATCGCCATTGTATATTTTACTTATCTCATTTTGTAATTTATCTAAATTACCTTTTTCTAGTTTATTCTTCATATCTGTTATTTCATACTCTAAAAATTTCTGTTCTAATAAACCTTGAATTATAATCCCATTATCCCTTAATTCTTTAAATAAAAATTTAGAATTAATATAAGTTAAAAGTTTCTTTATTATTCCTACTTTCTTTCCTTCAGAAATATTAACTAACACTTCTGAAACTATATTTAAACTCCTCTTTGCTGAACTAGAGCTTTTTGTTCTATCTACTTTCTTAATAATATCCTTATAGTTATCAAATCCATAGGCTTCATTTCTTTTAATTAAATGTCTATAATTATTTTCTAATTCAATTAATATATTTTTTATTTTAATTAATTCTTCTAAATCATTTTCTAATTTATCTAATTTATCACATAACTTCTTCATTTGTTTTTTAGAATTATCTTTTCCATTTACAGAAATATTCTTTATTTCTTTTTCATAATTCTTAATCTTTTCTTCTAACCTAGGAGTTAATTCATCAATAACTGTTTGTCTTCCTAATCGTACAAAGCACTCTGTAATTGAAATTTCATTTAGCTCATTAAGTACATTATTAATAGCAGAATTATTTTTTGATACAACAACAACCTTCTTATTTTCATATATCATATTAGCTACAACACTCAAAATAGTGGTAGTCTTTCCTGTTCCAGGTGGTCCTTCAATTATTGATATCTTATGCTTAATGGCTGCTTCAATAGATTTTTTCTGAGACTTATTTGAAGGTTGAAGTAATATAACTGGATCAATATTTTTATTATGCTCCTCTTTATCTAACTCTTCTACCTGTATTCTTTTCATACCCGTAAAATAATCAAGTAAGAGGTTATCTTCTTGTTTATGTAACCTATTAAAAATCTTTTCGTAAGTTTTCTTTTTATAATTGCCATATTTATTATCTTCTTTTCCAGATATAATATCTAAAATTTCCAAATAATATTTTTTAAAATTTTCAACAATAGTCTTAATATCTTTTTTATTATATTCTTTTCCTAACTCAATAAAAAAAAAGTCTTTTTCATCTTCTTTATCTTTAAATCTAAAACTTTTAACATTTTCAAATTTTATAATTCCATCTCTTCCACTGTTAGAAAATTTATAAAAAATTTTAACCGAATCATATCGTGAAACTTTAATATAAAAGGATCTGCCATTTTTACCTTCTATCAACAACTCTTTGTTATTCTTAATTGAATAGTCTAAGCATTCTTTTAATTTCATAAAGTTCTCCTTATTCTGATATCAATAAATACTAACATCAACTTACTATTTAGTTATAAAAATCAAATAATTTCATTTATGTATTATTATACCAAAGGCTTCTATCAAAAACAAAGAACATGATAAACTATCATATTCTCTAAATTTTTACTTATAATTAAAGTTAGTATTTATAAATGAAATTATATTGTATGTTCTTACAGGATTATTTATCTCAAACTCTTCCTTTTTATCATATATATTTACACCTATTATTATATTCTGTTCTTCATTTTTTAAAACATTAATCCTGCCCACTTCGTTATTTTCAAATACTATTAATCTTTCATTGTTATTTTCTGTTTCTCTAAACTCCATTCCATCCAACAAATTATTCTCTATATTTATATATATTTCACCTATACCTTTTAATATTTTATTTGATCTTATATCTTCAATGTCAGTTAATATTTTGTTAATCCCTCTAATTCTTTCTTTTAATATTTTTTCTTTTGGTTTAAAAGCTGATTGTATATTTTTTAATTTTGAAATTATAACATCAATTTCATCTACATACTGTTTATCACTTTCATAAATTCCCTTTAAATTCTTGATTTCTCTTTCCATATCATTAATTAATTTTATAAATATACTATTTTCCCTTTCCACTAGAATACCTTCTTATAAATATTATTCTTATAATTCATATTAAATAAATATAAATTTATACCTATATTTTAAAATAAATTATCAATATGATCACTTCGTGCACTCTAATCACCAGAGAGCGATTCTAACACTCTTTAAATATAGATAAAAGATTCATTATAATAATATATATCTATAACTATAATAAACCTCTTTATTACATCTTCTATTTCTTTTAACTTAAAACTAGCCCATTTCGTTTTAAATATTCTGCTATAACATATGTTGTTCTACTTCCGCCAAATAGATCAAAAAATACGTCTTAAGTTATTTCATTAGATTAAAGTTAAAGATAATATATAATCAAATTCTAATATTCTGTTCCCAAAAATATCCATCAAAAATTCTATTACTGCATCAGAATTGTTACCTATAATTCTCGAAAAAATTACAATATAATCTTTTACATATTGCATATTAATATCTTTATTTATATTAACACAATATCTTAAAAATACAGCATGTCTTATAAATAAATATTCTAATATAATCATTTCGAAAGAAATAATCATTTCTTCTAAATCATCACTAACACAGCTACTAAAAACTTTTGATACAATACAGTTTTCAACTAACTTATCATATTCTTTAAATAAACCCTTAAAATCTTTCCAATCATTAAAAAGCTTTTCTATACTAATTTCTTTAGTATATTTATAAATATCATTTAGAGGTTCTTTAAAAATAGAAACATTTCTATAGTTTTCTATTATATCTATGAATAATGTATTTATTTCTTTTAAATATTCTATAGTATCTTTATTTTCATAGTATTTGTATTTATTTAATTCTTCTTTTATATAGTTTTTAGATTTATACTTATCTAAAAACTCTATTAAATCTTCATAAGTTAAATCATCACTATCTAGCATATTAAGAAGAATATTATAAGAAAGGATAAGCTTATCTTCTATACTTACTTCATCTTTTTGAAGTATATTAACTAAATTCTCTCGTATTTTTAAGCATCCTAAATCTTCAATATATGAAATGGAAGCATTAAATTCCATGTAGTTTTTTTCTTCCATATCACTAATTATATTAACTACTTCAGGACAAGAACAAGATAAAGTAAGTTCCTTTACATCTTCAAAATAACTTTCCATTCTAGGAAAGTTCTTACAAGTTAAAGATAAATTTTCATCACCATGATTTATAACTATATTACATAACCCTTCATAGCTTAGTAAAGGACATTCTCCCTTTGTTTCCTTTTTAATTAAGTAACTATTTTCCCCATTACTTTTTATAAGCTTTACATTATCTAAAAGATAATTAAGTTCATCTTTTTCTCTCCACTTATTATAAGTTTTAGTATCTACATTTATATCCCACCCCTTACAACAAGTAAACTTGCATTTATCTGCTGTACACTTAAATTTCTCATATCCTTTTATCTTTAAGATATTTTCTTTATTGTTCATATAATAACTCCAATTTCAAATTTAGTTTTAACATAACTATTATAATAAACTTACTTTATTTTGTATTGTTTTTTATTAAATACCATAATCTCCAAATTTACATAAGACTACAATTTTTCTATACTTATTTAATTTTTTTATAAATTCTTCTTTATTTTTTGTCAAACACCTAAAAGCTTTAACATCCCTTCCAACTAAATTATTATTCATATCACTAAATTATATTTTGTTATTTTTTATTCACTTAACAAATAATAAGAAAAAAGTAGAATAATATATATACATATTATCTTCTGAAAGAAGAAGATGCTAACTTGGATTAAATAATTAATATCTTACTTCAATTTATGGATAGAGCTGTATTACTTCTTGCATGCTTATTTACTATAACTAGGCCACACTCATTGGGTTATGACATAGTATCTAAAATAGCTGCTCCAATGATTATTGGTCAAATATCTGTTGGATTTATTGTTTTATTAGTTCAAAGTATAAAAAATGATAATGATATATATTATTGCGTGGCAAGAGAAAGAATAACTTATGTTTTTAATAAAAATGAGGAATATTCAGTTAACCTAAGCATATCCGATTTTTACCAAAAACTACCTAAAGAAATATTCTTTAGATGCCATAGATCCTATGTAGTAAATATCAATAAAATAAGAGAAATAATACCTTGGTGTAATAGTACTTATAATTTGAAACTTCAAGATATTGATTATGAAGTTCCTGTAAGCAGAAGCAATGTAAAAGAATTCAAGCAACTCATGCACATATAATTGCATTCTATTCAAACTTTTTTGTATTTCATTCATAAAATAATAAGGTTGCTATTACCTTTTCTATAACTAGCTTTGCTTTAGCAGTATCTACATTAGCTGCTGGTAAACTTCAAGACAATCTAGGTGTTAGAAAACTTACTTCATTTGCAGGTTTAATATTATGGCTTGGCTTGATATTAACATCATTTGATTCTTCATTACCTATGCTTTATATTACAGCAGGTGTAATAGTTGGTGCTGCAGATGGTATATCATATATTACAACACTTTAAAATTGTATTAAATGGTTTCCTGATAAAAAAGGACTTATTTCTGGTATTTCAGTAGGAGCTTATGGAACAGGTAGTTTAATTTTTAAATATATAAATTTAAGCTTAATTAATAATGTAGGAGTTTCAAAAGCATTTTTATACTGGGGACTTATAGCAATGGCTTTAATCTTAATAGGTTCTCAACTTTTAAAGGATGCTCCATTAGTAGTCAGTAATTCTATAGATAGTAAAAATACAAAAGAGTTTACAGTAAAAGAAATGCTTAAAACAAAAGAAGCTTATGCTTTATTTGTAATATTCTTCTCAGCATGTATGAATTTCAGGATCGTTTATATCATCATTAACAGGAGGCTTAAAATCCACATTCATAGTTATTGGAGCCTTATGCTTAATATCAATAGTTTTAGCTTCTACAATACAAACTGTAAAATCAAATCAAAAAGTTAAACATAGTTCTAAGCTTGTAGAAAAAGTTGCATAATATTATTCATATTATATATATGAATTAAAATAAAAGGGCTGTCACATAATTAAATCGCTTTTTGTGACAGCTCCTTTTTTGTATAAATTTAATATTATTTTTTTATTCCATACTGAATCTTCTTTTCTTAAAGCTTCTAATTCAACAATAGGAATTTAATATATCTTATCATTTTTTAAAACTAATTCTCTGGAATTGTTAATTTCTGTTGCCAAAAGTTATCTATAGCTGTTTTTTTATCTTCACCTGCATCAGGTACACCCATCCATCCTATAACTATTCTTCTATTGTAAGCTCCTTTGGAACTGCAAATATACATGTTAACACAAAAGCTAAAGCTACACATCCTAATGATATTAATGTATAAAATAGTAATTGACGTCCTTCATAAATATACATTAAATATGATGGTACAACTGCTAATCCATAGGAGTTCGATTGAATTCTAAATATTGATAAAATAGCTGCACCTATACCTGAAGTTAATAATGTTACATATAATGGTCTAAATTTATATCTAATTAATAAACCAAATAATACAGGTTCACTTATTCCAAATAATTGTGAAAGCATAGCTCCAATACTTGTAGCTCTAATACTTTCCTTTTTAGCTTTTAATGCAAATCCTAAACATACTCCTACATTTGCAAAACCATACATTGCACATAATGTAATAAGTGGGTTAAATCCAGTATTAGCAAGTAATGAAGTTTCTATCATTACAAAAGTATGATGTAATCCAGTTAAAACTGATAATGGATAAATAACTCCTATTGCAAATCCACCAATCCCAAAAGGTAATTCAATTAATTTTTCTATTAATCCAACCATTCCAAGTTCTATATTGTGCATTACTGGACCTATACCAAGGAATACAACTACTAACATAACTAGCATAACTATAAAAGGAGTAAAAATAAGATCTAAAACATTTGGCATTACTTTTCTTAACTTCTTTTCTAAGTTTGCACCTAAAAATCCTGTTATAATTGCTGTAATAACGCTACCTTGACAGCCTACTATTGGAATACCAAAAATTCTTAGTGCTTCAACACCACTATTAGGATCTGCTACTGCATAAGCATTTGGTAAAATAGGAGACACTAACATCAAACCAATTACTATACCGATTACAGGAGTTCCACCAAAAACTTTAAAAGCTGACCAGCAAATTATTGCAGGTAAGAAAGCAAAGGCTGTATCTGTTAATACAGATACTAAAGATTGAACTGACTCTGGTATTCCAGCACTTGTTGCTCCAAATAAAGAAAGTACCGAATCATTGAATACAACACCTTTTAATCCTAGGAAAAGACCTGTTGCTGCTATAATTGGTATTATAGGTACAAATATATCAGCTAAAACTCTCATTAATCTTCTTAAACCCTTTTCATTATCTTTAACAGCTGCATCTTGTTCTGCTTTAGAAAGAGTTTTGAGTCCTAATCCATTAAGTTCTGCATATACCTTATTAACTATTCCTGTTCCTAAAATAATTTGATATTGCCCTGAAGTATAAAATACACCTTTCACTTCATCAATTTTCTCAACTTCTTCATTATTTATAGCATTCTTATCCTTTACAATTAAACGTAATCTTGTAGCACAGTGAGTAGCGGAAAGAATATTATCTTTCCCTACTACTTCAATTATTTCTTTTGCAATTTTTAAATACTTATCACTCATTTTATTACACCTCTCCCATGTTGTTAATAGTAACTAATAAAGCTTGATGCGGCTTCAATACTATTCCCTCTTCATTAATTTCATAATCCTTAAGATTATTAAATATAACCTTTTTATCTTTCATATCTAAAGGTTCAAAAACACCTTTTTTACTAAAATTAAAATAACAATATATAGTTTCATTATTATTATGCCTTGTATATGCTATTAAATCATCATTTTTTGTATCTATTGGAGCAATGTCACCATATATCAAACAATCTGAATGTACACTATTTTGCCTAAAGTTTATAATATCTTTATAAAATTCATATATACTACCTTTTTGTCCAACTTGAGCTTCTGCATTTATTTCCTTATAATTTTCTATCATTCCAAGCCACGGCTTCTTACTTGAAAATCCACCATACTCTGATGAATTCCAAGGAAATGGAGCTCTAGAATTATCTCTACTTCTAAGGTTAACAATTTTTAATGCTTCTTCTTTGCTAAACCCTTCTTCTATTGATCTATGATATTGATCAATACTTGAAATATCATTAAACTCCTCTATTGATGTTCTTTCAAAGTTTGTCATTCCAAGCTCTTGACCTTGATATATAAATGGAGTTCCTCTTAATAAGAAATACATAGCTCCCATCATTTTTATAGCATCTTCATTACTTGCCTCATTTAATAAATACTTCGTAGTAGATCTTGGTTGGTCATGATTTTCAATAAAATTTGCAGCCCATCCATATTTTTGAACGGCCATTTGACTTGCCATAATTTTTTCTCTTAATTCCTTAATAGTCCACGGAATCCTCTTAAACCATTCACTACCGGATGCAACATCTAAATCAGCATATTTAAAGTCAAATATCATTGAAAAATATCCATTTTCACCAATAAAATCTCCAAGTTCATCATAAGATACACCAGGGGCTTCTGCTACAGTAACACAGTTGTATTTATCGAAGGTTTCTCTCTTAAGTTCATGTAAAAACTCTTCTATACCTGGTTGATTTCTAGATGCCTTTGTACACTTTACCAATCCATCTACACCATCTGCTTCTAAATCCTTATAAGTTAAATCCTTCTTTATAAAAGTAATTGCATCTATTCTAAATCCAGCAATACCTTTTTCTAACCAATGATTAACCATGTTATATAAAGTTTCACGAACTTCTTTATTTTCCCAATTTAAATCAGGTTGTTTTTTTCCAAAGGCATGAAAATAATATTCATCTCTTCCCTCTACCTTTTCCCAAACACTACCACCAAAAACTGATCTCCAATTATTAGGAACTTCTTTCCCATCCTTAAAAATATAATAATTATGATATTTACTCTCTGGATTTCTTATAGCTTCCATAAACCATTCATGCTCATCAGATGTATGATTAATAACTAAATCTAAAATTATTTTAATTCCTTTTTCCTTAGCTTTTTCTATAAGCTCATCTAAGTCCTCCATAGTTCCAAACTCAGGTGCTAAATCAAAATAATCACTTATATCATATCCATTATCGTCCATAGGAGATTTATAAATTGGACAAATCCAAAGCATTGTTACACCTAAGTCACTTAAATAATCTAATTTTTCAGTTATTCCTTTAATATCTCCAATACCATCGTTATTACTATCATTAAAGCTTTTTGGATAAATTTGATATACAACTTCTTTTTGCCACCATTGTTTTTTCATCCTGCACATTCTCCTTTATATAAGATTTCTTCTCTTTAGTTCTAAATAAATTCCATCTTTCATTGGCTCTTCACATATTGAATCGACATATTGAAATATTTCTTTACTTCCACCTTGTACACCTACTGCACTTCCTACAACCTTAAGCATATCTATATCATTTCTTCCATCACCAAAGCCTAGGGTTTTATTTACATCAATATCTAAGTGTTTACATAAACTAAGTATTGCCTCTCCCTTGTTGCACTCCTTTTGAATTATTTCATAATAATTACGAGAGTCAAATTTATAACTTTGGGCTAACTGTATTTCATTTTCTGAAAAAATGCTCTTTAACTTTTTAAATACTTCTTCTCTACCCCATAAACATATTTTGCTTATTTCGTGAAGGTTTTCATTAAAACTATGAAGATTTTCTTCATAAATTATTTTTTGTTTTAATATAGCACCTCTTCTTTCCTCTTCATTTAATAATTTAAACTTTTCATTATTTAGAGAGGTTAATATTTCTACTGCAGCCTTGTTCATAAAAACGATATCATCACTTTCAAAAGTAAATGCCGTTTCATTATTTATATTTTTTAAATAGAAACTGGCTTCTTTCATTTTATCCATCTTAAAAAAAGTTTTTTTTATAACCTCACTTTGAAACTCAATATAAGATCCTCCACCTGCAATAATTCCGTCAGTTGATAAGTCTAATACATCATCTGTTATTGTTCCAATAGTTCTTCCTGTACATAAACAAGTATAAATACTATTTTCTCTACACATCTTTATTGCAATTTTAGCTGTTTCAGGAACCCCATAAACTTCATCCCTTAAGGTACCATCAATATCCAAAAATATTATTTGATGCATATACTGACCACCTCTCTTAATATCACCACTATAGTAACAAATAAAAAAAAGCCAATCAATAATATCAGCTTTTTTAAAAAATATGTACAAACTCTGTACAAAATTTCAGTTTCTGAAAAATTGTACATCCAAATTGGTATTAAAATATTACATTTTTATAGTTGTGCTAAATACTTCTGATATTTTAAAAATAACAACTCTATCAAAATAAAATATGGAGTTGATATTTCATAATCTAAAATATATTCTTTAGGTAATTGTATTGAATTTATATAAAGATTTTCACTACATAAAGCAGCTAAGGAGTTATTCATCATTCTTGTTATTGATAAAGTTTTTACTCCATTTAATCTTAATGTTTCTGCTAATTTAATTACTCCTTTTGATTCACCCGAAAGAGAAATAATAACTACAAAATCATCTTCCTTTGCTAATTTTCCAACAGCATCAACCATATCATATCCATGCATATTAAAAATAATTTTTTCTGTTGGTAAAAATATTCTTTTAAATTCACTTGCAACTCTAGCTTGAGCATATCCACTACCAAATACAATTATTCTTTTAGATTTATATATATTTTCAAAGATATTATCACAATCGCGATTTTTAATATCTTCAACTAACTTATGATAACTAGATGTAACAGTAGTTAGAAAGTCACTTTTCTCATTAGTTCTAGATTCTACTTCTAGGCGTAATCTTGCTTTTAACTCACTAAAGCCTGGTAAAGATATTTTCTTTGCAAACCTAAATAAAGTAGTAGTTGAGACATTACACTTTGAAGCAAACTCATCTATAGAAAGCTTATAACAAGTATCTTTATTATTTATAATATACTTGCAAATTAGCTTATCATTTTCATTTAAATTTTCATAATACCTATTCATTAACTCTTCAACCATAATAACTATCTCCTCCTTACATACTCTAAATAGTTTACAAATAATATATCTAAAAGTACATAAAATGCTGCAGTAAGTTCATAAGAAATATCTTTAAAGCCATGTAACATTTTTGTTGATACGTAAAGATTATCTTTACACATTCTTGCTATAGTATTATTTTCAAAACGTGTTATAGATAATGTATTTATTTCCGTGCTTTCAATAGACTTTAGTACCTTAATTCCTTCTACTGTTTCTCCTGAAAGAGAAATTATTACAAATAAGTCCTTACTAGTAAACTTTTTTTGTATAAGCTGAACTTCTCCTAGATCAAATAAATCAATAACATATTTTCCTACTGATAAGAATATTCTCTTAAACTCTTCCGCCTCTGCTTTTTGAGCATTTCCAGTTCCATATATATAAATCGTTTCTGCATCATATATTAAAGAACAAATATCATTGTATTTATGTTCTTTAATTTCATCGATTATCTTGTGATATGTTTTGCAAGCTTCTTCTATATCTAAATTGGATTTTTCATGGGATTTAGAATCTGATGATTTTAACAAATATTTTAATTCAGCAAAAGAATTTAATTCTAACTTACGACAAAATCTAAGCAATGTTGTTCTTGATACATGGCATTTTTCTGCAAGTTGCTCGCAAGTCATTTCTTTACAAATATCTTTATTGTTTATTATATAATTGAAAATTTGATGATCATTTTGCGTTAATTTATCATAATTATTATTTATTAATTCATTAATTTTCATAAAATACCCCTAAATTATTTATATATATTTTTTTAATATAATTATATATAAATTTACTTTATTTCTACAACTCACATTTATCTAAAAAACAATAAATTATATTACACTTAAAGTATTTCACTAGCATAATCCAAATACATAGTTTTCCCATTTACATTTCTACCATGATCTCCATCATCTACACAATAGAAATCAACATTCTTGTTATAATTAAAACATTTTTCATATAACTATATACTTTGCTCAAATGGATCAACTCGATCTTTGTTCACATGGATTATTAATAAAGGATTATTCTCTCATTGATAATATCTCAACAAATTTTGTAGAAGCTAATGAAAGTGATACGCTCTTTAAATAGCAAACTCCGATACTTCTACTAGGTATTTCTTCTAATACTTTAACCTCATATAATAATCCTTGTTCTAAATAATCCTTTGAGAACTCCTTTACTACACAAGCAATACCTAAATTTATCTTTGCAAATTCCAATAATAAATCAAAAGATCCAAGTTCAAATTCTGGTGATATTTTTATTCCATTAGATAGCATAAAATTCTCTACATATTTTCTTGAATTTGAATTAGGTTCTAAAAATATTAAAGGATATTTAACCATTTCTTCTAATGAAATTTTCTTCTTTGTTAAATCCTTATACTTCTCTCCACAAACAAAAATATCTCTAACTTCCCCACAAGTTATAAATTCTAATGAAGGATCATCAATTGGTAAATTACAAATTGCAATATCAATTTCTCCTGACTTAATTAAAGCACATAATTCTAATGTAGTTCCATTTATAATCTTAAACTTAAGATTAGGATATCTATTATGAAATTCTTCTAAGTATGGAAGTAGAAAATATTTAGATATAGTGTCTCCCACACCAATCTTTAACTCTCCTATAGTTAAATCTTTGAATTCTAATATTTTTTTTTCTCCAACATTAATTAAATTAATTGCTGAATTTACATATTCATATAATAGACTTCCCTCATTAGTTAAGGTTACACCCTTTGATGTTCTATTAAAAAGTCTAATATCTAGTTCTCCTTCTAATTGCATTATAGCCTGACTAACTGCTGGCTGTGTCATGTAAAGCTCCTTTGAAGCTTTAGAGAAGCTTTTACTTTTTCCTACCTGACAAAACACCTTATATAAATCTAACTTAGTAACCATATAAGTACTCCTTATATCCTATATTCATTCTATTTATTTTACTTATATCATCTTTTGAGGTATATTACAATAGTGTGAAATATTTGAAAATAAATTTAAATTGTTAGGAGAGATTATTTTGGAAAGAGTTGTTGGTACAGTTGTTAGAGGACTTCGTTGCCCAATCATTAAAGAAGGCGATAAAATTGAAGATATTGTTGTAGAAAGCGTACTTAAAGCTTCAGAAGCTGAAGGCTTTACTATAAATGATAAAGATATTGTTACTGTAACTGAATCAATAGTTGCACGTGCACAAGGAAATTATGCTTCTATAGATAATATTGCTAAGGACGTTAAAGCTAAATTTGGTGACGATACTATTGGTGTAATCTTCCCTATCTTAAGTCGTAACCGTTTTGCAATTTGCCTTCGTGGTATAGCAAAAGGAGCTAAGAAAATAGTATTAATGTTAAGCTATCCATCTGATGAAGTTGGAAATCACTTAGTTGATTTAGATATGTTAGACGATAAAGGTGTTAATCCTTGGACAGATGTTTTAACAGAACAAGAATTCCGTAATCTATTTGGATATAATAAACATCCTTTTACAGGTGTTGATTATATTGATTATTATAAATCTTTAATTCAAGAATATGGTGTTGAATGTGAAGTAATATTCTCAAACAATCCTAAAACTATCTTAAATTATACAAAGAGTGTTCTTACTTGTGATATTCATACAAGATTTAGAACTAAGAAAATTTTAAAAGCAAATGGCGGAGAAAAAATTTATAGCCTTGATAATATATTATGTGAATCTATTGATGGAAGTGGATGTAATGAAGCTTATGGATTATTAGGTTCAAACAAATCAACAGAAGAAACTGTTAAACTTTTCCCTCGTAACTGTCAACCTGTAGTTGATAATATACAAGCTATTCTTAAAGAAAAGACAGGAAAAGATGTTGAAGTTATGATTTATGGAGATGGAGCTTTCAAAGATCCAGTGGGTAAGATTTGGGAACTTGCTGACCCAGTAGTATCCCCTGCATATACAGCAGGCTTAAATGGTACACCAAATGAAATAAAATTAAAATATCTTGCTGATAATAACTTCGCTGATTTAAAAGGTGAAGAACTTAAGAAAGCAATATCAGAATATATTAAAAATAAGGAATCAGATTTAGTTGGAGCTATGGAAGCCCAAGGTACTACTCCAAGAAGACTTACTGACCTTATAGGATCATTATCTGACCTAACATCAGGAAGTGGAGATAAAGGAACTCCTATTATATTCATTCAAGGTTATTTCGATAATTATACAAAGTAATAAATTTAAAAAGTCATCTACAGTGCTTTTGTACTATGTAGATGACTTTTCTTTTATAATAATAAATTATATATCTTTAATATTTTATATATTTGTAAACCATTTTGCACTAAGTAAGTTTCTATTTGCTCAATAAAAAATTTCTTTTATTAGCACAAATTCAATAGCATCTTCATAAATAGTATTTAATATTTTTGAAAGATAATATTTTAATCTAGTACTTTTTAGTATATATCTAATATAATAAATATAATCACTTTTATTGAGGTAAAATATGAATTTTAATGGTTGGGGAAATTTTGAAGATTTAATAAGATCTTATAGTAATAATAATAATAGTAGTACTAATAATAATAGCAATAATAATAATAATAATAATAATAATAATAATAATAATAATAACAATAATAATACTAACTGTAATGACATACCACCAAGCCCATTCCAAACCATACCCCCAGAGCTTTTTGCAATAATAAGTGAAATAATTGGTAATATAATAGCTGGAAATATTCCTTTTAATGTTCAAAACCTTATTGGAAACTGGTTCGAATTAATTGGTCAAGTTATTTTAGTATTTAATGCTCAACAACAATATTTCGAATCAGGGCCAGGTAGATACTATGACCCAAAGAATTATAATATTAGTAATCCTTTTTGTAGTAATAATTCTACAAACACAAATGGCAATGCTTCAAGCACATCAACTTCTTCAAGTACTTCTAGTTCAAAAAGTAATGATATTAGCATAGCTAAAATAGAAAATTTAGAAAAACAAATTCAAGAATTAACAAAAGAATTAAATGAAATTAAAACTTTATTAAAACAAAAATAAGAGGTAGTATCAATTCATTTTGGTACATCCTCTTATTGAAAAAAACATAGTTATTAAAAATTATTTTGTTTAAAGATACTCGAATCTAAAATGATCTCTAAATTCCTTTTAAAAATATCTATTAAACCATTAAATAACTATTTATAATGCCATTTTCAACTATTAGTATTCTAATAGTGCAATTTGTTACATTCAATTGTATATAAAACATTTTTATTTGTAGTAGCTACTCTTGGTATCTTAATTTGATTTTTTGAAATTCCTTTCATAAGTAAAAATTCCTTTACCTTATTAAAAGTTCCCTCTTTAAGTATTATTACCTTTGGTCTAGCTAGTCCGCTTTTGCCCCTAAATCTCTTATATGCTAAATTACAACTTTTTAACTCCTCATCTAAAGTGGTTTCAATATTTCTAACTAATTCTTTTGTAACCTTCCCCTTAATTTCAAAATAAAATTGATATCTTCCAGGTGTTCTTGAATTATCAGCAACTGTTGTATAATCTATTAAATTAATTTTAAGCTTATTTTTCGTATTATTAATTGCAGCTGTTAAATGCTCTTCAGTTGTTTTTTCTGATACCATATTTAACACTTGATTTCTTCTATATAAAAATTCTATTTCAGGTGAATTGTTATAAAAACCTATAACTTTAATAACATCACCTAACCTATATCTATAAAGTCCTGTATAAGTAGTAATAACTAATTCATAGCTTTTTCCTATTTCTAATTCATCAGCACAAAATGTCATTGGGTTATTTTTATTTAATTCTTCTGATGGAATAAACTCATAAAAAACTGTATCTGGTATTATTACATATCTTATACTTTTAACATATGGATTCATACCTATGATACCTTCTGATGCTGCATAACAAGGTGAATGTATTGGAATTGATCCTGAATAATAATTAACCATCTCATCATAAATTGTAAAATTAGCTCCTGTAACTGCTGCTATATATTGTAGTTCTGGCCAAACTCTCCTGCAAATTCCCTTAAAACCCTTTTTAAATTCTGATTCTAATTCATCTGCCCTGCTAGCATTTGGAGATAAATATTTATTTAATGCTTTTCTAGTTTCTTCATCAATATTTAATGTTTTGCTTACTCTCCCTTTACGAATATCTTTTACTAACATATCAGAACTTTTCTCCATAACCCTTAATAAATCTAATATGTTTGAAATAAAAATACCAGATATATATAATAGCTTCTTCTCTATTAATCCAAAAAGTACATGTAAATAAAGTGATACTTCCTTATCTTTAATTTTCATCACTTCATAAGGTGAAGTATATAAATATGGTAAAAAACTTTTCATGCCATTGATCCCGCCTGAAGTAGCTGAACAAATGGGTATTCCCCCATCAGTATAAGTATTCATTACTACATCTGCAATCATTAATCCCCTACCATAATTCCAATTTTCTTTAAAATTATTATAAGAAAATCTAGTCATCAATAATGCCATATATTTTGCAGCTTTCATTCTGCTAGACTTTGTTACTGGAATTAATTTTTGTTTACCTGTAGTTCCTGAAGTATTTCCAAAATACTCAACATTCTGTGTTGTTAATATATTTTTTTCACCATTAGCCATACGTTCAATATAATTATCATAATACGAATAGTCAGTTAAGGGGACTTTTTTCTTAAAATCACTTACAGAAAGTATATCTTTAAATTCAAATTTGTCCCCTATTTCACTCCTAGCATTTTTTGATAAGATATCAAACAACAAGTCATTATTAACTTTCTTAAAGTTTTTAGTTTCTTTATTAAAATTTCTTTCGACGACTCCTCCACAACCAATAATTGTCCTATAAAGTACCTTACTTATTATGGACATATTTGTACACATCCTATGATAGTTTTTCATAAGCATTATATGAAATTTATTTTAGAATGTTAATAATTTGCTTATACCACTATTTGTTTAATAAATATAATTTTATCCTTGAAAAGCTTTATCTAAAGGGCTAAAAAAGATTATTAAGTTACTATAAGGTTAGTCAATAATATCCATTTATTATTTTCATTAAGTTTTTTAATAATCTTTTTGACAATTTTTCTTATACAAACTTAATTCCTTTCCAACAATACTAATTACATATATTTTAATTAATCATATTACTAATTTACTAATAAATAAAAATCCACGACATTTCTATCGTGGACTTCAATGGTGAAGGCGAGGCATAACTATTCGTAACCCTACCATCTTTTTTATTAATTCTTACCTACAATATAATTTTCTATTTTATTTTTCTAATTTATATTAATTATATTTTATAGTTATGCAAATTCACAATATTCGCTTTATCAACAAATCCTGCATTAAACCATGGAAACTCTTTAGTTACATTTTCTATTGATTGTGAAAGCCATCTAACATAAGGATCATATATATATTTTATTAAGTTCTCATCCTCTATATGATAATAAGGGCATAAATCAAATTCTCTTGATCCCAATAACAGTACACCAGAAAAATGGTAAAATAATAGAGGTGAATCATCTACATAAACAACATTATTCTTTTTTGAAACTTTATAACTTTTTATATTCCACAATGCAACATTTGCTCCAATAGAGTTTATTATATGCACATTTTTAAATATACTAGGCCAATCTTCTACATACCGTTGGTCTCCAAAAGTTTTATTAGCTACATCATATTCAACTGTACATTTCTTTAAGCACCTATCTCCCCAAAGCCTAAGTGCAGCTTTTGCTTCATCATTATTTTTAAATCCTACAAATCCTGTATTATATAATCCACTTAATTCATAATACATCTTAAACTCTTCTGAGTTTCTATGATCTATTAGAAAAATTGATGCATCAGGATTCTCATTAAAAATATAATCTAAGTCAGAAAAAAAGAATAAATCTGCATCTACATGTGCATAATATTTCGCATTGTCATATTTATTAATTACATAATATAAAAATATAGGTTTTAGTGTCCAACAATATTCATGAAATATTCTATTAGACTTAGCCATTTCTAAATCATAATTATTTTCCTCTACATCCTTTAATTGTACTAAAACAATATTTTTAAAGCCTATTTTATTTAGTATATGGTAAACAGAATCATTCATACATAGAATAAATAACTTAAAATCACTACAACAGTTTTCTAAAGAAATATACATTGGTATTAATTTAAATAAATTTGATTCCGATAAAATCATTGATAAATGATATTTACTCATACCTACCCTCCTCTTCAGTATATTTTTAAAATTTAATAATAAACATTATAAACGTCTCTTATTAAAGCTAACATGGCTTCTGTAAAGTGTTTAATTCCAAATTTATCTCTTAAAATTTTAATTTCCATAATTAATTTGTTTACATCAGTATCTATAGTTGGAATAACTTTATTTATACTTATAAAATCCTCTCTAACGTCGCGACGTCTACATGTCTGAAGTAATTCTAAAAATATATCTAAAAGAGGTTTGAAATAGCTTACAGATATCATGTTATTTATATCTTTAGTTAATTCATTAAAATCATAATCATTAATTGATGTTATACCAGAGGTACAAACTAATATCACATCTAAAAAATAATTATTATTGTATTTTTCACATATATAATTTATATTTTCACGTGTTTCAGGTATATTAATATTTGTAGGGTGTTCTTGATGAACATTTAATATATTTTTATCAAATATAAATTTGCTCCCAGATTTATATAGCCTTATTCCTAAATCATAATCTTCAAATCCATATCCAACTATACTTTCATCAAACATTCCCACTTCTATTACTCTGTTTCTTTCTGCTGAAGCATTATTAGTTATAAAAAATCTCCATGGCAGACGATAATCTTTTAATTCTTCATTATGATTTTTTAATATATTTTTTAGCCCTCTCATAAATTCTGCATCTAAGTCAAAAGACTTATTTATATAACTTCCATCAATTATTGATTCAACATCTATTAATGGAGACTTATCTACCATATTAAGCTTTTCATCTTGTTTAGGCACAGTTTGATCTAAATAATTTTCAATGCTTGAAGCTAATTCTTTATAATAAAAAGTAAAAATTCTTTTCCATGGAACTCCACATACAACTATATCTTTTTCTTCATGATGTTTTAAATGCCTAGTTATAAAATCTTTACTAGCTATCATGTCACTATCATGAAATATTAAAATATCACCAACTGCTCTTTTTATGCCTTCATTTCTTCCACGAGCAATTCCTCTATTTTTTTCAAGTCTCACAAATTTAAAGGCAAATTTAGCATTAAAATTTTCTAACATTTCTAGAGTATTATCGATAGATCCATTATCAACTACAATAACTTCAAAAATATTGAAGTCACACTCTTGATTATTTAAGGATATAAGATTGTAGTATAATCGCTCTTTAGAATTATATGATGGTATTATAACACTTGCTTTCATATATTTTTCTTCCCTCCTTACTCTTAACAGATTTCTTTTTTAATTATCATCAACAGCAGCTACTGTAATATATTCCTTAAAATTTGGATCTATCTTTTCAACATCATCAATAATTTTTCCAAGTGCTCTTTTATATATTTGGTAAATAAATGGTATATTCACTCTATCTTCTTCATGAACCTGCCTAATATCATATTTGCTAATTATTCTAAATCCACTAAAGTGATAAAATATCAATTTGTTATTATTAACCATTACATTATCATTTGAAACTGTAAACTTATATTTCAAATAATTCCAATGTCCTATATTTATTCCTTGAGTTGTTATTTCGTAAACATTATTAAACAGGAATGGCATATCATCAAGATATTTTTGATCTCCAAATTTATTATCTTCTGGATTTGAAGTACAACTATCTACACACATTTTATCCCACCAATTAACACACTGTAATCCGTTAATATCTTTTTTAAAGCTAATAAACCCTGAGTTAAAATTTCCAGTGAGAGTTTGCATAGTTTGATTAAATTCTTTCGAATACATAGGCAAAAATATTTCTCCACTAGATAGTAAAACGGAAGCATCTGGTTGATTTTCAAATATTACATTAGGATTTTGATAAAAGAATAAATCTGAATCTATATAGGTTACTCTATTAATTGAATCATCTAAAGTAAATATATGCTTTATAAAACCAGGTTTTAATGTCCAACAATATTGGTTTAATTTTCTCGAAGCCTTAATTGCTAACAAATCTTCTCTATTTAATTCAGCAATTGTTACTAACACTATTTTATCTGAATTTATTTCTTTAAGAAATTCATAGCATTTTTCATCTACACAAAGGATATATACTTTAAAGTTATCCATATTTTTATATAAAGATAAAAAACATGCAATTGCCTGAATTAATCTAGTTCTTGATACAACCATACAAAAAACACTATTTTGCATCATTTATATCTCCTTTTTAAGGAAATCCTTATACCATTCTATAGTTTTACTTAGACCTTCATCAATCGTATAATTGGGACTCCATCCTAATATAGTTCTTGCTTTCTTTGCTGATAAATATTGATGTATTATTTCGTTACTTCCTTGATTTAATATTATAGGCTTCATGCTACTTCCCATAATCTTCAATATTTTATTAACTAGCTCTAAAACTGTTAATTGTATTTCATTACTAAAATTAAAAGCTTGTCCCCCTAAATTAAGTTCAACAACCTTTTCAGCTAAATTAATATATGCATCTACTGCATCCTCTATATAAAAATAATCACGAATAAAACTTCCATCACTTCTTATTACTGGAGCTTTATTATTTAATATAGATTGGATACTTTGTGGAATGATTCTATTGAAATTTAAATCTCCACCACCATAAAGATTTCCACATCTTGTAATACATACTGGCAATTTGTAAGTTTCATAATAAGTTTGAGCAATTAAATCTGCACAACTTTTTGAAACATCATAAGGGTGCTTTCCTTGAAGCGGCATATTTTCATCATATGGAAGTTTTTCTTGATCTCCATAAGCTTTATCACTAGATGCTACTATTACTCGTTTAATTAATGGACTTTTTCTTGCTGCCTCAAGTATATTCCAAGTTCCTTCTATATTAGATTTAAAAGTTCCAAGTGGATTTCTATTTGCAACTCCAACAATGGCCTGAGCAGCTAAATGAAATACTGTATCTATTTCATATTCTCCAAGTGTCCTTTCTATTAATAAATAATCTTCTAAGGTACCGTGTACAACATTAACCTTTTTATATTCTTCTCCTCGATATATATTTGATTGTGGTATATAATCTCTTACTAAGATAGTTACATTAGCTCCATAGTTTACTAGTTTTTTAACTAAGTAACTTCCTAAAAATCCAGTGCCACCAGTTATAAAAACATTTTTATTATTCCAAAACGTACTTACCATATTTTCCACGCTCCTTTTCCTTCGTTCCAAATTTTATTTACATTATTTATATCATTTAAAGTGTCCATAGCAGTCCAAAATCCATTATGAATATATACTGCTAATTGATTATCTTTAACTAATTTTTTTAATGGATTTTGTTCTAAAACGCATGTTGTATCGTTTTCTAAATAGTCAAATATTTCTGGTTCAAAAACAAAAAATCCGCCATTTATTATTTCATCAATATTCTTTTTTTCCTCAAAAGACTTAGCTAATCCATCTTCTACACTTAAAATTCCATACTGGCTTTTCTTATATATTCCTGTAACTGTTGCTATTTTCCCTTGCTCTTTATGAAATTTTATTAATTCATCTATATTTATGTCAGCTAGCCCATCTCCATAAGTTAACATAAATGTTTCATTTCCAATATACTTTTGAGCTTTTTTTAATCTTCCACCTGTCATAGTTTCAATACCTGTATCAATGAAGTTTATCCTCCATGGTTCTGGTTCAGAATCTATATTAATATCTCCACTTTTCATATCTAAAAGAAAACTTCTAGTCTTCCATGAATAATCTATAAAATATTCTTTTATTTTTTCCCCTTTATAGCCTAACAAAAACATATAGTCATTAAATCCATAATGACTATATATTTTCATTATGTGCCATACTATAGGCATACCCCCAACCTCACATAAAGGTTTGGGAATATTCATTGTTAACTGACTCATTCTAATTCCTTTTCCTCCAGCAAGTATAACAACTTTCATCTTTTGCCCTCCATTATCTTAATTAGTTTTTTTATTTTTCAAATCTAGTATTGAATCAAGATCTGAATATCCACAATTCTTGTATTCATCGTATAAAATTATAACTACCAAAGTAATTACACACCTATCATACATATTTGAAGTAACTATCTCATGACTTATATTTATAATACATTTATCTTTTATAAACTCATTAATTTCACATTCCAATTTTTTTGGACTTGTACCTTTTAATATCTTTACTTTCATTTTACTTACCTATCCTTATCGGTTTTCATAATATATATTATTCATGAACATTTATTGTGCTACTGATTTTGATGTCTTAGATTTAAATATAGAGTCCTCTCTAAAACAAAATCATAAAATTTCTTGGTAAATTGACAAGAGACTTCTTTTGAACTTATAGATTATTACTTGAACTATGAAGTAATTTCCTGGATACAGTAATGTATATGGAAAAGTCACAACTCTTAAAAATATAATGGGTTTAATCAAAAGTGATAAAACGAAAAAAACCGTACAGAAAAATCTGTACGGTTCTTGTTTTGTGTTATTTACTTCAAAACCTATTACTTAATATTCCCTTTGTTCCATTACTAATTAATAATTTCAAGTAACTATAAATAATTTAGCCACACTCTATTAATTATAAATTAGAAATCAAAATTATCTTGGTCTCGTCCTACTCTTAAATCTTTATTTAAGCTATCTATCTTTTCCATATCATCGTCACTCATATTAAAATCAAATATATCTATATTTTCAATTAATCTTCTTTCATTTGTAGATTTATGGATAGTTACTATTCGACTTTGTAAATCCCAACATAGTACTTACTTGTGCTGCTGTTTTATTGTACTTATTAGCTATTTCTTTTAATCTCTCATTTTCTAACAATCCATTTCCAGCCATTAAAGGTGACCAAGCTTCAACTTGAATATCATTTTCTCTGCAGAATTCTCTAACCTTTTGTATAACTCTAAATCTCTTAATGTTAGGAATTACTTATAAAAAGTACACTCCACTTAAAGAATTTATATATTTTTATTTTTTATATCCTATAGATTTTTTAGGACATTTATTTACACACCTACCACATTGTATGCAATCATAATAAGTTATACTTTCATTCTTATATTCATGAACGTTTATTCCCATAGGACACGTTTTTGTACATAACTTACATGATACACAAGCATCATTAATGCTTAATAAAATATTTTTATTCTGCTTATTTCTAAATTTTGATATAAATGCAGCTATACTTCCCATTGGGCAAAAATTACACCATGCTCTTTCATTGTAAAATGGAGCTAATATTAAACCTATAATAGTTGTTATTACTATAAGTCTGTATATTACAAATCCCATTCCATATAAATTCCCCCAGTTTTTTATCATACCAGTAGTAAATACAGTAAGCATTAGTGCTATAGCAACTAGTCTGAAATATACTGATTTAATAAATTTAGGAACTTTCTTTTTATTACTAAACTTAGATACTACATTATCATAAAAGCTTCCCCTAGGACATAAATTTCCACACCAAAATCTCCCTCTAAATGTAGCAACTATTATAGGTGCAACCATACAAATTGATGCAATCAATCCAATTCTAAAATCAAACATACCCAAAATCAAAAAAGTTATTAGAATTACATACGACCACTTTTTCCAAATTTTAATTAAACTGCTCATGCATATCCCCCTTAAATTTATTTATGACAGTTTTACTATTTAATTATACAGATTAATATATATCCTTCTGTGACTTTATTACATATCTATTTAGATACATTTATTATTTTCCACGTATCTAATGGAGAAGGGGCTTCTATCTTACCACTAGCTATAATATATTTTTACAATAGCATTTTTATCTTTTCCTATTAAATAAAAACTTTCTTCTATATTTTTAGCTATTATAGTGCAAGGATTCTTATATAGAAAATAAGCACTCCTATCAATAAATAATAAAAAGTTAGAAACTCTATTTTATATAAAGTTTCTAACTTTTTACTTCTAATTCTTACTATATAATTTATTCATTTCCAATATTTAACTTTCCAATATGACTTATTATCATTTGGAAGTAATTCCCCTTATTCTCCATTAAAGTTTTATGATCTCCACTTTCAAGTATTTTGCCATCATCAATAACCATAATATTATCCGCATCTCTAATGGTAGAAAGTCTATGAGCAATTAAGAAGCTGGTTCTATTTTTCATTAATCGAACTAAAGCATTTTGAATATCCTTTTCTGTCTTAGTATCAACACTACTAGTTGCCTCATCTAAAATAATAATTTTAAAATCCTTAATAATTCCACGTGCAATAGAAATTCTTTGCTTTTGTCCTCCTGATAAGTTAACCCTCCTCTACCTAAAAGAGTATTAAATCCATCTGAAATATTCCCCATAAAAGAAGCTTCTGCTCTTTCCGCTTCCAATTCATACCCTTTTTTATTTAATACTTTTTATTTTATATTATACTATTTAATTTATTCCCTTTGCTAAAGACCCATGAAAAAATCACCCTAATATATCCACATAAATTATTTGTCTTCTATACTTTGATGCAAAACTATGTGATATTTACAATTCTATTTGCTATGTTCTAAACTACTAGTATCCATATTGGATACCTTCTTGTATTATAGTTGTAGCCAACAAACATACTATAACTTAGTAAAATCTATGCAGTTGTCATTTGCTATCTTATTTTTCATAATATACATATTTAAATTAATCCAACTAATACAACTATCAATAATTATTGCATCACTAGATACCACATTTTCTTTTGATTTTAAAACGTTATCCACATTATCAATATTCCATACTTCAATTTAAAATTCTAAACCTTCAAGCATCTCCAGAATCTTCATTTTTAATCTACCAGAATTAGAAACTGGCTTATCTAAATAAAATATAGCTTTTTTAATTTTATGCTCTAATAAAAATTCACCTATTAACTTAATTGCAACTTCAGTTTTATCTATAACTGAATAAGTCCCTCTAAGTCCTGCTAAATCTCTTATTGTTTCGTCCATAGACTTAATAATTAAAGAATTAGATAAAGCAACCTCTAAAGTTATTATTGTATTAAACCCATCTATATGTACTTCTTCAATATTTGAAATATTAGTAATTTCCTTAGACTTTCTTTTTATAACATCATCATATCTAGATATTCCTCTAACCAATGCAAGTCTTTGCCTTTCAGATAACAAATAATGATTACCTATAAAAGTTGAAGTTCCTTTAATTTTGTATCCTCTATTTAAAAGATACAATAAATCCTCCGATGCTTCATATAATTTATTTAAATTTTCATTTCTAAATTCTTTTTCATCTGTAGGTACATAACCTCTTCTAGTTATTTTACTCATAATTACTTACTTATTGATTCCTTAAACATTAATATTTTATTTATTAATATTATTAGACGGATTAGTATTAAAATACATATACCTTTAATATAAAAATAAAAATGTAGTTACCGTATTCTAAAATAAAGTAACTACATTTATCTTTTATAATAAGATTATTATCCTACTAATTTTGTAGTTACTGCATTCTTAGATAAGGTAACTACATTTTTATTTAAGTTATAATTGATTTATTTGCTTTATTAATAATCTTTAGCCTATTTCACTTTCAACTGAAGTTCTTGATTTAATTTGTAATTAATATAATATTTTTTGCTAAAAGTCACAAAATATCTTTATGAAGATATTAGCTAAAGAAAAGGTGATTTTATGACTGAAACTGAAAAAGCCTATATTGCTGGAATTATTGATGGTGAAGGTAGTGTAATGTTATAAAGAATACATAAAAATGAACACCCATCCCCTTGTGTATCGATTGCTTCAACAACATTAGAATTATTAGAATAGATAAAAGATACTGTAGGAAAAGGAAGAGTCATTTCTAAGAAAAATTATAATATAGAAAAACATAAAGATTGCTATAGTTATGTTTTAAGAATAAATGATGCTATTCAATTACTAAAGGATATATCCGTATTTAATAATTAACACTAAGAAAAAAAGAGCTGAATTAATTATAAGTAAATATAAATCTGTTACTCCTAGAAATGGGTACTATACGGAAGAAATGTTGACTGTGAAAGAGGCGTTTTATGAGGAGTTTATTGGTATAAAGTAAAGCTCCACGATAGTTGTATCGTGGAGCTTTTCATGGTGGAGGCGAGGCGTTACTATTAGTACCCTCGACTTACATTTTCTTCTATACTAATTCATTATACATATCATCTATCTTTTCGATCTCTTGTCTTAATTCATTATCTAGTATTTCATTTATAAACTCATATTTTACTTTACTAATAAATGAATAATCAGTTATTAGTCTATAAAGTGTTACAACTGCTCCACCTACATCTAATCTTGTAAAATTCTTTGTAATTGCCGTATAAATAATATTGCTTGATGTAGCTAATGCATTCGAATAACTTAATATCTTTCTTGTTCTAACTTCATACAAATCTCTTTTAATATCTACTTTTTTATCATAGAATAATCCATGAATAACTGAAATTATTGAATTTATTAGTGTAGATAGCATTATGCCTCTGCTAACACTATATACATCAATTCTAAAATTTTCACTTAATAATTTTGAGCTTAAATCTGGTGAGATGGTATTGATAATTGGTATTGGTAAACCCATCTTAGTGAATGCATCTGCCCCCAAATGCAATGCTTGTCTAATTACAGAAACTGCTAATAACTTATAATCATTTTTAGCCAAATTAACTCCATTTATAAACACCTCTGATATTAAAACACTTTCTCCTATTTGAGTATAATTACCTGTAGTTGGATGTGCTTTTACAATATATGTTGTCAATAACGGTGAATTCTTAGTTAATGTATTCGTCATAATATTTAACGTTCCAAAAATCCATCCTAGTAAAGGATCGTGTCCTAAAGCCATATATCTATGGTTTGCACCACTAATCCCTGTATTTTGGTCTTTATACCCTTCAGCTTTTCTTACTGCATCATAAGGTACAGAACCCAACAATATATCTTCATATTTTCTTGGTACAAATTTACCTATAAAGTTATCCCCGCCCTTGTCAGTATCAAATCTAAACTTATCATTAGAAATTAAATATTGTCTCAAGCATTGTAATGCTGTTGCAAAAAATAAAAATTTAATATCAATGGAATTTAACCCTGTTGCCTTAGAGAATTGTTCATTAATCTCATCTATTTTTTGATAAACTTTCATTTGCTCCTTATTAGTTAAAATATCATTTATTCCAGTATTAACATAACCCTCATCATTAACATCCCTTACTATATCTTCCCATGTTTTTTCTAAAACACTCTCACTATTTGTATTTGATTCATTCTTTATTTTACTATAATTAGAATATTTGCTAATATCAATATTTAGACTTTTTAACAACTCTCTAGTAGCATTTATCCTATCATCTAAGTTATTATTGATATCTTCTACTTTATTAATAAGATTATCACTTTTATCTTGATTACATTTTAGAACATTCAATAAATCTCTTTCATTCTCATTAAATTTATCCGCCATCTATGCTACCGCTATATCGCCTTTTAAATCATTTATTATTCCTGTAAGGATTATATTCATTGATTCTAATTCTCTAGCTTTTTCTTCTTGTAATTGAACTTTATTTTTTAATTTATCAATAATTATATTTTGTTTTCTTATAGCCTCTTGTAGAAGAGCTTTCTTTTCAACTAATAATTCCTTCTTTTTCTTATTCGCAACTAATGCATATCCTCCTACACCTAAAACTGCTATTGGAGCTGCTAATACACCTATTCCTGCAACCATTCCACCACCAACAATTCCTCCTGCTGTTGCAAGTCCAGTTGTTATTCCAACAGCACTATATCCTGCTATCCCTAATGCTCCTAAAGCTGCAAAACTACCAGCAGCACCAGCCCCCATTCCTGCCGCAGCTGCAAGTACTTCACTTAATCCTTTATCATTTTTGCTAATTACAGCTTCTGTAGAAGTCATTTCTCCTGCTTTAGAAATAATATTTTTGATTGGATTTAATGATTCCTTACTTGTGTATTTACCTTTTGCCATAATTCCCTCCTAAGAATCTATGTATATAATGGTAATTATACCATAAAAATCCTTATATGTAAAACTGATAATTACATATACTATCCCTAACAAAATTTTTAGGAGTGATTTTTTTTTGAATTATAATATTAATACATTTAACCTTAAAGAGTTTATCAGTAGAGAGCTTACACGCTTTATAAAATAAGTTGTACGAGTAAGAGATTCTGGAAAATTCTCATCCTTCTGTCATCTTTACGATTTTGATGAAACTGAAATAGCCCAACTTTTATACTTAGTTTCTAAATTTGGAAATAAAGAAATAAATGTTGCTATTAAGCAAAATAATAATCTATCTAATAAAATTTCTAGTTGGCTGAATAAAAATCCTGATCCTCAATTGTCTTATTAATCCTATAAATATTTTTATAATACCAAAAATAACTTTGTTCTAGGTATTATAGATTTAATATCTACATAAGTATCTTTTATAAAGTTAAAACCCACGTTGAAAATTACTTCAACGTGGGTCTTATATACTACGACTTCTTTAACAAAGTCCTGTATGAAATTTTTACATTCTGGAATATTCTTAGATACTACATATTCCTTGAAACCAGCTAAAAGTCCTCTTATATCTTCTTCAGTAACTTTAGTAACTGATTGACTTGCTTCTATATCCACTAGCTTACCTTCTAAGTAAGCTTTTCGTTCTTTTAGCTCCTCCATCTTAACCTTAAACTCTTCTTGGATAAATCCATTCGTTATAGCCATTACTATATTGCCTATTTGTTTTTCAATGTCTTTAAGTTCTTTTTCTATAATTCCTCTTTTATCTTCATCTCCTTCACTTTGTTTCTTTAGCTCCTCATTAATTCCTTCTACTAATAGTGGAATAGATTTATCATTGAATATTCTTTCTTCAAGTTCTGCTAGAACATATTCTTCAATGTACTCCTTTCTTATTTCCTTATTGCTACATACATTACTACTTGTACGCTTTCTGCAGCCACATCTATAGGATACATATAGTGGCTTACTTCTAGCTTGTCTACGATTTCCATACATAGCATAGCCACATTCTCCACACTTAATTATCCCGGATAATAAATAGCTTTCCTTAGCCTTATTAACTGCTTTTGACTTCTTCCTACTTCTAAGAATTTCTTGAGCTTTTTCGTATAGTTCCTTATCTATAATTTGTGGCATACCTCCTTCGATTCTAATTATTTCACTTTGATCTTTCTGAAGATGACTATTTCTTCTTCCATATGCATCCTTTTTAGCTGATTTATTAAATATATAAACTCCAGTATATTTTTCATTAGTAAGAACACTATTAATGCTGTTGTGCTTAAAAATAGCTCCTGCTTTAGTTTTAAATCCTCTTGAATTTAATTCGTCTACCATTTGACTTAGAGTATATCTAGCTGTGTACATTTCAAATATTAATCTTACACTTTCAGCTTCTCTTTCATTTATTACATATTTCTTTTCTGCATTTACATCATAGCCTAAAGGTGGAAGTCCTCCTGTATGTTTAGCTTGATATGCAGTTTCCTTCATTCCTTTCATTACTTCTCTAGCAAGATTCTTACTGTAATATTCAGCCATACCTTCAATAACACTTTCAAGTATAACCGACTCTGGACTATCATCTAGATTTTCAGTAACACTAACTAGCTTTACCCCATTTTGCTTTAATTTTCTTTTATACTGAGCACTATCATATTTATCTCTAGAAAACCTATCTAGCTTGTGTACTATTACTACATCAAATATATCATTGGCACTATCCTTAATCATTTGCTGAAAACCTGGTCTTCTATCAGTAGTGGCTGACTTAGCTTTATCCTGATAAACCTTTACTATCTCATATCCCTTTGCATAACCAAACTCCTTTATAGCTCGTATTTGAGCTTCTAAGCTTTCATCCCTCTGATTATCAGAACTATACCTTATATATGCACAAGCCCTTTTTATTTCAAGATAATTAGGTTGTCCCATTAAATCAACTCCTTATATTTATACTTCTCCTTTAGGAGAATCTAAATACATAGAGGCTAATACTTTAACTAAAGAATTATATTTTATCCTACTATTAACTTCTTGATTATATTTAATTTTTTCTGCACTATCTCTTGTATAATTCCTTTCATATAACTTTTCTCTGCTTATAGTAGTTTTAATACATTCTTTCATTAAATTTTCCTCCTTAGTATTCATTATTATGATATATACTTATTAATCTTATTTATTACACCTAACTTTGAGGTGGTTAGGTGGCTAAGTGGTCAATAATTTTAATCTAAGAAAAACTAAATCAATTAATTATCATATCTAGAAAAAAATCTTATCCACCTTAGCCACTTATCCCCCCTAATTACTAAAAGTATATTTAACTTCTTGCTTTGGTAATTTAGAGTAATCTATTTTAAAGTCCCTTAAATATAAGGTACCTGAAATTTTCTTATAAGTTAACTCATAATTTAAATTAATTTTAGTAGAGTTATTTAAAGCTCTCCAAAATCTTTGCGGTGAATCAGAGCCTCTTGCTGAGATACCTTCACCCTCTATCCAAGACTTATATGCATCTAGTACAGCTTTCTTAGTTTCACTACTCCCCTCTTCATATACAAGAACTTCATTTAAATAAGCTTCTACTGGATTTTGTTCTTCCTTATACGCCTTAGTTACTTTTTCTATAGCTTTACTTTCTGTAAAGTTATAATCATTATTAATAAGTCTTTCTGCCCCTTCAAGACACCAATTAAGTACACCACTTAATTCAGTGCATACCTTTTCTTTTAATTTCTTATCAATATCTTCTGGTTTAAATACTCTATTAAATGGAACTATCAGAATTTTTCTATAATACCCATGAGTATTATCTAAAGTATCTGGTAATGTATTTAATAAGAATATTAACTTAATTGTAGACTTATAATTGATAGCTTGTTTAAATTTTCTTGAAATGTTTATTGTATCTCCACTTATTATTGCTTTAAGATTTTCAGTGCTAATAGCTCCTCCAAGCTCATTTTCATTTGCAATATTAAGTGTTTTACTTACTATACCTTCTATTCCAAACCTTTCGGAGAATTTAGATAGTTGTATATTACTAACATTGTTGACTCCAACAATTTCAGTAAGTACCTCTGAACAGAAACTCTTCCCATTAGATCCTACTCCAGTAAAGAAGAATGCCCTTTCAGCCTTAGTATTATTAATTAAAGCATTTCCGAATATTTCTTGAAGACATGATAATAATTCATCATCATTGCATGTTATTTCTTTAATTGCCTTTTTAAATATTGGACAATCTGCATCTTTCAGATAATCTATGGGCGATTTGCTAGTAAACATATACTTTTTATCATGTGGTAATAATTTCTTAGTTACAACATTATAAACTCCATTATTAAAAGCAATTAATGTATCATCTATAATGTTAGTATCAACTCTAGGGACCTCTCTCATTAGCCCATCAATAATATCCCTTTCATAGACTTTTTTCCAACTATCTGGTATAGCTGTATTCATAAGATACCTTAGTATAGTTCCCATTAATTCATCATTAAGCTCTTGGAAAATACCTTCCTTTTGGTTATATATCATTAAAACTCCATGCTTAATAATAAATTCTGCAATCTTTCTTAGATATGAAATACACTTGTTAGTATTTAATCTAAGCTTATTTTTTTCGTCATAGTAAAATCCCAATGCTATTGCCTTACTATTAGTAACTATAGTTTTTAACTCTTCTACCAATGCATCATCAATTGATATCTCTACTTCATCTTGAACTTGATCCTTTTTTATATCTATGCCCTTCAAAAATACTTTCATTATAGATGAGAATAAATTCTCATCTACAATATCACAGTGTTGTTTTAGCTTAACATATGCCCTCCTATTTCCTGATTGTTTTATTTGCTCTATTAAAGCTAGTACCTTGTATAAGTTATCAGGACATCCCTTAACTACAATTTCTTCTATTATAAACTCTTTTACTAATTGTTCTGATGTTTTTATTAACATTTTAATTCCTCCTAAGTTAGTTAAATTTTCTTTCTACTATATTTGCATACACATTACCTTTTTCATCAGTATTATGCTTTATAGTTAATGTACATTTCTTGCCTGCTAACTCATCAATGTTTATCTCATTTGGAATATTGCCATTATATACATCCATTAAGAAGTTGAAGCACTTTGACTTTTCTGCTTGAGATACCATTATCTTTTCTTTCTTTTCCTTTTCTGTAACTCCAACACTAATGTTATAAATTACTTCAAGAAAATCTCTAAACCCCCAATCTGTTTTACAATCTCTTAAGTAAATTATTCTTTTTATTATTGCTTCATACTCACCTTCATTTAAAGTAGCCCTCGCCCCAGCTTTTCCTAATACTTCTTTGTTATTTCTAAAAATCATTTATAATCCTCCTCTTATTTACACCAATTATTACTTACTGAACTATCAACAATAATTGGGATATCTTTAACTATAGTTTTCATCCCTTCAACCATACAACTTTCTAAAATGTTTTTTGCTTCTTCAGCCTCATCTTCTGGTACTTCTAAAAGTATTTCATCATGTATCACCGCAACTAATCTCCAAGACTCTTTCATTCTTTCAACAAGTAATGCTAAAGCTTCTTTTAATCCTTCCGCTGCTGAACCCTGAATAGGTAAATTTAATCTTTGAGTCATAGTTAAGCTACCACCTTGCCACCTTCTCCCCCCTAATGTTTTTATATAATCTGCTTTTAATAAAGAATCTTGAAGTTCTTTTACCTTTGGATAAACATTAAGAAATTCAATTCTATATTTCTCTGCTTCCTCTAAAGATGTATCCACACCACTCTTTCTAAGATTCTTCTGAATACCATAAGCAGTTATTCCATAAACTATGCCAAAATTTAAACTCTTAGCAACCTGTCTTTCTTCTTTAGAAATTTCATCTATAGGTTTCTTAAAAATCAAACTTGCTGTTCCTAAATGAAGATCTATTCCATTATTAAAGTAACTAATCAAAGTTTCATCCTTTGAAATAGACGCTAAAACTCTAAGTTCAATCTGTGAATAGTCTGAACCTATAAGCTTGTATCCTTCATCTGCAACAAAAAACTCTCTACTATTTCCTGGCATAGCTTGAAGTGGCGGATTGTTACAAGACATTCTTCCTGATCTTGAACCTATTAATCTCCAATGTGCTCTTATCCTACCATCGTTATCAATGAATTTCTTTAGCTTTTCACCATAAGTTTTAATCTTAGCTTGAAGTCTCCTATACTTCCTAATAAGTTTGATTACTTCGTGTTCATCAGAATATTTTGCTAACTCATCATCTGATGTTGAATGTAGCTTAATCCCATACTCTACAATAGCTTCAACTAATTGCTTTGGCGAATTAAGATTTAACTCTTTCCTATTAAGTAAGTCTTTAATCCTAATCTCTAATTCAACAGCCAACCTTCTATCATCATCTAATCTAGCATTCCATTTATCAAATTCCATATTAATACCATTACTTTCAAGCATTACTATAGCTGGTAGAGCTCTTCTTTCTCTTTCATAAACAGTTAAAAGATTATTCTCTACAAGTAAATCTAAAAGTTTATAGTATAAAGCTCTAGTGTGCTCAACATCCTTTACTGCATAGTCAATATGCTCTTGAGTTATCTCAGTTTCTTGCCAGTTATCACTATGTTGCATAGACTTGTCCATATCAACATCAAGATATTTTTTAGCTAAAGCTTTTAAGCTTAACTTTTCTTCCCCTAATACTTGAGCCATAAGTAATGTGCAATGATAATTGTTTACTCTATAGCCCTTACTCTGAAAGAATCCAACATCAAACTTAGCGTTATGAAACACCTTAATAATATTCTTATCATTCAAAATACTTTTAAGTCTTTCATCTACACTTGTTGTTGTGACCACTTCATTAAGTCCCTTAGAAAAAGCTATTAATTTTATCTTTCCAGTTCTAAAGTCTAACGAATCAGTTTCTGTATCAAAAAAGAATACTTCATTATTCTTCATGTACCTTACCTCCTTAGATGCATGTTATTAACTTTTTAAAGATCATGTTTTATAGCTCGTTTGCTACAGTTAGAGTATATAATTTTTAGTAATTAATTTATCCACCTTAAAACTCTAGATTCAAAATTTAATTTACATTTTTGTAAATTAAAGTATTTTAACAAATAAAAAAAATATAGATACTTCTAATTTAAATTGAAGTATCTATATTTGTTATGTATTATATTCTGTTTCTTAATGTGCTTCTTTCTAGTAATATTTCTTTATTATTCTCAATTAAGTATTTTAAATTCTTTAATATTCTTTGCTTCATTTTTTTATCATCATTAAAACCTAAATAATTTACTACATCAACTTTCTTAATTTGATTAGCTATTTCTTCTTTAGACTTTGAGGTTATAGCATTAAAAGCCTCATCCTTCAAAGTTTTGAAATCTAAAGTTCCTACTTCTAATAAATCATTAACAATTTTATTTTTTAATATTAATAATTCACTAATCTCATTACACAAGCTCTTGTATGTTTCATCTTCTTTACCAAAAGCATATATTAACTTATTAATTTCAAATCTCATTTTAGAAGAGCGATATATAACTAAATCCATCAATGCTAATTTTGAAATCTGACTTGCCAACTCTTTTTTTGATAAACTAGCATCTTCATATAGATCTATTACTATATTTATATAAAATATCAAATTATATTTACTTTCTATATTGTAAAATTTTATCAGACCATCTATAGAATGTATATCTTTGTTAATTTCATAATACAAATCTACTAATTCATCATAACCTGTTGAAAAATCTGCAAGTGTCATTTCTGATACTTTAGCATAATCCATTTTATCAAAAATAGTTTCTTTTGTTCTATTTCTAGATTTCTTATTAATTGGCATAGTATTAAGCCTAGCATTGAAGTCTGTCTTTATTTCTAACAACATTTTTTCTGTGTAAATTTTAGCTGGCATCTCTGCATGATTCATTTTCTTATTATATACCTTTAAAAAACCTTCTAAAAATGTATCACTATCTAAATCATCTAATTGAGATTTACCTTTCAGATTTTCTAGACATGCCATCGCTAAAGTAATGTCATCAAAATCTTCTTTATCAAATTCAAGTTTAACATTTTTATTTTTAGCCGATTCCATTATCTTAGCAAATACTTTATCTATAATATCTATTGTATCTGTTACAACTTCTTTATTTTCTTTAATTTCCTCAGGTATACCAGTTAATAAATTTTCTTTATTTTGACTTTTTACCTTATCACATATCTTATTAAACAAATTTCTATTTTCTTCATTACTTACATCTTCATCCAGTATTTGTGCCTTAGATCTCTTTATTCTTCTTTTATTATATGATTCTCCTATCCAAGCCAAAATAATTTCATCTTTAAACTCCTCAAGAGTTATTAATTTGTATTTTTCCTTAAACACTCTTTCTAGCTCTTTATACCCATCGCTATTATTCTTATATCCCCATCTATCTGCTACTGAAAAACTTGTTACCAATGAAACTAATCTATAATTTATTGCATTTTCTAATCTCATAACATCTCCTACTTATATAGTTTTTATATCATTATACTCAAATATTATTACTAAAGAAAGTATAGTGGTATAGGTGACAAAGTAGCTATCTATGAACACTTTAGAAGTGCAAAAAAAAAATTATACAAATACTTAAATAATATTTGTATAATTTTTATTAATTTTATAGAAATTTTCTTATAAAGCTCTCCGAAACATTAAACGCACTACTAGCTTTACTAACAGCCTCAGATTCACTTAATCCTTTAGCAATTAACTCTAATACCATAGCTACTATTTGTATAATTAATATTACATTCATTATTATATCTCCACCTCAACTAATTATTTACATATGCATAGTAATATGTTTGCCCATACTTAGATTCAAACATTACATCTGGCTCTATATCCAATACTTCTTCATATTCATCATAGTTATCTATCATTTCTCTAGCTATTTCTTCAATTGAAGTACCTTCTAAAAAGTAATCTATAATGGTATCCTTATCAAATAATCTGTCAATGTGATAAGATGAGCCAAGTATTTCATCTATCTCATCACTAACATACTCTCTTAAATCATTTAGCTTAGAATACATAATAATATCATCAAGCTTTGAATATCCTCTGAAAGCAATTTCTTCATATATTGCTTTTGCTTCTATTATATTAATTTCCTTTATATGATTTTTAATAAAGAAATATAATTTGATAACATCATCATCCACCTCTTCCCCTAGTTCATCTACTAAAGCTAAAGTTACATCTAAATCGTTCATTAAAGTTTCTTTTATCTCATTATCATTCACCTTTACCACTAAAGCCTCTAGCTTTTCTACTAAATCTTTGTCCATGTTATTATATTTTTCAATTAACTTAGTTAAATCCTTAATAAAGAATACATTTAAAATCTTTGATTTATTTTTCAGCATAACTCTGCCCCTTTTCCCCTTAATATTCCTCTGATAACAACATTGTGCTGTAATCTTGCGAATCTATTAAATACACCTTTTCATTCCCCTCAAACTCTAAGTCTTTTGCATTAACTTTGATATATACCTTATAATCTGGAACTTCTTGTGTGTGTTCTATATTTACAACATCTACAACCCTACTTAACTTAAAAACTTGCAAATAGTCTTTTTCTATTTGCAAATCATCAACTAAACTCCATAGTAATATCTGTAATTGTAAATCTATTCTTTCATTAACGCCTCTTGTTATATATCTATTTTTTTTAGCAAACACACTAAATATCTCCTTTCTCCTTAAAACTATAATAACTACTATTTGAGCCAACGATAATATGGTCTATTAGTTCTATTCCTAATATTTTTCCTGCTTCCTTTAGTCTTTCTGTTATATTAATGTCTTCTTTACTAGGAGTAACATCCCCTGATGGGTGATTATGATAAACTATAATATTTGCTGAATTGCTTAATATAGCTACCTTAAATACTTCTCTTGGATGTACTATAGATGAATTTAAACTTCCTACACTAACCGTATTAATAGAAGTAGGCTGATTCTTATTATCTAAACACACTAGTATAAGTTTTTCTCTATCACTATCTATCAAGAACTCCTTACCTAACTCAAAAGCATCCTTAGGACTTGAAACCCTTCTTGGTTCATACAAAATTGAACCTTCTTTTATAAGCTTTACCGATACTAAATTAACTCTTTTTGATACATTTTTACTTTCCATAATTTTTCTTAACTTCCTTATTAATTTTCACTGTAAATTTACCCTTTTTAATACTTCCTACACATAGTAAATATCTCATAAATCCTCCTAAAATAATAAAAGACTTAATTACCATTAATACTGATAATTAGGTCTTATTTCTCATTAATTAAATTCTTTAACTGTGTTATAAACTTTTTACTAAACATGTTATCTTCTATAGCCTTCTTTAATAATTGCAAAAACAATTCTTCTTGAAGATCCAACGGTCTTACTAATAGCTTCATCCCATATCTCTGTTGATCCTTATAAACACTAAATCTTAATTCTTCTCTATTTCCTTGTGGTTTAACTATAATCTTCTCCAATGCATAAGTATATTCTTCATCTGCAATTACACTTTGCGAAATTAATGAACAATACTTAGTTTCCTTAATAGCTTTCTTTGCCACCTCTCCACCTCCTACTCTTCTACTAGAATCTCCATAAGCTCTTTAGTGGCAACTACAATTACTGCATAATCAGAAGACAAAAGAAAAAGAGATAAACAATACTGCTTAACTCCTTAACATTCAATTTCATCAACATACTCTGCAATAATATCTTTTAATATACTTTCTTTTACTTCAATAACATCATCTTTAGTTTCTAATACTAATACATAACCACCTAAATCTGCATCAATATCCCTTTCAGCCCCATAGCTATCATCTAAAATATTTATTTTCTCTTCAATAGTATTTACTACATTAACCTCTAGCTCCATTTCAATTAAGTCACTTATTTTACTAACCTTTTTCATTAACATTACCTCCATTTTTTTATGAACCTATAGAAATTATCTATCTAGTATAGATATCCTTTCAATATAATAATATATATTTATAACTTATATTTATTTCATATAATGAATGGGCCTACACATACCTTCGTATATGTAGGCTCATTTATTATTAGCTATACATGCTATAAGTATTATTTTTTGATGTAGCATAGTTTTCATAGAAATGATTATATACAATATCTCTTTTTTTATCTATCTCATCAAAATCATAAGCTTCTGGTAAATAATTTATTAAATAATCATATATAACAACTTTAACCTTAGCTTGACTTTCTCTTTTTTCACGCCAATTATCTATGTCATCAATAAGCGTTTTTAACTTATTTAATAAGTCATTACTTACCTCTTTCAACTTATCTCTATCCTTTTTCTCCAAATTTGGCTTTTCTAATAAATCAAATAATGCTAAATCCTCTTCTTCCAAACCTTCTTTTGCTGCTCTCTTTTCTTCTTGGCTTAAATCATTAACAAATTTAAGTAAAGCTTCAAAAGTTGCTTCAATTACAGCTCTGTCTTTTTCATAATTGTAGTCTTCTATTAGTTCTTTATATTTTTTATAGAAGTCCATTCTCATAGGATTTTGCTTTATCATTTTTTCAAGTTTTTGCTCTATTTGTTCTTTCATATTGTGTAAAACTGTATTTTTTCTTTTACTACCTTTAAACTCTTCTTTTAGTCTATCAAAGTCTATATTACTGATATCGAATAACCTACTAGGTACTAATCCACCTTCAGATATATTCTCTGTTTTTATTGCTTCATCAACAACATTATGAAGCTCTAGGATAACATGTGAAATATCTGTTTCTCTATTATTGTCCTGTATCTTATTGTATATAGCCTTTATAGCATCACATTCTGGAATCAACTCATCAATTCCTTCCATGAATAAACAAGATTTATACTTATTTTGAACATCTCTTGCAAGTATCTCAAATTTCTTCTTTACCTCTTCTGTAGCATATACCGCCTCTTCAGCATCTTTTATTAATGCAATTTTCTTAAATCCATCAGCTTTAATCAATTCATCTAAATTAAAACCATTTACCTTTAAATGCTTCTTAGTTAGTTTTATTGATTTCTTTAAATCATTTAGCAAATCTTCATCTGTTCCTGCTGGTGGCTTTTCTCCACCATCATTCCCCATTCCTGAACCATATTTAGCCAAAGCCTGTCTTAAATTTTTTAATACACCAATATAGTCAATAATTAGTCCATTATTTTTCCCTTCATTTACGCGGTTTGCTCTAGCTATTGTTTGCATTAAGGTGTGCTCTTTTAACACTTTATCAAGGTATAAAATAGACAAGCTCTTAACATCAAATCCAGTTAACCACATAGCACAAACAATCGCTAGTCTAAATGGACTTTCAGAATCCTTAAACTCTGTTGTAAGATCTCTTTCTTTATCATATCCCTCTCTCTTTATACCTTTTTTCATTTTTTCCCTATGTGGAATTATATCTAATCCCCATTTTTCAAACTTTTTAACCTCATTCTGCTCTTCACTTACAATAACAGCATATTCAGTTTCTTCTAACCATTTTAACTTCTTTTGCTTATCTAGCTCATCTTGCATATCAAAAGATTTACCGATATCTTTTTTAGTAGATTGAATTTTTTCTTTCCAATACTTATCTATAAGATTATACATTCTTACACAAGTAACTTTATCTATACACACCAACATAGCTTTTCCACTTTCCCACATAGTAGAGTAATGTTCTACTATATCTTTTGCTATGGTATCTAATCTTTCATTACTTGTTATTATATGATATTCCTTAGATAAGGCTTTTCTTAGCTTTTCCTCTTCCTCATCTGACAAATCAAACTCATCAATTTTAGCGTGAATTTTCTTGTTTAATTCATCATTAACTATCCCAAGCTTTTCACCTCTACTTTGATAGTATAAAGGAACTGTTGCTCCATCCTTAACAGCTCTATCAAAATCATATACTGAAACATAGTCACCAAAGAATTCTTTAGTTAACTCATCACCACTTAATAGTGGTGTTCCTGTAAATCCTAAAAATTTTGCATCTGGTAAAGCATCCCTCATATTTTTTGCAAGTAATCCATATTGAGTTCTATGTGCCTCATCTGATATTACAATTAAATCCTCTGTATTTTCATAAGGTTCTTTAACTTTTTCATTGAACTTGTGTATTAATGAAAATATATATCTTTGGTCTTCACCTAATAATTGTCTTAAATGTTCACCACTAGATGCCCATACTTTACTACTAGGTTTAACAGCTCCTACTCCAACAAATGTATTATAGATCTGTTCGTCTAGCTCTTTTCTATCTGTAACAATTAAGAATGAGTGATTTCCTTTAACAGATCTTAAAAGCTTTTGGCAGAAAAAAACTATAGAATAAGATTTTCCACTACCTTGAGTATGCCAAAACACCCCTAACTTATTGCTTTTAAGCTTTCTAGATTCTTTAAATGATTCTATAGCTTTGTTAACTCCCAAAAATTGATGGTTTCTAGCTAATATTTTAACCTTAGTTCCTGAACTATCATCAAATAAAATAAAGTTTTCAAATATGTCCATAAAATTTTCTTTAGAACACATACCTTTTAACATAGTTTCAAAATCTACAGAACCTTCCTCTTCTTCTTCAAGTCTCTTCCATTCATTAAAGTATTCATACTTACCTGTTACAGAACCAACCTTTCCTTCTATTCCATTGCTTAACATTACAACAGCGTTACAGTTAAATAAATGTGGAATAGTATACTTATAGTCTGTAAAGTTATCTTCATAAGCATTTTTAACATCTTTATGAGTATTTTTTAACTCTATAAATAATAATGGGATTCCATTTACAAATCCAATTATATCTGCTCTTCTTCTATATAAGCTTCCTTGTATCCACAATTCTCTTACTGCAACAAAACTATTTTCCTTTGGCTCCCTAAAATTAAAAACCTTTAATTTTTCTTCTGTTAATTCACCATATTTATCTTTAAACTGTACTTTTACCCCTTCTTTAAACAACTTATATTTTTCTTCATTAATATCTATTAACGTTTTAGATAAGTTGTTTTCAGTTATTATCTCAATGGCGCTTTCATAAGCCTCATCCGGTAAGTCTGGATTAAATTTCTTTAGTGCTTGTTTTAAATACCTCACAAGCACCACTTCCTTTTCAGATTTTCTACCTAAAGTTCCATTCTCACCAAGTATCTCAGTATTATAAGCATAAACAGTTTCCCAATCTAAATTATACTTAAAATAATCTATTGTAGTCTTTTGTACTAACCCATCCTCTGAATACTCTCTACTCAAACCTCAATCTCCCCTATAATTAATTTTGGTAATAATATATCTCTTGCTTCTATCAACTTATTGTTTTGATTTCTTAAATTTGTTATTTGCTTAAAATTATAACCTACTATTTCTGAAAACTTCTCCATAACAGTCTTACTTGGAATATAAATTTCCTCATCCTTTAAATACTTAAAATGTCTTGTATATGAATAGTTGGATAAATCTATATTTTTAATGGCCCAATAAAAATATTGTTGCGATACCTCAGTTGAATTGCTATATATTAATTGTGTTCCATCTGCACCACTTGCAAATGGAAAATCAATATACTTTACTATTCTTGTATGGTCACCAAATATAATAGCAGGAACACTTTCTTCTTTTGCATCCTCATTATCTGTATATCCTCCTATAAAACTCTTACTCTGATCAATTATTGGAATCTCACCCGCTTCTAAATAATCTTCTTTTTTCACTTTACTCTTTCTTTTAAATTTTAATATAAGCTCTCCAACTTTCTTCTTTTTCCAACCATTAGGTACTCCGTTTAAAAATTCATATTCTTCATATCCTGGAAATCTAAAATTAATAAACCATTCTTTATAAAGTAACTCTGCACTTTTCTCTAATAGTTTTATTCTTTTTAAGTTATTTTCTATTAAATTATCATATGCTGATAATATTTTAACTATTTTATCCTGAATGTTCTTTCCCGGTAAATATATCTCAATATTAGCTAAATCAGTTGCTGACAATTCGATTTGATTGGTAGCACCTTTTCCCATTGATGTTATTAATGATTCATTTAATCTTATAAAATACCCTAAAAATTTAGCATTAACATCTTTTGAAGGTCTCATTATAGTAATATGAGTATCAACTGTAATACTCTCATTTATATTATTTATTTGAGCTGTTCTACCTAACGTTCCTGTACCTGTAGAGTTTATTAATATATCTCCTTCATTTAAAAATTTTTCTTCTGTTATTTTTTTCTCTTTACTTGTTAATCTTGCTAGTGATAAATCAACCCTATTATCTCTAATACATTTTTGATTTATTACTAAAATTCCATCATCCTCTACATATTTAGGTGAAACACCTCTTTTTATTAATTCTGTAACCTCTGAAACTTTTTTCTTCACCATTATAACCCTAACTCCTCAAAGTTTACTTTTATTATTTGAGCTAACTCTGATGCTTCTTCATTTAATGAATCTAATTCTATCTGTATCTCTTTAAGCCTTCCTTCAAAATCAAAATCTTCATCGATATTTTGTGCAATTCCAACATATCTACCTGGTGTTAAACTCCAATCATTTTGCTCAATAGTATCTCTATCTACTAACTTACATAATCCTTCAATATCTTCTAGTTTTGCATCAACAAACTTTGTTTGAAGCCACTTTACTTGAGAGTATGTATAGTTAATATCTTTTATAAATTCTATTAACTTTCTTCTTAACTCTTCGAATATCTTTCTATTTTCTCTAACTACTTTTGTATTCCATACATCGCTCTTTTTAGCATCCAAGTCTTTTTCTGCTTTATCTAAAATGTTATTAGATTCTTTATATAAATGGTCTATTGCTTTTATATTTAGCTTTAGCTCTTTTGATATATTGTCAAATCCAGTATATATATCTTTTTGTGTAGCATTATGCTCCTCTATACTGCTAAAAGCATTATCTGTATATGATTTAACCTTATTTAAATAATCTTGTATTTCATTATTTAGCTTCTCTTTGTCTATAAAATACTTATCCATATCTTTTTCTAAAGCTTTTAGTGACTCATAATATTCTGCTTTCTTTTCTTTATCTTCTTCACCAATTAACTTAAATGAATTAAACTCTTCAAGTTGGTCAACTAATAGTTGTAATACTCTCTCAAATTCTTTAGATTTTTCATTTATCTTTTCTGATTTATTTGAATATTCAACTATATACTCTTTTATTAACTTTAGGTACTTTTCATTTTCCCCTCTATATAACCATACAATAGATGTTAAGTTTTTAAGTTGTTCTGGTGAAAAGTCATTTATTGTTCTATTGACCTTTCTAAATATATTTCTTGCATCTATCATTAATACTTTATCCTTATTCTTCTCTAACTTATTCTTATCAAAGAACCATAAAGTACACGGTAAACTTCTAGTATAGAAGAAGTTATTTCCTATCGATATAATTACATCAACATCTCCTGATCTAACTAAACTTTCTCTAATATCTTTTTCCTTACCACCTGCATCTGTTGCTGAACTTGCCATTACAAATCCTGCTCTACCTGTTTTATTTAAGTATGTGTTAAAGTATTGTATCCATAAGTAGTTACCATTACTTACTGATTTACCTTTTGAACTTATTCCTGGTAACCCATACTTTAATCTAGGGTCTGCTTTAATTTTTTCACTATCTACACCATCAACATTAAATGGTGGATTTGCCATAACGAAATCGCATTTCCCCAGTAATTCATGCTTATCTTCATAGAAAGTATTCCCTTGAATTACTTTCCCATTTAATCCATGAACAGCCAAGTTCATTTTTGCTAATTTTGTATTTAAATCTGCCTTCTCTTGCCCATAAAAGGTAATTTTATCATTAGCATTATTACCGTGAGATTCAACAAAGTGTCCTGTTTGCACAGCCATCCCTGCACTACCACATGCTGGATCAAATACTATTCCACCTTCTGGTTCAATAACATTTACTATCATTTGAACCAGTGAAATTGGAGTAAAAAACTCTCCTCCTTCTTGTGCACCACTCATAGCAAACTTATTTAAAAAATATTCATATATTCTACCAAATACATCTCCAGTAGCCCTTTGTAATTCATCACTATTAAATATTCTGATTAAATCAGCTAGTAAATCATTATCAAAAATATTATAATTCTTAGGTAATGCACCTGCTAAAGTTTCATATTCCTCTTCTATAGATTTCATTGCATCATTAATTGCTTTACCAATGTCTGCTCCCTCTTCTAAATCTAATAAGTAATCATACCTAGCTATTTGAGGAATATATATAGCACTTTTACTCATAAAGTCTTCTTGTGTTACTGGTCTTTTTCTACCATTTCTTGATGGTAATGTAGCTTCTATTTCTTCCTTAACTACTAAAAATCTATTATATGCATGTCTAAGGAATATTAATCCTAAAACTGGCATACTATATTCTGATGCAGTCAACTTAGAATTTGCTCTAAGTTGATCTGCTGCTTCCCATAAATCTTTTTCTATTTTCTTTATATCAATCATTTTATCCTCCTGAAATAATACATTTTATAATTCACCTACACTAGTGACCATCTATATACTAACTCTAGACTCCTACAAAAAAAATTACCTAATATTAAATATGCATGATATTTTTTAATTTATATTATGAATTACTAATCCCATTAGTTTGATATAACCATATTAAAATATCCTCTGTCATTCTTAATGCCATAAAAGCATCTTCCATATCAGTAACTTCACAATCAACACCTGTTGAAGTTATATTCCCTTCGTTAGCATGGGCACCAAGAGCACAGCAAAAAGTATATACTCTATAAATCAAATTATATCTTGGATACTGGTAACGATTGTTAATATTAGGACTATTCTCACTATACTTCATTATTGGAATATCATCAATTTTATCAATATTTATAATATTTTTATCTTTTTCACAAGCTTTTTTAAGTCCATCTTTCCATTTTCTTTGCTCTTGTTTATTAATAGTAAATATCCCAGTTATAACATTTCTACAATGTGTAATACACCCTACTTGATCACCATTGCTATAAGCTTTTATAGCATCAGTATAGCTCTTTTTAATATCTAAATAATTATCGTCTAACCATTTTATTAAAATACTATCATCAAAACTACTCTCTACTATCCTATTAGTAAAAGGAATAACACTTAATCCATCATTAGTAAATACTATGTCTAAGTTAAGCATATTTATATTGCTTCTTAACAGCTTAAATTCCTCTGAAGGATAATTTTTTAATATAATATTTTTATCTAGTATACTTTTCTTATTTAAATATTCTTCTATATCAAATATATTTCCAAATCCATAAGTATTTCTCTTATTTATTTTCTTATCTATATCTACATCAAATATATTTGGTATATTTATTTTATCAATTATACTATTTACCAAACTTAAAAATTTACTCTGATCCTGTTGTAAGTGCCATAATATTTCATTTAAGGCAGAATAACATTTATCATTATGATAGTATTCAATTCTCCAATTAATTTCCTCTTGTTTAGTACTTAACCAATACTTTCTATACTGATAGTTCTCTGATAACCCTGCATTATTAAAAATTTTTTCCCAAATATCAACTTGTGGAATTATTAGGTTAGTACTTGATAAAATATCTGCTATTTTCGATATAGCTATTTGCTTATTGTTATCCATACATACTCCTTCTTATACAAACATAAAACTTCATTATTATTTAACTATTATTATATAACATTTATAAATGTATTGGTACCTCTCACATTAGTTTGCAACTTCATTACTACTTCTATCTAAGAACATAACAAAAAACCTCCACAACACATTTATGTATTGTCGAGGTTTTCATGGTGGAGGCGAGGGGTCATGTGCATCCATAATTTCTTAATGGCACTGACTATATCTTAGTGTATAAATCTTATACACTCTTGGCGTCTTATAGAAGCTCAGTATAGTTTATGTCTTCTATCCTAGTATTCCATTGCTTTCGCTTTAGGAACCTATAAGTCGATACGAGGCTGTTGAATTTCTTCACATACCTCTCGGTATTGCCGGTAAGTAGAACTACTTACTACGGGTTCACCGATAAAGCCAAGTTATCACTTATGAATCACTTCATAAGGCGACTCATCTTACGAATCGAACCCCTGTCCGAAAGCAGACCAGCCTGACTTTCTACGAGCGTAGTTTGTGACTAAAATTTCGGTCCTTAGTTCGCTCACAAACAAACTCCTAATTCCCTAGCTTCATGAATACCCCTTTAGCTCAAAGCTTTGCTAAACTTCGTTTCCCACTTCAATGACACCAGTGATCCAGAGCGTGGGCACCCTGGGCTGATGAGCGGCTATATTAAGCTGCTAATGCAAAATTGTCTTCTGCGTTTATCTTTAATGCATACTTTATTATCGAGGTGACATGCTTGCCTCGGCTCGCTTATCAAACCCATCTTACCCCCGTCGAAGCCAAAACGCCCCCAGGTTAAGAATTAGTTTAACGCGAAATATTCAATTTTGACTACGTGTAAATTATATATTATATAGATTTCTATGTCAACTTAGATTTAATCCTTGCTTACCACAATTTTCTTTTTAAAATTTAAAATTAATAACCAACTTATTAATTTTTCTTCATTAATAAGATAGCTAGCATTTAATAAAAAATGAAAGTTTATTTCTAATCTAAAATCAACTTTATATAACACACAATTTCTACATACTTATATTATAACAAACTCCTTTTAATTTAAACCTAATCTTATTAGCATTAAGGGAAAAAGCTTCTTATATTACTATTTTTATAATTAATTTCTTAATAAAAAGTAGATATATATAAGTTTGCTTATTTTGTCACTAGTTTCTAAGTTATAGCAAACCTATATAAATACTATTCCCATTGACCTAGTAATTTCAATTTTTTCATATAAGGAAATTGCTTATCAAATTCTTCTACCTTCTCTGGATTTAGATTTTCAAATACTTTTGATTCAAAAAATTTTCCATGTATATCTTCAAGTCTATATAGTATTAATTCTATCATTTTTTCATTTCTTAATTATTATCAGCAGGATAAACTACTCCAATTTGCTTTCTCGCTTCTTCAATAACTTCAATTATATTTCTAGAAACTTCTAATGAATTAATCTTAGAATCTCTTTCTCCATTTTTAATTAAGTTAACAAACTCTTCTACTTCATAGCACATATTTGCTTCTTTATGTTCTAATGTTAAATCTTCTTCTCTACCATCTCTATATATTATTTTTACATTATTAAATGTATTAATTCTGTCTATTATAATGCTACCCTCTTCCCCTTGAATTTCTGATGGAAGATATGAATTGCTTATTTTAGAATATATTACAACTCCCTCCATATCATCATATCCAAAGACTACGCTACCTTCTCCATCAACTCCAGTTTCTAGCATTATTCCATTTGCTTTTATTGTATTTGGCTTTCCAAAAAGATTTACCATTGGTGCTATACAATAAACTCCTATATCCATAATAGCTCCATTTGATAGTTCTTTCTTAAAAGCATTTAACACTTCTCCAGCCTTATATTTATCATATCTTGAAGAGTATTGACAATAGCTTGCAAAATACTTTCTAATCTTACCAATCTTATGAAGATTATCTTTAATAACTCTAAAGTTTGGAAGTAATGTCGTTTTCATTGCCTCCATTAATACAACATCATTTTCCTTTGCTGCTTTTATCATTGCATCAGCTTCCTTTGTATTTGAAGCAAAAGCCTTTTCTCCAAGCACGTGCTTTTTATGATTTAAAAATAATATAGCTTGCTCAGCATGAATTGCATTAGGTGAAGCTATATAAACAGCATCAACCAAATCACTCTTAGCCATTTCTTCTAAATCTGTAAATATATTTTCAATATTAAACTTATTTGCAAACTCTCTGGCTCTTTCCTTAGTTCTTGAATAAACAGCAGATATATTTACACCTTCAACTTCTCTCGCTCCAGCTATTAACCATTCAGTTATAAAATTAGTTCCTATAACACCAATATTAATCATTAATAATCCCTCCAACTCATTTGTACCATTTATTTACTCATTTCAATTATATATTATATTACTAATATTTTCTATCAAGACTTAATCACTCAATTATATATTAGCTCCATTCTTTCACTTTCTATAATTCAACGAAGGTGAATTATCTCCTCAACTATTTCACTATTCACTTTTAACTCTCCATAATTCAGCTCGTCTGAATTATCTCCTTAATTATCCATTGCCCATTATAAATTATCCATTAATCTCATATTTTTTTTCTAACTGCACATACTACTATTATTAAATTCTTGTATTTCATAATATGTATTATTTTAAAATACGATAAAGCTTGATTATATTTTATATGGTTATTAATAGGGAGGTTTTTTATATGCGAAATATCTTTAAAGATATAGATAAAAAAAAGATATTAAAAGCAAGTAGTTATTTACTATTTCCAATTTTTCTTATAACTAATTTTGTGTTTTTTATTTCTAAGACCTCAAATTCGTCTTTTGTGCCTTCTGTATTTTTCAGTGAAGGCTATGAAAATGAACCAATTGCGCATGCTGGTACTTTTATAACCGATAGTGATGAAAATTTAGAAACTTCTATAATTTCATTCTTGAATGATTTATATAGTACTCGTAATAAATCTTTTACTACTGGTAATGTTGAAGATCTTTATAAGTTTTATGATATTTCTCAAACCTTTAGTAGTTACTCATTGAAACATGAGTTTAAAAGGATTGCTTTTTTAAGAGATTGGGCAAGTGAAAGGAATATAAGTTTTAAAAATATAGAATCCACACCTAAAATATTGTCTTTAAAAGAAAATGATAACACATATAGTCTAACATTAAGTGAAGAATATAAACTTGATTACATATATAATGATGCAGCTGAAAAGATTAATAATTTTGGTGTTTCTTTAATACACACATTAGAGTTAAAGACATTTGGAAACTCTTTTATAGTTACTAAAGATTACTATCAAGATTGCTTTGAGGGTGGTCTAGGGCAATATGATTTTAATTTAACTGAAAAGAATATTCCAATAACTAAATATAGGGCTTATAATTTAAACTTTAAAATTAATCCTACACCTGAAAATAGCTCTACTTATAATAGGGAAGCTGCTGTAAATTATGCTAATAAGTATTCTGGAATATCTTTTGCAAATAACTTGGATAGTAAATATAATTCAAATTATTATACCTATGTTGCTGGATCTGGAAATTGTACTAATTTCATATCCCAATGCTTAGCTGATAGCCTTGAAGGTGGTGGAATACCACAAGATAAAAATTGGTCTTATAAATTTAATGAATCTAAAGGAGTAATGGCAAGTGAAACTTGGGTTAACTCTGAGAAACTTTTAGAATATCTTTTATCTAGTAATAAAGCATTTATATCTTTTTCAGGATCTTTTAATGAAATTTTAGATAGTATGTCTAAATCAAGTAATGAAATAAACTTAGGTGATTTAGTTATATATAAGCAAGGTGATTATATTGAACATAGTGCTATAATTACAGGTTTTGATAATGCTGGGTATCCTTTAGTTAATTCTAATTCTATTGATAAGTTTAAAATGCCTTTTGATTTAGGTTGGAACAACGATACTTCCGAATTTTACATAGTGTCCTTAAAATAAATTATAAAAATAAACTAGGCTAAAGTTAATTTTAAATTTAACTTATAGCCTAGTTTTAACCATATAACTTTAAATAACTAAACTTAAACCACCTAAAATTTAAACAAGCAAATCTTGCAATGTATATCTTGAAAATTCATGAAGAAATGCACTTAAAGATTCATTCATTATTCCCTTTAACTTACAGCCTGAAGTTATAAATGGACAACAATCTTCCTTACTAAAGCATTGTGCAATATTTAGGTTATCTTCTGTTATACGAACAACTTCTCCTAAATTTATATCTTGAGGTTCTAAACCTAATTTTAATCCACCAGTTCTACCTTTCATAGATATAACTAAATCTGTTTTAGCAAGTTTGTGTATTATTTTCTTTAAATGATGCTCTGAAATCTCTAATTTTTTTGCTAATTCTTCAACAGTACATAGCTTGTCTCTATTCTCAGCTAAATATACTAAAGCTCTAAATGAGTAATCGGTAAATTTTGATAAGTACATGAAAATTCCTCTCTTTCGTATAATTATTATAATAACCTTATTAATAATCTTTAGTAATCTTTATATAAGTATATAAATAAAGATTTTATACTTATATTTTATACAAAAACCATCCCTTTAGATTATACTATACTTTCACATAAAACTACTCAAAAAAATGTACAATATTTACAAAGTTTTAACAAAGTTTGTTTTTTCTTAATGTAATCAGGTATAAATATATATGAAAAGAGTTATTTGCTAACGTATTAAATCATAAAGACTAATAAAATTTCGTTAGAAATAACTCTTTAATATTATTTATTTAAATATTCATCTATAGCTTCAGCTGCCTTTTTACCGGCTCCCATTGCTAAAATAACAGTTGCTGCTCCAGTTACAGCATCTCCACCTGCATAAACTCCTTCTTTTGTTGTAAGTCCATGTTCATCTGCAACTATACATTTCCACTTATTAGTTTCAAGACCTTTTGTTGTTGATGATATAAGTGGGTTTGGTGAAGTTCCAAGTGACATAATTACTGTGTCAACATCCATAACATATTCTGAACCTTCTTTAACTACTGGCTTTCTTCTTCCTGATTCATCTGGTTCACCAAGTTCCATTTGAACACATTTCATTCCCTTTACCCAACCATTCTCATCTACTAAAATTTCTGTTGGGTTAGTTAATATATCAAAGATTACACCTTCTTCTTTAGCATGATGTACTTCTTCAACTCTTGCTGGAAGTTCAGATTCACTTCTTCTGTAAACAATGTGAGTTTCAGCTCCTAGTCTTAAAGCAGTTCTTGCCGCATCCATAGCAACGTTTCCTCCGCCTACTACTGCTACTTTCTTGCCTACTTTAACCGGTGTATGATATTCTTCTTTAAATGCCTTCATTAAGTTTACTCTTGTTAAGAATTCATTTGCAGATAAAACTCCATTTGCATTTTCACCTGAAATTCCCATAAACTTAGGAAGACCTGCCCCTGATCCTATAAATACTGCTTCAAAACCTTCATCTTCCATAAGCTCGTCTATAGTTATAGTTCTTCCTATGATAACATTAGTTTCAATCTTTACTCCAAGTTTTTTTATGTTTTCAATTTCTGCTCTTACTACGTCATCCTTAGGTAATCTAAACTCAGGAATTCCATAAACTAAAACTCCGCCCGGCTCATGTAAAGCTTCAAAAATAGTTACATCATATCCCTTTTTAGCTAAATCTCCTGCACAAGTTAATCCAGCTGGACCACTACCTATAACTGCTACCTTTTTATTTTTATCTTCTTCTCTATCTGCTAATTCTACGTTATGTTTTCTTGACCAGTCTGCTATAAATCTTTCTAACTTACCAATTGAAACTGGTTCCCCTTTAATTCCTAATACACATTTACCTTCACATTGACTTTCTTGTGGACATACTCTACCACAAACAGCTGGTAATGCACTATATTTCGCTACTTCTTTAGCTGCTTTTTCAAATTCTCCATTTTTCATATATGATATAAAACCTGGAATATTTATTGATACTGGACATCCATCTACGCATTTTGGATTTTTACAAGTTAAACATCTATTTGCTTCTTGTATTGCTTCTTCGTCTATATATCCTAAACATACTTCTTCAAAGTTTTTTGCTCTTACTTCTGGAGCTTGTTCTGAAACAGGTACTCTTTTCATTCTATCTTGCATATTCATAACTATTCTACCTTGCATCCACAACCGCCGTGATTATGAGTGTCCCCTTCCTCGATTTTTAGTTGAGCTCTTCCTTCTTCGCTCTTATACATTGCTTGTCTTCTCATTGATTCATCAAAATCAACTAAGTGACCATCAAATTCTGGTCCATCAACACATGCAAATTTTACTTTTCCACCTACAGTAACTCTACATGCTCCACACATTCCAGTTCCATCTACCATTATTGGATTTAAGCTTACTGTTGTTGGTATATTTAATTCCTTAGTTAGCATTGCCATAAATTTCATCATTATCATAGGTCCAATTACCACTGCATGATCATATTTATTTCCCTTTTCTTCAACTAAGTGCTTTAAACAATCTGTTACTCTACCATTAAATCCATATGTTCCATCATCTGTTGCTATATATAAATTGCCTGCAACTTCTTTCATTTCATCTTCTAATATTAATAAGTCCTTAGTTCTACTTCCTACTATTACATCACAAGCAATACCATTTTCATGCATCCATTTAACTTGAGGATATACCGGTGCTGCCCCCACACCACCTGCTATAAATATTATATTCTTCTTTTTAAGCTCTTCTAGGTCTTCATGTATAAACTCACTTGGTTGTCCTAAAGGCCCAACAAAATCACTTACATAATCTCCTTCTTCAAAATTAGCTAATTCTTTTGTTCCTCTTCCTACAGCTTGGAATACTATAGTAACAGTTCCTTTAACTTTATCATAATCAGCTATTGTTAGAGGAATTCTTTCCCCTTTTTCATTATTTTTAATAATTATAAATTGTCCTGGCTTAGCAGACTTAGCAACTCTTGGTGCTTCTATATCCATAAGATATATATTGTCAGTAAGTTCTCTTTTATTCACTATCTTATACATGATTATTCCCCCCTGGCTTATTTTCATATCAATCTTATCTTATCATTTTTTAAATATTCACACAATTACTTAATGTAAATATTATTCTGTGTTGCTAAATATTGTTTTTATTAATTTCTTACTTAATTTAACTTAGGTATTTCTAATTTCCTAAATTAAGGTTATCTCAAAAAGAAAATCATTTCAGTTTAAGATAACCTTAAAATTTAATCTATTAATTTATAAAACTTAAAGTATTTTAGAAATTAACTTTAGTTCCATAATATGTGCATTCAAATAATTTTTCCATTGTTGCATCATCAATTTCTCTTGGATTAGATCCAGTACATGCATCTAAAACTGCATTATGAGAAATAAATTCTAGATTAGCTTTAAAGTCTTCTTCTGTTACTCCGTATTCTTTAACTGTATGTGGAATATTTAACTCTGTATTTAAATCATTAATCATTTCTATTAATGAATCTGTTAATTCTGCATCAGTTTCACCTTTTAATTTTAATGCTCTTGCTATATCTGCATATCTTTCTTCACATTTAGTTCTATTATATTGAATTACATATGGTAAGAAAATTGCATTTGCACATCCATGAGGAATATGGAATACTGCTCCTGTCTTATGAGCCATTGAGTGAACTATTCCAAGTAATGCATTAGAAAATGCCATTCCTGCTAAGCATTGAGCTTCGTGCATTAAATTTCTAGCTTGCTTGTCTCCATTGTATGAAGCAACTAAATTTTCTCTAACCATTTCAATAGCTTTCATAGCTAATGGATCTGAAAAGTTTGATCTTAATGATGCAGTGTAAGCTTCTATAGCATGAGTTAATGCATCCATTCCAGTATGTGCCACAAGTTTAGCTGGCATAGTTTGTGCTAAATCTGGATCTACTATGGCAATATCTGGAGTTATATTAAAGTCTGCTAGAGGATATTTAATTTTTGCCTTGTAATCTGTTATAACAGAAAATGCTGTTACTTCTGTAGCTGTACCACTTGTTGATGGTATTGCTACAAATTTAGCCTTTTGTCTAAGTTCAGGTAATCCAAATGGAATAACTGCTTGTTCAAATGTAAAATCTGGGTATTCGTAGAAAATCCACATTGCTTTTGCAGCATCTATTGGTGATCCTCCACCCATTGCAACGATCCAATCCGGCTCGAATTTTCTCATTGCTTCTGCTCCACTCATAACAGTTTCTACTGATGGATCTGGTTCAACTCCTTCAAAAAGTTCAACTTCCATTCCAGCTTCTTTTAAGTATGTTTCAACTTTATCTAAGAATCCAAAGCGCTTCATTGAGCCTCCACCAACTACAACAAATGCTTTCTTTCCTTTTAATGTCTTTAATGCCTCTAATGATCCTTCTCCATGATATAAATCTCTTGGTAATGTAAAACGAGCCATAATAAAACCTCCTAAATTTATATAATTTATTTTTTACTTTTTTACATAAATATAATAAGCAAAAGTCATGCCAAATGTCTTTTATTTAACAATATCGTTAAAATATTAACCTTTCTTTCAAAATGTTAAAATATTTCAATTAAAAATGTCCTAAAATATAACAGCTTATTTATTTTTCACTGTTATATTTTAGGACATTGTCTTAATTTATTACACAACATTATATTTCTATCTTATATTTTTTTACCTTAAGATATAAAGTATTCCTACTTATACCCAATGCTCTTGCAGTCTTTGTCATATTATATTTATTATATTCTATAGCATTTCTTATAGTTACTTTCTCAATTTCCTCTAAATTAAAACACTCTTCTTTTTTTACTTCATCTAAACTTATATTTTTGCTATCTATATCTAATATTTCATTTATTTTTTCTTCCGATTCTTCTAATATATCATCTGATAACTCACCATTTAAATTCACTATATTTTCTATACAGTTTTCTAATTGTCTAATATTCCCTGGCCAATTATATCCTTGTAATCTATTAAATAAGTCTTTAGTTATTTCAGGAATTTCCTTTTCTAATTTTATTGATTTCATGCTAAAGAAATATTCAATAAACTTTCTTATATCGCCTTTTCTTTCTCTAAGAGGTGGTAGTTTTATTGGAATAACACATAGTCTATAATATAAATCTTCTCTAAAAGTTCCTTTTTTAATTTCCTTCTTTAGATTTTTATTTGTAGCTGCTATTACTCTCATATCTACAGGAATTTCTCTGCTGCCTCCAAGTCTAGTTACTCTCCCCTCTTGTAATACTCTAAGTAGCTTTACTTGCATATCAAGTGGCATTTCACCTATTTCATCTAAAAATAAAGTTCCACCATTAGCAAGTTCTATTTTCCCTATTTTCCCACCTTTCTTTCCTCCAGTGAAAGTTCCATCTTCATATCCAAAAAGCTCACTTTCAATTATATTAGCAGGTATTGCTCCACAATTTATAGCAATAAATTTATTATTTTTTCTTATACTATAATTATGAATAGATTGTGCTAGTACTTCTTTACCTGTCCCACTTTCTCCTTGAATTAATACTGTTGAAGGGCTGTTAGCTATAATCTTACAATTTATTATAACATTTTTTATAGCATCACTTTCTCCTATAATATCATTAAAAGTAAAAAATGCTCCTGTAAAATTATTTTCTTTTTTCTTTTCTTTTAATTCTGTTAATGTTGCTACAATCCCTATTATTTTTTCGTTACATTTAATTCCTTTAAGAGTAATTTCAGTTTTATATTTGCTTGCATGACTTAATTTTATTTCTTTTGTTATAGTTTCATTATTTTTTGATATTCTATCTACTATATTTTGAAAATTTGGAATTATATGACTTATATATTCATTAATTAAGTTTTGATTTCTTTTATCTAAAATATTTAATCCTAATTCATTTATATTTATAATTTTTCCATGTATATCAATAATCATTATTCCTTTATCAACATTTTCTATAACAGTTTTCATATAATTATAGGTTTGATTTAAGATATAATTAGTTTTTATTCTATAAAGCTCATTTTCTATTGCTGTAACTCCAAAAATAACTAATCCTAAGGTGTGTGGATGCTTCATATTACTTTTTCCTGTTAAATTTAAAGTTCCTATTATTTCTCCCTTACTATTATGAATAGGAGCTGCAGAACAAGTTAAACTTTGAAATATAGTAGCATAATGCTCATTTGCAGTTATTTGAATACATCTATTTTCCGTTATAGCTGTCCCCATTGCATTTGTACCTATATTTTTCTCATCCATATAAGCACCAACTTTTAAATTTAATTTTTCTAGTTCATCTTTAATAGCATTAGCGCCCTTTATGTAAAGTATACATCCATTATTGTCTGTTAAAATTATGATAAAGTCATTATCCTCTACAGATTCAACTACCATATCTATATATGGCTTAGATATTTCTATTAATTCTTTATTTATCTCTAGTACTTTTTTTAGTTCTTCATTATTTAACATTATTTTTGAATGATCTCTACTTTTTTCAACTCCATAATCCTCACTTCTTTTATGCGAGTTTTCGATTAATAAACTTTTATTATACATAGCTATATACCTCTTAACCCTTTTTTACTTTAATTTCTATTCCGTATAATATAAGTTTACTATTAGATTGATAATTTTTCTACAAAATAATAAGACTATAATCTTATTTTTAGAAAAACTTAAGATTATAGTCTTTTTAAAACTGATTTTTATTAATATCTTGTAGAGTTTTTTAATTGTCTTTCTATATCTCTCTTATGAGCTTTTTCTAACATGGAATCTCTCTTATCATAATTCTTTTTACCTCTACATAAACCAAGTGCAACCTTTACCTTACCATCTTTTAAATATAATGATAATGGTACTAAAGTAAATCCTTGTTGTGACACAAGTCCTGCAAATCTTGATATTTGCTCTTTATGAAGTAAAAGCTTTCTTTCTCTTAATGGATCAACGTTAAATATATTTCCTTGCTCATAAGGACTTATATGCATACCTTTTATCGTGATTTCACCATTTTCTACATCTGCATAAGATTCTTTTAAATTACATTTTCCTGCTCTTATCGATTTCACTTCAGTTCCAACTAAAGCTATTCCAGCTTCTATGGTTTCTTCTACAAAATAATCGTGCCTAGCTTTTCTATTTTCAGCTAATGTATTACTATTTTTCTTCCTTACCATACTCTCACCACTCATTTTATTTTTATTTTAGTATAACAAAATATTTACAAATTGCGAAGCAATTTATTAATGAAAGAATTAAAAAATGAAAGAATTAAGGTTGTTTTGCTACGCAAAACTTAAACTATAGGTGCCAAGCACTTTCTATTCAAAAATCCTGTAAGGTTTTTACCTTAATTTTTTCATTCCTTCATTTTTTCATTTTTTCATTATTTTACTTTGCAAAATATTACAGTTCTTCACTATCTTCATTATCATCTTCATGGACTAGTTCGCTTTTCATTTCATCTTTTGCTTCTTGAATTTTTTCACTAAGCTTTTCACTAGGTACTATTTCTTCTTTAGGTTGTTCTTCCTCAATTAAATCAAAATAAACTTCTCTGTTATCTATATCAACTCTAGTACATTTAACTTTGATTTCATCACCTAATCTATATACTTTTTTAGTTCTTTCTCCAATTAAACATAAATGAGCTTCATCATAAATATAGTAATCATCATCTAGAGCTGTTATATGAATTAATCCTTCTATTGTATTTGGTAATTCTGCAAATAAACCAAAGGATGTAACTGAAGATATAATTGCTGTAAATTCTTCTCCAATTCTTTCTTGCATATATTCTGCTTTCTTTAAATCATCAACTTCTCTTTCAGCTTCTTGAGCTAATCTTTCCATTTCCGATGATTGTTTTGATGCTATTTCAACTATATTAGTTAATCTTCCCGCTCTTTTTTCATCTATCTTTCCATTTAATTGTTCCTTTATAATTCTATGAATTTGCAAATCAGGATATCTTCTTATTGGTGATGTAAAGTGACAGTAATACTTAGCTGCAAGGCCAAAGTGTCCTACGCATTCTGGTGAGTATTTAGCTTGCATCATTGAACGTAATAAAAGAGTACTTACTACAGTTTCTTCCTTTTTACCTTTTACTTTTTCTAGTATATCCTGAAGAGCTCTTGGATGAGCTTCTTGACCCCATCTCACAATATAACCTAAGTTATATACAAACTCTTTAAATTTTTCTAACTTTTCTTCATCGGGCTCTTCGTGAATTCTATAAACAAATGGAAGATTAGTCCAGAACATATGCTCAGCTATTGTTTCATTACATACAAGCATAAATTCTTCTATTATTCTATTTGCAATAGCTCTGTCATAAGGCTTAATATCTATTGGTTTTCCTAAATCATTTAATATTATCTTAGATTCTTCAAAGTTAAAATCTATAGCTCCTCTTTTTATTCTCTTTTCACGAAGAATATTACATAGCTCTTCCATAGCTTTAAAGTCATCTACTAAGTAATCGTATCTTTTTATAAGTTCTTCATCATTATTTTCTAGAATTTTTGTTACATCTGTATAAGTCATTCTTTCACTAGTCTTAATAACTGATTCTTCAATTTCATGTTGAATCACTTTTCCATTCTTATCAATAACCATAAAGCAACTTAACGCTAATCTATCTACCTTAGGATTTAACGAACAAATACCATTAGATAACTTCTTAGGTAGCATTGGAATTACTCTATCTATTAGATATACTGAAGTAGCTCTTTTTAAAGCTTCTTTATCTAGAGGATTCTTTTCTCTTACATAATGAGATACGTCTGCAATATGAACTCCTAATCTAAACTTACCATTATCAAGTCTTTCTATTGAAACAGCATCATCTAAATCTTTTGCATCTTCACCATCTATTGTTACCATTCTTAAATTTCTAAGATCTTTTCTTCTTGCATATTCTTTAGAATCTATTTCTTCTTCAATATTTTCTGCATAACTTAAAACTTTTTCTGGGAACTCTTCTGGTAATCCATACTTCTTAATTATTGTAAGAATATCTAACCCCTTATCTCCCTTTCTACCTAATACTTCCTTAACTATTCCTTCTGGACTTCTTCTTTTATCTGCCCATTTAACTATTTCACAAATTACTACATCTCCATCTTTAGCTCCATTTCTATCCTTTTTAGAAATAAAGATATCTTGATTTAATCTTGTATCTTCTGGAACTACAAAGCCGAAGTTTCTACTATCCTCATAGACTCCTATGATCTTATTATTAGATCTTTCTAAAACTTCTCTTACTTCTCCTTCTCTCTTTTTACCATTTAAATCTTCTCTTGTTATTTGAACTAAAACCTTATCTCCATTCATAGCTCCATTCATAGATGAACTTGGAATAAAGACATCCTTTTCTCCTTCTGTTTCAGGAAGTAAAAATCCAAATCCTTTTTGATGCACTTGTAACTTACCAGTTATTAACCCAAGTCTTTCAGGCACACCAAACTTATCCTTTTTGGTTCTAACAATTAGGCCTTCTCTTTCCATTGATTTTAAAACTTTTTTAAAAGATTTATACTCCTCAGGATTTATATCAAATACTGCAACCAACTCTTGGATATCCATTGGTCTATATGCTTCCTCTCTCATAAAACTTAATAACGTTTGTTTAATTCCCATATATACGTTTCCTCCATATAATTTAAATCTATTTTAATCTTGTTCTCTTAGTAGCTTATATAATTATTATATGTAAATTCTTAAATCTATATAATTTATAAAACTACAGAACATAAATAATTAATTCCTTCATTTTTCCTATAATTCAACTCGTCTAAATTATTTTTTAAACTCTTAAGTTTTTATTATTTATTAAAATCTTTTTGAGTTTATTTCATAACTCTTTCCTCTTAAGCTAAACTCCTTAAAGTCTATTCTCACACTTCACTATTCTCTAGTTTATCCATCTTCTCTTCATATTACACAATTTCAAGTACTTTCCTATTCACTTCACTAATTTTCCTGTAAATCATTTAATTACCAATATATATTAAATCAAAAAAATGGACATTCAACAACCATCATTGTCAATTGTCCACACCAATTATCAATTATAATTTATTTCTTAATACTCTGATTATTGTAGATTTATTCTACAAACAATCAATTCTCCATAACTCGGCAAGGGCGAATTATTTCCTATACTATTTTACTTTTTTATTCTTTAACTTTTCCCTATAATTCAGCGTGCTGGATTATCTCAACAATTCTCTGCTATACATTAATCTCTTATGACTTTATAGATTTATCTATAAACAACACATTTTTATAATTCAACAAAGGTGAATTACTTCCTTAATTATTTCACTCTTTCCATTTATCTCAGGCAGTATTCTGCAAGTACAGTTTGTAACTCATAAATATCCAAGCTACTATTAAATTGCTTTTCTATTGGCAAAGCTGTTCCTGAAATCCATATCTTTAATTCAGCATCCAAGTCAAAATGTCCAGCAGTTTCAATGCTAAAATGAGTTATTGATTTGTATGGAATCGAATGATATTCAGTCTTCTTTCCTGTCATTCCTTGCTTATCAATTAAAATAAGTCTCTTATTTGTAAAGATAAACATATCTCTTACTAACTTATAAGCTTTTTCTATAGTTTCAGTTGATGCTAATATTTTTCCATATTCTTTTTTTAAAGCTTCTAGATTAACTTCTGAAGCATTTCCCATTAATCCATTAAATATCCCCATAAAAACACTCCTTTTATTTTAAATACTAAATAAATATAAAGAGCCACCTATTATGAAAAGCAGCTCTTGTTATAACATTATATTAAATTTAATACTACTGTATTCACAGCAAATAAAGTCATTGTTACAATTGTTACTTTTAATAGCATAGCTTCCTTTGTTCTAGCTTTATTTTTTGAAAAGAAAGTTTCATTTTTGCTTCCTTGAATAAGTCCACTTAATGCATCTGTTTTACTTGGTTGTAATAATACTGATATTATAATTGCTAACCCTAAGATCACTTCTAATATTAATAAAACATCTTTCATTTTTATACCTCCCATGGTTACTCAAAACGGTCATATTTACATAAATTTATATTAACATATTAAATGCTACATTACAAGTAAATAGTTACAAAATCATACTCTTACATAAAAATCTTGAATAAAAATAAGGATAAGATTTTATAATCTCATCCTTATTTTTTAAATAAATTATTTCTTAATGTTGAAGAATGCTTTTCTTCCTCTGTATTCAGCTACATCGTCTAATTCTTCTTCAATTCTTATTAATTGGTTGTACTTAGCAACTCTTTCAGATCTTGCTGGAGCACCAGTCTTGATTTGACCAGCGTTAACAGCTACAACTAAATCAGCAATTGTAGTATCTTCTGTTTCACCAGATCTGTGAGAAATAACTGCTGTATAACCAGCTCTGTTAGCCATTTCGATAGCATTTAAAGTTTCAGTTAAGGTACCGATTTGGTTTAACTTGATTAGGATTGAGTTACCAACTCCCATGTCGATTCCTCTTTCTAATCTTTCAGTATTAGTAACAAATAAATCATCACCAACTAATTGAACTTTCTTACCTAATCTTTCAGTTATTAGCTTCCAACCTTCCCAATCTTCTTCAGCCATACCATCTTCGATTGAGATAATTGGATATTTGTTAACCCAATCTTCTAAGAAGTCAACCATTTCAGCTGCAGTTAAAGTTTTTCCTTCATGTTCTAATACATACTTTCCATCTTTGTAATATTCTGATGAAGCAGCATCTATAGCTATAAACATGTCTTCTCCAGCTTTGTAACCAGCTTTAGTTATAGCTTCTATAATAACTTCAATAGCCTCTTCGTTTGACTTAAGGTCTGGAGCAAATCCACCTTCATCACCGATAGCTGTTGAATATCCCTTATCATGTAAAGTTTTCTTTAATGTATGGTAAACTTCAGCACACATCTTTAATGCATCGCTAAATGTCTTAGCTCCAACTGGCATAACCATAAATTCTTGTAAATCAACTGAGTTATCAGCATGTGATCCACCATTGATTATGTTCATCATAGGTACTGGTAAAACTTTTGCATTTACTCCACCTACATATTGGTATAATGGTAAATCTAATGATTTTGCAGCTGCATTAGCAACAGCAAGAGAAACACCTAATATAGCGTTAGCACCTAATTTTGCTTTGTTTGGAGTTCCATCTAATTCAATAAGCATTTTATCTATATATGGTTGATCATATACGTTGCATCCAATTAATTCTTCAGCAATTGTATCATTTACGTTTTGAACAGCCTTTAAAACACCTTTTCCTAGGTAGTTATCTTTATCTCCATCTCTTAATTCAACTGCTTCATACATACCAGTTGATGCTCCTGATGGAACTGCTGCTCTTCCTACAGTACCATCTTCTAAATATACTTCAACTTCTACTGTAGGGAAACATCTTGAGTCAAGAATTTGTCTTGCTACAACGTCTACTATTTCACAATAATTTTTCATTACTTTTTCCTCCTTATATTTGAAATGTTTAATTTCTTCACCTATAACTATACCTTTATATTATTTCTTATGAATAATAAATTATTCATAAATCGACACGTATCTAGGGTTTTATGAAAGAAATAACATTTTCTAGCAAATAATAATCATTATCACATTTTCATTATTATTATACCACTTTGCCCATAATTTTCAATATTTATTTATTTGTGTAATCATTTAAAAATAATTATTTTTGTACTTTTAATATTTTACTATTCTAAATCTCACTATTACCATCCTTATTCTTAAATATTTCCTATTTAAATATTAAAATAATTTAAATTTTAAGTTTATTTCTTAACAATTTTTATTATTATATGATAAACTATATTTATCCATTTAAATTTCTCCTTTTGATTTTTAATTAGGTTACCTAAACTAATTGATTATCAAAAGGAGTTTTCCATAATTGATTTAATTTATATATATCGATATATAATTATTTTATAAAACAAAAAGAGCCTTTCTAGGCTCTTTTTACTCTACTTCATCATTTTGTAAGTATTGCTTATATTTCTTTTCCCATTCCCTTGCAACCTTTTTATCAACCAATCTAATATCCTCTAAAAAGCTTTCTAAAACTCCAACTTTATCAAGTCCCTTCATTAGATGCCTTGGATAGTTTACCTTTCTTTTGTAGCATTGCTTTGGATCTATAACCATAACCTTATTATCCCTTGTTATGTAAATATCTCTACATCTAGCATCTAATTTAGTGAATTTAAGCCTTTTAAATTCTTCTATTAAATAATATAGATTTTCTGCAATTTCATAATTAAAACCTTTTTTCTTGATATAATGGTCTAACCTATGTCCTTCAACCTTATCCCTTACTATATAAAACTTACCCATATTATATACCTTTGGAAAATACTTAGATCTACTTACTTTTTTAAGTATCTCCCCTTCTTCTTTGCAACATTTCGATTCTTGAAATATCTTTACTGCTTTATTATCAGGTAACTCATAAACAATACCATTATGACCCTCACCAAGAAAAACGGCTTCCTTAAAAAGCTCTTCAGTTTCAGCATCAAAATCTGCTGAATAAGAATAAGTCCTAGCCATATAACTCTCCCATAAAAATATTATTATTACATCTTATTATTTAAACTTAAATATTATAACAAGTTTCTTTTTTATTTATTAACAAATAGCTTATTAATTAAAAGAGAAAGATTAAAGGAATAACTTCTAGACCTATATTATTAGTCTCTTTTAGCATAGCAATTTTAACCAAGACTTTTACACAGTAGTTCTTCCATATATTAATAAACCCATCTACTTAAGACACTTTTTAGTAGATGGGTTTTTATACTAAGATCAATTTTATAACTCTGCACCTTACTAATTATTCAATTAGTGTTTCATGAACTAAAATTCAATTAGTGCAAATTACTTTTAATAATTCTTCATAACTCTACGTAGGAGAATTATTTCCTTAATTTTTTTCACTTTTTCATTCTTTGCTCTTTCATTAATTAAATATTACTGTTTCTGGTTTTACAGTATCTCCATAGACAGGTGCAAGTGTTGCATCATAAGCTTCTTTAAAGAATCCTTCTTTAATAAGGGTATCTACTTCTTTATTAAGCCATTCTAATAACTCTGCATCTCCTTTTTTAACAGCTGGTGCTATTGCATCTTCTTCACCTAGACTTGAAATATAAGTGTCATACCCTTCATTTTCTCTTGCCCAAGCAAATAATAAAGTATTATCATGAGCTAATGCAGCTCCTCTTCCATCTTTTAATGCAGCAAATGTTTCAGTGTTTTGTTCAAACTTAACTAGTTCAATATCAGGATAGTTTTTTGTAAAATAACTTTCTGCTGTTGTTCCCTTATTTACAAGTAACTTTTTGCCTTTTAAATCATCTACTGATTTTATTGGTGCTCCATCTGGTGAAACCACGCCTAATGAAACCTTCATATATGGAGTTGCAAAATCTACTTTTTCTTTTCTTTCCGGTGTAACTGTAAAGTTAGCTAAGATTATATCAACTTTGTTTGATTGTAAATATTCTACTCTATTTGCAGCTTCAACCAATACAAATTCAACTTTATTTTCATCCCCTAATAAATCCTTTGCTAATCTCTTTGCTAAATAGACATCATATCCTTGGTTTGCTCCTTTTTCATCTACAAATCCAAATGGTGGCTTATCGCTAAACACTCCGATTCTTATCTTGCCTGCTTTTTTTATTACATCTATTGATGCCTTACTTTCTTCTGCCTTACTTCCACATCCAACTAATACCCCCAATGCTATTACTAATGTTAAAATTAATGATAAAAATTTTTTCATTTTATTTACCCCTTCCTTTTTATTATTTATAAAAATCAAATGATGATAAAAAGCTTTTTGCTCTTTCAGTTTTTGGATTTTCAAAAAACTCTTTTGGAGAAGATACTTCTACTATTTTACCTTCCTCCATAAATACAATCTTATCTGCTACATGTTTTGCAAATTCTAATTCATGAGTAACTACGACCATAGTCATACCATTTTGAGCAAGCTCTAATAATACCATTAGAACTTCTCTAACCATTTCTGGATCTAACGCTGCTGTAACTTCATCAAAAAGCATTATTTCTGGATTCATACACAAAGCCCTAACTATTGCTATTCTTTGCTTTTGACCTCCTGAAAGTTCTCTTGGATAAGCATATTTTCTATTAAATAATCCAACTCTTTTTAAAAGTTCATCTGCTTGTTTTTCAGCCTCTTCTTTATTTCTATTTTGGGCCTTAGTCGGTCCAAGCAAAATATTATTTATAACATTCATATGAGGAAATAATTCATAGCTTTGAAAAACCATTCCTATTGTTCCTCTTACCTTTTCAAATTCTACCTCTTTACCTAAAATCCCATAATTGTTTAAGATTATTTCTCCTTCAGTTACATCTTCTAATCCATTTAAACACCTCAAAAATGTACTTTTACCACAACCTGAAGGACCCAAAATTACTACTACTTCGCCTTTTTTCACTTCTAAGTCTATTCCCTTTAATGCTTCTATCTCCCCATAACTTTTCTTTATATTTTTCACTTTAAGCAATATTTCTTCACTCATAAAATCCCCCCTAATTTAGTTTTTTCTCTAAAGCCTTTGCTCCCAACGAAATTGGAAAACAAATTAAAAAATATATTATAAGCAACACACCATAAATCCAAAATGATGCTAGTGGCTCTGTTAATACTGTTCTTTCTATAATTTGCTGTCCAACTTTAACTAAATCAACTGCACCTATTAAAGTCATTAATGTAGTTGTTTTAATCATTCTAGTACTTAAATTTATAATACCTGGCATAACTCTTCTTATACTAACTGGAATAATAATATATCTATAAGTTTTTATCTTATTTAAAGATAATGCCATGGCTGATTCATAATATATTTTAGGAATTGAAGTAATTGCTCCTCTTACTAAATCTCCAATTTCTGCTGTTCCCCATAAAGTAAAAACAATATATCCAACTATAGTAGATTCTAAATGAATATTTAAAAGTGTAGGTACTCCAAAGTAAAACAAAAATAACCACACCATTAATGGAATTATTCTTATACTTTCTAAATATATAGTTGATATTACTTTTACAACCTTTCTTTTACTTGTCATAATTATTCCAAATATAACTCCTAATATAGTTGATAAAACAACAGATATAATAGCCACATTTAAAGTTACTAGTAACCCCTCCATAAGCCTTTTCATATTGTCCACATTAAAAATTATATTATTTCCCAAATTCTCCATGCCTTAACCTCCTCTCTAAAATCCTACTGATTATTGAAATAGGAAGTAATATCATAAGGTAAAATACTACAACTAAGATTAATGCTTCATTTGTTTTATAATACATTCCTATAACATCTTTAGTAACAAACATAAGCTCTGCAACTGCTATTGAGCCTATTATAGATGTTTCCTTTACTAAGAATATACAATTTGCTACTATAGATGGAATTGATATAGAAAAGCTCATTGGCATCACTATATATCTTAAAATTTGTGTTTTACTTAATCCTAAAGCTTGTCCACTTTCTATTTGTGATTTAGCAACTGCATCTATTCCTCCTCTAAAGGATTCTGCCATATAGGCCCCACCTAAAAATGATAGACCTATAACGCCGCAAGCAAATCCACTTAACTTTACTCCAAGCTTAGTTAAGCCATAATAGAGAAAAAATACTTGTATTAAAAGTGGTGTATTCCTTGAAAATTCTATATATCCTTTAGATATTACATTTACCCATTTTATATTAAAATATCTGGCCACTTCTATTATTACTCCAATTAAAATAGATAAGATAATCGATATAATTGCTAATTTTATAGTGATAGCTGTTGCTTGAAAAAAATCTGGTAAACTCCTAATAATAAAATTGAAATCTAGCTCCATAAAATCCCCCCTAAATCTTAAAGCCTTTATAAAAGTTTTCAAAATACTAAATTCTCTTAGATCCATCAAATTTTATATTAAATTTAAATATAATATTCTTAAGAGAATTTATATAAATAAAAAAACTCCCTCTCTTATACTTTATAAGAGACGAAGTCATACTCCGCGGTTCCACTCTAATTGAACATAGTTCCACCTTAAACTTCGCTATAAACGGCGACCCGTTAAAGTACTACTAATATTTCATACTTTAAACTCCGAAGTGCACTTCATATATTACTTTGCCAAAGGATCTCAGCAACTCCTTCTCTCTGTAAGCACTATTAATATACTACTTTCTTCATCTTAGTTTTCCTACTATTCCGATATGTTTAATTAAATTATACTTTATTTCGTTTATTTGTCAATATTTTTTCCATCTATTTATTAAGATTATTTCTATTTTTAGAATTTTAATTTTAATATATGTTAACGATAATAAATAGTTCATTTTTATAGTAAAAATTTCTATAAAAAGCTTTATAAAAATTTCCTAAGAAATAATATATAATCTCAAAACCTATTTTATATAAAATATAATTTATTAAATTTTAAGTAAACTTTATTGCCTTAAAAAGTTAATCTCTTATTTTCACAAAGGGCATCGCGTTTTAAACTGATACCTATGTCAAGGACATTATAAAAAAATGGTTATGCACAAAGAAGATGATTTCTGTACTTAAATAGAAATTTTCACATATTATTTATATATGCATAAAACTAAATATTTTAAAATAAAATTTTGTTACTGCAAAAAAGGGAAGTTCGACTTAGAACTTCCCTTTTTATCAACTAGTATCAAACTTTATGTTCATATAGCCTTTTTTTTATTTTCTGCCTTTATTTATAGATTCCATTTTTCAATTTTTACTATTCCTTCACCTATTAATGTTAAGGTTCTATCTATATAATCATTATAAATTCTAGTGCTAAATACTTCTTCTCCATCATTTAAGAATATTTCTAAAGAAGAATTATCAGAGAATATTCTTATAGAATTAACAGCATCAATTTCTACTGCCCTCATATCTCTACCATATCCTGATTTTCCAAGTTCTAATTTAAATACTTTATTCTTATAGGAAAGAGTACAGTCTTCTCTCAGTGAAATTTGGAATTCTTTTGAGTTTATAAAATCAATTTTTAATTCAAAAGTATTGCTTTCAAATATATCTAAAATAGACTTATCATTTAAAGAAATTTCATTCTTATATGCAACACCTTTTCTTAAAACTTCTAATTCTGCAACAGGAATTTGATATATCTTATCATTCTTTAAAATTAACTCTCTTGGAATTGTTAATTGATGTTGCCAAAATTTATCTATAGTAGGGTTTTTATGCTCAACGGCATCAGGTACCCCCATCCATCCTATGACTATTCTTCTTCCCTTAGAATCTTCAAATGTCTGTGGTGCATAGAAATCAAACCCTCTATCTATTTCAATAAACTCACCTAATTTAAGTTGCGTGTTATCATTAATAAAATTTCCAATAGCATATCCACTTTGATATACATTATTATACTTATAACCGTCTGCTTCCATCCCCTGTGGAGAAAACATTAATATATATTTATCATCTAACTTAAATATATCCGGGCATTCCCACATATATCCCATATTATTTATATTTCTAGCTGGTATTGAATGGAACTCCCAATTGTAAAGGTCATTTGATTTATATAATAAAATACATCCCTTATCATCTTTTGTTCTAGCCCCTAGAACCATATAGTAAATACCATCTTCTTCCCAAACCTTTGGATCTCTAACGTGTAAAGACATATTATTTGGAAAATCACTATTCCTAAGAAGAACTTTCTTTTCTGAGAAATTTACACAATCCTTACTAGTTACTAGAATAACATTTTGTTCTCTTCCAGTTAATATATAATCATGATCTCCTGGATATTTTACATTACCTGTATAGAAAAAATATACTGTATCATCTTTAACTAATGCAGATCCTGAATATACTCCATTTATATCTTCCTTTATATCTGGATAAAGAGCAATATCTCTTTGTTCCCAATTAGCTAAATCTTTAGAAACAGCATGCCCCCAAAATTTTTCTCCTCCTAAAGGACTTAATGGAGAGTATTGATAAAAACAATGATATACCCCATTAAATTCACATAATCCATTTGGATCATTTATCCATCCTACTGGTGGTATTATATGATATTTATTCCTCCATTTATCATTATTAACTAACTCTAAATTTTCACTCATGCATTCCTTTATTTGCTTATCAAATTTAGCTCTTAACATACTTATCTCCCTTTTACTAAACCTAAAACTTCTTCCTTATTTGGTAATGCTCCAATAGCACCCTTCCTACAAACTGTTAAAGCAGCAGTTGCATTTGAAAATGTTAGAAATTCCTTTATTGTTTCTTCTGATAAATCAATTAGACTTTCTAAAGTATGATTTCCTTCTGCAACTTGATATAAAAATGATCCTATAAATGAATCTCCCGCTCCTGTAGTATCTTGAGGATTAACTTTAAAGGACTCTGAAAATACTTTTCCTTTCTTAGTTAAAAACTCTGCTCCATTACTACCTTTAGTATAAATTATAACTTCAACATCCCCTTGTAATAAGCTCTTTAGAGCTTTTTCTTCATCAGATATTCCAGTTATAAATTCTAATTCTTCATCACTAATCTTAACTATATTAGCAAGTGGCAAGAATTCTAAAATAGCTTTTTTACAATCTTCTGCTGTTTTCCATAATGGCAATCTAACGTTTGGATCAAAACTAATTAAGCAATTATTTTTCTTTGCAAACTCTATTGCTTTTTTATTTGCCTTTTTTATTGGCGCATCTATTAAACTTACAGAACAAAAATGTAATATTCCACCTTCTATAAAAATATCTTCTTCTATTTCTGTCTCATTTAACAACATATCTGCACTTGGGTTTCTATAAAATGAAAAATCTCTTTCCCCACCTGCCTTTAATGAAACAAATGCTAGTGCAGTATTAGCTTCATTAGTTCTTAAAACTTTTGAAACATCCACCCCAAGTGGTGTAACTTCTTCTAAAATATGATCACCAAAACCATCCATACCAAGTTTAGTAAGCATTTGTGATTCTCCACCTAATTTTGCTACGGCAGCTGCAACATTAAGTGGAGCTCCACCTGCAACTCTTAAAAAATTACTAACGTCTTTTAAAGCAACACCCTTTTCTTGTGGTATAAAATCTATTAAAGCTTCTCCTATTGAAATTACCTTTTTCATTCTTCTCCTCCTTAAGATTATATAAGGGAACGTTCCCTTATCCATTAAAAATATTTAATTTTTTTATATTTATACTTAATAATTTGTATTATTTATATAAGTTAATTATATCATCACTCTTTTCATAGTATATATATTTTTAATACCCAATTTTTTACTATCACATTGATATAAACATATTTAGCAAGAATTTATTTTAAAATAAAATATAGAATTACTTTTTAATAATGCCTATGTTAAAAACGTTAATTAAAATGTATTAATAAAAGATGATTCCTATTAATATAGAAATCATCTTTTAAATTATCCTACTCTTTTTACTTCCTTTAATAATGGGTATATTTTAAGCTCTAACTTTAATATAATTTTATTATTTTAATCTTAAGCAGCTTCCTCTTTAACTCCCATCATCATAGTAGCTACAAATGCAACCGCTATTGCTATAACCATACCAATTATATAGTTAAACATTGATGTAGAATTTGTTATAGCTATACCAGGAATTCCAGTAACACCAACTGCAGTCATTCCAACTTTCATTGCTACAACATAAGCTCCTCCAACGGCTCCACCAATAGCTGCTCCTATGAAAGGCGTCTTATATCTTAAGTTTACACCAAAAATAGCTGCTTCAGTTATACCAAATAAAGTACTTATTGCTGAAGGAAGTGCAATAGCCTTCATTTTCTTATTCTTCGTTAATAAGAAGGCTGCAAAACATGCTCCACCTTGCGCTACATTTGCCATTGCCCAAATTGGTAATAATGTATTAACACCTGTTTCAGCTAATAAATTAAGCTCTACAGCATGGAAGCTATGATGTATACCTGTGATAACTATTGATGAATATGCACCACCAAATAAAAGCCCAGCTATAATTCCAAGTTTATCTATTGCAAATGTTAAGAATGTACTTATTCCAGCTCCAATTACGTTAGCTGCTGGTCCTATAACTGCTAATGCTAAGAATCCAGTTAATAATACAGTTATTAATGGAGTTAATAAAATATCTAAAATTTCAGGAACAATTTTCCTTGTACCTTTTTCTATATAAGACATAACAAATATAACTAATAATATCGGTAATACCGTCCCTTGATATCCAAGTAATGGCATATCAATCATTCCTAAAACTTTAATAGTTTCATATCCAGTACCTTGTGTCCATGCATTTTGAAGTGAAGGGTGAATCATAATTCCCGCAACAGTTGCAGCTAAAAATGTATTACATCCAAATACTTTTGCTGCACTAATAGCAACTAATATTGGTAAGAAATTGAATGCTGCTGAACTAAACATATCAAGCATCATCCACCACCAAGTTCCTGAATACTCTTCTAATCCAAACTTACCTGCTAATCCTAATAATCCCATTAATAGACCTGCTGCAACTATAGCTGGTATAATCGGAACAAATATATCTGATAATAACTTAGCTAATTTTTGAATAGCATTTAGATTCTTACTTGCTTCTTGTTTTACTTCTGCAGTGCTCATTTCCTTAATTCCAGCAATGTTAGTAAGTTCTGCATATACCTTATTAACAGTACCTTGACCAATTATAATTTGGAACTGTCCACCATTTAAAAATACACCTTTAACAATATCTAGTTTCTCTAGCTCTTCCTTATTAACTAATTTTTGATCCTTTAAAACTAATCTCAATCTTGTTGCACCGTGTGCAGCACTAGTTATATTATCTGGCCCACCGATATACTTTAATATATCTTGAGCTGCTTCATAATAATTGTTTGACTTCATTTTAATTCCTCCGCAAAACTTTTTTATCAATATTTGGTACAAAAGACTTTCATGTTGTGGTAATGTTCCCATGTACCTCATTAAGAGTGGTAATGTTCCCACACATTTCACAAAAAGATTTATTATTTCTAGTAACAATTATAAATAGTTTGCTTAGTATAAACGAATATATAGTTCATATTTAAATCTATTTTTATATACTTTCTTGTAATTTCTATTATAGATGTAACAGTAAAAATAATATTTACTTGTTACTATTTAATATTTTGATGTAGGAACATTCCCACATCAAAACTATTAAACCTTTTCACACGCTCATTATATACTATTTCTTTCTACAAGTAAACAGTCTAATTCAACTTTTTCCTTGTTACTTTTTCCCATCTTATTAATTGTATTTAATTTTCTTAAAACAATCTCTGCAGACCTTTTTCCAGCAGTTTTATAATGGTAATGTACTGTAGTTAAACTTGGAGTAATAAATCTAGATATTCTCGAATCTCCCATCCCTACAACTGCTACATCTTCTGGAATTCTATAGTTTTCTTCCCTTAAATACTTAATAGCTCCCAATGCTAAATTATCAGTTACAGCTACAATTGCAGTAGGCTTATCATTTCCTTCCATCAGTTCTTTTGCTAGTATGTATCCACTACTCTCGTTAAAATCTCCAATCTTAATATTTTCCTCGACTACCTTTATATTATTTTCTTTTAATGTTTTTATATACGCCTCTTTTCTATATAGTCCAACAGCTTTATCATCTTCATAAACTCCAATAAAGCCTATATTCTTATGACCTTTTTCAATTACACATTTGGTAATATCAGAAGTTGCATTAAATTCGTTAAAGAAAACTGAAGAAAATCCCTCTATATCTTGAGCTACAATAACGATTGGTACCTCTAAATTATTCATTATTTCAATATGTTTATCTGTTATTTTAGTTGCCATAAATATTATTCCATCAACTTGATTATACTTAAAAATATTAAGATATTCTAATTCTTTTTCAATATCTAAATTTGTATTTGCTATTAGTATATCATATCCATTAGGTGATAATACCTCTGTTATACCTTCAACTACCCTCGCTGGAGTTTCACTACTTATCTTAGGAACTATTACCCCTATTAAATTTGTCTTCTTTGTTCTCATTCCTTTTGCTTGCCTTTGAGGAGTAAACCCTGTTTCATCAATAACCTTTTTAATTTTATCTCTATTTTCATCACTTACATATCCATCATTTAAATATCTAGATACTGTAGATTTTGAAACACCTGCTAATTTAGCAATATCAATTATATTCAATGCCATTAATTATCCTCCCCTTATAATTTATTACTAATAAAACTCAATTATATTTTAACATTATTTAAGATTTTATCATATTAATTTTTTACAGACTGCTTCCAAAGTTTTAGAAATCTTTAAAAGCAAGGAAACAAGGCAAATTAAGAAAAGTATTCCAGATCCTGATAATTGATATATGATGAGAGACAATAAGCCTTAAAGATTTTTTATCTAGACCTACGAACTGTAGATAGTGAAATAAAAAAGCCCTCTATTTTTAAATAGCGGGCTTTTTTATAAACTGAAAAACAAACCTAAATATATTAAGATTTATTTTTTATCTTTCATTACCTATAAATACTACTCCTAAAGTTCCAGGTCCACCATGAGTTCCTATTACTGCACCTATAGAGTTAATAATAACATCTTTAACTTTAACTTCCTCAAGTATCATTCTTTTTATATCTTCAGCATCTTCTAAACAATCTGCATGACATATAAATATTACTTGATTCTCTGGATTTATTGCTTTTTCTTTTAATTGTTGAACTAAAGATTTTAAAGCTTTTTTTCTTCCCTTTATTTTATCTCCTGGAATAACCTTTCCATCATCATCTATTTTTAAAGTTGGTTTTATCCCAAGTAATCCTCCCACTGCTGCTACTGTACCTGAAATACGTCCCCCTCTTTTCAAGTGATTTAAATCATCTACTGTTATTGCATGAATAACATTCTTTTTAATTGACTCTAAATATTCTACAACTTCATTAATATCTATATTATTTTTTATCATTTCATTTGCTTTATAAACTAAAGATCCTTCTCCAACAGATACACTTAATGAATCAATAACTTTTATATTTGCATTCGAATATTCTTCTAATACCATTTCTCTAGCTGTATATGCACTATTATAAGTTCCACTTAATGCCGAAGATAATCCTATATAAATTATCGACTCTCCTTGCTCTACATACTTCTTAAATACTTCTAAAAAAGTTCCAACATTTACTTGAGTCGTAGATGGCATTGCACCTTCTTTTATCATTTTATAAAAATCTTGGTGCTTTAAAGTTTGTCCTAGATCATCAGGTATAAATTCTCCATTTATATTAACCATAAGTGGTACTACTTCTATATTGTTTTGTTTAATATAATCTAAAGGCAAATCACATGCTGAATCAGTTATAAGTCTAACTTTCATAATATTCAACTCCTACAATTACTTTCGTTTTAGTAATTGATATTATACATTCAAATTTTTTCATTGTCAAATCCTTTGAATATCAAAATATTTTATAGATATATATTACCTTTATTGTCAACCCAAAAGGAAGTCAGTAAAGGATGATATACATCTTTAATATACTAAACAATATAATTCTTTAGCCCTTAAATTTATAAATTTCTTAGGTATTTTAAATTAAATAAACTATGCATACATAATAACAATAATTAATAAAAATTTTTTAATTACTAAACAGTTCCTTACTTAGATTAGTGCTAAAATTCATCCCATGTTGTCTTAACTTATTACTAAACATTATACTTTTCTTTTCTGGTTCAGTATAAGGAATTCTAAAAGGATGATTATAATGCATATAATTTACTAGATTTGTTCCAGCTAAAGTTTCTTGAGTAATATCTATTTTATAGAAAATATACCCTCTTTGTTTTTGAGATTTATAAGGATAATTTATAGCACCTGTAATTTTTTCTTCTTGCCTTTCATCTCCAAATATATCCCTACTTGTAACCATTCCACCATTTAACCTAGGTATTTCAGCTGAATAATTAACCCCATCTTTTTCATATAATAATTTTCCATTTATAACATTTAAAGGCCTTGTGTTACTTATTTCAAAACCATCTTGCCAATAAGGTCCTTCTTCCCCCCAGTTAAAATATTCAATTGCATACATTTCATTACCATAAAGTTCAAAAAATATAGTTGTTACTTGAAAATCAATTCCATCATCATTTAATATAGAATTAAATTTTAAATCTTCACTAAAATATTCAATATTTATTAAATTTTTAAGTTTGCTAATATCCTCGTCTTCTATATCCTTAACAATTTCTATTGGAATTCCTTTATCAATCAGCGTATTTCTAATTCCAAATTCCTTAACAGAAATAACCTCACTTGAATCTAGACTAATATGATTAGAAAATACACAACAAACTCCAACTACAAAAGTAGAAAATAGCATGTATGTATAAATAAGCTTTTTCTTATTAAGTATTTCAATCTTCCTCGAATCTATGTAAATAATAGCTTCAGCGTCGTAACTTAATTTATATAAGGATTTAAAGATATAAAAGTAATAAATAATTATTGGAATATATATAACCCAAATTTGTCCTAATTCTGTTAATGCACAAATAATAATTACAATTCTCCAAATAATTATCCTTAAAATAATATCTTTTTTTAAGATAACTCCTGATTCCTGAAAAATTTTCTTTAACCCTAATCTAAAAATAACAAGAAAACTTAATTGAAAAACTGTAGATACAAATGCTAATATAACAATACCTTTAACGTTAACATTTAATGGTGTATTTAAATATATCAAATTTAACACTCGAAATATCATATTTATTATAGAAAAGATCCAAGCTAAGTTAAGAGCTTTATTTTCCTTTCGCAAGTTGTGAAATCCAATATATAAAAGTACTGCTCCTATAGAAGGTAAAATATATTGTAAATAAAAAAAATCAAAAGTCATTAAAGTAAACATAAAGCCAATTGTAATATTTTTCATAGATTCATACCAGAAGCTTTTTAAATTTGTTTCTTCTAAAACTATTGATTCCCTCTTAAAATATTGCTCTATAAATTTCGTTTTTCCCATCTCCTTTATTTCTAAATTTCATGATTAATATAATTCCAAATAGTATTCTTTTAAAATCTATCACTTAAAATTAATTATATCACATTTATACCAAATATTGTTTTATTATCCAGATAACTTACTTATTTATATTTAATTATGTATAACTTTAAATTGCTTTTGCTAATAGAAATTTAGAATACATGGATATTTTCATATAATAATTAATAATGGAAAATATCATAGAGCTTTTAAAAGATATGGTTACAAAAATTAACGTAAGTGATTCAATAATTGATTCTACCTCAAGACTACCTACTGAAGAAATACCTTTTTATTGCTTTGATAACACTCTATAAATTTGACTTCTTAAATTTTAACAAAAGTAAAAGGACACTCACTATAAAGGAGTGTCCTTTTACTTTTTATTCTTATTACTTATTTACTATTAAACATTCTCCAGTCATTTCTTCTGGTTTTGAAAGACCCATTTCATTTAACATAGTAGGAGCTATATCTGCTAGCTTACCTTCTTTTAATGTTCTTCCTTCAGTTCTGTTTGAAACCCAAATGAATGGAACTGGATCTGTAGTATGTGCTGTAAATGGATTTCCTGTTGAGAAATCTATCATAGTTTCTGCATTACCGTGGTCAGCAGTTATAAATAAAGTTCCGTCTTTTTCTAGAATCTTATTTGCAACCTTTCCTAAGCATTCATCTACAACTTCAATAGCTTTTACAGCTGCTTCCATTACTCCTGTATGTCCAACCATATCTGGGTTAGCATAGTTTAGAATAATCATATCATACTTATCTTCATTAATTCTATTAATTAATTCTTCTGTTACTTCATAAGCACTCATTTCTGGCTTTAAGTCATAAGTAGCAACCTTAGGTGATGCTATAAGCGCTCTATCTTCACCTGGATTTTCCTTTTCAACTCCACCATTAAAGAAGAATGTAACGTGAGCATATTTTTCTGTTTCTGCAATTCTCAATTGATTTAATCCATTGTTTGATACATATTCTCCTAAAGTATTAGTAATACTTTCTGGTCTGTATGCAACATGTACTCCTTCTAAAGTCTTATCATATTGAGTCATTGTAACAAATGTTAAGTTTAAAGTTTCTCTCTTAAATCCTGCAAAATCTTTATCATTTATTGCTCTAGTTATTTCTCTAGCTCTATCTGGTCTAAAGTTAAAGAATATTACTGAATCTCCATTTTTAATCATTCCATTTGAATCTACAACAGCCGGTAATACGAACTCATCTGTTTTATTATCGTGGTATGATTTTTCTATTGCTTCTACTGCTGAAGCTGCAATTTCACCTTTTCCAAGTACCATTGCATTGTAAGCAAGTTCAACTCTTTCCCATCTGTTATCTCTATCCATTGCATAGTATCTTCCTGCAACAGTAGCTATCTTACCTACACCAATTTCCTTCATGTAGTTTTCTAGCTCTATTATAAAATCTTTTCCTGATGATGGTGGAACGTCTCTTCCATCCATGAAGCAGTGAACATATACATTTTGTAATCCAGCTTCTTTAGCTAGCTTTAATAATCCTTTTAAGTGATCTATATGTGAGTGAACTCCACCATCTGATAATAATCCCATTAAGTGAAGTGCTGCATTATTTTCTTTAGCATTGTTAACAGCAAGAGTTAATGCATCATTTTTGAAGAATCCACCTTCACTAATTTCTTTAGTTATTCTAGTTAATTCTTGATATATAATTCTTCCTGCACCTATATTTAAATGACCAACTTCTGAGTTACCCATTTGTCCATCTGGTAATCCAACATATAATCCACTAGCTTGTAATTGAGTGTGTGGATATTTTTCCATTAATCCACTAAAGTTTGGTTTATTAGCTGCTTCAACAGCATTTCCATCTGACTTTGGAGCTATTCCAAAGCCATCTAATATCATTAACATTACAGGTTTCTTCGCCATAATTCCCTCCAAATTTTTATCAAAATCTATATTTGACAATATTCTAATATTATCTTTCTTAATTTATATCTATATTATACTATAATTAGTGACCTTAAACAATAAAAGCACTGATGAGGTAAACCTTTGCAGAAAATTATTTTAACTCTATAAAACATATTTTAGAATATTTTCTAAAAATTTAAATTTTTTTTGTTTCTCCAAAACCATTTTATACTCTAATATAAATTTTAAATTATTTATTTTTGATAAAACTTGTATTTAAATTAATGATATTTAGATAAGTTACATTTTTTCCCCATTATTATAAGTTCAGAAATAGCAAATTCTTCTTTATTACTAAATTCTATAACTATTTCTTTGGTATTAACTTCATCAAAAGAAATTATAGTAGCTTCTCCTGGTAATTTTGCCAAACTAGAATCAATTCCTTTAAATGTTTTATTTTTTGAAACTTTTATTTTCTTTATCTCTGGTCTTTTACCTTCTTCTACATTCCCATATATAAGTATATCTGTAGCTTTTATTTCCTCTTTTAATTTTATAGTCAATTTATTTTTCCCCTTACCACTCCATTCATAATCTTCAAAATTATTATGATAAACTATTTCTCCATCATATAATAATTTTTCATCTTTTTCTGATTCACCTTCTACTTCTATAGATTCTATTAAATCATTAAGATTATCGCTGCTGCCAGTTCCTGATGGTAAAGGTTGGGGTGTTACACTTGGACCATTTATATACATTGTTCCATCTTCTCTAAATCCAAGTTTATCTATATTTATCGTCCTTCTACTTCCTCCATCTTCTGGATTCATATGTGTATGATACACTGAATATATTTCCTTACCATCTTTTGATTTTGTAACAGAATTATGACCTGAACCCGAAACATGTGTCCACTCTATTTCACTTGTTAAAACTGGATTATTTTCATATTTTTCAAATGGTCCTAAAGGATTATCAGAAACAGCATAACCTATAGAATATAATTTATCCCAGTATGGATGAGCTGAATACATTAAATAATATCTATCATTTTCCTTCAAGATTGTTGGACCTTCATTCCATACCCATTCCCCTGGGACATCTTCCCATTCTTGTTCTGGAGTAGTTAACAATACTGGTTCTCCTTTGAAAGTTACCATATCATCACTTAACTCTACCCCATATATTTGACTAGTATTTTTCCCATTTATCTGATTTGTAGAGCAATCTTTAACATAATAAAGATACATTTTACCATCTTCCATAAGTATATTTGCATCAATAACTGCAAATTCTTCACCTATTATAGGTCTATTTGTTATATCTTCAAAAGGTCCATATGGATTATCGCTAGCAGCAACCCCTAACCCAAGATTTTTTGTTTCTCTATCTCTTGCAGTGTAATACATATAGTACTTGCCATTTTTATAATATACCTCAGGAGCCCAGTAATCTCTATTGGACCAGCTTCCCCTTTTAGCCATATAGGCAACTCCAACTTCTTTCCAAGTAATTAAATCATCTGATTCCCAAGCTAGATATCCAGACGCTTGAATTTTATCACTTGTTCCATATGCATAATACTTTCCATCCTCAGTTCTTAATACAAAAGGATCTGCTATTAAATCTATATTTTGTGGATTAGTATAAAACTTACTTTGATCATAGTTATCTGAGGTAACTTGAATAAAACTATCTCCTTTACCCTCACAACTAATTAAAGTTCTAACTACTCCTACAAGAATACAGCCTACTAATATTTTTTTATATTTCTTCATTTTTGCCTCCACAACAATTATTCGATTTGTTAAGTTATATTAATATTACTTCTCTGAGATTTAATATATACAAACAGTATTACGTTATTTAATTTCTAAATTTTTAATATAAATCTTTGAACCATCTGCTCTAAAGCCAATTTTTCCATGAGTATTTAAATTCAAATCATCATAAGATAATACTTCCTCATCATTAAGCTTAACAAGTATTGTATTTTCTTTAATCTCTATTTTAAAGTTATTGAACTCTTTTTGATTTATTTTAACTTCTGTGCTTATCAATTCTTCTCTTCCATAATTTAATTTATACAATGTCAGTTTTTCTTCTTGAACTTGTAGATAATATCCAAGCATCGAATCAGTCACTTGCTCTTTATATACAGATTCATTTGTTGCATTAAAATAAATTCCAACATCATTTATTACATTTCCTAAAGCAAAATCAACAGATAATGACTGTATCTTAAATTCATCGTTTCCATAAAATGCTCTATTTATTTCATCCCCTAAATTTTCAGTTGCATCATTCAAGCTTGTCCATCCTGCTATCAAATTCCATTCTGCATCACTTGGTACCTTAGATAAATTATTTTCATACTTTACCTTTGCGTTTACTTTATAAGTGTCTAGACTTTCAATATTTAATGCACCTTCTCTTAACTTTAACTCTATTTGATGATAACCTTTTTTTAGCTTCATTTCTCCTAAGTATTTTTTAAACCACTCATTACTATTTTCATTTCCATCTATAGTACATGTTAAAGCTTTTTTCCCATCAACTAATATATCTACTTTTCCATTTGTATCAGCACTCTTTATTATTGCATCTACTCCATAATTGTAATCTTCTTTTATATTTATGTTATACAATACTGATTTGCCTTTTTCATTTAATGTAATTGCTGAAATACTATCTCTATATTCTATTGTAGGTATTTCATAATCACTTCCACTGTAATGTATTGCATCTATTATACCTGGAATAGCCTTAATAGTCTTACTATCACTTGTTCCAAATGACTCATTCGTAAATGCTAAAAACGAATAATCTGCTTGATTCTTTGCGTATTTATATCCAATTGAACCTGCTTTAAATCCATTATCTGTAGTTAATACTTTTATATTATCTAAAAGTACTTCTGTCTTATTTGGATTATTTTTTATCCTTATAGTATGCATCTTACTAAAATCAAATTTATATGGTAACGTATTTTCACTAATCAATGATTCATTACCATTTTCTATTGATTTCATAGACACTTTATTAGCATCGATATCTATATTAATTTCTCCGTAATTTTTACTATCTTTATATGATGTAACTATACAGACATTACTATCTCTTACATTTGAAAAAGAAAATTCAGCAGTAAATACTTCACTTGTTTCATCATTTGAAACAGTAAATTTTTCTTCTCCTTCTTCTATATCTTTCATTTTATTATCTGTATCATTATTTACCCATGTGTAAAACTGAGGCATATTAGGGCTTGGTTGATTAAAATTCGTAGGTCCCAAAACAGACATTTTTTCACCATTAAAAACTAATCTATCTATATTTAACTTTCTTAGTGGAAACCCCTTTTCTCCCACTAAATTATGATATGTGATATAGTAAGAATCTAAATCCGGCCCTAAAACACTCGAGCTGTGTCCTAATGCATTAAAGTCTTCTGAAGTATTAATTAATATAGGATTATTAACCCCTTCTTTATATCCAGTAATAGGAGATTCTACTGATGTAGAGTAATTCACTCTATATCCAGTACTTTTAACATGATTTCCTGTATAAGTCATATAGTATATGTCATCTCTTTTTATAACACTAGGCCCCTCTGTCCACCAGTTCATAAATGTATTATCAACGACCTTTGTTTCTTCTACTTCAGTTGGAGATTTCATAGGCGCAGCCATTATACCTTTAGGTGATGCATAATAAAAATACCACTTTGCATTATCATCTATAAAGACACTACCATCTATGCTCATACCAATATTATCTGATATTAATTTAAATGGTCCTGTAGGTGAATCACTTTGTAGTACATAATGTCCTTTACCAGCTGGAGATGTATACATATAAAAATATCCATCCCAATATATTACTTCTGGTGCATATGCTCCTAGTGTTTTCTTTTCCTCTGTAACTAGTCCCTCATACTTCCAATCCACTAAATTATCTGAACTCCAACATTTTACCCCTATCTTATAATCATGAGTTGATACATATAAATAATATCTTCCATCATACCTTAAGATATATGGATCTCCTATTCCATAGCCATCTTCCCATTCATCCTCTAAAGTAAAACTATTTAGATATTCATTTTCAACATTAATATTGTTCTCATTACCCACATATTTTGATGTACATCCCGTCATTAGCACCGTTGTAATCAACAAACTCACAGTTAACCTCCTCATAATACCCTCCATTTAAAGCATTACTTTTTTTAATCTATCTTTTTAATAATAATAAACAACATTAATGCTTATTAATATTAGGAACTAATATTAAGCTTAATATTCCCTTAATAAAACCACATTAGTTATTAATCATATTAATATAAGTTCTTTTACCATTAACACTTTTATATTCATTTCAGAAATACAAAAAGCCAGATATGTTTTAAATACATCTTTCAATATATTTTTATACACTCTAGCTATGACTTTAAGTATATAGGATTTTATAAGATCCAATTATTTTTTTAATTTACTAATCCATTATTAATTTTTAAAATAGCTTTATTTTTAGATAGCATAATTACTCCTGAAACCATAAATAAAATAGCAGAAACTATATCCATAAAGAAGTAAGAAATTAGTGAACAAACAATAAGCCAAATTCCTTTTCCTTTTTCAACCACATTATTTTTAGTTTTTTTATAAATATATAGATTTACTAATCCCATAGCCATAAATAGAAATCCTATAGTAGTTGTAACTATATAAACATTATCTAATAGTAATTGAATAGATGTAATATCTACTTGCGAAATATCTCCTAGCCCTACTCCTTTAGTTTTTATATACGTTGCATAAATAAATATAGTAGCTAGTCCAGATAGTAATTGCCATATTGAACCTATAAGAATCATATTTCTTTCAAGCTTTCTATTTAATACTTTCATAATTATGCCTCCAAATTTATAATATATAGTTGAGCCTGTCGCAGAAAATCACTTAATGCAAAATGTAGAATGTAAAATTTAAAATCGATGTGGTATTTCATATTAAAATACTTAAATTTATATTATTCAAAACTACTTTCAATAGATTTTACCTTAATTCCATATTCTAAATTTTGCATTTTTATTTATGCGACAGCTCCACTTATTTCAAAGAAAGATTAACTTTATTTAGTATCTGGTGTCCATCTTCCTTCATTTATTGCCTTTATAATACTTAAGTCTACTTTTGGCTCTCTAGCATAAGTTAGTAAACCATTTATTTCTTGCTCTACATCAGTTACTTGAGTATAACAAAATCCTTGAATTAATTTAGATTTTAGCATTGGAGCTATTACATTATAATATCTTAAAATGAAATCTTCATCGGATGTTGCTGCGGAATATCCCCAGCCTTCCCATTCACTCTTTTGATATGAAATTCCTCCCATTTCAGAAATAATTATAGGTTGTCCTTCATAATTCCATTCTTTAGCAAACATACCTCTTCCTGAGTGTTTTGTTTTTAAGATATTATCTAAACAAGAATATCTTTCGGTTAAAACTTCATTTCTATATTCATAATCATGAATTGTAAGAAGGTCTGTTTTTGTGTGTTCCCATCCATCATTAGAAATAACAACTCTTGTTTGATCAAATGACTTTGTTAACCAATACATAGCAGCTGAATGAGCTTGCTGATCTTTATTATTCATTATTGAATCTACACCCCAAGACTCATTTAGAGGAGTCCATGCAACTATTGAAGGATGATTATAATCTCTTTCTATCATTTCAATCCATTCATTATTTAACATCTTAACATATCTTCTTGAATAAACATATGCATTAGCCATTTCTCCCCAAACCAATAGTCCTAATTTATCTGCCCAATATAAAAATCTTGGATCTTCTATCTTTTGATGCTTTCTTACACCATTAAATCCCATCTCTTTGCACAATTTAATATCTTTAACAAAATGTTCATCTGTTGGTGCTGTAAGTAATGATTCTTCCCAATATCCTTGATCTAGTAATAACTTTTGGTAATAAGGTCTATTATTCAACATAAAGACCCCATCCACGATTTCTACTTTTCTTAATCCAAAGTATGATTTAACTGTATCAATAATAGTATTTTTCTTGTAAACACTAAACTTAATATCAAATAATATTGGATTTTCTGGACTCCACGCCAAAGATTCATGATGATTCCAATCTAATGTTAATTCTTGATTTAATCCAAAAGCTCTCTTTTCTCTGCTACTCATTAAAGCTATTTTATCATTAACTATTACTGTATCCTTAACTGATATTTCTACGCCTAATGAAGTTTCAGTAATATCTCCTTCAAATTCATACTCAACTAAAACTGTCTTTTTATCTAAATCAGGAGTAAGCCACACTTTCTTCAAATATGTTTCACTTACTGGCTCTATCCAAACAGATTGCCAAATTCCTGTTGTTCTTGTATAGAATATTCCATGAGATTCTTTTCTCCAAAATTGTTTTCCTCTTGGTAGTTCTAAATCAGTTGCATAATCTTCAACTCTTAAAACAATTAAATTATCTTTTTCCTTTATAACACTTGTTATATCTACAGAAAAAGGTACATGTCCACCTTTATGAGTAAATAAATGCTCACCATTTACCCATAAATCTGCCTTATAATCAACAGCTCCAAAGTGCAATATATTCCTTTTATTTTTCATAACTTCATCTAAGTCGAAAGTTTTTGAATACCATACTATATCATGAAATTCCTTTATATTTATTCCTGAAAGCTCAGTTTGATAAGCATAAGGAACTAATATACTCTTACCTAGTTTTGGGTTCTTGTGCCACCCATCCTTTATTCCTATATTGTTATCATCAAAATCAAATTCCCACTCTCCATTTAAATTAATCCAGTCTTCTCTTACGAATTGTGGACGTGGATATTCATTTCTTGGTATATTAACTGTCATATCTATTCCTCCTAAATTTTAACCCTTAACTCCTGATTGTAAAGATAATCCTTCCATAAAATACTTTTGTGCTACTAAATATAATATTAAAGTAGGTAAAATTGCTAATACTGTTACAGCCATTAAATGAGCTACTTTTATACTATAGCCAGTCTGTAATGTTCTTAATCCTGCTGTTAATGTTAATTTTGCTGTATCATTCATAATAATTGTTGGCCATAAGAAATCATTCCAAGAACCTGTAAATGAGAATAATCCAACTATTATTAATATTGGCTTACATAATGGTACTATAATCTTAGTATATATTCTCCAAGTACTTGCACCATCAACTCTTGCTGACTCATCATATTCCTTTGGAATTCCCATCATAAATTGCCTAATCAAAAATATATTAACTACTCCACCAAGGCCAGGAAATATTAATGCCCATGATGTATTTACCCAATTTAAAGTATCCATTATTTTATATAACGGAATTAAGTTTACAACAGCTGGAAACATCATTGTCATTAATAAAAATCCAAAAATAGCATTTTTCCCTTTAAAATTCAATCTTGAATATGCATAAGCTGCCATTGAACTAATTATTACTGCTAAAATTGTATGTGTTACAGAAACAAAAAGAGAATTACCAAACCACTTAATTATTGGTGTAACTGTTGTATCTGATAATACATCTATATAGTTTTCAACTACCCATTTTGCAGGTAAGATACTAAATCCAGTTGTTTGTACTTCTACCTCAGACTTAAATGATGTCAAAATAGCCCAAATCAATGGTGTAATCCATACTATAGCAAGCACTAAAACTAATAAAAAGCATGCTATTTTCTTATAATTAAACTTTTTCTTTTTTAGTTTATGCTCCATATTATTTTCCTCCCTCACTTAAGTTATAGGTAGCACCTGCAGTTTTTATTTTTGCTTTATTTAATTTCTTATTCTTTTTTCTTTGCTTTTTAGCTAAAACTTCATCTTCATCTCTTGATAAAACCGCTTGTAAAATACAAATAAATAAAATACATATACCGAGCATTGCTGCCATTGCTGAAGCCATACCTGCTAATGAGCTTCCTTGTCCAAATCCTAATTCTCTTATGTACATTAATAGAACTCTATTAGCTCCATTAGGTCCACCATTATTAAACATAAGAGGTTGTCCATATATATTAAATTGTGCAATAGTTGTCATAACTAGCGTATATAAAATTTGGCTTTTTATTGATGGAAGAGTAATTTTGAAAAACTGCTTTAAAGCTCCTGCTCCATCTATAGCTGCTGCTTCATAATAATCAGTAGGAACACTTGCAATAGCCGCTTGATATATTACCATGTTACTACCAATACACCACCAAACAGTTATTATAATTAGTGCTATCCAATACCAAGGGAAAGTACTCCCCCAATTTATATCTAAATTAGTCATATTATTAACTAATCCAAAAGTCTTATTAAACATGAAATTCCATGCTAACATTACTGCTGAAATAGAAAGTAATCCCGGAACATAAAATACAGATTGAAAAAATTTATAGCCTTTAGGCTTAGTATTTAAAAGAACAGCGAATAATAATGGAATTGCTATGCAGAAAGGTATTGTTAAAACTGAGAAAATAAAAGTATTTCTTAATCCATTCCAAAACTGCTCATAAAAAACTGATTCACTATTCACTAATATTTCATAATAATTCTTAAAGCCCACCCATTGTGGTGTTGAGTATATATCCCATTTAGTAAATGAAACATATATTCCAACCACAGCTGGAATTAAAAAGAATAGAACAAAAAGAATTAAATGTGGTGCTATAAATGAATATGGTGCTAAATCTCTCTTTTTACTCATATTTACCTCCTTTAGGATATTCAATTTAGGATCTTTAGCTATAATATTAACTAAAGATCCTAATTACTTAAGCATTGTAACATCTTAATTAAGGACTACATTTTAATAATTTATCATTACATCCTAATTATTGAGCCATTTGAATTTTTTCACTAGCTTCTTTTTGCATTGCTGCTGCAGCATCCTCAGGAGTCATTCTTCCAAAAGCAGCTTCAAATACAACCTTATCTAAAGCTTCAACAACATTTCCATAGTATTTATAATCATATATTTTTAACTTATTTGCATCTTCTAATACAAAAGCTTGAGGCATAGCTTTGAATTCTTCATTTTCTCTAATTGCATAGTTAGCTGGTACTTGTCCTGCTTTAGCCCATTCTAAACTATTTTCACCAATCCAATTCACAAAATCCATAACTCCCTTTGCTTTTTCATCAGTCATTTTATCATTCTTAAGCATTACGAATTGATGTGAAGAACTCCAATCCTTTGGATTATTTTGATCCATTGTTACCATATGAGTAAGTCCCCAATTTACATCTATACCTTTAAGTGAATTTTGCATCCATATTCCTTCTGGCCAAAATACTAATTGACCTGCTCTAAATAATTGACCTGGGTCATCGCCATCTTGAGTAGCTATTTTATCATTTACTAAACCATTTAACTCTGCAAATATCTTTTTTGCTTCTGGAGAATCAAGATTAACTTCTTTTCCATCTTTTGATATATCTCCATTTAATTGAGCTAAATAAGATAAATATTGAACTCTCATCCAAGTTAAACCTAAAGCTGGTATATTATCAGCTGCTGATTTTTTCCCAACTTCTTTTACTTCATCAAGTGTAATAATGCCATCATCTAATACATTAGGACCATACTTAGCTAAAAGATCTTTATTATAATAAGTTGCAAACGAATGTACATCTAGAGGAATACTATATTGCTCATCATTTATAGAACCCATTTGCCATGCATTTTCTACATAATTTGATTCTTTTACTACGCCACTTGCTTCAATATATTTACTTAATGGTTGAAGTAAATTTTGTTCCGCAAACAAAGCAATTCTTTCAGCATGAACTATTGTTACGTCTGGCACATCCTTACCTGATCCAACTACTGTTGGTATTTTTGTATATAGGTCATCTGCTTCAATAGGCATATGTTTAACTTTATATTCAGGATTTGTTTTATTATACTCGTCTATCATTCTAGTCATATTTTCTCCATCAGCTCCAGTAAAAACTGACCAGAATACTATTTCTTTTTTTCCACCAGAATCACTACCTGATGAATCTTCTTTTGAATTACCACAAGATATTAAACCAAATGATAAGATCCCAGCTAAAATAACACTTAAAATCTTTTTCTTTTTCATAAAAACCTCTCCCTTTTGAAACATTTTTTTTGTTTAATTTCAAATTTATTATATCATTTGCTTTATACGTTTTCAATAATTTTTGAAAGTTTTTTCTAATTTTTTTGTTTTATTTCTCCTTTTTTATTGTGTTATTCTGACTTTTTAATAGATTTAAAACATTTTTTCTGTTTTAAACTACTGAAAACTTAGAATGTTAAATACTTTGTTCCAAATTATTTGTTTTAATTCATTTGTTTAATTTCACTTACCATGATATAATTTATATAGATATTATATATCTCTATATTTTTTACTTTATATATAACAATTTTTATAATTGGGAAAGGAACAATAAAATGAAAAGCTTATCTGTAAATTTTAATGATATTGATAAAATGGCTTCTTATGCTAAAGCTCTATCATCAGAAGATAGAATAAAAATATTAAAAATAACTGCTAATAGTGCTCCTACAGTTAATGAACTTGCAGAAGCATTGTCAATTCCCCTTTCAACTACCGCAATGCATGTAAAAGTTTTAGAAGAATGCGGACTAATATTAACAAGATTAGAACCAGCTGTAAGAGGAACCAAAAAAGTTTGTTTTAGAAACGTAGATGATATTTTTATAGATTTAAATCTTCAAACAGAAGAAAACAAACACAGATGTCACTATATAAACATGCCGATAGGTTCTTATGTAAATTGTGACATTAACGGTACTTGTGGTATGGCTAATGAAAATTCACAAATTGGAATTTTGGATAATCCACAAACTTTCTACTACCCAGATCGTTATACAGCACAAATCATATGGTTTGAACAAGGTTTCTTAGAATACCGCTTTCCATTGGATATATTATCTTTCGGAGATTTAACTAGTTTTAATTTATCTTTTGAATGCTGCTCCGAAGCTCCATCTTATAATCCACATTGGCCATCAGATATAACCGTATGGATGAACAACGTAGAACTACATACTTGGACATCTCCAGGAGACTTTGGCGGAAGATCAGGAAAGTTAAACCCCGTATGGTGGCCTCATAGTTCTACACAATACGGACTTTTGAGATCATACAAAATAGATAATACCGGAACATACTGTGATGAAATTTTAGTTTCATCAATTACTTTAAAAGATTTAGATGTTACCAAAACTCCATACCTAGCAGTAAAAATAGGAATAAAAGAAGATGCCGAAAACTCAAGAGGAATAAATATATTCGGAGAAAAATTTGGCGATCATCCTCAATCTATCTTGCTAGGAATTGAATACAATTCTAAAATATAAATTAAAAACCGTAATTAAAGGATTAGAAATCACTTTAATTACGGTTTTTAATTTATATTAATTCAACAATACTCAGAATGAAAGATTATTTATTTTTAATAACCCAATATCCAATTAACTCTATTTAACTATAAACTTATAAATAGTCTCACTAGAATATTTTCTACCCGCCTCAAGAATGGAATCTTCTATAAACAAATTAGATTTTCCAATCGGAACGTTTTGCGTTTCAAGACACACAGCATCTCTAGCTTCTATTTCTCTGCCTATGGACAACTTCCCTTTACTAACATAATTACCACTATAAACTACTACTCCATTACAATCAGTAGAAATCAATAACCCTCTTCCCGATTCTTCATCATATAACTCTACTCTATTTTCAGTTTTCATATAATCTTTGAATTTGAAAAAATGATCATATCCCTTTGTAATATTAAATTGATAATAATCTTGATAAATATCTTGTCCAATTTTCTTTCTCTTAGTAAAGTCAAAAGGTGTATTTAAAACATTAATCATTTTCCCAGTAACAATAGATTCATCATCTAATTCAGTAAACTTATCAGCTTGTATTTGTAAAGTATGAGTAGTAATTTTTCTTTTGCAATTACCACTCAAATTAAAATAACTATGATTAGTCATATTTAACACTGTGGTTTTATCAGATATTCCATTATAAGAAATTTTAAATTCATTATCATTGTTTAATAAATAGCAAACTTCAACTTCTACCTTACCCGGAAATCCACCTTCCCCATCTTCACTTATACAATAAAATTTAACACTAACGAAGTCTTCGCCTTTAACAGTTTTAAAACTAAATTTTTTAACATTAAAACCATTATATCCACCATGTAAAGTATTATTCCCATCATTTTTATTTAACTCATAATCCAATTCATCAATTCTAATTTTAGCTCCGCCTATTCTTCCAGAGTTTCTTCCTATAACAGCTCCAAAATAAGCAGTAGTATTTAGATAATCATCACAATCTTCATATCCCAAAACTATATTTTCATATTTACCATACCTATCAGGAACATTTATTTGTGTAATTATACAACCTAAGTCAATGCATTTAACTTCAACACCATTATCATTGATTAAAACAATTTCTTTGTATAAATTCCCACTTTTTGTTTCTATAAAATTTGTTTTAATATCCATTTTCCCCATTCTCCTTCGCATATTATTGATTAAAATAACACTAATACCCTTTTTATCACATAATTAAAATCAGTATTATTATTTTAAAACATTATTTATGTTTCAATTATAATCCAAATTGTACTTTTTTTAAATATATTAATTTATTTTTCCAGACTTTATTTGAATCTACTAATTAGATATTAAAGCTATTATTAATTTCAACTAATAATATAATGAAAGTAAAAATACAAAAAGAGCCATGTAATGTTTATTTTATAAATCATTACATAACTCTTTTTTTTGAAAAACTTACAAATTAATAATTAACTATTTGTGAGAAATCAGCAGCTACTAAGCTAGCTCCACCAACCAAAGCTCCATCTATGTCAGACATAGCCATTTGATCTTTAATTGTATTTGGCTTAACTGATCCACCGTATTGGATTCTTACTTTATCAGCAACTTCTTTGCCAAACATTTCAGCAACAACGCCTCTGATAGCCATTATTGTTTCATTAGCTTGCTCATTAGTAGCAGTTTTACCTGTTCCTATTGCCCATATTGGTTCGTAAGCAATAACTACTTTTTCTGCTAATTCATTTGATAAACCTTCTAAATCAGCTTTAATTTGATCTCCAACAACTTCATTAGTTGTTCCATTTTCTCTTTGCTCTAAAGATTCTCCACAGCAAAGTATTGGAGTTAAGTTATGAGCAAATGCAGCTTTAACTTTCTTGTTTAAAGCTTCATCAGTTTCATTGAAGTATTCTCTTCTTTCACTATGTCCTAAAACAACATAGCTAACTCCCATAGCTTCTAACATTCCTGGAGCAACTTCACCAGTGAAAGCTCCTTTTTCTTCAAAGTGCATATTTTGAGCAGCAACCTTAATGTTTGATCCTTCTACTGCTTTTAATACAGCATCTAAACAAACAAAAGTAGGGCATACTACTACGTCACATGTAGCATCTTTTACTAATGGTTTTAATTCTTCTATAACTTTTACAGCTTCTGCTGGAGTGTAGTGCATCTTCCAGTTTCCTGCTATTATCGCTTTTCTCATTTAAATCACCTCTTATATTTAATTTGAATAATGAAGGAGTAAAAGAATGAAAAAGTTAAGGTAATTATTCACCGAAGTTGAATAATTAAAATTAAATTCAATTTATAATTTCACTTAAGTGGAATTATAAATATTTTTTATTTTCTTAATCCAGTTCACTGGATTATTTCCTCAACTCTTTCACTTATAGTTAAAAGTATAACTTTTAACTATAATTTTCACTTTTTTCATTCTTCACTTTTAATAACTAAACTCGTTTTATTTATTATTTAGCGCTTCTATTCCTGGTAATACTTTTCCTTCTAAGAATTCTAATGAAGCTCCACCACCTGTTGAGATGTGAGTCATCTTATCTCCGAATCCTAAGATATTAACAGCTGCAGCTGAGTCTCCTCCACCGATAACTGTTGTAGCATCTGCATCTGCCATAGCTTTAGCAACTGCAATTGTTCCTTTGTTGAAGTTTTCGAATTCGAATACTCCCATTGGTCCGTTCCATATAACTGTTTTAGCATCTTTAATTGCATCAGCATATAAAGTTTCTGTTTTTGGTCCGATATCTAATCCCATGCTTCCTGCTGGAATGTTTTGATCTTCTGTAACTACTGGTTCAACATCTTTAAATTCTGCAGCAACTCTGTGGTCAACTGGTAATAAGAATTTAACTCCTTTTGCAGCTGCCTTTTCGATCATTTCCTTAGCATATTCAATTCTATCAGCTTCTACTAATGATGATCCTACTTCGTATCCTTGAGCTTTTAAGAATGTGTAAGCCATTCCACCACCGATGATTAATGTATCAACTTTTTCTAATAAGTTGTTAATAACAGCTATCTTGTCTGAAACTTTAGCTCCACCTAATATAGCAACGAATGGTCTAACTGGATTGTTTACTGCTTCACCTAAGAATTTTAATTCTTTTTGAATTAAGTATCCACATACAGCTGTATCTAAGAATTCAGTAACTCCAACTGTTGAACAGTGAGCTCTGTGAGCTGTACCAAATGCATCATTTACAAATATATCAGCTAATGAAGCTAATTCTTTTGAGAATTCTTCAATGTTCTTAGTTTCTTCTTTTCTGCATCTTGTATTTTCTAATAATACAACATCTCCATCTTTCATTTCTGCAACAGCAGCTCTAGCATTTGCTCCTACAACTTCTTCATCTCTTGCAAAAACTACTTCTTTGTCTAGCATTTCGCTTAATCTCTTAGCAACTGGCGCTAATGATTTTGATGCATCTTTTCCTAAATGTGAGCAAAGTATAACTCTAGCTCCATTGTTGATTAAGTACTTAATTGTTGGTAATGCACCGTTTAATCTGTTTTCATCAGTTATAACGCCATCTTTTAGTGGCACATTGAAGTCACATCTTACTAAAACCTTTTTACCTTTAACGTCTATATCTTCGATAGTTTTCTTATTAAAGCTCATTGATTTCACCTCTTAAATTTATTTTGATTAATCTATACAATTTTTATAAACACAAATTTATAATTCTTAATTAATTTAAAATTGGCCTGGCCTCATAGATTTTCTATAAAACCAGACCAACAATTATATTTCTTTAATTATACAGTTAACTATTTAATTATCTAGTTACGAAGTATTTTAAAGTTCTGATTAATTGGTTAGTGTATGACATTTCATTGTCGTACCAAGCAGCAACTTTAACTAATTGCTCATCTCCAACTGTCATAACCTTAGTTTGAGTTGCATCGAATAATGAACCGTAAGTGATTCCGATTACGTCTGATGAAACTATTTCATCTTCAGTGTAACCAAATGATTCGTTTGCAGCAGCAGCCATAGCAGCGTTTATTTCTTCTACAGTTACTTTCTTGTCTAAAGTTACAACTAATTCAGTTAATGAACCTGTAGTAACTGGAACTCTTTGAGCACCACCATCTAATTTTCCTTTTAATTCTGGAATAACTAAACCAATTGCTTTAGCAGCTCCAGTTGAGTTTGGAACGATGTTAGCAGCAGCAGCTCTACCTCTTCTTAAATCGCCTTTTCCGTGAGGACCATCTAATGTGTTTTGGTCATTAGTATAAGCGTGGATTGTAGTCATAAATCCTTTTTGAACTCCAAACTTGTCGTTTAATACTTTAGCCATTGGAGCTAAACAGTTTGTAGTACATGAAGCACCTGAAACAACTGTTTCAGTACCATCTAATATATCATTATTTACGTTGTAAACAACAGTCTTGATGTCTCCAGTTGCAGGAGCTGAAATAACAACCTTCTTAGCACCAGCTTCTAAGTGTAAACCAGCTTTTTCTTGAGAAGTGAAGAATCCAGTACATTCTAAAACTACGTCAACGTTTAATTCTTTCCATGGTAAGTCAGCAGGATTTCTTTCAGCTGTAACTTTTATTTCTTTTCCGTTAACAACGAAAGCTCCTTCTTTAACTTCGATTTCTCCGTTGAATCTTCCTTGTGAAGAGTCATATTTAAATAAGTGAGCTAAAGTCTTAGCATCAGTTAAATCGTTGATTGCTACCACGTTGAATTCTGGGTTTTCAATCATTAATCTTAACGCTAATCTTCCTATTCTTCCAAAACCATTAATTGCTACATTTACCATTTGCAATTACCTCCTAAAAATAGTTATATTTAAAATTTTTAAAATTTTAAGCTTGTTTAGTGTGTTCCTTAATAAATTCTACAATTTTTCTACCAGCTGCTTCATCTGTTATTAATACTGCATTTTGATTTTTCATCATTGTTGCAATAATAGCATCAACTTTATTTTCCCCAGCTGCTACAGCAATATGTGTGTTAATTTTTCTTGCTTCATTAATATTTATTCCAATTGAAGTATTTTCTGAAACAACTTTGGAATCTTTGTTAAAATAACAACCAAAAGCTTCACCGACAGCTCCAAGAGATTTAAGTTTATTAAACTCTTCTTCTGAAACATCTCTCTTTTCTGCCATAACTAAAGCATCACCAATACCATAAATTAAAATATCGGCCTTATGGATATTATCTATAACTTCCTTTATTTCCTTTTCCTTTAGTAAAGTATCTAAAAGCTCTAAACTAAGATTCTCAGGAAGATGAAGCAATTTATAAGCACCATTTAACTTTTTTGCTAAGGATGCAGCTAATGTACTAGCCTGTATTTCAACTTTTCTTCCCATACCTCCTCTTGCTGGAACTACGAGAATATTTGAAACATTATTTATCTTAGGTAATGCCTCTACAAATTCTTTTATAGTATTTCCCCCAGTTATAGCTATTATATTATTATCTTTAATAATTGATTTTAGATAATTAGCTGTAGCTTTACCAAGTTCTTTTAATATTATTTCGTTTGCTTCTGCATCACCTGGAACAATTATTACATCTCTTAACCCAAGGAAGGACTTAATGTTTTCCTCAATATCTGATAAACCTTTTATTTCATGTATGAAATCTTTAAGCTTATCCACTACTTCTTGTCCCTCTTCGGTAACTGTCATTCCTGGAGTATTAATCTCTATCAAATTTTGTGATTTTAAAAAACTTATTTCAGTTCTTACAATCCTTTCTCCAAGATCTAACTGATTGGCTAAAACACGTCTTCCGATAGGCTGATTGTAATATATAGTCCTAAGAATACTATATCTTTTCTCAAGGACTTCTACAAGTTCAGGAACTATTTTTTTCTGTAAAGACAATATTTCCTGCACTTTCAACCCTCCTTTGGTCTAAAAAGGTCCCGCATATAATTTATATGTCCCACATTTATTATTATAAAACACTTCTATGAATTTTAAAAGTACTTTCTGCAAACTTTTCTAAAAGTTTTACAAATTTTTAGCATTATAACTTTATATATCCTATAAAAGTGAGTATATGTAAGTTTGCTTATTCCATTACCTTGCTCTACTTCAACTTATATTTACATGTGTCCACAAGGTCTAAAAAAATAAACTCTAATAGAAATGCTAGCTTTTATCTCTACTATATTTAATATAAACAGCTAACATCTCTATTATAAATTCCCCTTTATAATCCTTTTTTATTCTATTTTTTATAATACTATTTTTACTCTATCCTCTTTCTTTTACTTGATGATTTTATTCCTATTTCTTCTCTATATTTTGCTACTGTTCTTCTAGATATATTAAGACTCTTCTTATTTAATTCATCACATATTGCTTGATCTGATAAAGGCTTTTTCTTATCCTCTTCATCTATCATTTCTTTTATTTGTTTTTTAATATTAACAACAGCAACATCTTCACCATCACCTTGAGATTTACTTAAACCTGTTGTAAATAAATCCTTTATTTTCACAGTTCCAAGGCTTGTTAATATATATTTATCCTTTATAGCTCTACTTACTGTTGACTCGTGTATTCCAAGCTCTTCTGCCATTTCTTTCATAGTCATTGGCTTTAAATATTTTTGCCCTTTATCAAAATACTCTTTTTGCTTCTCTACAGTTTTTTCTAATATTCTAAGTAAAGTACTTTTTCTTTGTTCTATACTTTTTATTAAAAACATAGCGCTATTCAATTTTTCTTTTACATAATTTTCTGTACTTTTATCTTCCTTATTATTTAAGATATCTTTATATATATTACTTATTGATAATCTTGGTATAACTCCATCATTCATAATAACAAAATATTGTCCATCAATATTTCTAATTGCTGCATCAGGTATTATAAATTTAACTTCGTCCCCTGTATAAAATCCTCTAGATGGTTTTGGCTCCAAACTTTTAATTATATCTCCTAAATCTTGAGCTTCTTTTGGAGTTATTTTTAAGTTTTTTGCTATAACACTATATTTATTATCTGCTATTAAATCTAAGTATTCATCTATTATTATTTCTAGATTATCATCTAATATCCCCATTTTTATTAACTGTATTTTTAAACATTCCTTCAAATCCCTAGCCCCTATACCATCTGGTTCTAAATCCTGAAGTATCTCTAATGATTCTTGACCTAAATCAATCGGGATATTTAATTCCTTGCATATATCTTCTAAAGGCATGTCCAAATATCCTCTGCTATCAATATTCTCAATCATATATGATGCTATTGCTTTTTTTAACTCATCTTCGTCACTTTCAAGCAATTGTTCATGCAAATACTCTGTTAACGACTCTTTTTCTGATATAAAATTAAAAGGTGATACATCTTCATCCTTATTATAGTCTCCATAACTTTGAGATCCATAATTATCGAATTCTAGATATTTTATCATTTCTTTATAATCTATCTTATCTTGATAATCCTTTTCTTCTTGAACAAAGTCAAAATCTCCTTCTAGTATTGGATTTTCTACAAACTCGTTTTCTATATATTCTCTTAAATCGCAAGTTGACATTTGTAAAAGCTTTATAGATAACTGCATTTGTTGGGTCATTATTAATTTTTGCTCTTGTGTGAGATTTAAATTAAAATCTAATTTCATAAAGTACACCTTCATTTCCAAACTATAAACTATATCTTTTGCTTAATATACTAGTAATAAGGATAGTGCTCCTTATTACTAGTATAAACTGTAAGTAAACGTTATATCAAGTTATTATTGCACTTTAAATTCTAATACTTCTTCTTTTTTCTTAGGAATTTCAATCTTTTCTCTAATTACTTCACTTTTATAATTATTTATTAAATTTATAGTTTCTTTATCTAGTAATGATTCATTCATGATTACTTCAATAGTATTTTCTTTTAAACCTTCATTTATTTTATTAATTTCTCCACTCTTAAACATCCCATCATTTGCCTCTGATATACTTTTATAAAGTATATCATCAAATCTAATCTCTAAAGATGCAAGTGCATTATCTTTATAATCACTATAAACTTCTTGTGCATTCATGCCACTGTTGATTACATACTTTCCTTTTTCTTTAGCTGCTTTAAAAACCCCTTCTGAAGCTCTACCTGCCGCAGTTAAAATAACCTCGCATCCTTTATCATAAAGGTCTATTGCTTCTTTATATGCTAAATCAACATTTGCACAATCTTCAACATATTTTACATTTTCCCCTGATAATAATTTGGGTAATGCTTTGGAGTTAGATACTTTAATTCCTGACATATATCCTGATAATAATAATTTATTTGGTTCATTATCTTTAATAGCTATATAACCAACTTCTTTATTAGAGCTTCTTTTCCCAGCAATAACTCCTACTAAAAATCCGCCTTCTTCATATTTAAAATCTACATTTTGCACATTACTTTCCCTTATTTTATTAGTAGTAACTATAAACCTCTTGTCTCTATAATTGGTGGCAGTTTCATTAACTACATTTTTAAACTCTTCACCAACAACAATTATTAAATCATTACTCTTGGTTGCTTTTATAAATTGTTTTTGAAAATCCGCTTCATCGTCTTTGTCTATTTCTATAGTAGTTAATTTAATATCATCTTCTATAATAGATTTATTTATTCCGTTTAATCCTAATTGATTAAGTCCTTTATCTTCTAAGCAACCTTTATTAACAACATAAGCTACTTTTAATTTATCCAAATCTATTATGTGACTATTAAGAACTCCACAACCTGTGAGCATGAAAGTTAAATATATACTTATAGTTAGTAAAAATAGTTTTTGTTTTTTCACTGAAACCACCTTCCTTTTTACTTTATGTTACCCAAATAAATATATAAAAATTCAGTTTGTACTTTTCAAAAAAATAAAAAAAGATAAAGAATTTAATCTTTATCTTTTTTATTTCATTATTAAAAGTTATTCATTATTAAAAATTATCTATCATTCCATAAATTTACTTTATAATCTTAAATTCTAACCTAAAAATTTATATTCTTTCAAGTTGTTCATAAATACTTTAAGTTTATTTACTCATAAAAAACAATCCACTTACTTTTGTTCCAGAATGTATTCCAACTGCACAACCTGGTTTTGTTTCAATATATTTTATATTGTTATCAACTAAATATTTCTTAAGTTCATCCTTCATTTCTGGGCTTTCTATTTCAATTAATATAACAGGCTCATTTTTATCTGGATTACTTGATTCATAGTCTGATATTATCTTCTTTAATGCTTTTTTATTTCCTCTTACTTTATCTTTTGCAGTCATCATTCCATCTTCGAATCCAATTATAACCCTAAGACCTAATGCAGTTCCAATTGCGCCTGCTGTCTTTGATATTCTTCCGCCTCTAACTAGATTTTCTAATGATTCAAAACATAATGATGCATTCATTTTAGGTATCATAGTTAGTAGTTCTTCCTTTATAGCTTCTGCACTCAATCCCTTATCTCTAAGTTCACAAGCCTTTAAAACAAAAAATCCTTGAGCTGATGTTATAACTTGTGTATCTACTATAACTATGTCATCTGACTCAATCATATCTTTTGCAATACATGCAGAATTATATGTTCCACTCATATTAGAGGACATAAGTATTGCTAAAACTTTATATCCTTCATCTAAATATTTTCTAAAAATTTCTTCAAATCTAATAGGAGTTATTTGAGCTGTTGTTGGAAGTATTTTCTCTATTTGTATTTTTTCTTGCATTTGCTCTAAATTAATTTCTTCTCTATCAATATAACTTTCATCACCAAAATTAATTAAAACAGGTATAACTTCTATATTGTTTTGTTTAATTAACTCTTCTGGAAGATCTAAACAACTATCTGTTAATATTTTTATCTTTTCCACTTCTATTCCCCCTAATTTATTTCATTTCAGGAAAACCTATTTGCCTTAAAGCCTCATATGCAACAATAGCAACTGTATTTGAAAGATTTAAGCTTCTAGTACTTGTTTTAATCATTGGCACTCTTATTCCTTCATGACTGTTATGTACTTCTTCTGGAACTCCTGAAGACTCTCTACCAAACATTATAAAGTCTCCTTCTTTAAATGAAACTTCATCATAATGTACTCCACCATGAGTAGTTGCTAAAAAAATTCTTTTATCTCCATACTTTTTCATAAATTCTTCATAACTTTCATGCATTTCAAGCTTTAATTCGCTCCAATAATCTAATCCAGCACGCTTTACTTGTTTATCATCTATTTTAAAGCCCATAGGTTTAATTAAATGTAGCGTTGAATTTGTTAAAACACAAGTTCTTGCAATATTACCTGTATTTTGTGGTATTTCTGGTTGGTATAAAACTATATTTAAATTCAATTTTCTTACCTCCGATTAAAAAAGTAAGATGAAATCATCTTACTTTAGTGAAACTATATAAAAAATGATACTATATGAATCTTCATTAGTCAAAACATTTAGCATTTATTAATAGAATATTATTTTCTATTATAAAAATAATATAATAACTTAAACGTTTCTAACCATTAATCAAATAAATATTCTATTATCTTTTCTTTAAAAACTATTTTATTCTAGAAATATACTACTATCTCTGGAAACATAATTATATTTAATGATTAATATGCTTATTTAAAATACTTTAATACTGAAGATTCTATAGTTTAAAGAATTTTTTTATTGCTTTTTCGACTCCATTTTCAATATTAGTATCTGTAATATAATCTGCTAATTTTTTTACTGGTTCTATTGCATTTCCCATCGCAACTCCAACTCCAGCATATTCAATCATAGATAAGTCATTTTCATTATCTCCAATACACATAATTTCTTCTCTTTTAAAACCATAATAATTTGCTAAGGCTTTTACAGCATTACCTTTTGATGCACCTTTACTATTAATTTCAACGCTTCTTTTTCCTGAGCCATAATATACTATACCTTCAAATGTATCTAGTTGTTTTTTTACTTTTAAAATCTTCTCTGGCTTCATTGAAAAAGCTATACATTTAGTTATTTTTCCATGATTTTTTCTAAAAAAATCTTTCCACTTTTCTATATTATTTATAACATAATAATTTATTTTTAAATTATCATATCCTATTTGCTTTGTCATATATAATTTGGTTCCTAGCTCTGTAAGCTTATTACTACAATATATACTATCTAAAGTATAAAAATGAAAATGCATTTTCATCTTATACAACTTTTCAACTAATTTAATGCACTCCTCAGTTTCTATTGGCTTTTCATATATAACTTTGTTTGTGTTTTTTTCTCTAACAATAGCTCCATTAGCTGCAATAACAGGTGATTCAACTCCTAAAAGATGTGAGTAATACGCTGCATTATTGTAAATTCTCCCTGTAGTTACTACTATTTCTACACCCTTTTCGTGAATTTCTTTTATTATTTTTTTACTTTCTTTAGATATTTCTTTCCCTTTACCTAGTAAGGTTCCATCCATATCAATACAGACCATTTTGTATTCCATAAAATACTCCTTTATTCACCTTTTCATATTATTATAATATCATTCTACTGGATTTTCGACAATAAGCTTAACGCCCTAATAACATTTATTATTCCTATTTAACACAAAAAAATAAATCAGGACCACCCGTAAAACGGGTGGTTTGCTCTACGCCTATAAGGCTCTGTTACTGGCTGTGCTACTCGCACATCGAACGGTTTGCCAACCGCATATTTTCACTGGCTACCCCTAAAGGGGCTTTATTACTTGCCTTTCTTTACCGGCTCACCTGTAAACGGGTCTATGTATTCTTTTAGACTTATTTGTTCATAAACTAAATCTTCTTGAATTTGATTTTTTATATATTCTTCAATTACTTTTTTATTTCTTCCTACTGTATCAACATAATACCCCTTACACCAAAACTGCCTATTTCCATATTTATATTTCAAATTTGCATGTCGGTCAAATATCATTAACGAGCTTTTCCCCTTTAAATATCCCATAAATTGTGAAACACTCAATTTGGGTGGTATACTAACAAGCATATGTATATGATCTTTGCATGCATTTG
>NZ_JH815222.1:2456547-2551641 GCF_000158375.2 Clostridium sp. 7_2_43FAA
CATTTGCTTCTATTATTTCTACTCCTTTTTGCTCACATAACTTTCTCAATATTACTCCTATATCAATCTTTATTTTTCCATAAATTATTTGTCTTCTATACTTTGGTGCAAAAACTATATGATATTTACAATTCCATTTACTATGTGCTAAACTACTATTATCCATATTGGATACCTCCTTGTATTATAGTTGTGGTCGGCAAACCTACTATAATTTTACAACGGAGGTTTTTTTATTTCTACTCACCGCTAGAAGCTTTCCGGAACCACAGGTCGAACCTGTGGTATTCTAAATACAAAAAAAAGAATGGATTTATTTAATCCATTCTCCTCTTACTTATTGATTTGGTTTTTGATCTCCAGCTGGAGCTTGTGGTTTATCAGCTGGTTTTTGAGGTGTTTCTTTCTTTTTAGTTCCTCTTTTTATAACTGTATCTGTTGTTAAATAAACATCTGTAGCTATAAACTCTCTATCAACTTCAACACCATTTTTATATGTTATTTGATAAGAGCTTGCCTTATATCCTGGCATTCCATAAGATACAACTTTCTCAGTACCTGCTTCCATAGTTGGATCATCTTCATACTTAACTTCTGGATTATATTTTTCATGAACTTCATTTACAAGTTCATAAGTCTTTCCACCCATAGCTTCTACATTACCATATATATTAAATGAAGCTGTTCCTCCACCTACATATCCTTGAATATAAACTGGGAAGTCGTATGAGTTCTTAAATTTATAATCTATCACACCATTTGCAACTGTTGCATCTAATCCTGGTTCTGAGTAAGAAACAGTTAGGGAGTGATTCATTCTCTCAGTTGATCTTAGATTTGCTCTCATTGCTGCTCTATAAAGAGTTGTTGATATCTGGCATATTCCTCCACCATAATCCGGTACAATTTCATTGCCAACATATGTATTAGCTTTTTCATATCCCTTATCTGGAGTTGTATCTCCAATTAATTCATTATAGCTAAACTCTTCTCCTGGCATCACTATAGTTCCATTAACAATTTGAGTTGCAATTTGCATATTTTTAACTCTACCATCTCCAGTATCTTTATAACTACTGCTATAACCACTTATCTTTCCAGTTATTTTGTTTAAATCTTCTGCTTTTACCTTTGCTTGCTCTTCCTTTAACTCAAATGTTAATTCAACAATACTAGTTGGATCTCCATTAATACTTTCTATTAGTTTATTATGAAGCTCTTCTTCGTCTATTTTCTTCCCAATAACTTCTGGTGTAACAACTATGTTTCCTGAATTTATTTCTATGGTAGCATCTTTAGGTGCAACATTTACTTCTGTCTTAACTTTTTCTTCAAAAGCTTTTAAACTTTCTTCATCATATGTAATCTTAGCTTCCATGTTAATATTATCATCATTTTTAATTAATGAATTTTTAGCAAACATTCCACCATCTTTACCATAATTAAAAGCTTCTTCAGCTATTACTTCTGTGTCATACTTAGGTTTTATTTGACTATATGACAATTCTACCTTCTTGTCACCAACTAAAACATTTAGCTTCTTGTCCATAATAAGACCTGATAGTTTTTCATTTAAAGATTTAATAGCTTCTTCTTTGCTTAAGCCACCTAAATCAACACCATATACAGTAATTCCGGGATAAACCTTATTCTCCCATGCTGCTACTCTATTATTTACTGAAAAAATATAACCTATGATTCCTATTATAACTACTATAGTTATAATTATTGCAGCTATTATTGTATTTTTATTTTTAGGAGATATTATTTTTTTATTGTCTTTTTTTTGTCCATCCAACTGCCCCACTCCTTTTCTAAATAAGCATAATATAAATTATGAAAATAATATTTTTCCTATAATTATAATATTACTATATCATTAATATTATATTATATTCTACAGTTTATTTTAATATATTTATATGAATAAAATAACAAACTTTAATTAAATACTTAATAAGTTTTTTCATATTTTTTTACCAAATAAATATAAAATAATTAAAGCCTATAATATTATAATAACTTTAATATTATAAGCTTTTTTAACTAATTTTATTTCTAATGTTTTCAATGTTCTATTTTTTTAATATAGAACATACTATACAGTAACTTTAGTTCTAATTCGAGATGTTTCTCCATCATAATCAAAAGCTTCTATAGTTACATTTACAGGTGAAGTTGTTTTAACAGGCAATTCAGATAATCTTATTTGGAAACTTGTGTCGTCTTTTCCCACCGTTCCTATCCAATATCCATTTACAAAAATATTGTATCCTAATAAATCTACATCATCATTTTTTCTCCATGAAACCTTTAATAATCCGCCTTCCTTAACAGCTCTTAAATCTCTTACTTGCCTTGGCTGCATAAGCAAATCTAAATTATCAGGCCCCCAATTAGCATCAACAGGATTTCCTACCCCATTAACAACTTGACCTTCACTAAATTGCCATATTCTCCATCTTGTCCAACCGCCTAAGTTTGGAGGATATGGTGGATTGACTGGAACATTTGTGTACATAGCTATCCATAAAGGCATATTTTTTAGTGGCTGTGTTCCATTAGGTAATTTAAAATCATTATACAGTTCTATAAAGAAAGCTCCTGTATATAGCATTAATCTTCTTCTAGTTTTTCTCTCGAACCTCTTCCTAAATCTATCTACCCAATCAATTAATGCTTTTGTGCTTATTTTGTTATCTATTGGTGCTTCAACGTCTACTACTGGAAATAAATCTCCGTAATCTTTTTCTCCAAAACCTTCCTGTAATATGTCTATGAATTCGTCACATTGAGAATCTGCAGTAGTCAAATCATATGAAGGTAAAGCATAATGATATGCTCCTACTGGTATTCCATAATCTCTAGCTGCTTTAGCAAATTCCAAGAATTTCCTATCAACCCTAAATCTTCCTGATCCTGAGCCAGATGCTCTTAAATACAAAAAATCTATTGTTCTTGCTAGAGTTTGAAAATTAACATCTTGTGTGTATTCATTTATGTCTATTCCAAATCTACTATTGGGATTTTTATTTTGCATTTTTCCTCCAAGAAAAATATTCTCTATATTAGTTTATTACAATTATTCTTAAAGGTTACTTGTATTTATTATCTAATTACTTTTAACTTTATAAAGAAACTCACATCATTACCATCACATTCAGCCCATATACTTCCGTTATGAAGTTCTATTATATTTTTAGATATAGCAAGACCTAGACCACTTCCTTTAGTATTAGAATTTCTCGCCTCATCTACTCTGTAAAATCTATCAAATAATCTTTCTACTTTTTCTTGTGGTATATTTTCCCCTCTATTTTTTATAGCAATATTTACAAATCCGTTATTTTCATATGAAGATACAATTACATTTCCAGGCTTAAATGAATACTTAATTGCATTCGAAAATAAATTTTCAAATACTCTAACCATTTTCCCTGCATCTATTTCTACCATGCATTTTTCATCTACAAACTTTTTAACTACTTCTATTTCATTTTCTTCAAATACAGGAATATACTCCTCTATTATTTGAGATAAAAATTCGACTATATTTACTTTAGTTCTTTCTAAAGCTATTCCTTTATTATTAAGTTTTGTATATTCAAATAGATCTTCTATTAATTCCTTAAGTTGATTTGATTTATTAAAAGCTATATTCAAATACTCCTTCATCATATTCTCATCTTCATATTTTCCCTCTTTAATAAGTCCTATATATCCCATTACAGATGTTAAAGGGGTTCTTAGATCGTGTGAAACGTTTGTTATAAGCTCACTTTTAGTCTTTTCAGCTCTTCTTTCACCATCAATTCTACTCTCTATTTCAGATGCCATATTATTTATATTTTCAGCCAATTTTTTTATTTCATCTTTTCCCTTTTCTTCTATCCTATATGATAAATCTCCATTTGATATAATTCTTACCCCCGAGGCTATTTCTTCTATATACTTCATTTTCTTATTCGTTACTATAATAAATATAGATATAAACATAATAACAGCTAATACAAGTGCTAAAAATGAATTTTCATCTACATAATAGTCATATGATATATAAGGAACAGGTATCTTTGAATATATAAGATAAGCCCTATCAGCTCCTATATTTACTGGATAAAGAAAAACTCGTTCACTTCCGTCTTCTGCTACAGAATTACTTTTATCTATTATTGCATATATGTCTAATTTTTCTTGAAATTCACCATTAACCTTAAATAATATTTTGCCATCTAAATCCGTCAAATAAATTTTAGCTTTTCCATCATTATATCTATTTAACACTTCTTTTATTTGTTCTTCTTCTTTAATACTTTCTATTTCATATCCATATTCCCCACTTAATTCCTTTGCAATAGAATTAGCCTGTGACTGAACTTCTCCAGTATCATATTCAAGATTAGTTATTGTTTTATTTTTAGATAAAACATTGTTAGCAAATCCATAAAACATAAAAGCTGCTAAAAAACATATAGCAAAAACAAGCATTAATTCAAACCTTATACTTTTTTCTATTCTCCTATAGATCCACTCTAAAATTTCTCTAATTTTAACTCCTAATCTTGAATTATAAAGTTTATAAAAAATCTTTAAAATTAAGTTTCTTATTCCCTTTATAAGCCCAACTCTTTCCTTTTTAACTTTCTCCTTTTTCTTTTTACCTATCAATTTTATAGCCTACCCCCCATACAGTCTTTATGAACTTTGGCTTTCTTGGATCCTCTTCTATCTTTTCTCTTACCTTCCTTATATGCACCATAACTGTATTATCAGACTGCATAAACTCTTGCTTCCAAACGCTGTTATATATATTTTCAATACTAAACACTTTCCCTCTATTTTCACCAAGCAAGACCAATATATCAAATTCTGTTGGAGTAAGCTTTATTTCCTCCCCATCTTTAAAAACTTCATGAGTTTCTAGATTTATACTTATTTCATCAATTTCTAATACATTATCTTGCTTAACTACTAATTCTTCCTTTGCTAATGTATTATTAAACCTCTTATATCTCCTAAGTTGTGATCTTACCCTAGCCACTAATTCTAATGGATTAAATGGTTTTGTTAGATAATCATCAGCTCCAGTATTTAACCCCAATATCTTATCCATATCCTCAGACTTTGCAGATAACATTATTATAGGCATTTCTCTCTCTTCTCTTATTTTCAAACAAGCTTCAATGCCATTTACCTTAGGCATCATTATATCTAAAATTATTAAATCCACATCATTGCTTGAAAGTATGTTTAATGCTTCCTCACCATTTTCTGCCTTTATTGTATCGTATCCTTCACCCTTTAAATATATATCAATTAAATCTCTAATTTCCTTTTCATCATCAACTATTAGTATTCTTTCTTTACTCAAAAAAATCCACTCCTCTCTACTTCTAAAATTAGTTTACCACAAAAGAAGAATTCTTTTAATTTATACTCTCACTGTTTATCTACATTGTAATTAAAATATCTTAATTTTAAACTTTATAATTTCTTAAAAAAACCTTAATATATCAGTATCTATTAAAAACAGTTTAGAAAGATTATTTATATACTTTCATGTACATAAATAAATTAATAAATGAATTTATCTATTAAAAAATATATAATGTTAATTTTTATAAAACCAACCTAGATATTTTTAAAATTAATACCTATTATTTCTAAACCCTATTTATTATTAGTCATTATGATTTCATAATTATACATCCGACTACTCATATATAGTTTTTATCTCTATAGCAATCTGTTTTAAAAAATTGTTGTTTTTGATAACCAAATTTTAAAGACATCATATTTTTTTGATTAAAGTTCAAATTTTAAGTTAAAAATTTAAATAAACAAATTATATATATATTTGTTTGCAAATCTGGTACAAATAACTTTTTATTTAAAGGAGATAGCAATATGGAAATACCATCAACACTATATCGTTATAGTTATAATAGTAATATTAATAATAATTATTATGGTTATGAAATTAATAATGAGATTAGTAATAAATTTAAGCAAGTCGAATTATATCTTAATGAACTATCCATAATTGATATTCTAAAAGATAAAAAGATACAGGCATGTCCTAATTGTAATTCTAACAATTTCATAAAGTATGGAAAATATAGAGGACTACAGAGATTTAAATGTCTCAATAAAGATTGTTGTAAAACCTTTTCCCAAAAAACAAACTCCATATTTAGTAACTCAAAAAAGCCATTGGAGCTTTGGTTAAAATATTTAATTCTTATGAATAATAAATTTTCTTTACGAAAGTGCTCATCTATTTTAGGAATTAATTTGGCTACTTCTTTCTATTGGAGGCATAAATTCTTAGTCACTCAAATATCAAATAACTATAGTGTATTAAAAAATTATATAGAAGTAAGTAAAATAATTATTAAAGAAAATTTTAAAGGGGATAAAAAAGCTAGATATTATAATAAAGAAAATATTTTTATAGCTTGTGCAATGGATAGTAACAAATCACTTATTTCAAAAGCAATTAGTAGAAGATCCATATCTTTAGTAGCTATTAACAAAAACTTTTCTAAAAACATCGATAAATCTTCAATTATATCTGCTTATAATGATAGGTACTTTGATATTTATGCAAAAAATCATAATAATACTGTTTTTCCACTATCTTCACAAGTTATTTCAAAAGTAATTAATCAGTTAGATTCTAATAATCTAACGAATTCAAACATTTTATCATTAAAAAATATAAATGAAACATTACCTTCTAATAGCATCTTTATACATAAATTTTCTTTAAATATAAAAAGATGGTTAGTAAGGTTTAAAGGTGTTGCAACTAAGTATTTAGAAAACTATTTAAACTGGCATATTCTTGATTTCAAAAATGATTATAAAATCTATTCATTAAATCAGCTTTTACTATTTAAAAGTTTATCCTTAAAATCAACTTATATAAAAATAAAGAACTTTCCTAACTACAAATTAATATATCAATATACTTCAACCGGCAACTATTAATTTTTTTCCTCTTACATTATAATTATTTTCTTTAAATATTAAATGGAATCATTTATTTAGACTATTTGTTTTTATGCAAAACAATTGTATATCAATACATTAATTTAAGGTATTTCTTGATTTGATAAAAGGATTCTAATAATAAATAATAAACTTTTTTTCAAAATGCTATTATTAACTATAATTTTATAAATTTAAATAATAGTCTAGCAAAAACTATATAATTATTTTAACAACAATTTTTTAAAACACATTCATATAGTTTATTTAACTATTAATATCTCTGTATTGATGTCAAAATATTTCTAATTAAATCAAAATAAAAGAAATACCTCATTTAATTTTTAAATAATGAGGTATTTCTATTTATTATTCTATTTATTATTTTTTAATATCTTTACATGATATTTATAGAAAGTTTTTAATAATATTTATAAGAAATCTTTATTTTACAAATTATCAATTATAAATACTTATAATCCTGTATTTATTTTCACCAGTTTTTTCTATGTCAACCATATTACATTTTTCTCTTATCCAATCTCCATCTATAACTCCAGTTCCTGCAATCCATCCCTTACCTTCTTTTGCTAGTTTTATATCATATGATATACTGACAGTAAATATATTTTTTCCGTCTTCAGATAAAATCACATCATATACTTTACTATCTGCTACCGTTATTTCTGCTTTTTTTCTTAAATCATTATTTAAATTAAATAACCAATTAGTTGTATGAATTTTTATATATTCTTCAAAAAGTTTCTTACCAATTAGAGTTTTATCATCCGTATCTATTTCTATTTCAGGATAGACTTTACTTGCATCTATATATCCATTTTTTATTTTAACAACTCTTATAAATTCATCTCTTGCTATTTTAGTTTTTATAATTTTATCTTTAATTATTTTATCATCCCAATTTACATATAAAATTTCATCATCAAAGCTTCTCATTCTATAAAGTAAATCATCTCTTTTAACTGGGACTTCACATACATTTTTATATTGCTTAATAAATCTAGTATCTATTTTATAAGATTCATTTCCAATAATCACTTCATTAGGTTCTTTTAGATTCAGCCATTGTGACGGATATCTAAGAAATAAATCCTGTTCTGATATTACTATTTGATCTTTGGGCTGTTTCTTTAAAGCTTCACCTAAGCTTAATGTTAATTCATCTTTCACTTCATTTGAATCTCCATTGTATAAAAAAATAACATTATCCCTTAAATATACATTTTTACTTGAAGTAAGTTGTCCTATATCTATAACTATATTTTCATCAGAATAATTTACTTCATAATAGTCATCATCATTAAATAGACTTATTTCACTTAATGCGGCTTTTTCATCACTGTATTCATAAATTGTGGCATTATCCCCATTTATCTTTATATTATATAACTCTGCACTGTATCCACCATCTTTAGTTTTAGAAAGTTCTTTACTTATTTCTTCTACCTTTATTCCATTACTAATTAATCTCTTAATTATATAATTATAGCTTATGCCCTCTTCTGCTTTTTCATATTTTAAAGCTTCAAGAATTTTATTAATTTCATTATCTCCTTTGCTTGTAAATATAGGAGATAACCAATAGGCAACTAATTTATCTTCACATATAATTCCTACTACTTCTTGAAGTCCATCTACTATATCTAAAGAAAAGGAGTATGCTTCTGCTGGCTTTCCAAGGTAAGGTGTCAAATCATATCCATTTTCTTTTGATTTATTAAAACCATCGTATAATACACTCGATGTATCAATATTGCTTGGTAATGATATAAATCCCCCAAAGCTGCTATTTATTACAATTTTATAATTATCTGAATTTACTTTATCTACAAACTCTTGATATCCTTTTTGATTTGAATTTTTATTTTCTTCATTTTCCTTCTTATCATCTTTTAAATCCTGTTCTTCATATTTTAAGGAATTGTATAGTCTTCTTAATTTTTTCATTTCATCTTTACTTACTTTATACTCAATTCCATTTACATTTATATATTCACCTATAAAGCTAATGTCATACTTTTCTTTTCCTGAAATTGATATAGCAACTTCCCACCCTTTATAAAGTTCTTGTTTTTTATCTTTAATCTTTATTGAGTTTAAATATTTTACTATTTTATCGATATCTTCTTTTTTGGATATTACTTTTTGCTTAGGTGGCGAAGGCATTACTTTAATATTAATACTTGTTACTTTATTTTTATCTATTTCATCTATATGCTTGCTACTAATATTACTCGTTAATCCTACTACTCCTAAAGCTATGATAATAACTCCTCCAACAAGAACAGTTTTGAAACTAAACTTCTTATTTTTAGATATACTTCTTATTCTTTCTTTTAACTTTTTCTTGCCTGTAATCATTGATATCGTCCCAGGCTCATGACTTTTAATATTCACATATTGAAGTACATTTAAAACCGCATTACCATAATCTCTATTCTCATTATTATTTAGTTTTGATAAAACCATCTCATCACATGCTTCTTCACAATCGCTTCTCATAATGTTTAAAGCTAAATATATTATAGGATTAAACCAATGTATAGCTTTTATAAAAGAACTTAACCATGTTATAAATACATCTTTTCTTTTATAATGGCATAATTCATGTAATATTATATATTTCTTTTCCTTTTCATTAATATTACTAGCTAATTTAAGTGGAATTAGTATTTTAGGATTTAGAATTCCACAGATACATGGACTTCCTATTTCATTAGATATTCTTATCTTTAATTTATTTAATTTATTATTTATAGATAAAAGTTTTATCTCTTCTTCTATTGATATATTTAGATCATAGTTGTTGTATTTTTTATATTCTCTTAAAAGATTCATCTGAAGTTTTATATATGAAGTGATTATTTTAATCAAAATTATTGAAAAAGTAATTAACCAAATAGTAAATAAAATTTGCTTGAATTGAAAATTATTTTTACCACTTTCGGTTATGCTATTATTCAAATTTTTACTTACTGCATCTCCATCTTCATTCTTTTCGTAATCCGTTTTATCATTTATTTCTAAGGAATTTAAATTAGGCATAATTGAAATGTCGCTTATAGGCTTGTTATCGGTTTGATTTTGAATGTTTTTTCCTTCTAATATTAGAGACTCTTCTGTATTAATGTTCACAAAATTATATATACTAAATTTACTTTCAGGACTAAATGGAATTAATAACTTTAATATTAAAATAAACCATAAATAATATACTATTGACTTTTTCATATGATTCTTTATTAGTAGTCTTAATGCTAAAATTAAAACTACTAATAAGCTTCCAACTAAAGATGTCTCTAAAATATAATTAACTATTTTAAGATAATCCATTATTTTTCCCCCGATATAAATTTTTCATCTAATAGGCTTCTTAGATCATTTATATCTTCCTTAGTTAGGTTATCTGACTTTACAAAGTTTAATATCATTTCATTTAGTGATCCATTAAATACTTTCTTTATAAAGGAATTGCTTTCCTCTTTAATACACTCTTCTTCTGATACAAGAGGAAAATAGAAATATTCCTTTCCAAGTTTTTTAAAACTTATAGCATCTTTATTTAATAATCTACTTATAAGACTTTTTACAGTTGTGCTTTTCCAAGGCTGCTTTCCTTTAAGCTCTTCAATAATTTCACTTGATGTTGCTTCCCCTAAAGCCCATATTATTTTCATAACTTCCCATTCTGCATCAGATATTTTAGGTAACTTCCCCATAAATCTCTCCCCCATCTTTAATTACATATGTAATTCATAATCTTAGTTTACAAATGTAATCCTTAACTGTCAATATACACATGTAAATATTTTCTTAACATTATTTTATATTTATTATTGTTATATAAATTTTAATATTATTTATCCTTTAAATATTCTGCACACTTTAATCATTATGTAATTTTTTAAAACAATATAGTATTTAAACATTATATAACTTTTAAATATTTTGTTATTTTTAAATACTATAAAAAACATTTATATATTATTGGATTCTTAATCCGCAAAAAATTAATTAATATTATTTAAAGTTTTGTAAATATATAAAAAATGAAGAAGCACCAACTAAGATTAATTTTTCTTAGTCAGTACTTCTTTAAACTCGAAATAATAATAAATCTAAAGCATTCCAAAAGCTAGTACTAAAGCACCAAATACTATTGATACCATAGACATAAGCTTAATTAATATATTTATTGATGGTCCTGTAGTATCTTTAAACGGGTCCCCTACTGTATCTCCTACTACAGCAGCTTTATGACACTCTGACCCTTTACCACCTAACACTCCTGATTCTATATATTTTTTAGCATTATCCCATGCTCCACCTGAATTGGACATCATAATTGCAACTGCAAAACCAGTAACTGTAGAACCTGCTAATAATCCTGCAACACCATTTGGCCCTAATAATAATCCAACTATAAGTGGTGTTAAAATTGCTATTATAGCTATTGTTACAAGTTCTTTCTGAGCAGATTTTGTGCAAATATCAACACAAGAAGCATAATCCGGTTCTGATTTTCCATCCATAAGCCCAGGTATTTCTTTAAATTGTCTTCTTACTTCTACAACTATTTTAGAAGCAGCTCGTCCAACCGCATCCATTGTCTTTGAAGAAAATAAAAATGTAACCATTCCTCCGATAAATAAGCCTATAAGCACTTGAGGATTTAATATAGACAAATTAAATTCAAATTCATAAGCTCCACTTTTCACCATATTTTCAATAGAATCCTTATATGCTGCTATAAATGCAAGAGCAGTAAGTGCTGCTGATCCTATAGCAAATCCTTTTCCTGTTGCTGCTGTCGTATTTCCTAGTGAATCTAATGCATCTGTCCTTCTTCTAACCTCTGGATCTTGATTTGACATTTCAGCTATTCCTCCTGCATTATCTGCAATTGGACCATAAGCATCAGTTGCTAGTGTTATTCCTAAGGTTGATAACATACCCACTGCTGAAATAGCTATCCCATATAATCCTAAGTTGAAATCATTTGATCCACCCGATAACTTGAAACTTATTAAAACTGATAAAGAAACTATTATAACTGGAATTGCAGTTGATACCATTCCTAATGACAAACCGCCTATTATAGTAGTTGCAGGTCCAGTTTTAGTCATATCAGCTAATTTTTTTGTTGGATTATAATTATCTGAAGTATAGTATTCTGTGAAAAATCCTATTAGTATTCCAGCTATAAGACCTGATAATATACTAAAATAAATTCCTATATTCTCAGTTCCTATTACAGTTTTAACTATGAAGAATGAACCTATAGCTACAATAATTGATGATATATATACACCTCTCCTTAATGCTTTTAAAAGATTCTTTTGTGTTGCATCCTCTTTAGTCTTAACAAAGAATGTAGAAAAAATAGATGCCACTACTCCTAAAGTTGCAACTAATAAAGGAACAGCTACCCCCTTAGTAGATAAACCTGCTGCTACTGCTAAAGCGCAAGATGAAACTAATGAACCTACATAAGATTCATATAAATCTGCACCCATTCCAGCAACATCTCCAACATTATCACCTACATTATCTGCTATTACCGCTGGATTTCTTGGATCATCTTCTGGAATTCCTATTTCAACCTTTCCAACTAAGTCTGCTCCAACATCTGCTGCTTTAGTAAATATTCCTCCCCCAACTCTTGCAAACAACGCCATAGAAGATGCCCCAATACCAAATGTTAGTATATTTGTTGTAATTTTAACTACACGTTCTGCTTCAATCAAATCTCTATAATACCAATCTAAGAAGGAATACCCAAGTCCTATATAAAGTAATCCTAAAGAAACAACCACTATACCAATTACAGAGCCACTTTTAAAAGAAACCTTTAATGCTCCATTTAAGCTCTTTTTAGCTGCAGTAGTTGTCCTTGCATTTGCATTTGTTGCAACCTTCATTCCAATAAACCCACTAAGTCCTGATAAAAATCCTCCAACTACAAAAGAGAAGGGTACAAATATTGATACAAAATCAAAGAGGCTTAATACTAAAAAGATAATAAACATTAAAGCAAAAAATATTGCTACTCCTTTATATTGTCTTGTCAGATATGCATTTGCTCCCTTCCTAATCTTAATTGAAATACTTTTTACATTTTCATCGCCTTCATCTTCTTTTAATATTGAGTATGCTTGATAAGCTGCAAAGATTAAACCCAAGACAGAACCAAGTAAAACTAAGAAAATGAAATTCATTATAATTCCTCCTATTATATTAATATAAATATATTAGCTTCACTTTATTATACGTTTCAAACTTTAGGAAAATACTCTAATCTAATAGAAATTTAATATAAAGTATTGAACAATTAATTGATGTCTTTATTTAAGAATTTAAATTATGATGTTTTAGTATATAAAAATTACAAATCAAAATACAAACTAAATATAATATCTAAAATTATATTTGGAGTAATTTTAGTCACTATACCCTTTTTAGCTAATTACTAGATATATCAGTAATACTTTCTTATAAGTTAAAACAGATCTCAATAAAAAATAGGTATGATTTTCGCCTTAAAAATCATACCTATCTACTATCGTTCTATTTATTTAATGAATGCTCTATTATCATATCTATAAACTCAGAATAGCTTATTCCTTTTTCTCCTGCACTTTGAGGGAAAAGACTAGTTGCTGTCATACCTGGTAAAGTATTAACTTCTAATACATATGGAACACCCTCTTCTGTAATTATCATATCAATTCTAGCATATACAGAGCATTTTAATGCCTTGTATGTGTCAAGAGCCATCTTTTCTACTTCACTATGAATATCTTTTTCTAAGTTTATTGCATAATGTTCAGCTCCATTTGCAGAATATTTTTGCTCATAATCATAGAAATCAGTTTTAGCCTTTATAGCAAGTACTGGGAACATTTCATTTTCAAATACAGGGCAAGTTATTTCATCACCTTTTATAAATTCTTCGATCATAACTTCATTATCCCACTTTAAACCTTCTCTAACTGCATTTTCAACATCTTCTTTTTTTGTTATTTTAAATGTTGCAACACTTGATCCCCCATTAGTTGGCTTTATAAACACTGGATATCCTATTTCTTCTATTGCAGCATAATCAATTTCTTCTATTGATCTAACATTTAGCCATCTTGCAGTTCTTATTCCATTAGCTTTTAAAATCGTTTTTGTTAAATCCTTATCCATACATAATGAACTACTTAATGTATTACAACCTGAGTATGGTATTCCTAAAGTTTCTAATACAGCTTGAACTGTACCATCTTCTCCAAATTTTCCATGTAAAGCTAATAATGCAAAATCTATATCTCTTACTTTTTCTATTACATCTTCCTTCTTATCTATAATAACTGGAATAACTTCATACTTTTCCTTATTTATATGTTGCATCATAGAATTTCCACTATTTAATGATACTTCTCTTTCTGAAGATATTCCCCCCATTAAAACTCCAACTTTCATAACAAGTCCTCCATTTTACTATAAAATTTACTGATTTAAATCTTTAATTATTATATCACTATACAGTCTATGATTAAAGTAATAAAAGTAAACTTAAAATTAAAATTCCACTCTCATACTATGAAGGATTATTATCCTCATAAAATTATCCTTAAATTTAAAGTTAATATAATTTCTTTAAAAATAAAAAAAGATATAGGATTTATTATTTATTACACTAATTATCCTATATCTATCTTGCTATATTCAAATTTCAGTTTTACATCTTTTTTATGATTACATTTATAGATTTATTTATGTAGGAACTTTATACTTGTATTAATGAATTTATTTTAAAATATTGTTATAAAACTAACTTAAAAGCCTCAATAAGATCATCATCAGATACCTTTAGTCTTGAACTAAATGGTATTTGATAGCTATGTTCTTATCCATCTCATCTTTAAATTTATGTTAACTTTAAATCTATTTTTCTAATTCATTAGGCTTAATTACAAACTCAATTTATCTTCATAATCATTTTTATTACTTTTTAATTTAAAACTCAATTTAGCTTTATAACTTTCTTTGATTATTTCTTTTTAATTTCCTTTTTATTAACTTCTTTATAATACTTACATTGCTTTGTTAAGTTACAAATTTCACATTTTGGATTTCTAGCAATACAGCATCTTCTTCCATGAAAAATTAATAAATGATGTGCTAAGCTCCATTCCCTTTTAGGCAGTTCTTTTTGTAGTTGCTTTTCTACTTCTAATACATTATCAGAATCTGCAAGTCCTAATCTATTTGAAACTCTAAATACATGAGTATCTACAGCTATCGATGGCACTCCAAAAGCATTTGATAAAACTACATTAGCAGTTTTTCTACCTGCTCCAGCTAATGAAGTTATTTCTTCCATAGTGTTTGGCACTTCTCCATTAAACTTTTCTTTAAGTTGATTACACATCATTATTAGATTTTTTGCTTTACTTCTATATAATCCAATTTGTTTTATTCTTTTTTCTAGCTCTTCCACTGTAAGAGTTAAAAATGAATCTAAATCTGGATAATCCCTAAACAAAGTTTCGGTTACTTCATTTACTTTTTTATCAGTTGTTTGAGCTGATAGTATAGTAGCAACTAAAAGCTGAAATGCTGATTCATGATTTAATTCACACTTTGCATCTGGATAATCTTCCTTCAATGTTTCTAATATTGTTTTTGTTCTTTGCTTCATAAAATCACCTATTTATATATTCCTCTATATTTTTCAGGCAGCAAGTTTGCAATTGACTTCATTATATATTGCATAGATCTTTCATCAAATTCATGCTTATCTTCATCCTTTTCTTTTCCTGGTAATGTGATAGGATCACCAATTTTAATATTTACATCTGCATAATTAAACTTTTCTCCACCCATATCACCATCTTTATTTATAGGTAAAAGGACTTCAGTTCCATACATACCAATTGGTATTATTTGAGCTTTTGTAAGCCTTGCAATTAACAGCACTCCTTTTTTCCCTTCAATCATTGATCCAGTTCTACTTCTTGTTCCCTCTGGGAAAATAACTAAGTTTTCTCCACCTCTAACAAGCTTAACTATCTTTGTAATGGCCTCTTTATCAGCTGAGTTAGGCTTAATACCAACATTCTTAATCATAGCTGTTCCTAATCTAGTTACAGGATCATTTGAAAGTTTTACTCCTGCAACAAATGTTGGATCATACTTTTCTCTAAGTACTTTATCCAAGATTAACCCATCAGCATTACTTAAATGATTGCATATAAATATTTTAGGTCCACTTGCCTTTTCTATGTTTTCAAATCCTTCTATTTTAATATTTGCATATTTTTTAAAATATTTGTTTACAATAACTTTTGTTATCTTTACTACTAATGATTCTGGTAATACATTTATTACCTTTACTAATGTTGGTGATAACATTAATCTCCCTCACTTCCTATTGTTATATGTAATATTATATTTTATTACTATTTAAAAGTCTATCAACATAATCTTTTAAATAGGGAGAATCAGTTTTTATATCACTTATATCCCCATTATTATGCCTAATTTTAATTAAAGCATTCCTTTTCAAAACATTTTTTCCTCTCCATCCACAAGAAGTATTTAGAAATGTTTCTTTGAATTCTCTATTATTTATATTTGCTAATTCAAGTGCATTTTCCTTATTCATAAAATCAAAAGGATAAAAATCACTTATACTTGAAAAACTTATATCTTCATTATATGGACAACAGTTTTGACAACTATCACAGCCGAAAACTCTTCCCTTTAATAATTTTATATGCTTATCCTCTAAATCCTTCTTTTGAGTAAAATATGAAACGCATATATTACTATTTTTTCTATATGCATTTATAGATTTACTTGGACAACTTTTATAACACTTATCACATTCTCCACATTCTTTAAAAAGAGAAATTTCATTAAAACCTCTTTCATTATCACAGTTGATTTCTAAATCAGTTATTATTTCTCCTAAAAAAACATATGATCCATACTTTTCTGTAATAATCATATTATTCTTACCTATAAATCCAACCTTCGCTAAATAAGCTATATATCTTTCAGGTAAAAAGTTGCTATCAACAAATGAATTGGCCTTTCCACCAATACTTTCTATGTATTCACATATTTTACTTAAATATGATTTTACTACTTTATGATAATCTTTTCCTCTTGTATAAACTGAAAAACCATTATCAAAGTAATTTATATCATGAAGATAAGGGAAAGCTATTGATATAATAGTTTTCCCATCACTCATATAATTAAAAGGATTTATCCTCTTTTCAATATCTTTTTCTTCAAACTCATTTTCAAGTCCTTGTTTTCTTCTTTCATAAAAGAAATCTTTAAGTTCTGCAAACTCCCTGCATTTTATAAAGCCTAAAGTATCTAGCCCTAATGAGTTACAATAATTAATTATATCTTCTTTTATCATAACGAACCTCTATATAATTATATTACTTAACATATTACTTCTATATAATCATACTCTCTTTTTTATATTCTGCTTTCTTATATAATATCTAACTACTTTGATAATTAAATTATCTTCACTAGTCAATATCATATACAATAATCAATGTTCTATATAATAATAAAACTTTATATAACAATCAAATTTTATATAATAATTAATCTTTATATAATAATAAACTTTTATATAACCATGTTATTATATATTGTTTTTTTATTTCCATCTTCATCTACTACCTCAATTATATCATTAAGATTTCTAATGATATTTCTTCCTGCACAGCCAACAACAGTAGCTTGTTCAGGTACTTCCTTTAAAACTACGGTATTTGCTCCAACTCTAGACCCCTTTTTTAAAGTTATTGGACCTAATACCTTTGCTCCAGCCCCAATTATTACGTCATCTTCTACTGTTGGATGTCTCTTTCCTTTTTCTTTTCCAGTACCACCTAAGGTAACTCCATGATATATAGTGACATTGTCTCCTATTTCACTTGTTTCTCCAATTACTACTCCCATACCATGGTCTATAAATAGTCCTTTTCCAATTTTAGCACCTGGATGAATTTCTATGCCTGTAAAAAATCTAGCTAATTGTGATAATAATCTAGCACAAAAGAATCTTTTATGATTGTACAAAAAATGTGCTATTCTATATGCAATTAATGCATGGATGCAAGGATATAACAAAAGTACTTCTATTTTACTTCTTGCAGCTGGGTCTCTTTCTAATATATTATTTATATCATAACTTAAATTTTTAAACACAGCTATTTTCCTCCCTTTGTTAAAATTACTTATTACTAATTTTAATCGTAAATCCCCATTGATATATATTTCTCTCCACCATCAGGTGCTATTACCAAGACTTTTTTCCCCTTGCCAAGTCTTTTAGCTTCTTGAAGTGCTACAAATATAGCTGCTCCTGATGATATACCTAGTAATATTCCTTCTTTTTCCGCAAATTCTTTCGTCATCTTAAATGCATCTTCATCCGAAACTTTTATTATTTCATCAATACACTCTGGATTATATATTTCTGGTATAAATCCTGATCCAAGACCTTGTATATTATGAGCTCCTGCCCTTCCTCCACTTAATACTGGTGATTTAATCGGCTCTACTGCAATAACTTTAATCTCTTTCATCTTCTCTTTTAGCTTATTCCCAACTCCTGTTACAGTTCCACCAGTTCCTACACCTGCAATAAAAACATCTAAATTGATTAGGTCTGAACATATCTCTTCTGCTGTAGTTTCATAATGCTTTGTTGAATTTGCTAAATTTTCAAATTGTTGAGGCATAAAATAATTATCTTGCTTAGAAAGCTCTTTTGCCTTTTCTATAGCCCCATTCATTCCCTCTGCACCATCAGTTAATATTAGTTCTGCTCCATAAGCCTTTATCAAATCTCTTCTTTCCTTACTCATACTATCTGGCATTACAATTATAACTTTATATCCCTTTAATCTTCCAATCATAGCTAAAGCTATACCTGTATTTCCACTTGTTGGCTCTACAATTACTGAACCTTCTTTTAATAATCCTTCCTTTTCTGCTTTCTCAATCATTCCTAAAGCAGCCCTATCCTTAACACTTCCACCAGGATTATATTTTTCTAATTTAACATAAACCTCTGCACTATCTTCATCAGACAGGTTGTTTAATTTTAGTATAGGAGTATTCCCTACTAAATCTAATACACCATTATATATCATCATTTCCTCCTACTATTTGAGCTAAACTCAAAAAATAAACTTAGTTACTATATCAATATATAGTCTTTAATTCACGCTATTTTATTAACTATTATAAATTAAAAACTTCGTCTCTAAACAATATAGAGACGAAGTTAGCTCCGTGGTTCCACTCTAATTAGATTAATAAATTAATCTCACTCATAAATGCAAATAATGCATCATCATTATAACGGATGATACCGGAAAGTTCTACTATATTTCAAACTTCAACTCCAAAGTGCACTTCATATAAATTGCAGGTAAAAAGTTCTCATCTTCCTTTTCTTTCTGTAACCTTCCTCTATACTACTCTTCTTTTTCTTAGTTTTTAATTCTGAGTATTTTAGTAAGTTTTATATTATCATTATATTCTTAAAGCTTTAATTGTCAACCCACTTTAATCTTTCTATTTTATCTTTTTCTTCCAAACTGGATATAAAATTTCATCTATTAAATCATGAGTGTTGACAGCTCCTATTAATTTATCTTCTTCATCGATTACTGGTATAGCTAATAAATCATATTTAGCTGCAATTTCTATTGCTTCATCTATATTAATATCATGTCTAATTACATTAATATTTTCATTCATTATATCTTTAACTTTAACATTAGGCTTATTTAATATTAAATCTAATTGACTTATATCGCCTAATATCCTATCACCTTCATCAGTAATATAAATCCTGTAAAGTTCATCTTCTTCAAGTTCTTCCATTTCCCTTAATATATCAATTATTTCACCAACAGTTATATCTAAATTAAATGAAATAAAGTCTGTACTCATTATACTACCAACAGCTTCATCTTCATAACTTAATAATTCCTTAACTTCATCTGCATCTTCTTTTTCTAAATTCACAAGAATCTTTTCTCTTTCATCATCATCTAGTTCGTCTAGAATATCTGCAATTTCATCATTAGGCATATTTTCTAAAAGCTCAGCTGCTTTAGTTTCACTTAAATCTTTTATAATACTACCTTTATATTCAGGTTCAATTTCTTCTAATGTATCTGCTGCCAAATCTTCATCTAATGATTCAAAGATTTGTTTTCTTGAACTTGCATCTAAGTTTTCTAATATATCTGCTAAGTCTGCTGGATGAAGAGTTGATAGTTTTTTATATGGTACTGCTATTTGTAAGTTGTTGTCTACCATTTCAAGAGATTCAACATCATCCCACATTAAAACTCTATCTTCATAATCTTTTCTAAGCATCTTATAGATAAAGCTACCAAACTTTGCGCAATTCATTCTTCTAAATCTTGCCATAGGACCAGTTTCAACAGCTATTACCCTATATTCTCCTGCAATTTCAGCTATTCTTAAATCATCAACTCTAACTACTTGTTTGCCATTAATATCTACTATTTTTTTATCTAGTAGATGCTCTGATAAAAGGTAAGAATATGTTCTTGGGAGTATTTCTTTGCTGCCTCTTGTAACTATTTTTATCCTATTGTCTTGTTGATAAAAATTAATACTCCTAAACTCATAGTGAAAAGTATATCCATCTCTTTTGACTTTGTAGCCAATTACCCTTGGATATCCGTCTTCAGTAGTTACATAAATATCTTTAAGTTCTCCAATGCTTTCATCAAACTCGTCATATATCTTTCTCCCTAAGATATTTGTGTATAGAAATACTGATAGTTTCTTCATATCTTTTCCTCCTCACTTTTAGAAGAGTAGACAATGAATCAACTATTAATAAGATTAATTTATAATGAAGTCTATCTCCTCTAAAACTCTAATATTCAATTTTGATAAGTTACTACTCTGAGGGACACCCTCCATTTTAAATTCACCCCTTATTTATTTAGAATAAATATTATTTCATTTTATTATACATACAATCTCCAATACTATATTATATTAAAATACCCTAAAAAGGCAACCTTTTTAAGAATGTAAAATTTAAAATGAATAGTTAAAATTTACGGATATTTTGATTCTCAAAACTTAAAATTCAAATAAAAAGACTGATGCTACTTTGTCATCAGTCTAAAAAAAGGAACTGCTACATAACTTTTGCAACAATTCCTTTTCTAAATTAAGTATTTATTTAAATGTAGATATAGATTTAAATAAACAAAATAATATTAACACTTCACCAATTATTGGATAAGGATATATACTTATTCCACCTAATAGCAAAATATATTCTACTATATATAAAATTAAACTTACTATAAGCAACCTCATACCAACTTTATTACAAAACGGCTTATCCAAATTAATTAATATAAACACCGCTAAAGAAGCTAATATAATTAAATATATTAAAATTGGTATCATTCCATTTTCTAAGGAAATAATAAACCCAAACTTATTAGTTATACTTATACTAAATTTATATGTATATACTAACACAACATATAGTAATCCTAAGATTATCATAAAAATATAGTTTCTATTAAACTTTAACTTTTCATTTCTTAAAAAAATGTATAAAGCTGAAAGTATAATTAACGGAATACTAAAGTAATTAAGTAAAACATAGTATCTCAAAAAATATATTATCCTTTGTTTTTCTATTATTACTCCACCTAATAAAACTAAGCACCTTAATATTATTGGCATTAACGAAATACTTACAAATAGTCTAATTTTCTTTGGTGATAAATCTATATTCTTTTTTTCTAGATATAAAATAAATGTAATTATAAATAACAAAAGACATAAATAGCTAAACTCTAACAATTATTACTCCTACCCTTTTATATTACTGCTACTTATAATTATTAAAAAAATTCTCATTTTATTCTAGTTTTATATTATTTTACGCCTAAAATTTTCAAGCCACCTTTTATACATTTTATATGGAGTGGAAATTCTGGTCCTTTTTCTCCATCAATATCTGTTCCAATATCTTCTTGAGATTCAATATATAAATTATTTGTTTTAAAATAAATAACATTATCTGAATCTAAATGTTCACCCTTCAATACTTTAACAAATAGAGGTATTAATTCTATTATAGGTATTGCTTTAAATATTATAACATCAAGCTGTCCATCTGTTGCATCTGCTCTTGTAGCTAATTTAAAATTACCAGCTGTTTGACCATTGAATACTAACATGAAGTACATCTTGCCCTCATATTCCATTTCATCAGACTTAATTTTTATATCAAGCTTTCTAAAGTTTGGTAGCTCTTCTAGTCCTTTTAAATAGTATGCAAGTTTACCTATTGTATTTTTTAAATTTACATCTGTTTTTTGTGAAACATCTGTAAATAGACCTGTACTTGCAACATTTACAAAATACTTATCGTTTATACTTCCTAAATCTACTGCTGTAACTTCAGAAGATAATATTTGTCTGCACGCTTTTGAAACATCTGAAGGCATACCTAAAAATTTTCCAAAATCATTAGCTGTTCCAACTGGTAATATTCCTATTGGAACTGAGATTCCACACTTAGTCATTGCATTAACTACATTGTCTATTGTCCCATCTCCACCAGCAATTAAAACATAATAATAGTTATTTTCCTTAAAATCATTAAAAGCATTTATAACATCCACTTCTTTATCTATTCTATATGGGACAATCGTGTATCCTGCTTCTTGGTGTATCTTTATAACCTTATCTAGCTGATCCAATATTAGGTTTTCTCCTGAGTATGGGTTATAAATAAATTTTACCTTTTTCACATTACCCCTCCTAGGTTAATTTTATATTATATTCCAATTATAAAAACTCTATAATTCCATACAATAAGTATATATAGTATATTACTATATTTTACATATAAATCAAATTAAATATTAGCCTCATTTCTTAATTTTATCTTAATAATTAAATTAATCTTTAAATATCTTATATTTAATAGAAATATATGATATAATATTGCATTGATAATAAGACATTAAAGGAACTAAAAATCTTTGTGTCTTAAAACCAGGAGTGATTTTATGAAAAAAAGTTGTATTCCAAATGTTTTTACATTTATTAATTTATCATGTGGCATAATATCTATTTTATACACTTTTGAAAAAAATTATTTATTTGCTTGCTTCTTTATAATAATAGCAGCACTTGTAGATAGATATGACGGAAGAGTAGCAAGATGGTTAAATGTTTCTAGTGAGCTAGGAAAAGAATTAGACTCATTAGCTGATTTAGTTTCCTTTGGAGTTGCACCATCTATACTTACATTCTTAATGTATGATTTAGCAAAGGTAGGACCAGCTGGAATAATAGGTATTGCTGTATTATTAGCTTTCCCTATATGTGGAGCTTACAGATTAGCTAGGTATAATACTTCCACATTTGATGGAGTTTTTACTGGAATTCCTATAACTATTGCAGGAAGTTTCATGGCTGTTTTTGTATTTTTTACATTAAACCATAGATTAACTCCATGGATTCCAATTATACTTCTAATACTAGGATCTTATCTTATGGTAAGTTCATTTAAATTGAAGAAACTTTAGTCACAAAGATAGTAAAAACAAAAAAGCTATTTCAATTAATATTGGAATAGCTTTACTTTTTACTCTTCATCTTCTCTTTCTGAATTATCAAAATCTAATTCATAATCTATTTCTGTTAATATACTATCTTTATTTGTTTTTTCATCTATATACTGTTTTTTCATTTTACAATACCTTGTGTAAGAACTACTACACTCATCTAGTGTTTTTATTATTTCGTCTATTATGTCCCCTAAGTCATCTGCTCTTTCTACAGCATCCCTTACATGGCTTTTCTTAGCTTCTGATATATTATTTAATTCATTTGCTCCACCAATTAATAGCCTATAAGAGTTGACCATAGAACCAAGTAAATTAGTCAAATTATTAATTTCGTCATATTGATTTTTGATTAAATCTCTGTATGGCAATTAACCACCTCTCATTATACTATCTAATTATAACTTCACTTACCTATTGTAAACTCTCAGTATCTTCTAAACTTTTGTTTTCTACTTCAATATTATTTTCTTTTTCAGAATTACCTTCTACTTCATCTTTGTTTTCTCTCGTTGTTGTATCTCTTTCTTCTATAAGTTTATTATTTTCTTTTAAATTATCATTTTCCATAGATTTAACATTAATAGACTCGTTATCTATTAACCTATTCTTTTTTATTGCTCTTACAAATTTATCTTCTATAAATCTATTATTATTTTTTTGGCTCTCTTGTACAAATTCATTATCCATCATATTAAATATATCTGAATCATACTTAGAACTCTCTTCCAATTCTTTATTACCTTTACAAACCTCTTCTTTATTTATTAGTTTACAATTTAAACTTTCTATTTGCTCTCTTAATATCTCCTTTGCATCATTAACTATTTCATTAATTGTTTTTTCAATAGAATCATAGTTTAAGTTTTCACATTTTAATGATGCTAAATGCTCATTGTAAATATCTTCGATTTTCCCAATATAATAATCTATCATTCCATCTATATCTGCCCTTGACAAAGGTCTTCTTATATTGGAAATAATATTTTTATAATTATTGTATAATTCTCTAAATTTATTGACATATAGATTAAGTAATTTTAAACGCTCTCTTTCACTCATATCAAGACAACCTGCTTCTCTGAGTTCTTCCATATATCTCATAAATCCTTTTACATAATTTGCAATTTGTTCTTCTATGATTTCTTCCTCTACATTTTTCAATTCACTTTCTAAAACTTCTTCGATTTCACCTCTAGAATTTCTAGATATACTATATTCTATATCAGCTAACTTTGCTCTACTATTTGGGACACTAAATTCACTTGTCTTTCTTTCTGTATCATACTCCATTGAATCTGTTTCAAAATTATATCTAAAATCTTCATTAAAAAGTACAGGTACAAAAAACTCCTTAGGTATTGATATAAACATGACGTACCCCCTTAAACATTTGTAATTTTACAGTATGGTTTAAAGTATGCTCTTGGATATTTGCATAAAGGGCAAACTAAAGGTGCTTCTTCACCTTCATGGATGTATCCACAATTCATACATACCCATAATGAGCCTTCTGGACCCCTAAACATGGTTCCATCTTCAAGTTTATCAAATAGTGCTTTAAATCTTTTAGCATGATTTTCTTCTGTTTCAGCTAATTCTTTATAAAAGTCTGCTATTTCATTAAAGCCCTCACTTCTTGCATCTTCTTCAAACTTTTTATATGAATTTTCGTACTCATCTTCTTCACCTAAAATACAATCTAATAAGTTATCCTTAGTGCAACCTATCCTGTTTAAAAACCTCCCAAATACTTCTCTTGCATGAGCTAATTCATTTCCTGAAGTTTCGTCAAATATTTCCCCAACCCATTGATATCCATCTAACCTTGCTTTTTCAGCATATAATGTATACTTAGTTCTTGCTCTAGATTCTCCAGCAAAAGTCCTGTAAAGATTTTGTTCTGTTTTACTTCCCTTGAACTCCATTCTAATCTCCTAAAAATTTATACACTTATACATTATGCATTTTATTATTTAAATGTGAACTTAAGTAGAGTTTTACAAATCAATTTATTAATGAAGATTTTAAAGGCTAAAAAATTAGAAAGTCGAGGAATTTTTAATACGTAAAATTCCTGAATTGCACATTAAAAAATACCGCATATTCACCTTTGAATAATTCGATATTTTATCGATTAAATAATAATTTTATTTTTCATTAACTATCTGTAAGTAAGTTTTTATATCTAGATTTTCTTTTAAAGTAGTACTAACTTTATCAAAATCACAATTTTTAAAATAAAATGTTTGTTCCATAAAACTGCCTAATACCTTAACATTTATATCTTTTGATCTAATAATTATACTAACTTTTTCAATTTCACTCCATAGTATAACCTCTTTATATTTATACATTGATAAAAAGCCTTTTGAGCTAATTCCTCTTTTTATCCACATAAGTAAAAGCATAACAATAGCTAATATTCCTGTAACATAATGAAACCAACTCTTTGCAAAAAAATATATAATGCTACCTAAAGCAATAATAACTAACAATACAGTAGCAATTTCAAAATAGCTTTTCTTGGTAGGTATTATCAGTGCCTTTATATATAATAATTGCTTAAAAATAATTACAATAAAAAATATTAGAATAATAATATCAAAAATTTTCATAAAAACTCCTTTTCTAACTGTATTTTTATTAATAATCCTTATCACCTTATAATAGATTAATCAAAAACCTTCATTAATTATAGCCTCTATGAAATCATCTTTTCCTTTAAAAAACGAACTAGCTTTTAGCATCAATTTTTTATCTGGATAAATTGAATCTACTTCTTCACTTGTAGTTTTAAAATAATTACTTGAATAATAAACATCAATATTAGTGTTAGATAAATGTATTTGTTTAACTTCTCCAAAGTGATTAGGCTTACCGCCTGTTGCTTCACCTACTAAAGTGGTATTTGTACCATTTTTTAAATCCATTGCATTTAATATTGCTGAAGAAAAGGTTGATCTACCTATAATAGCATAAAGTTTTCCCTCTTTATTAATATCATTTCTTTCCTTTATGGCTTTTAAAAAACTATTGAAAATCATTGAGTTTCCGCCACTATTATCTCTTAAGTCTATTATCAACTTTTCTGGATTATTTTTATCAATAACATCAAAAACATCCTTAGTAAAGTCTTTAAATGAATATTCATCCATATTCATGCATAAATTATATTTAACATAAACTATATTTTTATCTTCTATATATTTAAACCAATACATATCACTTTTATTTTGTTTTGATAGTGGCAAGGTATCAGTTCCATTATAATCTGATATAAGTAATATATCTTTAACGTCTTCATTTGATATAGTTTTAATATCAACATCTCCATTAGCAAATGTATATGTTATTTCTTCACTATCAGCTAGTCCACTAAAATTTAGTAAATTAAAATTACTTAATGCTGCTGAAAATTCATCCTTAAATATAGCATTATTATCTTTTGCTATATAAGGCTTAAGCATTTCCTTAACTTCTTCTACTTCATAGCCATTTATAGCTATCAATTTCTTCCCCCAATAATCTTTATATTCTAACGATCCATCTATTAAATAAATTCCTTCTTCAAACTCAAAAAATTTTAATGGATATATCGTATTATTAACTAATCCTACTCTAGTATGACTATCATTTATTGATACTATTAACCTTACCAATTCACCTTTTATTTCTTCATCTGTATAAGTAGATATATTTTTTAATAGGCTATCCATTTCTTCATTAAACTCTTCTTTTGATTTATAAAAAAATAAATTCTTATGTTTCTTTGGTAGATGATATTTTAAAAATTCAATATCTTTTGTCCACTTATCATTTCTATCACTACTAGATATTATTGGTGAATTAGTAACTCTATTAAATACTTTATTTATAAATATTCCGCCTATTATTAATAAGAAAAGTGTAATTAAACCCACAGTAATTAATATCTTTTTCTTTTTATTAGTTTTCATGATGCCCCCTCATAAATATCTCATAAATTTGTTTTTTACTTTTTATATATAATAATAAATCTATGTTCAATACTTTCTATATATCCTTTATATTCTATTTCTTTATTTAATTTACATAATTCCTCAAAACAATTTTTTACTGAAAATTTAAGGAATTCCCATTCAATCATGTTAGTTCAGAAAGACATTTCTTTGCTTCAGCCAATTTATTTACAATAATTACATATAATTATATATTATAGGAATTATTAGGTAAATAATTTATAAAAAATAAGATAAGCTTTTTCATCCCATCTTATAATTCTATAACTTCTTAACTCTCTTATTTCTTTTATATTTACTCCAGTTTTTCATTAACTAATTCATCATCTAAAATGACCAATAAGTTTTGGCTATTTATATTGCATTCTTTTCCTACACTGAACTAATTGATATTATTGCGAACTAAATAAATTAATTTGCTCTTTGAAAATTGAATAGTACGGTATTAAATCTTATAGATAGGAAACACTATTTATGAGGTGAAAATTATGAAAAAAAAAGTAATCAGTATAGCAATATTAGTTTTAATAGTTTTAATTGCTACAACAAATAATGTATATGCAAAAACACCTATTAATCCAATTAATAATGTTTATAAAGAAGGTATTTATAAGATTAATAAAAATGATGCGGGAAAATATCAATTACAATTTAAATTTCTTAATAAAGATATTGATTCAGCAATTATTGTACTAGATAAAAATGCTGACATACTTTATAAAAATATAAACTGTAACAGAAAATGTAATGCTGGTACAATAACTAATAAAGATACTATAGTAATAATAACCGATGGAGAAGTAGAATTAAGCTTTACTAAAATAAATTAAATATAAAATTTATTTCAAATTAATGAAAATACCGTACTATTCAAAAAATATGCGGTATTTTTTAGTGCGCAATTCAGAAATTTGACTAAGCACTGTTCTTCAAAATCCTTTATGAATTTTTTCTCAATTCCTTCACTTTTTCACTTTTAAAACCTTTAGTTGTTAAAAAAAATAAGAATTATAAATTGGCGAAGATAAATAAAATATGTGGTAAATTCATATCTTATATCTTCGCCTTTCTTATTTTAAATATAACTATTAGCTAATTGATAAAAATCTTTCTATCTTCATTGCAAACTATTTCTATTTGTTTGCCTTCTTTCGTTTTAGTTACAAGAGTAACTTTGCGTCCCCATAAATCTTGAACGTATTTAAGAGTTTCTTTAGCATATGACATTTCAAGCTCTCTTCCATCAAAGAAGTGCTCTAATGTTAAAGTTAAGTCTCTTCTATTTAAATTAGTTACTCTTATATATGGAATTGATGCAACTCCACAAGTATCTGCAAGGTAATCTCTAATTTGCCTCCAACCAACTTCATCTGGGACTTCTTCAACTACATATTCAAAACTCTTTTTAGCATATTGAAATAAGTTTAGCTCTTCACATAACTCCCTCGTTAGATATCTTCGTAAAAAAGAGCTATCTCTTTCTATTTTTCTAACTTCAAATATTTTTTCTCTACCAAATCTTTTTTCAATATCTTGAAAGACTTTGAAGCCTATATAATACGGATTTAATCCACCAACTATAGGTGCTACTACATCATTATGTCTTTTTAAGAACTCAAAATGTAGTCCATCATCTAAATCTAACTCTTTTAATATATTATAATGCCAAAAACTTGCCCAACCTTCATTCATTATTTTAGTTTCAATTTGAGGCATAAAATATTGAGTTTCTCTTTTTACTATTCTTAATATATTTTTTTCCCATTCTTCTAAAGAGCTATATTTTATTATAAATCCTAAAACATCATCACATGGCTCAACCGGTATTTTAGATATATCAGGAAATGGTATTTCATCATTTTCATCTAAAATCCCTCTATTTTCTTTTTTAGAATAGTAATCAGCCATTAAACTTTCTTTAATTTCCTCACTGCTTAATTCCTTTACTCCAACTACTCTAGGTATTTGATATCTAATTGCATGTGCTGCATCTAAGATTTTTTCTACCCTTTCATAACCTATACTTGGATCATTTATATATCCCCTAATTATCTCTGCATCTAGCTTAAACATTTCCAATGCTCCCTTAGCATTAGTTCCTTCTACAAACATTCTATTATTTGCAAAAAAATCATTATGACCATATACATGAGCCATAGTTAGTATTTGTAAAAGCAATGTATTTTCTCTCATCAAATATGCAAGGCAAGGATCTGAATTTATTACCATTTCATAAGGTAATCCAGTCATATTTAATGAATACAATGTTTTATTTTTATCATATGCTTTACCATAACTCCAGTGAGGATATTTAGAAGGCATACCAACATATGCCTCATAGCCTAACATTTCATTAAAGCCTATTATCTCAAACTCTTGTGGATAAAACTTAAGTCCTAGCTCTCTTGACTTTTCTTCTATAACTTCATTCCACTTCTCTAAAGTGCTAACATTGTACTCCATAACTATTCCTCCTTCAGCTCTTTAGATAACATTATCTTCAATGCATCCCATAAATCCTTTTTTTCCTTAACAATTACTGAAACGAAGTTTTTACAGCTTATCTCTTTATTAAATCTATAATACATTGTCGTTGAATAAGTGGATGGTAATAATTCTGCATAGCCAAACATATTACTTATTTTGCATAATTCTTTTACAGATTTCATTGCTCTTTCATTATCTTCACTCCAGTTATCTCCATCACTAGCATATATAGGGTAGATATTCCACATTTCTGGAGGATACTTTTCTTTAATTAAATTTAAAGCTGTATTAAGTCCACTTGAAATATAAGTTCCACCTGATTCTGCTTTATGGAAAAACTCAAACTCATTTACCCTTTTAGCAACAGTAGTATGAGATATAAATTCAAAAGCTATATTATTATATTTCCTTTTTATGAATCTAGATAAAACAAAGAACAATGATCTTGCTAAATATTTTTTGCTACTATCCATAGATCCTGATACATCCATAATAAATAGCATTACTGCATTGCTTTCTTTTTTAGGTTTTTTCTTAACTTTATGATATCTAAGGTCTTCTTCTCTAAACGGAAATCTATTTATATCACTATCCAAACCTGCCTCACGTAAGGCTCTCTTTTTACCTTGCTTTCTTTCAAGCTTTGCTACAACAGTCTTTTTCTTTGCTAGTCTTGGATTTATTCCATATCTTTGATAACCACGCTTTCTACCAGAACTTTCTGTTACTATTTCAGAATATTTCTTTCTATCTAAGTTAGGTAACTCTAAATCCTCAATTATATAATCCATAAGTTCTTCCATTGTTACTTCAGTTTCATAAATATCATCTCCAGGAGAGTTACCTGCACCTTGATTACCACTTTTTCCTGAGTTCGGATTTCCATCTGAAATCTTATCTCCTCTTCTTTCTTCCCCAACTCCAGTGGCAACCCCTTTATTATTTCTTCCAAATACAAATTGATATTCTTTTATTCCTCTAATTGGAATCTTAAATTTTTTATTTTTACTTTCTCCAATTATACTTTCTTCTGAAAGAATATCCCCCAAATTTTCTTTTATAGACTTTTCAACTAATTGTCTATGTCTTCTTCTATCCTCGATTGATCTATCATGCTCTAATGGATTATCTGCATTGTCTCTAAAGATTGCCATTTTTATCAATCCTTCCACAAGTTGTTTGCAGCATATTTTAATATTACATCACAGCAATGTAAGCAATATCCATTATTTTGCATTTCTTCAACCATGGAGTTATATTTTTCGGCTTGCTCTGTATCTCTAACTCTAGATTTAGTTATTATTCTTGAAAGATCTTTAACAGATGCCATAAGTTTCTTTTCAATAGCTTCTTTTAAAGGTTCATATGATGTATAGTCTATCTTACTTCCATTTCTAACCAAGTAGAACATGTATGAAGTAACATCGGCTCTAAATCCTTTGCATGAATTTTCTGAAACTCCAATTTGTTCTTCTATACTTCTCATAAATTCTTCATCTGGATTTAACTCTTCTCTAGTTGATATATCTTTTATTTTAGTCTTATTAACAAATGCTTCAGCATTATCTATATAATTATCAAATAAGCTTTCTGCTTGTTCTCTAAATGAGTGGATGAATGCCTTTGTAATTTCTTTTTCAAGAATTTTATTATATTCTTTTCTAATTGTATCTTGTATAAAGCCAAGATATTTCTTCTTATCTTCGGCTGCAATATCCATTTCCTTAACTGATTTTATAATACTTTCCATTATACTTAATGGGTTTATACAATTATATTCTGAACTTGAAAGGGCATTATCAATTGCCTTAATTATAAATCTAGTACTTATACCCTTCATTCCTTCATATGAGCCTGCTTCTTCTCTTAATTCATTTATATCAATTCTCTTAGTACTTCCCTTTTCAACTATTTCTTCTCCATTATAGATCTTAAGCTTTGTTATAGGATCTACCTTTGCAGATGGAGCTAGTCTTGAAAGGATAGCAAACATAGCTGCAACTTCTATTGTATGAGGAGCTATATGTGCATTAAAGTTACTCTTTCTTAAAATCTTTTCATATATTTTTACTTCTTCATCAAGTTCTAAGCAATATGGAACTTCTATTTTTACAATTCTATCTAAGATAGCTTCGTTTGTATGATCTGATTTAAACTTGTTCCATTCAGCTTCATTTGAGTGAGCTATTATAAGTCCATCAAAGTAAATCATAGATCCCTTACCTGGTGATGGGATAGACTTTTCTTGAGTTGCAGTAATTATTGTATGAAGATATTCAACATCATTTTTGAATACTTCTATAAATTCAACTAATCCTCTATTACCAACATTAAATGCGCCATTTAATGAGAAAATTCTAGGGTCATCTTCTGGATACATATCCATTTTTGAAATATCAATTGATCCAGTTAAAATAGAAGTATCTTGGTTATTTGGGTCTACTGGTGGAACAACACCAATTCCTTTTCTTGATCTAATAGAGAATCCTTTTGTTTCAACTGGGAACTTTTCATATTCTCCATTTAATTCATTCATAAGTCTATACTTACAAACTGGACATAAATCTCCTTCTATCTTTACCCCTAATAACTCTTCAAATTTTGGTCTTAAATGCTTGGGTATTAAATGTAGCGGTTCTTCATGCATCGGGCAACCTTTTAAGGAATATATAGGAGCACATTCAACAAGTGCCTTTTTCAAAGCTTCAACTAATGATGATTTACCTGCCCCAACTGGACCAACTAAATATAGTACTTGTCTAGCTTCTTCTCCATTCATTGATGCAGAATGCAAATAATTTACTAGCTTCATAATTACCTTGTCAATACCAAAAAAATCATCTTTAAAAAATCCATACTTTCTTATAGAGTCATTTCCATATATCTTTTTCACTTTAGGGTTTTCTTCACCCTTTAGTACTTCTACACCCTTACTAACTACCATATCATAAATTCGTTTGTGTGAAAGCTTAGCTATATCTGGGTTCTCTTTTACTAATTCTAAATACTCAAGGAATGTTCCTTCAAATCTTTCTTTATTTCTGCTTTCCCTATCACTTTTTATAAATTCTTCGAAGTTCATTTACTCCCCCCCTTTTTACTAAAATATATTCATTAATATGCTTTATATATGACAAAATCTTTTATATGACACTTTTATTTAAATTTATTAATTATTTAATTTTGCACATATTAATTTTGAAAAACATATATTTTTTTCATATAATGAATAATTAATAAAAAAATGATAATAATAAAACTAATATGAATCTCATTGATAAAAGTGACTACTTTGTGCGAATATTTTCTCTATAATGTAAAATTTGTTAATTTAATATTTATCACACTTGATAAATTAATAACAATTATTAATTAGTAACTTTTATTGATAAATTGATTATAATATAGTATAATAGTAACAAATAAAAGAATATTTAAAGGGGTGTTGTACATGGAAGGAATAGCATGCATGCTAAGCAAAAAGTGTAGAAGAGAAAAATCAGAAGAAATAGTTAAAAATATGAATAACGAACAAAAAACTTATGAAGAAATTTATGAAAAAGAAAATAATAATTAAATAAATTTTATTATATAGCTCATAAATGAACACATAATTGAGAATTTAAAAAGAAAGTTTTGTATATTAAGTAGTTCTATATAGCATAAAAAGTAGAGAAATTATTTTCTCTACTTTTTATTTTATAAGTTTCAGAAATTATAGTCCTTAACTACCTTTTTTAAACACTTTATTCCATTGTAAATGGCATCGTTGAATTATCTATATATTCTGAAGCCCCTCTAGAAAATGCATTCCCAATAACTGTATCATTTCCGATTCTGTATTTAAAATAGTTTACTCCATAAGATATAGACATTCTATTTGTATCAAAAAACTCCTTATCAAATTTTAGCCCTTTAGATACTGCAAATACATATTCTCTTTCTTCATTAGGATTTAAAAAAGAGCTAAAATTATACTCTCCATCTACAGGTTTATAATTCACTAAATATTCTCTCTCAGTATTATCATAACCTTTAAATACAGGAGTAGCATTATTTGAACTAAATCCACTCTTATCCTTTGTATTATGTGAAAACTCTAAATTCACATTATTTAAACTAGCATAATACTTACTATTATTTTTTATATTAACTTTAATCTTATAAGTATATTCATCTTCTTCAAATCCTGAATATTTTATTATTGGTCCTTCACTATTAAAGGCTTCTTCAGTAGAATCAACATATAATAGCTTGTCTTCCAAAATGAATTTAAAGCCTAAAATAAAGATAAAGCTAAAAAGAAAAATACTAATGCTTACTTTTATAAATTTTTTATTCATTTTAATCTCCTCCTAAGCTAAATCCTTATTTTTATAGATTTTTAAAGAAATATACATTGAAATTATAAATAAAACTAATGCTATAACAAATATAAGAATAAGATAAACATTCATTGACATAACCTTATAATCATAAGTTTTCAAATTAAAAATATTATAAATTAATCTTCCTATTTTTCTTGAAAAACTTATAAGTAATGTTTCTTTTCCTGTATTTATAAATTCATAAGCACTACTATTTTTAAAAGTCATGTAACCTATAAATATAGTTATTATAGGAGCAATAATTCTTCCAATTCTATAACCATATTTATATATAATAGGTATTATTATTCCAAAGCTAAGTAATATAGTTACAATAGAAACAACTATATCTTGAAGAACCATAACTCTTGCAGAATTTAATATGTTTATCCCATATAGCACATACATTAATATTAATGAAGCAAAGATTATTATTAATGTTAATATATATTTTGAATAAACTACATCTTCTCTTTTATTTGGAAGGCTTAGCATAAAACTTTCACTTTTATTCGTGTAGTCATAATAAAAGCTATTCAACATAACAATAAAAGTAAACATTATTGGAAGTAAGGTTGGAAATACATATGAAAAAGCTGTTAATAAAAATAATCCTACTATAAATGTAAGTATTGCAGCTTTTAATGATCTAACTTTTAACCCTACTATTAAATCTTTCTTAATTAAATTAAACATTATTTTTCCTCCTTTACATAGTGAAACATTATATCTTCTAAAGTTGGAATACTTATATTTTCATTATTTAATCCTTTTTCATTTATAAATAAACCTTCCATGTAGTACTTTGTTTCCTTTGTAGAAATAAAATTTAATTTACTTTCTTCAAGTTCTTCCTTTAATCCCCTAAAAATTCTGTATCTTTCCTTTATTTCCTCCATATCTTGTGAGAAAATTAACTTTCCCTTATTAATAAAAGTTATATAATCTGCTATTCCATCTAAATCTGAAGTTATATGAGTAGAAATAATAACACTTCTATTTCCATCTTCTATTGCTTCTTGTAGTAGCTTTAATATATCTTTTCTGATTATAGGATCTAACCCAGCTGTAGGCTCGTCTAGTATTAAAAGCTTTGCATCATGAGATATAGCATTAGCTATCATAAGCTTAATAGCTTCACCTTTTGAAAGTTCTCCGATATATAGTTTTTTATGAATTCCAAATCGTCTTAAGTAAGAATCAAAAAGATTTGAATCAAACTTTGAGTATGACTTACTAACTATTTTCTTAAAATCTTTAACATTTAGATGACCATAAAAATTTAAATTATCAAATACAAAGCCAATATTATCTTTAACATAAATTTCTTCTTTAAAAATATCTTTATCAAATATTTTTATTTCTCCTTTATCAGCTTTAATTAGTCCAAGAAGCATCTTTATTAAAGTTGTTTTTCCTGAACCATTAGGTCCAACCAATCCCATTATAAATCCTTCTTTTAACTCAAAAGAAATATTATCAAGATTAAACTTACCTCTCTCTTTACTTATATTATCTACCCTAATCATACTATTCTCCTTCATATAACAAATCTATCATCTTATAAATATCTTTCTTATCTAGCTTTATAGCTCTTGCTATTTGCATAATACCCTCTAACTTTTCCTCTATTTCCTTAAGCTTTTCTTCATAAACAAGCTCCTTGTTAAAATAAGATACATAGCAACCCTTTCCCCCAACAGTTTCAATAAAGCCTTGATTTTCTAGTTCTTCATAAGCTCTTTTCGTTGTAATAACACTTATATTTAAATCCTTAGCTAAAGACCTTATGGATGGCAATTTTTCATTAGGCTCCAATGTTCCATTAATAATTTCTTCTTTAATAGAATTAACTATCTGCTCATATATTGGAAGCTTAGATGAATTACTAATTAATATTTTCATTTTTCACCTCACACAACTGTATAGTCTGTATATGTATACTATATACAGTATACACATCAAAAGTCAAACTAATTTTTCATCTTTTACCAAATGTATTTATATAATGCATATATAAATACTATAAATAATTTTAAATTACTAATTTGCACTCATATATTATAAATAAGCATACTTTATATAATAAAAAATAAAGGGAGTCGCGAAACGCGACGCCCTTCAAAAGTCTTATAGAAAATCTCCATTTCATAATCCAACGTAGTTAAATTATTTCCTTAATTCTTTCACTCTTTAATTTCTTCATTCCATAATTCAGCTCGTCTGAATTATCACCTTAATTATCCATTGTCCATTATCCATTCTCAAATTTCCATTGTCTTTACTTTTTCTCCATTCTTATGTTCTTCTCCACCATCCCCATAGCTCTATAAAATCCTATAGCACCTTCATTAAAGCTCCAAACTCCAAGTTCTAGACTTTCTGCTCCATTGCTCTTTACTAAATCATATGAATAATCAAATAACATTCTTCCTAAGCCTTGCCCTCTATCACTTTCCTTTATGCAAATTTCATCTATATACGCGAAGAACTTGTCATTTAATAAATCCATGCTTTTAATTTCTATATATCTTATCATTGCATAACCAACTATCTTTTTATCTTTAGCTATTACTATGATTTCAATATTTTCATCATTTAATAACTCTTTAAAATATGATTTATATATAGTCTTATTTACTTCTTTATATATATCTGGTCTATTTTTGACATGAAATATGTGCAGCTCCTTCGAAATATTACTTATATATTTATAATCATCTAATTTAGCATGTCTTATTTCTACCCCAAGTCCATCACCTCATAATATTTGTATTAAAAATATTGAAGTATTGTTACCTTATTAACTCTATAATTTAAAGTAACATTTTGAAGTATTTTACTTATAATGATTATAAAATAATATATTAGGAGTTTATCAATGAATTTTAATGATGATGATTCAATTCTTTACTCAGATGATTCTAGATTAAGACCACCTCCACTTGGAAATCTAGTCCCTGGGTTCCCAACACCTGGCCCTACCCCTAGTCCTGGTGGAAATTTTTCTTTTCCTGGATCTCAAGGTGCTCCACCTATGGGAAGCAATTTAAATATAGGCCCACCACCAAATTTTACTCCATCTAAGAACAGTTCAGGTGTGCAAAAATTAAGCTCTACTGGTGGCCCTCAAACTAAAGCAGTAAGTCCAGGCTCTATTAGTTTTTGTTTGTTCAAATTTACTTATATATGGGAAACTAGTGGTAGAAACTATTGGGCATTTTTATTAAATGTAGATCGTAGATCAGTTTCTGGTTTAAGATGGTTTAGAAATACTTGGGTATTCTTTGGTCTAGATTTAAGAAGAATAGATTCATTTATATGCTACAGAAGTGACTCTAAATGTGACTCTGACTCAGAAAATGATTTAACTTCAGCAAATGATTCAGTCCAAGAAACTTTGATAAACAATAGAAAAAAATACTCAGTTGATGGTATAAAAAATATTTATACCAGAGTATTAACTTCTGTTGAAATTCCTGAAATAAAAAATGATTATATAATTAATTATCTAGGTGAAGTTGATGGTAATGAATTAACTACAAGAATTCCTTGCAAACAAACAAGAGTAACTAATTATAGAATAGTTCTTGAATTAACATACCCAGATGAATTTAATAAACAATTAATAGATAAAATTAATTCATGTGCTATTGATGCATCTACTGTTGCTTCAAGATATTTAGATGAATTTAGAGATAGTAAAAACTTTTTAACTCCTTTAGAAGTATTTAACTCATCTGCTAAACAAATAGGTAAATCAATAAAAGTCTTCTCTTCAGAATTTACTAATAAATTAAAGAAGCTTAAATTACCTAGAGAAATAACAAAGGAAGTAGAGTATACAATTCTTCAAGAAAAAATAGAAGAACCATGGAGAATACTATAGATAATTGATAATTAATAATGGATAACTAAGAGTGACCAATTGACAATTTAAATTGAAGAATAGCTAAAAGGACTGGAGTATAGCAATATTTGTAATACTCCAGTCCTTGTTTTTAGTTAAACCTAAATTTGTTAAATTGTTTCTTTTCTTTCATTATATATAGTTATTCCAAGGGTTAATGCTAATCCTCCCCATAAAACAACAGCTCCTAATGAAAAGAAGATTAATGCTACTCCTGTCATTATGTAATGCCCCCTTTTTAATTACTCTGATATATTTCTATTTTTCCATTGTTTTTTGCTTATTATAAGTGCAAGAATTATTCCAAAGCCAATAATACTCCATCCATATGCAAATAATGCTGAAAGATCATATCCTCCATAAGGCGTTTTGATTTCTGTAATTATACTTTGTGCTAACATAAAAATTAATATAGTTGGTGTTACAAACTTAACGCAAATATTCCACCACTTACCTATTTTAAAATATGATATTTCATTTGTATGCTCTCTAACTATATCAGGATTAACTATCCATCCAATTAATACAACTTCCAATAATCCAACTACTACAATTCCATAATTATTTATAAAGTTATCTATTATATCTAAAAGGTAAAGTCCAGCTCCTGTAGAATATAATATTCCAATTGAAAATCCTATTAAGCAAATTATTGCAACAACTTTATTTCTTGCCCAACCAAACTTATCTATAAATGGTGCTGAAACAGCTTCTATTAATGATACAGATGATGTTAAACCTGCAAATAACAAACATAAAAAGAATAATACACCTAAAAGTGTTCCTACTGATCCCATTTCTGTAAATACCGCTGGGAATACTACAAAAGCAAGTCCAACTCCACTTGATACAACTTCACTCATCGGTATCCCTTTTGCACTTGCCATAAATCCTAATATAGAAAATACAGCTATAGCTGATAAAAATTCAAAACCACAATTTGCAAATGCAGTCATAAATGCACTATTATTTATATCAGTTTTCTTAGGTAGATAACTGGAATAAGTCATCATTATTCCCATGGCTAAGCTAAGGGAAAAGAATACTTGTCCATAAGCAGCTACCCATACCTTTGGATCTATAACCTTTGACCAATCTGGTGTAAACAGTGTATTTAGTCCTTCTGCTGCTCCTTCTAAATTAACAGCTCTAATCGCTATTATAATCATTATAATTACAAGTGCCGGAAGAAGAATTTTATTAGCTTTTTCTATTCCAGCCTTTATACCTTTATAGCATATAAACCAACTTATAAACCAAATAATTGCTATTCCTATTAATATAGGTAAAATCATACCACCAAAATCAAATGGTGAACTAGATAATTTAATAAAGTCTGTATGGAAAAATGCATCCGTATCACTTCCCCATCCTTTATTTATGCTAAATCTTAAATAATTTACTGCCCAACTTAAAATCATAGAGTAGTATGTTAAAATTATAAATGCATTTATTGTTGGCCACCATCCAAGCCATTCCCACTTTTTCTTTACCTTTGCAATTGCAAGTGGTGTTGACCCTTTATATTTATGCCCTAGTCCATATTCCAATATTAATAATGGAATACCTGCTGTAAATATAGCAAAAAAATACGGTATTAAAAATGCCCCACCACCGTTTGTATATGCTATATATGGAAAACGCCAAATATTACCTAGTCCTACTGCTGAACCTACTGCTGCAATAATAAATCCTAATTTTGATCCCCACTGTTCTCTATTTTCTTCCATAAAATCGCCCCCTAAAAAAAGTCATTACTTACATAACTTATTAATATTTAAATATATAATATATTAAAATATTAATAAAATCAATATATTTTTAACAAAATATTATAACATTTTAACTAATTGTAATAAATCATAATTTTATACAAATAAATATTAGCATTTTGTTAAAATACCCTTGTGAAAACATATAAAAAATAAGCATCTCATAATTTGAAATGCTTATTTTTCTATATTTAATTCTCTATAATAAACTCTTTATGTAGTTTCCATGTATTATCTACCCATTTAAATATGCTTATATTATCGAAGTAACAATTAAATTCAAATGGATATTTATTTACATATTCCCATACTTCTTTATATATCGATGGAACCTTTTTAGAAGTTAATGTAACATGAAAAATTTTATCTTTTCCATCCTTTTTATTAAATTCAATATAATCAAAATTATCAAGAATATCTATTAATTTATCATGAATAACTTTACCTTCATTAGACATATTTACATCCATATAAATAACTCTGTTATCAAAATGATTATATTTATCCATTATAAATTCTGCCTTCTTTTCATTTTTACTGAATTTATATAAAGCATCTTCTAAATCTTTTATACTTTTATCATATTCAAAGGGTGCTTTAATAGTAAAATGTGCGGGTAGCTTTGATGACTTAGCTTTAAATTTTTGAAATATATCTTTTCTCATTTCATTATTAAAGGCTCCAGCTTCTCCCTTTACTACACAAACTATAACATATCTCATAAAAACTTCTCTCCTCTCATTAGTTTCTTTGCTTTAATAAATTCCTATTTAAATTAATAATCTTTATAATTTATTTTTTGTATATTAAATAATAAAGATACTAGTTTACATAAATAGCTAAATTAAAAATTTTAATAGATTTTTTAAAATAATTCTACTAATATAAATAACACTTGCCTAACGCTTTTTCTCTACAGGCAAACATTCAATTCTATAACCAATTTCTTTATTAGCCATTCTATAGCCTTCATTTATCATTTCTTCTATGCTCATTTCATTTCCTAATAAGGCATCTATAGTTATTTGAGATCTATCAGGAAAATATTTATCAAGTACTCTTTCATTAATATAATCTTGATCTTTTGTAGAATAATCATCTAAAATATGCATTACATTAAATCCAGATTCCTTTAAAGCTCTCCCAACTAATATACTTCTATGACATCTTATTGGATCTTGCATTGCTCCAAGTAAAGCAATTCTATACCCTTTATTACATCCGTCCTTTAATCTTTCAATCCCCTTAATAAAGTCTTCCTCATGAATAACTTTTTCAAAATCAGAATATCCTTCTTCATTATAAGAAACCTTATTTATTCTTTTTGCTGCAAGCTCCTTAGCCATATAAATATATATAAATCCAGCTTTAGTTAAAGTATATTTTATAGTTTCTTTATCAAATTGCACATTATATTTTGAATAAGGTGTTCCTCTAATATCAACAACACAATTAATATCATAATATCTTAACATTTCTATTAATTTTTCAACTGTATAATTTGAATGTCCTATTGTATATATATCCATTAAAACTGCACCTCCTGGATCTAGTGAAGAGTGAAAAGTTAATGTAAATCTATTTCAGACAAGATTCAGTAGATCATATTTTATACTAATTTCATATAACTTGACTAAATATTCAATGCCTACTATACAAAACTTAAATTCAACTTTTTCACTCTTTATCCCTTAAAACTTTTTTGATTATAATTATAAATGATAAATATAAGTTGGCGAAGATAAATAGAATATGCGGAATAAGCATATAGCGGGCAATTAGAAAGACTTGGTGAAGGAAGAACTACTAGGCCTTAGTGTTATTGGTTTGTTTGAGCGCAGCGAGTTAACCAAAACTCTTGGCATAGCAGTTTTTCCGAGCCTAGTACTTCTTTGCTAAGCTATTTAGCTTATGGAGCATATCTATTTATCGTAGCCTTTTATATTAGCAATTTATAACTATCAGCTAAATAGTTTTAGTAATTCTTCCTCTGTTATTGTATTTAACGTTTCTCCACTCAACGCATCTCCATCTATTATCTTGCTAATTAATTCTTTCTTTTCTTCTTGAAGCTTTATAATCTTTTCTTCAATGGTATCTTTAGATATAAGCTTTATTACTTCAACTATATTTTTTTGACCAATTCTATGAGCTCTATCTGTTGCTTGATCTTGAACAGCTGGATTCCACCAAGGGTCAAAGTGGACTACAACACTAGCTGACGTTAAATTCAATCCAACTCCACCAGCTTTTAAGGAAATTAAGAATATATTTTTATCTCTATTATTAAATTCATCAACTAAATTTATTCTTTCCTTTGCTTTAATACTTCCATCTAAATATAAATAGTTAATATCATCCTCTTCTAGTTTATTTCCTATCTTTTTTAATACAGATGTAAATTGTGAAAAGATAATTATTTTTTTATTTGAATCTATAGTTTCTTTTATTATTTCCTTAACTGCTTTTATTTTTGCACTTTCTTCTTTAAAATCATCTATTAATAAAGATGGGTCTAAACAAAGCTGACGTAATTTTGTAAGATAAGATAATATAACAATTTTATTGTCTTTGATTTTTTTATTTTCCTTAATCTTCTTCTTAACTTCCTTCATATATGAATTATAAATTTGTTTTTGACTAAATGTCATTGGTATTAAGTATTCTTTTTCTATTTTATATGGTAATTCATCTAGTACATCTTCTTTTAAACGTCTTAGTATAAATGGTGAAATTAGTTCTTTAAGTTCTTTTAAACTTTCATCATCTCCACTTAAAAACTTACCTTTAAACCTTTCTTCATTATATAAATATCCAGGCATTATAAAGTCAAATATTGACCATAATTCTAGCAAATTATTTTCTATTGGTGTTCCTGTTAAAGCTAATTTACAATTTGCTTTTATTGATTTAACTAACTCTGAAATTTTAGATTTTTTATTTTTAATATTTTGCGCTTCATCAATTATACAAAAATCAAACTTTTTATCTTCATACCATTGATAATCACTTCTTAAAGTTCCATAAGTGGTTAGTAAAACATCATATTCTTTATATTCATCTTTAACTTTATTTCTTTCACTAACACTTCCATGAATTACTCCTACATTTAAAGTATCTGCAAATTTTTCAAATTCACTTTTCCAATTGTACACAACAGAAGTTGGAGTTATAATTAAACTTTTTTTATTCTTATTTGAAAGTAATAAAGTTATCGTTTGAATAGTTTTACCTAGCCCCATATCATCAGCTAATATTCCACCAAAGCCTAAGTTTTCTATTGACTTTAGCCAATTATATCCTTTAATTTGATAATCTCTAAGCTTTGCATTTAAATCCTTTGGAACATCATGTTTTTCTTCCTTATTCTTCAAATTATCTATTAATTCATTTATTTTTTCTCCTCCAGTTATAAATGGAATTCTTTTATTTTTTATCTTATTTTCTAAATGCAATAAATTAAATTTATCCACATATATTTCTTCTTTATAAACATTATTAAATAAATTCAACTCTTCTATTGTTTTAAAAAATTCAACTACTTCCATATCCTTTAAATCTAAGAAATTATTTTCTCTAGTTTTATAAAAGGAACTTCCATTTTTTATTCGTTCCATTATTTCTGCTATTTCGTTATAATCTACCCCATCTATCTTATAATCAAACTTATAATAATCATCTATTTCTTCTATTTCACTTAATATATCATTAGATTTTATAAGCTTAATTTCACCAAACTCGTTAGATAAAGTTACTATTCCAATTTGATTTAACTTATTTATACCTTCGCTTAATAATATGTATTTATCCTCATCATTTCCTGTAAATATAAATTTATCTTTATGCTTTATAAACTTATATCTTTCTAGCTCCATTTCTATTTTTTCCTTGGCTCTACTATCTTTCAAGCCATCTAAGCTATTTGCATAATTTATATCAATACTGCAATATATATTTTCATTTTCTTTTTCTATATAAAATCTTGGAATATTAACTTTATTTATTTCAAATTTTACAGTTTCATCTATAATTATGTCCTTTGAAATTTCACCTAATATAAATAATAATTTCTTTAAATTATTTTCTGTATTTTTATAAATCAAGCTTCCTTTTTGCTCTAACTTATCATATATTGCCTTATAATATTTTAGTTGCTTTTCTGTAGGTAAATATATTTTTTTATCATATATCCAAACTTCTTTTTTATCATCAATAGGTGTTGTATTCTTCTTTTGAGGATTTACTATTAAAGCTTCGCCCTTTTTCTTTAACGTAAATATTAAAGGCATATCTTCCTTATAAATAGTTGAATTATAGTTCATATAATCATAAGTTAAAACTATACTCTTATTGTTATCTACTAACTTCAAAAAGCTTCTAATTTCATTTTTATATAATACAAAGCTTCTACTATCTACAATTCTACTTTTATTCTCTTTAAATTTTGCCTTAAAAAAATCTATAATTAAAGTATCATTTTCATTAAACTTATTATTTTCATCAAATAAAAATTTTCCTAATGCTTCTACTGCAATTGTATTTTCTTCTCCTGATCTAAACTCCAAATGATATTCTTCATTTTTATTTACTTTCACTTGCTTTATCTTTATATCTAGTTTCAATATCCTCTTATTAATTTCACTTTTTTCTTTTTTAATATTTTCTTTATTATTTAATATTGAATAATAAAATCTATACATAGTTGCTACTAAATGACTGCAAAAATAATTCTTCATTTCCTTACTATTTTCTTCAAATTGATTGCAACTACATTTAGTATCAATTATTTTATTATTGGAATCAAACTTTAAATGAGTGCTATATTCATCTTTATTTTCTAAAACTCTACCATATATATGATAAGTATCATTTATCTTTTTACTTACAACCTTAGATACTAACCCTTTCTTAAAGAAAGCTATTCCATTATTCTTTGAAATACTAGAACTTAACTTTAAAACTGAGTCCATCATAGCCTTTAAATTCATATACACCCCTCCTTTTTTAGAATACTTAATATTATATATATGTTTTAATTAATAATCTACATCATTAATGTTTTATGCCGTTAATAATTAATAGACTTATTGAAGTAATGTAGCAAAATTAAGATCATATATTTTCTATTTTTATATTATAAATCTTAACATAACAAAAAAGTTCTATAATGTATTAAATTATAATTTTTATTTTAATTTAATACATGCTAGAACTCTTTAAATATATTAACTTTATACTCTCATATTTATTTAATTTTATCTGTATCTGCATATGTTGGCATCTTATAAATTCCATTAGGATTTTCTATAAAAAATCTTCAATTTCATCTAATTCTTTTATTGCTTCTTCTTCATTTTCATAGTTTCCTAGCTCAATAGTATTTCTACTAAAAAGAAGTTAAACCCATAAGTTCCTTCCAGAATATATCTTCTTACAATTAATCTTTCTTCCTTAATAGATAACATTCTTATATCTATAAGTTTCATATTATCCCTTGTTTTAATTAACACAACATAATCCCCTTTTTCCCTTTATAAATATGATTTTATTTCATTATGTATATTTGCATAATGTATTTAAATTTCGAACTAAATAAGCTTTGAAATTTACTTTGTAAGTATAAATAATTTTTTTTATCAAAAACTAATAAAAAACAAAGGAGAATACAAATGATGTTGATATAGGATTAACACTAATTACCAACGTTCCTACTAAAATTATGATTCTTGATGAAGAAATGAATATTGATGAATTTATTAGCAAAATTCCATATAATTACAAATTTTATCTCCGTAATATTGCAACAAAAAAAATAATAGCAATAGTTGGTAAGGGCGAAGTAGCGATATCATTTTCAACTCATTAGATAACCTCTACTATACAATCATATAAATACCGCATTATTCATGAGTGAGTATGCAGTATTTTTAATTTTCTCTTCGTATTATTCTAAAATTATTCATTAAACTTCTTCTTTTCTGAATCCTATAACAATAAGTATTAATCCTACTATAATTAATAGAATTGACAAATTATTACTCATCTAACCCTTTTACATACCTAATTAAATCCACTTCTCAAATAAAAGGTTTTAATAGAATTTGATTGCTATTTATTAAAATTATAATCCCATACTTGTTGAAGCTCTTCTTCTCTTCCTGTGCTTGCCCCTGTTGCCCAAATAACAATTTTCTTGTTACATAATAAATCATAATTTTTCTTTATTAATGCTAATCCGTTAATGCCCACAGCATAAAGTCCGCCACCATAAATAATTACATCGTATTTTTCAAGTTCTTCTATTGTTATATCATCAGCTACTTTTAAATCGCAATTTAGATCTTCTGAAATCCATTTTGCATATGTTTCTGTATACCCTGATTTAGATTTGTAAATAACAATTGTTTTCATAATTCCCCCTATTAAGGTTTTATTGCTAGACGTATTTATTTTATCTTTTAGAATTGTTCAATATCTTTAATAAGCATCAAACTCTACAGTTAAATTTTTATTTGCATAAATTATCTTAAGCGTTGTATATCCCAAAGATGCACTAAATAAAATATTCCACTCTTTATGTAGTAACTTATATAAGAATATACTTTTAAAAGCATTGCTAAGTACATCAACATATATTGTTCATATTATATATATTTTACTAAATACTTATTAATATGTTAATATTTTCAACATGATACTAATAAAATATATTCATTTATTCTATAATATACTTTGTAATCTTTAACTTAAATTTATAAAATGGAGGATAACATGACTTTTACTTATAAACATACAATGTATGCTTCTTTCATTGGCTATATTGTACAAGCAATAATAAATAATTTTATTCCATTATTATTTCTAACTTTTCAATCATCTTATAATATTCCAATATCAAAAATAACTTTTTTAGTTACTTTCAATTTTGGATTTCAATTATTAATTGATTTTCTCTCTGCTGGATTTATAGATAAAATAGGCTATAGGCTTTCTGTAATAATAGCTCATATTTGTGCTGGACTAGGACTAATATCATTAACTATTCTTCCAGAACTCTTCAGCGATCCTTTTATTGGATTACTAATTTCAGTTATGATTTATGCTATTGGTGGTGGATTAATTGAAGTTTTAATAAGTCCTATAGTAGAAGCATGTCCAACAGATAATAAAGAAGCTGCAATGAGCCTATTGCATTCTTTTTATTGCTGGGGACACATTTCTGTAGTTTTAATATCAACAATATTTTTTAGTGTATTTGGAATTTTAAATTGGAAGTACCTTGCAATATTCTAGTCCCTAATACCAATATTTAATATTTTTCTTTTCATAAAAATTCCTATTTTGCATTTAATAGAAGATGGTGAAAATAGTTTAACAGTTAAAGAATTACTTTCAAATAAAATATTTTGGCTAATGATATTTTTAATGATATGTGATGAAGCAAGTGAACAGTCTATTAGTCAATGGGCATCTACTTTTGCAGAAAAAACCCTTAATGGTAATAAATCTCTTGATGATTTAGCAGGTCCAATGTTTTTTGCAATAATGATGGGTATATCTAGAACAGTATATGGCAAATTAGGCGAGAAAATAAATCTAAAACTATCAATGATATTTTGTAGTTTGCTTTGCTTTATAAGCTATATTATTATTTCCCTATCACCTTGGGCATTATTATCTCTTATATGCTGTGGTATTTGTGGATTTTCAGTTGGTATTTTATGGCCAGGAACCTTTAGTATATCTTCATCAATACTAAAGAAGGGTGGAACTGCACTGTTTGCTTTTTTAGCACTTGCAGGAGATATAGGATGCTCACTTGGCCCAACAATTGTAGGTAGATTATCTAGTATTTTTAATGATAATATAAAGATTGGAATTTTATTCTCAAGCATATTTCCTATATTATTGATTATTGGAATAATTCTGTCTGGAATTAATAAAAAATTAAATTTAATAATATATAAAAATAAGGGGGAAGCTTTTGTACTTCTCCCTTATTTTTATTAAAGTAATTATTTTCATTCTATTTTTAATTATTTATATTATGTATGTTTTATTTTTTACTATTAAATCACTATTAAATATGTAAAGGTAGTTTTATAACGAACTTAGTTACTTCTTTATTACTTGTTACACTAATATGTCCATTATTTTTATCAACTATTTCTTTTACTATATGTAATCCAAATCCATTATCTCCATTTTTATTTTTCTTTGTAGAAAATCCTTCTTCAAAAATTCTATCAATTATATTCTTATCAATCTCCGGTCCATTATTTTGAAGGCTTATTATAACATGATTATAAGAGTAATAACTATTAATCATTAATAACCCTCTTCCTTTTAATGCTTCTATAGAATTTCTTACTATATTAGAAATAATTTTATGAAGTTCTAACTCACTTATATTAGTATCTTTTAATTCAGCCTTTTCATCTATTAGAACATCTACTTCTTTTAAATCAGTTGAGTTAACTACTTGAGCTATAATAGAATCCTCAGTGCTTAAAACTTTCACTTGAGTTGAAATATCATTTCCCTCTATTATCCCTTTTAATAATTCACCTAATTTTTCATAATTATTCATTAGATATGCTCCATACAAATATGAAATCTGTGAACCATAATCATGCTTTATTTTTTTTAGTTCATTAATCTTACTTTCTAATTCTTCATTTAATATATATACTTGCTTGGAATTTTTATCTATATTTATAAAATGCCAAGCAATAAAAATAATAAATCCACCTAATAATACAAAAATTATTTCTTTGAATACTGGATTGTCTTTATCACTAATAATACGTGAAAATGACATTATAAAATCAAACACTACAGTTCCTATTATTAAAGTAATTATAGACGAAACTCTTGATTTAATTATCAAATTTATCTTATGAATAAACTTCATATTCTTTAATACAAAATATGAAATAATAAATTGAGGAAAGTACAAAATTATTATAATTGCATATATATTATCATAAGTTGAAATATTATTAAATATTGTAAATATTACAAAGGATAAATTAGCACTTATTCCAATTATTGAATATATTATGCTAAACCCAATAGTAGCTCCTAATTTATCATCTTTAAACATTAAGTTTGTTAATAATAATTGTCCAATATGTATTACTATTATTCCTAAACTTGAATTTCCTAATAAATAAGTACTAAATATTACAAAAAATGATGTTATTGCTATTAAAATAATTAATTGTAATTTACTTTTTTTATATTGTTTATTCACACAATAATTTGATGCAATAATAAACATAACACTTTGAATAATACTAATTATGATATCGATCAATCCAGTAAGCATATTTTGTCCCCTATCTTAGTTTTTTAATTGAATCTGGCATTTCTTCTACACCTACACTCATTACAGATGTAGGACCAACATTTATTAAAACTGCTGATAATAATAACATTAATGATCCTAGCCACTTTTTCATTTTCATTTACCTTTCCCTCCTACATATTTATATTTATTAAACATTAATATAGCTTGTACTAAAATAGTCCAAACTATTATTTGTGAAATCCACTTAACTTTAAACATAATAAGTGATAATAGAGCAAGCAATACTACATTTGTAATTCCAATTTTTCTATTTTTTCTAATAAGGTCTTCCCTTGTAATAGGCATTTTGTCATTTATAATTGGTGCCTTATTATAAATAGAAAATATACTAATAAAATTTAATATACTTGAACTAGTTAAATTTAATTTATTGTTTTCGAATAAAATTATTATAATTACTATTAAAATCAATGTTGCAGTAAAACATTTTAATTGTGTATCTTCATGATAACCGCCAATAAAAGGCTTAGTAATTGACATTATAAAAAGAATCAATAAACTTTCTTTAAAATATCCTAAAATTGAAAATATTATGATTAAAAGTATTATTTTTATTAGTTCATATACTATAACTTTTAGAGAATATTTTATTTGTTCAACTTGCTCTTCATTATAATTATTATATTCACTTAAACTGTCAACAAATCTATATATTAATTTTTCTATCATATAACTCATTCCTTATTAATTTACCATACTAAAGGTACACAGTACAATATTTCTACATATTATTTTTAAATTTTTATTTTTATTTCTATTTATCATATAATTTAAATTTATTAATTGAATATAATTCACATTTAATTAATAAAGCAAACTTTATATATTCTAAATATCTTTCTATATCCAAAATATAATTTTCATAACTTCTATCTATTATTATACATGATAATAGATATATCTAATATACAATTGTATAGTTTATGTGCATATTTCCATAATATTTTTCTACTTTAATACAATCAAAAAACTTCTAAGTTTTTCAATACTTAAAAGACTTCTATACAATCATTTATTTATTATATTCAAAACCTCATCCCCATACTTTTCAAATTTCTTTTCTCCCATCCCTCTAATTCTTAGCAATTCCTCTTTATCTTTTGGAACTTTGTTAGCAAGTTCAATAAGAGTTGAATCTGAAAATATAATATATGGTTTTATTCCTAGAATATTAGCTTTTTCTTTTCTCCACAATTTTAGCTTATTAAATAAGTCTTTATTTTCAATCTTTTCCTCAATATCTTCACTTAGTTTACAAATAACTTTTTCTTGGGATTTTAATACTCGAATTGATTTAGGATTTAATTTTAGCATTGAATATGTACCCTCTTTTAAATTAACATATCCTAGGTCTAATAAAGTTTTAATTAAATCTCTTATGAATTTACTACTATATTCCTTCATGATTCCATATGTAGTTAATTTATCTAAATTATTTTGAATTATCTTAGGCCCTTTAAATCCTCTTAAGATATCAACTAATACTGAAATTCCATATTGCTCTCTCGTTCTATATACACATGATAAAATCATTTGAGCTTCTATTGTAAAATCTCTAAGTTCTTCATTATTTAAACAGTTGCTACAGTTATTACAATACGGTTTTGCATCTTTATCACCAAAGTAATTTAAAATAAAGCTTCTATAACATTTATCAGATTCACAAAAATCAACCATACTTTGTAGTTTTTTTATTTCAATTTCTTTTCTCGTATTACCTACTGTAGTATATATTAAATATTCTAATGTTCTTATATCTTCCCTATTATATAGAAGGTGACATTCTGTTTTTTCTCCATCTCTGCCTCCTCTACCTATTTCTTGATAATAATTTTCAAGATTCTTACATAGAGTAAAATGTATTATATATCTTACATTGGACTTATCTATTCCCATACCAAAGGCATTTGTTGCAATCATTACATTGAAATTATCTTTTAAAAACTCTTCTTGATAATAATTTTTTTCATCATCTTTTAATCCACCATGATACTTTACTACTTCTATTCCTCTTTCTTTTAAGTAATAGTATAAAGCATCAACTTCTTTTCTAGTTGCACAATAAACTATTCCTGAAACCTCTTCATGATTTCTTATATAATCTTTTACAAACTCAGCTTTATCTTCTTCCTTATGTATGCATATTGATAAATTTTCCCTATTAAAACTTCCTAAATATGAATATGGATTAATAAGTTCTAAAAGGTTCAAAATATCTTTTCTTACCTCTGTAGTTGCCGTAGCAGTAAATGCAGTAACTACAGGCCTAACATTTAGGCTTTTTATAAAAGGAGCTATATATCTATAACTTTTTCTAAAATCATGTCCCCACATAGAAACACAATGTGCTTCATCTACTGCAACTTGACTTATCCAAAGCTTTCTTAACATCTTATTGAAGTATTCACTTTCTAATCTTTCTGGTGCTATATATAAAAGTTTAACTTCTCCATCATAGCATCTTTTTAATATTTCTTTTATTTCATCTAAACTTTGAGTACTATTTATATATTCTGCCTTTATTCCTATATCATTAATTGAATCAACTTGATCCTTCATTAGAGATATTAAAGGAGATATAACTAAAGTAATTCCATTAAAAATTAAAGCAGGAATTTGATAGCAAATTGATTTTCCTCCACCAGTTGGCATAATGCAAAGGCTATCCCTTCCCCTTAGAATATTTGATATTATTTCACTTTGCCCTTCTCTAAAGGAGTTATATCCAAAGTATTTTTCTAAAACTTCCATTGCTTTATTCATAATGTTAATCACTCCTTTCTCCTTAAAATTCTACCATATTTTTTAACTATTAAAACACTATTTATTAATGAAGAATGAAAAAATGAAAGAATTGTGGATGTTTTGCCTATGCAAAACTTAAATTAAAGTTATTCATAGCATTTTACATTCAAAAATCCTTAGGATTTTCCCCTTAACTCTTTCACTCTTCATTCTTCGCTATTTATGCTGTAATATAACAATAGCGAAGATAAATAGACTGTGAAATAAGCATATATCTAATACTTCTTTACATATCTGTTTATCTTCGCCTTAGTTGTAAATTGCGAAGCAATTTATTAGTGAAAAGTTAGGAGTGAAAGAGTGAAAATCTTAGGCTATTTTGCTACGCAAAATTTAATCTATAAGTGCAAAGCATCTTTTATTAAAAAAAATCCTGTAAGGATTTTCTCCTTAACTTTTTCCCTATTAACTATTTCACTCTTCACTATTTTGCTTCGCAAAATATAACGTTAACCTTTACATAAATCTTAATTTAACATTTTAATTACCTTTTCATTTTGTTCCTTAGTTAAATTAAGTTTTTTTATTATATTTAACAATTTTCCAAATAACTCATTTTCATTTATTGTCCCTCTTAAATAATTCGTAATTGAATTACTTATTTCTAAAGCTATTTGAAGAACTTCTATTCTATCTTCAGAATTAAGTTTGTTTTGTTCTATAGCTCTACATAATATATAGCCATATACTGAACATAACTCAACATAATCTATTATTTCTTCTGATGATATTTTATTTATCATGCATTCAATTTGTACTGGTGAATACTCTTTATAAATATCATTATTTATATTAAAATGTAATGATGCATTTATAAATTCATCCTTCAGGTCACTTGTTACTTTTTCATCTAAGTAATTTAAAACTAGTCTATATATTATAACATCCATTACGACTGTCCCCCTAAATAATTCCTCTACTTATAATTTATCATAATATTGCATATTTTTAAATTGTATTCTAAAAAATAAAAAATATATTTTCTATTTAATATGAAAATTAGAATTTATTAGTTGTTACAAAATTAATTTTAATGCAATTATTAACAAAAGCTTGTCTAAATGAACCTTTTTGACTTAATCATAAGTTATAAGTTTTACTTATTATCATTAACTCTTTTTTTTCATAACTGATTGTAATTTTAATAATATTATATTTCCCCATACAATAAAAAAGATACCTATGTAAATTGAGGTATCTTTTCCATTTAAGTAAATTATATAAATGTTAAACCTTTATTTTAATCCTATATTAAATAATTTCTTTTACAGCTTTTATTATTTCATCACTTGTTAAGCCATATTTCTTCATTAATTCATCAGGAGTTCCTGATTCACCAAATGTATCTTTTATTCCTACTGTTTTAACTACTGTAGGATGATTGCTTGTTACAACTTGAGAAACTGTTGCTCCAAGTCCACCTATTATTGAATGTTCTTCAGCTGTAACTATTCCTTTTGTTTCTTTTGCTGCCTTTATTATTAATTCTTTATCTATTGGCTTAATAGTAGAAATATTAATAACTCTAGCATTTATTCCTTCTTCTTTTAATTTATCAGATGCTTCTATAGCTTTTTGAACCATCATTCCAGTTGCAATTATAGCTACGTCATTTCCTTCTCTAAGCTCTACACCTTTTCCAATTTCAAATTTATAGTTATCGTCAAATATATCTTCTGTATTACATCTACCAAATCTTAAATATACTGGTCCTACAAAATTTGCTGCTGCTTTTGTAGCTTGCATAGCTTCTCTATGATCTGCTGGTACTATTACAGTCATATTTGGAAGTGCGCTCATAAGTGCAATATCTTCAACAGATTGGTGTGAACCACCATCTTCTCCAACTGTTATTCCTGCATGAGTTGCAGCTATTTTAACATTCATTTTTGGATAGCATATTGAATTTCTTATTACTTCAAATGCTCTACCTGTAGCAAATACTGCAAAAGTACTAGCAAATGGTATATTTCCTACATTAGCAAAACCTGCTGCCATTCCCATTAAGTTTTGCTCTGCTATACCTGCATTAAAAAATCTATCTTTAAACATATTTTTAAAATCACATGTTTTTGTTGACTTAGAAAGATCCGCATCAAGAACTACAACTTTTTCATTTTCTTTTCCTAATTCTACTAGAGCCATTCCATATGATTCTCTTGTTGCCTTACCCATTATAAATACCTCCTACTTCATGATTTCAGTAATAGCTTGTTCTGTTTGTTCTTTGTTAGGTGCTTGTCCATGCCATCCTGCTTGGTTTTCCATAAAGCTAACGCCCTTACCCTTTACTGTTTTAGCTATTATTACAGTTGGCTTGCCTTTTGTTTCTTCTGCATTTTTAAAAGCTTTATCTAATTCTTCATAGTCATGTCCATCACATTCAATTACGTTAAATCCAAAACCTCTAAACTTTTCATCTAAAGGACTAATTCCCATAACTTCTTCGTTTTTACCATCTATTTGTAATCCATTAAAATCAACTATTGCAACTAAGTTGTCTAATTTATAATGAGCAGCTGCCATTGAAGCTTCCCAAACTAAACCTTCTTGAAGTTCTCCATCTCCTAATACTGCATAAACTCTAGCATTATTATTTTGAGCTTTTAATCCTAAAGCCATTCCTACAGCATTAGATATTCCTTGTCCAAGTGATCCTGTTGAAACATCAACTCCTGGAACATGTTTAGAATCTGGATGTCCTTGAAGTAATCCACCCGTTTTTCTTAAAGTTTTTAATTCTTCCTTAGGGAAAAATCCTTTTTCAGCTAATACTGAATAAAGTGCTGGAGCTGCATGTCCTTTACTCAATACAAATCTATCTCTTTGCTCCCACTTAGGATTATTTACATCTATATTCATCTTTTCATAATATAAATATGTTACTATATCTGCACAAGATAATGATCCACCTGGATGTCCAGATTTTGATTCACAAAGCATTTCTATTATATTTTTTCTAACATTCTTAGAAATAGAAATTAAATTTTCTTTATTCATATTTTACACCACCTAATCTATTTTACTGTTTTTCTTTCTACTAAATACGGTTTTAAATTAATAATATTTTCTTTACTATTATTACTTGCAACATCCATTAATAAATTAAAGGCTTCCTTTCCCATATTATAAATGGGTTGTGCAATTGTAGTTAGTTCTGGCTCTATATAAGAACATATTCCTATATTATCATAACCTAATATTCCTATGTCTTCTGGTACTTTTAAACCTTTTCTAATGAGGCACTTGATTCCACCAATAGCCATAATATCACTACTATAAAATATTACATCAATATTATTATTTTTCGTCATGAGTCTTTCAGTTGCATTTATTCCCCCTTGTAATGAAATTTCATCCTCTTCTAATAAAAGTTCATTAAAAATATTATACTCATTAGATATTTTTTCAAAGTATCTAAGTCTTGAATTTGAGCTTACTTCATTTTGAGTTGCTCCTACAAAAGCTATATTCTTATATCCTTTTCCTATTAAATAATCCAAACCTATTTTTATTCCCTCTTCGTTATCACAAAAGACACCATTTACATTTTCTTCTTCATCAATGTGCCTATCAACAACAACAAATGGTACTTCATTAGATTTTAGCATATTTATAGAATTACTTTTCTTACCACTTGCTACGATTATTACTCCGTCAACTAGTTTGCTTATTAATAATCTTATATACTCTTCTTCTTTTCTACTACTATTGAATGTATTACATAAGATTATACTATATCCATGTTTTTCTGCTTCTATTTCAATAGCTTTTGCCATCTCTGCAAAGAATGGATTTTCTATATCTGGAATAACAAAACCTATGGTATAACTTTTTTTCGTACTTAAACTTCTTGCTAATGAATTGGGTATATAGTTAAGTTCTTTTGCTGCTTCTAAAACTCTATTTCTTGTTTCTTCTGATACATTTATATCTTTATTATTTAATACCATCGATGCTGTGGTCCTAGATACATTTGCATATTTTGCGATATCTAGAAGAGTTACCTTGCTCATAAATTCCACTCCTTATTGCAGTCTTACATATAAGATTATATCATAATTTACTAATATTTATTTGACAAATTTACTAATAATTTTGATTACTAACAATTTTTAGATCAGCTGCTATTTCTTTATCTACAGCTTCCCCATTATATATTTTCAATGCTAATTCAACTCCTAATGCACCAATTAAATCTGGTTGTTGTGCAACAGTTGCAATCATTTCTCCTTTTTCAACTGCATCTAAGGCATCTTCGTTTCCATCAAAACCAATAACCATTGCCTTAACATTACTTGTTCCAATAGCCTTAGCTGCTCCAAGAGCCATTTCATCATTATGAGCAAATACTACTTGAACATCTGAGTTTCCTTGTAGTATATTTTCCATTACTGATAAACCCTTTTGTCTATCAAAATCTGCTGCTTGACTTGAAACAAACTTAACATTTGTTTTATCATCTAAGATACTATGAAAACCTGCTCCTCTATCTCTAGTTGCTGATGCTCCTGGAATACCTTGAAGTTCAACTACATTTATATTTGCTTCAGTTCCAAGCTTTTCTAAAACAAATTCTGCTGCCATAGCTCCACCCTTTATATTATCTGAAGCTATATGACTTGTAACTTCTCCTCCATTTGATTGTCTATCTAAAGTAATTACTGGTATATTTGCTTCATTTGCAACTTCTACTGATTTAACAACAGCATCACTATCTGTTGGATTTATTAATAAAGCTACTACACCAAGTTGTATTAAATCTTCTACATTAGATCTTTCCTTAGCTGGGTCATTTTGTGAATCTAATACTATTAATTCAAATCCTAGCTTTTCTGCTTCTTTTTCTGCTCCTTCTTTCATACTGACAAAGAAAGGATTATTTAAAGTAGATAAAACTATTCCAACTTTTTTGTCACTCTTTCTATTTGAGCATCCAATAAAGAAACTCATTGAAATTATGGCTACTAGAGAAAATGCTAATATCTTTTTTATACCTTTCATGTTATCTCCTCCTATTTCAATTATGCTTTCTTTCTGCTCTTTTTATCTAATAATACTGCTATTAAGATAACTAATCCTTTTACTATTGATTGATAAAATGGTGATACGTTCATTAAGTTTAATCCGTTGTTTAATACTCCTATAATAAGAGCACCTATTAATGTTCCTGTTATTTTACCTTCTCCACCTGCTAGTGATGTACCTCCAATAACAACTGCTGCTATTGCATCTAATTCAAAACTTGTTCCTGCATTTGGTGAAGCTGATGCTATTCTACTAGTTATAATTACCCCTGCTATTGATGATGCAAAACCTGAAACTACATACACTAAAGTCTTAATTTTATCTGTATTTATACCTGATAGTCTAGCTGAATCTTCATTTCCACCTAGTGCATAAAGATATCTACCAAATCTTGTTTGTGATAAAACATAAATTGCTATTATAGAAACGATTACAGTGATTATAACTGGAATTGGCATAAATCCTATTTTCCCATTACCTATATTAACAAATTTTTCTGGTAACTTAGAAATTGGAGTTCCATTTGTAAATACTAAAGTAGCACCTCTAAATATTGTCATTGTTGCAAGTGTTGCTATAAATGCTTGTAACTTACCTTTTGATATTAAAAGTCCATTTACTAAACCAATTGCTATACCAACTAATGCTGCAACTATTATTGCTAATGTAACACTTCCTGTTGATTTAATAATTGATGCTGATAATGCTCCACTAATTGCTAAAGTTGAACCAACTGATAAGTCTATTCCACCAGTTAAGATAACAAAAGTCATACCTACTGCAATTATTGCATTAACTGAAACTTGTGTAAAAACATTAGTAATATTTGATAGTGATAAAAATGATGGTGTAACAAATGTAATTATCGCACATAGTAACACTAGCCCTATAAGAGATTTATATTTAGATGCAGTTTCTTTTATATTAATATTCATAATTGTATCCTCCCAACTATTTATTCATTCCAACAGCTAATTTCATTATGCTTTCTTGTGAAGCTTCTTCTCTTTTTAATTCTCCTGATATTCTTCCTTCACTCATAACAATTATTCTATCGCTTATTCCTAAAACTTCTGGTAAATCTGAAGATATCATTATTATTGCCTTTCCAGATGCTTTAAGTTCATTTAGTAATTCGTATATTTCCTTCTTTGCTCCTACATCTATCCCCCTTGTAGGTTCATCTATTATTAGTACTTCTGGAGATAGCATAAGCCATTTTGCAAGTATAACCTTTTGTTGATTACCTCCACTTAAATTTTTTATTAATTGATCTCTATTTGGTGTTTTTATCTTAATTTTATCTATATAATAATCAACATCTTTTATTGCTTTATTTTTATCTATAGACATCATTTTACTTTCATATTTTTTTAAATTAGATAAAATCATATTTTCAGCTACAGATAAACTTAAAACACATCCTTCTTTTTTTCTATCCTCTGATAGATAACAAATTCCATTATCTATTGCTTCTTGAATATTCTTTATATTAACTTCTTTTCCTTTTATTTTTATAGATCCTGAAGTCTTCTTATATTCTCCAAATATTGTTTTTGCAACTTCTGTTCTTCCTGACCCCATAAGACCAGCTATTCCTAAGATTTCTCCCTCTTTTACATTGAAGCTTATATCCTTTATTCCAACATTTGCGTTAAGATTCATAACTTCTAAAATGTCTTTTCCACTCTTTACCTCTCTGTAAGGGAATTGATCTTCTATTTTTCTTCCAACCATCATTGAAATTAATTTATCATTATCAATATCTTTTATTAAGGCATTTCCTGCATATTTTCCATCCCTAAGAACTTCAACTCTATCACATATAGCAAATATTTCTTCCATCCTATGGGATATATAAATTATTGCAATACCTTTTTTCTTTAAACTATCTATTACCTTAAATAAATTCTTAGTTTCTACTTCTGTTAAAGCTGTAGTTGGCTCATCCATTATTATTACTCTTGCATTCTTAGTTAAAGCCTTTGCTATTTCTACCATTTGTTTTTCTCCAACATTAAGGCTAGAAACAAGAGTATTAGGATTTATATTTGCACCTATTTGATCCAAGAATAATTTACTTCTTTCCACAAGTTCCTTTTTATTTATTTTTCCTGTAAACTTATGAAATTTTTCATTTCCTAAAAATATATTTTCTGCAACTGTTAAATTATTTAAAACGCTCATTTCTTGATGGATAATAGTAACTCCATATTCTTCTGCTGATTTTATTCCTTTTATATGTGCCTCTACTCCATCTATAAATACCTTACCTTCATCCTTTTGATAAACTCCACTTAATATCTTCATTAGTGTAGACTTACCAGCTCCATTTTCGCCCATTAAAGCTGTAACTTCTCCTCCATAAGCTGTTATATCAACATTATCTAGGGCCTTAACCCCTGGGAATATCTTAGATACCCCCTCCATTCTTAGCATTGGTATTCTTTTACTCATATAAATACCCTCCTTAACTAAAATACAACTCCTGATTTTAAAATTATATTTGCATAAGGTGTTTGTTCACCTGTTCTAACTACTGCCATGCATTCCTTTAAGCTTCTTTTTAGCTCTTCATGAGATACAAATGTTATCTTCACATCGCCTATAATATCTTTTATTTCTTCAAAAAGCTTTGGACTTATATCTTCTGTTTCCTTAGCTAATATTACTTCTTCTATTTGTAGTTCTTCTAATGTTGCTTTTAAAGTTTGTATAAATGTTGGTATTCCGTTTATTAATGCTAAATCTATTCTTTCAGTTACACTCGGGATTGGTAATCCACAATCTCCTATTGCTAACATATCTGTGTGTCCCATTTTTGATATTACCGAACTTAAATTACTATTTAATAATGATGTTTTTCTCATTTGTATTACTCCTCTCCATAAACCTCTTCCACTTCTTTTAAATATGGTATTGAAGGTTGTGCTCCTTTTCTTTGAACTGCTATTGATGAAACCTTATTTCCAAATGTCACTGCTTTTATAAGATTTTCTTTATTAAGGCTTTTAACATCTAATTTTGAACTTAATCCTCCTATAAAGCTATCTCCAGCAGCTGTTGTATCAATTGCATTTACTTTAAATGCAGGAACTACTTCACTAAAATCTTCTCCTATTACTGCTGCTCCTCTTGATCCTAAAGTTATAATTACAAATTTAACTCCTTTATTTAAGAAAACTTCTGCTGCTTTTTTTGCATCTTCTAAATTTTCTACTTTTATACCAGTTAAAACTTCTGCTTCTGTTTCATTTGGAACTATAATATCTGTTACCTTTAAAAGCTCTTCATCTATTTTTTTAGCTGGTGCAGGATTTAATATTGTTACTTTTCCAAACTCCTTAGCTTTTTTAAATGCTTTTAAAGTAATTTCTTCTGGTGTTTCAAATTGAGATATCAATATATCACTTTCTTTTAATGCCTTTTCTGATTTATCAATTTCTCCTTCATTTATTGTCATATTTGATCCTGGAACAACTATTATTGAATTATTTCCATTTTCATTTACCATTATAATTGCCATTCCAGTTGCTTCTTTTTCATCTTCATATATAAAACTTACATCTATATTATCTTCTTTTAATTTATTTTTAAGTATTAAGCCATTATCATCTTTACCTATCTTAGATATCATTGTTACTTCTGAGCCACTTCTCTTAGCAGCTACTGCTTGATTTGCTCCCTTTCCACCTGATATCTTTTCAAAAGATTTTGATAAAATAGTTTCTCCTACTTGTGGTATATCCTTAACCTTTAAAACTAAATCCATATTCATGCTTCCAAGTACACATATCTTATTCATAAATCTCTCTCCTAACAATTATTTTTAGTAAATCGGTTTACTAAATCGGTTAACTATATAATAAACTATCTGTAAACGTTTTTCAAGTAGTTTTTTAAAAAATATTCTAAAAATTTTCACATATTCTCCTTTACTTTCTGTTATAATAATGATATACTTAATTTGCTAATTAAAATTAGTAACTTAATATCGCGGGATGGAGCAGTTGGCAGCTCGTCGGGCTCATAACCCGAAGGTCGTAGGTTCAAGTCCTGCTCCCGCAACCAAAAAAGCTTTGGATTTTTCCAAAGCTTTTTCATTATTTCTAATCATTTTTTATCTTACAAATGAATACTCAACTTTTGCTAATCTATTTAACTTATCTGCATTTATATTCTCTATTTCATCTAATAAGTACTCTTTTAACCATATTTTTTTTTCAGGTTCTAAGTTCTTTTGTACAGCTGTTTTTTCACTTACTGCTATAGTCATAATAGCAACTAAGACGGCTCTAAATATTTGCTCATTGTTGCTTGCAGATGCAACCCCTACAGAAATTAATCCACATAATATTACTTCAATACCAAGTATATTATTAAACCGCTCTTGATCACCTTCTAAATAAAATTCACTAAAGCCATCGGTTAAATAATAATCCTCATATTGAACAACTACTATGATGTTATATCTTTTCGAAAAACTTCTTAAGCTCACTCTAACCTCTATATTTTCTTTTACCTTTGATAAAGTAAAGTCATTGCTCTTTAATTTATCATCACTTTGGATTAATACTTTAAATTCCTCTAACTTTCCCTTAACAACATTTATATTGTATCTATTTATGAATCTTAATGCTATTTCCTTTCTAAAAAAAGAAAAATTAACTCCAGTTATATCTAAAACTATAGGAATACCTTTTCGTCTTGCTACTCTAATTGATTTTTCCATTGTCTCTACTATTGCTCCATTTAAATCTTCTAAATTAATTAATAGACAATCACATTTAGAAGTTACATCTGGTGCTTCTTCAGTAGAATTAGCAACTATAGGGTTACCATTATAGCATAAAATTCCTTGTGCTAAATCCTTTGCTGAAACTGAATTAGAGATACAGTGTATAAGAGGGTGCTTTTTTTTCTGCAAGCTCAAGCTCTCGTCTAATGCCCTTATACCAATTTGCATTTTGTATCCTCTCTTACATCCTGAACTTAAATTATAATGATGTTTCTATTATATATATTACATCTATATATTTTATTCGACTGTATTTTCATATGTTACATATTTATTTTTCTATATATTAATAGTTTAATCACATATTTTGTTATATAATTGAAATTAATAAAATTTGTAATTCAAAGGAGAAATTTATGAGTTGGATAGAAGAAATAAAAAGATATACACCTTATACTAAGCAAGAAGAATCAGATAAAGAAGCAATTTTATATGCAATAGATAGTTTTAATAATCTTTTAACTAGGGAAAACCCTCTTGCTCATATCACTAGTTCTGGTTATATAGTGAATAAAGATAAAACTAAAGTCCTTATGATTTATCATAACATATATAACTCTTGGTCTTGGACTGGTGGACACGCTGATGGGGATGAAGATTTACTTTATGTAGCTATAAAAGAAGCTAAAGAAGAAACAGGTGTTAAAAATATCAAAGCATTAGATAATAAGATTTTTTCACTAGATGTTTTACCTGTTCCTGCGCATACAAAAAGAGGTAAAGAAATAGCTTCACACTTACATTTATCAATTGCTTATTTATTAGAAGCTGATGAAAATGATGAGCTTATTATAAAAGAGGATGAAAATAGCGGTGTTAAATGGATACCAATAGATGAAGTTGGAATTTATTCAACAGAGCTAGACATGATTAAACTTTACGAAAAATTCAATCACAAAATTAAACAATTCTATTAAATAGATTGTCTACATAATAGGGTTATGACCAAAACGTGATCCCCTTTCTGTCTTACAAAATTTACCAAACCTAATAACTTTATACTATTAAAATATGAAATGTATAGATGAAAAAATAAAAGAATTAAGGTTGTTTTGCTACGCAAAACTAAAAAATATAAATGCACCGCATTTTCTATTTAAAAATCCTTCGAGGATTTTTTCCTTAATTCTTTCACTCTTTCATTTTTTCATTCTTTCATTTCTCTATAGTTTTATAGTATTTCTGCTTTTGTTCATTAAGTCTATAATTTGATACATATTTCCTATTTCTCCAACTTTAAGTTCTTCCTTTAAGTTATAGAAATCAAGGCATGCTCCACAGCTTATTATGTTTACACCCTTTTCTCTCATAGAATTTAAGCTATCTAAAACGTCTGATCCAGAGCAAGTTAGCTTTACTCCACCATTTATAAACATTAAAATTTCTGGTAATACTTCTGCTTCTGCCAAAGTATTAATGTAAACTTTCATTAAAGTTTCCCCTAATCTATCATCACCATTACCAAGTAAATTTGATGAAACTAATATGGTTGGAGCAACTGTCTTATTAACAATTTCTTCTTGATATACTTCTTGATTTATTTTAGTAAATTCACCTTTTGATAATTGAATTGTATATAATCCATTTTCTTCTTCAAAACTACTATTTAGCTTTAACCCTTTAGCTAATCTTAATATATTGTTTTTAGCAACCTCATTATCTACTATTACTAAAGTTTCCTTTGAATCTTCTAAATCAAAATATTTTTTTGTTTTTATAACAGGCATAGGACATGCTAGCCCCTTACAATCTATAATATTCATACTGCCACCTCTTTATTTTATAATCTACTATACTTTGTTTTATATTATATTTTAATTATAGCTCAAACTATATATTATTAAAATTTTAAATCCTTATTATTACCTATATGTAATCATTAATAATACATAAACCTCCATGGCTATAGCTTGCTATATCGTTCTTAGTTAACTTTTCTCCAGCTAAAACTCTTGGTAATATTACATCAAAAGTAGTACCTTTAGAGAAGATTACTCCTCCTGGTAATCCTAATATTGGTATATTCCCTTTATAAGAAATTAAAAACATTGCACCTGGAAAAATAGGCGTTCCATAAGAAACAATTTCTGCTCCAATTTCTCTTATTGCTTTAGGAGTTAAGTCATCAGCATCAACTGACATTCCTCCAGTACAAAGAATCATTTCTGCACCATTTTCTAGCCAATAATTTATTGCTTCTTTTATTTCTTCTAAATTATCTTTTATTATTGTTTGTCCAACAATCTCACAACCATATGGATATACTCTTTTTTCTATAGCATCCTTAAATGCATCCTTTATTCTTCCATAATAAACTTCATTTCCAGTTGTAACTATTGCAACTTTTTTTGGTTTAATTGGAATAACATTTATTATCTTTTTACTTGTGACACTTTGAGCTTCAAATAACTTTTCTTTCTTAATTGCTAATGGAATAACCTTAGTTGCTGCAATTTTGTCTCCCTTTTTGACAACTGTATTATTTTTAATAGTTGATAAAATAATTTCATCTATAGAGTTTAGTTCAACTAGCAAATCTAAATCTATTTTAAGCAAGCCATCTATAGCAGCAAAAAACTCAATTTTTCCTTCCTTAACTTCTGAAAAAGTTAATCCATTACCTGCACATATATCCTTAAGAAATTCTGCTGCCTCATTTTCATGAACTAAATTTTCATCTTCATCCCATATATAAATATGATCTTTTCCTATTGATAAAAGCTCATCTATATCCTTTTCTTCAATTATATGTCCCTTTTTAAAGGCTACACCCTTAAATTCTCCTGGAACTATTTTAGTAATATCATGACATAAAGTACATCCTATAGCTTTTCTTACATCTATAACCTTCATATGTTCACCTCTTCTATCATATAACACAATCTTTTATTTTATTAATTACCATTTCTACTCCATATTCAATGGTTTCTAAAGCAAAATCTAATGATGAAATTAAATACTTAGGATTCTCAGGTAAATTAACTATTAATGTCTCTCCTCTAATACCAGAAACCCCTCTTGATAGCATTACATTTTTACTCCTTTGCAAATTATAATATCTTATTCCTTCTGCAATACCGCTTACTTCTTTCATAATTACATTTTTGGTTGCCTCTGGAACAATATCTGTAGGACGGCATGCAATTCCTCCCGTTGTCAGTATTAAATTCACTTTTAATTCATCACTCATATACTTCATTTCATTTTCTAAATCTACTTGATTACTTTTTAAAATCTTATATTTTAATATTTGATATCCTCTATTTTCTAAATATCTTTTTATTATTCTCCCTCTATAATCATCCTCTTCTTTATATCCTTTATCATTAACAGTTATTATTCCAGCTGTTATCATTAAATCAATACCTTCCTTGTATAATTCTTATACTTTAATTAGCAATTATTTTTATACACAATTATAATTAATAAAGGTTTTATATACCCTTTTTATATTTAATCATTAATAAAGCTTCTAGCACACCTCCTCCTATGTTTCTAGCTTTATCTGAAATTGTAGTATAATTATCTATTTCTTTAAGTCTTGGATCTATATCTCCTATTTTTAATCCTATTCGAACCATTGTGCCATCTTTTATAAGACCTCGAAGTAACCCATCTATAGGCGCCAATACTTTATGACCATCTATTAAGGCTAAAACTTCATCCTTTTTAACTATGTCACCTATAGATTTTAAATTTTTTATAATTCCATTTGCTTCACTATATATTACTCTTTCTTTTGAATATCCAGCTATTTCTCCTGGGACACCAGTATTAGGCATTGCATATCCATCAAATATCAATCTTCCTAAATTATGTCCTCTCATTGTTTCTATAACAACGTCAACATCAACACCTGCTTCAAAGCCTGGCCCTAGTGCTATTGTAATTGGTGCCATATTTTTATTTGTTCCTAAATTTTTTTTAGCTAATATAGCATCTACTACTGCAAATGGTTTAATTTTATTAATAAAATCTCCCTTAGCATCAACCACTATTGGAATATATTTATTTTTAAATGCATTATTTATATCATTCAAATTATATGCACGAATTGCTTTTATTCCTTCTACCGTAGCTTCTCCATTATATATAGCATCACTAAATGCCACATTTCTTCTAATTGCTGTTGGCTTTTCTATTTCTAAAACTAATACATTAAATCCACTTCTATATAACTTTTGTATTGTTCCAGATGCTATGTCTCCACCACCTCTTACTATTACAGTCCTTAAATCCATAGTTTTCACCATCTTTCTTATGATTTATATTAAAATAAATATATGATTTCAACTTTATCATTTTACTTAAGCAAATATAACTAATATTTACTATCATCTAATCTATAACCTATAAACCATTAATTAGATAATTTTGTTATAAATTTTATTTTTTAAGCTTCCATATATTATTTTATCTAATAGTTTGTCCTTTTCATTTCTTTTAATAATTTCTTTAATAAGTAACTTTAAATTATTTTCATCGATCTTTTCCATCTTATTTAGAAATAATATTCTTTTCCCCTTAGAGTATTTAAATAAACCCTCATTATTAAATATTACTTTTAGAAAATGATTTATATTTATAATTTCTCCTGGAAAACTATTAGTAAGGCTATTAAATTCACATACCCTATGTACATTATCATCATTTATTTCTAACCCTAATGATTCAACAGTCATAACTCCTATAGTTAAATTCGTTTCTTTACAAATTACTGGTTCAGTATCATTCCATCCCTTAATTGGTTTTCTTTTAGAGCCATCAGCTTCTAATAATATATATTTAAAATCCTTTGTTAACGTTTTTATAAAATTTTTTTCTATACCTATAAGTTTATTTTCTTTACTTATAGATTTTCCATATGCATATACTCCATTTTTCATATTAACTTTCATAGAATTGTATTCATTTTCACCAATAGCTAAATAATCAACTTCATCTTTTGTTGGGCTAAAAATTTTAGTTGTAGTTGAAACTAAAACCTTATTGTCAGTTTTAAGCTCATTGGCTAATAAATACATTAAAGTTGTTTTTCCACCACATCCAACTATAGATATTATAGAGTTATTTTTTATACCTATAATTTCCTTTAAACTCAATTAAATTTATCTCCCATTCTAATTAATTTTTATTTACATAATTTATTCTTCCAATATAATTATATAATAAATAGTATATCTGTTAAATATTTGAACATATTTTTATTAATTTTTAGATTTTATAGAGTTTTATCTATAAATGATATATAAATATGCCTTAATATTGATAATTTTCAATATATTACTTAAAATTTTTATAATAAAAATAAGTGAAGACTTTAATCTTCACTTATTTTTTATCTATATTACTGTGATTATGTTTTTATTAGTTCCCTTTTTAACGACCTTACCTATTATTTCTGCTTTTATTTTACTTCTGCTATTTATATTTTCTAATAACTCATCAGCTTTATTTTCTTCAACTGAAATTAATAATCCTCCTGATGTTTGTGGATCAAAAAGTGCAAGTTTCATTTGTTCAGAAATTTCAGGACTAAAATCTACCCATTCTTCAAAATATTTTTCATTAGAATATGCTCCACTAGGAAGACAATATTCTTTTATTAAATCTATTACTTTATTCATTATAGGTACTTTTTTACTATCTATTTCTATTTCAACTTCACTTCCATTTGCCATTTCATATGCATGTCCAATAAATCCAAAACCTGTAATATCAGTACAAGAATTAACCCCTACTTTTTGCATTTCTTCTGAAGCAATTTTATTAAGAGTTGACATTACATTTGCTGCTTCTTCAAATTCCTCATCTGTAATAAATTCTATCTTTAAAGCTGTAGTTAAAACTCCACACCCAATAGGCTTTGTTAATATAAGAACATCACCCTCTTTAGCTCCTGAATTCGTTATTACTTTCTTTGGATCTACTATTCCTGTAACTGAAACTCCATATTTTATTTCTTCATCTGTAATTGTGTGTCCACCAGCTATTGTTGCTCCTGCTTCTCTTATCTTATCAGCCCCACCTTTTAATATCTCTGCTAATATTTCTGGTCCTATAGTGGCTGAAAAACAAGCTAAATTCAATGCAGTTAATGGCTTTCCACCCATTGCATAAACATCACTTAAGGCATTCGTTGCAGCTATTTGTCCAAATGTATATGGATCATTTGCAACTGGAGTAAAAAAATCTACTGTTTGAACTAATGCCAAATCATCTGATATTTTATAAACACCAGCATCATCTGATTTATCAAATCCTACAATTAAATTTGGATCTCTATCTTCTGCTTTGGCTTCTATATGACTTAAAACCTTTGCTAATCCTTCTGGAGTAAACTTACCAGCACAGCCACATCTTGTTGATAATTGTGTAAGTTTTTTATTATTTAATTCCATATAAACACCTCTTATATATTCATCTATTTTATTCCATATAATTTACTTAATAATTAAATTATACCACTAAATTTTTATAAAAAAAGTAGACATGTATAAGTTTACTATTCTATCCTATTTATAATGTTTTAGAAACTTACATATGTCTACTTAAGTTATAAAGTTTAAAGAGTATATAATATTCCCTCTATCTTGCTTATTCTAATTTATTTAATTTTACATTTCCTTTGAATTTTCCTATTTTCCTCTTTCTTCTTCAGTTATATTTCTTATTGACTCTAATTCCGTACACTCAGTCTCGCAATTTCCTCCTCTATGCTCAAGTCCATTTCCAAAATTAAAAGTTAAGAACATAAGCTCTACATCTTCTTCTCTAAGTATTCTTAGTATTTCCATATTTATTTCTTCTTTTAACTTTTCATATAAAGTATAATTTAATTCATTTGTATAGAAATAAACAAAAACTCCAAATCCATAAGTAGATAATTCATTAAAACTTACAATAATTAAATCCTTATCTATTTTTTCATGACTTTTTAATAATTCCTCAATCCTATTAACACAATTTTTAATTTTTTCAACCTCAGTATCAAACTTAATAGTAAATTTAAAGTGTATTCTTCTTAACTTTCTTTGTGTCCAGTTTATAATATTTTCGTTTGCAAGCTTTGAATTTGGTACAGTTGCAACTGCCATAGAGAAAGTTCTTATTCTTGTACTTCTAAATGTTATGTCTTCAACTATCCCTTCAACTTGCGATGTTTGTATCCAGTCACCTATTGCAAAAGGCCTATCTAATACTATTATAACTCCACCAAATAAATTAGAAAAAGTATCTTGTGCCATTAGTGCAAAGGCCACACCACTAATTCCAAGACCAGTTATAAATCCTGTAAAACCAAATTCTCTAGCTATACAGCTTATTCCTATTACTATAATAACTAATCTTATTATTATAGATACAAAAGGAAATACTATTGTATTTCCACCATCATTTCTATGCATTCTAGTATATAAGAAAGAATTTTCTAGAGTTAAATTATAAAAGAAATAACAAATCACTATAACTATAAATATCTTTTTTAATCTATCACTTGTAACTGCATTAACATTTAACCCATCAAAGTCTATGATTTTTAACGATGCATAAAAAGAAAATAACATTATATATAACTTAATTGGTTTTTCCAACGCTCTTACTAGACTATCATCTGCAAAGGTTTTAGTTCTTTTTACTATCCTAATTATATAATCAAAAATCTTAGTTACTATATATTTATTTATACATAAGGCTAGAATTATAACTATCCCTGCAATGATATATTTACTTATACTTACTTTTAATAATTCTGCAAAAATATCTTCTATTTCTTTCATAGTTCCTCCTAAAAGGATTTCTATAAAATGTTAACTATAAATTTAAATAACATTTTCATTTTTTTATATCAAATATTATTTTTACCTATATTCTTTATTTTTATCCATTTTATGAACTTAATACTTCTTGTAGTACTTTATAAAATACATTGCTTTCTTTATCATAATACTTAATATATTTACAATAAGATGCATTAGCTTAACTAGTTATATTACTAAAAAATATAGTTTTTTCAACAATTTAAAAAGAGAAAGGAATTATCCTTTCTCTTTTCTCTTAGATTTATTTAATATAAATCTGTATATCCAGTCTGTGATTCTAAAAATTTATTATCTTAATTCAAAGGAATCACAATCTGTACATTCTACTTGAGTTGGATTTTTTTCATGTGTTCCAACTTGAATCATTGATAATGTACAATATTTTTCACTTGTATTGTTATACTTGCATTGTTCGACTGTACATTTTATGCTTGGGTTCTTATCCATTAAAATCACCACCTTACAAAGTTATTATTAGCTTTATAAATTATACTATTCATTAAATAAAACAATTTTAAGGTGATGAGTTTAATTTATTTTAGCAATTCTTAAAATTTCTTCTTAAATCTCTAAATTAAAAATTCTTTGCTATTTCTTTTGCTTCAGAAATTTCATCTGTAACAATCTTTTCTACATCAATTCCAATTACATCTAAGTTTTCAGCAGCAACACTCTTAATATCCTTAACACCAAAGAATGTTAAAATAGCTCTTAAATATCTTTCTCCCATTTCAAGTTCCTTAGTTATTGGATTTGAATAATCTCCACCTCTACCTGAAACTATTAAAGCCTTACTTGCTCTACATAATCCTACTGGACCTTGAGCTGTATATTTAAAAGTTATTCCTGTTACACTTACATAGTCAAAGTAAGCTTTAACTATTGCTGGTGTTCCTAAGTTCCACATAGGTGTTGCAATAACGATCTTATCTGCTTCAGCTATTTGATACGCATATTTTAAAATTGGATGTTTCTTGCTTTCTTCTGTTTTTTCTCCAAATACAGCTTGTAAATCTTCTGGTCTTAAGAAATCAATTCCTTCTTTATATAAATCCAAAACTGTTACTTCATCATTTGGATTATTTTTCTTATATTCTTCTATAAAATTGTCTGATATTCTAAATGTTCTTGATTGTCCCTCTGGTTTAATGTTTGCTTTTATATATAATACTTTATTCATTTTATCCTCCCATTAGTAATTACCATTGGTAATATACTTGTATTTTGCTATAATATAAATAGTAATTTATATATAAATTTTTTTCAAGTAGACACTTTTTTTATACATAGTATCTAAATTGATACTGCTTCTCAATTTAATAGTATAACTTATATATTTATTATGATTGATTTTTGTTAAATTTATGTTATAGATAAGGAGAAGTTATATGGAGAAATTTTCAATAAACCATAATGATTGTTATATAAACGAATCAAATAATTCTCATGAGATATGTCCAATGATTTTAGTACATAAGTTAATCTCTGGCAAATGGAAAATACTAATACTATGGTATTTATGCAAAGAACCACTTAGATTTAGTGATTTAAAAAGAAAGCTTCCTAATGTTACTCAAAAAATGCTTACAAATCAACTTAGAAGCCTAGAGGAAGATAATTTAATTTATAGAAAAGTTTATCCTGTAGTTCCACCCAAAGTTGAATACGGATTGACTGAAGTTGGAGAAAAAATAATACCTGTACTTCAGGCTATGCATAATTATGGAGAAGAATATATTGATAAAATGGACAGAGAAATTAAAATATGAAAAAATGAAGGATCGAAAGAATGAAAAAATTGTGGAAATAATTCATTAAAACTAAATTAAAGTGAAATAGTGAAATAATGAAAAGTGAAATAATTATGGGAAAAACCCTTAAAGAATTTTGGAAGTTATATTGTGCTTTGCACAAATTAATTTTCTAGTTTTTCGCAGAAAAACACACTTACCTTTTCACTATTAACTTTTCACCTCCTAATCTTTTTATTAATAAATATTAGTGTATAAAGATAAATAGAGCATGTGAATAAGCATATAGCTTATGGATCATACTCTATTTATCTTTGCCCTATATTTAATTGTCTCCAAAGACTTTTTTCTTTAACATTAATCCAGCTTTAGTAACTGCTACACCACCTTGAGCAGTTTCTCTTAAGGCAGCTGGTAAACTTCTCCCTACTTTATACATAGCAGATAATGCATCATCAAAAGGTATTTTAGACTTTACACCTGCCATAACTAAATCTGCTGTGCATAAAGCACTTATAGCTCCAGAAGAATTTCTTTTAGCACATGGAATTTCTACTAATCCAGCAACTGGATCGCAAACTAATCCTAATATATTTTTAAATACTATAGCTGCTGCATCTAGTGACATTTTAGGAGTTCCACCCATCATTTCTACAACTGCTGCTGATGCCATTGCTGCTGCCGATCCACATTCAGCTTGACACCCACCTTCTGCACCTGCAAAAGTTGCATTTCTACCAATAATCATTCCAACTGCTGCTGATGCAAATAAGGCTCTCATTAATTCTTCATCATTTTTTCCTAGCTTTTCCCCTGCTGTTAAAATAACAGCAGGTAGAATTCCGCAAGACCCAGCTGTAGGGCATGCAACTATTTTTCCCATTGATGCATTTACTTCTGATGATGATAATGCCATAGCCATTGCTAAAACCATAGTATCCCCTGTTAAAGAGTTTCCTTTTTTTAAATATTGTTGCATTTTATATGCATCTCCACCAATTAAACCACTAACTGAAAATACTTCTTTTTCTCTTGCTTCAGTCGCACCGTTTCTCATTGCATCTAAAGTCTTTTTCATTTTTAGAAATACCTCTTCTCTTGAGATATCTTTATCTTCCATTTCTCTTATAATTGCATATTCACTTAATGAAATTGAATTTTCTTCGCATATATGTACAAGTTCTTCTCCAGATTTTGCTATATCCAAACTATTCACCCTCCTCAACTTTATTAATAAGGATTACCTTTTCTATTCCTTCAACCTTTTTAATTTTCTCTATTAATTCATTTGAAATTTTACTATCAACTTCAAATGTCATAGTTGCATTTTTACCTCTTTGACTTCTACCTAAGTTTAAAAATGCAATGTTGACTTTATTATCATATAAAATATTTGTAACCTTTGCTACGGTTCCCGGTATATCTCTATGAGAAGTTATTATAGTTGCATAGGCACCTGTAAACTTAACTTTATTCCCGTTTATCTCAACTATTTCTATATTTCCGCCACCTACTGAACTGCCTATAACATCACTCTCTTTACCATTTTTACATTTCATTAAGAATCTAACAGTATTAGGATGATAATCACCTAAATCCTCATCCTTAAATGTTATTTTTATTCCCTTTTCCTTTGCAATTTCAAGCGAATCTCTAAGTCTTTCATCTGACGGATCCATCCCCATTATTCCTGCAACTAAAGCTCTATCAGTACCATGCCCTTTATATGTTTTTCCAAAAGATCCATGTAATAAAAATGTGACTTCTATAACATCATCACCTGCAATTGCACGAGCAACTTTACCTAATCTTGCTGCTCCTGCAGTATGTGAGGAAGATGGTCCTACCATAATAGGCCCTAATATATCAAAAACACCCATGCCACTCATGCTTATTTCTCCTTTAGTATTAAATTAAATTTTGCTATACATATTATATAGTGGAATTAAGTAAAAATCTATATAAGATACAATAAGATTTAATACTCAAATAAAATATCTAAATAAATTATAGTATATGAAGAAATTTAGTATTTTACTAATTTATATAAAACTTAAATATAAATATCTTACTTTTTAATTAAATAAGTATATTATATGTTTAATATACTTATTTAATCATATAAATTACTAGATTAAAATATATTAACCAAAAAGTTTAACTAAACTTAAATCATATATTTTTATTAAATATGGAGTATCTTTAAAAGAAATGCTATGCTTATTTTCATTTTTCTTAAACTCAATAGTAGTTATACCATCATAATATCTTTTTAATTCAATTTTATCTATTTCATGTCTTTTATACTTTAATGAATTCCTTCTATTTATAATTTCTAATTCATCCTTATCAATATTGAATACAGTATTACTAAATATAGAAATTCTTTTAATATATATTACTCCTATAATATATATCGATAATATTATTATACTAATTCTAATATCTTTTATCATATTTGACATAGGTATAAAAATAATATAATAAGGAAAAATTTTTCCCATAGCTCTAGAAATAGTATAATCAAATAATATATTTTCCTTATTTAACTCTTTTCTTAAATCTTCAAGCTTATTTCTTTCACTCCATAAAAGAGAACCTAAACTTAATGAATAAATTCTTCCGCTATAAGTCAATATTCCTAAATATCCTTCATCATAAAAAACACTTCTAATATCTGATTTTTTTATTTTTACCCGTCTAAAAATACTTTTATAAATAAACTCATCATTAGTTAATTGTATAATAACTTTGTTATAGTCATTTTTTAATACCATAAAACCCCCATATAATAATTAAAGAATGAAAAAATTAAGTAATGAAAAAATTAAGATTGTTTTGCTTTGCAAAATAATCTTAAAATTCTGCGCTGCACTTTATCTTTCAAAATCCTTTAAGGATTTTTTCTTCAATTCTTTCATTTTTTCATTCTTCTTCCTTTCTAGTATTTATAAAATACACTACCACCTATGAATTCTCTTAATATACTATTCATTGGTACATAATCTTTATCTATTTCTTTAAAGAAACCTAAAAATGATTTTAATCTGCTTGCTTCTAAGTAAACTGAACTATCTGGACTAATTTTATCTAATTCTTCTAGTGCATATCTTTTCAATACACATAATTCATATACTAAAGTTGAATTAAACATTACATCAGCTTCTTCTTGGAAAACAAAAATATTTCTTTCTTCTCCTCTTCTAATAGATGGCCACATTTTTAAAGTTTCTTCTGCTCCATAACCCCTTGATAAATAATCCCTAACTATTCTTCTTACTCGTCTTATATCAGTAGTTGCTATTCTGTTATGATTATCTAAATTTAATTGAGTTAGTGCAGATATATATATTTTAAATTTTTGTTTATCTAAAATTGATGATGTAAGAATTGGATTTAATCCATGAATTCCTTCAATTAATAATATCCCATTACTTGGGAGAGTTAGTTTATGCCCAACCCATTCTCTTTCACCTTTTTTAAAATTAAAGCTTGGAATTTCTACTTCTTCTCCTTTTAATAAACCGCTTAAATTAGAATTAAATAATTCCAAGTCTAAAGAATAAACACTTTCAAAATCATATTCTCCATTTTCATCCTTTGGTGTGTGTTCCCTATCTACAAAATAATCATCTAATGAAATGGGAATTGGTACATGACCATTTACCCTAAGCTGAACTGATAATCTATTGGCAAAAGTAGTTTTACCCGAAGAGCTAGGCCCTGCTATTAATACAACTTTAGTTTCTTTTCTTTCATTTATCATATCAGCTATTTGAGCTATCTTCTTTTCGTGAAGAGCTTCTGAAACCATAACCAGATCTCTAAATTCCTTATTCTTAACTTTATCATTTAATGATCCAACTTCGCCAACTCCTAGAATATTAAGCCATCTTTCTGTTTCCATAAAAATTTGAGACAACTTCCTATTTTCCTTAAAATTAGATACAACATTTAAATCATCTTTCTTTGGATATCTTAATACAAATCCAGGATCATAATACATTAAATCAAAAGCCTTAATTACACCTGTTGAATATGCCATTTGCCCATAAAAATAATCATATCTTCCATCTAATTCATATAGATTTACATTTTCAAAAGATACCTGATTTAATAAAGAAACCTTATCATCCATTCCATACTCTTTAAATATTTCAATAGCTTTTTCTATTTTTACTTTTATCTTATTTATAGGTAAGTCCTTTTCAATAATCTCCTTCATTCTTAACTTTATCTTATCTATATCTTCAGAACTTAAAGCTTCTTCCTTATGAAGCTCACCAAATACTCCTTCTCCAATACTATGTTCAATTGTTATAACTGAATTATCAAAAAGGTCTAAAGTAGCCTTTATAAAAATGAATTGTAATGTTCTAGTATAAATTTTATATCCTATTGGACTATCAAACATTATTAGTTCAATTTCCCCATTGCTATCTATATCTTTAAATAATTCATGATACTTTCTATTTAATCTGCATAATGCTACATCAGTTGAATTTATATTTAGTGAAGTGTCTATAAATTCCTTGTAAGTAATACCCTCTTGCACATCATATTCTTTGCCCTGGTATTTTATTTTAAAAACGCTCATATTTACATCCTCCAGCTAAGTTTTGTCAATATTTCCTAAATATCCTTATTTAATATTATATACTGAATATTCAAAAAATCTATAAAAATATCTCTTATACTATTTTCTTTATTTATGCTAATTTAATACTCCCTTTGATTAATATAAGAATAAATTTATCCATCTATACAAATAATATCTCATACGAGGTGGTTTTATGTTTATTGTACTAATAAGAACAATTTTTCTTTATGCTTTAGTTATATTTGTAATTAGATTAATGGGAAAAAGACAAATTGGAGAATTACAACCTTATGAATTTGTAATTACTATAATGATTTCAGATTTAGCTGCATTACCAATGCAAGATACAAGATTACCGTTAATATTAGGTGTCATACCTATTCTAACTTTATTATTTATTAAAACAGTACTATCATTAATTCAACTAAAAAGTCAAAAGGCAAGAAAAATTTTAGAAGGTGAACCTTGTATATTGATAAATAGAGGAAAAATAAATTTTGAAACACTAAAAAGACAGCAAATTAATTTAGATGAACTTATGGAAGAAATAAGGCTTGCTGGATATTTTGACTTAAGTGAAATTGAATTTGGTATATTAGAAAATAATGGACAAATGTCATTTTTAACTTCTACTAAATCTAGTGATGGAAGCTCAGATTCTCAAAATACTAGTTCATCAAAACCAAGGCTACCTATTATTTATGTTTTAGATGGCAGAATAAATAGAAATGCATTAACTTCTGGTAATAAAACTGATGAATGGGTTCAAAATGAATTAAGGAAACACAAAGTTAATTCAATTAAAGATGTATTAATTGCAATGACAGACACTAAAGGTAAGTTTATTTACCAACTTCATAATGATAAGGAGGATAATTAATGAAAAATAGCATTATTTCTGTACTCCTTTTTATAGCTTTAGTTACAGGACTATTTTTTCTTGATAATAAATTTGTATCCCTTTGTGATGATATAATGATAAAATGTGAAGAAATAGAAGGGCTTTTAGATGAAAATGAAGAATATTTAGCATATGAAAGTTCAGTCGAACTATTAGGATTGATAAAAGGAAAAGCTGATATTCCTGCAATATATCTAAATCATGTTGATTATGATTCATTAATGAACGAATCTCTAAAATTAACCCTTTATATAAAAGGTGATGATAAAGCTGAATCATTAGCAACTCTTCATGTAGTAAGATATGCAGCTGAACATTTGAAGGATTTGCAAAAACCTAATCTTAGAAATTTATTATAAATTTAATCTTATTTGAATTTAGTCTTTATTATGAATACTATAAAGCTTATTAGAAATAGTAAAAACTTGACCATAGCCAAATTATTTTCGCTATGGTTTTTTTATGATTCCAGTAAAATTTCTCATAGCCTATTTCATAAAAATGCATACCCAGCTCATAACCACTTGCACTTTTAAATATTTATACATAAATAATGAATAAATATTTAAATTTACCCTTGCATAATTATACCAATAACCGTATAATTATAAACATAGTTTTTATAAGTCAAATAAATACAAGTAATAATTTAACATTTATTTGATGCATGTATATCTTAAAAATTATTCTTATAAGTAAAATAAATATAATATTGCTGTATATAAATAAATTTTATTTATAGCAATATATAAGGGGGCTTTTAATATATGAAAAAATTCAATAAAGTTGTACTAGCCTATTCAGGAGGACTAGATACATCAATAATTATTTCTTGGCTTAAAGAAACTTATAACTGCGAAGTTATTGCTGTAGTTGGTAATGTTGGTCAAAAAGATGAGCTTGTAGGATTAGAAGAAAAAGCACTTAAAACTGGGGCATCAAAGTGCTATATAGAAGATCTAACTCATGAGTTTGTTAATGACTATATCTTCCCCACTATTCAAGCTAATGCTATTTATGAAGGAAAATATCTTCTTGGTACATCTTTTGCAAGACCAATAATAGGTAAAAGATTAGTTGAAGTAGCTTTAGCTGAAGGAGCTGATGCTATTTGTCATGGATGCACTGGTAAAGGAAATGATCAAGTAAGATTTGAGCTTGCTGTTAAAGCTTTTGCACCAGATATGGAAATAATAGCTCCATGGAGAATTTGGGATATCAAATCTAGAGAAAAAGAAATTAAATACGCTTTAGATAAAGAAATACCAATATCAATAAGTTATGAAACTAATTATAGTAAAGATAAAAACTTATGGCATCTAAGTCATGAAGGCCTTGATTTAGAAGATCCAAATAATGAGCCAAACTATGATAAAATTTTAGAGCTTTCAAATACATTAGAAAAATCACCTGACAAGGCAACTTATATAACTTTAAAATTTGAAAAAGGTATTCCAGTTGAATTAAATGGTGAAAAGCTAGATGGAGTCAATTTAATAGAAAAGCTTAATATGCTAGGTGGAGAAAATGCAATTGGAATAATTGATATGGTTGAAAATAGATTAGTTGGAATGAAATCTAGAGGCGTCTATGAAACTCCTGCTGGGACTATTCTTTATAAAGCTCATAAAGATTTAGAAGAACTTTGTCTTGATAAAGAAACCTCTCACTATAAAGAAATAATAGCTTTAAAATTTGCAGAAATTGTATATAATGGCCAATGGTTCACTCCCCTTAGAGAAGCTTTATCATCATTTATAGAAAAAACTCAAGAAACTGTTACTGGTGAAGTAAAGCTTAAATTATATAAAGGTAATATTGTAAATGCTGGAATGACTTCTCCTTATTCTTTATACAGCCAGGAATATGCAACCTTTGGAGAAGATGCTGTATATGATCAAAAGGATTCTGCTGGATTTATAAATTTATTTGGCTTGCCTATAACAGTTAAAGCAAAAATGAATGAAGCATTAAAGAAAGCTGGTAAATAAATATGAAACTTTGGGGCGGACGATTTGAAAAGGGAGTTAATTCATTAGTTAATGATTTTAACTCATCAATACGAGTAGATTCAAGAATGTATAAAGAAGATATTTTAGGTAGCTTAGCTCATGTAAAAATGTTAGGACAGCAAAATATAATTCCTAAAGAAGATAGTATAAAAATAGTTTCTGGCCTAGAAACAATATTAAAAAGAATAGAAAATGGAGTTATAAAAATAGATGAATCTTCTGAAGATATTCATAGCTTTATAGAAGGAACTTTAACATACTATATTGGTGATGAAGGGAAAAAACTTCATACTGGAAGAAGCCGAAATGACCAGGTAACTCTTGATACAAAGCTATATTTAAAAAATGTGTTAAAAGATTTAGGAAATGATATTGTATCTCTTCAAGAAGTTATATACAAAAAAGCTAATGATAATATAAATACCATAATGCCAGGCTATACTCATATGCAAAAGGCACAACCTATAACCTTTGCTCATCATTTATTAGCTTATTCTGAAATGTTTAAAAGAGATTTAGGTAGAATATTTGATTGCTATAAAAGATTGGATCAAATGCCTCTAGGGAGTGGTGCTCTTGCTACTTCAACTTATAAACTTGATAGGCATATGATAGCAAAAGACTTGGGGTTTGCTTCTCTTACTTCAAATAGCTTAGATTCAGTTTCAGATAGAGATTATGCAATAGAAGCGCTATCAACCTTATCTATGATAATGATGCATTTATCAAGATTTTCTGAAGAAATAATTCTTTGGGCAACAAATGAATTTAGCTTTATAGAATTATCTGATGGATATAGCACTGGTAGCAGCATAATGCCTCAAAAGAAAAATCCTGATGTTGCAGAATTAGTTAGAGGTAAAACAGGAAGAGTTTATGGCGATTTAATAACACTTCTTACAGTTATGAAGGGACTTCCCCTTGCTTATAACAAAGATATGCAAGAAGATAAAGAAGCATTATTTGATGCTTTAGATACAACAAGTATCTCACTAAAAACCTTCACTGGAATGTTAGATACTATGAAAATAAATAAAGATACCATGAAAAAAGGAGCTTCTAATGGATTTACAAATGCTACCGATGTTGCTGATTATCTAGTAAAAAAAGGATTGGCTTTTAGATCCGCTCATGAAATAGTTGGTGAAATAGTTCTTTATTGCATAAAGAAAAATATTGCTATAGACGATCTTTCATTAGATGAATTTAATAGCTTTTCGCCTATTTTTGAAGAAGATATATATTCTACAATAGATTTAGTAAATTGTGTTGAAGAAAGAAAAGTATTTGGTGGTCCAAGTTCCTCTTCAGTAAAAATTCAATTAGATTTGCTTTTAGAATCAATAAAAAATACTAAGGAGGATTTAAAATGCTTAAAGTAGGAATAATTGGGGCAACTGGATATGTTGGAGCTGAATTACTTAGACTTTTATTAAATCATCCTAAGGTTACTATTGAATCTATAAGTTCAGTTTCTTATGAAGGTGAAGAAATATCTTCTATATATAAAAACCTATATGGCGTAACAAATTTAATTTGTGAAAACCAAAATGAAGTTATAAATAAATGCGATGTTATATTTGCTGCACTTCCTCATGGTCTTAGTGAGGAAATTGCAGATTTAGTTTATAAGCAAGGTAAAGTTCTTATAGACCTTGGAGCAGACTTTAGATTAAACAGTGCAGAAGATTATAAAGATTGGTATGGAAAAGATTTTTTATACCAATATCTTCACAAAAAAAGTATTTATGCCCTTCCTGAGCATAATAGAGAAAAAATAAAAGAGCATAAAATAATAGCTAATCCTGGCTGCTACCCTACTTCAATTGAACTTGGCCTAATGCCACTACTTAAAAAGTCATTAATTAAATTAGATAATATAATATGCGATTCAAAATCAGGGGCAACAGGTGCTGGCAGAGGTCTTACACTAAAATCCCACTATCCAGAATTAAACGAAAACTTCTCTGCATATGGAATAGGAGCTCATAGACATACTCCAGAAATAGAACAATGTCTATCAGATATGGCTAAAGATACTGTAAATGTTACCTTTACCCCTCACCTAATTCCAATAAATAGAGGAATTTTATCTACTATATACTGTTATCCAAAAGAAAAAATAAATATTGAAGATATTCATAATTTATACTCTACCTTTTATAAAGAAGAACCTTTTATAAATATACTTCCACTTGGCGATACAGCATCTATAAAAGATGTTAAATACACAAACAACTGCAATATTTCACTACATTTAAACCATAGAGGTGATGGATTAATAATAGTCAGTACAATAGACAACATGATAAAAGGAGCTGCTGGACAAGCAATGCAAAACATGAATATAGTTATGGGATTTGAAGAAACAGAAGGGCTTAGATTAATTGCTACAAACAATTAATTTTAAAGTGAAAAAGTGAAAGAGTTAAAAGTGAAAGAGTTTAGGAAATAATTCACCTTCGGTGAATTAATGAGTCTTTTGATAATTTTACTATACTTATTAAAATCATTTTTATTTCTAGATACTCTTTAATATAATTTTCATATTCTATTTCTTCTATGATATCTGATTTTGACAATAATTTGAGCCAATATTCTGTTTCATTAGCTTCTTTTAGTGCAATACTCATTTCATTAATGAAGTCTTTTCTGCTTTGTGCATATTGAGCTTCTGTAATATTAGCACCAATAGATGTAGCTGATCTTACTAATTGATTAGATAAAGTAAATTCATTTTTGCTTCTTAATTTCATATATAACTTTATTATCTTTAATCCAAAATTAAAACTTTTATCCAATACTACACTTTTACTCAACCTAATCACCTCACTATAATTATTGTTATAAATTTCAGCAATATAATCATCTATCGCTTTATTTTTAGATTTTTTAGTGCTTATACAAGATTTTCAAGAAAATAGTCCTATAATTCAGCTTTGCTGGATTATTCCATTAACTCTTTCACTTTTTAACTCTTAAATTTTCCAATTACAAAAAGGGGGTTTTAAAATTGCAATTAATTACTACTAAAGGCATCACTGCTCCTCAAGGTTTCCTTGCATCTGGAATTCATTGTGGCCTTAAGAAAAATAATTTAAAACTAGATTTAGCACTTATTTATTCAACTGTCCCAGCTACAGCTGCTGGAGTATATACAAAAAATAAAGTTAAAGGAGCTCCTATTTATATAACTAAGGATCATTTATCTAATAAAAAAGCTCAAGCAATAATAATAAATAGTGGAAATGCTAATACATGCAATGGAGATGATGGATTAGTAAAAGCTAAAAGAATGACTGAAATTCAAGCAAGGGCTCTTAAACTTAAAACAGGTGATGTTCTAGTTGCATCAACAGGTGTTATAGGAATTCCATTAAATATAGATGCTATAAAAAATGGAATTCCTATGCTTACAGATAGATTATCAAAGGATGGCTTTAATGATGCTGCTACTGCAATAATGACAACTGATACTTATAAAAAACAGCTATCATTAGAATTTACGATTGATAACAAAAAAATAACTATTGGAGCTATGGCAAAAGGTTCTGGAATGATAGAACCTAATATGGGAACTATGCTATCTTTTTTGACCACAGATTTGAATATTTCTGGAGAGCTACTTCATGAAGCTTTAAAGGAAAGTACAAAAATAAGCTATAACAGAGTAAGTGTAGATGGGGATACAAGTACCAATGATATGATGTTGATACTAGCTAATGGATTAGCTAACAACAAGACAATTAAAGAAAAAGATTCTAATTATTATTTATTTCTCAAGGCACTAAACAAAGTTAATATAGCTCTTGCTAAAATGATTGCCAAAGATGGTGAAGGTGCAAGTAAGCTTATTGAATGTATAGTTTATAATTGTAAATCAGCAAAAGATTCAGAAATCTTATCTAAAGGAGTTATAAACTCTCCTCTTGTAAAAACAGCAATGTTTGGTAGTGATGCTAATTGGGGAAGAATATTATGTGCTCTTGGTTATTCAGGGGTTAATATTGATCCAAACAAAATAGATTTAACATTTGAAAGCTCTGTAGATAAAATTGATGTTTGCAAAAGTGGTAAGGGACTTTCCTTTGATGAAGTCAAAGCAAAAGAAATCCTATTGCAAGATGAGATTACTATCCATATTAACATGAATGATGGCAACTTCTCCTCTACTGCTTGGGGATGCGATTTAAGCTATGATTATGTAAAAATTAATGGTGACTATAGAAGTTAACTGGGGGTATAAAAGTTTTGAATTATTTTGAACATGCAAAAGTATTAACTCAAGCACTTCCATATATACAATCATTATCAGGTAAAATAGTATTAATAAAATATGGTGGAAATGCTATGACTAGTGATGAGCTAAGGAAAAGCGTTGCAACTGACATAGTCTTATTACAATGTGTAGGAATAAAACCTGTTATAGTTCATGGAGGTGGACCTCATATATCAGAGTTTATAAATAAAATAGGTGAAGAAAGTAGATTTATAGATGGTCTCCGTTATACGGATGAGAAAACTATAGAAATAGTTCAAATGGTTCTAGGCGGTAAAGTAAATAAAGACATAGTAAGCTTAATAGAAAGTGTTGGTGGAAAAGCCCTTGGCTTATGTGGCATAGATGCTTCTTTTATAAAAGCAAAAAAATTAGAAGGCTCAGTTGATCTCGGGTTTGTAGGTGAAATAACATCTATCGATACAACTTTATTAACTACTTTATTATCATCAGGATACATTCCTGTTATAGGATCAGTTGCAACAAATGAAGATTGTACTCAAACTTACAATATTAATGCAGATATCTGTGCATCTAAATTAGCTTCAGCACTAAAAGCTGAAAAATTAATGCTACTTACAAACGTTCCTGGATTAATGATAAATCCAAATGATGAAGCTACATTAATCTCTTCACTAAGACTACATGAAATAAAAAAAATACAAATGGATGGAATAATAAAAAGTGGTATGATTCCTAAAATTGATTGTTGTGTAGAAGCCATAAGAATGGGAGTAAAAGAAGCACATATAATAGATGGCACTCTCCCCCACTCAATACTTCTAGAACTACTTTCAAAAGAAGGAATAGGAACGATGATATATTAAAAGTGAAAGAATGAAAGAATTTATAAAATAACTTGACTATGTAAAATTATAAAATTAAATATGTTATAAAAATACTAGTATTTTTATCTCCTCTAATTTCTTCATTATTAATTCTTTAATTTTTCTCATTACTATTAAGGGGGTTTTTATATGTCTAATAATTTATCTTTAATGTCAACTTACTCTTACTTGCCTGTGAATTTAATTAAGGGCAATGGCTGTATGCTTTATGATGATAACGACAATGAATATATAGATTTTGCAAGTGGAATTGGGGTAAATAGTCTTGGATATTGTAATTCTGAATGGACTAAAGCAATTTCTAATGCTGCATGTAATTTGCAACATATATCAAATATTTTTCTTAATGAAAGCACTTTAAAATTAGCTGATAAAATAACTAATCTCTCAGAAATGAGTAAAGTATTTTTTTGTAACTCTGGTGCTGAGGCTAATGAAGGTGCTATAAAACTAGCTAGAAAATATAGTTTTGATAAGTATGGAGCTAATAGAAATAAAATTCTTACATTAAGGCAATCCTTTCACGGCAGAACTTTAGCAACTTTAACAGCAACTGGACAAGATAAATTTCACAACTACTTTTTCCCTTTTCCTGATGGATTTGATTATTTTAAGGCAAATGATATAAATCATTTCATTGATAAATTATCTAATGATGTTTGTGCTGTTATGATGGAAGCAATTCAAGGTGAAAGTGGAGTTTATCCTTTGGATCATGAATTTGTTAAAGAAGTTTATAAAATATGTAAAGAAAGAGATATTCTTTTAATATTTGATGAAGTTCAATGTGGAATAGGAAGAACTGGGAAACTATTTGGCTATCAACACTTTGATATAAATCCAGATATAGTTACTATTGCTAAGGGGTTAGGTGCTGGTTTACCTATTGGAGGTTTTTTGTGTAATGAGAAATTATCAAATGTTTTTAAACCTGGTGATCATGGTACAACATTTGGTGGAAATCCAGTAGCTTGCTCTGGTGCCTTAGTTGTTTTAAATATCATTTGTACAGATTCTAAATTAAAAGAAATAGCTGAAAATGGTGAATATCTCATATATCTACTCAAAAATATAAATTCAAATTTAATTAAAGAAGTTAGAGGCAAAGGACTAATGGTAGGATTAGAACTAAAAATACAATCTTCAGAAATCCAGCAAAAAGCACTAGAAAAAGGACTTTTAGTATTAACAGCTGGCCCAAATGTAGTTAGACTACTTCCACCTTTGATAATATCCAAAGAAGAAATAAAAAAAGGAATAGATATAATTAATGAAATAATAAGTAATGCATAATATCAATTGATAATTATCCATTATTAATTGTCAATTATCAATTGTATAAATAGGGGGTTTTTATGAATAAAGATTTATTGAAAATGGAGGACTTATCTAAAGATGAAATTCTTGATATTTTGAATCTTGGGGATCAATTAAAATATGAATTAAAGCATGGTATTAAGCATCATCATCTTGAAGGAAAAACTCTTGGTATGATATTTGAAAAATCATCTACCAGAACAAGGGTTTCTTTTGAAGCTGGTATGTATCAACTTGGGGGATACCCATTATTTTTAAGCTCAAGTGATTTACAAATAGGCCGTGGTGAGCCTATTCAAGATACATCTAGAGTATTGTCTAGATATCTAAATGGCATAATGATAAGAACATTTGCTCAAGATGAAGTAAATAGCCTTGCTGAATCTTCTAGTATTCCAATAATAAACGGCCTTACTGATGACGAACATCCTTGCCAAGTTTTAGCTGACTTAATGACTATTAGAGAAAAGAAAAATACTTTTGATGGCTTAAAAGTAACTTATATAGGTGATGGTAATAATATGGCCCAATCACTTATAGTTGGTTGCTTAACCGTTGGAATGAATATTTCTTTAGCCATTCCTCAAAATTATATGGTTAAAGACTATTATATAAAAAAAGGACAAGAACTTTCTAAAAATAATAATTTAAATTTTATTATAGTTAATAATCCTGAAGATGCTATTAAAGATGCTGATGTAGTTATAACTGATGTATGGGCTAGTATGGGAAAAGAAAATGAAGTTAATAAAAGACTAGCTGACTTTTCTGCTTATCAAGTAAACTCTAAAATTATGTCTTTTGCTAAAGATGATGCTATAGTTCTTCACTGCTTACCTGCTCATAGAGAAGAAGAAATAACTGAAGAAATACTAGAAAAGCATGCAGATACAATTTTTGAAGAAGCTGAAAATAGACTTCATGTCCAAAAAGCTATTTTAGTTAAATTAGTAAAGTAAATTTTTAAAAAAGTCTAAGATATTCCATAAGTATTTCTTAGACTTTTCATTTTATATTTTTATTTATATAATAATCTATACTGTCACAATAATAATATGTCGAAACAATATTATACTTCACTAGCATCAATCAATATATAATTAATATATATTAATTATATAAGAGGTGCATTATAAATAGGAAGTTTATCTTTATTATCTTACTACTTATAACTCTCACAAATATATTTACAGTCTATCACTTATCAAAAGCTAAAAATAAAATATCAGCTTTAGAATATGATTTACTAAATTTCAAAAATGAATCAGATAAAAGCAATGAGCTTTATGACTTAAGAAATCAGCTGGATAATATGCTTCACATTACTATTAACTCTTTAATTCAAAAAGACTTTCAAACAATTCAAAATAACTTCTATAAAAACTGTGAGTTCACTGGCTCCTCCATAATATTTAATCATGAAGAAACAAATAAAAATATTAAATTTATTATTCCAGATACTGATATAAATTTAAGACAAAGAGCTTTTGATTTAATATCAGAAAATGAATATATTTCTATTTATGAAATCCTAGATTCTGGATACAAAAATGAACCAAAATATTCTGATAGAATATATACACTAAATGTTAAGTTTATCTTTGATAATACCTCTTGGAAAATTGCTTCAATATCTATTGATGAATAACTATTATTATAATTAAAATATATTATAACAAATTCTCACTATATACCATTTATTCCATTATATCTCCATAAAACTTGCCAATATTCAATATTTATTGTAGGATATACACTATCATAAGAATATTATATGAGCAATACCGTATAATTTAATGTAGCCTTTGCTTAGTTTTAATTGGAGGTGTATATTTTTGACAAAAAAAGCTTTATTATCTGTTGGTATGATTTTGTTATTACTTTTCAATAATAGCAATATAGTATTTGCAGACCCAAACTCTTCGGACACCCAAGCTATCCAAGAGAATAAAGTTAAATATGAACAACTAGATGATGAAACTATGGAATTAGATGCTGAAATTGGTAAGTTAAATATAGAAATAGACAATTTAAATAATCAATTGGCTAAAAATAATTCTGAAATAGAAGATACTGAAAATGAAATAATTACTATTAACCACAAAATTGAAGAAGCAAAGCTAGAAATTGAAGAAACACAAAAAACCATAGATGGACGTGTTCGTTCCATGTATAAAAGTAATATGGCTACAGATATGATTGTTTACTTAGTAACTTCTGAAAATATTTTTGATATGCTTGATAGAGTACAAGCTATAAGTAGAATAATTTCAGTTGATAAACAAATGATTATTGAAATAAATGAAAAGAAAGAAACTCTTGATAAAAATGCAAAAGAAATTGAAAAAAAACAATCTGACCTAAAAAAGCTTAAAAAATCAATTGAAAGTAGCTTAGGTAAAGTAAACAATAAAAAAGAAGAACAACAAAAACTTTTAGATGATTTAAATTCTAGAAAAGATGAAATAATGAGTATAATTGAAGCTAATGAAGAGAAGTTAATTTCTCATCCATTATCAATTATAAATTCAGATTCTGCATCAATTTCTGAAGTTCAGGACGCAGTTAACACATTACAATATATGTTACCTCAACTTAATAGTGATTATGTTATAGGATTAGCAAATGATGCAATTGCTTTAGGTAATGAAAAAATTGCTTTAAGTGAAACTCCACCGCCAACTTCCAATTCTCTGGGGGATGTCAGTAATAGTAATAATTTAGCAACTTACTCTATGACTGCTACAGCTTATACTGGAAATGGATTTACTGCAACAGGTCTTAAACCAGTGCGTGACCCTAATGGACTAAGTACAATTGCAGTTGATCCAAGTGTAATTCCTCTAGGATCAAAGGTCCATGTTGAAGGCTATGGATATGCAATAGCTTCTGATACAGGTGGTGCTATTAAAGGTAACAAAATAGACTTATATATGAATTCTGAAGCAGAGTGCCTTTCATTTGGAAGAAGAACGGTTACTGTTACTATTATTGCTTACCCTGGACAGTGGTAATATTTAGTTAAGCAAAAAGGATAAAGTTAAATAGTTAGTGATACAATTCAACTATGTTGAATCATAAAAATTTAAAAAGTGACAAATAGGACAGTAGCTAGATTTATGTAAAACTAATCTAGCTACTGTCCATTTTTTATCGAAAGTGCTTTCTAACAGTTGTAATTTAAGTTTTGCATAGCAAAACCTTCTCAACTTTTCACTCTTAACTTTTCACTAAATAAATTGTTGCGCAATTTATTTCTCTAAGTAATTAATAACATGTTTTATTATCATATTGATGCTTCCATCACCATTTCTTTGTATCTCAAATCTAGTATTATCATGATAAGCCTCTTCATTTATATATAAATCTATATCTTTATCGATTTTTAATCTTACTCTTTTTAATTTTTTTTCAACCCATTGCTTATCTATAGCAACTTCTTCTTCCAAACCGTGACTTTTTACGAATGTTGAAAAATCATTTATAACTTGTGGATTCTCTTTAAATAGTTCATTGGAAAGCTCATCTATATTTATAGTATCCTCTTCTTTTAGTTTTGCTTTAACAGTAGTCCTTATTCTCTCTGCTTTATCTGCATCTTCTACTATGTTACTTCTAGTCCAATTTTCAGCTGCTTTTAGGAATGTCTTAGTCATATCTCTTTCACTACTAATTATTGAACATCCTAAGAAGTTGCTTATAAAGTAATTTGCTCCATATTCTTCTTCATCTTTACTTTTTTTCTGCTTATCTATAACCATTAAATCATATCTTTGATTTTCTCTTATAGGTTTAATAAAAGCTGCTTTTTGTATCCTTTGACTACTACCCGGAAGCCCTGCTGATTGTGGAACTATATCTATTCCTATTTTATTTTCTTTAAACCCAACTTGGTGAGTAAAATTCTTAACATAATCCATCTTAAGTATCCCAATCATTGGCCCTTGATCTGTAATTAATGAAACTACTATTAAATCACATGAAGGGATATTTACGTTAGCCTTCATTATTATAAATAATTGTCTTGCAAGTTCCTGTGATAGTCCAATTAAATTATTATCTATCCCATTTAAATAATCTTGAACTACTTCTTTTACTATATTTCTTTCTGGATTAAATACGGCATACTTTAACTCCTCATCTTTAAAACACTTTTCTATATGCTTATAAAGAAACTTATATGTATCTTCATTTAGTTCAAGTTTATATTCATTTAAGACTGGTTCCTCGCCATTAGAATCAACAATATGTATAACAGCCTCTTGTATATTTATATCATTTATATATTCCATTAGTACACCACCTATAATATTTCAAATAATTTTGCTATATAAGTTGCAATAATTTTGCAACTTATTAATTTAATATTTTTCTTCAAAATTAAAATGAATCTTCAATTAGATTTATTACTTCTTCTAAATTATTTAGCTTTTTAAATGCTAATTTTTCGATATCTTCACTAGGATTTTTTAAATCAGGTATAATAACTGGAGTCATTTTTGCCCTACTTGCAGCTATAGTTCCAGCTTCTGAATCTTCTAGTACCATACATTGATTTGCAGGTATATCTAGTTTTTCTGCAACCCTTAAAAATACTTCTGGATTTGGTTTAGATTTTTTAACTTCATCTCCACATAATATATAGTCATAGTAATCATATATACCTGCATCCTTTAAAAGTTTGTATGCTATCTCCCTATTTGAAGATGTAGCAACTGCTTTTTTTATATTTTTATCAGTTAAATATTTTAATAGCTCTTCGATACCTTTCTTTTTTTCTACTTCACCATTCATTATTTTAGATAAATAAATATTATTTCTTTCCATTATATAATTATCAACATTTATTTTATTTTCAAACTCATTATGTAAAGTATTTCTAACACTTTCATGATTAGTTCCCAGTAATTTATATAATAAATTTAAATCAAAATCTATATTAAATTCCTTTGCAGCTTCTTTCCATGACTCATAAGAAAGTCTTTCTGTATCAAATATTAATCCATCCATATCAAATATTACTAGTTTTAAATTTTCCATTACACTTTTCCTCCAGTCATTTCTTCATTATATATTCTATAATAAAATCTATCAATTTTTAACCTTTTATTTAACTTATATTTTTTATTAACTTATATCTATCTATAAAAAAAGGATTTATACCCTTTAAGCTTAATCTCAAAAAGAATATAAATCCCATTTTTTATATTTAATTTATCTTTTACTTATACTTGTGTTTTCTTTTTTTTAAATACAAATATACCTGCTGCTATGATTAATATTCCGATAGCGCCTAATACTATAGGTGAATTTCCCCCTGTACTTGGTAAATTAGAATTACCTTTTCCAGATTCGCTACCGTTATTTACATTACCATTATTGCTACCCCCGTTATTTGTATTATTACTATTTGTAGTTGTATCTTCTTGATTTTTATCATCCTCTTCGTTACCATTTCCAGCCCCATTTCCATTATTTCCTGGGTGTGACCCCTTTAACTTAAGGCCTTCTATTGCATCACTTAAAGATTTTACAGCCTCATTTACAATACCTTGTTCTGTAACTGCTATATTGTTATTCACCATAACATCATGAGCAGCACTTAAAGCTTTATTTAGATTATCTAAACTTTCGCTAGTATACTTACTTTCATCTATAGCTTCTGCTTTCTTTATTAATGATTCAAGATCACTCTTATCTGCAGCTTCTATTAAAGCCTTTACTGCATTGCTTAATCTTTCTAAAGCATTGTTAACTTCTTCTTGAGTAGCTTCTTGATTTTCTTTTACTAACTTAGCTGCTTCTATTGCTGATAACAACTCTGATTTACTATTTTCAGTATATAAATTCAAGTTAATTTTTTCAGCTTCAATAATAGTCTTACATAATTCACCCTTCTCTGCTTTTAATTCTAAATTCATCATTGAATTATATAATGCTTCATAAAGCTTATATACATCTATTTCAGATGGTTCTTCTGTAGCTAAAATATCTTTAGCTGCCTTTAAAGCATTTTTGAATTCTTCTTGTCCCTTACTTAAGAATCTATCTAGATTAATAGCTTCAGCCATATTTACTAAATCGGATAAATTATCCTTATCTCCTACTGGAATACCTATTTTCTTATATTCAACTAAAATATCATTATATGCCTTTGCTATATCTTTAATACTTGCATCTTTATTTGCATATACAGCTTTTGCTGAGTCCAATGCTTTATTAAATGAAATTTTAATTTCTTCTTCTATATCTTCTAATATTCCTTCTTCAACTTTAGTATTAGCAGCTTCTATTGCCTTATTTAAATTAGTTTTATCTAATTTTACTAAACCTTCTTTAGCTGTTAATAATTCTTCTGTTGCTAAAGTTAACTCTTCTCTATTAGCTTCACTACCTTTTTCAGCTATCTTAATAGCATTTTCATAAACTTCATTAAACTTGCTCCAAGAACTAGTTTGATAATGTATATGTTCCCCTATATCTTGTCCTTCATCAACTATTTTCTTTGATTCATTAATAAGAGTCTTTAATGCTTCTAACTCTGTACTGTAATCTGGTAATTCTATCGGATTCGCTCCAATAGCTACTAGTCTTTCATTAAATTTAATTATTTCTTTTCTATTCTTTTCAACATCTAATCTTCTAACTGCTTCTTCAGCATAATCTAAATTTAAATCTGTTGGTCTTTCTTCAGCTCTTGTAATAGCTGTATCAATCTTTGAATAAACAGATTTTAATACTGATTCTCCTAAATAGCTTGTAGGATTATATAATTTTAAGTTTTCAGACACCATTTGTGCAATATTAGCATCTACTGCATCATCATTATTATGAATTATAGATTCATAAACAAGAGTTGGTATTGTACCAAGTGTTGCTGTAGTAAATTTATTTCCTACAAAAGTATTTGCATTTATAGTATTATCTATGACTGGTGAGTTAATTTTGTTAGTTAATAAAACAACTACTAAATTACTTTCTGGATCTATAACAGTTAAAGTCCCTGTCCATCCTTGGTGTCCAAAGGTATTACTAGATGACTGTGTACCAAAGTACCATACTCTACCGTTATCTCCTTCTCTCCACCAACCTAATCCCCATGTTGGACTAGAAGCTTTTCTCTTTGTAAATTCCTCTACAGTATTTTTAGAGAAAAATTTATTATCTCCATATCCACCATCATTTAACATAACTTGTGCCAATTTAGCTAAGTCTGCTGCATTGGCAAATAAGCCTGCATGTCCAGAAACTCCATCCATTGAATAATAAGCTTTTTCATCATGAACTTCACCTTGAAGTGTATAATCACGAATATTTTCAAAGCTTATAGCACCATCTCTTGTATTTCCATTAAGTTCTGTTGCTGCTATATTTTCTTTTGCAAATCCCTTTTCTAATGGATTATAAACTATGTTATTTAATCCTAATGGCTTATAAAATGTATTTTCAACATACTCATCTAAAGCCATTCCTGTAACTTTTTCTACAATCAATCCAAGTAACATATAATCTACATCAGAATAAACTGTCTTTGTTCCAGGTTCATATTGTAATGGAGTCTTTAAAATCATTTCTTTAGTCGTTGCCTTATCTTGTGAATACAAAGGATTATCCACATTTTGATCTGGCTTTTGAGTTTCTTGATTGAACTTATTATTATGATATTGTGGATCTGCTGGGAATCCAGCTTGATGCTCTAATATATGCTGTATTGTTAAATTAGCTTTTCCCTTTATTGGATCATTTTCTCCATCTATAAACTCTGGGAAGAACTTAGTTATTTTATCTGATAAATTTATTGTTCCATCACTTACTAACTTTTGAATAGCATAATTAGTTGAATACATTTTTGTATTTGATGCTATATCATATAGTGTTTCTGTTGTAACCTTTGGTGAATCAGTTTTTGGTGTTCCATCTTGATTATAAGCATTTACTGTTCCATAAGCGCTGTTTTTTACCATGACACCGTCTTTAATAACTGCTAATTGAGCACTTGTAAATCCATTTTTAACATCATTATTTATTAAAGTGTCAATTAAATCTAAGGTATTTTTATTCATACCAACAGATTCTGCACTTCCATCTATAACTTCAGGGTATGGTATTTTCACTGATATTCCTGACTCAACTTCAGTGTTTTTAGGATCTATATTTGTAACTTGGATAGTATTTCTTCCATTTTTAGCAACCATTGAATAATCTACTTCGAATGTTGAGCCTGAATTACTACAAATTTCTGTAGTATCCATTTCAACTCCATTTATAAAGATTCTTGCTGATGTAACTCCTGGATTAGCTTTAATATATAGCTTTCCTTGATTTTCATATCCATTGAATGTATATAAGTTATTTACTATTAAAGTATCATCAACATATCCTAAGCAATCTGGGAAAGCAATATCTGCTTGCCATTCCGCACTTGGATCTCCACTTAACTTTGTGAAAGTAATTTTAGATAAATCTACTGAAGCTTCTTCACCTACTGAAATATTATTAATTCTTCTATTAAATTCATCTATAATGTCTTTATCTTTAACTAAAGTCTCAAGTTCCTTTACTGATTCCTTAGCATAGTCAACTGTAGATTTTACTTTGCGCTCTTCTGCTCTTGTAACCATTGTTTCAACAATAGAACAAGCTGATTTTAAAACTGCTTCTCCTTGGTAATTAGAAGGATTATAAAGTTTTAACTTTTCAGTTACCATAGTTGCAAGATTAGCATCTACTGCACTATCATTACCATGCTCAATAGAATCGTAAACAAGTGTTGGTATTGTACCAAGAGTTGCTGTAGTAAATTTATTTCCAACAAAAGTATTTGCATTTATAGTATTATCTATAACTGGTGAGTTAATTTTATTAGTTAGTAAAACAACAACTAAATTACTTTCTGGATCTATAACAGTTAAAGTCCCTGTCCATCCTTGGTGTCCAAATGTATTACTAGATGACTGTGTACCAAAGTACCATACTCTACCATTATCTCCTTCTCTCCACCAACCTAATCCCCATGTTGGACTAGAAGCTTTTCTCTTTGTAAATTCCTCTACAGTATTTTTAGAGAAGAATTTATTATCTCCATATCCACCATCATTTAACATAACTTGTGCCAATTTAGCTAAGTCTGCTGCATTGGCAAATAAGCCTGCATGTCCAGAAACTCCATCCATTGAATAATAAGCTTTTTCATCATGAACTTCACCTTGAAGTGTATAATCACGAATATTTTCAAAGCTTATAGCACCATCTCTTGTATTTCCATTAAGTTCTGTTGCTGCTATATTTTCTTTTGCAAATCCCTTTTCTAATGGATTATAAACTAT
>NZ_JH815222.1:2551741-2881660 GCF_000158375.2 Clostridium sp. 7_2_43FAA
ATACAAAGGATTATCCACATTTTGATCTGGCTTTTGAGTTTCTTGATTGAACTTATTATTATGATATTGTGGATCTGCTGGGAATCCAGCTTGATGCTCTAATATATGCTGTATTGTTAAATTAGCTTTTCCCTTTATTGGATCATTTTCTCCATCTATAAACTCTGGGAAGAACTTAGTTATTTTATCTGATAAATTTATTGTTCCATCACTTACTAACTTTTGAATAGCATAATTAGTTGAATACATCTTTGTATTTGAAGCTATGTCATATAGTGTTTCTGTTGTAACCTTTGGTGAATCAGTTTTTGGTGTTCCATCTTGATTATAAGCATTTACTGTTCCATAAGCGCTGTTTTTTACCATGACACCGTCTTTAATAACTGCTAATTGAGCACTTGTAAATCCATTTTTAACGTCATTATTTATTAAAGTGTCAATTAAATCTAAAGTATTTTGATTCATTCCAACTACCTCAGCACTACCTTCTAGTACTACTGGATATGGTATTTTTATATTTATTTTACCAGTTTCAGGAACAAAATTTGTAACTTGTATTGTATTTCTATCATTTACTGTTAAGGATGATATATCTACTTCATATGTTGTTCCATTGTTACTACAAGCTGCACTAACATCTACCTCTTTGCCATTAACGAATACTCTAACACTCTCTAAACCATCAGTACATGTTATATATAATTTTCCTTGACCCTTATACCCTTTAAAAGTGTACATGTTGTTAACTATTAAAGTATCATCTACATAATTCAAGCAGTCAGGAAAAGTTATATTAGCTTGTAATCCTGATTCATTAATAGATCCGTTTGATATAGTAACATTTCCATAACCAATATTACTTGCACTTGTTTTTATTGTAGGCGCAACTACCATAGATGACATAAATGTTAATGCCATAGCAATACTACATAACCTCTTTTTAGATATCAAATTTACCACCTTACCTCTTTCATATAAAATTATTTTATCCTCTTAATTTTATTAAAGCTTATTATAAATTAAGCATTTTTAACATCTGATTCTTTAATTACAAAGTAAGTTATAATAAATCCTGCAATATAAGAAATAACTAAACCTATGAAAAAGTTAAGCATACTTTCTGGTTTCATTATAGGAATAGCTACTAGTCCAGATGGTCCCCAAGAGTTTGCTAATACATGTGTTAACATTACATAAGCTCCCCCAAAACCAGCTCCTATACCTGCCGTAATAAATGGTTTAAACATAGGAAGAGTAACTCCATATATTAATGGCTCTCCAACTCCTAAGAATCCTGCTGGAAGTGCACCAGTTATTACTTTTTGTAATCTCATATTTTTAACTTTTCTTGCCATGAAATAAATAGCTATTGCCGCACCAACTTGTCCCGCTCCAGCCATTGCAAGTACTGGGAATAATGAAACTCCACCCATAGCCTCTAATTGAATTGCATAAATTGGAATTAATCCATGATGTAAACCAAGTAATACCATTGGTAAGAATAATGCTGCTAATACGAATCCACTAATAACACTTACAACTGGGTTTGAAGAATTAATGATCACGCTTAATGCAGAAACTAACCCATCAGATAAATACCCAGCTACTGGCATAATAATAAACACGAAAATTATTGCTGTTATAAGTAATGTTAGTAATGGAGTTAGTATTAAATCTAATACATCTGGTACTATATTACGAATTGATTTTTCTATTTTAGCAAGTATATATACCCCAATAATAACGCCTATGATACCACCTTTTCCTGTTGTTAAAATAGAATTTAAAGGTACTGCTTCATCATATAAACCTAGCATAGTTGATAAAGCAACAATATTACCACTTATAGATATCGCTCCAATCATACCACCAAGAGCTTCTGTTGCACCAAATTGCTTGGCTGCGTTAATACCTGTATAAATCGCAAAGTATGATAAGAATCCTCCGCCAATTAATGAAAACATTAATTGTGTAGCTTGCCAGAATCCTTCTGTTGGAAGTGTCCCTTGTCCTTGTAATGTAGAAACTAAACTTCCTAACCCATTAAAGATACCAGCTGCAATAATTGCAGGTATTAAAGGAATAAAAATATTTGCAATTACATTGATTACCTTTTTAAATTTATTTTGCTTTTGATTATCTTTAATTGCTTGTTTATTATCTTGCCAATCTTCTGTTACAACTCCATCTCTTGGAAGTCCTAGCTCACTTATACAAATATCTGTAACCTTTTTTGCTTTACCAGGTCCTAAAACTACCTGTAAATAATTATTAGCTTCAACAACTCCTAATACACCTTCTGTATTTTTTAACTCTTTCATTTTAACTAGTTCTATATCTTTTATTGTTAGTCTAAGCCTAGTCATACAATTTGCAGCCTTTATAACATTACCTTTTCCACCAACTAAATCAACAATTACCTTTGCTAATTCTAAATTTGTCATATAATTCCCTCTTTTCCTTAATTAATATTTTCTAGAGCAAATCTCACATGCCCTTCAGCCCTTTTTAATCTTTCTTCAGCTTCATCATACTTACAATTAAGAAGTATCATTACAACAGCAGTCTTGACCTTACCATTCGCTTCCTTTAAAGTTCTCCTTGCTGTATCTCTATCACAATCTGTTGCTTCAATGACTATGTTTTCTGCTCTTACTACTAACTTTTCATTAGTTTGCATTACATCTACCATAAGATTTTGATAAGCTTTTCCTACAGCTACCATACTCCCAGTAGATATCATATTTAAGACCATCTTTTGTGCAGTTCCAGCTTTTAACCTAGTTGATCCTGTAAGTACTTCAGGTCCAACTACAACTTCAATAGCTACATCTGAATACTTTGCCATTTCAGAGTCTTTATTGCAAACAACTATAGCTGTTTTACAGCCTATTTCTCTTGCATACTTTAGTCCATGGATTACATAAGGTGTTCTTCCACTAGCTGCTAGCCCAATTACTACATCTTTGTTAGTTAAATTGATGTTTTTTAAGTCATCAACTCCTAAAGTTTTACTATCTTCAGCACCTTCTACAGCTTTTATAAAAGCAGATTCACCCCCTGCTATTAATCCAATGACTAAATCGCTTGGTACTCCAAAGGTAGGGGGGCACTCAACTGCATCTAATAAACCTAATCTTCCGCTTGTACCTGCACCCATATAAATTATTCTTCCACCTCCCTTCAAAGCTTTTGCACACATATCTATAACCTCTGAAATTTTAGGTAAAGTATCTCTAATTGAGTTTATAACGTTTTCATCCTCTTTATTCATTGTTATTGCGATTTCTATTGAAGTCATTCTATCTAAATTCATAGTATTTTTATTTCTAGTTTCTGTTGTTAGCTTAGTTAAATCTACCATAATAGTCCTCCTGATTTTATCTTAAAGTTAACGTTTACCTTAAGTTTAAATTAGGTTTTTGTATATGAGTTTTATTAAATTGCTTCATATTTGAATCATAATTTCTATTTACAAAAGCAATATATAATATATCTATTATATTTAATTGGGCTATTCTAGATGAAATTGCCCCTTCTCTAAATACATGTTCTGTTGCAGCTACCAATAACTTATAATCTGCTATTTTAGCAATAGGAGATTCTTCTGATCGTGTAATTGCAATAATAGGAGCACCTATTTTCTTTACTATATTAGCACACTTAATCATTTCTTCTGTAAATCCAGAATAACTTATAATAATGGCTACATCATTTTTCTCCATATTTATAGATTGTAATAGTTGTGCATGAAAATCATCATTTATACAGCAACTTTTATTTATTCTTAAAAACTTCAAATAAGCATCCTTTGCAACTAATAAAGAAGCTCCAACTCCAAATAAGCAAATATTCCTTGATTTCTCTAAAATCTCTACACAATCTTCTAATTCCTTAATGTCAATTAACTTTTCTGTTTTCTCTAAAGATGAAACACTCTTCAGAGTAACTTTTTTTATAATTTTCTCTAAACTATCTTCTTTATGAATACTTTTTAATCTTTCTTCATCGGCTGATTTTCTAATTGCCAATTCATATAGTAATGAATGAAGTAAATCTTTATATCCTTTAAATCCTATTTTTTTACAAAGCCTTATAATAGTAGATGGGGACGAAAAGGTTTTCTCAGATAATTGATATATATTACTTTCTACTACAGACTCCGGATTCCTCAGTAGATACTCTATTATTCCCTTTTCAGTTTCACTAGACTTATCGATGTAATCTTGTAATTTCACAACTACACTTTTCATAAAACAACCTCCATCTATACATTAATTCTACAATTTTTAATCTATCTTATCAATATATTACCATACTTTTGAAATTTTGTTTCATACTTTGGTAAATTTTATATTTTCGCATTATTTTAAATAAATATTTCAAATTATATATATAGAAAAATATGTAGAATAATTCATAGTTTTTATAAGTTGGCAACTAATTTCTAATTTTTTTGTTTCAATTAAATTTATTTTGGGTTATAATACTATTGACAAGAATAAATATATAGAATATATGTTCTTGGTATATTTTAGCTTTACAGCTTATATTGTAATAAAATTTAAAGTTATGGAGGTTTATACCATGTTAGTTTCAGCAAAAGAAATGTTAAACAAGGCTAAAGCGGGTAAATACGCTGTAGGTCAATTCAATATCAACAACTTAGAATGGACTAAAGCTATTTTACAAACTGCTCAAGAAAATAATTCACCTGTTATATTAGGAGTTTCAGAAGGAGCTGCTAAATATATGTGTGGTTTCAAAACTATAGTTGGAATGGTAAATGGAATGATGGAAGAATTAAACATCACTGTTCCAGTTGCAATTCACTTAGATCACGGTAGCTATGATGGAGCTTTAAAAGCTATAGAAGCTGGATTCTCTTCAATAATGTTTGATGGATCTCACTATCCAATCGACGAAAACATAGCTAAAACAAAGGAAATGGTTAAATTAACTTCTGAAAAAGGACTTTCTTTAGAAGCAGAAGTTGGTTCAATCGGTGGAGAAGAAGATGGAGTTGTAGGTGCAGGAGAAATTGCTGATGCTGCTGAATGTAAAGCAATTGCTGACTTAGGTGTAACTATGTTAGCTGCTGGTATTGGTAACATTCACGGACAATATCCTGAAAACTGGAAGGGATTAAGCTTTGATGCTTTAGAAGCTATAAGCAATGTTACAAACAACGTGCCTCTAGTATTACACGGTGGTACTGGAATTCCAGAAGAAATGATCAAAAAAGCTATTTCTTTAGGAGTTGCTAAGATCAATGTTAACACTGAGTGTCAATTAGCATTTGCTGAAGGTACTAGAAAGTACATCGAAGCTGGAAAAGATCTTCAAGGAAAAGGCTTTGACCCAAGAAAGCTTTTAGCTCCAGGAGTTGAAGCTATAAAAGCTACAGTTAAAGAAAAAATGGAATTATTCGGATCAGTTAATCAAGCATAATTTCATTAAATATAAAGGTAGAAAGAATTTCTTTCTACCTTTTAATTTTGTCTAAAAATTTTAACTTAGTCTAAATTCTTAGGCAAATTTACTTCTTTATAAATTATTTTTATACTATTCCTATTATCCTAAAGCAACATCTAAAACCATCATAACTATAAATCCAAGTATCAATCCTAATGTTGTTAGCTTTTTATTTTCCATTGATGCTTCTGGTAATAATTCTGCCCCTACAACAGCAATCATGGCTCCTGCTGAAAATGATAATAAAAATGGTAATATGCTTCTAACTGATAAGGCAGCTATTACTCCTATTACCCCAGCTATTGGTTCTACTAGCCCCGAAGCTTGTCCGTATAAAAAACTTTTTGTTCTTGATATACCTTCTCTTCTTAATGGTAAAGATACAGCTGCTCCTTCTGGAAAGTTTTGCAACCCTATTCCTAATGCTAAAGTCATTGCTGCTATTAATGATGTACCTGGTATTCCAACTGCAACTCCTCCAAATGCAACACCTACCGCTAATCCTTCTGGTATGTTATGAAGAGTTACTGCGAGAACTAAAAGTATACTTTTTTTGTATTTGCTTGTTTTAGGCTGATCTTCTTCTCCTTTATTGGTAATTACACCATAAGAATAGGTATCCATTAATTTATCTGCAAAAATTAAAAATAATCCCCCTAATAGAAATCCTATTGCCGGAATAACAAATCCACTATATCCAAGTTCATTACAAAGTTCTATTGCTGGATTTAATAAAGACCAAAAACTAGCAGCTATCATTACTCCAGCACCAAAACCTAACATTGTATTTAAAACTTTTTTATCTACTTTTTTAAAGAAAAAAACCAATGAAGCACCTAAAGCTGTAATAAACCAAGTAAATAAAGTTGCAAGCAATCCTTGAATAACTGGATTAAATTCACTAAACCAGTCCATATATATATCCTCCTTAGTATTTAGATTCCTTAATTATATCTTACTAAGAAGGTTTAATTATTGTTACATATAAATACAAAATACTACATTTTTATTTTAAAGCCCCTTCTCATCCTTTAATTTTATACCTTTTTCTTCTAATAGTTCATAAATTGTTTTTGATGTAGTATCTTCTTTTGTATAACCAATTAAATCTAATATTTCTTCTAATTTTTCTTCTGAAGTAGTTTCTATTTCTAAATATGGAAATGGACAAAAACTTTTATCATTTATATCTATTTCTACTAAGGAATCTTTTAATTTATAGCTTTCTCTATATTTTTTTATAGATTGTTTTAAACTTAATCCTAAAGATAGAAAGATTTTTTCTGCCGCTATTTTATCCTCAACTATTGTTTCATTTTCTTCCATAACTTTAAATGTTTCTTGACTGAGCATTTTTTTTGTAGTCATATATACAACTTCTTTATTTGACATTCTATCATCTGTTATTCTTATTCTTGCATATCCTTTTGCATTTAATAATCTATTATCTTCAAAATCATATATATTATTAGTTTGATATTCTTCTTTTACTTTTTCAGCTCCCAATGATTTAAGTTTTTCTCTTATTCCATCAACATCTATATCAATTATTCTAGTTTCTAATTCTTTCATATAAATACCCTCCTCTAAAAATTATATAAAATATTATATCATATTAAAAATAGAAACAAAGAACTTGTTTCACTCTTTAAATTACTATACCGTAGTTATTTGTTCAAAAATATCATATATCCATATTGTATATTTAGACAAATTTTCATAATAAGTATAAAATTTTATTATTAATGTCCGAAATATATCATATAAACATAATTTTGTATTAACTGTATAAAACTGTATAGAAAATAATTGCTCTGTATGGAATTTTTTATGAGAGGTTAGTTTAATGAATATCGAAAAAAAATTTATAAATGTAAGAGATTTAAAAATAGGTATGGTTATAGCCAGTGAGATATTATCTAATGGAACTGTTCTTGTTGGCAAAGGAATAACACTTAATCAACAAATGTTAGATAAGCTAAATTCTATTTGTACTTTTGATATTGTTGAAATATATACTGATGAAAAAGATGACTCAAAAGAAAAGTTAGCTTTAAAAAAAGCTGAAAAAACGCTTAATAATATTTCTATAGATGTTAAGTTAATATTTGATAATGCTAAAACTCTTCAAACATCAAATACAAATGAAATAAATGAATATGCAAAAAAATTATCTCAAGAACTTAAACTTAGTAGCAGTGTTTTAAAAAATATCGTTTTACATGGTAGTGATGAAGATTGTATATATAGACATTCTGTAAATGTAGCATCATTAAGCTATTTACTTGGAAAATGGCATGGATTAAACGATAATAAGCTCCACTCACTTATTTATGCCTCCTTACTACATGATTTTGGTAAAACAAAATTAGATGAAGATGTAATAAAAAAAGAAGAACCTCTTTCTAAAGAAGATTTTGAAATAATAAAAACTCATCCTACTATTGCTTATAATGAAATAAAAAAAATTCCATTTATAAGCCAATCAGTACTTTATGCAATTTTAATGCATCATGAGAGATGTGATGGCACAGGATATCCGCTTGGACTAAAAGGAAATCAAATTCATGATTTTGCTAAAATTATAGCAATAGCTGATACTTTTGATGCAATTAATTCAAATAGAACATATAAAAAAAGAAAAAGGCCACTAGAAGCTCTAAAAATTATAAAGGACGAAAGCTTAAATAAACTTGACTATAGTCTATGCTGTACATTCTTAGAAGGAATGGCAAACTTTTATATTGGACAAACCGTATTACTAAATAATAAAAGTAAATGTAAAATAATAAAAATGGATTTAAATAACATTTCATCTCCACTTTTATTAAGTGAAGACGAATTCATTGACTTAAGCAAAACTACTGGCCTATATATTGAACAGATACTTTAATAATAAGAGTTAATAATTAAGGTTTAAACATATACAATTATTTATATAATCTTCTGCAAACTGATAAAAAATAAATTAATGAAAAAAACTAAAGTAGGAGTTTTTTTCATTAATTTTTAATTTTACATAATAACTATATATTTTATATGGCTATCTTAACTTTTATAATTTTTCTCTTCTTTTACTTGACTTTATAAATAATTCTTTTAATCTTTTCTCATCACTTTCAACTAAAGCTGATTTTATATAATTTATCTCATTTATAAAATTATCTATTGATTCTATTAAATTATCTTTATTTCCAATAAACAATTCACTCCATAAATCTTCATTTATATTTGCAATTCTAGTTAAATCTCTATAGCTATCACCAATGAAACTTCCCGTATCTCTATCTTCTTCATCACTGTTAATTAATGCAACTGCTATTGCATGAGGTAACTGACTTGTAAAGCCTATCATTTTATCGTGAAATATAGGATCTATCCTTTTAATTCTTTTGAATCCCATATCATAAATAATATCTTCTAAGATCTTTATATTTTCTTCTTTATTTTTATCAGTTACTGTTATTAAATAATTTGCCCCTCTAAAGACTTCCTTAGATGCATAATCAATACCCCTCTTTTCCCTACCTGCCATAGGATGTCCAAATATAAAATCTATACCTGGAGGTAATATATTTAATATATCATCTATAAAAAGCTTTTTTATCCCTGTAGTATCTGTAACTATTGCTCCTGATTTAAATAAATTTCTATTTTTCTCAATAAATCTTTTGATAAGCATAGGATAAATTGCAAGAATAATTAAATCAGCCGCTCCTACTATTTCCCCAGCATCTACATACCCCTTCTTAATTATTCCTAATTCTTCTGCCTTGCTCAAAGTACTTAAATTATTATCAATTCCATAAACATCTTCATATCCTGCTGCTTTAAGTGCCATAGCAAAACTTCCACCAATAACACCAAGCCCTACTATTAAAATCTTCATAAAAACACCCCAATTTATAATTAAAAGAATGAACGAATTAATAATGAAAAAATTGTAAAAAACTATTCAGAGCAACTCTGAATTACAAAATTCCATAGGAATTTTACCATTAATTTTTTCACTTTTTCATTCTTTCATTATTTCATTATTTTTTCCCTTCCATTTCTGCTAATATCTTAACTTTGTTCATTAGCTTTTTAAATGCTTCTGGTTTTATTGACTGTTGTCCATCGCTTAATGCACATTGTGGATTGTTGTGGACTTCTATCATTAATCCATCTGCTCCTGCACTTATTGCCGCTTTAGCTAATGGTTCTACAAGATACCAGTATCCTGCTGCATGACTTGGATCTACTATAACTGGTAGATGTGATTTCTTTTTCACTACTGGAATTGCACTTAAATCTAATGTATTTCTTGTATAAGTTTCAAATGTTCTTATACCTCTTTCACATAAGATTACATTTTCATTTCCAGCTGCCATTATATATTCAGCAGACATTAACCATTCTTCTATTGTTGCAGACAAACCTCTCTTTAATAAAATTGGCTTGTTTGTTCTTCCTAATTGTTTTAATAAATCAAAGTTTTGCATATTTCTAGCACCAACTTGAATTACATCTACATCCCTAGCAAATATATCTATATAATCTGTTGACATTATTTCCGTTACTATTGGAAGTCCTGTCGCCTTCCTAGCCTTTTTTAGAAGTTCTAACCCCTCTAATTCTAAGCCTTGAAAACTATATGGAGAAGTCCTTGGCTTAAATGCTCCACCCCTTAAAAACGTTGCACCTGATTCCTTTACTCTCTTAGCTATTTCTATTATTTGCTCCTCGCTTTCAACAGAACAAGGTCCTGCCATAATAGCTAAGCTATTTCCTCCAATTAAACTACCATTTACATCAATTACTGTATCCTCTGGCTTAAATAATCTATTGGCCTTTTTATAAGGCTCTTCAACTTTTAGAACTTTATCCACTCCAACAAATCTAAGAAGCTTATCAGAATCTATAGCTCTAGTTTCTCCAACTACGCCCAAGATGCAAAAAGTTTCTCCTTGCGATAAATGAACTCCTAACCCTTTACTCTCCAAATCTCCCTTAACCTTCAATACTTCATCTTCACTACAATTCGGATTCATTACAATAATCATACTATCCCTCCATACTACTTATTTTAATTAATAATTCACAATGTATAATTTAGGGGAAAACTTCTCCTAAGCCTCTATAAATATATTACTAATCCTAAACTCCTAAAAGAGTTTACTCATTTATTTTTCAACTCTTTCATCATTAATTATTCATTGCTCATTATGTATTAAAAATCCCTTTCCTTAAACTCTAAAATGAGCTTATTCTTAATTATCCATTGTATACTGCATTATCGCTTCCATTGCCATTGCATAGCCCAATTCTTTAAACCCACATATTTGTCCTATACATGCTGGTGCTATTACTGATTTATGCCTAAATTCTTCTCTTGCATGTATATTTGATAAATGCACCTCAACAGTTTTTATATTTACTGCCTTTATTGCATCCATTATAGCATAGCTATAATGTGTATATGCCCCAGGATTTATTATTATACCATCATATTTTTCATAATACGCCTTATGAATTTCATTAATTATTTCACCTTCTATATTGCTTTGAAATAACTTAATATCAATATTTCTTTTTTGCCCCTCTTCTTTGATGTAATCACAAACATCTTGAAAGTCTTTAGTTCCATAAATACCTTTTTCTCTTACTCCTAACATATTCAAATTAGGACCATTTATAACTAGTACCTTCATCTAACCCCTCCTAAATATACTTATTGCTAAATTATTTTAATTATTTTATCTATAGTTTCTTCAATAGTTGTATCATTAACTATTTTTATCTCACAATAATTGTTATATAAATTATATCTTTCAGAATATAGGTTGTAAAGTTTAGACTTACCATCTGATAATAGTGGTCTTGATGATGTATCAATATCTTTTAATATATCTTCTATGGGCCTATCTATAAATATTATTATTCCTTTATCCTTAAAGAAATCTATATTCTTTTTTCTTTTAATAACACCACCGCCGCTAGAAATTATAATCTTACTCTTATTGCTTAATTCTTTACACGCTAGTGTTTCATAATCTCTAAAATATTCCTCACTTATATTGAATAACTCTTTTACTGTACTATTAGATATTTCTTCTATATATTTATCCATATCACAAAAATCATAGTTTATTTTATTTGCTAGTTCTTCACCTATAGTACTTTTTCCACATCCAGGCATTCCAATTAATAAAATTATATTCTTATCCATTTGTATTCTCCTATACCTAAATGAAGTGTAACTTTAATTTTTCGTATATTTCTTTTATTATTTCTTCATCAATTAATACATCATTCCATATCTCTTGAGCCTTAGCTGCTTGACCTATAAGCATATACAATCCAGAAGTAGTTTTTTTAGATAATGAATTCCCTATATTTACAAACTTGGTTTCCATAGGATTGTATATTAAATCTACTAAGGCATCAAAATTTCTTATTATATCTTCTGTTACTGGTGACACATTAATATTAGGATACATACCTACAGGAGTAGAATTAATTAAAATGTCTCCGCTAATATTTTTTAATTCTTCATAAGTTATTACATCTACATTTTGTAAATTAAATTCTTCTTTATTTGGTTTTCTGCTTACAATCTTAATATCTGATATATTATTATCTAATAAATAATGTACTACTGCTCTACAAGCCCCTCCATTACCTAAAATAACTGCACTTTTCCCTTTTATACTTATACTATTAACTTTTAACATATATCCAAAGCCATAGTAATCCGTATTATGGCCATATAACTTTCCATTTTCTAAAGATATTGTATTTATTGCTCCTATTTTTTCTGCTTCCTCTGATATACTATCAATATATTTCATTATATCTTTTTTGTAAGGTATAGTTACATTTGCTCCCTTTATCTTTAATAATTTTAAAGCTTCCGTAAAATCTTCTAGCCTATCTTTTTCTATTTCGAATAATTTATATGCCCCATCTTTATTAATAGCTTTTAGTAATTCACTATGAATTTCTGGTGATAAACTATGAGAAAGCTTTTCTCCTACCAATCCGTAAAACTCCATAATATTGCCCCCTATTCCTATATTTAATTTATATTATGTCATATACCTAATTTCTTTGATTATAAAGATTATATCATAATAAAAAAACATGTAACATAATAAGCTTTTTATAATTATCTAAAGAATAAAAATTTAAAGCAGTGAAAACTTACTATGTTTTCACTGCTTATAAACTATTGAATATATTCATTTTTTATAAATTGCCTTTTATTATCTAACTCAAACCCTTGTCTATTAAAAAATTTCAATTCTTCTTCATTATATTCTTTATTACTATTTACTATATAGGCTACTTCATTTTGTTTTGCATTTTTTTCAAGCTCTAAAATTAATTGATGTCCTACTCCTAATCCTCTATATTTTTCATCAACAATCATACTATTAATATCTAATTTTCTTTTATAATTTAAATCCTCACTTATATTACTATCAACATACCCTATAACATCATCATTTAGTTGTGCCACCAATGTTATGGATCTTTTATCCTCTGCTATGGATTTTATGTTTAAATAATCTAGCTTTGAATTAAGCTTATGAATATCCTCATAATCATTTAATTTAATTTCCCTCACATCAAAACCCACCATAAAAATGCCTCCTATTTTATAAACGTTTATAATAATGATAATTTTAAAAGAAAGGTAACCCTTTCCTCGTTTTTATTTTTCTGAAAATTCTAAATATTGTTTATATTATAATTATACACCTAAAATTTTCTAATTGCTACTATATTTTTTTATATTATTTCATTTATAAAGGCATTTATAGATTTAACTCTATGACTTTAACTCTTTAAAATCATATGTTTATTCATTATATATATTACTATAAATAATAAATTCTTTATTAATATAAATATTTAAATTTTTATATTCCTAATAAATAAAAAGGAGTACTGTAAAAGTAACCCCTATATTAAAAGTACGATTTATATTTTTAATTTTAATTATATTCAATTATCATCCTTACTTAATATATTAAACATTAGTTTATATATTATAAACTTGCTTTATAGCTTCCAATAATTTTAAAGTATCCACTATTCTTTTCTATAAGATTTAATGCATTTTTAACTTCCATATTTTCTATGCTTCCTTCAAAATCGACATAAAGTAGATACTTCCAAGATTCATGCTTATTAGGTCTTGATTCTATCTTAATCATATTTATATTATTTTCTGCAAAGTATCTTAGTAAATTATAAAGTGTACCAGCCTTATCTTCTAAAGAAAATACTACACTAATCTTATTACATTCATTATTATACTTTAACTCTTTTCCTATAATTATAAACTTAGTATGATTATCCTTTTTATCATTTATATTTTCTTGTAGAATGTCTAGTCCATAAATTTGTGCTGCCCTTTTACTTGCTATAGCAACTTTTTTAGTATCTTTTAAATCTGAAATTAATTTAGCACTTATTGCTGTATTGTGATATGGAATTAACATTATATCTTGATATCTACTTAAAAATTTCTTACTTTGCTCAAATCCTTGAGGATGTGAATATATTTCTTGTATGCTATTTATATCTGTTCCTTTTATTCCTATTAAATGCTGATCTATCTTAATACATTCTTCTCCAACAATATAAAATCCATACTTAACCAAAAGATCATATACTTCAGTTATTGCTCCTGTATATGAATTTTCAATAGGTAAAATTGCGTATTGGATTTTATTATTTTTTAAAGCTTCAAATACATCTACAAACTCATCATAGCTTTTTGTATTATCACAAGTTTTAAAGTATTTTAAAAGAGCTTCTTCACTAAATGATCCTTTAACACCTTGATATCCAATTACAAAATTTGAGTTTTCTTCAATTAAGTTATTTTGAACATTATTATTTTCTTGTATTATATTTGCTTGAAGAGATCTGCTTAATTCCATTAAATTTTCAAAAAAGCTTCTTCCTATGTCACTATATGAACTATTATTAAGCATTTTTATATTTTTTTCTATAACTTCTTCTTCTCTTTTACCATTAAAAATTGGTAATTTATTTTTCTTTTTATATTCACCAACCTTAACTGCAACATCCATTCTTCTTTCAAATAAAGCTATTAATTCTTTATCTATAGAATCAATTTCTTTTCTATGGTCATCTAATTCACTCATTAATTATCTCCCCTTTATTAAGTCAAGTAAGCCTATTGCTGTTACAGCTTCTATAACAGGTACAGCTCTTTGAACTATACATGGGTCATGTCTTCCTTCAACTCTAAACTTTACATTTTCATTTGTTTTTATATCTATTGTACTTTGCTCTTTTATAATAGATGCTGTAGGCTTTATTGCAACTTTAAATAATATAGGCATTCCATTTGTAATTCCACCTAGTATTCCACCATTGTTATTAGTTGTTGTTTTCACCTTATCTCCATCATAATAATATTCATCATTACATTCTGACCCAAATATATTAGTTATTTCAAAGCCCTTACCAAACTCTATTCCTTTTACGGCTGGTACTGAAAACATTAAATGAGCTAATGTAGATTCTACTGAATCAAAAAACGGATTGCCTATTCCAGGACTTATTCCAGTTACAGCACATTCTATACTACCACCAACTGAATCTCCATCATACTTTGCTTGTAATATAGTATGCTTTATCTTTTCCCCTAAAGACTCATCAATTAATGGTAATTCCATTTTTCTTAATTTCAATATATCATCTTTTAATATATTTGTACTATTAAAATCCTTATCTTTTATATCTTTTATTGAAGATATATGAGCACCTATATATATGCCTTCTTTTTCTAATATTTGCTTACATATAGCTCCTGCAAAAACTAAATTTGCAGTTATTCTTCCTGAAAAATGGCCTCCACCTCTATAGTCATTAAATCCAGAATATCTCATATATCCTGTATAATCAGCATGCCCAGGTCTCATATAGTCCTTCGTTTTACTATAATCTTTTGACCTAGTATCAGCATTTCTAATTATTGCACAAAGAGGTGTTCCAGTAGTTTTTCCTTCAAAATACCCACTTAATATTTCTGGAAGATCACTTTCTTTTCTAGCTGTTGACATTGCGTTTTTCCCTGGTGCTCTTCTATTCATTTCTAAAAGAACTTTATCCATATCAATTTCAAAACCAGATGGTAACCCATCTATATTAATTCCTATTGCATTACCATGTGATTCTCCAAATATAGAAACTTTTATATTATTGCCCCATACCCCACTCATCTATATTTCCTCCTAGCATTTTAAAATCTTCAAAAAATCCTGGATAAGATTTTGCTATGCAATCATAATCAGTTAATTCTATAGGATTTATGCATCTAGTCGATGCTATTGCTAAAGTCATGGCTATTCTATGATCCTTCCAGCTCCAAACCTCTACTCCACCTTGAAGCTCATCTACACCATCTATAATAAGACCATCTTCTTTTTCTACTATTTTAGCTCCTAATTTATTAAGTTCAGTTGCTACAGCCTTTAACCTATCACATTCTTTAATTCTTAGCCTACCTGCATTAATTATTTCTGTCCTACCTTTTGCGAGTGCTGCAACTAAAGATATTACTGGAATTATATCTGGACATTGTGATGCATCTATTACAGTCGATACTAATTTATCTTCCACATTGCATTTAATATTATTTTTATCAACTATAAATTTTGCCCCCATTCTTTCTAATATATCTATTACTTCTTTATCTCCTTGAAGAGAATTCTTCTTTAAATCAGTAATAGCAACATCTGAACCAAGTGCATCTGCTGCAAGATAAAATGCTGCTTGTGAATAATCCCCTTCAACTCTGTAATTTCTAGATATATATTTTTGGTTACCTCTAATTATAAACTCTTTATAATCTCTATTTTCTATTTCTATTCCAAAGTCTTTCATACAATCTAAAGTTAAATCAATATATCCTTTTGACTCTATATTGGTACTTATATTTATTTTTGAATCGCCATCTAATAAAGGAAGAGAAAATAAAAGCCCTGTTATGAATTGTGAGCTTATATTACCTGGCAGGCTAAATTCTCCTGGCTTTAGCATACCTTTTACTATCATATTCAACTCATTTTCAACATTGTTATATTTAATTCCTTGTTCTTTAAATATATCAAAATATGTGTCCAATGGTCTCTTTCCTAAGTTTCCTTTTCCAATAAACTTAGTCATTCCATCAAATAATAAAGATATTGGTATAATAAATCTTAAAGTAGAACCTGATTCGTTGCAATCAATGTATCTTACTGCATTTTTAACCGCATCTTCTCTATATATACCACTAATAATTACTTTATCTCTCTCTTTATTTATAACTGCTCCCAATGCAACCATTGCATCTATAGTTGCATTAATATCATCTGAGTAATCTATATTTTCTATAGTAGAAGTACCCCTTCCTAAAGCAGCACAAATAATAGCTCTATGAGACATACTTTTAGAAGGTGGAACCTTCACAGTTCCATTCAACTTAGATTTTGATAATCTTAAACTATTCATAAAACACCACCTTGTTTGTAATTGGAAGAATTAAAAAGTGAAAAAATGAAAAAATTAATGATATGATTCAGCCAAGCTGAGTTATTACAAAAATTTCTCACTATTAACTTTTCACTTTTGCCTCTTAATACTTTTCAACATTTACTAATTCATTCATAACTCAATCCGTCGAGTTATTTCGTTAACTTTTCATCCTTTCTTACTTTTCCTTTTCACTCTATTCTAATCTATTCGTAACTAGTCTTACCGAGTTATTTCATCTGTTTTTTCATTTTTTAATTTTTCTTGAATATTTTGCTTGTTGTTTTGTATATAAAGCTTTCTCCTATTTCTTTTAAAAAGATTATGTTCAAGCTATTCCCTAGATTTTTCTTATCTAGCTTCATAGTTTCTAGTATCTCTTCAATATCTATCGTTAGTTCATATGGTAATTGATATTTTATTAATATATCTTTAATTATATCCACTGTACCATTCTTTGTTATTCCTAATTCTTCACTTAACTTAGTTATTTCATACATTCCAATTGCAACAGCTTCTCCATGCGTATATTTACTGTATTTATAGTACTGCTCAATTGCATGACCTATTGTATGCCCAAAGTTTAAAAGCATTCTTTCCCCAGTATCCTTTTCATCTTTTTCCACAACACTTTTCTTAATTTTGCAACAATTGTGAATAATATATTCTATATTGTGCATAACTTCCTTTTTATTACTGTAATTAATAAGATTACCAAAGAATTCTTTATCTTTTATACAACCATACTTAATAACTTCTGCCATTCCATCATTAAATACCCTATCACTTAATGTATTTAAAACTTCTGGATCTATAATAACTTTCTTTGGATGATAAAAACTACCAATTAAGTTTTTTCCCTTATCTAAATCTACTCCAACTTTTCCACCTACACTACTATCTACTTGTGCTAATAAAGTTGTAGGACACTGTATAAATGGTACCCCTCTTAAATATGTAGAAGCAACAAAGCCACCTAGATCTCCTATAACTCCTCCACCTAAAGTTAAAATTAAATCACTTCTTGTAAACTTAAAATTTAACAGTTCATCATAAACTAATGGTAAAGTAAAAAAAGCCTTACTCTCTTCACCTGGATCAAGTACTATTTTTTTAGCATTATATCCGTTGTTAATTAAATTATTTAATACTAAATCACCATAATACTTATCAACATTTTTATCAGTTAAAATAAAAACCTTATTACCTTCAAAAAAGCCTTTTATCTCATCTGCTAATTTATTAATTATTCCTTTTTCTATAATAATATCATAGCTACTATGAATTAAATTTACAGATAACTTCATTAAAACACCACCTTGTTTGAAATGGGAAAAGTTAAAAGGTTAATAGTGAAAAAGTTATGATAATAATTCATCTATGCTGAATTAAAAAGCTAAACAGTAAAAATCATTATTAATTAATCTTTCATTACTTTAATTCTTTCAATATTTCACTTTCACATTGTTTAACCATCTACTACATTAATAACTCAGCCTTCTTGGTTATTTCATTGACTTTTCACTTCTCCACCCTTTAATTATATCCTAAACTCCTTTGGAGTTTATTTATTAACTCTTTCACTTTTCATTCTTTTATTATTCACTATTCTATATTTCTCTCCCAACGGCTGCTGCAATAGCTTTTAATTCATCAAATAATGTTCCGTAATCTTCTGGTTTTATTGATTGTGGACCATCACATAAAGCTTTTGCTGGATCATTATGCACTTCTATTATAAGACCATCTGCACCTACTGCAACTGCTGCTTTTGCAAGAGGTGATATCATAAATCTTTTTCCTGTTGCATGACTTGGATCTACGATAACTGGTAGATGACTTAATTTTTTAATTGCTGGTATCGCGCTTAAATCTAATGTGTTTCTTGTATAAGTCTCAAATGTCCTTATTCCTCTTTCACAAAGAATTACATTTTCATTTCCTCCAGCCATTATATATTCTGCACTCATTAAGAACTCTTCTATTGTTGCAGATAAACCTCTTTTTAATAGTATTGGTTTATTTGTTTTTCCTAATTCTTTTAACAAATCAAAGTTTTGCATATTTCTTGCTCCAACTTGGATTACATCTACATCTCTTTCAAATATCTCAACATCATATGGTGACATTATTTCTGTTACTATAGGTAAGCCTGTTTGATTTCTTGCTATTTTTAATAATTCTAAACCATCATACTCTAATCCTTGGAAACTATATGGTGAAGTTCTTGGTTTAAATGCTCCACCTCTTAAAAAATTTGCCCCTAATTTCTTAACTTCATTTGCAATAAACGTTATTTGCTCTTCACCTTCTACTGAACAAGGTCCAGCTATCATAGCAATTTTATTAGCGCCAATTTCACTACCATTAACATTTACTATCGTATTGTTTGGATGGAATAACCTGTTAGCTTTTTTAAATGGCTCTTGAACATGCATTACCTTTTCTACATTATTATTTGCTTCAATTTTTAGAGGATCTATTTTACTTGTGTCACCTACAAGTCCTAGTATTATTAGTTCTGTTCCTATAACAGGATTAACCTTTACTCCTTGCACTTCTAGTTCTTCTGTAAGTTTTCTTATTTCCTCTTCTGCCGTTTTGGGTTTTAAAATAATTATCATGAATTTGCCCCCCTTTTTATTAATAATTGATAATTAATTATTTAAATTTTTATATTAAAAAAGAGACCTCAAATGAGCCCTCTTAAATAATCAAAATATCTTTATATAAAATATTTGGTTTCTATTATAAACTCATTTGAAAAGAATTATTAATTTTTTTGCAAAATAAATAGCCAGCGCTAAAGAAAAAGCCCCAGAATATAAAGTAAAAAAAGCTATAAAATTTTGCTTGTTTTTCTATAATTCTCTTCATAAAGTCCTCCATTTAATCCAAATTTCTTTACCTAATTATACCAAACCGAAACCTTTTGTCAATATATCGAAAGAGGTTCATATAATTTTAACATTATAATATTGGAGCAATTAATCTTATTAACGCCTCTTTTATCCTTAAGCATCTACCTCTATTATCATATTCTTCTATAGTTACTAAATTACAATCATCAATATCTTTATAGAAAATTTCTTCTTGTTCCTTTGTAAATCTATCATCAAATATAAATGCATTTATCTCAAAATTTAATTGAAAGCTTCTTATATCTAGATTTGCAGTACCAATACTACATACCTTTCCATCAGCAACCATAGTTTTTGAATGTATAAAACCTTTTTGATATCTGTATATCTTGACACCACACTCTATGAGTTCTCCAATATTAGCGCTTAATATCCACTCCATAAAGAAGTGATCTGGTTTGCCTGGAACCATTAACCTAACATCCACTCCAGATAACGCTGCAATCTTCAAGGCTTCTTTCATAGGTTCATCTGGTACTAAATAAGGAGTTTGGATATATACATTTTTCTTTGCATTATTAATTATTTTCATATATGCATTCTTTATATATTCTTCTTTATGGTCAGGCCCTGATGATATTATTTGTATTCCAACATCACCATAGCTTTTTTGTTTATTAAAGTATTTTTCATAACTTTTAAGTTCTCCTTCTGACGCATAATCCCAATCTAGAATAAACCTTTTATTAAGCTCATTTACAGCTTCTCCTTGAACTCTTATATGTGTATCTCTCCAAAAATCAAATTGCTTACCTTTATTTACATATTCATCTCCAACGTTAAATCCACCTACATACCCAACCTGGCCATCTATTACAACAATTTTTCTATGATTTCTATAATTTATACGTATATTAACATATGGTAATATTCCTGGAAAAAACACTGCAAATTTTATTCCTAAGCTTCTTATGTACTTTATATGTTTATTTCTTATGTTCTTAGATCCCATTCCATCAACTAAAAGTCTTACTTCTACACCTTCATCTACTTTTTTCTTTAATTCATTCAATATAGTTTTTCCTAAACTATCTAATCTAAATATATAATATTCAATATGTATGAAATCTTTAGCAGACCTTATGTCATTTATCAAATCCTTGAACTTTTCTTCTCCATTAATGTAACTCTTAATGTTATTTCCAGTTGTATATAATGCTCCTGAATGATTATAATTCATCATTATAAGATCCACATACTCTTTTGATATTCTTTGAGATTTTTTTTCTTCTTTAAATCTTTCAATTAAATCCCTTGCCTTTTTATTATCAGTTACTTTCTTTTCTCTAAATATTTTTTGTCTATTTAGATTTTGGCCAAATATTAAATATATTATAAATCCAATCCCTGGAAGAACTATTAATATTAATAACCATGCCCATGTAGTCGTTGGTTCTTTTCTTTCTATAAATATTAATGATATTGCAGATAAAATATTAATAGTAAAGACTATTAATATTAAAATAGATGCACTCATCTTATCACCTCCAATAATATATCTAATGAATAATTCATTGTTAATTATTCATTATACACTATATATTATAATTATATCCACTTTTTATAATCATTTAAATAGATGATATATTATATTTTGCAAAGTAAAGCATCATCAATGCTTCTTTCACTTTTTCACTCTTTCATTTTCTAATTTAAAAAAGAGTGTTGTATTAACTTAATAATACAACACTCTTTTTAAACTATACCCTATAAGTAATTAGGTAAATTAGTTTTGTCCGAAATATCTGTCTAATAATCCTTTGAATGCTTGTCCATGTCTAGCTTCATCTTTGCACATTTCATGAACTGTGTCATGGATTGCATCTAAATTTAATTGTTTAGCTAATGTTGCTAAATCTTTCTTTCCTTGGCAAGCTCCGTGTTCTGCATTTACTCTAGCTTGTAAGTTAGCTTTTGTATCAGCAACAACTACTTCTCCAATTAATTCTGCAAATTTTGCAGCGTGTTCTGCTTCTTCGAAAGCTATTCTCTTATATGCTTCTGCAACTTCTGGGAATCCTTCTCTATCAGCTTGTCTTGACATTGCTAAGTACATTCCTACTTCTGTACATTCTCCTACGAAGTTAGCTTGTAATCCTTCCATAACTCTTGGATCTACATCTTTAGCAACTCCTACTCTGTGCTCATCTGCCCAAGCTAACTCTCCTGATTGTTCCATGAACTTATCAGCACCTACCTTACATACTGGACATACTTCTGGTGCTGTATCCCCTTCATGAACGTATCCACATACTGTACAAACAAATTTCTTCATAATCTAAACTCCTCCTCATTTATATCTAATTCAATAATTTATCTTCTATAACTTTTATCAAATTCTTTTGATGTTATTATTATATAATAACTATTATCCATTGTAAATATTTAAATTTATTTTTATGAAACTCTAAAAATAAAATATATAAATTATAATTTTTACTATAAACCTTTATATTTAATTAATAATTTAATATATAAAGCTTTATTTTATAAACAAAAAGGGAATTTAACACAAGTTAAATTCCCTTTTATTCCATTTATATATTCTATTATTTTATTCCTACTGCCGCTTCCATATCTGAAATTATAGCATCTATTGCCATTATTCCACTTCCACCAACATACCAAGCTTGTGGATTTACATATACTATATGTCCATCTTGATAAGCTTTAGTTGTCTTTATTAATTCATTTTCTACAGCTTCTTTAACTGATTCCTGAGTTCCAGTTATAGCTCCTCTATCTAAAACAAATAAGTACTCTGGATTCTTTTCTTTTAAATATTCAAATGAAATATTTTGTCCATGATTTGATACTTCTATTTCTGTATCTGCTGGAGTAAATCCGAACTTGCTATAAACCATATCATATCTTGATCCTATACCATAAACTGATAATGAACCTTCATTAAACATTGTCATTAAAGCTGTTGAGTTATTTTCTTTAACTTTTGCATTTACTGCTTCTAGTCTCTTATTTATACTTTCTAATTCAGCTGTAACGCCTTCTTCTTTATTAAATACTTGTCCTAAGATTTTAGCATTATTTTCTGCTGAAGCAAATATATCATTATTAACTGTACCTAAATATAATACTGGAGCAATTTTCTTTAAATCTTCATAATAAGATTCTTGTCTTCCTTCTATTATAATTAAATCTGGTTCTGCTGCATTAATTTTTTCTAAATCAAATTCTTTTAATGTACCTAAATCAACATATTTGTCATCTTTGTATTTATCTAAATATGATGGTAGTGATCCTTTTGGTAATGCTACTGGCTCAACCCCTAACTTACTCATTATATCTAATGAACCGTAATCTAAAACTACAACATTCTTTGGATTAACAGGAACTTCTACTTCACCTTTTTGATCTGTAACAACAATTGTTTTATTTTCTTCTTGTGCTGGCTCTTCAGCTGATTTATCACCTGAGGTACACCCTACTACTCCTACTAATAATAACATAACCATACTTAATATGATTGCAAGTCTTTTTTTCATTGAAAAATACCTCCATTTTTTTGTTTTATATAAATTTTATTTTTTACTAACTAATCTTTTTAGAAATAAATGCATATTTTTTGATTGTTTACTTCTCTAATATTGAAATTCATATCATAAAGACAACTTAAACTATCTTCTGTTATCATTTCTTCTGTTATAGTATGATTAACTAATTTTCCATCTTTTAATGCAACAATAGTATCTGAATAACAAGATGCAAAATTAATATCATGTATAACAATTATTATAGTTTTTCCTAAATCATTAACCATTTGTCTAAGCATCCTCATCATTTCAGCTGAATGCTTCATATCTAAATTATTTAATGGCTCATCTAGAAGTATATAATCTGTATCTTGAGCAATTATCATTGCTATATATGCTCTTTGTCTTTGTCCACCACTTAACTCATCAATATACTTCTCTTGAATGTCAGTAAGCTTCATATAATTTAGCGCATTATCAACAATCTTTTCATCTTCTTTTTTTAATTTTCCTTCACAATATGGAAATCTTCCAAATGAAACAAGTTCTCTAATAGTTAATCTTATATTCAAATTGTTACTTTGCTTTAATATTGATAATTTTTTTGATAACTCCTTAGAGTCCCACTTTTTTATTTCCTTACCATCTATAATAACTTCTCCTGAATCAGAATCCATAAGTCTTGATATTATAGATAAAACAGTACTTTTCCCAGCACCATTTGGCCCTATAAACGAAGTTATTTTACCTTCTTCTATGTTAAAAGAAACATCATCTAAAACTTTCTTACTTCCATAACTCTTACTAATATTTCTTATTTCTATCATAGCTTACTCTCCCTTAATAATAGATTTATAAAGTAAATTCCTCCAATAAAGTTAATTATTATACTTATAGTTGTATTAAAGTTAAATATTCTTTCCACAAAGAATTGGCCTCCAACTAAAGCAATTATACTTATAAGTGTACCAACTATAAGAAGAACTGAATGCTTATAAGTTTTAGTTATTTCATAGGTTAAATTAACAACTATTATTCCTAAGAATGTAATAGGTCCAACTAAAGCTGTTGATAATGAAACTAATATAGCAACAAACATCAGTATTTTTTTACTAAATTTATCGTAATCAACACCTAAGTTTATAGCTTGTTCTCTACCTAATGACATAACATCTAATTTATTAAAATCTTTATATAAGATAATTGCCATTATTGCTAATATTACAATAGAAATAAGTATTATCTTTGTATTAACTAGACTAAATGAGGCAAATAACTTTGTTTGAAGTGCATCAAATTCATTTGGATCTATTAAAACCTGCATGAAAGATGATAAACTCCTAAATAATGTTCCAACAACTGTTCCTACTAATAATAAGAAGAATATATTATTTCTTCCACTTTTAAGAACTACTTTAAATAGAATCATTGCTAAGACTACCATTATGGTACCTGCTGCTAAAAAGTTAATTGTTTTATTAACCATGAATATTGATGTAGATCCAAATATAAAAACTACTATAGTTTGTACTAAATTGTATAAAGAATCTAAGCCTATAATACTTGGCGTTATAATTCTATTATTAGTTATTGTCTGGAATAATAGTGATGCTACTGAAATTGTTCCTCCTGCTATTAATATACCTAATATTTTGGGAATTCTAAGAGACAAATTAAATCTATAATTCTTTGCATTTAATCCCCACACTACAAACAATGTTAGAAATGTTATTGCAATTATTAGCATTATAATTATTTTTTTCTTATTATTTCTCATTATTTATTCCTCCTAAATATTAAATAAAGGAATATTACAGCTCCAATAACTCCAATTGTTAAATCTATAGGAACTTCATATGGTGCAATTATTAATCTACTTATAATATCACAAGCTAAAACAAAGCTTGCACCTAGTAAAGCCACTATAGGCATGTTATTTTTCAGATTGTCCCCTTTCCATATAGAAACTATATTGGGGATTATTAATCCTACAAAAGGTATACTCCCTACCGTTATTACAACCAATGATGAAATTAAAGCTACTATTATAACTCCTATGTTAGTAACTCTTTTATAATTCAATCCAAGACTTACCGACATTTCTTCTCCCATACCTGCTAAGGTAAACTTATGTACATATACAAAAGCTATAATTACTAATGGTATGCTTAAATATAGTATTTCATAGTTTCCTTTTAATACTGTTGAAAAACTACCTTGTAAAAATGCTCCCATACTTTGAGTCAAATTATACTTATATGCAAAAAAATCCGTTATCGATCCTATTACATTTCCTAGCATAATTCCTACAAGTGGAATGAAGATTACATTTTTTATTTTTATTTTCTTTAGTATTATCATAAACATAAAAGTTCCTACCAAAGAAAATATAAAAGATAAAATCATCTTTTGAAATATATTAGCAGATGTAAATATTATTATAGAAAATAGAACTCCAAGCTTTGCAGAGTCTACTGTTGCTGCTGTAGTTGGTGAAATAAATTTATTATTACTTATTTGTTGCATTATTACACCACTTATACTCATGCCCACTCCAGCAACTAATATACTAATTAAACGTGGTAATCTACTTATCATAAGAACCTCTATTTCTGAAGTTCCAATATTAAATATATTTATATTTGATACTCCAACAAATATGGATATTACTGATAGAACAATAGTAATAGCCAATAAAGATTTTTTAGTCATATACTCACTCCCGTTATTTGATAATCTATATCAACTGATTATTATTATATTTGATAAGGATTATCATTGTCAATGCATTTTGGGTAATTTATCTATATTTTTATAAATTAATTAATAATAGCCATATTCTTCATATTTTTTATATTAATTTATTTTTAATATAAAAAATAAGAGTATAATTAATAAAAACCATACTCTTAGCTTAAATTCAATCTCTATATTTATTTACATCCCTTTTTATAGACACCAATAAATTGTTAAGTTCATATATTTCTCCATCCTCTATTAACTTGTTTAATGAACTTTCATATCTACTTGCTTCCGCAAATTTTCCTAGTGATATAAGAGTTAATATATTATGCATAATACTCGAAATTATATCTGATTTTATTTCAAATAACTTTTGAGCATCCTTAATTTCATCTTTAATATCAAGCATTTGCTCATCTAATTCAAAGGCTGCATCAGCTGCTTTTTTTAGCTTTTCTCTTACATTATCCGGAAGCTGCTTCTTATATTTATAATTTAATGAGTGCTCTATTGTAGCCCAGAAATTCATTGCTAAAGTTCTTATTTGAAACTCAGCTAGTATCTCTTTTTGACCTTCTGCCATATTTATTGGATATTTAATTATAACATGATAACTTCTATATCCACTTTCCTTTACTCCTCTAACATAATCCTTTTCGTAAAGAATTTGCATATCTTTTCTTGCTCTTAGTATTTCTACAACCCTATCTATATCATCTACAAATTGACACATTATTCTAATGCCAGCTATATCTTCAATTTCATATTGAAGCCTATCTAAAGGAATTTTAAATTTATTAGCTTTTTCTAGAAGACTAGAAATCTCTTTTACTCTTCCAGTAACAAATTCTATTGGAGAATATTCATTTTTCTTTCTATATTCCTTCCTAATACTTCTAAGCTTTACCTTTAGTTCATCAACAGCCTGTTCATAAGGCATAAAAAAACTTTTCCAATCTTGAATCGCCATATCTTATCACCCTTTTCAAACTTCACCCTAAATATTATATCAAAAATATCAAATTGTGTAATTAAATTATTAAAGTATATACGATAAAATAAAGATTTTATTGCATATAGATAAAAATGTAGCTGATTAATAACCTTTAATTACAGAATATTTCGCACTTAATTAATATATACTATTTCTATTTTATTGTGTACTCAAATAATTATATTAACTATTTTATATCATAATACTATTAATTTTGTAGCTTATTATTTAAAAATGTATATTTTCAAGTTGCATTTTCCACTTTTGTAAATGTTTTAACTACAAATCTGCTATATTATGCTATAATTAGGTATATGTATAATATAGAGGTGATAACTTATGATAAACTCTTTAAAGGGTGCGAACGCTAAAGATTCAATTAAAAAAGACGATAATGTTAATAAAGCAACTAAAAACTTATTTCTTAAAGGAGTAACTTGTCCTGTTTGTAAAAATTCCTTTAGGACACCAACTGTAAAAGTTAATGCCCCTAGGATTACTTCTAGGGATTCTGACTTATTTATAAGATATTCAGTAGAAAATCCATATTTTTATGAAGTATGGTTATGTCCAAGCTGTGGTTACGCTGCTCTTAAAACAGACTTTAATAAAATTAGAGAATTTCAAATAAAACTTGTGAAGGATAAAATTACTCCTAAATGGGTTAATCGTGAATATGATACTCCCTTTACTGAAAAAATTGCAATTGAAAGATACAAATTGGCTTTAGTTAACTCACTCATTATTGAAAGTAAAAATAGTACAAAAGCTATGATTTGTTTAAAAATTGCTTGGATGTATAGGTTGTTAATGGATGAAATTAATGAAAAAAATTATATAAATCAAGCATTAATAGCCTTTAATGATACATTTATAAATGAAAACCTACCAGTGTATGGATTGGATAGATTTTCTATTATGTTCCTAATAGGTGAATTACATAGAAGAGTTGGTGAAGATACATCGGCCTTAAGATGGTTTTCTGAAGTCATTACATCTATAGGTGCGCCCCAAAAAGTAAAAGAAATGGCTCGAGATGGAAAAGATAAAATTAGGAGGTACTAATATGGGTTTATTTTCTAAATCAAAGAAAAAAAATGTAGCGTTGAATGATGTTACTAAAGAAATTTCAGATGACTTTATTTCCAATAATATTAATGAAAAAGAAAATACAAATGAGAATTTTAAAAATGAGATGGTTATGTTAAGTGATACTAGCTCTAGTATATCTAATGCAATTCAAGATGTTAATAACTCATTATCTAACTTAACAACTGCAACTCTTACTCAAGCAGAAGAAATTAATAATGTAAACAATATATTAGCAAACTTTAATAATCATATGGAACAATTAGCTTATAACGTTACCAATGTTCAAATTGCTGTTTTAGATACTGATCAAGTTGCAGATGCAGGCTTAAATACATTTACTGATTTAGATGAATCATTAAAATCTCTACAACATGCTTTCACAATAGTTAGTTCAACAGTAAACTCTCTTGTATCAAAGCTAGAATCAGTAAATACTATAACAGATTCTATAAGCCAAATTGCTAGTCAAACAAATTTACTTTCTTTAAATGCTGCAATAGAAGCTGCAAGAGCAGGGGAAGCTGGTAGAGGATTCTCTGTAGTTGCTGGCGAAGTAAGAAAACTAGCCGAGAACTCAAAGCAATCAGTTGAAAGTATTACTAAAATATTGGATGATATAAAATCTGATATTCTTGATACTTCTAAAGCAATGCAAGCTGGTAATTCAGCAATTGATAATCAACAAAAAACTCTTCTTAGCACTAAGAGTAGCTTTACAGACATAAAGTCATCAATAGGTGATTCAATTCAAGAGATAGATAGTTGCATAGAAAATCTAACTGTAGCTTCTTCTGAAAAAGATAATGTTTTATCTATAATAGAAAGAGTTTCTACGATTTCTCAAGAGCATTCTGCATTATGTGAAGAAATTGCTGCAAATATGGATCTTCAAACTACAAGTTTAGAAAAGCTTGATGACACTATTTCGTCATTAAATAATCAACTTTAGTAACTAAAAGAATCTATATTTCAATAAATAAATGATTTAAAAGGGCCTCGCGAAACGCGAGACCCTTTATAAAAATAAGAAATTAACTTTTTTAAGGAAATAAAGCTTACTTTAAATTGAATAAATTCTATATTAAATAGATTTCTGAGACTGAGCCTTTATTTATTCTAAAATATATTCTTTTCCTTATATAAACAAATTAACATTAGCATCATCTGCTTCACCAAGATAATATCCAACACCACCATAAGTTATTCCATCTATTAACTCTTCTTTTTTAATTCCCATAACATCCATTGACATTGTACATGCTACTATTTCTACTCCATTTTTTATAGCTGCATCCATTAAATCTTCTAATGATTGAATATTTTTATCCTTCATGACTCCTCTAATCATTTTAGCGCCCATTCCACCCATGTTCATTCTTGATAATCCAAGCTTTTTACTACCTCTTGGCATCATCATTCCAAATGCTTTTTCTATTATATTTTTAGGTGTTTTTATTTTTTCAGGCTTTCTAAGAACATTTAGTCCCCAGAATGTAAAGAACATAGTTACCTTTTTTCCCATTGTAGCTGCACCGTTAGCAATTATAAATGACGCAATTGCCTTGTCTAAATCACCACTAAACACAACCATAGATTGACCATTTTTACTTGGAACTGTAGTACAAGTATTAGAAATTTCAGTTCCAGATAGAATTTGATCTGAGCACTTCATAATTGTCGCTTCTATAATTCCTTTATTTTTATCTAAATTCATAAGTCTATTATTAGTTTTCTTAGTCCATGCTTCTATATCTTTGCAAAACCCTTCATCTGATACCTTTACTTTTAAAACTTCTCCATCACTCATATCATCCATAGTTGCTTTTACTTGCATTAAAGGTCCTGGACAAGATAATCCTGTTGCATTTAATTCTCTTACTTTATCAGCTGCTACTTCTTTCATTACAGAATCTCCATTTTCATTGTTATTTATATTATTGTTATTGCTTTCAAAAACTTTTGCTCTATAGTTCCAGTTAACATATGATTTATATCCACCATTTAAGTTTCTAACTTTAAAGCCATTAGCCTTTAATATTCTTGCTGCTATATATCCTCTTATTCCTACTGCACAATAAACTAAAATTTCTTTATCTTTATCTAACTTATCTAAATTACTTCTTAAATCATTAACTGATATATTTATTGAATTTTCTATTTTTCCAAGTTCTACTTCTTGCTTATCTCTTGTATCTAATAAAATTTGCTTTGATTCATCAAATTTATCTAACTCTTCTATGTTTATAACATCGACTAATCCTCTATTTTGGTTTTGAGCTATAAACCCTGCCATATTTGCTGGAGATTTTGCTGACAAGAATGGTGGTGCATATGCAAGTTCAAGTTCTGCTAAATCATCCATTGTTCCACCAAATTTAATTGATGTTGCTATTACATCTATAAATTTATCTACACCTTCATATCCTAATGCTTGTGCTCCTAATATTTTTCCCTCTACATCATATATAACCTTTATTGTTAATGGGGTAGCATCTGGGTAATATCCTGCATGACTCATTGGATGTAGATATACTTTATTAAATTTAATTCCATATCTATTTAAGGTTCTTTCATTATTTCCTGTTGATGATGCAACCATATCAAATATTTTTATTATGGATGTTCCTAAAGTTCCTTTATATGCTGAATTTAATCCAGCTATATTATCAGCTATTATTCTTCCTTGTTTGTTTGCAGGCCCTGCTAGTGGTATAAATGCTTCATTTCCATTTACATAGTCTTTTACAACTACTGCATCTCCTGCTGCATATACTCCATCTTTATTAGTTCTCATATGATCATCTACTACTATGTGGCCTCTTTCTCCAAGTTCTATACCACTATCTCTTATAAATGTAGTATCTGGAGTTACTCCAATTGCTGAAACAACCATATCAACAACTATTTCTTTTCCACTTTCTAACTTAACCTTTATTAAATTATCTACTTCTTCAAATCCATTAACCTTCTCATTTAACATTATACTTATATCATTAGAATTCAGTTCTTTTTCAATTAAACTTGAAAATTCTGAATCAAAAGGTGCCATAACATGTGGTGCTGCTTCCACTAAAGTTACTTCAATGCCTCTTTCCCTTAAGTTCTCTGCCATTTCTATTCCGATAAATCCACCACCAATAACAACAGCTGATTTAGTATCTTTAGCATCTACAAAAGCTTTTACTTTATCTGTATCTGGGACATTTCTAACTGTAAATATTTTTTTACTATCTATCCCTGGTAAGTTAGGTCTTATTGGTTTTGCTCCTGGTGATAAAACTAAATAATCATAACTTTCTTCATATTCTTCATTATTAATTGTTTTTACTTTTACCTTTTTATCTTCTGTATTGATTTGTATAACTTCACTATTAATTCTTACATCTATATTAAATCTATCCTTCATTTTTTCTGGTGTTTGAAGAAGTAATGCATCTCTTTCTTTTATTACTTCACCAACATAATAAGGAAGCCCACAATTTGCAAAAGATATATACTCACCTTTTTCAAACATTATTATCTCTATATTTTCATCTAATCTTCTAAGTCTAGCTGCTGCAGATGCTCCACCGGCAACTCCTCCAACTATTAAAACTTTCTTATTCATTAAAAATCCTCCTAAATTTAGTGATATTCTTTCTTTCTAAAAATCTTTGCATCTATACTTAATATAATATTCATTTAATCAATTATTGTTATATTATAATATTACGATATTAATTTTAAATTTAAAGAACAGCTAATTTATAGCTGCTCAAAATTAACAACCTTTAAATATTAATAACTTAAAAATACTCATAATTTAAAACTAATACCATTTAAATTAAATATAATTCTTATATAAGATCTTTTATAATTTTTTCAGCTCTTTCATCTACCACTTCATATACTATTTCAAGGCCGTTTCTTTCACCTTTAATTATTCCAACACTCTTTAACTTTTGTAGATGTTGAGAAATCGTAGATTGAGGCATACCTAAACAACTATGCATATTAGTTACATTACAAGAACCCTTTTCCAAAAGATTTTTTACTATACAAAGTCTAACTGGATGAGCTAAAACTTTTAAAAATTCTGCTATATCCTCGTATTGTTTATAATTACTGTCCAAGATATCACCTCTTCTCATTTGCATATTAAATACACATATTATTGTTATTTATCTATCAATAATATTACTATATTCAAATTTTAAGATATTGTTACCAAAATGTCAATACTAATTTAAAAAATCCAGTTTTTTATTTTTATTTTTCCTCTTCCAAGCTCTAATATTTCTCTTTTTTCTAATGATTTTAAACTTCTACTTACAACTTCTCTTGAAGAACCTATATCTGCTGCAATTTTTTCATGAGTTGTATAAATTATCTTTCCTCCATTATTATCACTCATTTTTTCTTTAAAATAATTTATAATTCTATTTTCTATACTATCAAATGTAACTTTTTCCAAGCCTTCTACTACAGTTTCAAACTTATCGTATAAATTTTTAAATATATATTTTAAGAAGCTGCTATTATCTAATAAATGTCTCTTAAAAAAATCCATTGGCAATAAAGCAATTACTGCATTTTCTTCTACCTCTGAAAATGAAGTTTCTTCTGATTCAGTTAAAGCACATAATATTGTATTAAAACAATTATCACCCTTACCTAACCTATATAAAGTTATCTCTTTTCCATCATCACCAAGTTTATAAATTCTTATTCTCCCATCTAATATAAATGAAAATCCTATACAACTTTGTTTATTATTAAACATACTTTGTCCGATTTCATAATTGTTTACAATAACTCTTTTAAAAAACTCTTCTAATACCTCTTCACCTAAATCACTTAAAAATGGATAATTTTCTATGATTTCTTTTCTTAATTCCATACCTTTTACCTCATAAAATTCTTTAAAATATAAAATCTCTATATGTAAGCTAATTTACTCATAATTTTACTCGATTTAACCCTCACTAATTAAAATCCACTTGAAAATTCAAAGATGAAAGGCAAAAAAAGTAAAACTAATTTTATTTTAGCTTTACTTTTTTTCTTTATCAATGCTTTTGATAATTATTTTTTATTGTAATCCTAATAAAGTATCTATTCTATTCTTATCAAAACCAACAACTATTTTCCCATTTATATCTAAAACCGGGACTCCCATTTGTCCACTTTTATTTACCATCTCCATAGCAGCTACTCTATTTAATCCTACATTTACTTCTTCATAATTTACATTTTTACTTTTTAAATAATTTTTTACCTTTGTACACCATGGACAAGTATTAGTTGTGTAAACTCTTATATTATTCATTTCTATTTCCTCCAATAATGTATTATTTATTCTATGATATAAGTATATTCTTATTTCTCAAATTTGACTGTAACAAAGTCACAAAACTAATTTTTTCTATAATAAAAAAACATACTTTTATCTCTATAAAGTATGTTTTTACAAGTATATTTTTTTCTCTACTTAATCCTTATATGCGTATATAGTTATACAAATACAATCATATTTAAGCCTAAATATTTAAATCTATTTAGATTTTTATGCTAATATACTTATTTTGATACTAAAAACTTAAGTAATGTATTATTTAATACTTATTAATATCATTTAAAAATAGCTATGGATGTAAATAAGTAAGCGAAAAATCCTATTGTGCAAATAAGATGTGCCTTCTTATATAGCTTAGGCCTTTTAGTTGAAAAGTATCCTGTTACTCCAATAGCAATCATTATTCCAGCAAAACCAATATATTTTATAAAGTCATCTTGTCCTATTTTTTGTATTAATGCAAGACACATTGCTAATACAGATATGCTACCAAGACAAATATGGACTTTTATAAAATTTATCTTTTTTATCTTAAATATCTTAGGCACATAATAAAATAATAGTGATAACATAAAAAATGATGATGATATTCTCTCCATAATTCCTCCAACTAATTTTCTTGTGTTAACTTTTTTATTGCTTTTTCTTCTGGTGCTATTGTTTTGATTCTAAAAATGAAATAGTAGAATTTACATAGTATAAGTACTACAATAACACCTTTCATAAATAAGCTATCTATTAATATTAACGGAAATGCTAACATGAAATCTGCAAAAGCTAAAATACATATTTTTTCTTTTAATGTCATAGATCTTTCTTTTACAAATGATTCTAAATGCTTTTTATATAACTTAGTTCCTATAAACCAAGTATTAAATCTATCTGATCCTTTTGCAAAGCAATATGATGCTAATAATAAAAATGGAGTTGTTGGAAGTATTGGAAATACTACCCCTATAGCTCCCAATACTACTGAAATTAGTCCTACTGTTATATAAATATATTTTTTTATTGACTTCATAATAATTTCTCCCCTCTAATTATTATTTAAGTTAATAAGTCATATGTCTAATTAACTCTATCGGATTATATATAATTAGTCTCGGTCCTGAAAACCTCATAACCTTCTTAATTTTTTCCTTCATATCCTTCTTATAACAATGTATTGGACATTTACCACAAGTACTTTTTTCTTCACCAAATTTGCAATAAGTAAGTCTTTTTAAAGCATACTCAAGTAATTCACTACACTCTGGACATAGTTCTTTTTCCTTATGCTTCTTTTTGCAATATATTTTTATCATAAGCTCTATTGTTCTTTTTTCTCTTTCAATCTTAGTCATACTTCCCCCATGAATTTAATAATCATTATCAGTATATCCTTTAAATTAAGAGGACTTTTACATCCTCTTAAAATTTAACTTATCTTACTTTAACTTATCTTAATTTGCTTATTTTCTAATTTATATACCTTATCACAAATAGCTGTTGTGGATTTTCTGTGAGAAATTAATATAATAGTTTTTTCTTTGCAATTTTCATTTATAGCTTTTAATATTTCCCCTTCATTTAAAGCATCTAAATTACTTGTTGGTTCGTCTAATATTAATACTTCACTATCCTTTAGGAAAGCCCTTGCTAATCCAATTCTTTGTCTTTCTCCAGAAGATAAATTTCCTCCAAGCTCTGAAACCTTTGTATCATATCCTTTTGGAAGGCTTAATATAAAATCATGAATAGAAGCTTTCTTTGCAGCCTCTATTATGTCTGATTCAGAAGCATCTTCATTTCCTACTTTTATATTTTCTCTTATCGATTCATTAAATAAGTATGTTTCTTGGCTAACTAATGTTTGAGAATTTCTCAGTGATTCCGTATTAACATCTTTTATATCTATATTATCTAATTTTATATCCCCGCTATTTACATCCCAAAATCTCATTATTAATTTTATAAATGTACTTTTACCAATTCCACTTTCCCCTATTAATGCAATCTTTTCTCCCTTCCTTATATTTAAAGATGTATTCTTAAATATACTTTCTTTTCTATTTGGATATGAGAAACTTACATTTTTATATTCAATATCTTTTCCTTGTATATCATTTTTCCCTCTTACTTCTTCTACTTGAGGCTTTTCATCTAAAAGAGCAAAAATTCTTTCTGCACAAGCAAAAGTTTGAAGTAATGTATTTGATAAATTACTTAAAGCAACAACTGGTCCAAAGGATGAAGCTATTATTACTATTGATACTATAGCAGTTGTAAAGCTAATGTTTCCTGATAAATATTCACTTGTCCCAAGTATTACAAAAGTTAATATAGCAATCATTATTGTAATATCTGTTGTTGCTCTAATGATTCCTTCATGCCCTTTTATTTTATCTAAGCTCTTATTAAGCTTAATTGAATTTTCATTTATCTTATTTAATCTTTCTTTCCCATTTTTAAATAGTAATACTTCTTTTAAACCTCTTAATGAATCTAAAACATAATTATTACTTTCACCAAAGATATTTCTATAATTTACTCCTGCCTCTTTTGCAAAGCTTGATGATCCATAAGGTATTACAAAGCCAACTATTAAAAAGAATATAACAGCTAGTACACCAAATATCGGTCTTATATTAAATAAAATTATTGATATAATTGAGTTTGTAATTATAGCAATTGAAATTGGTGCAATTGTATGAGCATAAAATACTTCTAGCAATTCTATATCAGAAGTTATTAATGCAATTAAATTCCCTTTTTCTTTTCCTTCTAGCTTTGCTGGTGCTAGTTTTCTTAATACAGTAAATATCTTATCTCTTAATATATACAGTATCTTAAAAGCAATATAATGACCTGATAGCTGTTCGCCATATCTTAAGAAGCCTCTAAGAAGTGCAGAAATAGCCATTACTATAATTGCTCCTTTAAAGCTTATAAAAGTTATATCTCCTATATATGCTCCTAATGCTACTGCTCCAAAAGAAGCTATAGAAATAGCCGCTAGGAAACCTAATACCCCCATAAAAATAGTAATTACCATTATAGGAGCTAATGGTTTTAACTCAACTATTAACCTTTTCATTATTTGGAAGCCTGATCTTCTTTTCATATCTAACAAACCTCCCTAATATCTTCTAATTCATTTTGCTTTTCAACCATACTATGATAATACCCATTAAGCCCCATAAGATCTTTATGAGTTCCTTCTTCACATAATATTCCTTTATTCATAACATATATATTTTTAGCACCTCTTACATTTGCTAATCTATGTGATATTACTAATATTGTTTTTTCTATTGAAAGGTCATATATTGATTCCCAAATGGCCTCTTCACTTTCCACATCTATATTAGAAGTTGCTTCATCAAATATTATCATTTTTCTATTTGCAAGTATTGCTCTTGCAAGTGCTAACCTTTGTTTTTGACCTCCAGATAAAGCATTTCCACCTTCACCTACATTTGTATTTAATCCATCTTTTAAACTTTCTACAAAGCTATCTAATCTAGCAAGCTTTAATGCATTTTTTATTTCTTCATCGGTTGCATATTTCTTTCCTATAAGTAAATTATCTAAAATAGTTCCATTAAATATATAACTATTAGTTGATATTAAGGCTATATTTTCGTAAATAGTATCTAAATCGATATTTTCTATATCAACTGAATTTAGTAATATTTCACCTTGATTAACTTTATAGTTATTTAAAATTATAGATGCTATTGTACTTTTACCTGAACCACTTTCTCCTACAATTGCAACCATACCTTTTGGAGTTATCTCCATATTTATATCCTTAAGAACTTCTCTTTCTCCATCATAACTGAAGCTAACATTATTCAATTTAATTGTAATATCACCAGTTATTTCTTTAACATTATTATCTATGTTCTTTTCTCTTTCTTTTGCATCTAGTATTCCAAAAATTCTATCAGATGCTGCCATCCCGTTCATTGCTATATGGAAGTATGAACCTAGAAGTCTTAACGGTATAAAAAACTCTGAAGATAATAAAATTATTATAATTAGGCTTCCAGGAGCAATCTCCCCCCTACTAAATTGAATTAATGCAACTATTGTTCCTGCTGCTGCTCCGCCAAATGCTACTAAATCCATTATTGTAATAGAGTTTAGCTGCATGCTTAAAACCTTCATTGTTATCTTTCTGAACTTCTCTGCTTCCGTATTCATTTTTTGATGTCTTTTTTCATCTATATTAAAAACTTTTAAAGTTGTTAATCCTTGAAGATTTTCTAAGAATGTTCCACCTAAATCTGAATAACTCTTCCAATAATCCTTCAATATTCTCTTTGCAATTTTCATTATTGCAATTATTGATATTGGGATAAGAGGTACACAAAGTATAAATACTAAAGCTGCTTTAAATGATATAAAACTCATAAAAACAAATAATGTTATCGGTACTAATAATGAATAGAAAAATTGTGATAAGTACTTACCAAAATAAATTTCTAATTGCTCTACCCCTTCTACCATAACTTGAACTATGGATGATGTACTTTCTACATTGCTATATTCATTTCCAAGTTTTAATAGTTTTTTATAAACAAGCTCTCTTAAAGTCATTCTTGCTTTTGATGATGCTAGATTTGAAAACTTAGCATATAAAATATTACAGATAAATCTTATACATAATAGTAAAATTATTATAGTCCCAGACATAAAAATAGATTTGTCTGCTATGCTAGTTATTTCACCAGAATAGATATTATTTATGAACTGTCCTATAAGTAGTATTATTATAATATTGCATATAATAGCAAGCCAATTCACAAATATCGTCAGTCCAATATACTTTTTAGAATCACTACAAAGGTTTATAAGCCTTTTATTGATCATCATATTATAACTCCCCCATTCATTGATATTAAATTTCATTTGATAATTACAGTACAAAGTATACTGTAAATGATACTCATTTTCAATAATGAAACATATATTTTTTGTTAATTCTTTATGAACATCGTTATAATATATTTTTTATAATTTCTTCTAAAGAATTGACAGTACTATTATGATTATTTATTATTCTTATATTTTTTCTTTCAGCTTCCTTTTTTGCTTTTCTAGCCATCTTATGTGAAACTATATTTGTAAATAATATTATTACATCTGGACTTCCTATCTTATCATTTAACCCAGCTTTCATTTGAGTAAATATTTTAGCCTTGCACTTATATTTTTTACAGACATCTAAATAATCCCTACTCATTCTATCATGACCACCAATTACAACTATACTCATTTAAGATACCCTCTTTCTTTTAATTTTTTTATAATGCTAGTTACCATTAATGATATGTATTAACTTTCCGATTTTCATATAATTAATGAGGCTAATTCTTCGTTTAATGGTTTGAAGTGACAAAATATAAGTTGGCGAAGATAAATAGATGGTGGAATAAGCATATAGTGAGCAATTAGAAGTACTTAGTGTTGCTTAATTATTTTGAGCACAGCCAGTTAACTAAAACTCTTTGCATAGTAGTTTTTTCAAAGCCTAGTACTTCTTTGTATATCTATTTATCATAGCCTCTATATTCTAAATTCATAAAATTTTGATTATATGCATACTTTAATATTATCGTAGTTACTGAAAATTATATTATTTACTATTGAATCAATAGATTCTCCTTCTACAATTTTATCCATTGTCTTTTCTCGTACATCATCATATATACTGAATATTTCTATAGCCTTTTCATAATTGCTATAAACTTTCCAATATCCACATCCTAGACACTTTTTATAACTACATTGCATAAAACTTTTCACATCATCAATGGGAATTCCTAAAAATATACCAAGTTCATGTGGACAGTTAAATTCATCATATCTATCTTTTAAATATTCAACATAATAAGAAATATTATTATTATGTTCATATCCAAGTTTTCTTAAAAACTCTATATTTTCAGTTTTAAATATATGTGTTTTTAGAATATCATTATTATAAATTAATATTATTAAGGCATTTTCATCTTCTCTTAAATTAATAAAGCTTAAATTTATAGACTCTAAAAAATCTTTTCCGTATTTAATCCAACTTTTGTATAAATCTTTCAACATTTTATTGACAGTTACAGTTGCTGAAGGTTTTACCCCTGCTATAACAAGTGAACTATTGTATAGTAAAAACTTTTTTATAGATTCTTTATCTTCAATTTTAAATAAGTCTTTATAAAATTCAATTTTATCCATGTATAACACCACCTATTACAAGTATCCTCTTTATTAATTAATATTGATATTCATTATCAATTAAATATTATAATATTATATTATTTTTGTCAATATTTACTTTATATTATTATAATTCCTTATATATAGTTTTAGGAATTTACATAGAAATTATGCATAAAAAAATAGGTTATACTTCCGTCTTTCGTATAACCTATTTAACTTTTCTCTTATTCTGCTAAATGCGCTGTTTTTCCTACTGCTTCTTTATTAAAATACTTAACTAACATCATAATTCCTAAAGTTACTATTACTAAGAATATTAAAAATTGTATAGTATAGCTTAATGTTACTCCACCTGTTACTAAAGTGGCTACAAATTTGAATAAATATGCAACTATCCATGCTAATATAAATTGATATACTATTGATAATAACATCATTTTATTTCCATATTCTTTTCTCATAACCCCTATAACTGCAAAGCATGGTGTATATAATGAAACAAATATTAAAAATGTTAATGCTGTTATAGTAGTAAACATCATTGGTAAAATAACTGCTAAATCACCATATACTATTTCCATAGTACCTATTATAACCTCTTTAGCTGCAAGTCCAGTTAATATTGATACTCCAGCTTCCCATGTTCCAAATCCTAATGGTTCAAATATTGGTGCTACAAATCCACCAAGAGTAGCGAAGAAACTTGTGCTTATTTCCTCTGTAAATCCATTCATATTGAAATAAGTTAAGAACCATACAACTATTGATACTGCAAAAATTAATGTACCAGCTCTAACTATAAAGCCCTTTGATTTATCCCATGCATTTAATATAATACTTTTTAAACTTGGAAGTTTATATTCAGGTAGTTCTAATATAAATGGCTGCTCATCCTTCTTAAATAATGTATTTTTGAATAATAATCCAACTAAAATTGCTACAATTATTCCTAAAAGGTAAATTCCCATTACAACTAATTCTTGATTACTACTAAAGAATATAGATGCAAATAGTGCATATACTGGTAACCTTGCTCCACAAGATACTAATGGAGCTAGTAATGCAGTCATTTTTCTATCTTTTTCACTTTCTAATGTTCTAGTTGCCATAATAGCTGGTGCCGAACATCCAAATCCCATTATTATTGGAATAAATGCTTTTCCTGATAAACCTATTTTTCTCATTATTTTATCCATAAGAAATGCAACTCTTGACATATATCCACTGTCTTCTAAAAATGATATTCCAAGGAAAAGTGCAAATACTATTGGAAAGAATACTATTACTCCACCAACTCCTGCTACAATACCATCAACTATTAATGATTGAAACCATAAAGAGGAATTCTCAATTAATCCTTCTACAAAAGGTGTAAAAGTATCAGCAACAAAAGCATCTAATCCATCTGCTAAAGGTTGTCCAAACCAACTAAATGTAAATTTAAAAATTATAAATAGTGCTAATAAAAATATTGGATATGCAAGCACTGGATTAAGTACTAATTTATCGATTTTTTCTCCTATGTACTTTGAATTACCTTTTTCTTTTGAGCTTTTATTAATAATTTTATCTATATACGTATAAGTTTCTTTTTCCGTTTTAAAATTTATATTATAACTTGGAATAATTTCTTTAGATTCGATTATTGTTTTTTCAATATTGTCTAGACCTTCTTTTGTCTTTGCAGATATAGGTAATATAGTAACTCCTAATTCTTTAGCTAATTTATTATGATCAATGTTAATTCCCCTCTTTTTGGCTATATCAATCATATTTAGGAGAACTACTATAGGTTTATTGAATTGCATTAATTGAGTTGTGAGATATAAGTTTCTTTCTAAATTTATTGAGTCTACTACGTTAATTATAACATCTACATCTTCATATTCTAAAAAAGCTCTTGCTATTTTTTCTTCATTCGAATAAGTATCCATAGCATATATACCTGGTAAATCAACTAACTTCATATCTTTATTTATAAATCCAAACTTTTTATCGATAGTTACTCCAGGCCAGTTGCCTACATATTGTTTTGATCCTGTTAAAGCATTAAATACTGTAGTTTTTCCTGTGTTTGGATTACCTACTAATGCTACATTTATCATTTCCCCATCTCCTTAAACATTTAAATATATATTTTTTGCATCATTTTTTCTAATAGCTAAGTCAAATCCTCTAAAAGATATTAATATTGGATCTCCAAGTGGTGCAACTAATTTAATCTTTACTTGTGTCCCCTTTACACAACCTAAAGCTTTTAACCTTTTTGCTAGTCTTGGATCCCCTATTATATCCCTAACTGTACCAGTTTGACCTACTTTCATATTATAAATAGTCATGCAATCTCCCCCTTACATTATTTTCTATATTTATAATTATAATCAATTGATATTGATTGTCAATAACTCTTGACTAATTATATCAAAGATTTTTTTAATTTTGTTAGTTTTTAATATATAAATTTATTTATCTGAGTATAATTTGTAATATCTTCTATTAAGTAATAAGTTTTAAAAGACTTATTACTTAATATTTATTTTTTAAATATTAATATATTTTTAATAAAAAAAATCTACACCTCAGTTATTACTAAGGTGTAGATAAGTTTATTCTTATAGTATTCTTTTTGGATCAAAATCTAAAAAATCACATGATGTCATTAAATATTCAATTCCTTCATGTTCTCCATTAAGCACATTTGCTAAGGAAGGTCCATGTAGATGTCCATATATTACTTTTTTTACTCCATACTCTTTAAATAAATTAGTGAATGCTGAATTTTCTCTTTTTTCATTCATTGGTGGATAATGTATCATTACTACTATGTTTTCATATCCTGCTTCTTTAGCCTTATCCAATGAAAGTTTTAATCTTATAATTTCTCTATCAAATATTTTTTTATCCTTTTCTGTGAATCTATCACTACCTTCTAAAATCCATCCTCTTGATCCACAAATAGCATAATCCTCATAAGTATAAAAATTATTTTGAAGAAATTTCGTATTTTCATACATCCTATTAAGCTTTGATATTCCACCCCACCAATAATCATGATTTCCTTTAGAAATTATCTTTTTCCCTGGTAACGCATCTATCCAATCTAAATCAACTTTACTTTCATCTGATCTCATTGACCAGGATATATCTCCAGCTATAAGCACTGTATCTTCATCTGTGATTTTTTTTATCCAATTTTCTTTTATCTTTTCATCATGCTTAAGCCACTTTGCTCCAAATATGTCCATTGGTTTGTCTGTTGTAAAAGCAAGATGAAGATCTGAAATAGCATATAAAGCCATTTAATCTACCACCTTTCTGACATAAATTTCTTTACATTACACATTAAGTTATCTATAGAATATTAATTACTTAACTAATGTGAAAGCTCACATATCAAAACATATTAACTATATTTACCTTTATAATTCTACAAACTATCTAAGTCTGTCACATATGCAATAATATGAGCTACTGCTTCATAAAGATCAGATGGTATATACTCACCTATATCTACATTGCAAAGCAGATCTGTCAATTCCTTATTATACACTATAGGAACGTCATTTTCCTCTGCTTTTTCAAGTATTTTATCTGCAATATGTCCCATACCACTTGCAGTAACAGTTGGAGCTATTAAATTTTCCTCATATTTTAAAGCTGCTGCTTTTTTTCTATATTTCATTTTTCCTCCTAAGATGTTTAGCTTATACTCTTCTATCGAGTGATATTCCAGCATTTGAACTAAAAAAATCTCTACATGTTGTTAAGGAAACTTCATTTTCCTTCTTAGATACTTTCACATTAACTAAAAAACCCATGTTTTCTATATTATTAACTAATTTACTCTTTGTCATATCAATTATTTTAACAAATTTTTCTTCACATTTTAATTCTATATTTATTTTTTTATCTAATACTTGCATATATCCATCTACTGTACCTAAATTCTTAGTTTCTACTGTTACTACCATCTTAACATTTGTACTATCTATCTTTTTACCTTCTTTTCTATTATCCTTTACTATTATCTTGCACGGATATTCTCTTTCCCTTATATTGACCGGAATATCTGCATAATAATATTCTGAGCTTATTTTATTAAATACTTTTATATCACTAATATTATTTTTTATAATATCTAAAATTTTCTCTGATATTAAAGATTCACTTTTTAAATTAGATATTAAATCTTTAATTATTTCCTTACTACCTTCTGCTCCTTTATTTAGAGAAGCTTCTACCAATTCTTTTGTTGGAATACTTGTAGTTAGATTTTTATTTATTATATTATTTTCATTTATATTTACTTTATCAATATTATTACTATTAAGACCAATAATACTATCTTTAGTTAGTATATCCTTTGCTAAATCATTGCCTATCTGATCTTGTGACACCTCATTATCTATAATTCCTTGATTCTTTAAATTAATAACATCTTTTAATTTTAAAAATTCCTCTTCTGTTAATGTTATACCTTTTCCCATAACACTTGAAAGTACTTTTTCTAATTGTCCTTTACTAAAATCTAAAGCCTCTTTCACCCCTAAAGTTTCATTATTAGTTTTATTCAAATAATCACTAAAATCATCTACTATATTTTTAGCACCAATTTCATTAAACTCAGATATAGTTTCTTTAAGCTTATTTATTAATTCTTCTGGTTTCATAGTATTGATTAAATTGAAGACTCTATCAAATTCACTACTTGTGAACTCCATTCTTCTATTAGTTAATATTTCTTTTAAAGATGTGTTAAGTAAATCTTCACTTTTCCCTGAAATAGACTTAAGAAGTGACAATATACTAACTTTAGAATTACCAGTATCACTTTTTTGATACACATCATTAGCTAATTTATTATTTATACTTGTCTCTTGCCCATTAATATATTGAGATATTTTTGAAATTCTTTGTTCTTCTATATTTTGTCCATCTACATCTATGGATTTAGGAATTATAGTACTAGTATCTAATCCTTTAATACTTTGCTTTAAATTATTTTCTAGCATATTCTTCTTTGAAAAATCATTAAGTTCAGGTATTGAATTAGAAATGTTATCAAGTACTTTTATTAAATTTTCTTTCCCTTTAAATAAATTATTATATCCTTTTATATTTTCTTTATTAAACTCCATATCATTTTCAATGAACAATAAAATATCCTCATAAGATAAAGTTTTAAACTCGCCTAAAAACTCTTTTAATACATTATTAATTTTTATTCCTTCTTCACTATTTTGAGGTATTCCCTTCCCCATTAAATACTTAGAAATGAATTCATCTATTTCCTTTGGATTTGCTTGTATTTTATCTAGAAATTGAATTAGTCCCTTAATTTCTCTTATATTTTCCTTAGTAAGAGGAATATCAAACTTTAACATTGATTTTAATAAAACAACATCCTCTTTACTTAGCCCTGAACTAGAAATTATATCATTAAACTCACCTTGAGCTAACTCATCACCTTTGATATTCTTAGCAATAACTTTTAACTTTAATTTTCCGTCAACAAAGCCTTCAACTTGAAATCTTTGTAATCCATTTTCTAATCCTTCTATATCTCCGTCTATTTGTGCAGAAAATTCCCAACCATCTGTTAGCTTTATAGTAACTTCATTTTTATCATCTTTTTTAATTATTTTGCCTGAAAACTTCTCACCAGAATCAAAAGTTAGCTTACTAGATATTCTTTTGTTATTTGTATTGTATGAATTACCTACATTAAAAACTCCTGGCATAACTCCACCTCATATACATCTATATTATTTATAATGTCGAATACTTTATCTAACACCTTAGCATATATAACTTTAGAAACTCTATCATTAAAATAACTTTCATTTGGAAATATTTTAGAAATAACTATATAATCTTTAGAAATTTTTACCTTATATGATATAAATATAGAATTTAACTGGAGGTTAAAAATGAATAAAAAACTTTTTTATAAAATAATTATTATATCTGTTATTACTATATCTTCTACATTTGTATCATGCCAAAACACTTCAAAGAAAATAACTATATCGGAAGATACTCAAAATGAAATCTCTACTGAAGAAAATGAAGTAAATGAAGCAATAAAAACTGGTGAGAAATATCTTACCAAAAATAATTTTAATGAAGCTAAGGAATACTTTAATAAAGCCATATCATTAGACAAAAGTAATAAAGATATTTATTTAAAAATTAAGGACATATATTTGTCTTTTAATAGATTTGATGATGCCTATTTCATTATAAAAACAGCTTTAACTAATAATATAGATATTGAAAATATGAAATTAATTTTAAAGGATATTTCATCTAAATTTGAATCTATAAACATGAATTTATCCATATATCAAGATACTAGCTATACCTTACCAAATGAAGTCAAAGCAGTAATTTCAGGTGAATCTATATCAATTCCTGTAACTTGGGATAATCAAGTAGTTGATTCCTCTACTGTAGGTACATTCATTTATGAAGGCTTTAATGAAGATTATGGTAGAAAGGTTAAAATGGAAATTACAGTTATGGAAAATGTTTATGATAAGCAAATTGGATGGGTAAAAGATTTTTATATGGACAATGGAAAATTATATATTGATTTAGATTTAATTGAATTTTATTTAGGAAGAGAAGAAGCACTTAGAGAAGCTATTAAAGATGGAAAAGCCGGAATTGATGAAAATGGTGAATACTTTTTACCAGCTCCAGTTTGGATAAGAAATAATTCTGCTGCTATTACTAAATACCAAATAGATAACAATTGTATGTATTCTTTATGCTCAGCTACTCTAAAACTCGATAATTATGAAACTAGTGGAACACTAGTAAATTCTTCTTATGATAATTTCCTTAAATCATTTAATGATACTAAAAATAATAATGCAAGAATACTACTAGTTTGGGTTGATATAAAGAATGGCTCAGTTTATAAAATTTCTGAACAATACTTACCATAAAATATTTTAAAAGGAGACTTTACAATGAATAAAAAATTTATAAAACTAACTATTATCCCACTTTTTTTAATATTAACCTCCTCACTCTTTTCTTGTACTGACACAACAAAAAAAGTAACAGTTTCTAATAATACTTCAGAAGAAATTTTGGTAGAAGAAAATGAAGTTGATGAAGCTATTACCAATGCTAAAAAACTTCTAACTGATAATAAATATGATGAGGCAAAAGCCTATTTTAATAAAGCAATTTCTTTAGATAAATCTAATAAGGATTTGTATTTAGAAATAAAAGATATTTATATGAATTCTAATAAATATGATGATGCTTACTTTATAATAAAATCTGCTTTAGCCAATAATGTTGATACTGAAAATATGAAATCAATAGCTAAAGAAATTTCATCTAAATTTGAGGTAATTAAGCTTGCAGATTCTATTTATCAGGAATCAGAATATAACCTTCCTGGAAGTGTATCTACTGATATAAATGGAACCTCGCTTTCACTTCCTTTAACTTGGAATGTAGCAACTGTTGATACTTCAAGCGCTGGTACTTTCACTTATTATGGCACAAATGAAGAGTATGGAAGGCATGTAGAATTTACTTTGACAGTTTTAAAAAATGTTTATGATAAACAAATTGGATGTATCAATAATATCTATTCTATTGATGGAAAAACCTATATAGATGTTGACTTAGTTGAATTTTACTTTGGAAATGAAATTGCTTTAAGAGAAGCATTAAAAGATAACGAAAAAATTGCTTATCTAGAAAATGGAGAGCCTTATGTTCCAGATGGTTATTATATAAGAAATAATAATAGTAAATTAACCACCTATGAGATATCAAGTAATTGCAGCTTCCAATTATTAAATCACGATTTTCTAGCATTAGGATATAATGTTCCACCACCTAAAAATTCTTCTATAAATGAAGAAGCTTCATTTAATGATTTTATAAATTATATTGATTTAAGAAATCCTATGGATATAGGAAATTTAGATATAAGTGATGAAAAACCTATAACTCATAGAGAAACCCTATGTTGGATAGAACTAAAAAATGGAGTTGCTTACTCAATCTACAGACAATATACCCCTTAGTTATAAATTGCGAAGCAATTTATTAGTGAAAAGTTAGAAGTGAAATAGTGAAAAGCTTAGGATATTTTGCTACGCAAAATTTAATCTATAAATGCAAAGCACCTTTTATTAAAAAAATCCTGTAAGGATTTTCTCCTTAACTTTTTCCCTATTAACTATTTCACTCTTCACTATTTTGCTTCGCAAAATAATACTAATAGTTTTATACTTCTATATATTATTTAAAATATATTTAATATAATTAAATTATAATATCCATATTAAGGAGAATGTGTAATGAATACTCAAGTACTTATTGTTGAAGATGATAAATCTATAAATGATATACTATTTCATACTTTAAAGGCTGAAGGCTATTTACCTCATAGTGTCTTTTCTTTAAAAGAAGCTAATGATTTTTTAAATACCACTTTACCCGATTTAATTTTGTTAGATTTAAATTTACCCGATGGAAGTGGTTTTGACTTTTGTAAAGATATAAATGCTAAATATACTATTCCTATTATAATTCTTACAGCTAAAAATGATGTATTTGATAAAGTTCTTGGACTTGAGCTTGGAGCTGATGATTATATTACTAAACCATTCCATATAAAAGAAGTTACAAGTAGAATTAAGGCTGTATTTAGACGTATTGAAAAGTCTGCTTCTAAAGATAATAAAAATTTCATTAAGATAAATTCAAATATAAAGATTAATTTTAATAACAGAACTGTTTTAAAAAATGATGAAGTTATTCAATTAAAACCAAAAGAATATGAGCTTCTTGAATTCTTTGTTCAAAATAGAAATAAAGTTTTTTCTAGAGAACAACTTATAGATAATATTTGGGAGTTTTCTTATGATGGCGATATAAGAACTGTAGATATTCATATAAGAAGAATTAGAAGTAAACTTGATACAAATGGACACCCATCTGTGATTGAAACAGTTTTTGGTGTTGGATATATGATGAGGTAATTATGAAAATTAAATTCAAATTCACTTTAATTATTACTCTTACAATTGTACTACTAGGAATTTCATTAAATATATCTGTTAGAAAAATATTAAAAGATAATATGGAAAGCACAGTTACCTCTTCATTAAAAGAAATAATGAAAAGTACTCGCGAATCTGTTAAATATACATTGTCAGTTAGAAATTATCTATACAAAGATAAAGCTTTATCTCAAGAAAGTAAATATTTAATAGAATATATTTCAATTAACTATGATAGCAACCTTCAAATATGCGATATAGATGGTAACGTGCTTGCTTCTAATTTAGAAAAAGCTAATCCTGAATTCGCTGAAAATATTCCTGATATTAAATCTGGTAAAACTATTGTTGATATAAAATATAACAACAACAATCTTATTGGAATGCTTTCCTATCCAATAATAATTAATGAATCTTACATTGGAATAATCAATTTAACTAAGGACTATACTTATCTTTATTCAGACTATATGAAAGCTACAAGCATATTAACTTTAATTGAAATATCACTTATCATTTTTATATTTGCTATTTCTTATAGATTAACAAATAAAATAGTTAGTCCAATAGAAAAATTAACTTCAGCTTCCAAAAAATTAAGTGAAGGAAATTATGATATAAATATAGATATAAATGCAAAAAAAAATGATGAAATTTCCATATTGTCTAGAGAATTTATTAATATGAAATCTAAAATTCAAGAACAAATCTTAGATATTGAAAAAGAAAAAGAAAAGGTTGAAAAATTAGCTTTAAGCAGAAAAATATTTTTCGATACGGTCACTCATGAACTTAAGACACCTTTGACCTCAATTATTGGATATTCAGAAATGATTTTAGAAAATGTTGTAGATGATGAGGAATTTAAATATCGTGCCATTGATAGAATTCACTCAGAAAGTGAAAGATTAAATACATTAGTACTTGAAATAATAAAAATTTCAAAAGGACTATCATCTATAAAAGATACTTATGAAGATATAGACATTTCTGAAATTATTAATCAAACAATTTCTGATTTAAGTATTAAAGCAGAAAAATATAACTTAAAAATAAACTCAAATATATCAAAAGAAACAGTACACTTTAAACCAAATAAAATAAAAGAAGTTTTAATTAATGTATTAGATAATGCAATAAAATACTCTAGTAAAGATTCTATTATTACTATAAGCTCTTATACTTCTGATGATAAATATACTATAGAAATTACTAACTTCGTTGAAAATCCTATACCTGAATATGTTTATAATCATATTTTTGAACCATTTACGAAGTCAAATTCTTCTAATGATGAGTATAGTACAGGCTTAGGATTATACTTATGTAACGAAATTATTAAAGATCATAATGGTTCAATCAGCATAGTTAATGGTAATGAAATAAAAGTAAAATTAACTTTACCATTAGAAAATAATAGTAATCTCTCATAAATAATATATAAATATTCCTTATTATGTAGTTATCTAAATTTGATTAAAAATAGTATTTTTTAATCAAAAGCTTAAGGGAGTCGCGTAACGCGACTCCCTTAAGTTTTTTTATTCTATAACTATCTTATTATAGTTTTTCTTTCCTCTTTTAAGTAATGCTGAACCATCTTCTAAATCTGATTCTTCTAAAGTTCTAGTAACTTCAGTTACTTTTTCTCCATTTAAAGATAATCCACCTTGTTGAATTAATCTTCTTCCTTCTGCTTTAGATGGAACTATTTTATTTTCAGCCATTATATCTAAAATAGTTGATCCTAATTTTTCCTTACTTATAGTTACTGTAGGAACATTGCTCATATCAACTCCACCAGAGAATAAAGCTTCTGCTGCACTTTTAGCTTTAGTTGCTTCTTCTTCTCCATGAACTAGCTTTGTAACTTCAAAAGCAAGACGCTTTTTAGCTTCATTTATAGCTGCTCCTTCTACAGAACATATTTCTCTAACTTCATCCATTGGAACAAATGTTAATAATGATAAGCATTTTTCTACATCTGCATCATCTACATTTCTCCAGTATTGATAGAAATCAAATGGTGAAGTCTTTTCTGGATCAAGCCATAAAGCTCCTCCTACTGTTTTTCCCATCTTTTGTCCTTGGCTATTAGTTAATAAAGAACAAGTCATTGCCATAGCTTGACCTTGAGCCTTTCTTCTAACTAATTCAACACCAGCAATCATGTTTGACCATTGGTCATCTCCACCTAATTGCATTTTACAACCATACTTTTGATTTAATACGTAGAAGTCATATCCTTGCATTAACATATAATTAAATTCTAAGAAAGAAAGTCCTTTTTCTAATCTTTGTTTAAAACATTCAGCTGTAAGCATTCTATTTACAGAAAAATGAACTCCAACTTCTCTTAAAAAATCTACATAATTTAAGTTTAATAGCCAATCTGCATTATTAACTAATATTGCTTTATCATCAGAAAAGTCTATAAATCTCTCCATTTGCTTCTTTATTGAATCAACATTATGTTGAATTTGTTCTTTTGTAAGCATAGTTCTCATATCAGTTTTTCCTGATGGGTCTCCTACCATTGCTGTTCCACCACCAAGAAGTGCTATTGGTCTATGTCCTGCCTTTTGCATATGTGCCATAAACATTAACGCAATGAAATGTCCAACATGTAAACTATCTGCTGTTGGATCAAAGCCTATATAAAAAGTTATTTTCTCCTTTTCTAGCAATTCTCTAGTTTCATCCTCATGAGTAAATTGCTTTATGTATCCACGATCTAATAACTCGTCTAAAACATTAGCCATTCTACGTAACCTCCTATTTATTTTACTTATTATAGTATATCTTTTTATTAAAATATTATCAACAATAAAACAACTAATGATACTATTGTTATATTTTGAGAATATAAAAAAGGAGTAATTCAATATACTAGAATCACCCCTCATTACTAAATCTGCGACACTTAATTATTATTAATTCTGTTAATCCAAATTATAACTAAAATTCTCTTATTCATTATTCAAAATTTGAACTTAAAATACAAATTTAAATTTTAAATAATATTCATTCATACAACTTTGTAATTCACATAATCCAGACTCCCAGACCCCTCTTTATCCATTTATACTTCTACTCTCTAAATTCTCAACCAATCAGAATTTCCGAACCATCCCCCATTATTCCCATTACTTCTCTTTTTCATTTCTCATTTTTAATAACTCAGCTTGCATGAGTTATTTCCATAATTATTTAACTTTTCCCATTCCTCTAAGCCACATATTCCCTTATCAAATCTGGTAGTTCATCACTACATTCACAATTCAAATTTATATACAAATTTAAATTAAATTTTTGAGAGAATTCCTTTAACTTTCCAAACAGTTTAGCTGATTCAGACATATTTTTAGTAACTATACTTGATAAAGCATCTATATATATATTTTCAACATCATAATTTTGAGATATAACTCCACAAAGTAATCCGTAAAAGCTATCACAATCTATTACGCCAAGCTCATTAGTATTTATAAACCTTATCTTACCTTTAAGTTGCATCATACGTCTAGCATCATCATCAATATAAACTGAATCCCCTTTTGCTTTGCTTAAATGTTCATTTGCAAGTTCTATTAATCTTTTAGTTTTACCTGCCCCTCTCTTTGCGCAAAAAACTTGAATCATTGGAATCCACTCCTCTTATAGAATTTTTATTCTCTTAATTTATATATATTCTACAGCATTGAAATTATTTACAATATAATATAAAAAATAATAAAAGATAGAGAAAATACCTTAATCTCTATCTTTTATCTAAAAAAATGCGAACTCATAACCTTATTTTTTCCTGCGTGCTTTGCTTTATAAAGAAACCTATCTGCACAATTAATAACAGTTTCAAGTGTCTTCCCATCATTAGGATAAAAGCCTACTCCAAAACTTGCAGTAATACTTCTTTCATTATTTTCATTTGAAACTAAATTACTTGATACTGAATTTCTTATTTTATCTATTCTTATATATACATCTTCATTATCACCATTGCAATCTATATATAGTATTATTTCTTCCCCACCATATCTTGCAATTATATCTTTTGGCTCTAACATACTCCTAATTAAATTTGCAGTTTCTATTAAAACTTTATCACCAAATTGATGTCCTAAAGTATCATTTACTTTTTTAAAGTTATCTAAATCAATCATTACTATTGCATATTTATCTACGCCTTCATTAGATAACCTTTCTTCTATAATTTCATAAAAAGTCTTTCTATTATAGATACCTATTAATGCATCATACTTAGCTGCCCTTTCTATTTTTTTATATAGTATAGAATTTTCTAGAGCTATTGCAATTTGACTTGCTATTGAACTTAGGAATATTTCATGAAACTCTGATAAAAAATTATAATGGGTATGGTCAGCTACAATATATCCTATAAATTTTTCAGCAACTTTTATTGGTACCCCCATCCTTGAATGAATATATATATTATTTAATTCATCTTTTACAATTGGTTCTTTTGAATTTAAGATAAATGTCTTATTTTTACTTATGTAATTTTTACATTCTTCTGTAATAGCTATACTATCTTGTGTACCATTAGTAGCCTTGATAACAAACTTAGAGTCTTCTAACAAATATATTGTAGATTGAGTTACACCTATAATTCCTATTATCATATCATTTATCATAGGTATTATATTTTTACTACTTAAATTTGAGTTTATATAGTTACTAATTAATATTACATTTGAAAGCATATCAAGATTTTTCTCATGCTGAATATTAACAGAACTTAATTCTTGTATTTTTTCTTCAGTGATTTTCTGATATCCTTCGTACTCTAACTTAAGTTGGTGATACATTGCTTTATAATCGTCCATACTCCCTCCCCATCTCATCTTATATAGTATGAATCGAATTCAGATAATCTATAACTTAATATTACTTTATTTCCATTTTAATATCAATAACTTTTTGCCCTCTAAATCATTTTCATTGCAGTATTTATTATAGACTATCTTTTACTAATCCAGTTCCTTCAACTATTAAATTAACATTAACTTCCAAATTAGTATTTGCAATCGGATTATACACTGCTGCTTTAGGATAATATATATCTAAAAGTCTTTCAACCTCAAAAACATCTATTTGTTTTTCTTTATACTTATTAAATATATCTCTAAGATAGCTTTCTATTTCTTCTTCTTTAACATCTTTTATATATTTCAAAAGTTCATTATCAACTATAAGCCTACCTTGAATTTCTGCGACTGAAACCTTCATTTCTAAATTTTTAACTAAAGTAATATTTTCTCCATCATACTTAAGTTTACTTTCTGTACTATTATCTAAAATATCTAATGTAATAAATCCTTGCTGTGATTGTGGATTAGACATTTCAAGTGTTCCTCTTCTAATATTATTCATAAATAAATTATAGCTCATAGCATCTTTAGAATCTATTTTCTCAACTAATTTATTATCCTTGATTATTGCCCCACCACCAATTTCTATCTTTTTATCTAATGCATCTTCTCTTATTTCAATTGCACCAACAATATATGTATCACTAGCTGTTATGGAATTACTTAAATAGTCATTTATATTTGCTCTCATTGCTCTTTGATTTCTCTTATTCTTATGAACTAATTCTTCTAAATATAATCCTAAATATTCTTCATCACTAGAAGTAATTTTAAGCAATTCATCAACTTCTCCAAAATAAATGAACATATACGGCTTAATTTGAAATTCTTGATTATTATTGATTAAATCAACATATCTTTTTATTCCATTTCTTGTAGCCTTTTCAGTAAATATATATGCTCTATTTTGTGAATAATTTAATTCATAACTTGAAGCTAAATTTACATCTCTTAAAGCTTCCAATGCTGTCTTGCCTATTCCTTTATATATTATTCTTTTTCCTTTATCTGAACTTTCATTAGTACTTCTATAAGGTTTAACACAATCAACATAAACTATCGCTCTTCCAAAATCATCTGTGTCAAAAATTATACTAGTTGCAAAACTAACTTTATTTATATCTCTATAATTAAAGCAACCAACTAACAATAAAGGAATAAAAAATACTGCTAAAATCTTACTTAGTCTTTTTAATTTCATTTTTCATCCCCCTTTTTTATAAAATCCTTTGAGATCTTACCTAAACTACCTCTAAGTACCACATCTTTAAATCTATATTCGTTAATACTTCCAACTGGAAATAAAAATTGATATCCAATTGAATCTAATTCAGCTAACTGTATTAGTAGTAATAAAGCTCCGCATAAAAACCCTGGTATACCAAATGCAGCAGAAAATACAACTAGAACTATTGCCCAAAATGAAACCGCTCCATAAAGCTTTGGAATTAGGAAGTATGATAACGTACTTAAAGCTACAACTATTATTGTTATTCTTGATGCTATCCCTGCTCCAACTGCTGCATCTCCTAAAATTAAAGCTGAAACTATACTCATTGCCCCACCTATTGGTTGTGGAAGTCTAAGTCCTGCTTCTTTTATAAATTGAAATGCTAGCATCATTAATATTACCTCAAGAAAAGTAGGAAACGGAACTCCTGCCCTTGATACTGCAAGTCTAAACATAAATAATGATGGTATCATAGAAAAATGATATGTTATTATTGCTACATATAATCCTGGTACTAATGTTGCTATAAAAAATGCAAACCATCTTAATATGCGATTAAAATTTGTATAGTACTTATTTAAGTAATAATCATCTGGCATTTGAAAATTTTCTAAAAAGAAATATGGTACAGTAATAACAAATGGTGTTCCATCAACTATTACAGCTACTCTTCCTTCTAGTAGCTTTGCACTAACTTCATCTGGTTTTTCGGTATATCCTACTGTATCAAAAAAGCTTTTTTGATTTTTTAGGGCATCTTCAACGTAGTTAGTATCTAGAATAAATCTCAAATCTAAGCCATTTACCTTTTCTTTAACATTTTCAACTAGATCTTTTGGAGCTACACCCTCTAAATAACATACAGCAACTGCAGTTTGAGATTTTTCTCCAACAACTACAGCTTCAAATTTTAAATCTGGATTTTTAATTCTTCTTCTAATTAATGCAACATTATTAACTATTAATTCATTAAATCCTTCCCTTGGTCCCTTTAATACTGATTCTGTTTCTGGAGTCCCAACCCCTCTTACTGGAAATCCCTTAGTTTCTACGAATATGATTTCTTCATAATCTTCAAAAATCACAGCTGGATCTCCAGATAATATGTGCATTATTGCATCATCTACATCCTTTGCAATATCTGTTGCTCCTATATCTAAAACATTTTCTATTATTTCTTTTATAGAAGTAACACTTCCTACCTCTGGTTTTATCTTTCCAAAACCTCTTAAAGGTAAAAGTACATATTCACTTATCATATTTACATTACATAAATCATCGATAAATACTACTGTCGCTTTACCAATAACCGTTTGAACCGGTCTATACTTAACATCAAAAGAGTTTTTTAATTTCTCTTTTACATATTCTAAATTATTCATATACATCACCTGATTGTATTATTTGTTGAAAAACTGTTTAATATTCATTTTTTTGCTAATACTATGAAAGAATGAAAGAATTAAAGAATGAAAAATCAAGGTTAAACTCCTATGGAGTTTTTCTATTAAATTAGTAACTTAAATTTATTGAAATAAAGATTGTTTCAGAAAGCCTTTCATTAATTCATTAATATACTTTTACATTGTATTAATAAGAAAATGAAAGAATTATTAATTATATTTCTTAATTTAGCAAAGCTAAATTATTTCAATAACTTTTCACTCTTTCATTCTTTCACTTTTCCCATTAACTTTAGAAGGGTGGTTAATAATGAATAAAATTTCTAGTAAACATTTTATATTATTTATAATTGGGGTGGCATTTATATCTGTTAAAACATATCCATCTATATTCATAGATATAGGGGGAAGAGATACTTGGCTTGCTTCTCTTATTGCATCAATTATATTTGTTATCTTTTTAATTTATATAATTAATATTTGTGTTTCCACTAAGACTTTTGATATAAATGATATTTTTGCTCGTTCTATGCCAAAAGCCATAAGCGTTATTTTAATGCTTATATTTACACTTACTTTATTTATAAATGCTATTGAGTCAGCTGCTGTTGAGGCTAATGTATTACATTCTACATTATTTCTTGAAACTCCAGTTTGGTATGCATTAATATTTTTTATACTTCCATCACTTTTTATTTTTAATAAAAGGTTGCGTACTATATTAATATTTGTTTTAGTAAGTGTTTTTGTAATTATAATAAATGGAATAGTATTTTTTGCATTAACTCAAAGTTATAAGGATATAAATAATTTATTACCTGTACTTGGAAACGGTATATCTTCAGGCTTTACTGTTTCTCTTTTCCTCATTTTAGGTGGATTTTCCTCATTTATGATTGCAATACCATTTTTAAAGTATATAAATGAATTTGAACATATAAGAAAACATACTCTTTATGCTGGAGTTATAACTTCTGCATTTGTTGTTATTTCAATAATTGGAGTAATTACAGCTTTTGGTCCACTAAGATCTGCAAATATTTTTTATCCAGAATTTATATTAGGGCAAAGAATTGAAGTAGCAGGATTTTTAGAGTTTGGGGAATTATTTTTCATAATCCAAACAGTTTTAGGCTTCTTTATAAAGTATGTATTAGCTACTTATAGTATCTTATTAATCCTAGGAAAATATATTAAAGATAAACGTCTTTTTATAGGGATATATACTTTTATAGTATTTGTTTTATCAAGCTTTTTAGGAATGAATAACTATGTGCTTTATGATGTATTAAAGTATTTACAAATAATTAATTTATTTAGTTTTATTTTAATACCTCTTATAGTATTTTCTACTTACTACTTTAAATTTAAGTCTAAAGAAAAATTATTAAAAGATTCTAAATAATCCAAATTTTCTTTATATAAGTATTGAATTTATTTATTTTTATGGTATAATTGTTTTGAAAATTTAAATGATTAGGTTAATCTCGATAAATTCTCTCCTTAAAGTTCAATATACTTAAGCGAAGAAATATATCAAGTTTATCCCTATGAATTTTAAGGAGGATTTTAAAATGGAAGATAAGAAACTAACTTGTAAAGATTGTGGAAAGGAATTTATTTTCACTGTTGGAGAACAAGAATTCTACAAGGAAAAAGGATTTGATAATGATCCTGTAAGATGCCCTGAATGTAGAAAAGCTAGAAAAGCTCAAAATAACAGAAGATAATCTCTGTTTTAAAGACTAACCAATTAATTGGTTAGTCTTTGTTTTTTATAAGATTTATTTATATGATAAGTATTTTTTTATTAATTTTGCATAAACTAATAATCTATACAATGATTTACTTAATAGGAGGGCATGTGTAATGAAATCATTAAAAATAATTTTTACAATATTAACTTTACTATTTTTAGTATCTTTAATATTTAAATTTTCATTTTGGGCTATAGATGTAATATTAATTTCAGCAATTTTACTATTAATAGTAGATATTTTTTATGTTAAGGCTTAAAAGTGATTATATATTAACTTTACATTATATCTTTAATTAAAATATTTGTATCATTTACTTTTTTAATTTCTCCCTCTCTATACATCTATTCTTAACATAAGTCAAAATCTTCTTTTTTTGTAATTATTGCTGATTTCAAATGTAAAATCTTAAAACCCCTGTGCTACTTCAATTCTATCATATGTGTTTATTAATCCAAACTATCTCAGAATTCTTTATCATATCTTTTAAAACATTTTCTTAATATTTAAAATAACTACCATATACTATTCATAAAATTTATTAAGTCTAATATTAGCTCATTCTTTGTTGACACGACAATTTTCCAAATCTATAATTAATGATATAGTTAAACGTTATATATAACATGCACAAATGAAAGGAGTGCTTTAATTGGAAAATAATACAGAACAAAAGAAGGTTATTTTTAGTGGAATTCAACCTTCAGGACAATTAACTTTAGGAAATTATTTAGGGGCAATAAAAAATTGGGTTGCTCTTCAAGATGAATTTGATTGTTATTTTTGTGTAGTTGATCTACATGCAATAACTGTTAAACAAGAACCTAAGGATTTAAGACAAAGAACTCTTGAAGTCCTTGCAATATATATAGCTGCAGGTATAGTACCTGAAAAGAATACTTTATTTATTCAGTCACATGTTCCTGCTCATAGTGAATGTGCATGGCTTTTAACATGTAACACTTATATGGGTGAACTTAGCAGAATGACTCAATATAAGGATAAGTCACAAAGATATGGTGATTCAATAGGGGCAGGGTTATTTACTTATCCAGTTTTAATGGCTGCTGATATTCTTTTATATAACACAGATTTAGTACCTGTTGGCCAAGATCAAAAACAACATTTAGAAATAGCTAGAGATATAGCTAACAGATTCAATAATACTTATAGCCCAACATTTAAGATTCCAGACCCTTATATTCCAAAGGTTGGCGCTAAAGTTATGAGTCTGCAAGAACCAACTAAAAAGATGTCTAAATCAGATGATAATCCAAATGCTTACATCTTAATAATGGATCCACCTGAAGTAATAAGAAAAAAAATATCTAGAGCTGTTACTGATAGCCTTGGAGTTATAAATTATTCTGATGAACAACCAGGTGTTAAAAACTTACTTGATCTTCTAATAGCAATCAATGGTTCAACAGCAGAAGAACTTGTAGAATACTATAAGGATAAAGGCTATGCTGATTTAAAGAAAGATGTAGCTGATGCTATAGTTAACGAATTAGAACCAATTCAAAATAAGGTTAAAGATATCCTTAAAGATAAAAAAGCATTAGAAGATATCTACAAACTAGGTGCTGAAAAAGCAAACTATGTTTCAATGAAGACACTTAGAAAAATGCAAAAGAAGATTGGATTTATTCCTAGAGGATAATGAAAAAAAGTTGGATGATTTTTATTTCATCCAACTTTTCTATATAACTTATAATAGAATTTTTATTTGACTATATTAAATAACTAAGAATACTTGCGCAAAACAAACATTTTATTAAGTTATATAAATAAATAGATATATTACAAATCCACTTATACAGCTAAAAATATTAGCTACTACACTAAAGGCTATTTTCCTTTTTATAGTATGTTCCTTTAAATATTTTGAAAATAAAAGGCTCTCTATAATTAATATTATTCCCTCCATAGTAATAAATGTTGGTATAAAAGATGTAAAATTGTATTTATAAACTACTAAATTCAAAACTACATATAATAATACTTGAGTTAATACATTGACTAATATAAAAGATTTAATATTCTTTTTAATACTGAATCTAAATAATAATAATATGATTCCTTCTATTAGTAATGTCACTATACAAGTTCTTATTATGTCTTTAAATGATGTCATCTTACTTTTATAAGTTATATTATTATTTTTATAGTCATACGTAATAGTAGTTTTCAACGCTTTTATGGCTATTTCGTCAGAAACTGTAATTTTATTATTACTATCTAATATAGCTATTTTTAATTTATTAGGTAAAGTATATCCAAATTCATGTATAACCCTATCTCCTTCTCTCCCCCAATAAGTCTTCCAGTAATAGGTGCTCGTGTCTTAGTTAATAATGCAGGTCTCCAATTTCCATCTCTAAAATCTTTAAATATTTTTATTTTTTCTTGATCATATTCTTCTTCATGTAACCATGTATATCCATAATTAATCTCATAATCAACAAGTAAATCTAAATAATATTCATCAGTTGGTGGATTTTCAACTATGATTGTTAATTCCGGCTTAGGACCATTATCTGCACTTACGACATTAAATGAAATAAATAAACTCAAAAATGTAATAACTATTATTAAAATATACTTTTTTAATTTTATGTTAAACATAATACCTCTCCATTATACCCATTTTATCTCTTGTATATATTTTACTATTAAGGCATTAAGTGGTCAATAGCAAAAAAGTTACTGATACAAATCAGTAACTTTTGACTTAAAATCTTGATTAGTTTTTCCAATCTCTATTTGTTAAGTATTGTATAAATGGCTCTCTAAGCTCTTCTCTTTTTAATGCATACTCAACAGTAGCCTGTAAGAAACCAAGCTTATCTCCTACATCATATCTTCTTCCTTCAAAATTATATGCATACATAGCTTCATTTTGAATTAAAGTTTGCAGAGCATCTGTAAGTTGAATTTCTCCCCCCTTACCAGGCTCTGTACTTTGTAATATTTCAAATATTTGAGGAGTTATTATATATCTTCCTAAAATAGCAACATTACTTGGTGCTTCATCTATAGCTGGTTTTTCAACTAATTTTTTAACTTTATAAACTCTATCTTCAATATGAATTCCATCTACTATACCATATTTATTTACATCTTCATGTGCTACAGTTTGAACACCTAAAATAGATGTTTTATATTCCTTATAACAATCCATTAATTGCTTTAAACATGGAACTTCTGAATCAACTACATCGTCACCTAATAATACTGCAAAAGGTTCATTACCCACAAACGCTCTTGCACATAATATTGCATGACCTAATCCCTTAGGTTCCTTTTGTCTTATATAATGAATATCTGCTATATCTGATATTCCTCTAACAAGTTCTAAAAGTTCTTCCTTATGACTTTTCTCTAGTTCCATTTCTAGTTCTATTGATTTATCAAAGTGGTCTTCAATACATTTTTTATTTCTTCCAGTTATAATTAAAATTTCTTCAATTCCTGAAGCTACAGCTTCTTCAATAATGTATTGTATAGTTGGTTTGTCAACTATTGGAAGCATTTCCTTAGGTTGTGCCTTAGTAGCTGGCAAAAATCTAGTTCCTAGACCAGCTGCTGGTATAATGGCTTTTCTTACTTTCATATTTATCCCTCTCATTCACATATCTTTACACAATATAATCATATTAATTTTAGCATATTAATAAAAACAGTTCAATTTATGGCTTATATAAATTGAACTATTTCACAATTTTAACTTATATTGCTATTAATATTAGAAATTTATTTATAATTTAACTTTTAACTATATTATATAATATCCTATCTAATACTTTTTATGAAATCTATATATTTATTATGATCAATTGCAAAGTTTCCAGAAACCTTACTGTTTTCTTTTAAACTTCTTGTAACAACAGCTCCTAAACTAATACTTGAATTATTTCCAATTATAAGTCCATTAGAAACAGTTGCACCTATACCAAACCAACAATCATCTCCTATTATAGTTCTTCCTCCTATTGTTGTCTTAGATGTAATAAAACATCTCTTACCGACTTTTACAGCATGAGCTATATGAACAAGATTGTCTATTCTACTATACTCTCCTATTATAGTATTATCCCAAGGATAGATCGCTTTATCTATGCAAGCAGAATATTGAATTTCAGCATTTTCTTCAATTATTACTCCACCAATATGATCAACTCCAATAGTTTTATTATCATATCTCTTGAATTCATAACCCTCTCCACCAATTACAGTATTAGCTCTAATTATGCAGTTATCCTTAATTGTAGTGTGTTCACGAATAATTACGTACTCTTCAATCACTACATTATTACCAATTTTAACATTTTTATTACTAATAATTGCAGTCGGAGAAATACTACAGTTTTCACCTATTTCAGTTTCAAAGTCTTCTCTTTTATAACATTTATTTCTAATCAACTTATTATGTAGATTAAAAAAATCTATTCTTGGAACTTCTGAAATTATAACTCCAATATTTTCTGGAATTTTACTTGCCATTTCCTTTGTAGTAATAACACATGAAATACTTTTGCTTAATTGACTTAAAAATTTTTCGCTTTCAATAAATGATAGTAATTTTTCATCTGCTTCAGAAATATTTAAGCCTAAAGATGAAAAATCTCCCTCTCTAAAAAGTTCAAAATTATTATTTAAAGCTAAAATTTCACTTAATAACATATAATATCCTCCCATAACTCTTTATTTGGTCAATCCTTTATTTTAATAATTTTTCATATAATTCCAACAGCTTCTTTTCTTCTCTATCCCATGAAAAATTGTTAATAAAACTCTCTTTATTATCTTTACCAATACTTTCTATCCTACTTCTATCTGTTAAAAAATACTCAATTCCTTCTTTAATACTATTGATATCTAAAGGATCTACATACTTTCCTACATTTCCAAAGAACTTCTTCCAAAATTCAAAGTCAGATAACACTAATGGTTTTTCACAGGCCATATATTCAAGCACCTTTATTGGAATACTTTCTTTATAATTTTCAGTAGGATATAATGTGCACATTCCTAAGTCAGATGCTTTTATATATGAATACACGTCTTTTACAGGCAATGCTCCAAAATACTTACAATATTTATATCCTTCCAAACTCATACATTCTTCTTTTAACTCTTCACTTTCAAAAGTTCCTAATATCCAAAGTTCAACCTTTCCTAAGAAAAGTTCTGTTACCTGTATAAGTTCTTTAATTCCTCTAATTTTTGTAATAGACCCTACATAAATTATAACAAATTTATCATTATCTTCTCTTTTTATTGGTTTCGCATTTTCTATTACATCTCTAATAGCAAAATTCTTTACTGAAATGCTATTTGTATTATTAAACTTAGCTGCTAATTCATCACTCGCTGCTATAACTGCATCAAAATTTTCACTTCTACTTTTTTCATAAAAATTATATGCTCTAGAAATTGTTTTTCTTACCCACATAGGTCCTAAATAGCTTTTAGCTAAAATTTGCTTTGGAACATCTTCATGAACATCATAAATTACTTTCTTTCCTTTTTTCTTTAATGCCATCCCTAATTTTATTAGTTCTGGATCATGAAAATGATATAAATCTGCATCTAATTCCATAGCTTTATCTAATGCTACTTTACTCTTTTTGAAAAATCTATGTAATCTACCATTATTACTATGATCTAAAGCTTTTATCTTAGTACCATATAACGTTTTATCATGATCTGAATTTATTATTAAAGAAACATCATAACCTGCTTTACTTAAACTCTGACACTCCTTTAAAAGTATTCTACTATCATTTTCTTTATGTGCAGTAGAAATATGACAAATTTTATTTTTCATTACTTATCTCCTCAAAAATAAATTTAATGTTTATCTTGAAATCTTTTTATTTTTTTCCTCTATTGTTTTGCTTTTAAAAATATAAAAATTAAATACACCTAGTATAAATCCAATCCCATAAGATAAATGTAATATTGGAAAAGTAACAAGTAAATATGGGAAGTGCTTAAAGCCTTTCTTCTTGGACATTTTAAAACTAAATAAACAGTCTAAAATTAAATATAAAAGAATAGTAGCAAAATAACCTATTCTAATTAACTTAGAAAAAATACTAGCAATTCCACCAAACAGTAAAAATAACACGAACATAAGTGGTATTAAATGTCTAATTGAAGCTGGCTTTTTATGCTTTTGTATTACTCTAACCTTCCAAAATCCATATTGATAATATTGTCTCCATAACTTTTTAAAATCACCTCTACTATAATAAGTTGATTTTATCTTTGGAGTCAATAAAATCTTTTTACCAGTCTTTTGAACTCTAAAGTTTAATTCATCATCTTGATTTCTTACTAATTCTTCATCAAAAGCTCCAATACCAAGGACAAACTCTCTATCGTAAGCTCCAAATCCTACAGTATCAACATAACTTTCCTTATCTGCATATCTAAACAATGCATTTCCTACTCCAAAAGGACAACTCATTGCTTCTGCAATAGCTTCACCTTTTATGCTATCATTAATAGTGCTTATAACTCCTCCAGCACAACCAACCTCTTTATTTTCTAGTGCCAAAACATTTTCTTTAACAAAATCTTTATCTGCATATGCATGTGCTCCAAATATTATTACAATATCAGATTTACTTTGCTTTATTCCAAGATTCATACCTGAAGGAGCTGAAAGCTTTTTATTATCTAAAATCCTAACAGAAGGATTTTCTTTTATTATTTCACTAATTATAGCTCTTGTATTATCTGTTGACATTCCATCAGCTATTAGTATTTCAATTAATTCCTTAGGATAACTTTGATTTAATAAAGAATCTACACATTTCTTTATATAATTTTCCTCATTTCTACATGGGATAACAATTGATACCGTCTTTTTCACAATTACAACTCCTATCAAACTTATTAGCTCTATAAACTATATTAATATTTCATCTCTAAGATTATTTATAAATTAAATTATAAACCTCTTCTAACTCTTTAACTATTACTTTTCTACTAAATCTATTTTTAATATACTCTGAAATTTCATTGCTATTAAATTTCGAATTATTATTTATAATCTTTTCCATAGCATCATAAAGTTCATTTAATTTCTCTACATTAATCATATATCCAAGATTCTCATTAAAGAAATCCTCTGGACCTCCACACTTTGTTGCTATAATAGGTACCCCGCATGCTAATGCTTCTATATATACAACTCCAAAAGTTTCATACATGCTTGGCAATACGAAACAATCAGAATTCCCCATAACAGCTGGCAAATCTTCTCTTAAAACTTCTCCCAATAAATGAACATCATCCTTTAAATTGTATTTATCAATCATTTGTTGTATATTTATTTTTTCCGGACCATCTCCACCTATATATAATTCTATATTCTTATACTTCTCTTTAATCTTATTAAAAGCTTCAATAACAAGATCTATTCTTTTATTTTTCTTTAAATATGCTACTGTTACAAATCTAAACTTTTCTCTTTTATGCTCTTTATCAACTTTAAATCCATCTGTATTAACAATATTCGGTATAACTACTATATCATTATTTGTATAATTTTTCATTGAGGATTTAAGCTTTTCACCTACGCTTATTAATTTATTTGCACTATTATAAGCTACAGTTAAAACTTGTTTATTATAATCATTTAAAGAATTATTTAATATTGTAGATGAATGTTCTGTTATAACATATGGAATAGAATATTTATCTTTTATAACTTTTGCTGCTAAACCTCCATATAAACCACAATGAACATGTATTATATCTGGTTTACCATATATTTTCACATACTTTTCATATAAACTTAGTGTTTGCTTTACCCATAAGTTTACACCAAGGAAATTTCTCATCATTAATATATTCCATCCATGTAATCTTACTGTATTTACACCCTCTTCATCATTAAATGTAATTTGAAAATGATTTCTTTTCAAATTTTTATAATTAATATTAGTAATTCTTCTAGTTTCACTATAAATTACTCCTACTTTGTGTCCTCCATCTTTTAAGGCAAGAGCTTGTTCTTTAAAAAATATACTTCTTAAAGGCTCTTCTTTAGTAGGATATCCAGAAGGTAATATTAAAATATGCATAAAATTCTCCTTAAAATTAATAAATATAATTTATTAATAATTATAACATATAGATAAGCTAAAACAATAAAGGAAAGCTACAATTTTCTTAATAAATAGATAACTATAAAATACCATGTACTTTTAATTGAATATTTTGTCGTATTATGTTAATATAAAACATAACTATTTAACGTTTATTCAAAAAAATAGTTATTTCCTTATTAATTTATTAACTTTTGTTATATTTTATGGAATTATTAATTAAATAAGGAATTAATGTTTTAATATTTATAAGAATTTGTTTAACAATTAAGTAATATTCTTTAAATTTGATATTAGCATTAAATAAATTTATTTATAATTTATAACATGATAACTTTAATTAAAATTATTAATTAAAACATATCTATTGAAATTAAATGGAGGAAGTTAAATAATGAAAAAAAGTACAAAAGATTCGATTGTTGTTGGTTTTGCTCTATTTTCGATGTTTTTTGGAGCAGGTAACTTAATATTTCCAGCTTTCCTGGGAAATAAAATAGGAAGTGAGTTTATTCTTGGAATCATCGGCTTTATATGCACAGGAGTAGGTCTACCACTTTTAGCAATATTAGCATGTTCTAAAGGAGATGGAACTTTTAAAACTCTTTCAAGCAAAATAGGAGTTAAATTTTCAGTAATTTTTACAGCTATACTTTTTATAGCAATCGGTCCTATGCTTGCTATTCCTAGAACAGCAGCTACAACATTTGAACTTACAATAAACCCATTTTTTCCTAGTATATCTCCATTCATAGCTATGGCAGTATACTTTATTATTAATTTATTTTTTGTTTTAAGCAGTACCTCAATAATAGATGCAATTGGTAAATATTTAACTCCAGCATTAATGATACTTCTTGTATTCCTTATTGTAAAAGGATTTATAAGTCCTATAGGCTCTATAGTAGAAACTAATTCAATAAATGTATTTTCATCCTCATTATTAGAAGGATATCAAACTATGGATGCTATAGCTGCACTTTTATTTGCTGGGATTATAACTACTTCTTTAAGAGATAAAGGATATAACTCAAAAGAAATGCCAAGTATGATTTTAAAATCGAGTACTGTTGCTGTAATAGGCCTTGCTTTTATTTATGGTGGTTTAACATACATAGGTGCCCAAACAGTTAACTTAGCACCAACTGATATTGGAAAAACAGGACTTTTAATATTAATATCAAAAAGCATTTTAGGTAATATTGGACCTGTAATAATTGGACTTGCTATGGGGCTTGCTTGCTTAACAACTTCTATTGGTTTATTAACTGCAGGAGCTAATTTCTTTGAAAAAATATCAAATGGAAAATTACCATTTAAAGTTAATGCAATAGTTTTATCTATTGTTAGTTTAGGACTTGCTACTTTAGGTGTTGATAATATAGTAGTTTTATCTGTACCAATTCTTAATGTTTTGTATCCAGTTTCAATTACATTAATTGCAACTACTCTTTTATCTAAAGTATTAAAAAATTTAAATGCTATAAGACTTGGCGTTTATACTTCATTAGTTTTTGGAATTTTATTTGCAATACCAGGAATAAATTTAAGTTTTATTCCTCTAGCAAGTATTGGGTTTGGTTGGGTTATTCCAACAATAATTTCAATTGCAATAGGTTATACTATCTTTACTACTAAAGATAGTAAAGTTCCTCAAGTAGATTAATGAATAAATGGAAAAACTTATAATTTTAGAACATATAATATTCTTTAAGATATTTAATAATAGTAATTTAATTATAAAAAATAGCTGTATTTTTAATAATAATACAGCTATTTCTATATTTAATTTAAAAATAATACTTATCTTTTTTTAAATTTTGAAATTTCTTTAATGCTAAATTACTAAAGAACGTAATTATAATCACAATTACCAATCTTATAAAAATCAAATATGAATCACTCAGTGTATAATTGAAATAAAATTCATCAATTAAACTACTTAATATAGGTGCTAATATAATTCCAGGGAAAGTTATTAACATAAACTTAGCAATTCTTCTAGGAAACTCAAAAATTATGCCTTCATTCATATATTCTACTAACATTTTATTAGTTAGCTTTTTAGCTATAACGATTAATACTATTCCTGTTATTATAAAAAACACCGATATACATGCAATTTGTAAATTACTTATTTCGTTTCCAATAGAATATCCCCCTAAATATTCCATTATTCCATTATATAAATATCTAAGCCCTCTATCACCATTGTATAAATAAATATAACGACTTACTTCGAAGTTTATTAATAAAGAAATCATATATATTATAATAAATATTAATGATCCAAATAAATAATACATATTAGAAAAAATAGAATCTAGCAAAGCTAATCCACCTATAGTAATTGTAGATATACTAATTATTCTAATTACATCAATAATTACAATTTCCTTAAAATTCCCTATATAACTTATTATTTCAATATTTTGAACAGTTTCTTGTCCAACTATAACTAAATAACACAATAGATAAAAAATAGCAGACATGACTACTATTATAAATTCTCTAGTTCTTATATCCATTCTTGAAAAAGGACCAGCTAATAGGGTAGACCACTTTTTTCTTTTAAAAATACCTACTGATATTATATATACTATTATTAAATATAATAGTAATATTACAATACTATCAAAAGAAAGAACAAATGAATCCTGATAATAACCATATAATCTTTGCTTTATTTGCCAATCAAAATAATTACTTAAACTAATCTTACTAAATAAAATTACTCCTATATAAGCTATAGACAACGGAAGTATTATTTTTGCATCTCCTTGATAAAACAAACTTTTATTCAAATATTTCTTCATAATCACACTCCCCTTCTAGCCTATGTATAAATACCTCTTCAAGACTTAAATCTATTTCCTCTATAAACAAGGGGTTAAACTTATTCAACTTTTCTTTTAAAGCATCATCATAGCTTTCTGTTATAATAGTAAATACTCTTCCAACTTGAGAAATACTAAATATACCGTCTATATTTAAATCCTCTTCATATACTGGCATATCAAATGCAACTTGTATCTTTCTTATATTGCGTTTTATATTTTCTAAAGAATTATGATATTCTATTTTCCCATCATTAAGTATAAGTATTTCATCACATATTCTTTCAAGTTCTCCTAAATTATGTGAACTTATTATAACTGACTTTTCTTTACTGTATACTTCATTCATTATTATCTTTAGAACTTTTTCTTTTAGTATTGGATCTAATCCTGATGTGGGTTCATCTAATACTAATAGATCACAATTTAATGAAAAAGCAATCATTAAATTTACTCTCATTTTCATTCCTTTAGATAATTGTAAAAATCTTTTATTTAGAGGAATCTTAAAAATTTTATTAATCTTATAAAACTTATCTTCATCAAAATTTGAATATATACTTTTATAGTAATTTAATATTTCTTTTAATGTTATTAAATAAAAGCTACTATGCTCGTCTGGAACAAATGCTATTTTTCTCTTTACTTCTGGATTGTCATAGACATCTTCTCCATCGAAAATTAACCTCCCAGATGTACCTTTATAAATACCCACTATTCCTCTAATTAGAGAAGTTTTTCCTACTCCACTTGGTCCAACAATACCTAATATCTTTCCCCTATCTAAGGAAAAACTTATATTATCTAATATCTTACTATCTCCATAATTTAAGGAATAGTTCTTTAATTCTATCATTTCATATTCCTCCTCTTATTTCCTTAAAACCTTCATCTAATAATAAAATTAAATCATTTTCCTCAAGTCCTAAATAATTTGCTTCTAATATTAATCTTTTAAAATCTAAAATTAATTTACTTAGCTTTTCTTCTGACACCGGTTTTCTATAGTCACTAGTTATAAAGGTTCCCTTTCCCTTTATGCTTTCTACAATATTTTGTTTTTCAAGTTCCATATAAGCCTTACTTACTGTATTAGGATTTATAGTTAAAATAGTAGATAATTCCCTTACAGAAGGTAATTTATCACCAGATTTTATTACATTTTTCAATATAAGTTCCTTAATTCCAATTGTAATTTGTTCATAAATAGGTGTACTACTTTTTGAATCAATTATTATCATAAGCTCACCTCTTCTAAAAGATTATTTATATATTATATTGTAATAATCAACAACATATCCTTCCCCTTCATCAACTACTACTAAATATATTTCCACTGGAGTTTCTTCAGTATCATTAACTTTATCTACAGTTCCATCTTTTTTTACAGAATTTTTATCAACACTAAGATTGTATGAAGCTAAAACATCTAACTTATATACTCTAACTTCACTATGATTTTTATAATTCGTCATCCCTTTAAAAGAATCTTCATAATTTACTTTTAAATTTATTAAATCATTTAAACTTACTTCTTCTAACTCATAACTATGAACTACAGGTACTTGATCATTTATATACCTATTACCATTACCTTCTCCCAAATATAATCTATATCTCTTAGATATACTTTCAAAAAATTCATTTGGAGTTACATGATAATAAGTATTTTTTGATTTTACTTCTTCATAACTATTAATATAACCAATAAAATTTACTATTGCTTCCTCTGGAGTATTATATCTTTCTTGCTTTTCATATACCTTAGTTCTATTACCTAATGATACAACTATAAAAAAAATAATAATAAGCCCACTAAAGGCTAAAAGCGTAGATTTTTTCATATAAAATCCCCCTGTTTTTATCAATAAATAATATATGTAGTTACTTTATTTATATATGAAGTAACTACTAATTTTACTAAAATAAAAAATACTGAGTGTATTACTTTACATAGTACACTTAGTATTATATGGAATATGATGTATTTAAACAATTAATATTTTCTTAATATGTAAAGATTAATCTTAAAATTTTCTTAATAATACTTTTTTATGTTTAAATACGGCCGCTTATATTGCTCTTGAACCTTCTCCTTAATTGACATAAGAAAATCTGATACGTATAATTAAAATATTGAATATATTTAAATAAAGAGATAAAAATAAAACTATTAATAGATATCATTTAAAAGGAGATTAATCTATATGAATGCAATCAAACGACAAATACTAAATAAAAACAATATAATTTATTCACTTATTACCTTAATGATGTTATCTACAATATCTATAATCGCTCCAATTACAACTGAGTTTAATGTATTAATTTTATTATGGGGAGCATTATATTTTGTATATGATTTTTTCAAGGAAAAAACTTATTATAAATCTAGGTATTCAAAAATACTAATAGTTTATATGATAATGTTTTTTATAGGTATATTAATTAATTACAAAAATAATTTAATTGGCAATATAAAAACATTTGCCTACACTGGATTCTTTCTATTTGTTGTATATTCTTACAAAAATGATTTTGAAGAAAGATATACTCAAAAAGAATTATATAACATAAATAGCATAATAATAATTATTAGCTCCATTGTATCTTTTGCATCATTACTGACTTTTATATTTTTTATTCAATTTACATATAATAATGTTCCTCAAGGGTTTGTTTATCCTAACTCACCTGCTTTATGGGGATTTTATGGAAATCCAAACTCTGGAGGTATGGTTGCAGTTATTTCAATTATAGCCACAACATTTAATATATATTTATATAAAAGCTTAAAAGATAAAAATTCTAGCTTAGCAAGAAAAATATATTATTACTTAAATATAATAGTTCAATTTTTATATCTGATATTATGTAACTCTAGAGGTGCTGTAATTTCACTATTAGCCTTTATAATTTTCGCATCATTTTATTTATTATTTATTTTCTTTAAAGAAGATAAAAAAATGGCTAATATTAAATCAATAATAATTTCTTTATTATTAACATGTATTATTTCTTTTGTTTATACTACTTCTATTCCTTCATTAAAAAAAGGATTAGCTCATATTCCTAAAACAATAGATAAATTAATTAATTCAGAAAAAAGTAATGTAGGGGTAATCGAAACAGAAAGTAATGACGAGGTTATAGAATTAGATCGTAATATCGAAAGTGGACATGTTTCAACAGGAAGAGTAGAAATATGGACTTATGGATTAAATACATTAAAACTCAATCCTCTATTTGGTCATGGTCCAGATAACATAGGATTAGCTAAGCAAAAAATATATCCTAATGATAAAAGCAGATATATGGTAACAAACAACATGCATAATGGATATTTGCAAATACTTTTATCAAATGGAATACTTGGATTCATAGCTTTTTCTTTATTCATTATTCTTATAGTAAAAGATACACTATTTTCACTATTTAGCACTAAAATTATATCAGATAAAAGTTCATATATTCCATTGTTCTTTATAACAGGATTAGTACTCTCAATTGCTGTTAATGGATTATTTGAAAATGTAATTTTACTTACTCAAAGTTATATAACAACTGTTTTATGGATTTATCTAAGCTATCTTTCTAGAAGATTAGATAAGGCAAAATAAATAAATGTGTAGTACAAAAGAGTAGTATTAAAAACATACTACTCTTTTAGTATAAATATTAAAAAAAGTTTAATGCTATAAAAAACTTCATATCTTAAAATATGAAGCTTTTTTTCTTTTTTATTTTCATATCTGAACTTGAAAAATTGCTAAACGGGAAATTTACTGGCATTCCTGTTTTTCTTGATTTATACGCAGCTAAAATAATTGATAAAGGTACTATAGCATCTTCACCACTTATATATGGCTTTCTATCTTCATTTATAGAATCTACAACATCTCTAAATAATGGAGTGTGCCCTTTTCCATATACGCTATCTATTTGAACTTGTAAATCTTTTTTAACAGCTTCTTCGTCTTCTCCATCAAATCTCCAAGTCTTAAGTTCATTAACAGCAAGTCCGCCTATTACAACTGTTCCTTCTGTACCAAATATACTTAACGTTTCTTCTAAATTCTTTGGATAAACTACTGCGCTACCTTCTACAATTCCAATAGCTCCATTCTTAAATCTAATAACTATAGCACCAAAGTCTTCACCTTCTATAGGATTTCTAAAAGTATCGCATTCTGCATATACTCTTTCAACCTCTGATCCAATCATCCATTGTAATAAATCTATATTATGTATACATTGATTCATTAAAGTACCGCCATCTAAATCCCAAGTCCCTCTCCATGGAGCTTGCTTATAATAATTTTCATCTCTTCTCCAAAGTATTCTAGCTGTACCATTCATTATTCTTCCTAACTTTTCTCCTTCTACAGCCTCTCTAAGCTTTTGTATTGGCTTATTAAATCTATTTTGATGAGCTACTGAAAGCTTAACGTTATTTTTCTTTGCAACTTCAATCATTTCATTTGCATCATCTATTGACATTGCCATTGGTTTTTCAACTATTACATGTTTTCCCTTATTCATGCAGTAAATAGCAATTTCAGCATGATATCCACTTTCTGTTGCAATTGTAACAACATCAATATCTTCATTTTCAAGCATTACTTTATAATCTTCATAAACTCCAATATTTAAAGTTGAATCATTCATCTTAGCTAAGTATTCTTCTTTTTTAGCTTCTGCAAGATTAAACTGTACATCACATGTTGCTACTAACTCAGCTACATCTTTATTTTCAACTAGACCTTCTACATGCTTATATGAAATTCTTCCACAACCTATAATTGCAAATTTTAGCTTTTTCATTTATTTAACCACCTTTATAAACATTTTATTATTGTCTTAAAAATTAAAGAAATATCAAAAATCAAATTACTTTTTTCAATATATTCTAAATTTAACTTAAGCTTATCTTTCATGATTACATTTATATAATATTCTTCTGGATTATCTACCTTCCCCAAAATATCATTTTCATCTTTATATCTTAAAGATGCTAAATCCGTTATACCTGGTCTAACTTTCAAAACTCTTCTTTCTAATTCTGTATATAACTCTACATATTTAGGAACCTCTGGTCTTGGTCCAACTAAGCTCATATCACCCTTTAAAACATTAAATAATTGAGGAAGTTCATCTATTTTATATTTTCTTAAAAAAGCTCCTACTTTAGTAATTCTATTATCTTTTCCTACTGTAATTTGCTTTCCAAGTTTTTCTGCATCACTTACCATTGTCCTAAACTTATAAATATAAAATGGAATTCCATTTTTTCCTATTCTCTTTTGTAGAAAAAGAATATCTCCCTTAGAATCTATTTTTATAGCTATTGCTACTATTAACAGTATTGGTGATAGGATTATTATACCTAACAAAGAAGCTAAAAAATCAAATATTCTTTTTATAATCTCATTAATCTTTTTCATTTCTTCTCCCTTTACGTTTTAATCAACTATTTCATTATCAGTTATTGCTACTTCATTCACTTCACTGGGTTCTTTATAAGTTGGCACTATTTGCTTTAACTTTTCTTTTACTTTTTCTTCATCGTTTTCTTCTAATATATATTTTAAATCAAATAACTTCTTTCTTAAATTATCAATGCTATCAAAGGTTGGTCTTCCTATATATATCTTTCTATGATTTGTATTTAAAAGTCCTTCTTCACTCATTAATAATTCTTCATATAACTTTTCTCCCGGTCTTAATCCAGTAACCTTTATTTTTATATCTCTATGTGGCTCTAATCCAGATAACTTTATTAAATCAATTGCTAAATCATAAATCTTAACAGGCTTTCCCATATCTAAAATAAAGATTTCTCCCCCTTTAGCAAAACCACCAGCTTGAAGTACAAGTTGTGCAGCTTCAGGTATAAGCATGAAATATCTTGTTATATTCTTATGAGTTACAGTAACTGGTCCACCATTTTTTATTTGATTTTTAAATAAAGGAATTACAGATCCATTACTACCTAATACATTACCAAATCTAACTGCAACAAATTCAGTATTGCTGATTGTGTTATATGATTGTATTATCATCTCACATAATCTTTTTGTCGCTCCCATTATATTAGTAGGATTTACGGCTTTATCAGTAGAAATAAGAACAAACTTTTCAATTTCCTTTTCATTAGATATATTAACTAAATTTAATGTCCCAAAAACATTATTCTTAATTGCCTCTTTAGGACTATCTTCCATTAGCGGAACATGTTTATGGGCTGCTGCATGGAATACAACATTTATATTATATCTATCAAATATTTCTCTTAATCTATCCTTATCTCTTACAGATCCAATCAATACTTTTATATTTAAATTAGAATAATCGTGTTTTAATTCATTTTGAATATCATAAACAGTATTTTCGTATATATCAAAAAGAATTAAAAGTTTTGGTCCAAACTGAGCTATTTGTCTGCATAATTCAGATCCTATTGACCCTCCTGCACCAGTAACTAAGACTACCTTATTATTTAAATAATCAGAAATTCCCTTGTTATCTAAAACAACAGGCTCTCTTCCAAGTAAATCTTCAAGTTCTACATCTTTTATCTTACTAACTGTGGCTTCTCCAGATATTATTTCATAAATACCTGGTATTATTTTTATTTTACAATTAGCTTTTTTACAAATATCTAAAATTTCTCTTTTATTTTCATTATCAATAGATGGGATAGCAATAATTATTGTATCTATTTCTCTCTCTTCTGCTAACCTTATTATATCTTTTCTTTTTCCTTCTACCCTTACACCACTTATTCTTTTACCCTGCTTAAAGTCTGCATCATCAATTAAAAGAATTGGATTTAGTTTAAGATTTCTTCTTGCAAGCATTTCATTAATAATCATAGTTCCAGCTGATCCAGCCCCAATAATCATTACCCTTTGTTGATCCTTTGAATACTTATACGGAACATATAATAATGTTCTTCTATAAACTCTATATAATACCCTATATCCAAGAACAAAAATACATGTAAGCATAGTGCCAATAACACAAACATTTAATGGTATAGTAGCACCTATACTTCTAGTATATAATATAACTAAAGCTCCTGCTAAAATTCCTCCACCAGCACCCAATAAAAATTCATCAGTTCCTGTTAGGTGCCAAAGAGAACTGTACATTTGAAATAAGATAAAGCATACTAAATATATTATTGTAACAATAACCACATCTTTTTGATATATAGTAGATATTTCAGTAAATCTTTCATAAAAAGTAATATTTATTGATAATAAATATGCCATATTTACCATAAAAATATCTATTATTACTAATATAAAAGTTCTTAGCTTATTCATATTCTTCTTCTCCCAACATTTATTTAATTAATTTTCAAACTTCTATTAACTTCTACAATTATACTACTAATGGAGATATATTGTCCATATTACCGGAATTGCGTTAACTTATTATTTATTTTTCCCTTTAAGCATTGACTTTATTATAGTAAAAAAATCTTTAATAACATTTTTATACATAAACAATACAACAAATGTACTTAATATAGTAACTACTAATATTATTGTATTAAATTTATAAATACTTGATATAGTAGCTAAAACATAAACAGAAATAACACTTATAAAAAACTTAGCATATTTAACTTCCACCTTGTATAACTTATTCCCAAAATACGATCTAGTTACAAAGAAAACAACATAAGCTAATCCTGTTGAAATAGCTGCACCCTTTGCTCCCAAATAAGGAACTAAAATTAAATTTCCTATTATATTTGTAACTGCAGATGATACTGCTATGTAAATATGATATTTAGTTTTCTTTTTAAAATTAATTCCTAAAACAGTTGTTTCAGATATAGTGTACATAATTGGCATTAATACTAAGAAAGGAAATATAAATTGAGCTCCTTCATAGTTTTTACCTAGTATTATTATTAATAAATCCTTTGTAGCTATTAAACCTATTGCTATAATAAGCATAAAGAATGATACAATTTCATTAATATTACTAAAAAACTTTCTATCTTCAGGATTGGTATGATATTTATCATAAGCAACTGGTACCCAAAAAGTAGTAAAAGCTCCTTGTACAGTATTTAATATAGAAATTATGTACATTGCTCCACCATATAATCCAAGTTGAGTATAATCACTAAAAAGCTGTATTGATATCCTATCTATTGATTGAAACACCCAAGTTATAGCCATTGAAAAAATAAATGGCGTACCATATTTAATTAACTCTTTAGAAGATGTTTTTAACTCCTCGCCTTTTCCAAAACTAAACCAATCTTTTCTTTCTATCAGGACTGCCATTATTACCATAACTAAATTACCTAAAACAGTTGCAAGAACTAATGTCATGTAATTATTTCTAAACACATAAAATAGCAATACAACAAAAATAACAAACGCTACCTTATTAATAACACCAAGCATTGAATATGTCTTAGCCTTTTGCTTCATTCTGACATTAATCATCGCAAAATTACTTATTATACTAACAAAGCTATGAAACGCAAATAAGAATACTAAAAAAAACGAAGTTTCTTCAACCATATAATTTGAAACTTGTTTGTAGAATATTAAAAGTATTACTCCTAAACAAAAGTTTAATAATATTGGAACTTTTATAGCCCTTCTTAATAAGGCTCCTCTTTCATTTTCTTCATTAAAATATCTTACATACGCTTGATCTAGACCCATAGTTAAAATAAGAACCATCAAGCTAGTATATGTTATGAATATATCGGCTCTTCCCTTTTCATAGGGTTCTAGCATTCTTGAAACAATAGGAGTTGAAACAAGTCCTAAAATCATAACTAAGCCATTTCCTATTGCAAATTCTATAAATTTTTTAAATAATCCATTCATTCATTCACCTATCAATTTATATTTTTTCATTTTTATATAATTATAGCATATAATGTCTAATTAACAATAAATAAACCTTATACTTTTCTTAAGATTTCTTCACATATATCGACTAATATATGTATTTGCTATATAATTAATCATGATATACATTCCATTTTTTAGGAGGATTTAATATGAAAGTAATTGTATCTCACGATGTTGATAATTTAACTAGAAAGGAACATAAGAAAGATTTAATAGTCATTAAAATGATTATTCGTGCATTTCTAGAATTATTTCTCTTTAGAATAAATATATCGACATTTCTATCTAGACTAAATTGCATAATTAAAAATAATTTCACAAATATAGACAATCTAGTTGAATTTGATGTAACATACAATACAAAGGCTACTTACTTCTTTGCTACTTCAAATGATAATACACTTGCCTATAAAGCAGAAGCAGCTAAAGAACCTATACAATATATATTAAAAAACAATTTAAATGTTGGATTACATGGAATAGCCTATAATAATTTTAATGAAATGAAAAAGGAATATGATACCTTTAATTTACTTCATAATACCAAGGATATTGGAATTAGAATGCATTATCTGAGAAGGGACAACAATACTTTTTCTTATATGAAAGATATAGGATATACCTTTGATACAACAGAATATTCTAAGGAGTTAAAACAACCTTACATAACTGAAGAAGGGTTAATTGAAATTCCTTTTCATATAATGGATAGTTATTTATTTCAAGAAAATGGTCTTCAAAAATATAACTTAAAATATGCAATAGATTTTACAAAAAAAATAATAGATTTAAACTATGATAAAGATATTATTTTTAACATAAATTTACACCAAGAATACTTCTCAAATGGATGGAAGGATTGGAAAGATTGGTATATATGGCTTGTTACTTATTGCAATAGTAAAAAAATAGAATTTGTTAGCTATCAGGAGGTAGTAAATGAACTTACAGATAAATCAAATAGATATACAGAACTTAGAACTACTAGATAAATGGAACAAATTTGTTGATGAATCACCTGAAGGGACATTTTATCACAAAAGCTATTGGCTACTTAATAATATAGGGTCAAGCTTTAAAAGTGCTCAGGAATATAAATTCTTTTATTTATCAGATACAAATAAAAATTGGATTGCAGCATTTTATATTCCTACATCTAAAAAATTTGGAATAAACTTTATTGTTATGCCTCATATGACACCTTTTGGAGGCGTTATGATATCTCCAATTATTCATAAATTAACTATTTCTAAAAAAATCTCAAACATAAAAGAGATAAATGAAATATTTATAAAGGAATTAAAAAAGGAAAATTTACTTTACTATAGTTTTTCGCCAGAACATACAGACATACAACCATTTATCTGGAATAAATATATAACTTCAGTAAGATACACATATAGAGTAAATTTAGTAGATGAAAATATTCTTTGGAGTAATTTACAGGAAAAAACAAAAATAAATAAAGGAAATAAAAGCAATGTAACAGTTAAGTGGGGCTTTAGCGAATATTTAGATACTTATTTTGAACTAAATGATAAGAGCTTTAGCAGTCAAAATATAAATAACTTTGATAATATGCTTACTAAAAAATTGTTAACTGAATTAAATAAAAATAATAATTGTATTATAGGTATTATATTCGATGAAAACAATAAAGCAATTGGTGGATGCGTTCTAGCTTATGATAATAAAAGAGCTTATTATATAATGGGTGGAATCTCTAGAGAAAATAACTTTGGAATGTCTTATTTACTTTGGCAAGCCCTTTTATATACTAAAAATATACTACAGCTTCCTGTATTTGATTTTGAGGGATCTATGATACCATCAATTGAAAAATATTTTAGAAAATTTGGCGGAGAATTAACTCCTTATTACTCATTAAACAGCTTACTACTTACTATTAAAAATCATATAAAATAAATAAATTATCTAAAATGATTAATTTTAAAAATACAAATTTGTTATTTCAAAAATTATATGTTCTATAATGAAGTAAATAACACCTAATAAGAATAAATACTCTTATTAGGTGTTATTTATTTTATAATCCTCAGAAATAATTAGCCAATTCAAAATTTGAGAATTATCCTCTATTTTATAATATTTATGCCTAAATTATATAATACACTATCACTTATAATAGCTCTACTTCCTAAAACATATACCTTATCTAAATTAGGTCTTATTGATTTCATAAGCTCTTTCACATCTGGCTCTGCAGAATTAAGATTTGATAATACAACAAATCCAGAGTTCTTTCCTGCAAGTGCAGATACAGATAACGCATCAGGGAAATCTAATCCGGATGCTATATATAAGTTACTAAGATTTAAGCTAGATTTAAACTTATTAAAGATATTCTTATTTGTTTCGTATCTATTTTTCCCACCAAGTCTTTCCACTTTTGAAAGTTTACTAGCAACATTATCAGATACAGCACCACTTGAACCTATAATATAAGTCTTACTTGTATTTAATCCATTTAAATAATTCAATACTTCACTAGGAAGTTGATTTTTTTCTGTTAGTAATATAGGCATATTTCTTGTTGCTGCAACTGATGATATTGATAAACCATCAGCAAAGTCTAATCCACTTACTATTGAAACCTCACCAGAACTATTTCCTACTTGCTTTGCTATTTCAACTGAAGTTTCATATCTATTTTTCCCACCAAGTCTTTTGCTACTTATACCTTGCGCTGAAAGCTCACTTTCAAATGATGAAGGTATAACTCCAGTCCCACCTACTAAAAATACAGTCTTTACACCCTTAGATTTCAATAAATTTAAAAGTGTTTGTTGATTCTTCAAGGAAGTATTTTCAGCTAATACTATAGGTGCATTATACTTAGTAGCTAAGGGGGTTGCACATAAAGCATCTGGATAATCTAAACCTGGAGCTATAACAGCATATTCTGAACTACTCCAACCATTTTTAAACAGTTCATAAGATGTTTCATATCTATTACTTCCATATATTCTATTAGCTACTAATGGATTACTATTATATAAGTAATCTAACGCTCCATCTAACATGGCATTTATAAGCTTTTCTTGATAGTTCCAACTTTTTAAATTATTAGCCTCGTTTACATTTGTTAAAAAACCACATTCAACTAAGCTTGCTGGCATATTAGTTTCTCTAACTACATGGAAATCCTCCCATTTAGCTCCTCTATCTACTGCACCAGTGTAACTAATTAATTTGTTTTGAATACTTTCTGCTAAAGGCTTGTCTATGTCTTTCTTATAGAAAGTTTCTATTCCTGAAGCACTGGTAGCTCCTGCAGAATTTATATGTATTGAAATAAAAATATCTGGATTTACATTATTAGCACCCTTACTTCTATCTTCTAGCGACACATATACGTCTGAAGTTCTACTCATTATTACCTTTATTCCATTTGCCTCAAGTTTACCTTTAAGTCTAAGACCATAATTTAAAACTATATCTTTTTCTACTATTCCATTACCTTGAGTACCAGGATCATATCCACCATGACCAGGATCAATATAAACAACATATTGTGAATTTGCTCTTGATTCTAAATTGTTTATAGATCTTACATTTACACTTTTCATAGAAGAATATACTTCTTTTATATAATATGTTTCATCCTTTTTACCAACAATAAATGTCGTACCTTCTTTTATTCCAGTTAATTTATTATTTTCTACTTTGACAATCTCTTCATTTTCAGAGTTCCATATTACTCCTTGATACTTCTCAGAATCAACAAGGTCAATTTCCTCACCAATATAAATATACATCCCATCATCAAATACTACATTTGCTTCTCCATATTTAGAGACAATTTTCTTTAATTCTTGTTCTATCCTTTTAGAACTATTTTCATAAGCATGTGTTTTTGTGTCAAATAAAGGTGAAACAAGATTAAAAATTAGTGCAAATACTACTATATATCCTATAATCTTTAAAGTTTTATTCTTTCCCAAGATCCCCATCCTTTCTTCTCTTCATTTTTTTATTTATATTAAACTTTACATAGTATAATTATATATTATCGAAATAAATACTTCAAGAAATCCTGGTGATAAAATGAAGTAAATACTATGCGAATTATGTAAATTATATAATATTAGATTATAATATGTTATAATTTATATTATTTACTAGATTGGAGTTTTAAAATGAAAAAAAATTTTTTAAAGACGCTAATATTATCACTATCTTTTATATCTATTTCAACTTTTTCTGTACAAGCGTTCCCCATAAATTATGTAGCTGGAAAAAATAGATACGAAACAGCAGCATTAATTGCTGATAAATTACAGTACTCTTCAGCTATATTAGTTAATGGACTATCTTTAGTTGATGGTTTATCAGCAAGTGGCTTAAGTGGAACCTTAGACGCACCAATATTACTTACTGAAACAAATAATATTCCAGACTCTACCTTAAAAAGAATTGAGAAAGTAAAAACTATATACTTAGTAGGTGGCGAAGGTGTAATATCAAAAAATATAGAAGATAAGTTAAAAAAACTTGGAAAGACAATTGTTAGACTAGGAGGCAAAGATAGATTTTTAACTTCTTATTCTGTTGCTAATGAAATTGAAAAAATTAAACCTATAGAGGAAATTTACTATGTAAATGGACTAATTGGAGAAGCTGATGCTATGAGCATTGCCCCTGTAGCTGCAAACACAGGCAATCCAGTAATTTTAACTGATGGAAAAACTACTGAGTATAAAAGAAACATTAAATCTTATACAATTGGTGGAATTGGTGTTTTAAATGAATCCTTCGATAAATTCTCAGAAAGATTAAATGGAAAAAATAGGTTTGAAACTAATAAAAATGTTATAGAAAAGTTTTTTCCTAATAGAACTCATCTAAATTTAAGCAAAGCAGATGAACTTATAGATGCCTTAACATCATCAGCACTAAAAGAACCCGTAGTTCTTATAGATAATAATTCAGATAAAACAGTTATAGCTGGTACTAAAAGCTTAACTGTTTTTGGAGATATTAATCAAACAGCCATAAATAGAGCTAAAGGGTATGTTTACTCTGATAAAGTTGTATTTTATTCTCAACATCAAGACGATGAAACTATATTTGCAGGAAGTGCCATAGTAGATGCCATTCAAGCAGTTGGAGCTGAAAATGTGTATGTCGTTCTTATAAGTGATGGTGATGAAAGTGGAGTATTTAATAATCCTAGATACAGTAATCTTAGTCTGGAGAAAAAAACAGCTTTAAGAAATAATGAATTTAGAGCTGCAACAGCTCAACTAGGTATATTAGAAAAAAATTTAGTATTCTTAAATCAATCTGAAAAAAATTTAGATGAAAACCTAGTTAAAAATACCGTTTTAGATTTTGAAAGTAAATTTAGTAATGTTACGCATGTTACCCACAGTTATAAATACGATTTACATGAACAACATTTAAAAACAGGTAACATAATATACGATTTATATAAATCAGGTCAAATAAAAGATTGTAAATTCTTTGGTCGAAAGGAATTAATTCCTACAAATAATAATAGACTATTAATTGAAAGTATTTCAGATAATGAAACCGAAAAAAATAAGATTTTAAAGGCTTGTTTTGAATATAAGCTTGACAATAGAGATATGATTAGAGAAGGTATTGGTTATAAATCTGTTTCATCTTTATTTGATGCACTTACCTCTGATCCATTAAATATATCATATCAGCATGAACCAGGCCTTTAAATTATACTTATTTATTACATTTTAACACTTAAATTGAAGGCATCATTGCTTTATGATAAAATATCTACTTGAAAGGAAGTGTAACCATGTCACAAATGGAAAATAATAAATCTAAAAAAAGAAATAAAAAGAAGAAGAAAAAATCCTTAGGTTTCAAAATTTTTATAGGCTTTTTATGTGTAATACTCGCAATTGCTGTAGTTGGCGGTGGCTATGTAATAGGTCTATTAAATAAGATGGATAATATTAAATTAAACAAAGATAACTTAGGAATAGTAGAAGATGAATTTAAAGAATATGAAAATGTAAATAAAATTAAAAATATAGCTCTTTTCGGAATTGATGCAACAGATGGTGAAACTGGTCGTTCAGATTCAATTATGATAGCTACATTAGATCCTGTACACAATAAATTAAAAATTACATCTGTTATGAGAGATTCTTATGTATATATTGATGGACATGGACAAGATAAAATAAATCATGCTTATGCATTTGGTGGTCCTGAATTAGCAATTAAAACCTTAAACGAAAACTTCGGTTTAAACATAGAAGACTTTGTATCAGTTAACTTCTCATCATTACCAACAATTATAAACATTTTAGGTGGTATTGATATTGAAATAACACAAGAAGAACTCGAATATATAAATTCGTATATTGATGATATTAATGCAAAAGATGGAACTTATTCTCCACATATAAGTTATGCTGGAGTTCAACATTTAGATGGTACTCAGGCGCTTGCATATTCAAGAATAAGATATACTAGTGGTGGTGATTATGAAAGAACACAAAGACATAGAACAGTTCTTAATGCTTTGTTTAATAAATTAACAAGCACATCAGTTACATCATATAATTCACTATTAAATGAAGTTTTACCATATGTTCAAACAAACTTAAATGCAGGAGATATTCTCTCTTTAGGTACAAAAGTACTTGGAATAGGAAATAATCTAGAACAAGATAGATTTCCTCGAGATGGATATGGTGAAGGAACCATGATTGATGGAGTTTATTATTTAACTTTTGATAAAGAAGCTACTGTTAAGCAGATGAGAGATTATATATTTAATGATGTAAAATAAAAATGTTAGAGCCGGATATCGGCTCTAACATTTTTATTTATACATATTAACATAATACTTTTGATAATCACCAGAAGTAACATTATTCATCCATTCTTTATTATCTAAATACCACTTAATAGTCTTAACTATTCCAACTTCAAAAGTTGTTTCTGGATACCAGCCAAGCTCCTCTTTTATCTTACTTGGATCTATTCCATATCTTCTATCATGACCTTTTCTATCTTCTACAAATTTCTTTAAGTTTTCAGTTACTTTACTATCTACATTTTCATTGATATAATTAATAACTGTATCAACTATTTGAATGTTAGTTCTTTCATTATGTCCACCAACATTGTAAATCTCTCCAATTCTTCCGTTGTTTATAACCATATCAATTGCTTTAGCATGGTCTTCTACATATAACCAGTCTCTTATATTTAATCCATCACCATAGATAGGTAAATCCTTTAATTGTAAACAATTATTAATAAGCAGTGGTATTAACTTTTCTGGAAATTGGAATGGTCCATAATTATTCGAACATCTTGTTATGTTTATTGGCATTTTATAAGTATCTCCATATGCTTTAACCATCATATCAGATCCAGCCTTACTTGCAGAATATGGACTATGAGGATCTAATGGAGTTGTTTCCATGAAATATCCTGTTTCTCCAAGTGAACCATATACTTCATCTGTCGAAACATGTAAAAACTTAACTCCTTTTCTCCAACCATCTTCAGTTTCCCAAGCATTTTTTGCACAGCTTAATAAATTTACTGTTCCTAATACATTGGTTTTAGCAAAAACTTCTGGCTCTTTTATGCTTCTATCCACATGAGACTCTGCAGCAAAGTGAACAACATAATCTATTTCATATTTTTCAAATAATGATAATACTAATTCTGCATCACATATATCTCCTTGAACAAATATATGTCTTGAATCTCCTTCAATACTCTTTAAGTTTTCTAAGTTTCCTGCATAAGTTAATTTATCTAGGTTTATAATTCTTATATCTTTATATTTCTTAAGCATGTATAAAACAAAATTTGAGCCTATAAACCCTGCTCCGCCAGTAACTAAATAAGTTTTCATATTATCTACTCCTCATTTATTATATCCAATAAATATTTACCATATCCAGTCTTACTCATCGGTTCTGCTAGTTCTTTAACTTGTTCTTTAGAAATCCAACCTTTTCTATATGATATTTCTTCTAAACAAGCTATATATGTACCTTGAGTATTTTGTATTGCTTCTACAAAATTAGAAGCTTGTAACATCGAAGCATGTGTACCCGTATCAAGCCATGCCATACCTCTACCAAACAGTTGAACTTTTAGGCTTTTTTCTTCCATATAAAGTCTATTTAAATCTGTTATCTCTAACTCCCCTCTTTTAGAAGGTTTTAATAACTTTGCTTTTTCTACTACAGTATTATCATAAAAATATAGACCTGGAACTGCATATTTAGATTTTGGATAATCCGGCTTTTCTTCAATAGATATAACATTTTTGCTGTCATCAAATTCTACTACTCCAAAAGCCCTAGGATCATGAACAAAATATCCAAATATCATTGCTCCTTTATTTAATTTTGATGCTCTATCTAAATATCCACCTAACCCCTGTCCATAAAATATATTATCTCCTAGAATAAGTGCAACACTATCATTTCCAATAAATTGTTCCCCAATTATAAACGCTTCGGCTAGTCCGTTTGGATTTTCTTGTGTAGCATATTCAATATTTAGCCCAAGACTTAATCCATCTCCAAATAACTCCTTAAAATTTCTAATATCTCTAGGTGTAGATATTATTAAAATATCTTTAATTGCTGAAAGCATTAATACCGACATAGGATAATAAATCATTGGTTTATCATAAATTGGTACCATTTGCTTAGACATAGCTTTTGTTACAGGATATAGCCTAGTACCACTACCACCTGCTAAAATTATACCTTTCATATTATCCCTCCACTATATGAATTTCTCTTCCAAAATAATATCACATATTCTATTAACATCATCTAAAGATAAGTCAGGATAAAGTGGTAAAGTCAGAACTCTTTCCGATATAGATCTAGCAATTGGGGTTTCACTAACTTTAAAATTATCTTTATAACAATTAAAAGAATTAGTCAATGGATAGAAATATTTTCTTGCTATTATTCCTCCACTCTTTAACTTTTCAAATACTTCATCACGATTATATTTGTAATTATCAAAAACTACTGGATAATATGCATAATTGCTAATTATACCCTCTTGTGGTTTCCACACTTTTATTCCCTTAACATTCTCTAATCTAGAATTATAATTTTCTACAACTATCCTTCTCTTATTTATTTCTTCATCTACATGCCTAAGATTGCAAATTCCCATAGCTGCTTGGAACTCATTCATTTTTGAATTTCCAGCTATGTATTCAACAGATTCTGGTCCAGTAATTCCAAAATTCTTTAATTCATTTAATTTCTTTTTTAATGATTCATCATTAAAAGTGACTGCTCCCCCCTCTATTGTATTAAAAACCTTTGTAGCATGAAAACTAAACATTGAAGCATCACCAAAATTGGCTATACCCTCACCATTTACTTTAACACCAAAAGTATGTGCAGCATCATAGATAACTTTTAAATTATGCTTTTTCGCTATTCTTTCTATTTCTTTAACATTGCATACATTTCCATAGACGTGTACAGGAATTATTGCCGATGTTTTTTCTGTTATTAGTTCCTCTATCTTAGTTACATCAATTGTATAATCTTCTGAATTTATATCACAAAATACAGGAATTAGACCATTCCTAACTATCGCATGTGTAGTTGATGCAAATGTAAAAGGAGTAGTAATTACTTCTCCTGTAAGATTTAAAGCTGCTATTATACATTCTAAAGCTAAATGCCCATTTGTAAAAAGTGATATATTCTGAGATCCTAAATATTCTAATAATCTTTCTTCTAATTCCTTATGCTTTGCACCCATGTTAGTCAGCCAATGACTTTCCCATAAATCTTTTATTTCTTCAATATATTCATTGAAATTAGGCATTGATGAACGAGTAACTTGAATTAGATTATTATCTAACATTATCTTTTTCCTCTCTCAATTCAATAAATCTATTAATTTCCATCTCTTCCTTATAATCTTCAAATAATTTTAAACAGTCATATTTAGGTTCATATCCTAATTCTTCTTTTGCATTTGTAACATCCATTAAAAATCCACCACCACTAGATTTTTCTGGACGATAAATAATTTTTGATGGATTATCCTTAGGAGAGAATACTTTAATAATTGATTCTATTTGCTCCTTTAAAGTTACAGGAATTCCTGTTCCAATATTATAAAATCCATGATCTCTATTAACTTCAATAGCTTTGCATAACATTTGACTAAAATCATAAACATGAACCATATCCTTAGCATAATTAGGATCTCCCCATAACTCAATTGGCTCACTGTTTTTGGCTCTATTTATCATTTCATATACAGGACGTAATCTCTTAACACCATTCGGATGATAATATTGATACGGACTATAACTATATATTGTTGGCAGTCTAAAAATAAAACTCTTAATACCATATTCCTCATGATAGTGCCTGATTAACTCTAATGCCGTATTTTTAGATATAACATATACTGCATGATCTCCAGTATATGAAAAATTTCTTGGCAAGTCTGGCTTTAAAACTGTGTTCTTAGTATCATATAATGAAATATCAAACACAGTTTGTGTGTATAAAATTCTATCAGCTTTAACTTTTCTACAATATTCTAAAACATTGAATGCACCATTAATATTTGATTTAATATATTCAGATGGCTTATATCCATTCATATATGAAGGAATTTGTGCAGCTAGTAAAACTACTGAATGAATATCATCCTTTGGAAGATTTTCAAAATCTTCTTCTCTAGTCATGTCAACTGAATAATATTTTATTCCCATTTTGTCAAAAACACCAGTTTTTCTCCTACCTACAGCTATAATCTCATATTCATTCTTATCAAAATATTCTGTACAATATTTAGTAAAATACGATCCTACATTACCCGTAGCTCCAAAAATTATAATTTTTTTCATAATAAAACCTCCACATAAATAAATTCAATCTATTAACTTATATGAACATTACTCTTCTCAATTATATGAAATACAATAAGTTTCACTAGAACTAATTATCTCTCAGAAAATATGAAAAGAACAATGAACAAAACAAATATTAGATGACCTCATTGTCACTTAAATAAACTATATAAGTTTGTTTTATACAAGCAGGCTAATCAAAAATATCAATGTCAGAATTTATTGTCGTACAGTTAATAATCTTATTTTTATGCTTATTTTTCTCTATAACTTTATTAGATCTCATTACTCCTTAAATAAAAAAATACTCCAAGCCAAGGTGGCTGGCTTTGCTAAGAATAATATACTTAATAATCACTAGTTTACAACCGCATAAATATCTTTGATTAACCTACTTGCAAAAATATATTTTTGCAGGTCTATTTACCTTACTCAAATATAGTCAAACTTATATAATTTTCAAAGAGCGAGAATTTCTAAGATTTATTAAACTATTTTTCATATTTGCTAACATATTCTAGATTTATTTAATTATTTTAAATTATATCTATTAATTGATCCACTATAAATTGCATCTCTTCATTGCTGTATCTTTGATCACATGGAAGTGGCAATATATTGTATGCATAATCATACTCTATACTTTCTTCATATATATCATTTAATACATTAGGCCATAAAGTTGGTACATATATTTTTCGCTTTGCCAATTCCTCTCTAATGTATTTACCATTCTTTTTCACATAAAAAGGATATACAAATGGTCCAATAGGCTTTTGAAATTTCTTTTTATTATACTTATACAGCTTACTTTCTAAATAAGCATAATTTTCATCTCTTATTTTACAAACCTTTGTGTAATCAATCGCCCCAAGAATATTTCGAGTTAACTTCGACATATACTTGATTGGCTCATTCACAAAAATCTCTTCATTTTTATGAAAATCACTATAGTATTTCCATGCTACATCCTCATATCTTCCAAGTATATGTGTCATTCTATCTTTAGATAAATCAACCTCTAATTTCTCGTTCAATATTACTTCAGTAAATAAATATGCTCCATCAGGAACCCCAAAAAACTTTCTACATGTATATATTGTATCTATTCCTTTTATTGGCCTATAAAAAAAACTTTGTGCATTATCTAATATTATTTTATCAAATTTATCCCTTAGTTTTATGACTTCGTTATCATTTAATTGCCCATAGTAATTAACTATATAAATATATTCATCCTTATTAAGCTTATTATCAAATAATGGCATAAAATTAGAATCTATTCTGTACTTTTCAAATTTAATGTTATGTAACTTTAACAAATCACTTATAGAATCACAAAGGTAAAATGGTATATAAAGCTTTTTGATATCTTTTGCTTTTATTAAATATAAAAGTGCATTTCTTCCGCTATTTAATGCAATTAAATCTTTATAATATTCATTACTAACAAGCTCTTCTAAAGAAAAGTAACCTCCAATTTCCTTCATTAATTATTCACCTCAATAAGTTCATACATTTCTAGTTTATTTTTAATATCTTCTACCGAGTTAAACATCATTAAATCTATAATAGATAAATTCTCTATAAAATCATTATTAAATTGTTTATATTCAATAGTATTATTTTTCAAAAATTTTAATTTTAATTTAGCATTCATAAAATCATTATGGGAATATAATTCAATCCCACCAATTGCATTATAGTATTCATCCCCACCTAGAATTCTACATATTTCAATTACCTTATCTTGACCTTTTAATTCGGTATTTTTCTCTATATTTGATGAAAGTATTATTTCTGTATTAATTGATAAATATATGCAAATTTTTTTTATTAAGTGTTCTAAGTTCTTAGATAAATTTCTCTCACTATTATTAATAATATCTTCTATTATAGGAAAAGCCTTTTCAAAATATGGTGCTTTTTTGTAACAACTTTCTATAGTTTTTAAAAGTTTCTTATTATATACAATATCATTAGCCAATTCTATTTCATTAATTAATTTATTTGGACTAGCACCATTCATCTTTAAGTTTATTAACTTTGCTTCACCATTCATAAGAATTCTATTTCTATTTATCCACCCACCCTTTATGAAATTAACATCGTCATATATAACATATTTATCAACAGCATTAATTAACTGCCAATATCCTATATAAGGGAAAAAATATGGTTGCATTATTCCTATTTTCATTACACTTCTCCTCTTAAAATTTTACGATCTGTTAACTTATATGAACATTGATCTTCTCAAGTATAGAAAATACAATAAGTTTGACTAGAACTAATTGCCACCAGAAAAGGAGAGAAGAACAATGAACAAAATAAATATTAAATGCCTTCGTTGTCATTCAAATAAATTATATAAATTTGATTTAGACAAGCAGGTTAATCAAAAAAATATCAATGTCAGAATTGCAATCAACAATTTGCTCCTGACAAAATCAGTAACCTTATTAAAAAAACTACCCAAGATATCCAAAATTCGGCAAATGAACTCACTTAGATCATTCTCATAAACTCTATAATAGATATAAATGTAATATAAAAAGTATACTCATATTATTGTTGTTCATCATAACAACAATATTGCTCCAGTGTCCAAATAAGCTATAACTGGATACTTTTTTCTATGAAAGGTATAAGATTTCCTCTACAAATTTTATAAGTAATATATTACCATTTACTATATTTTTTTATTTCTTAGCAACGATTTAACTGTATTTATTAAGTATTCGTAACATTCAATCTTAAATAGTTTTGCTAAACTAATATATACAATAGCTCCCACCAAAATTTGAATAATTAATGTTAAATATGGTGACAGATTAAAAAATAAAATACTATAAACTATCCCCCCCATTATAATGGATAATAATAATGAAGGTATTATATCTTTTATTTGCTCTTTATAACTATAATCCAGTAACCTTAGATTAGGGTATGAATTTATAAATGATGAAATAACTCCTGACAATAATCCTCCTATTGCTATTGCATATACCCCATAAAACATTGAAATAATCAAAATTGTAGCTCCAACTATTTTCTTGATTATCTCTAATTTTAAATATATATCACTACGCCCTAAAGCATTTATTGCTTGCAAATTTGCTGTATGTATTGGCCATAAAGCATAAGTTAAACAAAATATTTGCATAAAAGGTACACATGATAACCATTTTTCTGTTAAAAGAATCTTTATTAATGGTTCAGCAATGACTGCTAGTCCGATCATTAAAGGAAATAATAAAAATGAGCTTGTAACTATTGATCTTCTAACTAGTTCTTTTACTCTTTTTTTATTATCTTGTTCCAAAGATAATGTTGGCAACATTACAGACTGTATAGATCCATTGATATTAGAAACTATTATTTGTGGAAATTGATCTCCTCTATTATAAAAGGCCAACATTTCAGATGTATATACTTTACCAACAATAAGACTTCTTAAATTCATATATAAAGTATCAATCAATGAAGAAACAAGCAATTTCCATCCATAAGAAAATAAGCTTCCTATCCTAGTAATTGAAAAAACTAACCTGGGTCTCCATTTCAAAGTAAACCAAAGTATAATCGTTATCGAAATTTGATTAATTATTTGTTGAGCTACTAATGCCCAGACCCCGAATCCTAAATATGCTAGAATTATTCCAATAACCCCAGATATAATCGCTGAAAATATGCTACTAGTAAATAATTTTCTAAAATTCATAGTTCTTGATACAACCGCATTTTGAATTGAATTAATCGCTCCAAAAAATAATATTATAGATAACACTCTAAGAACAAGAATCAATTCTTTTATACCATAAAACTTAGCTATATAAGGTGATGATATAAATAAAATAATATATAATATTCCCGCTACCAATAAGCTTAAATAGAAGACAGATGAAAAATCTTCCTCTGTTGTATCCTTCTTTTGAATTAGTGCTGTATTAAAGCCACTTTGTATAAAGACATTGGCTAAAGCAATAAATATAGTTATTAAAGAAATTATCCCATAATCATTTGGTGTTAGAAGTCTTGCCAATATTATTTGAAGTATAAATTGAACACCTTGCACCCCTGTTCTCTCCATAAGCTTCCATAAAAGGGATCTCATGACTATTTTTTTATTACTTTTTATTTCCATAATAATATATCTCCATAACTAAAATTATAAATTGTTTCTTAATCTAACTTGTATATTTTTAAAGAAAATAAACAAGTTAGGCATTCCAAATTTTACCCTATACTTAATTCTTGATTTCAAATCCAAATTGTTATAAATCGCATTATATTCTCTCTTATTTAGTTTTTTCAAATTTTTTAATGAATCTACGTCATTTTTTAATAATAGAACATCCATTTTGAATAATAATATTTTTTTATTTATAGCATTTGCATATATGTTATCAGTAAATTTATTCACTTCTTTTAACATCTCTATTATATTTTCTCTGAAACTAATAACCTTTTTATTAGAATCACTACCTGACAACATTCGTCTAGTCCATGAATTCGCACTAAAATATCTATATACAGACATAGGTTCATCAATATAATAAGCATATTTTTTCATAGACGTCAAAATTTGAAGAGGATAATCTCCCACATTACACTTAAAGTAAAATTCAGGTGGATTTTCCATTACTTCTTTTCTAAATAATATTGAATTTGTAGCAACAAAATCACCATCCCCTATTACTATATCTTCTACAGTAGCTATTTTACTTTTCTTATATGACCTCACACATTTATTTATTTTTCCATTACTCTCTACTTTGTAAGCGTGAAAACACATACCACAATCATCATTTTTCTCCATATAATCCACTTGTTTTTGTAGCTTATATGGATCACTCCAATAATCATCACCTTCACATATAGCAATATATTTTCCCTTTGCTCGAGATATATTAAATGTATAAGAAATTCTTTTTATCCCTTTAGAATATTGATTTTCACTTTGTAAAACTGGTTTAATAATATCTGGATATCTTCTCTGATATTCTTTTATTATCTCTTGAGTAGCATCCGTTGATGAATCATCATGAATTAATATTTCATATTTAAAATTAGTTTTTTGCATTAAAAAGCTTTCAATAGCTTGAGCTATATATTTTTCATGATTATAAGTAATACAATCAATACTAACTAATATTTCATCCACATCTTTTCTCCCATCTCTTAATTGTATTCTCCCCAAAATAAATTTTCTATTTATTTAATCTTAACTTTTTATCTATTAAAGAAATAAAAATATATAAAATTACTATCCCTAAATATGCATAAAATTGATTAAATATTGAACTGGTAAAAAGCGACTGCGCCAGAAAAATATTGAATCCCATAAAAATTTGTTTTTCTGCAAATTTATTTTCTTTTTTATTAATTGTTTCATCCCAAAAACGTTTTTCACAAAGGCCAAAAATTCTTCCTGTTACTAATGCAATTATTATTATTCCAATATATCCAAAGTTTATATATGGTTCAAGAAACCATCCGCCTCTTAATCCATAATGATCTTCCATATTAAATAACGTTTTAGTAGAAAATGATCCGTATGACCATGTTTCCCTATAATTTGAAATCGAAGAAGGAATAATTGAAATTATATCAGCAAAATAATTTTTACCATATAAATATCCATCAAATTTATTATCATATCCTTTTAAAACAAATGCCCCATCTCTTATATCCGAAAAAGTATTTCCATATAATATTTCAACTTTAATATCATTAACTAATGTATCCGTATTAAAAGATTTATTTCTTATAAAACTCATACTAACCCCAAGTATCAATACAGTAATAACAGATAATATAATAAAGTTAGTTGCTTTCTTAACACTGAAATTATAATAGACAAAGACAATGAAAATATTAAGTATTAAAAACATCACTGGTCCTCTGTTTCCAGTAAGTAACAGTATAATAACACTTAACACTGCAAATAATGCATCACTTTTGTTCTTATTTATTATGAATTTATATGAAAAGTAACTTCCAACAATTGAAATCATATAGTTTATCAAAAGATAAATTGGTCTTAATATTCTTAAATGATCTTTATTAAAAACAAGCCTATCTCCAAATAGTGGAATTTGACCAGCAATAAGTATCAAAATAATCCATGTTATCATAATAATAATAGATATCGTACAAATATATTTTTTATTAATATTATTTAAAGAATTATATATTAAATCAAACGATTTTATTTTTCTCTTATTCTTAATTAAATCAAACTCTGAAATAAACATTGTTATAATAAATATAATAAATCCAATACAATTTATTAAAATAATTTTATTTAAGTAAAGATAATATTTACTTGGATCCGTTACCCCTAAAAATCTCCATGCCTCTTTACTAAACTGAAAGTATGAAGAAAATAATAAAGAAAATGCAAATATATAAACATTTATATTAAAAATAGATAGTATGTACTTTCTCTTATAAAATTTATAAACTATATATCCCACAAAAAGAATATTAGTAATAATAAAAATGCATTTTACAAAAAAACTAATGTTATCTATCATTTTTACCTCCTTCTCTTTAATGCAATTAATGTATGTTAAAATTTGTTATAAATATCGTTGCTTTCTTTAGCACAACTCTCCCAAGAAAATCTTTTAATATTTTTTATTCCTAAATCAGCATATATTTTTTGCTGATCCTTACTTTTACACAATTTTATTAGTTCGTCCGCAACAACTTTATAGTCATAAGGAGTTACTTTTAGTGCTGAATCACCTACTACTTCTGGTATAGATGATACATTAGAAACAATACAAGGTTTTCCATAACTCATTGCTTCTAAAGGAGGTAACCCAAAGCCTTCATAGAAAGAGATATACGTAAAAACATCACAATTTTTATATAAAAATTTTAATTCTTCGTCATTTATTCTATCAGTAAAAATAATTTTATCTTTTAAATTTAAACTTTCTACCAAGTTAAATACCTCTTCATATAGCCAACCTTTTCCACCTGCTATAACAAGTTTATACTCTTCTAGCATATTACTGTGTAAATATGCTCTAATAAGACAATTTATATTCTTTCTTGGTGAAATTGTACTAACAGTCAATATGTATTTATCCTTTTCTAGACTTCTAATGTCTTGTCTTACATCCTCTAACTCTATTAACTCTGAAGAAAAATCATTGAATCCATTATAGACAACATCAATCCTCTTTCTTAAATTATCACCATAATATTTTATAATTTCTTCTTTTGTATACTCAGAAATAGCAATAATTCTAGCAGCCTTTTTTATAGAAAAATACGTAACAAGATTTTTCCAAACTCTAGTTTTCCAAGTAAAAACATCTTTTAATGCCCTAAAAGCAATGTCATGTATAGTAATAACTACTTTATTTTTTGAAAATAACGGTGCCATAGAATCAGGATAATGTACAGTTGCATTAGGATACATTTTATGTATCATAAACGGTAACTTAAACTGTTCAAAGAAATTTCTCTTTGCCCCTGAATTAATTCCCTTAATTATAATCATATCTTCTTCTTTTAAAAATTGAAATAGTGATCTGTCTTCTTCTCTTATTACAACCTTGATATCACTATTTATCTTATAAAGTTCTTTACTTAATTCATAACAATATCTACCAATTCCACCACTAAGAGTTGCTTGTAATGCATTAAATATAATCATAACTATTCACCTCTACTAACTTCCCAGTGTTTAGTACTTTTAAACTCTTCGTAGCATTCATTCATATAATCACTAATCTTTTTCTTAAAAATAGATTCATCAAACAATTCAGCATGATTTCTTATTTCCTCTTTATTAAACGTCATTTTTTCAAACTTCTCTATAGCACTTAACAAATCTTCTGCAGTTTGATTTTCAAAAAAGACTCCTGTCTTATTTTCAACAACGGTTTCTAAAGCTCCTCCTTTTCCATAAGCAATTACTGGACGTCCACTTGCTTGTGCTTCTAATGGCGTTATCCCAAAATCTTCCTCCCCCGGAAAAATAAAAGCCCTACATTTTGCATAATAATCTTTTATAACTTCATCAGGCTGCCTTCCTAAAAATTTTATATTAGAATTAGCCATACTTTCTAATTTTTCTCTATCAGGCCCGTCTCCTATTATAACTAATGGCAATCCATTTTTATTAAATGCCTCTATAGCAACATCAATTCTTTTATATTCTTGTAATCTTGATAAAATCAAAAAATAATCTTCATCAATTTCACTCGGCTTAAATAAACTACAACGTACAGGTGGATGAATGACAACAGACTTTCTTCTATAATGTTTCCATATTCTTTTAGCAACATTTTCAGAATTTGCAATGAAATAATCTACTCTATCAGACGAAGCATTATCCCATAATCTTATTGCAGATAAAAAATATTTTAATATTCGTTTTTTTATGTTGCTTCCTCCAGCCATTTTTCCAGCATATTCGTATGAAAATTCCCAGCCATATCTCATTGGTGAATGACAATAACAAATATGCATTGTATTAGGATTAGTTATAATCCCCTTTGCAACGCTTGAACTGCTACTTAAAACAATATCATAATCATTTAAATCAAAACTTTCCATTGCTGTAGGCATAAGAGGGAAAAATTTCCTATGATTTTCTATATTTTTTTTATTTCTTTGTAAACTTGAAACAATTATATTAGCATTCTTTAATTGTTCATCTAATTTATCCTTATTTGCTATAGTTGTATATATAGGAGCTTCAGGAAATAGCTCTAAAAAATTTATTAGAACTCTTTCTGCCCCTCCCATAAAAGGTAACCAATCATGTACTAATGCTATCTTCATAAGTAACCTCTCTTAATCTATAATATTTGTTCTTGATAGTCTCTTAAGTTATCCATATAATTTTTATTAACAATATAAATAGTATCTTCTGTTTCTATTGCCATAGTATTGTCAATTCCAATCATAACTATCTTTTTATTGTTATTAACCACCATATTTGATGTTGAATCAATAACATATGTATTATTATTTATTATATTATTTTCTTCATCCTTTTTTTTATATCTCTCCACAGATTTCCAGGTTCCAATATCATCCCATCCAATTTCACTTGGAATAACAAATATTTTATCACTCTTTTCTAATACAGCATAATCTATAGATATTGAATCTGTTTTATTATAATTTTCATTAATCATCTCCTGAATTGAATTTTCATCAATACTTTCAATATTATGTAATACTTCATATGTATTTGGAATATATTTTTTTATTTCTTTAAGTACATGTTCTGTTTTCCACAAGAACATTCCACCATTCCATAAATACGATCCTTTATCCAAATATTGCTTTGCTAGTTGTAAATTAGGCTTTTCAACAAATCTATTCACTTTTTTTATTCCTAACTCAACTTCTTCACCAAACTGTATATATCCATATCCTGTTTCTGGTCTATCTGGTTTCATTCCTAATGTCAGTATTCCATCAGAGTTATTTTCAAGAAATCTACCTCCTAAAAGCAATAGTTCTCTAAATCTTTTTTCATCATTTATAAGATGATCTGATGGTAAAACAACCATTGTAGAATCTTTATAATATCTCTTTATAATTAACGCTGATAAAGCAATGCAAGGAGCCGTATTTCTTCCCTCTGGCTCTACAATTATATTTCTATCTGGCAAATTGGGTATTTGTTCCTTAAGCAAACTTATATATTTTTCCCCAGTACATACAAATATTCTTTCTATTGGAATTATAGGTAATATCCTATCTATAGTCATTTGTATCATTGTTTTACTTCCAACTAGATTCAGAAATTGTTTTGGCTTCTCTTCCGTAGATAAAGGCCAAAATCTTGTTCCTTTGCCACCAGCCATTATTAATGCACATATATTCATAATCTATCCTCCAATACTTTACTCAAGTTTTATGCCGCATTTCTATCTCCAAATAAAACAAAAACCGTCTTAAATATAAGCTTTATATCAAGCCAAAAACTTCTTTCATTTACATACTTAACATCAAGCTTCATCCAATCTTCAAAATCTATATTATTTCTCCCCATTACTTGCCAATAGCAAGTAAGCCCCGGTTTCACGTTAAGCCTTTTTAACATCCATGTCTCAAATTCCTTCACTTCATTCGGAAGGCTTGGCCTAGGCCCAACAAGACTCATATCACCTTTTAATATATTTACTAATTGCGGCAATTCATCAATGCTTGTCTTTCTTATAAACTTACCAACTTTAGTTATTCTTGGATCATCTTTCATCTTAAACATAGGACCTGACATCTCATTTTGCTCTTTTAATTTTTCTTTTATTTCTTCTGCATTCACTACCATAGATCTGAGTTTGTACATATCAAACTCTTTTCCATCTTTACCAACTCTCTTTTGAGTAAATACAATTGGTCCTTTTGATTCAAACTTTATTAATATCCCAACTATTATTAATATAGGACTTAATAATATTAATCCAATCAATGAACCTATAATATCAATTATCCTTTTTGATAAGTTATATATTAATCTATTATCTCTTTTTTCTACTTCTACATTAATATCTAAATTAATATTACTCAAAGCGTATCCCCCTAATAAAACCTTACAGTATTAATATATTCTTTCTAAGTATTTATCCCTAATACTACAAACCTAGTCATATTTTGCACAAATCATTATATCATATATATTTCTCAAAACAAAGACTTGTAAATATATGGGCACTTAGTATAATTTCAAATTTTCTTTGTTTGTTTTTTATTATTTTAAAAGTATAATTAAAATTCTTCTGAAATATTAGTATTTCATTAAACTTTATTTATTTTTGACTTTTCATTCCATAAATTCAAAATTATATTGTCGAATTTGATAGGATTATTTTAATCTTTATAATAGCTATATATCGTCTTTTTGAAAAACAAATAAAAATGCTTATGAACCCTATTTTATTAAGGCATTATAAGCATTTCCATTTTATTCTATTTTAATACATATTTTAAGGAATATATTGAATTAAACGAAACTCCTCCACCTATTTGTATAATTTCATTACTTTGTCTTTTTTTAAGCACTATATTTTGATCTATATCCAAGTTGCTATCGCATAAAACTATAGCACCATTATTATTTGCTACTATTGGTCCAGCAGATAAAGCATCAACCAGCTCTAACCCCTTTGAAGCATAAACCTTTGATATTTCATTTCCATAGAATCTATCAATTACTATAGCATTAGTCTTATATCTATCCTTCCCACCAAGTCTATTTTCTCTAATATCTAATAATGTAATTGAATTAATTTCATTCAATAGTTTGTCTGATATGACACCATTTCCTCCAATTATATATGCATTTTTTAAACCCTTACTTTTTAACCAATTATAGGTGTTAGAATTTAAAATATTTGTTTCTGATAATATAATAGGCATTCTATCTCTACCTGATACAGCCGCTATTGACATTGCATCTGCTTCTGCGTATCCATTTGCTAATACTATATTTTCAATATCATAGCAATTGGAATCTATATATTTTGCTATTTGTAGTGATGTTTCATATCTATTTTTTCCTGCTAACCTAATTATGTTACTTATTCCAAACTTATTTAGTTGTAGTTGTACATTTTTAGAAACAACACCCTCCCCACCAGCAATAATAACTTTCTTTGCTCCAAGTCTTTTTATTTCATTTATAACTTCACTTGGAATATTATTATTTTCTACTAATAATATAGGTGCTTTTAAGTATGTAGCTAATGGAGTAACAGCTAGTCCATCCGCTAATTCTAATCCATTAACTATTACAACCGTATCTGATGAAATAAAGTTTGAACTACTAAGCTTCGCTGCTGTATCATACCTGTCACTTCCTATAATACTAGTAAATTTTACTTCATTATTTTCTTTAGGAAACGTAACTTTAAAACTTATTTCATTCCCATTTGCACTTCCTACTTCAGAAATTACAATACCACTATTTTGTCCATTATCAAAGTATAAACTATTGGAAATAAAACCACTTTTTAAATCGCTACTTCCAATGCTTGTCCTTCCTATTTCTTGTGATAAAAATGCAGTTTTAGTGTTTCCTGAAGCATATGTACTATTAACATCATCATTCCTAAATACATAAATATGATCTGGATATCCATTTCTATTTCCCAAATATGGATTAACATTTTCATTTATTCTATAAACTATAAGTCCTGATCCCGGTAAAGTGCTGTCCCAGTTTCCTGACTTCTTTCTAAACTCTACCATAAAATACTCTTTTTCTGATAAAGGTGATTTAATCTTAAAAGCAACTATATCATTTTTGTTAGAACTTTGTGAATATTTAACAGTGTATATACCATCACTCTTAATTTCTCCAATATTTATATTTAAGTTACTGTAAAAGTTTCTAGTATATACTAAAGGTAATTGCCCATATCCATCTGTATTAGCCATAACATCCCATTCTCCAACAGGATTTCCTCTATAATAATACCTGTATAAGTCTGGATAATTGAATACATGTAAAAATTCATGTATTGCTACTCTAAGTAAATTTTTATTAAACATATTATTTTCATCAGTACCTATATTTATCAAGTTATAGTTTCCTAACCTCTTACCATTTAATGATGAGTCTCCTATAAATTTAGTTTCATGTGGCCACAGCATATTATTTGTTACTGAAGCTCCAGTGCATAAAAAAGTTACTACATCAATTTCTCCATCACCATTTTTATCCAATTCATTTGCTGATAAGTTTATATTGTTTTTTATTGAGTCAAAAGCCCATTTTATAAAGACTTCTTCTTCCTTACTTCCTGCAACATACTTTTCATAATACTCTCTTGTTTGTGGCGCTTCGATTGATAAAAATGTATTATTTCCCTTAGGATAAAAATAACTATCTACCTTTATTTCTCCATAAGTTAAATCATTTATGTATGAATTTAATGATATTGATCCTTCATCCGCTAACCTATCATTATTAAAATCATTGAACATATTATATGAGTCATTTAACTGCTCTGATTTTTCTACATTCATAAATTCATTTTCACCTTTAAATCTTATCAGCACAACTATATTATTTATTGTTTTGGTTGCACCATTAGACATTAATGCTGTATTAGAAGTATCTAATTCCCCATTAATATTGTCCACTCCAAGGCTTGTACTATTTTGCATCATATAATTATATATATTTTCAGTCTCAGTTTTACTATCTGCTAAAGGCTGAATTGATGGTATAAAAAATAGTAAAACTATTATTGTAGATATTAATCTCTTCATTCTTCTTCCCCCTAAGTATAAGCTTTATATTAATATATTTTTAATACCTGGCATTAATTTTATCATTTTCTATATTTTATATCAAATAGAGTTATTTGCATATGTATTATTCATACACCTATTTCCAATATTATCTTTATTTTGCTATAATATACCTATATCTTAGATTTGGAGGACTATATATGAAAAAAATGTCAAAAAAGAAAATTATACTACTTTCTCTACTAGCTTTTATTCTAATAATCATTAGTTCAATAGCATCTTATTCATATTATCTTTCTAACAAAGTCGAAAGGGTTGATATTGATAGAAGTGATGTAACTAATACAGGAAAGGAACCCCCTAAAGAAGCTGATGATATCATAACTATAGCATTGTTTGGTAGTGATTTTTCTGAATACTATGACGTTAGTTCAGCTGATGCTACTATGATTTTATCTATAGATACTAAAAATAATAATATAAAACTTTGCTCTTTAATGCGTGATATCTACCTAGATTTACCTCAAGGTGGAAAAATGAATTTAAACTATACAATATTAGATGGAGGTCCAAGTTCTATACTTAAAGCTATAAACTACAATTTTAATTTAAAAATAGATAAATTTGTTCAAGTTGACTTAGCTAGACTTCCTAAAATAATAGATGCTCTTGGTGGAGTTGAAATTGAAATAACGCCTGACGAGCTTCAATATATTAATAGCTACATAGATAATATAGATAAAAATAATGGAACAACTACAGAACATATTTACAATTCTGGTATTCAGCTTTTGAATGGTACACAAGCTTCTGCTTATTGCAGAATCAGATATACAGAAGGAAGAGACTTTAAAAGAACAGAACGTCAAAGAGATGTATTAAATGCTTTATTTGTTAAGTTTAAAGATATCAACTTAACTGAAGCTCCAGGTCTTATAAATGATATCTTACCACTTGTAACAACTAATCTTTCAAACTCTGAAATTATATCAATTTCAACTAAAGCTTTAGGTATGGGATTAAACAATATAGAACAAGGAAGATTTCCTTCAGATGAAAATATTATAAGTGCAGGTTTTACTGATATGTATCATACTAATATAGATATAGAAGGCACAACCAAAGAACTTCATAAATTCATATTTTCAATAGAAGAATAGGGTTACTTAATATAAAAAAGATTGGGCTCCAAAAGTTATGCCTCTGGAACCCAATCTTTTATTAATTCAACCTACAGCTTATTTTCTGATATCTTTCTTCATCTTTCGAAATAAAATATAAATCAAATTCATTTAAATCTTTTATTTCAGAAGCCATAATAGAAAACTCAACATATTTTTGATTATCTATTTCATTTATTTTACAATCTAGTATTCTATTATTTATATACGCATAGGCAAATAATACATCTTCACTATCTATTTTAATAGAAAAGTTTGTTATATTATTACAATTAATGTGGTTACTTAGGTTATTTAACTCAGTAACTACAAAATTATCCTCTTTTAAGTTATTGTAATTTTTTAAGTTTTTTATATGAATCTTATCTTCCATCTCATCATCAGGGAAGTAAAAATCAAAATGTGTATATTCTGTTGATTCAAATAGTACTATATCTGGATTAAATATATTTATATAGTATTCATAATCTAAAACATTTCTATAGTTATGAATTTTCATAAGTTCTGAAAAGCTTTCTGTTAGAAACTTTTCCTTATCATCAAAATAGCTACCTGCAAATATTAATATTCTAGGCGCATTTGGATTTGCCTCATTTTTATAATGTGTAAAATTACTAAAGCTTTCGTGTCTTTTTATTTCATCCTCTAGATCTTCTATATAAATAGAATTATCCTCTATTAAATTGTACTTGGTTGTGATTTCATTTATTTCAAAATTTGATGCAACAAGAGTATCATTTATATAATCCTTTGCCTCATATTTACTTATATCAAAGGTTTCAACTCTATTGTCTAATAGATTTAATCTATCTAAAATTGCAGATATTCCAATTATTGCTCCAGTTTCATTCCAGTGCCTTGCATCATATTCCTTGTCATAAAGTAACCCTCTGCTATCTACAATTTCTTTTTTTGAATTTTTATTATATTCATTTTCTAAATATACATTTGATTTATCTAATTCATTAAATTCATCTATTATCAAAAGTTCATTTTCTAGAAACTCTACTGTTTCTGTATCTCCAGAGTTACAATATCCTTGCTTTAATATATCTAAAGCACTTCCTTTTTCCCTAGCTTCACTTAATGTTTCTATATTATTTAGATAATTAATATTCTTTTCCTCTAAAAGCTCCAAGAAGTATTCTATATCTCTATTTTCATAATTATATCCTTCAGTTATATATTCTGGATATATAAGCTCTTTTCTTGGCTCAACTGAATATAAAAACTTTATGTCTCTAGCATTGCAATAATCTTGAAATTCCTTTATAAAATCTGAATATGTCTCCATAAACTCTGGATTAAATTCATTTTCTTCTGCCTTAGACATTATAAAGCCATCTTTTCCATATTCATATTTAGGATGGGTTATCTCATTAAAAGCCTTATCCATAACCTTAGCATAGATATCTACCATTTCTGTTCTAAACCCAATTCTATCATCTATATAACTTTCTATATTATTAAATATATCTTTATTTGAGAATATATCTTCAAAATTTAAAAGCATTCTATTATCTATTTTAGAAACCTGATTTCTTTTAAAGTTCATAAATAATATTGGTATCAAAATTACTAAAAAGAATGCTCCTATTTTTATTAAATTATTTATCTTTATAAATTGTACATCTTTGCTATTTAAATTTTTTAACTTCATATCTTTTTTGAAAAAACTCATATTCATCACCTCACTTTTTTCTATTTACTTAAAACTGAAAGTAAATAAAAGGACTGTATGTTGAATTAACCATAAATATTATTGATACAATAAATAATAAAATTATTAAAATTGTTTTGATTAATTCAAATGCCTTTATTCCCTTATATCTATTGAAGATATTTTTAGGTATTGGTGTTGATGCTATTATTCCAATAATTATTAATAATATAAATTTTCTACTTATAAAATAAGTAAACTCAAATGTTATATTACTAAAGTTAACTAATCCAAACATTATTGATAGATATCGTAGCCCTTCTTTTAAAGTAGTTGCTTTAAATAAAACCCAACCTATTATTACAATAAATATTGTAATAAATATTTTTATAATTAAAGGGATTTTTTTATACCAAGCTTTATCTCTTATAAGTCTTTCTATTATCATAAATAAACCATGCCATAAGCCCCAAATTACAAAATTCCATGAAGCTCCATGCCATAAGCCTGTTACCAAGAATACAACAACTAAATTAAAATAAACATTTCCTCTTCTGTTTCCACCTAGTGGTATATAAAGATATTCCTTAAACCACGTTGATAAAGATATATGCCATCTTCTCCAAAATTCTGTAATTGACCTTGATATATATGGATAATTAAAGTTTTCTGGAAACTTAAATCCAAATAGGTGACCAAGTCCAATTGCCATATCTGAATATCCTGAAAAATCAAAGTATATTTGAAGTGTATAACAAATTGCTCCTATCCAAGCTGTTATCATATCAATTCCTGATGAATTAGCTAAAAGAAAAATATTATCAGATATAGCTCCAAGCATATCTGAAATAATAATCTTCTTTCCAAGTCCTATTACAAACCTATTTATTCCATAGCTAAAATAATCAATAGATTCTTTTCTGTTTCTTATCTGCTCATCTACCGCCTTATATTTTATTATAGGTCCTGCAACTAATTGAGGAAAAAGTGATATATATAAAGCAACTGAAAAAATATTCTTATTTACCTTACCATCATTTCTATAAATATCTATTATATAAGACATACCTTGAAAGGTAAAAAATGATATTCCTATAGGTAATACTATTTTTTTTAACTCTAAATTCATATTGAATATAGTATTAATATTTTCTAGAAAAAAATCGTAATACTTATAATAAAATAGCAAAGCTAAATTTAAAATTATCCCCAATATTAAAAAAAACCTTCTTAAATGTTTCTTATCAATTGTCTTATCTACCAATAAACCAAAAATATAATTAATTAAAATAGAAATAATTAATACCTTTAAGTAGTTCATTCCTCCCCATGCATAAAAGAATAAACTTGCAAGAAGTAAAATATAATTTTTAATTTTTTTACCAGAAATATAATATGAAACTAATGATAGTGGTAAAAACATAAAAATAAATACTGATGAACTAAATACCATATTTTCTCCTTTATTTTAATTTAATATTTTCTTTTGTTTTTTCTTAAAATCATATAGTATGTATTACCATACTATTTTAGTATTATATTATATTAGTTAACTATATTGTACTAATATATTACATGAAACTGCCGAACTAGCTTTATTTAGCTTTACTAGACAACATTTTTTCTCTTTTTTCTTAAGCTAATCTTAATTTTATCTTAACTATTTCTTAACTCTATGTCTTATTACTTTTTCCAAACATTATAAGCCCCAGGAGTAATACCCTTGGGGCTAACTTTTTCAATCATTCTATTAGCTTAACCTATTGGATCAACAAACTTCTCTCTATCAATAAAATATCTGTTAAACATTTCATTTTTTTCTATACTTTCCTCTATAACTTTTCCAAGAGTAAAAGCATTAGCTAATCCCTGAATGCCTTCTTTTGCACAAATTACAAATCCACTAGCAAGCTTTTCTCCTGGAATTGTAATTCCAGTACATTTACACATATTTATTGCTTTAACTATTCCCTTTCCTCCATTTGATGTAATTTCTTTTTCAGCTTTTCCTTTAAAACTTCTTTGGATAGTTTCATCATAACCATATACATCTATTGGACCTTCATAAGTTAAAATAATATCTGCGATATCATTATCAAATATATTCTTTATTTCCTTTATAGCAATATTTCTTTCATATATATTATCAAAAGAGTATTCTATAAATTCAAATTTTGACTTAATTTCGTCTCTACTTATTTTATCCTCATAAAGCTTGTACTCATCACTTGTTATTTTCCCATCAAATATCTTATTCTCTTTATTGCTTTTTATTTTCTCATCAAGTAGCTTGTCCTCATATCCATTTACCTTAAATGTACTATACTTAATATCATTATCTTGATTATTATTTTTTACATCATTATTTTCATATACACGCTTATTTTCATTTATACACTGAATTACTTTGTCTATTTCTAACCTCATATCTATTCCATCAGGTAATATAATTGAATTATTCTTAGGTATCAATACTCTTATTTTATCTTCACTATATTTTATTTTCTTTTCTAATATGTCTTCAGCTACGCCTTTTAATATGAAGAAACTTTTTGATATTACTCCAATTCCTCCTGTAAAAGATATACTATCTGTTGATAAACCTTCCTTTCCTGTGACTAATCCTACCCCAGATCCTATAAATGAATATAAGTTAGTACTAAGTGCTGGAGCTAATACTGACCCTCCTCCATCTGTTCCTATTCCAAAGTCATTAATACCTTTAAGTATATTAACAGCTGTTCCACTACTTGATCCTGTCATACATCTATATGTTAGTGGATTAATTAAATCTGTATCTATACTTCTGCCAAGATGAGACATCTTATCTATAGTCGCAAATAAATATTTAGAATTTTTTCTCAGTTTATCCACCAAACTTATAGGAATATCCACAGTATTCTTAACTCCAAAAGTTAAATAATCCTTTTCTTTATTTTCTGACTCTTCCTCTAGATTCTTATTTATAGAAATAACAGACCTATATAAATTTTGTTCTGCTAGAATTTTAGTCTTATGTAACTTTGTTTTATTTTCTATCATTGAATTAACCTCCTTATAATAAATAGTAGAAACTCTTTCATTATCAAAATTTAATTATAGTAACAATATTTAATTATAGTTAATTTATAATTCTACTAATGACTCTATATTTACACTTGACTCTATATTTACACTAAATAAAAAAGAGAAATTAAAACAAACCAAAAATATTAAACTTTCTTTAACATTAAATTTCATTATTTTAATTTCCCTATTATATTAAGTTGTTTAATTTTTATTTCTTATTTATATTTTATAATAGTTTACTTAAGAAGCTTTCTCCATTTTCAGGCGCCTTTACTTTAAAATAATCTGCAACTGTTGCTCCCACATCTGAAAGAGTTTCTCTTATTCCTACAAATCCCTCTTTGATATTTTCACCATAAATCATAAGTGGAACCATCTCTCTTGTATGCTTGCTATGCCCTATTGTTGGATCATTTCCGTGATCTGCCATTACTAGCAATATATCATCTTCTTTTATTGTTTTAATAAGCTCACCTATAAGCTTATCTGCAATTTGAAGCTTTTCTGCATATCTATCAACATTTTCAGCATGTCCTGATAAATCTGTTTCTTGTACATTACAACATATAAATCCTTCTTTTACTTCTTTAGATATTTCTATTGTCCTTTTCAATACCTTTTCTGTATCCACCATAGGTATGCTTGTACCTTTTTCGTTTATAACTACATCTGCTACTTTTCCTAATAAGTAAACAGGAACATTTTCTTCTGATAATATTGTTGATACTTGAGTATTTGGATTAACTCCATATCCAAGGTGTATGCACTCATATCCATTATCATAAACTCCTGATTTTGGTGCATTTATTCCTATATATCCGCCATCTTTTTCTTCTTCTGCATTTAATATATCCTCTAAAGTAATTCCTTTACCTCCAAAAGTTATAACTCTAGGAACTGTTGCAATAGATCTAACTATACGCCCAATTTCTAATACCTTACTAAATGGTATTAAATCTAAAGCTGATGTAATGTTAAATGCTTGCCCTAAATCACATTCTATATTATCTGCAACAGTAAGCGCATCTTCAACTACTAAATATTTTTCTTTCTTACCTTCTTTATAATAAACTTTATATCCTGCTTCTTTAATTGCATTATATATAGCTTCTATTTTATTTTTTATAGGTTCTCTAAATGGCATCTTTGGCTTTGTTCCCATTATTTCTTGATGACCAAAGAAGGTATCTGCACCAAAATGAGTTAGCTTTCCTTTTCCAAAAGTCGCATGAGGATTTCCCTTCATTCCATTTATTTCTGTTCCTAATATATTTATAAGACCTAACTTTTCAAGATTAGGTAAAGTTACACCTTCTCTTCTTTCTAATATATGAAGACATGTATTTGAATTTATATCCTGTGGTCTTGTTTCTTTAACGTCATCCATTTCTCCAATGCCAAAACCATCAAGGACAATCACTACGAATTTTCCCATATTACTTTCCTCCTTTTTAAATTGTGAATACAATTTATTAATTCCCTTTTACGAAACTCTTTCACTAGTAACTTTTCATTTTCTTCACTTATAATTAAAAGAAACTTCAGCACAAGGTTGTGGTATTATCCCATCCTCATCATCCATTTCTTTTCCTCTAATTATTTATTCAGTTTTATAAATTGAAAAACAAATTTAATTATATAAGTTAACTTCCCGATTTTTATATCATTAATTATGCTAATTCTTCATTTAATAATTTTAAATTGAGAAATATAAGTTAGCGAAGATAAATAGAATATGTGGAATAAGCCTAGTACTTCTTCGAACAGCTATTTAGCTTATGGAACATATCTAGTTATCGTAGCCTTTATATTTTCAATTATCCATTGATTCTTCTTCCTTGTGAATCGTAAATTCCGACTATTTCTGGTTTACCAATATTTATTCCTTTTACTAAAGCCACATTGCTTCTTGTAACGAATATTTGAGTTCTAAATGCCATGATTACTGTATCCGATACATTACAGTTTTCTGATAGCTCAAAGTGATAATCTATACTTTCATCTGTTGGTGGAATAACTTTAATCATTTTTGAATTATCTACATCTGTTCCAACTAAAGCATTTTCCATGTGAGATCTTCTATAATGACCTCCACCATAACAATAAGCTCTATCTAATAAATTGTGTGATACTTCGCTTACATAAACCATTGCTGGAAGTTCATCTCCATCATTAAATTTATGATATGGAGTACTTCCTGTTAGTCCATGTCCTGGTTCCCCGTGAGTTCCACCTTCTTCATGTATTTTCTTTATAGAATTAACGCAAGTTGCTGATGGCATATTTAATTGTTCTATTTTTATATTGAATTCTTTTTCTAATATTTCTTTTGCTTCTTTAATTGTATCTATATTATTTGTTCTTTTAATTTCATTACTTTCTTCATCAAACAAGAAACATGGAAATGAAGTTACACCTGCCAAGTTCAGATTTTTAAGCTTAACTAATTCTGATCCAATACTCTTAAGTTCATTTAATTTAAATCCACCATATTGTCCTGAATATAAATTATCATTTTCTCCTAAGACTCTAAGCATTATATTTTGTTTTATATTAAGCCTCTCACAAACTTCATTAATTTCCTTTGCTTTTTCAATTGAATAAACTGTAATATAATCCGGTCTAGATTTAACGACTTTTTCAATTAAAGCTTTAGGAATTTGAACTAAATGTCCAACATGACCTATCTTTATTCCATTATCTATCATAACTTCAGCTTCTTTGAAGTCTACTACTACTGCTCCGTCATATCCAAGCTTCATAAATTCTTTGCAAATAAGAGGATTTCTACCTATTTGTTTTGTCATAAAATAAAGCTTTATACCATACTTATCTGCTTCATCTTTAAGCTTTTTTGCATTTTCTATTAAAGTATCTAAATCAATAACATAAGTATCTGGTATTATTACTCCTTCTTTATGGAGCTTAAATGCAGCTTGAACTAACTCCCTATTTCTTTCTATGGTCTTTTCAAGAAACATCTTTACTCCCCCTTACTTAATTTCTTTTTTAACATCCTCAATTGCACTTTTTAAAATTCTAATTATTGTATCTGCACCACTTCTCATTGGATTTACTCTTATCATTCTTTTTTCTAGGGTTGGATCAGCAGCTCTAAATGTTCCTGAAACTCTATACATCATTGGAACAAATTCATATTTTGATTCTGATCCTACTGGATGTGATGCAGCTCCATATTTTGTAGTTAGCTCTAAAACATCTTCTGCTATATTTTCATCTAATTCAACTAATAAAACCTTAGATTGAGCATTTGCAAGGAATGCATCTTTTACTCCTTCAACTTCACCACTTCTTAGTCTATTTACAAGTTCTTCATTAACCTCTGATTGAATTGCTAATGAAACTGGAGCATATACAAGACCTCTTAATGCTTCCATAGCCTCATGACCTTGAACTTGGCTCCCTCCTGAGTAATTTAGTGAATAAACTTTATCTACAAGTTCCTTATTTCCTATTAATACTCCAACACCTTCTGGGCCTAATATCTTAAAGCAAGAAAAACTTCCAAGATCAGCTCCACATTGATTTCCTATTTTCTTTACTTTTAAAGCTGCATAATTATCATCAGTAATTATTTTTATATTAGAATTTGATTCTTTTATTGCAGTTATAACTTCTTCTAAATCATAAGAATCATCAATTTTTTGTCTTGTATTTTGTACTAATGCCCCTTTTATATGTGGATTTTTTAATACTACATCTTTTACATCATTTAAATTATTAAAATTAGCTTTTATAATCTTAAGTCCCATAGTTTCAATAGTAACTTTTGAAGTTGGATATATTGGAGCATCATGAACCAATATTGTATCCCCACTTTCCATAAAGCTAATCAATCCCCATCTTATAGCACCTGTTCCTGCACCTCTTACTAATATTGCAGCTTCTGCATCAAAAACTTCTGCAAAAACATTTTCTACTTTCTTAGTATAAGTAGGTTTATTCAATCCTTTAACAACACCTAAGTCACCTAGAGATAGAACTTCTCTTCCATCAAAATGCTTTGTTATTGTATCTATTATTTTAAATTGTAGTTTTTTTGCTTCATCTAAACTTATTGAGTGTAATGGGTATGTTCTCATACATCTTCCTCCTACTTAAGGTTATAAATATTTTTTATATTATTAACTAACATATTTTCTATATGCTTGCTAGAAATTTCATTTTCATATAATCTTGGTAGGAAGCTATCTATTAAATAACTATAACCAAGTCCACCATTTTCTCTAAAGTGAGATTTTCTCGTAATATCCATAGACATAACTATTTGATTGCTATATCCTCTTTCACAAAGAGCCTTTAACCATTCAGCTCTTTTTTCATCTGGCTGATAATTATTTTTCCCAATTGTATCAAATGCTATATTTACGCCAGTATCTAATAATCTAAACATATATTCTAAGTCTCCACTTAAATCTATATGACTTAATGTAACCTTAGATAAATCTACATTGAAGTTTTTAAATATCTCAATTTGTTCAAGTCCTAATTTTCCAAGTGTTGTATGTGTTATTATTGGAATTCCAGTTTCAAGATGTGCCATACATGAAGCTTCAAAAACCTTCTTTTCCATTTCTTCTATTTTATTTAAACTAGTTCCTATTTCTCCTATTACAGAAGCCTTTACTGATGTTTCATCTATACCATTTATTATTTCATCTACTAAAATATTTGCCATCTTCTTCTCATTTATTTTATAAACCTCTTCTGGAAGAAATGGTTCTTTATAATATCCAGTTGATTGAAGAATATTTAGACCAGTTTCATTAATAACTTCAGCTACATATTCAGTACTTCTACCCATTCCTCTATTTGTAACATCTATAATAGTAGAAACACCTTTAGCTTTTAACTCCTTAAATTCTTCAATAGTTTGCTTCTTATTATTTAAAAAACAATCTGCATCTTTTTTTACACCAGATAAATCTATAGTAATGTGCTCATGCGCATAAATTATTTCCTTATTCATATAAATACCACCTTAAATTTAATGGGAAGAATGAAAGAGTGAATAATGAAAAAATTAATGAGTAAACTCCTAAGGAGTTTAAGAAACTTATATTTCTAATAATTCAGCTTCGACTGAATTATCTCCTCAACTTTTCATTATTCATTTCTTCACAACTCAGCTTGTGTAAGTTATATCTCTAACTTTTTCATTTTTCCAATTCCATAACTCAGCCAGTCCGAGTTATTTCTCCAATTCTTTCATTCTTCCATAACTCAGCTTTTCTGAGTTATTTCCAAAATTCTTTCACTTTTTCACTCTTTAACTTTTCCAATTCCTACTTAGGTACTACATATAACCCAACTAAGTATAGTATATTAATTAAAACACCAACTCCAATTGCTCCAACTGGACCAACTGCCATGTCTACTATTGGCTTCTTTGAAGTTTTGTTTAATACATATAAACCAACTACTACGAATAATCCAAGTCCTGGTGCCATAGCTTGTGCAGCCATCATACCACCTATTAATAAAGCTACTTCTAATACTTTACTCATAGCTGTTCTTATGTTATCTCCACACTTTCTAACTCCTGGGAACTTGTCCATTAATTTAGCTAATCCATCTAGGAAGTAAATTTCTAAAGCCATAACTGCAGCTCCTGCAACAAATGCTAATATTGGGTTTCCTATTAAGAATCCAACTACGAATACAAATGTCATACCCGCTGGTGCATATACCCCTGTTGAAATTGCTGTAGTTGCAACTAGTGGTATAAATCCTATACCTCTTGCAAATGCTGTCATTGCAGCTTCAGTTGTTTTTCCTTCAGCTAAAAGATTTAAGCTTATTGGATCTCCAGCTACTAAAGTAAGACTAGTTGCAGCTGATATTAATCCACCCATTAGTGCTAATAAAGGTAAGTTCTTTTTAATTTTTTTAACTCTTTCTTCAAAAATTGCTGCTAAATCAATTTGTGGAGCATTTGGATCTGGTTTTTCTTGCATTGCAAAAGCAATCATAATTATCATACCTGCAAGTAATGCCATACCTTCTTGATCTAATTTAACACTAGCTCCATTTATAGTGAAAGTTCCATATATTGCAGTTATTTGTCTTACTATTAAAGCAACTATTCCAGTAAGGAACCCTTTTTTAATTCCAAATTGGTAAGAAACAACAAGTGCTGGGAATACTGCAAAAGCAACTGTTATCGGAGTTCCAACTTGCTTTAATGCATCTAAGAAGTTAACTGGTAACATTGCAAATAAATCAACTACAAATTGTAATCCATAAACTATACCTACTCCATAAAGAGCTCCTACTACTCCTGATATAGCTAATCCCTTTTTGCCACTTGGACAAAAAGATCCAATGATATCAGTACCTAATAATATACTGTGAATTAAGATAATGGATGCAGCTATTGATACTGGAATACCAAAACCTATAACTAATCCAAAGCTAATTGCAAAAGATGTTGCTGCTAAAGCCTTTTTGTCCATTCTTCCTTCTAAGTATTCTGGAACTATGGCTCTAAACCCATCATTGAAAACAGCTATACCAGCATTTGATAATATTGCTGCTAATGCACCTAAAAGTGCTACAACTAAATATTGCATAAATAATACCTCCTAAAATTTTATAATATGATATTTATTGAATAACTAAATTTATATATGCTCTAAGTTTTGCTATTTCATAAAACAAGCATACTTATCATTTCATATGCCAATAGTTTTTATAGCATATATTAACAATATATAAATTACTAAATATATAGATTATTAGATATATATTATTAATTAAAGCATATAGTTATAACTTGCTAAAATATCTTTACTTAAATCACATAAACCCTAATAAATCTTAGTGATTTAAGTAAAGGTTATTTTTCAAATTATATTGATTTTTTATAGTAGATATTTAAGAATTACTGGTATAACTTCTTCTGCGTGTTGTGCTGTAAATCCATATGCTTTTTTTCCTGCTTCTACTTCTGCTTTTATTTCTGCTTCACTCTTAATATTTCCTGGCATTGATACTGTTGCGCATTGTCCCATTCCAAGTAGTGCTATTGCCATTGCAAGTGCTCCACCACCACCAGTGTTACATGCTCCTAAATAAAAATCTGCTGCTCCTGTTTTTATTGCCATTGCTGCTTCTATATCACTTTTAATTTCTATACTTGCTCTATCTCCTGCTATTTTTGCTGTTATATCTGCTACTCTTTGCTTATCTATTTGTCCACCTATTACTATTCTTTTCATTTTTTATTCCTCCCCTAAAAATTAATTTTATAATATTAATATAATTTTCGTTTTAATAATTTAATTTATGATTTTATAAGTTTCTCTAATTCTTATCTTTGGTACTCAAATATCATTTTCAGATTTAGTATCAAATTTATTTTTAATTTTATATAATATTTTTAGTTTGTTTGTCCATAATATTTCTCATATATTATCTGCAAACTATATTTATTTTCTCACATAATATCTATTGTTTATTCCTATACAAATTACTTATCTTAATGCTTCATTATAAATACATCTTATATACCTACTTTTAAATCGTATACAAATTAGTTATATTTATTTATCACAATCTGTCTAATACGCATTAGTTTTTCGATTACCCTAATTATATTAATGTACAAACATGCATCACTATAAAATCAAGTTCTGAATCTGGAATTTCACCTAAGACAGCTTCTAAATCCTTTGCTACTTTAAGTGCTTCATCATAGTTTTCATTTTCTTTTAAAGATTGTGCTACAACATCATCTAATTTATTAACTAAGTTATTTTCTTCAATTCTTCCTAAAGCAGAACATAAATGAGTTATAAACATTGATGCATTATCTTCTAAAAGTTTTACTCCTCTTTTTTCTTCAAAGTAATTTATAACTTGTATTATCTTATTGTAATTTTCTTTTGATAATTGTCCTGCATCTCTTAATATATCTAATCTTAATGTTAATTCCATTTCAAAGCCTCCAACGTACATTTTTTTGTATTTTGATTTTAACAATACCTCTAATATTGAGGCATTATCTTCTTTTCCATAACTAATCTTTGATATTCCTTCACATCTTCCACATTTAATATTCTGGAAAATAGTGCTGGAACAATAGAATTCTTCTTGTTTGCAATTATCACTGCTTCTGTATCTTTAATATTTTTACTTTCTCTATTCATAGGAATAAACTTCATATCATCTTTTCTATCTTCAATATCATCTAAATTCCATATTGCAGCATCTATTTTATTTTCTCTTATAGCTGTAATGAATTGACTATAGTTTAATGGAACATATTCAACTTCTATATCCTCAAAATATATTTTACTTAACATAAATTGGTCTATAGATGAGTTATCTATTCCTACCCTTGTCCCTTTTTTAAATTCACCGTTAAATTCCTTGGAAACAACTATAATGTGTTCATTAACATAACTAAAATCTCCAAAGGTTTTAACTATTTGAATTTGTTTGTTGTTTTCTAAATAAAAATCAGCAGTTAGTCTTGAAGTCACTGCAAAATCGTATCTACCATCTTCTAAGGCCTTTAGTCTATGATTAGAACCTCTCATAAAAGCAAGGTTTGTATTAACTCCGCTATCATTTAAGCATTTGCAAAGCCCTGTTGCTAAACCTTCATACCTTTTAGAATAAGGTAATGGCATAACCCCTACTAAGGATTTTATTCCTGTCAGTTCTAAAAGTCTTATGTAATCTATATCTTTAACAAATGTTCCTAAGTGACCTCTAGATTCTAAGGTTATTGCATTATGTTCTTTTAAAAACTTTAAAGCAGACTGTATTGTTCCTCGAGCACTTTCGTAACTTTCAGCAAGCTCTGCTACAGTTTTTATTCTATCCCCTTCATTTAAAGATAAGAATTCAACTGCTAAAGAAGTAATTGCTATTCCAAGTTTTTGCATAAGCTTACTTTGAACGTCCAATTTATCACTCCCTTATATAATGTACAATATTTTGTATATTTATAATATAGCATCTTTTGATTACCTTTACAAGTATATTTTAAAATTTTTTGAAAACATTTTATATTTGTAAATTTCTTAGTCCCAAAGGAATTTGCCTATTTCTCTCCAAAAGATTGAACATTACATCCATATCTACTTAATAAAACTAAAGCAATTTTACTAAAATAAAATTTACTAAAAATGGATTATAAAAGGATCACATTAAATTTAACTCTTAATGTGATCCTTTTATAATTAATATTGATAATGTATTACATCTCTATATTCTTCAAATATTTTTTTGTTTAATTCATCTCCGCCATCTATATTGGCGCTGTAGAATATAGGTGGCTTATCCATTCCATTTTTAACTAATAATTCTGTTGCTTCTGCAATTATAGAATTCATTATTGTAACTGCAGCCACAGTTGATGTAGGACTAACTTTTTGATTTAACCCACTTATTTCTACACATGCATCGCCTTTTTCACCATGATTATCTATTACTATATCACTTACTTGATATAAATTTTTACCTGATGAATGTCTAGACGATACATCTTTAGAATAACTCAAATTAGTAATACAAATTACTGTTGCACCTTTTTTCTTAGACTCAATTGCCATTTCTATACTTACTGGATTACGTCCTGAAACTGAATGTACTATAACTACATCACCTTCAGAGATATTAGTTTTATTAGCTACAGTAGTTCCATAACCCTCTAATCTTTCCATTTCACTAGTCATAGTAATTGGAGAAGTATCTAACATAAGATTTCTTGCAAATATAGGGTTAATAACTACAAGACCTCCAGCTCTATAATAAAGTTCTTCTGTTAGTATTCCTGCATGAGAAGCTCCAAAAGAAAATATAGCTTTTTTGTTTAATATAGCTTTAACAATTATTTCTGTAGCTTTTTCCATATTTTCTTTTTCTTCTTTTTCAATTACATCTATTAAATCTTTTATTTTATCAATATACTTAAAAGCCATATCTTATTAAAAACCTCCAAGAAATGATGAAATTAACTTTCCTAATATTCCAAATAATGATAAGTCATTACCACCAAATATTAATATCCAATTTTGGATTGTTCCTGAATATACAACAGCTGAGATACCTACTAAAATAACCATTACTATTGCTGCAACCATTGTACCAATTATAGCTCCTCTAAGACCACCTTGTCCTTCTCCTATAACCGCTGCTGCTCCACATTCAAAGAAAGAAGTTATAACTAATGGTATTATTAAAATATTAAATACATTGAAGTAATTACAAATTAATATTACTATTGTTGAAGTTATCATAGCTGTAATAAATCCAATTAATACAGCATTTGGTTTATAGTTGAATAATATAGGACAATCAAATGCTGGTAATGCATTAGGAACAACTTTTTCAGATATTCCTTTAAATGCAGGAACTATTTGATTAATTAACATTCTTACGCCTTGTAACATTACTATTAATCCAGCACCAAATGTAAATCCTTGTTTAATTGCATAAATAAATATGTTTTCTTGTATATCACCAAGACCTTCTGGTATAGCAAGTCCAACTACTATGAACATAATAAATATTACTATTCCACCTGTAATTGAAATTTCTCTGAAGAAAGAAAGTCCTGCTGGTAACTTTAAGTCTTCACATGATTTTTCCTTATTTCCCACTTTACTAGCAATAAATCCAGATATTAAAGCTAACATTCCACTTGGATGTCCAAGTGTGAAAGATTCATCACCAGTTACATCCTTGACATACTTTCTTAATAACCAAGGCATAATTGACCAATATAAAGCTGAAGCAATTGCAGCAAAAGCTATAAGAATCCAACCATCTAATCCACCTTCAACACCAGCTGCTACAAATATAAATGGGAACCACCATAACATATGCCCTGTTAAGAATATTGTTTTTATTGGAGTAAATCTAGCTATTAATAAATGTAGTACAAGTCCAATAAACATTGCTAATCCTACTGTACCACCATAACTTGCTGTAAATGTAGCATCATTTAATCCTTCAGCTACTGCCCCTGCTCCACTTAGAGCTTGGAATGCATTATTTATAGGGGATATAGCACTTACTAGCATTGATGTTCCTTGATCTAGTATTACCATTCCAAATGCAGCTAATAATGATCCTTTAACAACATCAGCAAATTTTTTTCTTTTGCAATATTAATCCTAAAGCAGCTATTAATCCTAATAAAAGTGGTGGATTACGTAGCACATTATTGATTAAAAAGTCCATATAAATCTCCTCCTAACGTTCACTTAAGAATTTCTCTAATACTTCTCTTACTTCTACTAAGTCCATATATTTTTTTACTGGATAAACAGGAACATTACATGTACCTTCTAATTCTCTATGAAGCTCTGCGCTAGTTAATATAACATCACAATCTGCTCCTCTTGCATCATTTATGTCAGTATTATTTACCTCAGCACTTATATTCATTTCCTTTAACACTTTTTCTATTGACATCTTTAATATCATTGAAGAACCTACTCCAAACCCACAAACAGCTAAAATTTTCATAATATAATACCTCCTAATTTTGATCATTTATAATTTTTAATATTTTTTTTGAATCACCATCTCTAAAAATCTTTAAGTTTTCTTCATCATATAAAAGTTCTGATAATGAAGCTAAAGCCTTTATATGACTATTATTATCAACTGTTGCAAGAACCATAAATATATTTACTGGCTTACCTAAAAGATCTACTTCTTCTTCTACAGTTAATAAGGACATCGATAATCTATTAACTCCTTCTTTTGCATTTGCATGAGGTAAAGCAAACCTATCAGCTAGTACTATATATGGACCATGTTTTTTTATACTTTCTATCATAGCTTCCACATATTCTTCTTTTATAGATCCATCTTCTAATAATGGTCTTGCTGCAACTTTGATAGCCTCCTCCCAATCTTTAACTTTAGATACTTTTCTTACTCTTTGCTCATTAATTAATTCTTTTAACATTGGTTGGTATGCCTCCTTTTCGTCCATTTGATATATTATTTTTATTAAGTCATTTTTCAAATTATCGTAATTTATTATATTTGCATTCCTTTTTATTGCTTGCATTATTAGCTCAATATTAAATTGTAAATTACTTTGGTTAAATGTTACTAATTTATCCATCAATAATTTAATATCTAACTTAGTTAACATTGGATTTACTACTATAACATTTTCTTTATTGGGGATTTCTACTGTTGAAACTATGTAGTCATAATCTATATCAGAACATTGCATATCTTTTATTGACATAACTCCTATAATATCTATAGCAGGAATGTACTTATATAATTGAATTTCAATATTTTTTGATATTAATAATCCATTAGGACATACAACTAACACTTTTTTGCGTATATCTACCTCTGTTTCAGTACCTCTTAAATATCCTCCAAAGTATGCTGCAATAAAACCTATTTCTTCTTCCCTTATCCCTATAAAATCTGGGAAGTCATTTTTATCCTCTAAAATAGATTTAATTATTTTATATAAGGAATCATGTTTTCTTTTTATTTCTTCTAATGAAGGATTACTTATTGGGAATCTAAATCTTATTCTGTAATATGAAGACAATAAATGTCTTTTAATATTTTTCTTAAATACATTTTTATTTTCTAATTGAATAGCTGTATTAACTTCAAATCTTCTTATTAATTTATCAACATATTTTTCAATTATATCCTCAGAAACATTATTATTTAGACTTGGAAGTGTACTTATATATGCACATAAATATGATATTTCTTCTTCATTAGCATCTTCACTCAAAAGAGTTTTAGTCAAATTATAATATTCAAAGCCTTTTACATCAGATTTAAATTTATAAGAATTTATTGTATATCCATTTTTTATTCTTCTATTTATAAACTCTGCAAACTTTGAAAGATTAGTTAAAGAATAATCGGTAAGTTTAAGAAAACACTTACTATCAAAATCTAGTATTTTTTTATTATAATCTTTTAATAACTCCCTATCTTCTTCCATCAATAGTATGTAAAGGTCCCTTATTTTTGTTTCATCACCAACTATTTTATAGCCTCTCTTATAAACTAATGTTAACCCCATATTTCTAAGATCATTCTTTAAATATTCAAAGGTTTGAACTATAGTATTTTTAGAAAGTATCATTTCGTTAGATAAAACTTCTATTGTGACTTTTTCTTCATTAAGTATTTTATATAGAATATAATTTTTTCTATTTTCTATATTTATATAATCATCTTCTTCAATATAAAGCTTTTTATGTAGCAAGTTGTAATCTCCTATAAATGAAAATGCATGATTTATATTTCTTACTTCGCCACAGTCTTTTATAAAATAGTTTATATCTTCAATATCATAATAAAGAGTTCTTTTTGATATATTGAATTCTTCAATTAAAGTTTTAGATTTTATACTTCCCTTTTCTAAGATTGATTCTAATATACTTCTTGCTCTTTCTTTCATCTTCATCCCTCGTTTTCATTATCACTTTTTTGCTTGTTATTAACAATACCAAATCATTGCACAATACTATAAGGTTTTCATTTAGATTTGCAAATTATAATAAACTTTATATATAAAGATTAATAAAGATAATTTTTCTTACGTTAATAATAAAACTTATACAAATTTCTATATAAACATTTCAATTAACTTGAAAATATATACCTTTTATTTCTCAATTAAATAATATTTTCTTATATATTATAGCGTCTAAAAATACGTTATAATATAGATATATTAAATAGTGATTTTAGTAAGTATATAGCCGCTTTTCTTGCAATTTTCTTTGGAATGTTTGGTGCTCAGAAATTTTACTTAGGTAAATATAAGATTGGAATAATATATTTTATATTAAGTTTTACAGGTATTATAGGAATTATTGAATTAATAAGTTTCTTAGAAGGGCTTATCTATTTATTTACACCAGAAGAAGAATTTTTTGAAAAATATTTATAAATAAAAACATTTAGCCTCAGGGGCAGTACCCCTGAGGCCTTTTATTATTTTTAAAAACTTATAATAGCTTTTCTAAGTTCTCTACTAACTCACCAATAGCATCAACATATTTATTAACTATTCTATCTGCTATTTCATTAGACATATTTTCATTATAAATATGTAACGTAGAATTTCTATCTTCTAATAAATTTATCCATACTTTATCATCTGAAATCAAATTATTCACATATGCCTTCTTAAAAATAGTACGTGGAAATGAGTTTTCTAGGGTAGCTCCTAAATACTTCATAAATTCCTTTAAGGTTTTATGAGTTAATTCATAAGTAAATTCAAATCTTTGTATTAAACTATCTCTTATTATATCATTTTTCCCATCATATAAATCACTGACTTCTTTTAATCTTGAATAAGCTTTTTTTAAATTCATATATTTAAAGTCAATGCTTCTCATATATAACTATCCCTTCTTTATTTACTTGTTCAATAAATATCTCATCCTCTATTGAATTCATATTTGAAAAATCAAATTCTAATAAGGTATCTGTATTATTTTCTATATCTTCAATAAATTCTAACAGGTCTGAAGATTTAACATCTAAATATATCGCTAAATCAATATCACTTCTAGGTGAGTTATCTTTTCTTGCTCTTGAACCAAATAAAACTACTTTTTTAATATTATGATATTTTCTAGATATTTCTTTTATTTCTTCTATAATATCGTCCTCTAAATTATAGTCTATTTTATTAAGCAAACAATCACCTCTTCCACATTTTAAAATTATACTAGGCTTTATATAATTTATTATAATCTAATATTATATAATTACTTCACCATAAATTAAATATTTATATTCATTTCCAATTTAAAATATAGCACTCTTAAAATCATTTAATTTCCTATTATAATAATTAAGAACTAAATAATCTATTATTATATTCTCATATCGATATAACAAGCATAATTTCTACTTCTTCATAGGTAATAAAATCGTCACGGTTGTTCCTTTATTTAGCTTACTTTTTATTTCTATTCCATATTCATTTCCATAAATAAGTTTAATTCTACTATCAACATTATTTACACCTATTCCACTAAAGTGATCATTTTTTGTTTCTTTTTTTTCTTTTACTTTTTCTAAGGTTTCTTCTTCTATTCCCACACCATTATCATATATTTCTATTTTTATATTTTCACCTTGCTCCTTTATGAAAACTTGTATCTTTCCTTCCTCATCTGATGGAAAACCATGAAAGAATGAGTTTTCAATAAATGGTTGTAATATTAGCTTAGGAACTAAGTAATCATTACAATCAGGCATTATAAAATATTCAACTTTTATTCTATCACCGTATCTAATATTATTAATAAATACGTAGTTCTTTATATTTTCTATTTCATCTTCTATAGTAATAAATTCATCTGTCTTACTAATTGTATTTCTTAGTAAATTTATAAATGAATCTAAGGCACTTATTGATTTATCATTATTTCCTTGCCATATGAGCCATTTAATACTTGATAAAGTATTAAAAATATAATGTGGATTTATTTGCATCTGTAAGGCATGTATTTCTGCTGCTCTCTTTTCTTTTTGTACCTTAACTAGCTCATGTATATATTTATTTAAATCCTTTATCATATAATTAAATGTAGCTGATAATTCTTTTACTTCCTCTGGACCACTTACCTCTATACATTCATCAAATTTTCCATCTCTTACATTAGACATCTTTTCAGTAAGTAAGTATAAAGGCTTTGTCATTTGTCTAACTATTAAAAATATACCTATCAAAATACACAATGTTATCACGAAGCAAATTAGCATTATATTGCCAATATCATACATTTTACCTAATGCCTTATGATTATCAACAGTACCACAGATAGTTAAATTACAATAAGGAAGCCTTTGAATCAAGATAGTATTTTTATTGCTATTATAAATTTTACTTAACTCTTCTTTTGAAACAAGCTCTTCTATACTTTCTTTAAATTCCTCCTGTACATCTCCGATGTTTTCCTTTTTATTTGAAGATAAAACAACATTATTTTCATTTAACAAAACTACATCATTTATTTCTAAAGTAAAATAATCATAGAACTTCTCAAAATCTTTTTCTTTTATAGTAAAATAAATAATTCCATATGGTTCGCCATCCTTTAAATTCAAAGTTTTGGTTATAACTATTACAGGTTCATCCTTTGTAGAAGATGTAAAACCATTTTCTAAATACTGATATAGTATAGTATCGCTTTTGCCTAATGAATTTTGGGATATATCCATACTCAATATTTCATTTGGCCTAATAGTTAAAAGCTCTGATCTATTTAAAAATGATGAACCATTCAACCCTAATATTAATACACTTATGTCATATGTATTAGTAGCTAATGCAGATTTCATTTGTCTTTTTAGATCAAATATAGTTTGAGACATTTCCTCTACTTCTAGGTTTTCTTCAGTAAAATATGTTTTAAAAGCTCTATGTGAATTTACAGAGTTTATAACTTTAACTAGTTCACCATGAAAATCATATATTTTATCATTTACTTGTCCAAATATTTTTTTCTGAGAATCACTATAGGTATCAGTAAAAATCCCTTTTGAAATATTTATTATAATATAACTAATTGAAACTGATACACAAATAACTCCAGCAACAACAACGCATAATATTTTAAAAAACAGGCTATTTGTTTTCAGATTCTTTTTCATTAATTAAAACTCCTTTAATCTGATTTAACCTTCTATAGTTGCTTGGAGTATATCCTACTATTTTCTTAAAAACTCTACAAAAATAACTGTGATCAGAATATCCAACTATACTACTTATTTCTGATACATATGCCTTATTTTCTTTCAATAACTCACAAGCTTTTTCAACTCTAATTCTGTTTAAATATTCTGAAAATCCTTCTTTACAGTGATTGTTAAAGTAAAATGAAAGATAGTAATAATTAAAATTAAACGCTTTTGCTATATCGCTAAGCTCTAAAGGCTTATCATAATGCTCATTAATATATTCTAAAATCTCTTTTATTCTTTGTTCTTCCATATTTACATTCTTAGAAATAATATCTTTGAGTTCTAAAATTATGTGATTTATTTCTTCAGCAAAATCTTGTGAATATGCTGCATTGTCTATTTTCTTAAAGTATAATTGCCTAAGTTCATCCGTTTCTATATCATAAGACTCCAAGCTTACTACTACATTGTATAATAAGTTCTTAACTAGATTTTTAAGCTTGTACTCATCCATCATTGAATTTATTGCATAATCCACATATTCCTTTATCATATTAATTGCTGAATTAAATTCTTTTGATTTTATATAATTTGAATATTTATTTGAATCAAATTTTTCTATCTTACTTCTAATTTCTATACGTTCTGTATTTAATAAGAAATCACTTTTATAGTAAAATTTTTGAGCTAGATATGGAATGAATTTTTTATTATAAATATCTTTAACTTTGCAAATGTTATCAAATTTAGGTGTAATTATAAATAATATATTTTCTTGAGGAAAGATATTTCTTTCGATATGAGTTTTAATTTTATCTACTATTTCTTTATCATTACTTACTTTATAATTAATTATATATAGAAGTATTTCATCATTAATAATCAGCTTTAGATAAGAATAGTTTTTATTCAAAATAAAAAATTCTTCTACTTTTCTTTTAATTCTCTTTATACTTTCCTTATTCTTTCCAAATGATTGTTTTAAATTTATCCCCAAAATTCTAAAACAAGTATCAGGAAATAAATTTAAATATTTATTAACATCTAGCTTAGAATCAAATCCAAGTAAATATCTTTCAATTAAATTATTATAATATATATCTTCATTTTTAACTAATTCTAGTCCTGGTATCCTATCAACTGCCTTCTTTAAGGTTACTAATAATTGTTCTGGGTTTAAAGTTGGCTTTAATATATAATCTACAGCTCCACTTAGAAGAGTATCTTTAACATATTCAAAATTATCATAACTACTTAAAATTATAATTTGCAAATCAGGATATCTCTTTTGCACAACTTTAGAAAAATCAACTCCATTTAATATGGGCATAACTATATCTGAAATTATTATGTTAGGCTTTAGTTTCTCTATTAAATCTAGAGCTTCTTGCCCATTTGTTGCCTCCCCAACTATTGTAAAGCCTTCTTTTTCCCATTCAAGCATATGCTTCATTCCCTGCCTCATAATAAATTCATCTTCTACTATTAAAACTTTACAATAATTTTTACTCATAATAACACCCTCTCATTTTGTAAAAAATTAATCCCCAGGAGCAATGCCCCTGGGGCCAAATCTTCTGGAAATCCAGGGACATTAGATACTACGCCTTACATATAATAAATTTTAAATTTATATCTTCATTAGATGGTATTGTATATTCATCATGCACTAAAGCACCCCAGCTATCATCTCCACCTATTCCCATTTGTTTTGCTATTATACGCACCCAAGTATAATTAATTTGTGGAAGTTCTTCTATATGCATAGCATTTTCAAGTTCATATGCACTATATGGCAATACACTTAATTCAAATGGCATATCTACATATTTAAAGCATAGCCCTTCATTTTTGTTATTTGTTACATTTGCCCATCTTACACCTGTTCTATTACCACATTCTTGTGGAATTAAATATCTTGAAAGATTATTTATAGAACTATTTTTATATCTTCCAAGTCTTGCTCCATTATTACGATCTATATAATTTTCATCTGGACCATACCCATAATATTCAAAATTGCTTAATTCTTTTTTAAGCTTAAAATCTATAGCAAATATAGGCAACTCTGATAACCCTTGTACACCTTTATAGTGTATATTTACTTCTATATTTCCATCTGGAGTTACTGTATATTTAACTACATTGTTAGTCTTAACACTTGTTGGCATTTCAAAAGTATAGGTTAATATTATTTTATCATTTTCTTCTATACATTCAAACCTTTCTAACCTTTGATGCATACCTGCAATTTGCCATTGTGATGTTCTAAAATTATGTCCATTACCTCTATCATTATCTGTAGTTGCTCTAAAAAATGAAGTTCTTGGAACTCTTGTTATATATTCAATTCCTTCATAGCAAAGAGAAATTAATCCTGCTTCTTGCTTAGAGAACATCATTCTAAAGTTTTTTCCAACTACTCCTATATTCACATCTCCATGAATTATTCTAAATGTTGACCTAGAGCATAAATCTAAAACCTTGCTATGGCTAGAGTTCGAACTTAAATCTAAGTTTTGATGTATTATGTTGTTTTCTTCATTATTTACCACATTATTTTCATTTTCTTTATTAGCTTTATTGGCTTTATCATTGCTATTACTAAAGTTAATTAGTTTATCAACTTTTTTATATCCATTAGCATCAATAATATAAACTGATTGACCAAAAGACATTTCAAATCCCTTACTTGCCCATAACGAATCTTCACTTAATCTCATAGATATATTATAAGTATATTCACCAAAATCTTCAATATTTGGATATTCTACATAAATATACTTCTCTGTCCCCGGTGTAACATCAGCTTTAATAACTGTTTCAAATACTCTGCTACCTTCTTTTTCTATATAAGCAATAAAATCATAATTATCTGTTCCAATAAATAAGTTATTATTTTTTATAGTAACCCCTTTATTATCTGGAATAAGTTTTACATTTGAGTAAAGTTCTTTAACCTCTTGAACTTTTGGAGATATAGTTCTATCTGCATAAATAATTCCATCTGTACAGAAACAATAGTCAGTTGCCCTATCATCAAAATCTCCACCATATGCAAATACCTTTTTGCCATCCTTATTAATTACTTCTATTGCTTGATCTATATAATCCCATATAAATCCACCTTGATACATTTGATATTTATCTTCAAGATCAGTATATAACTTCATTCCTCCACAGGAATTTCCCATTGCATGCATATATTCACAACTTATATATGGCTTTTTAGGATTATTATTTAAATATTTTTCTATATCTAATGGCTTTGCATACATCCTGCTTTCCATATCACTTATTTCATCAAATTCTCTATTCCAAAATACTCCTTCATAATGAACTAATCTACTATCATCATTTTTATGAAAATACTTTGTCATTTCTAAAATATTACTTCCAGCATAAGATTCATTACCACATGACCATATTAAAATTGATGGATGATTTTTATCTCTTTGTAGCATTGACTCTGCTCTATCTACTACAACATCTTTCCACTCTGGAATTGAGCCTGGCACATTCCATTCTGGATCACAAGCCCCCATCTTTTGCCATGATCCATGACTTTCTAGGTTAGCTTCATCTATTAAATAAATTCCATATTCATCACAAAGATCATACCAAAAACTTTGATTAGGATAATGTGATGTTCTTACAGCATTTATGTTATTTTGCTTTAAGAAATTTATATCCCATAACATATCTTCTTTTGTTATTGCACGTCCATTTTTAGAACTAAATTCATGTCTATTTACACCTTTAAAAACTATTCTTTTTCCATTTAAACACATAATATTATTAATTAATTCAAAGCGTCTAAATCCAACTTTTTGAGGTACTATTTCTATTAAATTTCCTTCAGAATCTAAGATTTCAATATATAAAGTATATAAATTTGGTTCTTCAGCGCTCCAAAGATTAACTTCATTTATTGTTGTATTAATTCTTACTTTTGTATAAGTATCATTTGTTCTAGCAATATTATCCTCATATAAAGCTAATTTATTATTATCAATAATATCCTCATTAATATCTTTACTATTATTTATATCGTTAATCTCACTATTATCATCGCTTGTGCAATCATTGAAATTATTGCTTCTATTATTAATAGTTCTACTACTATCAATAATAAATTCATTTTCTTTAAAATTATGAACTAACTTTCCATTGCTATTTTTCAAATAAGCTTGCACCTGAAAATCTCCACATTCAAGTAGCCCTGTTAATTTCATTTTTATATTTAATTTCCCATTAGTATAGGTATCATCTAATCCAGCCTTTACAAATAAATCTTGCACATGGTACTTTGGAATTGCATATAAATAAACGTCTCTAAATATTCCTGAGAATCGCCAAAAGTCTTGATCTTCTATCCAACTTGCACTGCTTCTTTTATAAACCTCAACTGCTAATTTATTTTCTCCGTTGTTTAAATAATTCGTTATTTCAAATTCTGATGGTGTGAAAGTATCTTCACTGTATCCTATAAATTCTCCATTTATCCATACATAAAATGCTGTTTCAACTCCTTGGAATGAAATATAAACATTTTTATCTTTTAACTCTTCATTTAATTCAAAATACTTAACATAACTTCCAACTGGGTTATAATCTTTTGAAATATGGGGCGGTCTTAATTCTTCTACTCCATCCCACGGATACATTGTATTTATATATTGACACTTATCATATCCTTGCATTTGAATATGTCCTGGAACATTTATATAATCAAAACTACTACAATCAAAATCTTCTTTATAGAAATCCTTAATTCTATTACTTGGATTAACAGCATAAGAAAATTTCCATTTACCATTTAAACTTTGCTTAAGTGGCATATTATACCCTAACTTTAAATCTTCCCTCTTCTCATAAAACAAATGATCTGAGTGAGCATCTATTCTATTAATTCTAAAAATTTCTGGATCTTCCAACCAATCTAAACTTGGGCTTAAGTTTTGTTTTAAGTCTAATTTTCTTGACTGTATGTTACCTTTTATTTTTTCATGCAAATCTATTTTTTTATCCAATATAATTCTCTCCAATCCCTTATATTTTTCTACATTTATTACTAAGAAAGAAAATGAACCTCCGAAGTAATCCCAATTACATTTCCCCAGTTGCCCACTTTCTTTTTTATTTCCTTTTGAAACTTTTACTTTTAATTATCTTTTAACTACCCCTTAATTGATCCTGTCATACCTGCAACAAAGTGCTTTTGCATTAAGAAGAATATTAAAGCTGTAGGTAATGTTGCTATTACAACAGCAGTCATTATCATTCCATAATCTGGTGTATATGATGAACCTAAAGCTGATATTACAAGTGGTAAGGTTCTTTTATCAGGTGATTGTAATGCGATAAGTGGCCATAAATAACTATTCCAACTAGCCATAAATGTAACTATTGTAGCTGCTGCATAAGTTGATTTCATAGTTGGCATATAGATTCTAAAGAATATAGCTAATTCTCCAAGTCCATCTATCCTTGCTGCTTCCATTAAATCCTTTGGAAAAGTCTTTGTATTTTGTCTAAAGAAGAAAATTAAAAATGCTGTTGCAACTGAAATAATTATTACTGCACCATGAGTATTTAATGATATTCCTTTTAATCCAGGAATATTATTCATCTTACTAAATAATCTAAACAAAGGAACTATTAATGCTGCAAATGGTACCATCATAGATAATAATATAAAATTAAATATCTTATCTCTGGTTTTTGTTTTATATATTTCAAATGCATAACCTGCCAATGAAGAAACTAACATAGCTAATGCTGTTGTGATAACTGCAATTATCAAAGAATTTTTGAAGGCTACCGTATATTTAAGATCTGATGCTAAAAGATTTTTTAAGTTATCAAAAAAATAGCTTCCTGGTATCAAAGTACCTCTTGTAACATCAACAGACTTATTAGTTGTAGCTATTATCATCCAAATAAATGGGAAAATTGATACAAAAGATAAAATAATCAAAAATGTATATTTTATAAAACTTACTAGCTTACTTACACCCTTACTATTTTTTCTACTCATCCTTATCCCCTCCTGCTTTTAATTGAACAAATGATAGTATTACTATTATAAGAACTATTACATACGAAATTGCTGCTGCATATCCAAAGTTTGGTGAATATTTAAATAATAAATTATAAATATATTGTGAAATAGTAATTGTTGCGTTTGCTGGCCCTCCATTTGTTATATTCACAGTTTCATCGAATAATTGTAATGTTCCTATTGTAGAATTTATTGTTGTAAATAAAATTATCGGCTTTAATAATGGAAGTGTTATAGATTTAAATCTCATAAAAGCACTTGCTCCATCAATTTCAGCTGCTTCATATATTGAATCATCAATTGATTGCATTCCTGCTAAATAGAAAACCATATTATATCCTGTCCATCTCCATGTTATTGCTATTATAATTAATACTCTAGCCCATATTGGATGAGTAATCCATGCTATTGGTTGTGATATAACATTTATATTAATTAAAAATGCATTAACAAACCCATCTGTTGCAAATAAACTTTTAAATATAATTGAATATGCTACAAGAGATGTAACACATGGTAAGAATATTGCTGTTCTAAAAAATCCCCTAGCTTTTAATTTCTTATCATTTAGTATAGCCGATATAACAAGTGCTAATATAATCATAATTGGCACTTGAATTATTAAATATAATACCGTATTAAATAAGGCTTTTTTAAATGTTGAATCTGTAAGTAATCTCTTATAGTTATCAATTCCAACAAAGCTTAAATTATTGCCCATTCCACTTTGTAATGATGTTATAAAGGCTTGTATCATTGGATAAAACACAAATACAGTTACTAGTATGATACTTGGTATAACAAATAACCAAGCTTTTCTATCTAATTTATAATTTAGACTTCTATTTTTATTACTCCTTTTCAAATGTACTCCCCCTATACAAGAAATAGCCATTTACTAATTTTATTTTAATAAATGGCTACTCTCCTTATGATAATTCTTTTCTATTTATTATTGTGCTACTGCTGATTCTATTTGACTTTGGAAGGATTTTAATGTTGAATCAACATCAGCTCCATTAACTATAGCTTGAACAGCTTCAGTCATAATATCTTCTATTGCATAAGTGTGTAAACCATAATTTACTGAAGGTACTTTACTTGTCCAATCTGCAAAATCTTTAAATATTTCTTGTCCACTGAAAAATTCACTTGGCTTTGAATAATTTGGAGCTTCAGCAGCTTTATTTAAAGTACTAACTAAAGTTATAGAATCTGCTAAATCATTCATTAAATCTGTATTTGAAGCAAATGTTTTTCCAAGGAAATCTACTGCCATATCTGTATTTCCAACATTCTTAAGAACATACCAACCTGCTCCACCTATTGAAGATGCATTAACTGATTTAGAATTACTTGCCATCTTAGGGAATGCTGCTATTGCCCATTTTCCACTTTGATCTTCAGCCTTTTTAATTGAAGGTCCAATCCAGCAACCAGTAACTACTGATGCAACTTCACCATTATTAAATGCACCTACAAATTGATCCCAATCTGCTACTTGTTTTGTAATTCCTGATTTCACTAAATCATTATATATCTTTATAGAATCCTTTAATGCTTGATTATCTGCTATAGAAACTTTTCCATCAGCATCTGTATACCATGCTCCTGCACTTTGTAACATCATTCTGATTTGTCCTATATCACTAGGATCTAATGTACACATTGCAACTCCTGTTTTTTCTTTTACTGCTTTACCTATTTCAATATATTTTTCCCAAGTTAAGTTTTGCATATCTTCCTTAGTGTATCCAGCTTGCTCTATTAAATCTGTTCTATAGAATGTTGCTGCTACTCCACTATCGAAAGGTATTCCATATAATTTACCATCAACATAATTAACACCTGTCTTATAATCTGCAAAGTCTTCTCGCTTAGCTGCTGAAGATAAATCTGCAAATTCATCTTGATATGCTGTTAAATATCCTTGAATTTTATAATCTTCAATTAATACAACATTTGGAAGCCCTTCATAAGATCCAGAAGATAAGCTTGTATTTAATTTAGCCACTATATCATCCTGAGCCATTGTTACAACTTCAATTTCTGCATCTGGATTTTCCTTTTGATATATTTCTTTAGCTTTATTTGCCGCTACTATATTGAAAGCTTCATCCCATGCCCATATTGTTATCTTATTGTCTTTACTATCTCCTGTAGTATTGCCTGTGTTATCACTCTTTCCTCCACATGCTACTAATCCTAAAGTTAGTGTTGCTGCTAACAAAATTGATGTTAGTTTTTTAATTCTCATTTAAACCCCTCCATATTAAATTACATATATAATATTTTATTGGTCTTTACCTTTGATGAAAATCGCAATCTTTTGTAATGCTTTACATCTTATGTATTTATAATATCACACCTTATTTAATTTAATTTAGAATATTCTTTATTTAAACTTTTAATATTTTTAGATTTTATTTCCTTCATTACATAAGAAATGGATTATTTTTAGATACTTGGATTATTTTTAGAATTTCTATTTTTCTAGTCCGAAGTGACAATCCCTATGACACATTTACCTCCAATTAATTTACTTTCTATTTACAACAAAAATACAAAATCCAAATGGGCTAACGAAACGAGCCCCTTTGGATTTTCTATTTTATAATTTATTAATCTTTTTAATTCCATTATTTATTATTAAAAATATATAAATAATAAATATCAACACTATAAATATACCCACTGTTTCTGCTAATCCGTTATATGTGAATGGAATTATAAATATGGCAGTAAAATTAATAGCTAATAAAATATTTTTACTTCTTATAAAGTTTTGTACTGGGTAAATAAATGAAACAATTAGTAACATTATTGCAGTTATAATTCCATAATCAAAAGAAAACATAATTATTGGGTTTTCAAAATTTACAACTTCAAATAAGTATTGACTTATATAATTGGAATACCCTACACCTTTTCCAGTAAAAAACTTAGGATATACATTAAAAAATTTCATTTCTCTTATTCCAAGTAACCTTCCATTAGTTATATCTCCCCAAGAAGCTGTAGCCCTGAATTTTTCCCATATGTATTTATCAACTATTGAAGTCGATAAAAATACTATGAGTATTATAGGTAAAATAACATATGGAATTACTTTATTTCTACAACAACTAATTGCATATAGTAAACTTAATATAAGCACTATTATAAGTGAAATTCTTCCTGATGCTAAAACAGTTCCTATTAAAGCAATTAGTATATCCTTAATTATAAAAAAATCTTTCTTACTATTAAAATATTTATAATAAATACAATTTAAACTTATGAATATCCCATAATACCATCCTGAAGTTAAAGGATGTCCTACTATTCCACCAGTTCTTCCATACTTTATGCTCATAATTATTTGAATTAAAAAAGTAATATTAATAAATATATTAAATGTCTTTAATATATTAGGTAAAAGATAATTTGTATCTACATCTTTATAATTAATTAATAACATTAGTAATGGAAGTATAAATCCAATTGTAGTTCTTATAAGCTGAGATATACTATATCTATTAGCTATAAATCCTATTCCTATAAAACCAATTATTGAAAATATTAAAATAAAATTTTTCTTGCTTACTTTATTACTTCTTTTAATGAACATTAATATAATTAGTATTATTGGCATTAAATGATAGTTGAATATACTTGTATTTGTTATACTATTTAATCTTCCTCTTATACCTTGACTGATTATTACTATCATAAAAAATAAACTAAATATTAATTTTTCTTTTTTATGTGCTATTGGTTTATACAGCAACATACTTATCTCCTTATTTATTTCGCATATAATACTTCATTATATAAAACTATATGTTCTGCTATATATCTATCTACGTCAAACTTTTCCTTAAATATTTTATATGCATTTTCTTTTAATGAATTATACAAGTCCTCATTATTAAAGATTTCATTTATCTTTTCAGTAAATTTTTCTATGTTTTTTTCTTCAACTAAAAATCCATTTTCTCCACCTACTATTTCTTCCTTTGTACCTTCTATATTTGTAGCAATAACAGGTACTTGCTGTGAAAATGCTTCTAATGGTACTAATGGTAACCCCTCTATATAAGAACATAATAAAATTAAATCTATATATTTTAAATGTTCAATAACATTGTCCTTGCTTCCTAACATATATACATACTCTTCTAAATTACCTTGCTTTATATATTTATTTAAATTTTCACTTTCTTCTCCTTCTCCAATTAACAGAAATCTTATATCCTTATTAATTTTAACAGTACTTCTTGCTACATCTACAAAATCGTACACTCCTTTGTAATCAATAATCCTACTTATTTGAGCTACTAAAAAAAATCCTTTTTCTTTTAATTCTAATAATTTAGGATCTATTTCTTTATTTTTGCATTCTACTTCTATGCTGTTATATATAGTTGTTATATTTTTTTCATTTAACTTACATTTTCTTTTTAAAATTTTCTTAGCTCCTTGGCTCACAGTTATTGTCTTTATATTTTTTAGCGAAAGCCTAGTTAAATAAAATTTATTTTCAATGCATAAATGCTGAGTATGAACTACTTTTACTTTTATAAATTTTGATGCTATCTTTGACATTAACGTAGTCATTCTATGATGACTATGTATAATATCTATACTTTCTTTTTTTACTATTTTAATAATCAGTATAATATTAAAAATTATACTGAAAATATTTATACTACTTACAGGCTTTATTTTGTAATGTTTAATCCCCATTTTTTGAAATTCAATTTCTAAGCTGCCACCGTTACTTCCCACTATAATCTTATTACTACGCTTAAGCTCCTTGGAAAGCTTTATAATGCACTTAGTGTCTCCCCCTAAATGTACAGAGTTATTTAAATATAATATATTCAAATCAATAAACTCTCCTCTTTTTATATAGATAGTTTTACTCTTAGTATCTTTAGCTTTATATTTTCCTTATAAATACTTCTATTTCTTTTATAATGTTATCTGTATTTGAAATATATTCTTTTAATTCTAACTTATCTATATTAGCAATAGTATTACCTAGCATTTCAACACTTTGAGCAGCTTCTATAAATCCAATACTTTCAAACTCTGAAACTATTTGAATTTGATGATCATCTACATGCTCACCAAATTCCTTTAACCTTGGAACTGCAACTACTTTTTTTCTTTGTTTTACTGCCCAAATAATAGATCCTGTCCCTCCATGAGTTATTATAATTTTGCATTTTTTTATTATATCTTCAAATTCATCCCTATCTATAAAGTCTTTATAATTATAGTTTTTAGGTTTATACCCACTATATCCAATTTGAGCAAATACCTCTTCTGTAATTTTCTCTTCTTCTATTAATCTATCAATTTCTTTAAGCAATCTATTAAATTGGAATTTTTGAGTTCCAACTGTTATAAATATCACTATAGTCCCCCTTCTATAAAATGCTACTTAATACCCTTAATAAAATATTTTTTTCCTATCTTTTCTTTTGCTTTTTATTAAATTTAGAAGATCTGCCTTAATTGGATTGTTAAATATCAACATTAATGCTCCATAAACTAAAAAACATAATCCACATATAAATAATAAAGATATACAATTAGTTCTAACAATAAAACTACTTAAATAAACAATAATAAAATTAACACTTCCAAATAATAAATAAATATATGTGCCTTTAAACAATTCCTTCATATTTAAATACTTTCTTATTAAGACTATTTTCAAAATAGTGGATGTTAATTCAGTTAATATAATTGTTATTACTGCTCCTGTTACTCCTATAATAGGTATTAAAATTAAGTTAGAAATTATACTTACTATAGAGGCTAAAACTATTGGAATTACATATTCTCTATTTTTACTAGTTGGTATAGTAAATTGATTTGTAAAAACTAATCCTATAGGTATGATTATTGCTATCAAACTATTTACCATCATGTATGGAATTATTATATTAAAATCCTCTCCAAAAAAGATAGGTACAAATTTATTAGCTACTGCTGCCATAGAGCTTGCCCCAAATATACCAATACAAATTGTTATTTGTAATGAACTTTTTAAATACTTCTCTATATTTTTTATATCTTCTTTTTCATATAGATTGGCTATTGCTGGCATAAGTACCATACTTAAAGATGTAATAAAGGCTAATGACATTTTAGGAATCTTTAAGCTTTGTGAATAGTATCCAACATCTGTAACACTTGATAATGTTCCTACAATAATTTGATCTACAACTGTGTAAAATTGTATACATATTTGTGGAATAAGATATATAAATGATTCTCTTAAATATGGTTTTATATTTATATTAGAAACTTTAAGTTTATTTACATATTTAAATATAGAATTCCAAAATGTAATACATCCTAGTAAAGCTGATAAAGAATTAATAAGAATATATTTGTTTAAATCACTACAGCTTTTAACTAAAGTAAATATTAATATTACACTTATAATCTTTATAAATGTATTTCTAACTACTATTTTCTTAAAATTTTCTAACCCTATATAAAACCAACTTATATCTATTAACGACGATATCACAACTGGTAATTGTAATATGAATAAAAGTTTTAATGAGTTTCCTTGAATTGTAAAAAATATAATATAAGCAACAATTGATATAAGACTACTTATAACTTGCAGCAACCATATATTCCAAAAGGATTTACTTCTTTTTCCCTTATTATCCCTAGTATAAGCTATATGCTTACTTCCATATCTATCTATGCCGAATTTCCCAAACACTGAAAATACAATTGCAAAAGAACTAGTATAATTACTGATGCCAATACCATCTGCCCCTAAGACCCTTGCAATATATGGTGCTGTTATTATTGGTAAAATTAATATTAAAACTTCATACCCCATATTGTATAAATAATTTTTTACTACTCTTTTACTTCTCATAATTCTCCTTAACGATTAAGCAATCCACATCATACATATTCCATAAAATTTATATTTTCATGAATCCATAACTGTCTTTTCACTTTAATTATTTTTTTATCTAAATCTGTAATTGTCTTTTTGCTTTCACGATTTTTCTATCTAAATCAATAACTGTCTTTTTGTTTTCATGATTTTTCTTCAATGTCTATAAAAAAATTTTCTTATATTTTATTTTTTAGCTTCTTTATTAAATTAAATATCCTAAGTTTCCATAAGAGTAATCTTAATTTATCTATTTTATTTAAACTTTTTAAAAATATAAAATCTTTGAATTTAACATCTAAATCTGCATATTTAGATTTTTTTAAATCTCTATAGCTACTCTTAACATCTGTGTTAGTATAATGATAAATAAAATATGATAAGATACTTGCTCTAAATACCTTAAAGCTATTGGAATTTACTTGAATATTATTTTTAATAATATATTGAATTATACTAGTCATTGCATGATAATAATCTTCTGCTAACTTAGTATTTTTTTTATGAATAGTTGAAGTTTCTCTTTGCCTATAATAATATAAATACTCATTTATAAATGCTATTTTATTACTCTTATTAATCACTTTAAAAACTGGAAATATATCTTGAACATACCTCCCGCTTTCAAATTCAAAGTTATTTTCTAAAAGCAAACTTCTTTTAAATAACTTGTTCCATAGCTGACCTTGAATATTAAAATTTAAAATCATATCTATAACTTCACTTGAGGAATATATCTTGTCCTCCAAAACATTATAGCTAACTACTCTATTATTTTTATTATTAACTCCATAGTAAAGATTGTAATTACACATGACTATATCTGCTTTAGTTTTATTAGCCTTATTAACCATTAGTTCTAACATATTAAATTTCAAAAAATCATCTGAATCTATATATAAGACATATTCTCCTTTAGCATGTTTTAAAGCCAAATTTCTTGCCTCTGAAACTCCCTTATTTCTTTGAGATAATATTTTTACTCTCTTAAATTTCTTTTCATATTCTCTAATTATCTCCATACTTTTATCAGTAGATCCATCATCAACAAGTATTACTTCATAATTACTAAATCTTTGTTTTATAATGCTTTCTAAGCACTGCCTTAAATATTCTTCTACATTAAAAACTGGTATAATTAAGCTAATCATAAATTCACCTCTTTACCGAAAATATCTAATAGCATTCATTAATAGCTCCTTAGTTTTTGATCTTAATATTTGATGTGGCTTTCTCCAAGTTCCTTCATAATGATGAATTGTATATGTGTTTTTTGTTATTTTCGGCTCTTCCCAGGCATGTCTTTTAGGATAAAAATAATCCTTAGGATATACAACCACATCATCCCCATAATAAGAAATACTATCTTGATTCTTTATATACCCTAATTTTTTTGCCATATTTGTAATGTGAATTGGAATTGCTAATCCTTGTAAGTTCCCCTTGTATTCTGAGTAATTTATCAAATTATAATATTCTAAAATCTCTCCTAAAAACTTATCTTGCCTTCTACATCCCCATATACCAAAAGCTATTTGATCTTCCTCTTCAACTCCTGTAAATGACTTATTATCTAATAAATCATCTAATGGCTTTAAGATTTCAATATCAGTATCTAAATATATTCCTCCATAATTGTATAGAACCCAAAGTCTGCAATAATCTGATACAAATGCCCACTTTTTATCTTCATATGCTTCCTTAGTAAAACTACAAATATCTATATTAAAGTTTTCTTCATTCCACTCCATTATTTCGTAATCCTTAAGATACCTTTTCCATGTTTCCATACATTTATTTATTAACTTAGATTTTTCATTTCCCCCAAACCAGCAGTAGTGTATAACTTTAGGTATTTTATCCATAAACTTCACCACCTTTTAAATCTATTAAAGCCCCCAATTTTTTTACAGCTCCCCAATAATTCTTTAATTATTTAATTTCTATTTCTATTTATTAACCTCAACGGTCACTGCTCAATCCCCATTTTTTCCTTATCAACTTCTATTCTTTTTACTTACTTAATACTTACTGAGATCTATCATTTCAGCTATTTCTAAATCATATTCAATAGGATAAAATCCCTCTGTCCCACTAGATGGAGTAAAGGTAAGCTCTCCAAAATATAATTTATTATCTACAGCATTGAAATCAACTCTTACATAAGTAAAATCACTTGCTAATATTTCTGAAAGCTCAATTAATTTTTCTAGATTTTTTGGTTTGTCTATACACTTGGCACGATTTTTTGACTTTCCTCTAAACTTAGCTTCTGACCAATCAGGATAATAATAATTTTCCTTATATACATTGAACCTATCTGTATGAACCTCAACAAATTCAACTTTTCCATTAAAACAATGCAGGCTATACTCTATTAAACCTCCCCTATTATCTTCTAAGTACTCTTCGCATAATATCATTGTTTTTATATTTTTATATTGAAGTTCTTTTGTATATTTATAGTACTTTTCCTTCATTAACCTTCTAAGCTTTTCATTAGTTGTCTCTTTATCCAGTAATGACTTATCTGTACATATGATATTTCCACCAGATCCATTATTCAGCTTCAAAACAAATTTTTCTGGTAATTCATCATAATTTATTTCATAAACACTTTCATATATCCTATATAATTCTGGTAAATATACACTTCCTATTTTTTCTTCAACATAACTCCTAACTTGATATTTATCTACTAATAAAGTAAATTTTTCAACTTGTCCATATAGTTTTATCCATTGTATTTTTTCTCCATAATACTTTGGATCATTTAAATTTAATACCTTCCCATAAGCTCTAAAATTATCTATATATACAACAAGTTTAGTTGGCAAAAAAGCACATATCTTTCTCAACTTTTTCAATATATCCCCCCTTATAAATGACCTTAGGATATATCTTAAGCATATCTTTCCATTGAACATAAAACTGATCTGCAAATTTATATAAAAGTTTCCCTGTTAATGTAGGACTATTAATTTTTGCAAATGATTCAATAAATATAAGCTTTTTTCTAAATATCTTCGCTATTATGCAAATTGGTATAGTAACTAGAGCCCCTGTTGATATAACTACATCTGGCTTTTCCCTTAAAAATATTTTTAAAGTATTTATAATATTTACTAACATTTTTAATATAAATATCTTTTCATGCCTATTTACTTGTTTTAAATAATAAATTTTTCTATTGTCTTTTATAGCTTGATAAGATGTTTTTTCAGTTATAATAAAACTATCATACTTATCCATAATTGGCTTAAGCATCATTAGTTGATCAAAATGTCCTCCCGTGGAAGCTATAAAACAAATCTTTTTCATTTCACTCTACCATTTCACCTCCATATTTTCATATAATATGCATATTTTATTGTTCAATTTTAAAATTAAGAATTTCTCTTCTTCCTATTGAGTAATAATCTATTTTAGTCTCTTTAACTTCTTCTAATCTAAAGCAATTTCTGCCATCAAATATTATTGGTGTTTTCATTAATTCCATATATTTTTTTATTTCTATTGCTTTTATTTCCTTCCATTCGGTAAATATAAATACCATATCTGAATCTTTTAATGCGTCTTCTGGATTAGATACATAACTTATTTCTGTAGGATATTTTTTCTTAAAATTCTCTATTCCTACTGGGTCGAAGGCTACTATTTCAGCTCCTTCATCCAATAATCTTTTTATATTAAAAATTGATGGAGCTTCCCTTAAATCATCTGTTTCAGCTTTAAATGTCAATCCAAGTACCGCAACTCTTTTTCCTTTTAAACTTCCAAACCTTTGCTTTGCTTTTCTAAATAACTTAAGCTTTTGATTTTCATTTACTTCTATAGCTGCTTTTATAGTTTTTATCTCATATCCATGGTCATTTGCTAGCCAATGAAGTGCCTTAGTATCTTTAGGAAAGCATGATCCTCCATAACCTACCCCTGCATTTAAAAACTTGTCCCCGATTCTTTTATCATAGCTCATTCCTTTTACTACATCTTCTACATCTGCATTTATAATTTCACAGACATTAGCTATTTCATTAATAAAACTTATCTTTAATGCTAAAAAATCATTTGAAGCATATTTTATCATCTCAGCACTTCTTCTATCAGTGCAAATTATAGGCCTATTAAATTTACAATATATTTCTATTAATATATTTTCCGCTCTTTTTGATTCTACTCCAATTACTATTCTGCTTGCTTGCATCGTATCTACTATAGCTGTTCCCTGTGATAAAAATTCTGGATTAGATGCTACCTCAACATTTACGTTGTTAACTGTATTTTCTTTTATGAATTCTTCAATTCTTTCATTAGTTCCTATTGGCACAGTAGATTTAACTACAACTAAACAATCATTTTCTACGTTTTCAGCAATTTGTTTACATACATCAAAGATATAATCTAAATTAGCTGAACCATCTTCTCTCTCTGGAGTTCCAACTCCAATAAATACAACAGTTGCATTTTTATATACATTTTTATAATCAATAGTAAAATCTAATCTACCAGCATCAAAATTCCTTTTAATTATTTCATCTAATCCCGGCTCATATATTGGAGATTTTCCACTTTTCATTACTTCAACTTTCTTTTCATCAATATCTACACATAGTACATTATGCCCTATTTCTGAAAGACATGCTCCTGTAACTAACCCAACATAGCCCGTCCCAGCCACTACTATATTCATTCATTCCCTCCAATCAATATGCATTCTTATCTCCAAATAGCAAAATAATTGTTTTAAATATCAACTTTATATCTAACTGCATATTTCTATGATTCACATAATCGATATCTAGCTTCATCCAATCCTCAAAGCAAATATTATTTCTTCCAGATACCTGCCAATAGCAAGTAAGACCCTCTTTAGCATCCAAGATTCAAATTTTTCAACTTCACTTGGAAGACTTGGCCTTGGTCCAACCAAACTCATTTCACCCTTTAAAACATTTATTAACTGTGGTAATTCATCTATACTTGTTTTTCTTATAAACCTTCCTATTTTCGTAATCCTAGGATCGTCCCTCACTTTAAACATAGGCCCCGCCATTTCATTTTTATGCTCTATGCTTTTTCTAAGAGCTTCTGCTCCATCTACCATTGACCTAAATTTATAAATTTTAAATTCCTTTCCATGTAAACCAACCCTGGTTTGAGAAAAAAATATCCGTCCTTTGGATTCTAATTTTATTAAAACTGCTGTTACTAATAATACTGGGCTTACTAAAACAATACCTATAATCGATCCAATAATATCTATTATTCTTTTAAGGATTAAGTAACTAATAGTTTTCATACTTCCTCCTACTTTTATTAATACTGCATAATCCATTATCTTACCTTTATTAATAGAATTGATTTATTAGCTTACTATTCCTACACCTTACTAGTAATAGTATTTATTTTCATTATTATATACCCTATTTAAAATGGAGGAGTATCTAAAATAATATAATCAAACCCTTGTCTTACGGAGAAATTCCAGTAAAAATGATAATGCAATACTTACTATTAATCCTAATAAAAAGGCTATTGAAATATTAATTATTTTATTAGGACTTACTGGTTTCTCTGGAAGGCTTACTTGTTGTAACACTTTTACATTCCCATTTGGAAATAATTCTTTTGATATTTTTATAAATTCTTTTGTGATTTCTTCAATTAAATCCCTTGCCTCTTTTGCATTTTCACTTTTAAAACTAACTTCTAAAATTTGTGTATCAGCAATTGTAATCACACTTAGGTTTTCTAAAACTTCTTCTGCATTTAAATCAATATTAGCTTCTTTTGCTGCTTTTAAAATAAGGTCATTTGTTTTTATTACTTCGCAATAAGTTTTCATTAATGTCTGATACATTATTACATCACTTTGACTATAACTTTGATTTGCTTCTGTAGTTTCTTTTCCTATAAAAAGCTTTGTACTTGCTTCATATTTAGGCTCAATTACAAAAAAACTTAATACTACTGAAGCTAATGTAGATAATAATGTTATTATGACTATAATTTTTCTCCTTTTCTTCAGTATTTTTATAATTTCTTCAATACTTATTAGCTGATCTTCCAAATTACCTCCTCCATTCAGGCTCATAAGTTATTTTTTAATATCTACATAATAAAACTTATTCTTTTTCACGAATTTTCTATTAATAATGTCAAAAACTCCATTTATGTACTTTTTTTATAAAAATAATTTTTTATAAAAACTTACTATTTATCTTAATTAATATCATTCTTTTTCAATTTATTTAATTATATGATTACATTAAATATTTGTTACACATAAATATTGGGTAATATAAATTTATTTTTAAAGAAGCAATAGACAAATCTATTTTTATTTTCTTTATATAAAAAATGCCCCAAGAGAAATTCCCTTGAGGCATATAAAAGTATAAATTATTTTAATCCGTATTTTCTTTTTCTTAATATAACTGTTCCTACTCCTACTAGTACTAAGGCTAATACAAGTATTTGAGTACTTGATACCACTGAACCAGTTGAAGGCAATTTAGTATCACTATCTCCTGTTGAATTGCTTGAGTCATTTGTATTTCCTTGATCATTTGAACCGCCTTGATCCCCTGGATTACTTGGATCTACAGGCTTACTTGGCTCTATTGGTTTTTCTGGATTGCTAGGATTTTCTGGGTTTGTTGGTTCACTTGGATCTACAACTTCAGGAACTTTTTCAAATTTAGCATTTAATACTACATCAGAATTAATTATAAATCTGTAAGTTGCATCTTTGCTAACTTCTTTTCCTTCTTCCTCAAACCAACCTATGAAGTTGTATCCTTCATTTGCTGTTGCAATTAAAGTAACTTCTTCACCTTCCACATATTTTCCTGCGCCTGCAACTGCACCACCTTCTGTTTTATTTACTGTAACTGTATATTCTTTTGGTGCTGGTAATACATAATTTACAGTATAAGCATTTTTAGATCCATCTTCCGCACGAACAACAATTGTTGATTTATTATTATAGATTGGTAATATAGTTACTGATGCATTATCAATTGCAGTTGCTTCAACTAACTCTGGTAATTTTTCTAAATTAATTGAGTATTCATTTGTATCTGGATCAAAGCTTTCTAATGCTTTACCATCTATTTTTATTTCTGTTAAAGTATTTGTTGTTTTAGCATTTTCTTGCATTACATATTCATAAACTTTTACTTCTGTTAATCCAATACAATTTCCAAGTTGTGGTTGTTGCATATAAATTCTAATACTATCAGTATTTATAACTTCATCTAAGAAATAAGTTGTTTCACCAGCTGTATGTGATACTTCTGTTGTATTTGTATGTGGAGCAACAACATATTCTCCATTTTCATTTTTGTAGCTAATTTCAACTTTCTTTGGAATTCTCGCACTTAAGTTATCTGTAAATAACCATAAATCTAGACGATCTATATCGTATTTATTATTCCAATCAAATTGAACATATGCTCCCTTAGGTTCACCATTTTCTCCAGTTAAATTACGCTCATTCCAGTTTGTCCAACGTTCATTAACATTTTCCCCACCATTTGTAATTCCATTATTAATAGAATTTAAGTTATCTGCTGTTACTTTACAACTTTGAGATAATGTTGGAACATCATCATTTTCACTTGATTTATTTATTGCAAGATTTCTAGCTGATTTTAAAGCTGGAACTATACGTACATTTGCTGTAACATTATAAGTTTTACCTAATAGTTCTACAGTTCCGGGAACAGAAACATTTGTATTTTCTTTTGAAAAATCTAAACCATCTAAATTCCAATTAACAACAAATTCTTCTGATTCAATACCATTTGCTAAATATCCTTTTACTGTCTTAGGAAGTGTAGGATTATTTCCTGCATATGCGAAGGTTGATAGATTTTCCATTGAAACTACATCACCTAGTACATGTAAATTAACAACTACTGCAATATCTGTACCTACTAATTTACCAGTAACTTTAAATATTTGTGGAGTGCTTAATTGTACTTCATCATATTCATTCCACTCAACCTTTATAGTTTCAGTAGTGCCATCACTATATCTAGCTGTAACTTCTTTTGGTAATAATGGCTTTTCTTCTAATGATACATAATAATCTTTAACTATATCATACGATTCTATATATTTATCATCACCTGCTGTATTTACAGTATTAATAGTTATAGATTTAGATTCTAATCCTTCACCTGAAACAGTTAAAGTTATATCTCCAGCATCTTTAGTTGATTGTACTATAACTAAAGCTTTGCCACTGAATGCACTTCTAGTTCCTAATTTATCAGTTTCTGGCTTATATCTATCTGTATCAGCTGCATTTCCATTATCTAAACCAACTATTTTACCATTTCCCTCAAGAGTGTAATTTAATCTATTATTAGCACCGGAAGCTATGTTTCCATCTTCATCTACTAAATCAACAGTAATATAAGATAAGTCATATCCATCTGCATTTATAGTAGTCTTATCAGCACTTAAATCTACAGTAGATACCTCTCCATAGGTTGTTACTGAAGATCTACCTTCTGTATTAGTTAATAAATTTCCACTCTTATCATATCCCTTAGCTTTAATTGTTCCTGCTTCATAAGGAACTGTAAAGCTTGGGTATAATGAATCGTTATCAAAAGTATAGTATTTATAACCTATGCCTGTAGTATGTTCAGTTGCAGTTTTAGTTCCAACTAACCTATCATTTACATATAATTCTACCTTATAAGCATCTGTAAATACATCAACCTGCACATTCCCATTAGAAACTGAAATATCTTCTCTATTCCACGTTGGTAATACATGTAATGTATTTACATCATCATTCCATTGACTTTGATATAAATAATAAACATCCTTCTCAAATCCAGCAGTATCAACTATCCCAAAATAACTTGATTTTGGAGCGGCTCCTTTGCCTGAAACACTGCCAGTTCCAATTCCATTCCATGGTGTAGGCTCTCCAATATAGTCAAATCCTGTCCAAACAAACTCTCCTGCATTATAATCATATTTTATTGTATATTTCCATGCATCACTTGCAGAATGACCCCAACCTACTTTATTTGAATTATTATCAAACTCTGGAATTTGTAAATCTGCATCACTTTGAGGATTCTTATTTCTAACCTTATAATACCCTCTACTATGAACTGCACTACTAGTTTCTGATCCATAAAGTATCCAGTTAGCTTTACTATTTCTTAAACTGTTAAATTGATTTTCATTAGCATAGTTAAACCCTACTATACCGCCATTATTAGCAACGACATCTGAAATAGCTACGGCATTAGTATTGCCAAGTCCCCCCTTACTCTTGTTATCACCAATAGTAACAGGTCTTGTTGTATCTTCATCTTGAATCCACTCAACAATATTTTGTGCAATTGTAGAATAGTTAGAAGAGTTTCCACCTATCCCCTCTAAAACTTCGTTTCCTATTGACCACATAATTACTGATGGATTGTTTATTGAAGTTTTAACCATTGTTCTAGCTTCAAATTCTCCCCAAGACATTCCTGGCTCTCCATTAATTATTTGATTGCCTTCTTCTATAGGGGTATTGAAAAATTTAGAAAAGTCATTTACATTACCATTCTTAGAGTTTGTCCAAGTATCAAATGCTTCGTTTATAACTAAAAGCCCTAATCTATCGCAAATTTCTAATAACATTTCACTTGCAGGATTATGAGTAACACGAATTGCATTTACACCCATTTCCTTCATTATCTCCATTTGACGCTCAACGGATCTATAATAAGAAGCCGCTCCTAAAGCCCCTTGGTCATGGTGCATACAAACACCCTTAAGCTTCATATTTTCTCCATTCAATGAGAAACCTGTATCTCTATCAAAATTGAAATATCTAAATCCAAAGTCTGCATAGTAAGTATCAACTACTTCATCATTTACTATAACTTCATTTTTTATTTTATACATATTTGGGTTATCAACTGACCATAAATTCGGATTATTTACTACTGCTGTTTGTTTAAAAGTAAAGTTTCCATTTGCAGCTATATTTTCAGTTGTTTCTACTGGATTACTAACTTCTTCTCCATCAGAATTTACAACAGTAGTTTTAAGTTTAATATCACTAGTGTTCTCTGATTCATTTTCTACAACTGTTTCAACTACTACATCAACATTTCCGCCTTGCTGTGTTTGTATTTCTGGTGTAGTAACAGTTGTTCCTAAATGTGAAACATGGATAGAATCTGTAACTGTTAAAGTAACATCTCTATATATTCCACTTCCTGAATACCATCTACTACTTGGAATTGGATTTTTTACTTTAACTGCTATTACATTTTCACTTTCTCCATCACATATCAATTCATCAGTAATATCAAAAGCAAATGCTGTATAACCATAGTTATGTTCACCTACTAGCTTACCATTTACATAAACTTCAGCATTCATATAAACACCATCAAAGTTTATAGTAAATTCTTTGCCTTTATATTTTTCTGGAATAACAAAATGTTTACGATACCATCCAGTACCTCCTAATAAAAACCCACTTTCAGCTTCACCTTCAACAGTAAAATCTCCTTCAATACTCCAGTCATGTGGTAAGCTTAAAGAACGCCAAGATGAATCATTAAAATCAAGAGCTTCTGCACCTGCTTGCTCACCTTTGTAAAAGCGCCAATCTTGGTTAAATAACGTAGATCTTTCTCCATCCTTAATAAAACCTACATACACTGTTTCAGCATTTTGTTTTTGCTTAGCTTCAGCATTTAAAGGTATTGCAGATGTTCTAGTTGTTGGTACTAAGCTAGTCATTACAGACATCCCTACCAATAAAGCACAACATTTTTTTTGAAATGGTCTCATCTTAAATCCTCCCCTTATAAAATATCTTTTTTATTTATTTGAATAATATTATTAAAACTATTTAAATTTAATAATATTAAACAATACCCTATAAGTGTATTTAAATAAAATATTAATGAATAAATAAATGATTATTATATATCTCCAAGCTTACTTACTATGATTTATTTTTCTACCGTTTCATCCAAAATAATATACGTTATATACTTTAAAATCTTTTTACTACATTTTATTTATACAATAATTTAAAAATAATTAATCAAATATAAATCTTATTTATTTAATATTCCTAATATCTTTTAATCCATTTTATTACATATTTCAAATTATATCATTATTTTCCAGTCTCATGTAATTGTTTACTAAACCTGTTAGAAATTTATAGATTTATCTAAGAATTTTAATAATTTCAATTTATAAACAATTGAGCCCCAAGGGAAAATCATCCTGGGGCTCAGAAAAATTTAAATTACTTTCTTCTTCTTAGTACAGTTCCAGCACCAATAAGTGTTACTGCAATTCCTACTAATGCAAGTGATGAAGTTCCTCCTGTTAGAGGTAAATTACCACTACCATTATTAGAATTGTTATTACCATTGTTGCTGTTGTTATTGCTGCCATTATTATTGTCTCTTACTACTAGCTGATCTATTGCTTTTTGTAATTCAAGCTCTGCTTTTAATATATCAGCTTCTGTAGCATTTTTATCTTTTAATACTTTTTTAGCTGCTTTTAATTTTTCACTAAGGACTTCAAAACTTTCTTTTGTATAATCCTTCTTCTTATAACCTTCTGCTTTGTTGATTAAAGCTTCAAGTCTTTCTTGGCTTGGTTTTACTTTTAATTCAGAGAAAGCTTTAAATAATTCATCATAAGCTTTTGAAACTTCTTCTTCAGTTGCATTCTCATTTAAAAGAACTTCCTTTGCAATTTCTAATTTATCTTTTAAAGTATTCCATGATTCTTCTGTATAATTTTCACTATTTAAGTTCATTATATCTTCTATTAAATCAGTTAAAGCTCCTTTATCTGTATTTTCAAAAGATAAAGATTCTATTGCCTTAGTTAATCTATCTACTGATGCATCTATAACTTCTTGTGTTGCTTCTTCATCTGCTAATATAGCCTTAGCTTCATCTAAAGCTTCTTTAAATTCAGCAACTAATGATTCATCTTCAACTTTTGAAAGATCTTCTTCTGATATTGAACTTGCTTTATCAACTAAAGCTTGTAATTGTTCTTTATTTGCAGGTTTATTTTCAACTACAACTAAAGAATCGATAGCTTTATCAACATTGTCTATAGCTTCTGTTACCATATCTTTTGTTGCATCAGCATTAGCTAAAACAGTATTTGCAACTTCTAAAGCTTCCTTAAGAGCATTGAATGTTGCTTCTGTGTACTCTACATCACTACCTATAATAGCATTTGCTTTATTAATAACAGCTTTTAAATCTTGAATATCAACTAATCCAGTTATTGCATTTACTAAATCTTCTTTAGCTTTATCAATATCAGATTGACTTACACTTGCTAAATTATCTAATGTAGATTTTGCAGTTTCTAAAGCTTCAGTAAATATAGCAAAACTTCCTGATGTGTAGTTTTCTGCTATATACTCATCAGAAGATGATATTAATTCTTCTAAATCAGTTATATTTGGTATATCATAATTATTGATTGTAACTATTTCATATATAGTAGGAGCTACCCCTTCCCAATCAATTCTTATTTCATAGATGTTATCATACTTAGTATTTAGAATTTCATTTAAACTCTTATCTAGTGTTCCAAGTTCATTCCAAAGTTCTTGTCCATCTTCATCATATCCAGTTCTAACCATAACTTTAGCATTCGAAATACCATTGCCACTTTGAACAATATTTATCTTCTTAACATCTGTATTTTCAGATAAACGATATGTTAAGCTTCCTGATTTTACTTGTCCATTATTAGTATTTGGTTTATATGCTGTAGTTAAATCGGCATCCTTAATATTTTGTGGGCCAAATCCTTCTACCTCTATTGGATTAGAAACAAAAGTTGGATCATTTACAGCTGGAACATATTCACCATCGTTAATTAAGATTTCGCTTATTTTAACCCATCTATGCATATAATTTGCAGTAAATAGTATTCTTAAATATCTTGCTTCTTTAGCTGAATCTAATTCACCTTTTACAAAAGCATGAGAAATTGGAACTATAGTAGTACTATCTCCATGATCATATCCAGCATCAACTGGCTTAGAATTAATATCACTATCATCATTTTCTATACCATCACCAATAGTTATTACATCTGTCCATTCTTTTCCATCTAAAGATATTTGGAATTTAGCATCTCTTAGATAATTTATTTCTGTATCTAGAACAGCATAAGTAATATTACTTATATTCATAGTTTGTCCTAGATCAAATACTATACCACTATCTTTTCTTGGATAAGAATCAAATGATGCTGATGAATTAAAGTTTTTATCAAATATGCTTTCTACTTTACCATTAATTTTTACAAATGATTCTACTATAGATGGAGCATAAATTTCATTAGATTTAACTTCAAATTTATTTAAATTGAAAGTAACATCTTTATTAGCTATTAATCTAACATATCTAGCATCTTGTAAATTACTTCTTGACTCTAAATTAACATCAGTCCACTCTAATCCATTCATAGATATTTGTAATGCTAATCCATCCATATTTGATACTTCTAAAGCTATTTCACTTAAGTCCTTAATTCTATCTAACTTAATTCCTATATATTCATTAGCCTGTAAAGTTATATTTTCTTTTGGAGCTAGCTTTGTTAACTCTTCATTTTCAAAAATTGATGCAAGTTCTAAATCAGTATTTGTATAAACATTCTTTGTTGATACCTCTGAGCCATGCTTTTTCACACTAATTTCTGAGAAGATTACCCATTTATGTGCATCTTCCTTGTTAGTTAATCTAACATATCTAGCTTCTTTTCCTTCAAGATTTTCTTCAATTATATCTTGTCCACTCTCTTTTCCTGTATATTCTTTAAATGTTGTCCAATCTTGATTGTTTATTGAATATTCTAATTTGTAACTAGTCCACTTATCTCCCGAACCATTTCTTCCAACAACAAATCTAACATCTCCTACTGGAATTACTGACCCTAAATCTAATCCAATGTAATCTCCAGCATAACTCATATCTCCTGCATGAGTTTTATACCAAACATCACTTGAGTCATTACCATCTAATAAGTTTGACTCAGATCCACTATAAATTCCTTTCCATCCTGGAGTTCTTATTATAGTAGCATTTATTCCAGGTTCTTCTTCTACAATATCATCTTTATTAATTATTATGTCTTTAACACCAAACCATGTATTTGATCTATCTTTAGTTGCAATCACACGAACTCCCATTGCATCAAGATTTAAACCATCAACAGTAATTTTACTTGGCATAGTATAAACTTCTTCATTTAAATCTATCCATTCTCTACCATCCACTGTATATTGAAGCTTAGCCTCTTGCATTGTGTCATTTGGATTAGAAATAGCACCTAATGAAAATTCTATGTCTTTAATATTAATTACTTTATTGTACTTAACACCAATATAAGTTCCTGCTACTATAGTATTCGGATTCTTATAAACAACTTCAGTTGAAGGATTGTTATCTAAAACATTTGATAAGTTTCCAGCTGGAACATCTGATCTATTAGTTATAACAGATGCAACTACCTTAGATGGATCTACTATACCAGAAACTATTGGAGCTAAAGCTTGTTCCATAGTTTTTATGAATGGAACAATATGTTGAACACCTACCTCTGCATATTCAGTATGATCTACATAGTGGAATCCATAAGACTTTGACTTCTCAAATGCAGCTTGTGCTTCTGAATAGTTTGTCCAAACATCATTATTATTTCCTTCTTCATTTGCAATAATAGCTTTTAAGTATCCAATTGCTGCTGTTGTTGTATCTTCCCAGCAATTTAACCAGTAAATTATTTGATCTCTTGTCTTTGAATTTCCTGGATTATTTTTATAATAATCTGTTGCATCTTTAAGTTTTGTAAATTCTTCAATTAATGCTAATGCATCTTCTTTAACAAGTGCACCAGAATCATATTTTTCTTTAAAAGCTGTTAATTTTGGAGCTAATTCGATAGATTCTTGTAATGCAGTAACACGACTATCCATATTTTGATTTATCATGTGCTTACTAATTTCACGTAAAGCAGCTGAAGATTCGGTTTCTATAGCTGTATTATGATCCATATATTTAAATGAATCATTCCAGTTTTGATCTGCCTCTGCTTTAGTCTCCCAAATATTCCAAGAGTAATCTGCAACTGCAAATAGCGCTGATTTGTTAGCTTCTGATTGTTGCATTGGATTTAACATTATTCCTTCAATTAGTGTTGGATCTACTCCTGGATGTAAGAATGTATCATTCCCCCCCATTATTAAATGTTTCTTAGAATTATCTGAACATGGCCAGTTAATCCAATAATATGGTGCTCTACCTGTATTATTCTTAAATGTTTGTGAGAAGTTTTGAGTTACTTCCCCCCAAATTCTTCCACCAGTCATAACAAGTTGTACATTTTCTGGAGCTTGTTTTAAAGAAGTGAACTCATTACTTGATCCATTTCCCATATAATCAAAAGGAATGTACGGTAATGTAGTTTTCATATCAGGATATTGTGACTTTACTTCAGTTTCTAACCAAGTAGTTATGTCATTTACTAATCTAAGCCCAAGTTCTCCACCTGGATTAGCAAAGTCATCTGCAAGTATAGCAACTTGCCTAACACCTTGATCTATAACTTGTTTAAGCTTAGCTTTTAAATCAGTTAAATCCTTTTGATATCCATCTTCATTTTTATTAATTCCAAAAGGATCATTTCCTGGGAATGGATGAATTCCATATACAAACCTACACTTAGAAGCATTCCCTGCATCAGCTAACTGTTTAATCCATGTAAGCTCATCTTCAGTGTAAAGAGAACGCCACTGAACTCTATGCTTTGGATCATCTTTAGGAGCATAAAAGTAAGCATTTAACTTATAATATCCACCATAAGTCATAAGATCACTTCTGTCTTCTACTGACCATGGATTTCCATAGTACCCTTCTATAAATCCTCTAGTAACTACATTTGCATAGTCTTCAATTTTAAAATTCCTTATTCTATTATTATTTATTTGATTTACTACATGATATAAAGTTGTTAACCCATAAAAAGCTGCATCTGTATCTTTTCCAAGAACAGTAATAATGTTATTGTCAGCGGCTAAGAAATAAGAATCAATTTTACTAAAAAGATTCTCTGTTGATAAAGTGTATTTCTCTGCATACTTATCAACAAATTCACCAGAGCCTTCAATACCTACTAAAATATTAGTTTTTCCATCAATAACTGCATTAGATGATGAAACTTCATATCCAATATTATTAGCTTTTAAAATTTCATTTTCAAGACGAGCTTTAGTATAAATATCTATACCAGATTCATAAACAACGTTTACACCATTGTCAAAACTAAAACTTCCTTCCTCATACTCTATACTTTGTGGTGATGGATAAATTTCATACTCAGTATTTTCTAATGTAGTAACTTCAACAGTTTGCACTCCATTAGCTAGAGTTTCAGCCGATACACTAATTGTGCCTGACATATTTGATAATAATATGGCACCTGTAAGCATTGCTGATAAATATCTTTTCGATTTCTTTATCATTACCTCTTTCCTCCTTAAATTTTTCTTGTCATGTATTTGCTCTTGCAAAATGGACATATCTAAGTTTGATTCTTCTATAATTGTGCTTCGACTTGGCTTCTTTCATAATTTGATTATTTTTTATAGCACTATTGCATAAAAAAAGCTGAAAAGGATAATAAATCCTTTTCAGCTAATGCTCAAACTTAATTGATTACACGCTAACTTAAAACAAACACATTACATTATTTTCATATATATTATACTAATTTTTTCCTTAATTGGCAATACACTTTTTTTTGTTTTTTCTGAATATTTATATTTTTTTATCTTTTCAAAATATAAGCTTTTTGAGAATCATCACTATTAATAAGAATCTCTATAAAGCTTTCATCTTCAATTAACTTCATTATTTGTGTATTAAATCAATATTATTTTCACTATTACCACTAGCAATAGTTATAGATATTCTGACATTCTTATGACTACCAAATTAAACTATGGTTTTAAAAGTACTTATTTCTACTTCAATTAATCATACCTATATAATATAAAAAATAATAAATAATACACATTAAATATTGATTATTCATTTGATAATTAATAATCCACAAGGTGGTCGCGAAACGCGACTCCCTTGTGGTAATTATACTACTCTTTTCTCAATATCTAGATGAAAGCTTCAAATCTCCTCAGTCTACTATTACATTATTATTATAAAACTTCGCCGTTAGATTCTATTACTTTCTTATACCAGTCAAAAGATTTCTTTTTATATCTTTTAAGTGATCCACTACCATCATTATTTCTATCTACATAAATGAAACCATATCTCTTTTTCATTTCTCCAGTTGTAAATGATATTGGATCAATGCATTCCCAAGTTTCCTTTTATTTTTTAACATCATACATATTTGTAATAATTTTATATATAATATATAATTATTTTAAAATTTTCAAAAAATAATTAATATTTTTTACAAATACTATTGCATTATATTTATATCCATGTTATTATAAATGAGTAGCAAGTTGCTAACAAAACAAAAAAGTTTCATTTCGATAATTAGTTTCTCATAAATTAGAGATTATTATCAAATTAGAATCTTTAATTTTAGGAGGACTATATATGTCAGATAAAACAATAACATGCAGAGATTGCGGAAGCGAATTCATTTTTTCAGTAGGAGAACAAGAATTCTATAAAGAAAAAGGATTCGATAACGAACCAACAAGATGTATTTCTTGTAGAAGAGCAAAAAAAGAACAAAATAGAAGATAATTTTAGATTGTTATAAGCTATAGTGAAAACTATAGCTTTTTTATTTTTTATTATCTTCTTCATTACTTATATTTATTTATATATATTTATTGAAAGTTATTTAAAGTAACTTATATATAATACAAAAAGTGCCCAATTACTTAGGCACCTTTTAATCTATTTTTCCTTTGCAATGTTAACTTTTAATTTTCATTTATTTTATTTATTAATTACTATATAATTAATATTCATCAATAAAACAATTTAGATTTCATCTATCCATCCCCATGCTTCTATTTGGATTAACGCAGGAAACTCTGACTCATCTTCATTTTTTATTAGATCTGACAACCTTATCCATTCAACTTTAGATAGTGGAATGTCAAAATACTGACACTCTGAACTATTAGTTGTTTTTAATATCATTTCTTTACCAGTTGATAATGATAATTTAACGCTTGTCCAATAACTGTCATGTGGATAATCAGCTCTCAAGAATAAACCTATTTTATTTATTAAAACTTCTTTTCCAAATTCAACAGTTATCTCTGCATCCTTTTGTTTATTTATTCCCCAAGATTGATATGGCCATCTTCCATGTCCATCAGTTACACAAATCCCATCTATTGCATTACTTGCAAAGAATACCGATTCATTTCTAGTTTCAACATTTGCTATTGCATGAGGATAAACACCTGTTCCGTTCTTTTGATCTGCAGGATTCAATGCTACATTTCTATACTTTATTAATTCCTCTTTAGTAGGTCTTTCAACTGAAAAATAATGCCTATCGCCTTCAAACGCTCCAACTGGATAAGCTACCTTAGCTTCTTCAGTAAAAGGAAATATATAATGCATCTCAGTGCCTCTAAAATAAACTAATGATTTGTCAATACACTTGTTTATCTTAACCCATAAATATTCTCCGGGATTAGAGTTAATAATTTTTACTGACGCTCCATCATCTAGAGTTCCCTTGTAACCTAAATATACACGGTCTTCACTAAATGCTTCTTTAATAACTTCTCCATTTCCTGAAATCAATTGAACCTTTAACATTTTATTATTCTCCTTTTTACTATGAATTAAAGCTACTTTTATAAAAGTTTAATTCTTTTATTATCCTTATCAAAAATAGTTAACTTACCGAATATTCCTTGACCCTTTTCGCTATAATAGATTTTATTTCCTTTGAATGTATCAAATCCACAATAGAATATTGAAAACTCTTCATCATCCTTTAAACTCTTTACTTCAAATCCGATCATCTTGTCCTTTTCAGCTTGTTCAGATTTACCATTTTGATGAACATATAAAGGTCTTATATTAATAGTATTCTTTTCATAAAAAGCTTCTACCTTAACCCCTCTATCTATAAATGAAGAACTAGATACTAATTTATCATTATTACATAGATGATTGTATTTATTAGAGAAAATACTCTTTGTCTTTACAAAAGGTTCTCCTTCTAAAACATCTACTATAAAGCTCATATTTTCAGATTGAACCACCATTTTTTCTTCTTCATAAATACATCTTGCTGTTGGTTCAATATTATAAATTGAACGCCATTTATGTTCACCAGGATAATCAATTTCCGTAAATACTAATACGACATTCATTTTATTTTCTAAAAAAACTGTTCTTTTTATTGTGTATAAGTTTTTCTTTGAATTTTCAATCTTTTCTTTTTCTGTCATATCAGCCTTCCCTGACCATATTCCTTCTAAGGCTATATAATTTCCTTTTTGATTATAGATACTTCCTATTGGATCTTGAACTTCGTCATATGAAGAATCTCCACTAATCTTAAAATCTTCCTTATCATCAACATCAACAGTATTATGCATCCATTGTTTTTTTAAACCTGTTCTTAGTGGGGAGTCATTTCTATAAGTAAATCTTCCCGGATCCCCTACTATATCAGTCTTATTTAAAGTAATAGTCATACTTCCAAGAGATGCATGTCCATGAGCACTTCCATGTCTACCATTAAATAATGTTATTAAATGATTATTATCCTTATATGCCAAGAATCCACTATCTATTTGTTTAAAACAGCCGTTAACCGAAACATTCTTAGAGTCTATATACTTATTCTCATACATACTTCCAACAAACAAAATTCCCTTCTCATTTTTAGAAGGAGCCTCAGATGATAATCCAAGGCATCTATATATACTATACACATATGAAAAATCAACATTATCACTATCGTTTAAAGAAAGTAATTTTTCATTATGTTTTATATAAAATTGAGATGCAGCAACTAAAGGCTTTAATTTTTCTCTAATATCTAACGGTATATGTTGCTTTGTATATTCAGCATGCATCATTACATATGTTATGCTTAATACAACTTCATGGTGATACATAGGACTTTGTTCCCACTGTATTCCATCTTGATAAAATTGTATATTAAGCTGATCTTCTAACAGGTCCCATGCCCATTTTCTATGTTCTTCATCTACTAAATCAGGGAATAAAATAGATACTGAAAGTACACCTGTAATAAGTAATACGCCCCAATTACTTAACAATTCTTTTGGTTTATAAGCTTCATCTAAAAATTCTAAGTGTATTTTTAATGACTCTTCAAATTTTTCTAACTCTTCATTTGATAACTCTAAATCATTTCCTAAATATATCAGGCTTCTCATCCAATTAGATAATCTTATCCCTGTATCTAGAGTACGCCAGGTATCTTTATTATAATCTGAAGGAATTCCATTATACTTTATAAAACTAAAAAGATATTCCTTCCATTTTTCTAAATACTTTTTATCTTCAGTAAGCCTATATGAAATTGCTAAATCTACCATAAATCCATTACGACTTAGCATAAATATCCATTCCGGGTCCAAATTAGCGGTTTTGTTCCAATCCACTCCATCAAATACATAAGGAACAGATGTTGCTTCCATATCCATAGGATCATTATAAATTATTACGTTACGACAAAGTAAATCGCCTTGAAACTTTGCTCTTTTTATTTCTTTCTTACAATTTTCCCTAACAATCCTTCTCCAATTATCCCCTAAAAAATCATTACTATATTTATTAACTAAATCAAAAGCTATCATAATTTAATATCCTCAACTTCTTCCTATAATACTAGATGGTAGAACTTTTATTATAATACCTTTACTTATTTCAACGGAGTAGCCCCTTTCATTCTTTTCCCTTAACGTTCCAAAAATACCAGAACTCAAAACTACTTTATCTCCGATAATAAGTTCATCAAGAAATTTAGAATGCTTCTCATTATTCTCTCTAATTCCCTTATATTTAAGCATTGATGAGATAATATAATAAACGAAGAATATTATAATAATTAATACTATAAAAATTATTTTTTCGGTACTCATTTTTACATCATCCTATTAGATATTAATACTGTTGTATCTTTACTTTCATTAATGGAGTTTGATAATTCAGATTGAATATCCTCATCTTCTACTTCTCCTAAACAACATTTCATTGCTAAATCTACAACTAAAGCAAGATTAATTCCTGAAATAATATATTGATTTAACTTTGAAGATTCTAAAATTAAACGAGCTGCTATTTGATGAGGTGCTCCACCTGTTAAATCGGCAAGAACTATAACCTTATCATTGTTATCTAATATTTCCTTTAATTTGTTTTCAAAACCTTCATGAGTTTCATTTGCATCTAAATCAAGTCCAATAATATTTTCATTTTCTCCAACTAATAAAGATACTGATGATAAAACTCCACTTGGAAAATTACCATGTCCTACAACCACTAATTTATACATTTAAAGTCCCCCTATACTAGAATTCCGAAATATGAAAGTCCTATACCTAATACAAATAGTAAAGCTAATAATTTATATGTTGACCATTTATATTTCTTTACTAATGTAAATACAGCAATAGTAATAACTGCAGGTAACATATTTGGAAGTATTTTATCTAAAATTGTTTGAATAGAAACTATTTGTTCCTCTCCTGAAGCAAGAGTAGTAGCATATTGAATACCTATCTTTGCTTTTACAAATGTAACTGCTAAAGCTGAAATTACAGTAACACCTATTATATTTGCTGCATTAGAAATTTGACCAATCTTTTCACTTAAAGTAGCAATTACATTAGTTCCAAGTTTATATCCTAAATGTCCCATTAATAACTTAATTGCTAGTAATGAAACAATCATAGTTATCCAGAAAGCCATTGGAGCAAAAGATAAACCATCCATAGCTAAACCAGCAAAAATAGTTGAGAATAATGGTGCTAAACCAAATTGTGCTATTGAATCCCCTATTCCCGCTAAAGGTCCCATCAAAGCCATCTTTATGCTACGAGTATCTTCAATCTCTTCACCATGGTCACACATTGCTAAATGCATACTAGTTATAAATGGTAACATATGAGGATTAGTATTATAGAATTCAATATTTTCCATTGAAACTTCTTTTAGTTTTTCTGGATCATTTTTATAAATTTTCTTTAATGCTGGAAAAATTACAAATAAATATCCTGTTCCTTGATATGAGTTATAGTTAAATCCATTTTGTAAATAATAAGATCTTAAAGTAACGTTTAAATAATCCTTTGCTGTTAATACTGGCTTTTTAGATTCCATTTGAAAAATCCTCCTCTTCTACAACCACATTTGAAGCACTAGATGCTTGAACCTCTACATTCTTTGTGTTTAAGTTATACATTATTATTGCAAATACTGCTCCAACTAACGCAGTAGCCATAGTTGGTAATGCTAAATATGAAACACAAATATAACCTAATAAAACATATGGAATATATTCCTTCTTAAGCATAACTGACATTATCATAGCAAATCCTATTGCAGGGATAAGACCACCGGCAACTGAGAATCCTTTAATTAACCATTGTGGTAATACATCTACAAATGCTTGTAATGCTGGTAAACTTACAGCTGAAGCAAAACCTACAATAAATCCAACAACTAAGAAACCTATAAATGTAGCATTAGCAACTAACTTATACTTTTCATATTTGCCTTCAGCTATTAATTTCTTAGAAGTTTCTGTTGTTCCTGAAAAAGCAGTATATACAGCAGTAGTAAGTAATTGGAATAATACAGCAAATGGGAATGATAAAGATAATGCTGATTCAGGAGTAACTCCTTGATTCTTTAAAGTAATAGCCATTATTGTTCCAACGATTCCAGGTCCTAATTGGTTTGGAGGAACTGTACCACCAGCACCAACTCCAAATCCCATAAATGCTAATTCAGCTAATGCACCAAATGTTAGTGCTGTAGGAATATCCCCTAATACAAGTCCAACTAAAAATGACATAACAATTGAACGATTTGTATAAATACCTAATAATTGTCCTGCATAACAAAATGCAGTAATTAAGCCTATTAAAATTGCCTGAGTTAATGATATATCCATTTTTATTCCTCCCTTTTTATTCTAATACCTTATTTAATACTTCTATTGTTTGAACACCATCATTTGATACAGGTGATGTCTTAGTATTAAATTCAACATTATATTTATCTCTTAATTTACGTAAAGCTTCTTTGTCTTCTTCACCTAAGTAAATGAATTGAGAAACCTTTTCTTTACCTGCAGTAGCATGTATATTACCTACATTTAATTTTTCAATAGGAAACCCACCTTCTGCTAATCTTAATGCATCCTTACAATCCTTTACAACAACGAATATATTTTGATGCGGAGCAGCCTTCCAAATTACTTCGTTAGTTCTATCGATTGTCCAAAAACGTACAGCAACTTCTTTAGGAATAACTGTTTTCATTAATGTTTGTTGTATTGCATCTGTTGATACCTTATCATTTGCAACAATAACTAAATTCACTCCTAAACTTTTAATCCATAATTGGCCTTGTCCATGTATTAATCTTTCATCAATACGAACCATTTTTATATTTGGTTTATTTTCCATAATAAACTCCCCCATTTAATAAATTATTATATTATTTTTTACCAATACATTTTCCAATCCTTGTAGAATCTAATTAAGGCTTCCATATAAAAATAGTCCCCCCAGATATTACCTTCATTTACACCTTTACCTGAATGCCAAGAATAAACTCCATGATTTATTAATGCTGTAGCTCCCTCAGTTAAATCATCAGTGTAATTTTTTATTAAGCTACCTAATATTGAATGTTGTATGTATCTATAAACATTTTTCATTTCATTAGTTTCTGATAAAAACTTATCCATTAAATTAAATCCACAAACTGCTATAGCTGCCGAAGATGAATCTCTTGATTGTCCAGAACCATCATTAAAAATTAAATCCCAATAGCATACATAATCTTCTGGTAATCTATTTATAAAATAATTTGATACTGCTTCAAAAATATCTATATTTTCTTCATTAATATCATAGGAATAATTTAATGCTATTCCATATATTAACCAAGCCTGACCTCTCGCCCAACTAGAATCATCTGAATACCCTTGTCTAGTCTTACCTCCAACAGGCTCTCCAGTGACTGGGTCAAAGTAAAATGTGTGGAATGCAGAAGCATTGTCTCTTACTGCATTTGCAATAGTTGTTTTAAAATGCTTCTTAGCAATTTTACTGTAATTTTCTTCTCCTGTTACCTCTGTAGCCCAATATAATAAAGGTATATTTAAAAGACAATCAACAATTAATCTATAATTATCGCGAGCTCCTAATTCACCCCAAGCTTGAATAAATTCTCCCTTTTCTTGATAACGTTTAATCAAGGCATCCGCAGCCATAATAGCTGCATCATATGCTATCTTGTTTCCTGTTAATTTATAAGCACTAACACATGATGGTATATAAAGAAATCCTAGGTCATGATGACCGACTTCAATATTATTTGCAATTCTGTTATAAAATGATTCAACATTTTTTTCTGCTAATTCTCTGTATTTATTATCTTTTGTATATTCATATGCTAACCATAAAATTCCTGTCCAGAATCCATTGGTCCATTCAGTATTATCCATAATACCATACGCATTATCTTTAGTCGCTGGCGTTGGAAAGTTTTCTCCAAATATTTCTATATTTCTATCTATTTTTTTAATACATTTATCTAATGCTTCTTCAATAGTTTCTTTCGATAAAAAACCACAATTAAAATAACGTTCGCTACGAATCAACGGTTCTTTTATAATACTTCGCATATTTTAAAACTCCTTAATGTCTACTTTTTACTTAGACATTATCTTCAGTTTGAATTTCTATAGAGTAAAATTTATAATGTAAATAGGTTCTTACAAATTCAAATGGTATTTGTGCAGGATAATAAGTAATTCTTTCTGATTTATAAACTGGTATATTTTCATCAATAGCTAAAGCCTCGCATACACTCTTTTCCTTAATTGGAAATTCAACTTTTATTTTTTGCTTCATTGGTAAAGTCATCAAATTTATTCCTAATGATTTATTTAACTCATCAGACAGCCTATCTTTTTCACTTAGACCTTTGTAGTTAAAATTCTTTAAATATTTCTTTGGAATATAGCTATTTTGAAATTGCCACGGAGTATCATTAATAAAACTTACACGACAAAAATGAACTAAAATTTCATTTGACTTAACATTTAATTTTGCGGCAATTTCTTTATCTTCTAATTCTCTAACCAACAACATTTTTTTACTTTCTACGATACTTTGCTCAGAATACTTATTCTTAACCTCTTCAATTATTGGGCTACCTTCATCGAAGAAAGCACGTCTATGCTTAAAATTTTTCCTTACATATGTGCCTTCTCCTTGTTTTCTAATAAGGTATCCACTCAAAACCAAATCTTGAAGAGCTCTAACAACTGTTGTACTACTTACGTTGTATAGTTTTTTTAACTCTCCTTCAGAATAAATTTTATCTCCTGGTTTAAATTTTTTCTCTTCAATCATCTGAATAATGTCTTGTTTTATAATTTCATATTTTGCAATCATAACTCTTAACTCCTTAATAATATAACATGTTAATATAATATATCATATTATATCGGCATTCAAGTTTACATAATTATAATTTCTGTTTTCTTTATGCTTCTGGTTGCTTTCCTATAGAAGCAAGTATTCCTCCATCTACATATAGTATATGTCCATTTACAAAGTTAGAAGCATCCGATGCTAGGAATACTGTAGGTCCAATTAAATCATCTGTATTTCCCCAACGAGCCGCTGGTGTTTTAGAAATAATGAAATCATTAAATGGATTTCCTTCAACTCTTAGCGGTGCTGTTTGTGGTGTTTCAATATATCCAGGTCCTATACCATTACATTGAATGTTATTTTCACCATATTCTGCACATATATTTCTTGTCAGCATTTTCAATCCACCTTTTGCTGATGCATATGCACTAACAGTTTCACGACCTAACTCACTCATCATGGAACATATATTAATTATCTTTCCATGACCTTTTTTAATCATAGATGGTATTACTGCTTTAGAAACAATAAATGGTGCATTTAAATCTACATCTATAACTTTTCTAAAGTCAGCTGCTGACATTTCAATCATTGGAATTCTTTTGATTATTCCAGCATTATTAACTAAGATATCAATAACTCCAACTTCTTCTTCTATTCTTTTAACTAAAGCTTGTACAGCATCTTCATCAGTTACATCGCATACATATCCTTTTGCTTCTATTCCATCTGCCTTATATGCTGCTAATCCTTTATCAACTAGTTCTTGATTTATATCATTAAAAACTATTTTAGCGCCTGCTTTTGATAAACCTGATGCAATTGCATATCCTATTCCATAAGATGCTCCAGTTACTAAAGCTATCTTTCCTTTTAATGAGAAATTATCTAACTTAAAATCATTCATTAAACTTAATCCTCCTCGTTTTATTTTAAATCATCCATAGAAACCATATCCATATCATCATATGTTATGTTTTCTCCACACATTGCCCATATGAATGTATAATTGCTTGTACCTACTCCTGAATGTATTGACCAACTTGGGGAGATAACAGCTTCTTCATTTCCTACTACAATATGTTTAGTTTCATCTGGTTTTCCCATTAGGTGGAAAACTTTTGTGTCTTCATTCATATCGAAATATAAATATGTTTCCATACGTCTTTCATGAGTATGACATGGCATTGTATTCCATGCGCTACCTTCTTCAAGAATTGTATATCCCATTTGTAATTGACAACTTTCACATATATTTGGATGAATGTATTGGAATATTTTTCTCTTATTTAATGTTTTACCTTCACCAACGACCCTTGGCGTGATGTTATCTATAGCTATTTTCACATTTGGATATTTATGGTGTGCAGGTGTTGATACAACATAAAACTTTGCTAAATTATTTAAATCATTAGATTTAAATATTACTTGCTTTGTTTCCTTTCCAATATAATATCCATCTTGTTTTTTCATTTCTTCTTCTTTTCCATCAATGATAATTGTTCCAGGACCACCTATATTAATAATCCCAAGTTCACGACGTTCTAAGAAATAATCTACTCCAAGCTCTTTTGAAAGAACTATTTCCAAAGGTTTGTCCTCAGGTGTTACGCCTCCAAATATTTGACGATCGTAATGTAAATAAGTTAAGCAAACTTTACCAGGTACAAATATTCTTTGTTGTAAAAATTCACTACGTAATTCCTCTGTTGAATAATGCTCTATATCCTTAGGGCTATGTGCATATCTAGTTTCCATCTAAAACACTCCTTTCTTCGTGTTAACCAGTTAACACATTAAGATGTTAATATTATATTACTACCATTTGTAACCGTAGTCAATAAGTTTCTGAAAACTTTCTCAAATAAAAAAAAAGGAGATATCAAATCTCCCTTTTTCTCATTTATTTATATTCTTTTTTCTATAAATTTTTTCAACTCGTCCTGTGTAGGTAAACCTTCATTATCACTAGAGTATGTAACTTGAATCGCACCAATTGCATTCCCTCTTATTGCACACTCTCTAATTGACAATCCTTCTAATTTTCCACTTAACACTCCTGCCGCAAAGCCATCTCCTGCCCCTACGGTATCTACTACTTTTTCAACTTTAAATCCAGGTTGTTCAAAGCTCTCATTTCCACTTCTAATATAAGCTCCCTTGCTACCATTTTTAATAATAACTTCCTTGATGCCAAGATTTTGATAAAAATCAGCTATTTTTTCTACATCTCCACTTCCAGTTAATACCAACCCTTCTGCTACACCTGGCAATATTAAATCACATTTTTTTGCTAAATCATTTATAACACTAACCATAACTTCTTCACTTTCCCATAAAGCCGGCCTTAAATTCGGATCAAAGGTTATATAAACCCCTTTTTCTTTTGCTCTTTCCATCAAACGATATGTAGCTTCCCTGCAACTTAATGATAATGCAGGGGGAATTCCAGTTACATGAAGAAGTTCAACTCCATCAAAACTTACCTTATCAATATCTTCTGAAGTAATGTTTGAAAATGCCGATCCTTTTCTGTAATATGCTGTTACAGGATCTCCATTTGAAACTTTACTTTTAAACATCAGTCCTGTTTTATTTAAGGTGTCAAAAGTTATAAACTCTGTCCCTATTTTCTCTTTATTAATAAACTTTTTAATATATAAACCTAATGGATCATCTCCCAATCTTGTGATATATGAAGCTGTATGCCCTAACCTTACAAGACCTGTACAAACATTAAGTTCTGCACCTGCTACTGATTTTTCAAATAAATTTACACTCTCTAAGTCTCCTTCTACTTTAGCTGTAAAAAGTGCCATTGGTTCTCCAAATAATAGTACTTTACTCATATTATAATTTTCTCCCTAATATCCTTAATAATATAAACTATATTATTAATTTTTTCTCTTAAATTTTTATTTAGTAGCTTGTATTAACTTTTCGCAACGTTCTTTTAATATATCAAGATTAGATGCATTTATTCCTTTAGTTAAATATCCACCAAATCCTGTAGCATATGCACCATTTTTAAACCACTCTTTTACGTTCATATCATCAACTCCACCAGTTGGCATCATTTCAATGAATGGCATTGGTGCTTTAATTCCCTTAATCATTTTCATTGAAATACAATCTCCTGGAAATAATTTAACAACATCACTACCAGCTAAATATGAATTATAAACTTCTGTAGGCGTTGCAGCTCCCATTGAACAAAATATATCTTTTTCTCTACAATACGCTCCTACTTCCTCTACAATACAAGGAGATACTATAAAGTCTGCTCCATTATCTATTGCAAGTTTTGCTTGTTCCTTAGATAATACTGTTCCTGCTCCTATAAGTGCATTTGAAAATTCTTTTTTTAAATCACAAATTAATTTTTCTGCCTTTGGAAGACTAAATGTAATTTCTAACGATGTAATTCCAGATTCTACAAGAGTTTTACAAATAAGCTTTGCTTCATCTATATCATTCCCCCTAATTACTGCAATTAATTGTCCCTTCATTAATTCTTTTACTTCTTTCTTATTCATATATTCATATCCTCCATTTATATTTTTTTATAAAATCCAAAATATATCTATTAGTATTATTTTGTATTTTTCACAGTTTTAAATTTATTTTTTTCTTTTTTTAAACATTGATGCTCCTAATAATGTTAGTACTCCACCTATTCCTACTAAGGTAGTTCCACCTATAATGGCTCCAGTATTAGGTAAATTTATTGAATTATTTTCGTCATTTGAATTACTTGAACCTTCTTTTTTCGCATCTACTATTACAGTAAATTCCTTTTCTGCTTTAGCACCCTTGCTATCAGTAACTTCAAATACTACTTTATACTCTCCCTTTTCAACAGCTTTAAAGCTATCATCTAACTTAATATTATTTTCTTTAATCTTAATAGCTTCACTTAAATCCCCGTCTTCTTTATCTGATGCCATTATTTTGTGAAGACTTTTATCCCATGTATCTCCAATATATAGTTTTACATCTTCTCCATAAATTATAGGAGCTTCATTTATAACTTCTGCCTCTACTTCATCCTCATTTAAAGGTTCTCCTAACTCTACTGTTAATTCAAAACTTGCACCCATTGCACCAGAAGTATTTACATCAAAGGCTATCTTTTTATCATTTAAACTTACATTCGAAATTTGGCTATCTGATTTTACTAATTTAGTTGCTGATTTTGCAATTTCTATTGATAGGCTTTCTCCTTCAAATGTTGGATCAGAAACTGATATTGTTAATGTATTATCATCATTTTCTTTTATCATAACTGATGCTTTTCCTGATGATGTTATAGAGCCTGATGTATTTTTACCATCTATCCAAAAGTTTGCACCTTCCATCTTTAATTTCGTATGCTTAACTCCGTGAGCAATCTCATCATTTTTTACTATTTGAATATTTGAATTATTAGCATAATCCTCTACTTCTTCTGATGATTTATTAGGCAATAATATATAACTATATCCTTTATTTTCTATATTAGCACCATGGTCTATATACATAGTTAAATAGTTGTTTGTAACTGTTTTATCTGCTGCTGAATTGGAAGCATTTATATTAAACCAATTGCCTTCTCTATTATCTCTTAATAAATTTATATCAGCTCCATTTGGGAAGTAATACCCAATACCTGTCCCATCTACATTTCCTTCTAAATATGCCCATTCTGCATTTTTAACATTATCATTATCTCCTAGGGATTGTACCTTTTCTTCTCCATCAACAATAAGTTTATTACTTCCATCTTTTCTTATTTTTCTATTTTCAACTATTGTTTCTGTATTGAATTCTTCCGGATTAGTTATTCCTGAACCTAATGCAACAATCTCATCATCAAACATAAACCAAGATTTATTTGCTTTCAAAGAGTCATACTTATTATCTATTTGCATACCTGATACACCATAGTTACCTAGTTTAGTTCCACCAGACCAACTACTATTTCCTAGTTCATAATAAACTTCATCTTGTAGCGGTGAACCTGCATCTATATCTGGAAGAATCTCTTTATCTGCTCTCTTTCTCGTATCAATTGTTGTTCCTGGCATTCTATATGGATCTATTGTTGACCAAAAGTCATCTGAGAATTGAGTTAAATCATCATTATAAAGATAAGTCATCCCATCTCCTTGAAACCAAGGTTTTAAATTTTCCTTGTTCATAAATTCATATTTACTTATTCTGCTTGAGCTTCTTGAAATAGCTAATGCATACCCCTCTCTTTCATGAACAGTCTTATCCATCATATTTAGAGAATAGTGAGCTGCACCTTGTAATGATTGAGTAATAACTTCATCATTCATCATTTCATAGTATTTATCTATTACATTTATTGATTTAAACTTCTCTCCAAAATCTATTACATCATCTGCTTCAATAGCCCATTGCTTTACTAATGCTTGTATTTTGTTTGCCATATCTTCATCCGAAATCATTGATATTTTAATCATGCCTTCAATAATTCCAGCTGCTTGGATATATCCATTTCCGTTATATCTAGATATAGACCTTCCTCTAACCATATCCATAACATAGCCTTTATATATAATCGGATCAAAACTTTCAAATATCCAATTATATATATTATTTTTACTTTCAGCCTCAATTTTCCATGGAGTCCCCTCTAGTAAAAACATTACATTTGATATTTTATCTATAAGAACGTTTCCATATGACCCAGTATAGGCAACAATTCCATGTTGAACATAAGAACCATCTGGATAAAATCCATCTCCACTAGTTACATAGTCAAAAACACCTGATATATCTTCTGAGGCTTCTTTTATTTTTTCTGGATCCCTTTCATTAACACCTTGAAGTAATTTATTTAAACATACATCTGCTAAATTAGCTCCAGTATGATATTTGCTTCCTGGTTCAATACTCGGTAAAAATTTTTGTATTGCATCCATATATCTAGTTATTTGATCTTCAGTTAAGTCATCATACATCAACACAACAACATTATTTAATCTAGCAGGTACTCCGATCATCCAGTCCCACCAGTTTCCGTATTGTTCTATTTCACTATTATAGGCATTTTTATTTATCCATTCTAATGCATAAATTATATTATCTTTCAACTTCTCATTTTTATAATAAGTATCATTAGGTAAACTATAAGCCATAGACATTGACACAATATTATTAAACATTGATGTTATTCTAGCTGGATTATCTTTGTAATCTTTTAAATTTTCCCATAAGTAATCATTATTTTCATCTAAATTCATGGATTCTAAATATGTTTTGGTTTGTTTTACATATCCCGCTATCTTCTTAGCTATAGTTTCATTATTTACATCAATTAATTCACCACCAATTAAATCTTCCTTGCATTTTCGCCTAATAGATTCAATTATACCCTCTACATCTCCATTTTCCATATTAACTATACCGCTTGTACTAATTTTAGTTGTTTCTGCATTTACGACATTAGTTAGTGCACTGCTAACAATTACGGTTCCTACTAATGTTGATGCAATTATTTTTTTTGTTGTTTCCTTACTTTTTCTCATAAAATACATCCCCTTCATAATATTTAACTAAACGCTAAACTTAATAAATTATCTCTAATTAATAGGTTAACATATTAACATTATACGTTTCTTTGGTATTTACTGTCAATGCCTGATTGTTACTTATATATAAAAGTAGCCTTAGTAGAATAATCTTAAATATTCTACTAAGGGCCTTTATATTTTTTAATGCTTAATTTATCTATAACTATATCCTGTTTCTATTGTACTTGAATGTATTTTTTATTCTTTACTAATTTAATCAACCTTAAGTAATATCCTTTTGCTCCAAAGTTTCTATTATTAAATTTATATTTTAAATTTTAATATCCTTCTTCTGATATGTACCAAAGCTATAATCTCTTTTGAATCCCACATCTAACACTGAGTATTCTAAATACAAAAATATGGAATAGTAACTTCTTAACTATTCCATATTTATAGTTTTCGTAATTATAATTCTATAAGATTAACAATTAATATCATTATCTAAATAAATATTACAATTGAAGATATTTTTATTATTTTCTATATCTTAATACCTTTTTCTTTGCTAAGGCAAATCCACCTACAATTAATGATAATGCTATTACAGCAAGAGAAATTGCAGATTCATTTCCTGTTTGTGGTAAGCTAGAATCATTTTGTTCTATATTATCATCTTCTATAGTATCTTCACCTACATAATCATTATTATCGTTACTATTGTTGTTTCCGTTATTGCTGCTATTATCTTGATCTACTATATCATTATCATCTTCAGTAGTAGAACTTCCTATTTTCCTTACTGTTATAACTCTTGATACTGTTTCTGTATTACCAGAATTATCAGCTACTGTATAGGTTATTGTGTAATCTCCTTCTTTAAATATATCAACAGTACCTGATACAACTACTTTAGAAGTTAAATCACCATCCCTATCATCTTTTGCAATAACTCCATCCATAGGATTAAATTCAGTTCCTAATGCAACTATATTATTTTCTGGCAATGTTATAACAGGTTTTACAATATCCTTGTCTACAGTAAAGTAATTTACATTTGTTCTTGAACGTCCACCAAATTCATCTGTAACTTCTGCATACCATCCATACATACCATTTTCTGCATTTTCTAATGTATAAGAAATTTCAGTATCATTTGTTACATTATTCACTGTACCAATAACTTCATCAGTATATACATTTACATCCAGGTCAGTTGTTTCGATGGTCTTTTGTTTTGGCTCAATCCCTAAATCTTCAAAGGAAATTTCAAAATCTTCTTCTCCTAAAATAGTATCTCCACCTGCAACTGTATCCTTTGCATTATAATCATCTAGTGAAGGAGAATAAGTTTTAAATAAAACCTTCTTACCATCTAAATCAAAATGCATCAATCTTAAATAACCCATACCACCTTCTGGTAGTCCTTGATAGTCAAATAACATTTGATAAACTTTTCTATCATTTACTCCATCGCCATCATCATCAAATTCATTTATTACAGTTTGAGCATTATGATAATGACCTGATAAAACCATGCATACATTAGAATTTTTAGAAACTACTTCATTAAGTACTCTTTGTGGTTCTTCACCAAATCCTCCACTTGCAAGTAGGTATTCATGGAAGTTTAAAATAGCTTTTCTTTCTGGATATTTCTTTAATATATTATTCATCCACTCTATTTCTTCATCACCAATTCCCCAACCTACATACATCATTATAAAATCAATTCCACCTACTGATATTAAATCATAGTGAGCTCTATTATTTTTATAGCTTTCTCCATACCATTTATTATTTATAAATCTATCTTCCCCGAAGTAAGTGCTATAATTAGTATAATCTCCAGCTAAATGACCAACATCATGATTACCAGCTAGTACACCATAAGGCAGTCCTGCTTCATCTAGCTTTTTATAAGCTGCATCTGCATTTTCCCATTGAGAAATCATATCTACATCATCAACAATATCACCATCATGGAATAAATATTGAATATTCATCCTTGAACGATTTGCAAGTAACCAATCATGAATATTTAATTGATGCTCATACTTACCAACAATATTTGTATTATCCGATGTATCTTCATTATAATATTGTGTATCACTTTCAATTGCAAAAGTAAAATCATAAGAATTTCTATCTAAATCATTTTCATTACTTGTTGTAATATTAGTATTTTCTGAAGGAACAGCTGGAGTACCTGCTTCATATTGTGTTGGAGTATATCCTTCTCCATTTTGAACCATAACTTTTACTTTGTTATCTTTCAAATGATCCTTTAATGAAACTGTACCTGTTAATTTTACTTCTTTTTCATTTTGATTCATTTCAGCTTCAACTATATCAAAAGAGCTTGTTGTATAATTATATACATACATATTTGTTTTTAAATTATTTGATTTTCCCTTCCAATCTACTTGGATTGTTGCATTTTCATTAACTTCTCCACTTAATTCAATATCAAATTCTTCATAAGGAAATCCATTGCTAGAATCTTCACTAAATACTTGTCCACTAGCTCCTGAACTTTGGCTAACCCCCTCTGTTTTAGAAATATTATAGTCTCCTAAAACATATCTTTCACCCTTTTTAAAGGAAACAGTCATTATATCATTAGTACTATCAGTTGCTTCTATTTTAAAAGTTGGATCAGAATTTAATATTGCTCCTTGCCCTGGAGTTATTTCAAGTCCTAACTTTGCATTTTCTTCAGGAATAATAAACTTAATTTCCTTATTATGTTCATTATTACAATTATCAACAGCATAAATAGTTAAAGTATGCTCACCTGGGGATAACTCTAAAGCTCTGAAGGTATAAGGTAATTCAATTTTCTTATCATCTAATTTTACCGATAACTCTTTAACTCCTGAAAGGGCATCATTTGAATCTACTATTATTTCATTTGTTCCTTTATATATTTGATTATCCTTTATATTTGTAGTTATTTCAGGAGCAGTATTATCTACAATAAATTTAACATCTTCACTTTCATTTGATGAAGTTAAACTACCACTTATAGTATGCTCTCCATCACTAAATTTTGTTGTATCTATTTCATATCTTAATGCATTAAAAGATTCATCACTTGGTGTAAATTTAGCTTCTAAGATTTCAATTTTTCCGCCTGAATCTCCCATTTTAATAACTTTTTCAGGATTTTCAAATCCTTCTGGACGTAATATACTTCCATCAGGTAATACTAATCTGATATTTCTAACTACAAAGTCATCATTATTTTCCCAGTTATGCTCTAATGCATTTGCTTTATTACCAGCATGAATATCAATTTGAATTTTTTCTCCCTTAGTCAAATAAATAGGATCTACATCATACGCAACTGTATCCCAATTATCATAAGTTCCTTCATTAAATATTCCAAGAACAGTATTTCCAATTGCAACTGCATTTTTAAAGAAAGTATCTGTATCCTTAATATCAAAAACTATCTTAGCATTATTTTCTATAGATTCTACTGTTTCAGAAGTTTTATCTACTCCATCAATTAATAACTTATCACCTGTTGTAATTAAATTATCTGTTCCAGATATATATTCATTTTCACTTATGTTAAATCTAATAGCTGATGTATCAACTTCTGCATTGGTAGTTTTTTCTATAGGAGTTTTTATCGTTGTAAAACCATCACTAACTTCAAAATAATATTCATAATAAGCTTTTCCAATTAAATCATATTTAGAAATTGTCTTTGAAAATATATCTCCATCTTCTTTTAATAAGTTATATGTTTCATATTTACTCATCTTATCATTTTTATAACTTAATTTAACTGTTTTGATATTAGTTTCATCAGATTTTGCTTTTACTTTAAATACTACTTCCTCTTCATTTGTAAAGTTTTCTGCTGTCATATTTTCTACTATAGGTTTATTCACCGGAGAATTGGAATTAGATTGCACGGGTTTATCCTCTTCTTTTACAGTCCCTGGATCTGGCACAGCTTTATTACTTGTCATAACACTTTCATTAGTATTTTCATCATAAAGATACTTTATAGATTTATCTTCCGCTGTATCTTTTATGCCATTCATATTATAAGAAACAAAATCTACTTCTTCCTTTATATTAGTAGTAAGTCTAAGCGCTCTTGCACCACTATTAGCCATCCCAGCACTATATACCTCAAATAAATTTACATTCATTTCTAATTGACTATTAAAATGATTATTAAAATCAGCAGCTGTTAAAGTGTCATTACTTCCATTCTTAATCCAAAAAACAATAGCCTCTCCACTTTTAACATTAATATCTTCATTAATATCCACCCATAATACATCACTTGAATCACCCTTATCTGGATAGTTGTAATATATCTTATAATCCTTTAAATTGACCTCTCTATTTGAGTTATTGTAAACCTCTATAAATTCATAAGCATCTGCTCCATCGATATTTTTAGAATCTGGTAATATTTCTGTAATTAATAATTCTGGTATTTGAGCTTTATCCACTTTAATATTTTCTTGAGTAGTATCAGCTTTTAGCAATAATGTTTTTGTGCTTAACGCCATAGTTTCTAAAGGTCTTGTACAAATTAAAGCAGTTAATCCTAAAATAAATAATTTGCTTTTGTATAGTTTTTTCTTAGCCATGATATCCTCCCCTTAATAAAACTTTTCTTAATTTTAAAATTACATCTGATTGGAGTATATCATGTGGAAAATTTAGTTAATATCATAGTTTTGTAAAATAAAGTAAAGCTTTTTTAACTATTATTATATTTATTTAACAAATCTAATTATTATTAAAAACCTATTTAAATCCTATATTTATAATAAAGAATATTATTTAAAGCTAATCTAAGCTTCCTATAGCATCATCTATTAACTTACTACATATTTTAATTTTATTTTTATCAGATTCTACTATTGAACTAAGAGGTTTTCTTACTCCTCCAATATTAATTCCCTTTTCTTTTAATATTTCTTTCATTACTCCATAAAGATTTCCATGACAAGAGCACATCTCATATATAATTCTATTAATCTTATATTGAATATCTTGAGCTTTTTTTAAATCACCTTCCCCTAAAGCTTTGTCAGCTGCAAGAAACAATTCTGGCATAACTGCATAAGTTCCGCCAATACCTCCATCTGCTCCCATTATACATCCAGCAACAAATTGCTCATCTGGTCCATTAAATACAACGCTTTCATCACCAGATATATCCTTAAACATTTGAATATCTTGTACTGGCATTGAAGAATTCTTTACACCAATTACTCTTGGATTTTTAAGCATTTGCTTATATAAATTAATTCCTAAACCAACTCCCGCTAATTGTGGAATATTATATATAATAAAATCAGTATTTGGTGCAGCATTACTTATATCATTCCAATATTCAGCAATTGAATAATCAGGTAAATGGAAGTAAATTGGGGGAATAGATGCTATAGCATCTACCCCTATACTTTCTGCATGTTCTGCAAGTTCTTCACTATCTCTAGTATTGTTGCATCCTACATGAGCTATTATAGTAATTTTTCCTTTTGCAACTTTCATTACATTTTCTAATGTTATTTTTCTTTCTTCTTTACTTTGATATATACATTCCCCTGAAGATCCACAAACGTAAAGGCCTTTTACTCCTTTATCTATTAAGTATTGAGTAAACATCTGTGTACGTTCTGGACTTATTTTTCCCTCATCATCATAACAAGCATAAAAAGCTGGTATTATACCTTTATACTTTTCTAAATTTCTCATAAATCTTCTCCTTAATATTTTCTACTAATCTTAGTTAGATATAGGTTGCTTTAACTCATTAATTGAAAATGTTTCATATTTTAATATATTTTTAAGATGCAATTCATTACGAGACCAAGAGTCATACTTCTCATATAGTAATCCAATATCTCTATTAGGTAATTCTGTAAGACAAGAATATGAATATCCCATATTTGAACTATCTACTGAATAACAATATTTCCATTCAATAGAATATTTATTTATTCCTGAAGCACCTGTATCATTAATTAAACCTATCCATATCTTTCCATTTCTACGTGCACTACTTGAATCTGGTGCTGATAGAATAATAGCTTCTTTTCCATCAATCAGCCCTGAATAATTAATAACTGATAGTTGAGTTCCATATGAAGTAGTATGCATATTAGGTACAGTTACTCTATCGCTCCAAGTTTCTCCTCCATTGATACTTGTGACTTCTGCTATAACTCCAGACCCAGTACGCAAATATGATTTAAGAGATCCATCAGGCATTTCAACAATTTGTGCTTCTGCTGTAGATCCGGTGTTCCTATTGTCTGCTGCTACATAATTCCAAGTTTGTCCATGATCATCACTATACATAAAGCCAAGCTCAGCATATGAACTTGAATATAGTGGTACAATTAATCTTCCTTTATACTGTCCCTTTGAAATTTGTTTTCCAACACCTGGTCCTAAAACTAAGAATTTAGAATTTTCCGGTTTAAAGCTACTTACAATGTTCAAATTAGACCAAGTTTCTCCTTCATCATCGCTATACTTCATTGCTAAATATGTTGTTGGAAATACTTTAAATAGAGAATCTTTATAAAATACGTTCATGTTAACATCAACATTTGTGGCTGTCTCCAATAGAGTTGTACCACTAAAATTATAGTCATATTGTTTACATAATAATGCGATTCCATTTTTATACAAATTATAATCTCCATCAATTTTATACTCTGTAGGTAAGTTAGTTACATCATTATATATTACCCCATTTTCACGGATGGAATAATTATAAGTTGAACTTCCATCTTGGTGCCATCTTAACTTCATATATTTCTTACCAGCAATATCCTTATATCCTGATCCCGTTGATGCATTAGAACTTCCTATTCCAGCAGGCATAGCATCTGCAAAAATAAACAATCTCTTTGTTTCCTTATCTTCTAATAATACTGGATCAATAAAAGATGCACTTCCTTGAATTTGAACATTTTTTCCTATAGAATCACGTGGCCAATCAATATTTTTTGCAACATAATCATTAAATTGTAATGGTATTGTTGGATTTTTCCATGTTATACCTCCATCTAGACTCTTTGAAAATGCAATATCTATATTACTTTTAGAGTCATGTGTTCCACCATATCTTGCATCAGCAGCTGATACAACAGTTCCTGAACTTAAAGATAATAATGATGGTATTCTAAAATAATTAGATTTAGTGCTATCACCAGCATAAAAAATGTTTTTCCCATATGTTGTTGCTCCAGTTTCTGCCTTAAGGGCCTCATCAGTTAAAATTTCATTATAAATTTTCACATTTCCAATTGTTCCTCCGAATGGATATGCTATAACTCCATCTCTAACGGTCCCACCTAGCATAACATTATTTACACCTGTAATATCATTTATAAACTTATATACATCGGTATTTAAAGTTGCAAGTAATTCACCATTGGCAAATATTTTATATTGCTTATTGTTTGGATCTGCTTTAAATGCAATTGTGTTAAATACAAGATTATTTTTGTATATTGATCTTACAGCCGCTGGCCTACTTAATGTATATTTTAATACACTATCAGTATTTCTAAGTTCCATTCCCACTTCCCCTGTATTAGTAATATAAATATGGAAATGTCTATCCCTATTCCCGCTAGTATTATTTCCAATGCTTACTAATGACTGTATACTATTATTACTTGTTGATTTATAAGAAACAATTATTGTTCCTTTTTCTAAAGCTTTTACATATTCCGAGCCCATTTCAGAACTCAAGTCATAACCTTTTCCTGCTGTAATATTAATATTACTTTTTTCAATAATTAATCCATTAGGAATAGTTGAATTTGATGTAACTGTAGCCTCTTTAGTAAAATCTACAACCGTTCCACTTAGAGTCTCTATATTTTCTTTTTCTAATATTTTAGTATTTAAATTTTGTACCAAATCAAAAGATTTATTTTCTATATTTTTTATATTTTCTATATTGTTATTTATAAAATATTTTCTTGCTCCATACTCTTCTGTAGTTTGACTTGATACACTATAAGTAGGTAAAGAAGTAATCGCTAATGTTGATAAAGCAATAGTAGATATTGATTTTTTTATTAAACTATACATAATCTTCTCCTCAATTTTATTTATATTCTCAGTCCACAACTACACTGTAATATCTATTTATTTAGAAACAATCTCATTTAATTTTACTTTTCTATTTTCATAACGAGATTTAGTTAATGCATCTGCAGTAGCGATTGCTGCTCTAGCTGCTTTCCCTGTTAATAATGGTCTAAACTCATCATCAGCATCTTTTCCATGTAAAATCTCATTAAAATATTTCATTTCATTTTTCATAATTCCATGTAACCACTTTGGAGGTAACTTTCCTGGTTTACCATACATTATAGCTCCATCCATTTCTGTTCCATGGTAAATTCTTGTACGCTCATCATCTTCTTCTTTTGTTTCATGAACAAGATATGTTTCTTCTCCATTTTTAGTTTTTACTGTCATAGCAACATCCTTCATATCAATTCTAATGGCACCTTTTGTTCCTTGAATTAATACATAATGTTCTGGCCAGTGGAATGCTGATCCATATTCTAATAAAGCATATCTATTATTTGGGAATTGTAATGTAATAAATAACATATCATCTTCATCACCAAATTGTTCACCTGAGTGAGCTACATTTCCACCTACCATACTTACTTCTTCTGGTGTCCCCATAATAAATTGTATACAATCTAATTCATGAATATGATGATATAAGTGTCCACCTGATTTTTCTCGAATCTTTTTCCATGATATACTTGATTGAGGCTCTTCCCATCCATTTCTAGCAGAATGGCAATAAAGTACATCTCCTAATACACCTTCATTAATTAATTTTTTAGCATGTCTTACACTTCTAAAAAAATTCATTACATGTCCAGCCATAAATATTACGCCTTTTTCTTGACAAATAGCAACCATTTCATCACAATCTTCATAACTTAAAGCTATTGGTTTTTCACAAAATACATGGATTCCATGTTCTGCTGCTTTAATAACTGGCTCTTTGTGTAGATAGTTTGGTGTTGCTACTATAACAGCCTCTACATCTTCTCTACTATACATAGTATCTAAGTCAGTTTCTACATCGCATCCTAATTCTTTAGCTATTGTTTCTGCATTTTCTGGATCTAGTACTGCTACAACCTTAGCTCCTTCTTGATCTTTCATAATACGCGCTAATTCAGCGCCAAAATATCCTGTTCCTACTATTGCATAACCTATATTCTTCATAATTCACCCTCCATTTTTATGTTGTTTATTTTACTGATCCATCAGTCATTCCAGCTGCAATTTTCCTTTGAATAAACATAAAGAAAATTATTGATGGTACTACTACAAGTGTTGATGCTGCCATCATATCACCCCATGAAAGAATTTCCGCTCCTTGTAATGATCTAAGTGCAACCGAAACAGTCATTCTATCGGTGCTGTTTATTAAAATTAAAGAGTATAAAAACTCATTCCATGCATTTATAAAAGTATAAATTGCCGTAGCTACTATTCCTGGCATAACCAATGGAAGAACTATTCTTACAAAGGTTTGTAGCTTGTCTGCTCCATCAATTTTAGCTGCCTCTTCTATTCCTATTGGAACAGTCTTAAAAAATCCAACCAGCATCCAAACAGCATATGGTACACTAAATGAAAGATAAACTATTACTAACCCTATCCTTGTATTAGTAAGACCAATCTTTGCCATTACCAATGAATATGGAATTGCTAATAAAATTGGTGGAAACATATATGTAGTAACTAATAGTTTAGACATAACATTTCCAAACTTAGGGAAAAATCTTACGATACCATAAGCTGCCATTGCTGAAATTGTAATTGCTATCAAAGTAGTTATAAGAGAAATTAATAAGCTATTTTTAATATTTACTGCAAACCCTAAATCTTTAATTACATGAATGAAATTCTCTAAAGTAAAGTTCTTTGGTAAAAAACTTGTAGGATTTGCTGTTAGTTCACCTGATGTTTTAACAGAAGAAAGTAGTATCCATAGTAATGGGAAAACAGCTATAATAGTTAAAATAATAAGATATATATGACACATAAAATTTCCAAACTTATCTTTTTTACTTATCATTATTTATCCTCCCTTTCCCATTTTCCTATAATAGTAAAATAAGCTGCACATATAAGTAATAAGAATAATAGCAATAAAATAGTTATTGCTGATGATTTTCCTAATAACTTCGTACCCCAGCCCATATTATAAGCATATATTGGTACTGTTGTTGTTGCATTTGCAGGTCCACCACCTGTAATTAAATAAATTAAATCGAAATTATTAAATATCCAAATTGTACGCAATACTACAAGTAATCCAATTACTGTTTTTATATGTGGCATAGTAATAAATCTAAATTGTTGACCTTTTGATGCACCATCAATTTGTGCTGCTTCATACTGGTCTTGGGGTATTGTTTGTAATGCTGAAAGTACATTTACCATTATCATTGGTGCCCCAAACCATATATTTATAAAAAATAAAGTTGGTAAAACTAAATTAGCATCACTTAAAAATTGTGGTAAAGTGCTAGTAAACCCTAATTTCACAAGTATATTAGGTATAAATCCTGATACTCCATTAAGCATCCATTTCCAAGATAAGGCTATTACTATAGAAGGAAATGCCCATGGAATAATTAATGCTGTACGATAAACACCTTTTAAATGTTTTACTCTATTAATTGACAAAGCGGCTGTAAACCCTATAAATAATTGACCAATCAATGATACTAATGTCCATATAATAGATATAATAAATGCTTTAAAGAACTCTGGATCCTTTAAAACTGATGTATAATTTTGTAATCCAATAAAATCATATGATTGCTTAATTAAATGCTTTGTTGTTAAACTATAATATAAACTAGAAAATATAGGGTAAATCAATAATACTCCTACTATAATAAGAGCTGGAAGTACAAATACCCATCTTGCATAATCTTTTTTTGCTTTTATTTTCACAAACACCCTCTCCACCCTTTCTTAAATTATGGTGCTGTCGCATATTCCTATTTTATATTTTTAATTGTGCGACAGCCCCATCATTCAAAATTCATATTACTTAACTGTACTAAATAACTCGTTTAATTTATCTTCAGCAGTTTGAGCTGCTTTTTTAACATCTGTTCCATTTGTAATAATATCTTGGAACATAGATTCAATAATTCCTTGTGATGTTAATAAACCTGCTTCTACGCTTGGTCCATGTTCAAATCCTATAGCTGTACCCTTATCAACAGCTGTGCTAATAACATCTACAGCATTTGAAAACTTCTTAACTGTTTCATTTGATTTATATTCTTCAGTATCCGATATACCTTTAATAGCAGGTAGCATTCCCACAGGTGTTGCTTCTAAGAATTTAATATAATTTTCTTTTTCATATAACTTTTCAATAAATGCCTTGCATATTTCTGGATGCTCTGATTTTTCCCAAATTACCATTGGAATATTTGATGTTTCAATTCCATAATCAGGATCATTAGCATTAACTTTTGGAATTGGAGCACAATCAATTTTATCAACTAAATCTGGTGAGTTTGTAGCTACACCACTTATTTGAAATCCAGAATTAAAATCAAATGCAGTCTTACCTTGGTAGAATAAAGTTGCTTGATCAAGAACTGCATAGTTAACAGAATCTTTTGGTGATGAGTTCTTATAAATATCAAGCCAATAATTAATACCATCTATAGCTAAGTCACTTGTAAGATCTGCTTTTAAATCATCTGTCAAAAGACTTCCTCCTGCACTACGTACATAGAAATTTAAGAATCTTGTCCCCATTAAATCTTTAGATCCAGTAGGGAATGAACATCCATAAACATCATTAGTAGTTAAAACCTTAGCAGCGTTTGCAAATTCCTTCCAAGTCTTAGGAACTTCAAGTCCTACTGCTTCTAATAAATCTTTTCTATACCACATTACTTGTGCATGAGAGTATAAAGGTAAGGAATAATGGCTTCCAACTGATTCTCCTTCTGACAATGCTGATTTAGAAAATTTATCACGGCCAATATTATCAATAACATCATCTACTGGAATAATTGCTTCGGCATCCATCATTTCAACAACATGCCCTGGGAGAGCCGTACTCATATCTGGTACATTTCCTGAAGCAAGACCGGTTGTCCACTTTGTATAAAAATCTCCCCAAGAAAAAGTTTCAATATTAATTTTTACATCAGGATTATCTTTCATAAATTGATCCGCCACTGCTTGTATAGTTTCTAATCTTGCTCCTTGCGTAAAAGAATGCCAAAACGTAATCTCTCCCTTTAATTTCCCTGGTTCTGCTTCGGCTGCACTACCCTTAGAAGAGTTTCCTCCGCACCCTACAAGTAACGTTGCCCCCATAATCACCGTCAACATAATGCTTAATAACCTTTTTTTCATTTTTATCCTCCTTGATAATGAAGTTTCTTGTAAAGCTTTACTTCTAAACTTAGTATATATTACCATTTTGTACTTTTCTACATACAAAACATTAAATATTAGCACAAAACATTTTTTTATTACTCTTTTTGTCTCTCAACTCAAGTACTATTTTATATTGCTTTATGTTTATATTTGGATAAAAAAAAGCACTTGTATCAATACAAATGCCCTTTATATCATTATCTATATTATATTTAAAAATAAATCTACAAAATTATACTTTTAATCATAAGTTGATACAATATAAATTTCTATTTTTTATAGGATAAATTAACTATTATATAGTTATTCTTTAGCATTATCCCTATATTGTTTTGGAGTAATACAAAAATATTTTTTAAATATTCTACTAAAATAATTTGCATCTTCATATCCTACTTCATATGCTATATCACTTATATTATCTCCTGAAACCAATAACTTTCTTGCAGCTGTCATAACTCTTATTTCATTTAAATATTCTAAAGGATTTTTTCCAACTTGCTGTTTGAATAATGTTCTAAATCGTGATTCACTTAGCTCAGCCATCCTGCTCATTTTTGAAATTGTGTACTGCTCTGTAGGATGTAAAATTATATAATCTACAACAACCTGTATTCTTGGATCTAAGCTAACATCTGATTTTCTTGTTCTCTTTTTAATTCTTTCTAAAGAAAATTCTTCTTCTCCAATCAATTCTTTTCTATCAATATCAATGTTCCTCTTACCCTTATCAATAACATATCCTATAATTAATTCTAGATATCCTCTAACCCAAAACATCCTTGAATCATGATCTGTCTTTATGCATTTATACATTTTTTCAAAATACATTCTACCCTCATTATTTATATCATGAATTACTGTAGGTATATGAAAATAATCTGTTAGTAAATCTCCTCCATCATAATTTACTGATGTTGCAAACCTTATGCTATAAAAAGAAAACTCATCATTAAGCGCATGACAAGATAATTTACATCCAACTGGAAGATAAACAATATCCCCTTCCTTTACTTCAAATTCTTTCCCATCAATAAAGAATATAGCATTTCCTTTTATAACGTATCTTAACATACCGTATGGTAAATAACTTTCAGGATATACCCAGGACTTACCAAAAGAGTATCTATCAATATAAAGAAAATTAAATCTTATAGAATTAATAAATGAATTATTCATAAGCAATCTCCACCTTATTATACAGAATATTACAACAATTATAATATATCACTTTACTTAATTCAATTATAATTTAGTTGTTTTGTACTATAATTACTCATTTAACCTATTTATAAAAATTTTTCTTAATAATATAATTCAAAATATAAATATTAAATTCTATTGAAAGGAGAAAGATTTATGGTTATGAAAGTTGGACATGATTATGCTAGCCCTGGTTATTTTTCATTAAATGTATCTGCAGATACCCGCCGAAAAGAATTTGATATAAAAAATCATACTCTAATAGAAAATAAATTAAAACCTGATTTTCTTTTCATAGGGGATTCTATTACTCATTACTGGGAATTAAGTGCATATTTTAACAAGCCTGGACAACTAATTATTAATCGAGGAATAGGTGGAGACACTACTACCTATTTATCCCAAAGACTTTTCGCTGATGCTCTACAATTATCTCCAAAATACTGCATCATCGGTATAGGAATTAATGATTCATTAGACTTAGAAGGTGATTATTGGAAACAACTACCTGGTCTCCCCTATAATGATGTTTTAACAAAAGCAAAAGAAAATTATATAGATATCATAGAACAATTTGATAATACATCTTCAATGCCTATTATAGTTTCTTTATTACCTATTAATATTCCAATTTCATTATGTGAGGCAAAACGTAAAAAATTCATTTGTGACTTTAATGATTTTCTATATAGTTATAGCAAAGAAAAAAATCTTATTTATGTTGATTATTATCATACAACTGTAGTCCCAGGCACAAATTTACTACTTGAAGGCATTACATATGATGGTCTTCACCCAAACGCGAATGGTTATAACATTATGGCTACAGTATTAAAAAATACATTAAAAAAACAAAATATAATTATCTAAAGGAGATTTTCACTTATGAAATATAAAAAATATGAAATATTAGAAAAAATAAAAGGTAAGCTAATAATATCTTGTCAAGCTCTTCCATCAGAACCTCTATACGTAGAAGATAAATCTATAATGTATCTAATGGCTCGTGCTGCTAAAAAAGCTGGTTCTCCTTGTATCCGCACAAATAGCATACGTGATATCATAGCAATAAAAGAAGAAACTTCTCTACCTGTAATAGGTATTATTAAAATTGAGTATGAAGGATACGATTCATATATCACTCCAACTATGAAAGAAATAGATGAACTCGTCTCAGTTGATACTGATATTATTGCTCTAGATTGTACAATGCGTAAACGTGGAGATGGTAGCACTATAAACGAATTCATAACCGATATAAAAAATAAATATCCAGACATTATACTTATGGCTGATATTTCTACCTATGAAGAAGGAATAAATGCTTGGAAGTGTGGTGTAGATTTTGTTGGGACAACCTTAAGTGGCTATACAAGCTATTCTCCTAAAATTAATGCTCCAGATATTGATCTAGTTAAAAGGTTATCTTCAGCAATTGATATACCTGTAATTGCCGAAGGTAAAATACATTATCCAGAACAAGCTGTACAAATGTTAGAATCTGGTGCATATGCTGTTGTAGTAGGTGGAGCTATTACTAGGCCATTAGAAATTGCCCAAAGATTTATTAATGCTATTGAGGTACTAAATAATGTATAAAATTTATTTAGGTGTTGATATTGGTGGAACAGATGTTAAAATTGGTTTAATTACATCAGATGGTAATCTTATTAAATCCACAGCTTTTTCTGTTGACTTTGATCATTATAAAACTCCAATTATTGATACTGTATTAAAATCAATAGATATATTCCTAGAAAACAATAATTTAGATTCAAATAACCTAATTGGTATCGGAATTTCTGCCACTGGTCAAATAGATACTTATAGTGGTACAGTAATTGGAAGCGCTGGGCATATAGATAATTGGATTTATACTCCCATAAAAGATATTGTACAAAATAAATATGCTGTACCAGTTTCAGTAGCCAATGATGCAAATTGTGCTGTTATCGGTGAATACTGGAAGGGAAGTGCAGTAAACTATTCTAATGTAATTATGATTACCATTGGAACTGGTGTAGGCGGCGGAATTATTTGTAATGGGAAAATTCTCTCTGGAAAAATAGGATTAGCTGGAGAACTTGGACACTTTTCTATAGATAAAAGTGGGAAAAAATGTACTTGTGGAAATTTCGGATGCTATGAACAATATGCATCAACTACAACTTTAGTTAATAATGTAAACGAATTACTAAACTCCCTTCCATCTTATCCATTTAATAAAACTGAGAAGATAAATGGAAAATTCATATTTGAACAAGTAAAATTAGGTAACAGTGACATAACATATATAGTAAATAAGTGGATAGATGATATTTCTGTAGGATTAGTAGGATTAATTCATATTTTTAATCCTGACCTTGTAATAATAGGTGGCGGAGTAAGTAGTCAAGAAGCTTATTTTATTACTCCTCTACGTAACAAAGTATTTAACATGATTATGCCTAGCTTCAAAAGGCATTTAAAAATCACTTCAGCAAATTTAGGAAATAATGCAGGATTGATTGGAGCTATTTATAATTTAATAAAAGATAATAATTTTGGAGGAATTTATGATAATTGATAATATAAAAAATATCTATAACTACAAATCTTTTTCAATAATTTATAAAGCTTTACAGGAACTTTCAAAACTTAATATAGAAAATATACCTACTTCAACTATCGTTTATGAAAAAAATAAACTGTTTTATAACCCAGTATCACTCATATCTAAACCTGAATATGAATGTATATTTGAAGCACATAAAAAATATCTGGATGTACATTATATTTTAGAAGGTATTGAGGGTATTTCTACCTCTTCTATAGCTAAACTTAAAGTTCAAACTCCTTATAATAATGAAAAAGATATTGCCTTTTATAATGGAGAAGCTGATGGAACATATTATTTAAATCCTGGTGACTTTATGATTTGTTGGCCTACTGATGCTCATAAAGTTGCTATTATGAAAAACTCACCTTCTCAAATAAAAAAGATAGTTTTTAAAATTTCTGTTGATTATTTATAAAATTTGTTTCTTTTGTATTGAATAAACATCTACTGTATTTAATTTTAAAACCACATAAAAATCTATAAAACTTATAATATAGTCAAAGGACCTAACGTTTCGTTAGATCCTTTGACTATACTACGATTTAAATTAAAAAACACTTGTATTTCTTAATTTTTGAAATAATATATAACTTTAATTAATTATAAAATAAAGAGTAAAGAAATGATTTATTATACTTCTATAAGTACATTCATTATCCCACCACAAACCATTCCTTCATCTTCTGCTACATCTCCTGTCATATCAACTTGCATTGTCATAAAGCTTCCTTCTTCAACTTCCTCTATTAAATCCCTTGCTGCAAGAATTACCTCTCCTTCACTACATCCTCCGCCTATGCTTCCAAGTGTTTTTCCATTTTGCCAAATAATCATTTTAGCTCCTGCTCCTCTTGGTGTAGACCCCTTTGTTGATGTTACTGTAACAATTGCTCTTCTTTCTTCATCTTCTTTTGCAAGGTTTTCTAAGACTTTAATATCCATATCAGAATAATTTGTTCTTTTTTTAGCATTTGCACAAGCTATCATATCTGATATACCTAGCCTTTTTTGTGCAATAATCTGAGAAATAATAGATATTGCAATTTCTAATGGTGTAATTCCCCCAATTCTAAATCCTATTGGCGAACATATTTTATCTAATAGCTCTGCACTATATCCTTCTTCTTTAAATTGATCTTTAATTCCTTGAACTCTTCTCTTAGATCCTATCATTCCTAGATATTCTGGTTTTATATTTAAAACTGCTCTAAGACATTCTTTATCATATTTGTGTCCTCTTGTAACAATTGCTACATAATCGTTTTGATTTACATTTATTTGTTCAAAAACATTTTCAAAACTTTCACAAATTACTTCTGTTGCTAATGGAAACCTTTCTTTATTTGCATAGGATAATCTATCATCTACAACTGTTACCTTAAATCCAATTTTAGCTCCTAAATCCACAAGATGCTCTGAAATATTTCCGCCTCCAAAGATAATTAATCTTGCTTCTGGAAAAAACGGCTCTATTAAAATTTGCTCTTCATCATTATGTATGATAAGTTCTGGAGTCTTTTTATCTATTGCTTTATTTATTGCATTTTTCATATCTTCATCAATATCTAATAAGTAATCTTTATTTAAATCTAATAATATTTTTTCTATTTTCTTTCCCCTTTTAGATGAAAGTCTTGTCATCATTACCATGCTATGGTTGTCCTTCAATTCATTAATAAGTTCTCCATAAGTATTTCTCATATAATCCCCCTGTATTTTGCTGAGCAAAATAGTGAAAGAGTTAAAGAGTAAAAAATGATTTTCACTAAAATATCTCTCAGCATTTTATTGTAAATAATTTATAAGTTTTTAGTTAAAATAAATTTTCTTTAGCGCTTCAACTAATTTTTTTACGTCTTTTATATTATTTTCTTCTCCAAATGTAAATCTAAGTGAACATTGTGCCTTTTCATGAGATAAGCCTATTGCTTTAAGTACATGTGAAGGCTCTGTTAATCCTGAAGAACAGGCTGCTCCACTTGATACTGCAAATCCCATTTTATCTAGCTTTAGTATCATTGTTTCTGCCTCCATTCCTTCAAAGAGGATGTTAACATTTCCCGGTAATCTATCCACGGCATGTCCATTCAATTTTGTATTTGGTATGTTTTTTAAAATCTGAATTATAGCTTCATCTCTTAAGCAACACAACTTCTTTTGATATTCAATTAAGTTTTTATTTGCTAATTCAATAGCCTTTCCAATACCAACAATAGATGCAACATTTTCTGTGCTTCCACGCTTTCCCTTTTCTTGCTCTCCACCATCCATAAGAGAATCAATGCCTGTACCTTTTCTGATATATAAGGCTCCTACACCCTTTGGACCATAAAATTTATGTGCTGATATTGATAATAAATCAACTTGTAAATCTTCAACATCTATAGTAATACATCCAACAGCTTGTATTGCATCTGTATGAAATATTATTCCCTTTTCCCTAGCTATTTTCCCTATTTCTGCAATTGGCTCTACAGTTCCTATTTCATTGTTTGCCATCATGATACTTATTAAAATAGTATCTTTTCTTATAGATTTTTTTAAATCCTCAATTGATATTTTTCCATCCTTATCAACTGGCAAATAGCTTATTTCAAAGCCTTCCCCCTCTAATCGTTTACAACTATTGATAACTGCATGATGTTCTATAGAAGAAGTAATTATGTGTTTCCCCTTCTTTTTATAATATCCAGCAATACCCTTAATTGCCCAGTTATCAGCTTCTGTTCCCCCACTTGTAAAGTAAATTTCACTCTTTTTAGCATTTATAGTAGCTGCTATTTGCTCTCTTGCTTTTTCTATTGCTTTTTTACTTTTCCGTCCAAAACTATAAATGGAAGATGGATTTCCATACTGATTAGTTAAATACGGCATCATTTCTTTAAGAACCTCTTCGTTAATAGATGTTGTTGCTGCATGATCTAAATATATCATCTTATTTTCAATCATATTTTCTTCCAAAAACTCACCTCTACTTTTATTAAGCCCTTTTATTAAGACGTTTTTTTCTTCCCAATACTCCTATAAATTTAGCTATTCATTTATATTTTTCTTACTTCTGTATTTTGATTTTTACTATATTTAATTGATTTTTAAATTTTATTTATTATTGAAACTTAGTAAGCTCTTCTAAGTTTATTTTAGCATATATTGTATTTAATTCAAATTAATATTATCCATTATATATATTCATTAATTGTATTGAAATTGTATTGATTTTAAATTCTTCTGGATAAAACTTTTTAACTTCCCATAACAATCTATTTTGTAAGATTACTCCTTTATTATATCTTTCTATGGCAAAAGATATATGATCAATTAATGAAATAAAAATATTATCATTTAATTTACATTTCAATTCATTTGCAGAATGTTTAATTATCATATTTGTAACATCCATATACTCACTTGGCATGTCTTCCATAACACTAAAATAGTTTTTCTTAGCGCTTTCATCTTTTAATGTAAATATCTTTTCTATTTTATTTGGATCTATGTCCATCTTCTTGTATATTATCCTCTACAATTTCTACAACAATAGCCTTTTCATAGCTTTTATCAGCACAATTAATTAATTTTACCTTTTCTATTCCATTGAAAAAGTATAAGAACACAAAGAACAAAATAATAATAAATGATGCAATAATATGCCTTTTAATCTTCTTATTACTTTTAAATACCTCTGTTATCATAACAATCCCCCAAATTGATAATAAATAATTATTGATGCAATTTGTTCCAAACTACTAAGTATAATTAATTACGCATAATTTATAAATTAATAGTTAAGTTTGACTAGTATCATCTGAGGAAAGTACCATCTTAGCTTCATTTATAGCTGCTAAAAAACTTCTTTGTCCTCTTCTTTATAATTGTCATTTTTTGTTCCTATAACAGCTTTATCAGCAATTTTTATAGCTTCTTCATTAGATTTATCAAGAGATTTAACTATAGTATATGTTTCATCTATAAATTCCCCCTTAATCTTCTTACAAGTGAATTATATATTAATAAATTTTAAAATTAGGAATTTTTAACACTTTTTAACTTAAGCTTTGCCCTGCCTTTACTACTATTAAATTAATCTAAAATACTTAACATATTTTTTACTTATAAATTATAAAAACCCATAGTAGAACAAATATAGTATTCTACTATGGGCTTTTATATAAAAATATATTCTTAGTCGTGTACATTACTTTTCGTTCATACGTTTATAAACTTCAACAAATTCCTTTGCTAAATCTGTAAATGCCATTGAAGTCATTAAGTGATCTTGACCATGTACCATCAATAATGTAATTTCAGTTTTATTACCTTGAGCTTCCTTAGCTAACATTGCTGTTTGAGAATGATGTGCCTTTAATAATGAAGCTTCTGCAGCAGAAATTTTAGCTTTAGCTAATTCAAAATCTCTATCTTTTGCAGCTTGGATAGCTTCCATAGCATTACTTTTAGCATCTCCTCCATACATAATTAACTCCATAACTACTTGTAAATTTTCTTGTTCTTCCAAAATTAACACTCCTTTTAAAAGTAATTGGTTTACAAACTAATTCTTAATTAATCTTATAGCTTGATCCAATACTTTTTCTCCATTCATCATACCGTAATCTGTCATTTGTATTACATCTAATCCAATACCTAATGGTGCAACCTTTTCTTCAAATTGTTTTTTCATAAAACGTACTTGTGGCCCTAAAAGCAATACATCAACTTTCTTCTCATTTAAATAACTATCTGCTTCGCTAGCTGAAACAGCAAATATATCTGCTTCAATACCCTTCTCTTCAGCTGCTTTTTGCATTCTAGTCACCATTAAGCTAGTACTCATTCCAGCTGCACATATTAACATAATTGTCTTTTTCATATTTATACACCCCTCTTATAATCTCTAAAAAAACTCTTTATAAATTTAGTAATATACAAGAAGGTAGGTTAAACCTAAACCTAACCTTCTATATATATTTTTTTTCTTCAAATAATCAACGATTAATTGAACGCGCCATCATAGATACAGTATGACGAACACCTCGAATTGCCTTACTCATAGCAAAAATATTCTCAAAAGGTGCAACTCCACCATAACCTGCATCACCAATATGCTGAATATCTACGCCACAAATTTTATTGCGAATTGCAATTTGTTTAATAGTATCTTCATCAGAACTTTCTTGACTAGTACCTATTGCAGTTAATACAAGCGCACCTTTACTATGTGCTACTTTAACTACTTCTTTTAATTCTGAATCATCAAATCCTGGTACTGTTCCAACTGCAGGAACTAAAATAATATCTGCACCTGCCTCAATAAACTTTTCTACTGCCTTTATGTCTGCAACTGGCTCGTTAACACCAGCTCCATGCATTTTGCCTGCAATAATTAATCCTGAAAAATGTTCTTTTGCTAGATGAATTGTTTTTTCTATTTGTGAATTTGTAACTCCTGTACCAGGATTTCCAGTAAAGCAAACAAAGTCCATACCAAGTTTTTCAATTTCTTGAATTGTTTCTAAATTAGCTTGTCTACCTTTGCTGATAGTTAAAATATCTTCTGCCATATCTGCATCTAAATCTACTGGTTCTAAGTTTACTCCTATTGGTCGTCCTACTAAATGATGTAATTGATCCACAAAATTTCCTTCTTTCATATCTAATCCAAAAATATATGGATTCAAAACATCTACCCCATTAAGTAAAATTAAATCTGCTCCGAAAGCCCTAGCAATTTCAGAGTTAGTAATATCACCGATAAAGGATTCTCTTGGTGCCACATTCTCTGAAAGAATGGTTCTCCCTTCACTAGCTTTAATACTTTGTTTTAATTCAGCTGCGGTCATATTTAGTATCTCCGAAGCATTTGCACTAATTAATCTTTTACCCATAATTACTCCTCCAAAAATCATTTAAATTATTGTATTTATTTAATTTACTGTTTTTATTTAACTATTTACTGATCTTTATTTAAATCGTTTATCACTTATTTAAATAACTAATTTAATTCTAATTTTTTATATTTTTCATTTAATTATTATAAATAAATTAACCCATTATGTTATTATTAACTTCAACTTCCTCAGCTGCTTCTAAAGCTAAGTTTTGCTTTTCAACTGCTTTATAGAAGAACCAATAAATTGCTACGTCTACAAGTATACATACTATTTGCAATACAGCTCCGCTTATATGATTTCCAGTTGTAAGGAATCCACTAAGAATTGGTGGCATTGTCCAAGAAACTGTTATACCTGTAGTTTTTGCAACTAACCCCGAAGCCATTGCCACATATGATATTATCGCATTTGCTACTGGTGCTAAAATGAATGGTATTATTAATGAAACATTCATTACTATTGGTAAACCAAACATAGCAGGTTCATTAATATTAAATATCCCCGGTGTTAAAGTTAATGGTGCCATAGCTTTAGTCATTTTACTTGCATTTCTACGTCTAGCAATAATCGCAATAACAATTACTAACCCAATTGTAGCTCCACCGCCACCCATATATACGAAATTATCTATAAATGGTAGTGTAATAATATTTGGTAAATTAGCTGCACTATCAGCTTGGAATAATAAACGGTTTGCATCTGAGTTCATTAACCAAATAGGTTGGAGAATACTGTTTACAACGTTTCCTCCATGAATACCAACGAACCAGAATAAACTATTTAATAGAATTGCAATAATTGTTCCAAATATGTTATTACCAAGTAATCCTAGTGGTTTTCCTAAAATTATCATCATTAAATCATGAATATTACCAATATTAACTCTATCAAGAATCGCAAAAACAACTAACCATAAAGTTATAATAGCTGCACCTGGAATTAAAGCACTAAAACTTCTAGCTACTGCAGGTGGAACAGAATCTGGTAATTTAATTTGAATATTACGTTTTATAAACCAGCTAAAAATTAAAGCTGAAACAATACCAAGAATCATAGCTACAAATAAACCTTTACTTCCCATGTAGCCAACTGGAATGCCTGTACCTGTCTCCCCACTTACAAAAGGTGTAACAATGATAAAAGATGATAATGCTATAATACCGGCTGAAACTCCATCAACTTTATTTTGACGAGCTAAGCTATTTGCAATTCCAAAACTTGCTACTAGACCCATTAATCCGAAGCTCCCATCTACACCCTTCCATAAATAAGTATCAATTCCTACCGCTGTCAACCAATCAGTCCATGCTTTAACTGGAAAACTTGCTATTATCATGAATAACGAACCAATAATAATTAGTGGCATACTTAATGTTATACCATCACGTATTGAAATTAATACTTTGTTTGCCCCTAACTTCGCAGCTATAGGCAACATTTTTTCTTCAAGAAACTCATTTAGTTTTTTCATAATAACCTCTCCTTTTTAAATATTTTTCAAAATAATTTTTATACCATTTAAACATTAGAAATAAATAAATATTATGTGATTATATGCTTTAAAACTTAAATTTTTTATTTAATTACAAATCTAAAAAAATAGGTTTGTCATTAAATTCAAGCTCTCTTATTATGATATTTTCAGTTTCAAATACAATAATCTCATTCTTCTCTTTAAGAAAACCAGATGGAAGATATAAATATTGTATAGGTCCCTTAGACCAATACCTTCCAATATTAAAGCCATTAACAAATACTGAGCCCTTACCATATTTAGAACAATCAATAAAAGTATCATTAATATTATTTAGTTCAACAGTAAAATGATAAAACATTGGAGTTTCTACTTTATCCACAATACTTTCTTCAAATTTAATTTTAGAAATCATCTCTTCATCAAAGTATAATGGATATTGAATCCATCCACTATGGAAATGATTATTTATCATAACTCCGCCCTTTATCCCTTTTCTTTGAGTAGGGCTATTTAATTTATGTCCATAGTTTACTCTACCTAAATTTTCAACTAATACATCAACATTTATAAATTCATTGTCACTACTAAACTCAACCTCTGTTCCTATTTCTTCCTTATATTGAGTAGCAATAAGTTTTTCATCAATATATACATGGCATCTATCAGAAGCATCTATAACCTTTAATTTTTCATCATGATGATAATTCTTAATTTTGCTTCTATATAGCATGTATCCATAGTTGCAATCTAAATCTTCCATGCCTTTAGGATATACTGTTTTAACTTCTTTCGATATATCCGAAACAATAGACATAAGATTAGCTGTACCATCAACTTTATAGCTGCCAAGATTCTTTAATATTCTTTTTATTGGAGGCAATTGTACTATATTAGGAAATAGTGATTTCATAACCTTTTGTAATTCATAATACTTATCACTTGGATTACCCCATTCCGTTAATATCGCATCATAATCATATGAGGTAACTTGTGGTAAATCATTATTTCCTCTTGCAGAACAACCATTCATAAATCCAAAGTTTGTTCCTCCTCTAAACATATAAAGATTAATACTTCCTATTTTAAGCATTTCCTTTACATCTTCTGCTAAGTCAATAGAGTCTCTACGGATAATATCTTCTCCCCATCTATTAAACCATCCATCCCAATATTCCATGCACATAATAGGCCACTCTTTTCCATTTTTTAAAATGAAATCTTTAAGCATATCACAATTCTCTTTTGATTTTGAACCAAAATTCCCAGATACGAAAATATCATCTTCAATTAATGATCCACACTCTAATGCTTCAATCCATGTACCATCTGATGTGAAAAGAGGAACATCTACCCCATTTTCTTTCATTATTGATGCTACAATTCTCAAATATTCCTTTTCATTACCATAAGAACCATATTCATTTTCAACTTGCATCATCAAAACTGGTCCACCCTTAGTTACTTGATACTTAACTAATCTAGGTAGTAAATCATTATAATAATTTCTTAGCTTTTCAATAAAGTTATCATCAGAGCTTCTAAGCTTTATTTCTTTATCCTTTAATAGCCATGCCGGAAGTCCACCAAACTCCCATTCAGCACATATATAAGGAGTGGGCCTTAAAATAACATATAAACCTAACTTTTCAGAAATTTTTATAAACTTTTCTATATCTTTGATTCCTTCAAAATCAAATTTCCCTTCATATGGTTCATGAATATTCCAAGGAATATATGTTTCTACTGTGTTAAATCCTAGAGCTTTTAAATTAAATAATGTATCTCCCCATTGAGAAGGGTGTATTCTAAAATAATGAACAGCTCCAGATAAAATTTTAAATTTATTATCATCTATATAGAACTCTTCTCTTATTTCAAATTTAGACATCTACATGTTCTCCTTATCAGCCATTCTAACAAAAGGTAAGTAAACTACTATTGAAATTGCTAAATTCACTAATGATAATATAATTGCTCTCCAATCAAATCCTGTAGCGAAGAATCCATATAATACAGGTGGCATAACCCATGTAACATTTTGAGTAACTGGTGCTACCCAACCTAAAGTTGTTACCAAGTATGAAACTGCTGCCATTAATGAAGGTGATAATAAGAATGGTATAAATAAAATTGGATTCATAACTGTAGGAAGTCCATACATAACAGGCTCTCCTATATTAAATAAAACTGGAGCTATACCTAATTTAGCAACTTCTTTATAATGACTATTTCTAGATTTCCATAATATTGCTATTAATAAACCTAATGTTCCATACCATACAAATGCTCCATAAGATACGCTTGTCCATAAATATGGAATTGGTTGATTATTTTGAAAAGCTTCCATATTTGCTAATAAAGTAATTCCAAATAAGCCTTCCATAATTGGTGCCATAACGTTTCCACCATGAATACCAAAGAACCAGAATAATTGTGTTAAGAATGCAATAAGTATAACTGCAATGAAACTTTGTGATAAACCTAGTAATGGAGTTTGAAGTACTTTATATATCCAGTCAATTAATAATTGTCCAGTAATTTTATTAAATGCATATACGAATATAGCTACAACATATAATGCAACAAAACCAGGAATTATTGACATAAAAGGTTTTGCAATAGCTGGTGGTACTGTATCAGGTAATTTGATTGTCCAGTTTTTATTCATTAATTTACTATAGATAATGCAAGCTATAAAACCAATAAGAATTGCAGTAAAATAACCATTTGAATTAATTTGTGCTCCAGGGATAATTCCACTAACTGTAACAGAAAGATTATTTCCTTCAACAGCTATATCCTTAACACCTTTAAAAAGTTCTGATAAAACTTGTCCATCAGCATTAGGTAATTGAATACTTTTAGTTATAGAATTACTAATAGCTATTATAAAAGCTGAAAGAGCAACTATACCTGAGGATAGTGTATCTGTCTTATAAATCTTGGCAACATTTACACCTAAAGAAAAAATAAATAATAGCGATACTATAGCTAAACTGCCTTTAAATATTAAATTATTTACATCTACAAACCAACTAAATGTTTGTGGGATTGAAGTATTTCCAAATTGTCCAGGCACATCTACTAAAAATGCATTTAGTAAAAGAGCAATTGAACCAGTCATAACAACAGGCATTGTACCTATAAAAGCGTCTCTAAGAGCTACTAAGAATTTTTGATTACTTATTTTTGAAGCAATTGGTAATAAATATTTTTCAATAGATTCCATCAACTTATTCATTTTTGTCTCCTTGTTATTAAAATTTTTCAATTTAAATTAGCACCTCTAAACAGATAGATTTGATTAAACTTAATTCTTACAATAGAAATAAATCCTAATCATGTCTCTCTATTTTTAAATAAAATGTACATTTTTTTGTAGATAATATTTATAAATTATTACTTTATCGTTAAGTATAAGATATTTATAATACAAACCAATTTAATAGTTTTCTTAGGATTTATAGTTATATTAATATAAACAATATAATTTAATTATTTAACTATTTCTCAACTAAATATATTTGGACTTCCTTTGTAAAACTCAAACTACCTTTTACTTAAACAATCCCTCCTTTTCTTATAAATTACAATTTATAATTTATAATTTATAATTTATTAAACACATTTCATCTATTTTTTTATATAATTGATAATAATTTATAATCTATTATGATTAAAGTATAATTTACCAAAAATAATTTGTCAACACATATATTGGTTATTATTAACTTTTTTAATTATAATTTATAATCAATTTTCCTCTTTATTTTTTAGATTTTTAAGTTAATATTATCATATATAAAAGTTAATATAGCCTAAATCAATAGAGTTATACTTTTTTAGGCTCTTTATTGTCTTCAAAATAATTTATAATAAAAATAATTATATTTATTTTTAAATTATAATTAATGTTATATAATATTATTATTGAAAGGAGATACAATATGAAGCTTACAAAAAACCAACAAAAGTTAAGATTTAAAATTTTAGATAAAATTTATGCTAAAGGACCTATTTCTAGAATTGATATTTCAAACGAAACTGGAATTACACCTGCAACAGTTAGCGAAATTACTGGTAATATGATTCAAGAAAACCTTATACATGAAATTGGAGAAGTTATACCTGAGGAAAATAAGTCAGGAAGAAAAAAAATATTATTAGGTATATCCCCTAATCATAGTTTTTATATAGGTACAGAGTTATCACCTAAATATATATCTTTTTGCTTAACTGATAATATTGGTAAAATTTATAAGGAAAAGACTATTCAATTAGATAATTCTAATTTAGAAGAAATTTTAAGTGAAGAATTTTATATTAATAAATTAAGTAGTTTTATAGACTCTTGTACAAACTATAATCCGAAAGGGATAGGTATAGCCCTTCCTGGCCATTTTGATGAAGTTAATAAATCAATTATTACTAATAATTCATTTTGGAAAAATTTTGATATAACAATACTATTAGAAAGATTCGATTTACCAATCTACTTTGAAAATAATGTTAAATGTATGACATTATCAGAAAGATTATTTAGTTTTAATGGCAATGATGATAATTTTATATTCTTCCATGTTGGTAGAGGAATGTTTTGCTCATATATGTACAATGGTGAACTCTATGCCAAGGATAATTTTCTTGTTGGAGAAATAGGACATATAGTTGTTCATCCGAATGGTGAATTATGTGAATGTGGAAAAAGAGGATGTCTTCAAACATACGGAAGTGAAGCTTGGATTATTAAAAAATCTCAAATACTCTTTGATAACTCAGAAACTACATATTTGAAACAATTAGTATCTGAAAGAAATAAAATTACCATAGAAACTATATTAAAAGCTTATAGGTTAGGAGATGAAGGAATTATAAAAATACTTAACTCTGCAATTAATTATCTTTCAATTACAATTAATAATTTATCAATGATGATTGATTCAAGTAAAATTATAATTCATGGAGAGTTGTTTAATGAAGATTTATTAAAAAATCTATTAGAAGAATTATTAAAACAAAATATTAACTTGCTTTCTAAAAATATAAAACAAGATATTTTACTTAAGGAATATAATAATTATAATGGTGCTTTAGCTGCTGCTGCTCTTTGTGTATCAAAACTTTTAATTAAACTAGACTAATAAAGTTTGTACCTTATTAGTCTTACTTTATGGTGTATTTTGTGAAAATATAAAGGGAGTCGTGTTTCGCGACCCCCTTGAGTTTTACTATATTAAAGATTAACTTTCTTAGTTTCTTTTGTTATTACATTAGCTTCCACCATTTCAACAAGAACTCTTGATTCTGTTTGTAATAACTTATATTAGATATTACAGAATTCATAAAATTTAATGTCTTCTATTACTATAGAATATATCTTCTAGTATTTGCCTAAATAATAGTTTTTCTTTTTTTATAAACTGTTAATCCTGTAGCTACCATTAAGATAGATACTACAACTAATATATTACTTGAAATCACTGAACTTGTTTTAGGTAAGACTTCTTGTGAAGAATTATTAATTGCTTCATTTTTCTCATTTGAATTACTATCATTTTGTTTTTGATTATCGTCTTTATCTACTCCTGTTGAAGGCTTACTACTCTCTTCTTTACCTTCTTCTACTGGAGATTTAGCATATTCTCCAACATATGCTAAATCTGATTTTTCTGATAAGAAGTAATCACTACAGTGATCTATTTCTAAAATAACATATCCATTTTCATCTACAGTAACATTATAACTTATTTTTTCTATCTTTTTAGTCTCTTCATTATAATGATAGAAAGTTAATTTTCTCCCTACAAGATCCTTTTTCTTATCAACTTGCACTTTTACTGGTGCTTTCCCTGGTAAAACTCCATGATGGTCAAACTTTATAAATACAGCATCATCAGTTAACTTTTCAATTTCAACTTTATCTTCTTTTGTTGGTATATTACTTACAGATAATTTAACTGAATCTAATTTATCTGTTTTAATATCTTTTCCACTAAATGTCCAAACTGTTCCATCTTCTTCTGTAAAAGATATATTTTTATCTCTGCCAGCTATTGCTTTGAATACTTCTTTATCAACTATTTTTTCCTTATTATTTACTTCAACTTTAATTTCTTTTTCTTCTGAAGCTTTTATTTCTTCAATAACTTCTTTTATATCGGTTCCTTCATTAATAACAGGTACTTTAGGAGTTGATGGCTCTCCTGGCTTTGAAGGTTCTTCTGGACTTATCTCTCCATTTTTATCTACAATACAAGTAACTGAAGGTGTTTCTGAATGCCTATTGTTTCCTCTATCAGTAACTCTTACTTCATATATCTTAACTTCACTACCTAACATATCTTCTGTTATATCAAATGAAACTTTATATATTCCTAATTTCTCATTATAACTTAATTTATAGTAAAATGGAGTCTGTGGAGCCCAAAGAAATTCATATATAGTATTTCCTTCAGATACATTTTCTATATCTGCAAATATTTCTAAAGTTTTTCAAATCCTAGTTTCAAAAAATTTTATGGACTTTTTTATTGAACAACTAAAAGTTTCTCTCCCACCTCGAAATTATACTCTTCTATATCGCTTGAATTTAACTTTAAAGAATAGACTCCCAAAGAAACTAAATCTTTAATTGATAAACTAGTTTCAATATTAGTCATTATTTCAGATATAGTATTTATAAAATCTTTCTTTGAAAGTTCAAATACATTATCTAGTAATATTTTTAAAACCCTTTTTAATCTTTTTGATTTATCTGCTCCCACATAGTCAAGTGTTAAATATTCAATAATTTTTTCACCATTAAATATATATGTATTGCTTTCATTCATTTCTAATTTTAACAATCTTGCTTCTCTTGCTGTTATCCTTAAATTTAATCCATTTATTTTATCTACATACTCTTTTATTATCCTATAATCAAATTTAATATAATTATTTATAGATAAACTATTCTCTAAATTAAGTAACTTTATAGTTTCTATCTCACCATTTTTATTATAAAATTCACTCAATTCCCTCTTATTCATATAAAAATTAGCTATTTTAACTTTATTTTTTTCTTTATTGAAATTTAACATCAATAAATTTTCATAAGTATTATTATTTAATATAAATATAGATAAATCTTCATTTTCATTATTATAACACTTTAAATTCTCATTAATTTTTGTTCTCCTCACATTTGATACATGCGTACAAATATATCCTGCTCCTAATGTTAATAATAATTTTTTATTTGACAATTACATTCATCTCCTATCCTAAGTTATATAATTCATTTATAATTTAATGTTTTTTGATAGTATTACTAAATCAAAAATATTTATAATTTCATCTCTATTTAAATCAAATTCATTTGTATATAATATAACCTTGAAAATCAAAAAATTATTAAAATTCTCTAGCAAAATAAAATACCCTTTGTCAGTTAGACATTGGGCATTTCATTTTACCTTACTCAAATTTAATTATTTATTAAATTTTGATTTTATTATACTAATAATTCTATCACAAGATTTTCCATCTCCATACGGATTAGTTGCATGTGCCATCTTATTATATTCATCCTCATTATTTATTAATTCATTTGCTATTTTATAAATTTTTTCTTCTTCTATTCCAGCTAATTTCACAGTTCCTGCCTCTACTGCTTCAGGTCTTTCTGTTTCTGTTCTCAATACCATCACTGGCTTTCCTAAAGCTGGTGCTTCCTCTTGTATTCCACCTGAATCTGTCATTATTAAATAGCATTTTGACATAAGATTAGCAAAGTCAACATATTCAAGTGGTTCTATTAATAATACTTTATCTTCGATTCCGTCAAAGCTTTTTTTAGCCAAATCTCTTATTAATGGATTTTTGTGCATAGGGAATATTACTTTTACTGAATCATTCTCCTCTACTAATTTTCTTGTAGCTGAAAAAATAGCTTTCATTGGTTCTCCCCAATTTTCTCTTCTATGACTTGTTAATAATATAACCTTATTATTTTTGAAATCCACATCATTTAATATATCTTCTTCAAACTTATGGTCCTTATTAATTACACTTAGTAAAGCATCTATTACAGTGTTACCAGTAATATGGATGTCTTTATTTATACCTTCCTTTAATAAATTATTCTCATTACTTTTTGTTGGTGCAAAATGTAATGCTGTTATTGCTCCTGTCAACTTTCTATTTGCCTCTTCTGGAAATGGAGAATATATATCTCCACTTCTAAGCCCTGCTTCTACATGACCTACAGGAACTTTGTTATAAAATGCTGCTAATGCCGCATTTAATGTAGTTGAAGTATCTCCATGAACTAAAACTATATCTGGATTACATTCCTTTATAACTTTGTCTACTCCATTTAAAACCTTGTTCGAAACATCTATTATAGTTTGTCCATGAGACATAATATTTAAATCATATTGTGGTTTAACATCAAATATTTCTGTAACTGCATCTAGCATTTCTCTATGTTGAGCTGTAACACATACTATTGATTCAATTTTATCATCTTTTTCTAATACCTTTACTAAAGGACACATTTTTATTGCTTCTGGTCTTGTCCCAAATACACTTAAGACTTTTATTTTTTTCATAAAGTTTCTCCTTAATACTTACGTTAGTTTAAAACTTATACTAATTTTCTTTTTATTATATATAAGTTTCACCTTTTTAATATAAAAAATATCTTCTAATTTTGAAATCTTCTAAAATTATTAATAAAAATTATTACATTTATTTAATTTTTATAATAAATCAATTCATACTTAAACTATTGATTCTTTTTACCTTAAGTACAGTATTCTTTAATTACTCATTTTTAATCTATCTGATAACAAATAGACTAAAATAATTCAATTAATATACCATAATAAATAAGAATATAAATTATATACATTTCTAATATGTACTCTATTATTTAAATCATTTATTAATAATCTATTTAATATCTTTCTATTAAACACTTTATAAATTTCATCTGAAGGTATTTTACTTAAAATATTTAAACACTCTTTTTGTATAATTGGTAACATAGCTACTTGCTGAACTGAGCCCTTTATTTTTTTTGCCTTTTCTATATCTTCTTTTGAAATTTCAACACTATATTCTTGAACGTTAATATTTTTTTCTTCAAGATAAAATTTAGGTTTGTTTCCACTAAAATCTTCTAACTTAATCTTACCTCTATATTTACTAAAATTATAACCGAACCTTTGCCCATCAAAAGGTAAAAAAGGTAATTTATTGTTAAGTTTTTTCATTAAATCAAATCCTAAAACATTGGAACTTCTAATATCTTGGCTTTGATTTATAGAACATTTTATACCGCTTAAAGAGTATAGAGGATCAAATCTATTTATACAAAAACTTGCATTATATGAAATAGGCCCTATAAAATATCTATTCTTAGTCTTTATATATATGTAATCTAAAATAGCATCTTCCCTTATACCATCTTCTCTAGCACTCTCTATTTCTTCTTTTAGTATTTTAGCAACTTTTTCTATGAAATTATTATTAAATAAGCTATCCTCATATTTATAAGATAAATTTTTTCCCCATATCTTTTCTAATATTTCATATATGCACATATCATAATTAAAATTCTCTACCAATTTTCCAAAGGATGATCTATAGCATTCTCCTAATCCTCCACTTAAAACTATATTATCATTTTTAATAAGTTTTCTATTAAAAGTTGTAGATAATAAACCTTCCGAAAAATCCAAAGAATCTAATAAATGCTCCTGAATATTTTTATATCCTTCTTTTTTATCTAACCCACTATATTCTGTCATCATCAAATCAAAATCGCCACAAATTCTTTCTGCTATACTTCTATCTGGAAAATCAGGTCTTCCTGAAGAATAAAAGAAAAAGTCTTTTTCACAATTACAACTTAAAATAGCTGATAAAACTAATCTAGAATCAAACCCACCTGTTAAATGTGCTATTTTATATCCTTTATTATTATATTCACTTACCGCTTTTATATTTTCAATTATTTCAATACTAGCCTTTTCCAATAGGTCTTCATATGCCTCATTATTTTTAAAAATCTCTAACTTGTAATCATAATTTTGTATTCTAATATCAGACTTTTTACCTAATACAAACTGAAAAGATTTTAATGATTTTACCTCTTCATAACTTGATCTAAAAAAACCACCTCTAGCTGTTGCTATACTCTCACTTAAAAATTCTATTGATTTATTTATTTTTATTCCAATCTTACTAATATATTTTACTAAAGACTTTAAATCACTAGAGATAGCAAATATATTATCATCTCTATAATAAAAAGTTATTGCATACCCTAATGGATCTGGAAGTACTACAAACTGTTGTTTTTCAATATCAATAACAGTTATAGCTACTGCCCCTCTAATGTTTTCGCCAAACTTATAATAGGATTCAGTATCAATATCCTTTTCAATATAATTTATCAAATCTTTAGAATTAACTATAAATCTGTTATTAACTACGCCTACACCGGACATATCTATATAATATTTATTATTTTTTATATTAATATATGTTCCTTTTTCACTTCCTATATAATAGCATCCGTTATATACTTCAAAATCACTTAAACTTTCATACTTTTTATTTGAATAAATAATAACAAAACCTCTCTCCATACATCCTCCTAGCAATTTAAATCATTTTGTAATTGTTATATTTTTAAATATATACCTAATAATTTATACAAACTTTACTTTCTATAATTTTTAGTAATAAATATAAATACTCTAATTACATAAATCTACATAATTAGTGTAAATAGATTTTCTTTCATTATTAAAGAGTAATTCAAATATTCTAACCCTATACTTCCCACTACTTAAAACTTTACTTTCATATTTAACGGCCCTCGAGTATTGCGTCTTTTCTATACATTCCATTTCATTAAATAAATAATATGCAAATTTACTATCTGAATCTGCATTTAAAATATCTATAAGAACTTTATTATTTTTTATAGACATTTTATATTCAATAAAATGCCTAACCTGAAGATTCTTTATTGATTCTTTTGATATTATATTCTCATCTACTTTATTAATCTCACCCAAAAGATATTTTGGAAAATACTGTTTTAACTTTTTGTGTCCTTCATAATTTGCTATATCTAAATTATAAACAATTCCTAATTGGTCAAAATAACTTACTAATGGTAAAATATGATGTTCATAATGATAATCTCCTTCTCCAACATGAATACATATTCTTATATTTATCCTTTTATTATTATCTATAACCTTATATAATATATTATTTAGGAATTCTTTGTCTTCATTCCCTATTCCACCAGATACAAATTTAGCTATCTCTAAATGTTTTGCTTGATCTATTAAAAAATCACCTAATTTACTTTGAGGAGCTCCTACTATAACACTTCCTAAGTTATACTTTATTCCATAATATAATGCTGCATATCCACCTTTTGAACTACCAACTAGAATTATGTCTTTTAACTTTATATCCAATTCCTTAGCTACAAACATAATTAAACTTATAACTGTATCCTCTATTTCCAATCCTCTATTTTTTCCCAAATAATAAGACCCTTGAATATCAAATTCATCTAAAATAAATAACTTATTAATCTTACACTCATTTAGAGTATTCATATAGTTATAAACAAATTTATTTTTTTCCCCCATTGCGGAAAATACAATACATAACTTATCAGATGAGCTATCTTTTTCTAATAAATACTTAATATTTTCTTTATTAAAATAAATTTTTTCATTATTTATTATATCTATTTGATATTCTTTTTCTTTTTGTGTATATACAATTATTTGAGTTACAAACTTAGCATTTTTCCCTTTAAATCTAACCTCTATATTATTTATTGGCTCCTTATATTCCATTTTTTCAAAGTACCAACCTTGAATCACTCCTCTATCTTTACCATTTATAATATTAATCTCATATTTAGTATCTGAAAATATCTTTACTAGTCCTATTTTCTTATTATCTTTTACTAAAATCACCTTGTTATCTCTTACTTCTAAAGATATCCCTTTAGCAAAATGCCAATTTAAAATATATTCATTTAATTCTACACTCTCTATATTATCAGATACCTCTAATATATTAGAGTCATTGTAATATTTTACTTTTCTTGTATGAATGACATTTTCATATCTTTCATTTTTTCCGATAGCCATACTATATTCTTTATTTATATAATAATCTATCATTTTAACCTTATCCATTTTGTTATCATGTCTTGGTAATTGCTTATTAATTACATTTAATGTATTATGTGCTTGAGCAGAGTAAGCATATTTAGTAAATGGATCTCTATAATTGTATCCATTAGCACCAGCCTCAACTAAAATATCCTCACCAGAATAAAATAAAACATTTAAATCATCTGTGTGCTTATGATAACCAGTATGATATGCTGCTGTAAATATAACATGAGATGCTTTTTCTTTCTTATTCCAATCATCTCTAAAAATTGCATATCCACTTTCCTTAAAAACTTTACTATTTTCAGTTGGAGCTTCTCCATTCTCACCAGATGATAGTACAAATCTGTATCTATCTGATGTAAATAAATTTGGATATATTAATCTTAATTTTCTCTTTTCTGTATCTGATATATTCGGTACACATCCATCTGGTCTTGTTATATATATAATAAACTCTTCTGCTTTTTCCAAGATAGCCTTTACATCAAGCTGTATACTTCTATTCAATCTAAACTCATTTAAAAAACTTACATATCTCTTTAAATTTGATGATACCATCATATGATATGCTGGGGAATGTTCCTTATGTATCCCCTCACTAGTATAAACAAATTCAAAATAATCATTTAACCTTTTTATCGCCTTTTCCACAAAGACATTATTATTTACTATAACTCCATACTTTAATAAAGCTAAATCTTGAAACATTCCATGATTAGTATTTTTAGAATGAAAATCATCTCTTACTAGCAAGTCAGCTATAAACTGACATTTAGATAAAATATATTCTTTATTTGTATCACTAATTACATTCTTAGCGTTTATTAAGAATGAAATAAAATATTCCATTCTTAAAGCCGTTGTTTCATCATGATAGGCCATCGTATTCTTATGTAATTCATAGCTTATAGAATTACACCAATCATATATAATTTCAATCCCCTTATCTATAAATTTCTTCTCATTTGTAGTTAAATAAGCTTCTATCAAATCTCCTAAGAATACAAATCCATTTAATAATCTTAGTAAAGATCTTGAATGTTTCTCATCATTAATCCATTCAATTTCTTTATTTTTTTGTATTTTAAATTTAAATGGTGAGAGTTCAAATTCGCTATCATTTAATATTTTTTTAGAGTTTTCTAAAAAAGTCTTACTTCTGCTCTTAACTAAATAAATTTTTATTTTTTCAAGAGTAATATCATCTTTTAATATTTCTTGCATAAAATCTCCTTTATTCATTAGATAATATAATAAAAAGTTATTACCCAATATATAATTTAGCTTAAAACCAAAAATTAATTTTAAGCTAAATTTAGTAATTAAAATTATTTTCAAATTATTTCTTTATATTTTTCTAATATAACGTCTTTTCCAAAGTTATTTTTTACAAAATCCTTCATATAATTAATATAATTATTTTCAGCTTCATATTTTATAATTTTATCAATAGCCTCGTCTATACTATTTACTATCCATTCAGCTTTATATATGGTATCACAACCATCCCAATTAAATATTATTGGATATGCTCCAGAAGCCATTCCCTCCATAGGAGCTAAATGAAAACTTTCAAAATCACTTGTTGACAGAACAAAACCTATTTTTTTAAACCATTCGCCAATATTATCCGAATGATCTTCAAATATTATATTTTCTTTACTTATACTTGAATTTATTCTTTTAAATATGTCTTCATAATATATTCTTTCATTTTCTTTATTCATCAACCATTGCACATCATTAGGATGTTTTCCCTTAATATACAACTTATATCTCTTATCAAATTTATTTAATCCCTCTATAATATCAATGGCTTTATCTAACCTTTTTCTTTTTGGCAATATACCTACTATGGCTATATTATAAATATAATTAATATCTTTTTTATAATCAAATTTATTACAATCCACATTGTTATATATCATAGTCATTTTATCTCTTGGTAATTTAAATTTTCTGTATAATTCCTCATATATATATGGAGATATAGCTATTATTCTGTCTACATTATTATAATTTATTTTATTAGGAAATTCAGTTTCTCTTTCTTGCAAATGCATTCTAATAATAAGCTTTTGATTTTCTCTCTTATTATTTGAATACCACACAGCATTTCCTAAACCCCATTCACAAAATATAATATCTGCCCAATCCAATAAATTTCTGCTCTTTTCTTCATTGTGTAAATTATGACCAGACCAATTATCTATTCTAACTTCAAAATTTTTATCATCAGAATAGTGATCTATTAAAAATTTTGCAAATTTTAAATCATGTCCTGCAAATAATAATTTTTTCATAATTATCCCTCTCTAAAAACTTATTTCTTCATGTAAAGTTAAATTTTTATTTTCTTTATAATAATCTTTTATATAATTAAAGCTATCAGAACTAAATATTTGCTTTCCTCTATCTATATATTTATTAAATTTAATCTCTTTATAACTATTTAATAATTCATTAAAGTTATCTAATATAAATAATTTTGTTCTACATATACACGCTGTTGAATCTACATCTGAAACATAAACAAAATCTTTACCTTTATTATTTTTTATCAGTTTATTGTTATTAACTGTATAATACATTCCTTTTCCTATTACATCTACATCTACATATTTGGTACTCATTATTAAATCACTTAAATAATTACTTCCATAATAGTTATTTGTATCTATAAACGCCATATACTCTGTATCTATTAACTCAGATGCATTACCATAATTATGCATGTATGATAGTATATAAGTATAAATTCCATTAGAATTATAATCATTAAATAAATCTATATATCCATCAAATTTTTCTATAAATATAATTAATTTTTTATATTTATATTTCTGATTATTATATATATCTAGTATCTTATAATAATCTTTTTTACTCTTTGCAATACCTATTACAGAGATGAATTTTTCTTTTCTTTTATATGGTAATTCTAATTTATCTAAAATATATGCTAGCCTATCTTCATAAGTATGCTTGTTTAATACTTCTCGCATACCTTTCATAGAAACTCTATTATAGTATTCTTCATTATTAAGTAGTTTAGGAATTTGTTTTTTTAAATCTCCATTTTCTTTTGCTATATAAACAATATCCTTAAACATTTCCTGCATTCCTAGAGAATAACTACTTATCACTGGAGTTCCACATGCTAAGCCTTCAAAGACTCTCCTTGAGAACATAGTTGGAGAATACTTTACTGTATTTAAATTTACCATTAACTTATATCCCTTATAAGCTTTATCTATTTCATAATATTTTAAACTTCCTCTAATGTTGTTTTTAAACCTTTCAGGGAATTCATGGTTAGGCATAATTCCTTTTTTTACAGCCTCATAATTTCTATCATATATATCTAAACCATATTCTAAGACTTCATCAAGTATCATTTCCATATCAACTCTTCTTTCTTCATGAAGTTTATAATATGACCCTGCAAAACATGCTTTATTTATTCTTTCCTCATATAACTTTATTGGGTTATGTTTTTTTGGTTGAGCTCCAAATGGTAAAGAATATACATTTTTATTTCCAGTCATTTCAATATAATTCTTAACTGAGTTTTCATCTGTTGTAAATATATAATCAAATATTTTAGCAGTATTAACAAATCTATTAAAATGAACAGGATCCTCTTTATTCCAAAAAACAGTAGGAATATTATTATGTTTACACCAATTTACTAATTCATATAATTCCTTATTGTTTTCCTTTCCATAATCTCCAACTTTCTTAAACCATTGTCCTCCATTCCCCTTCCATGCTGATTCAACAAATAATATATCAGGTTTATTTTGTATTAATTCAGCCTTCCAGTTGTTAGGTGATACCTTTATTAATCTACATTCATCTTCATAACAAGCAGTTGTAAATTCATCCATTATTACTGCCATTTTAAAATCATTAATATACTTTTTTTCTCCTAAATTAAAATAATTTAACTCACTTGTATATTTCCAATTAACAATATCAGCCACTTCTATTCTATTATACTCTTCTATAATTATATTCTTTAAATCAAAACAACCATATCCAATAGCTCTTAATGCTATTCTAATATACTTAGTATTAATAGGTGGTATTATCTGATTCTCTTTATTTTTAGCTAATTGTAATACTTCAATTTTTTTATTATTATCATAAAATATAAGCATTGGATTTATATCTAAAGTATCCTCATTATCAATTGAAATTTTAAACTTATATATCTTCTTATCATCTATATCTATTATATGATTTTTAGGAACTTTAGAATAATCATTATTTCTCTCTACATATGAAATATATCTCTTTAATCCTTTTCCTATATTTATATTTCCTTTTAATGTTTTATCATATTTTAATCCTATCTCTTTCTTATAGTTGTTGAACCACTTATTATCATTTATTTCTAAATCTATTTTATTAGACGGCTTATAACTAATCTCATCAAATTCTAAAATTGGTATTGATAAATATCCTTCTCCAGAAATTTTAATATAATATTCGATTTTTTCTATATATTTATATAATTTTATTGGCTTTAAATCAACCTCTGATAACTCAACAATTTTATAAGTTCCATCATAATTTATTATCTTCGCCACTAATTTTACTAAGATATCTTTTGTAGACTTATAATTTAAATTTACATAGAGGCATTTTTCTTCTACACAATTAATTAATTTTTCTTCTAATTTTATATAAGCAAATTGTTTACCTTTCAATTTTGACAATAATATATTATCATCTATACTATAATATATATTAGGATTATCAATAACTACTCTATTTTCATTTTTTATACTATTTTTAGAATAATTTATAATATTTAATATATCTTTATTTGAATTCCACAATGTGATATTATCTAAAAGAATATTATTAATTTTAAAGTATCCATCACCCTTTACTCTTATAAACACTTTCGCAGATATATCAATATCATTTGTAAAAATTACCTTTCCATTTTGTCTAATGAATTCATATAAAACTCTTTCTCCATTTTTCTCTCCAATTATATGTAATTGTAAATCAATATTTGACTCTGCATAAAACTCCAAAGTATGAGTTCCTTTTTTAAGATTAATGGAAAATTCGTTATTGATATAGTTTATATACTCATGTTTTGTAATATTTTTATATTTGTACTCTCCTGTTCTAATATCATATTTTATCTTAGAATTTTTTTTGCAACTCCATTTATAGAATCCATCAAATTTATCACTTAATTCTTTTTCGACTTTATCCCATATATATTCATTATTTATTTTTATGCCATTTATTATAAAGTACCCACATCCCTTAACTCTTAAGAAAACTTTAAATTTAAGATTGGATTCCATATTTATATATTTAACTTCATTAGGTTTTAAAACTAAATTCAATTTATTTTCATTGTTTTTATCATAAGCTAATATATGCAACGTTAAATCTATATTAGACTCTGCTTTAAACTTCACCTTTAATTTATTATCTTGTAATTCAAATAGACTTTCTTCTAGATCAATATCTTTATAATATATACACTCATGAATTTTAGTATTGTTATAATAATATTTATCCAGTGAATTATTATATTTTATTTTACTATTTGGTTTAAATATCCACTTTTCAGAGAATTCATTATTACTTTTAAGTTTAGAATTTAGTATATTCTTAATTTCTTTTATATTATTATTTCTAATTAATACTTTTTCTTTATCTCTATCTAATTTTAATATTTCATTCTTATAATTAATCATAATTATTCCTCTCAAATATTATTTTTTAAATAACCTTTTTTTTGTATTCCAATATTTTATAGTTACTTTTCCTAATTTTGATTGTTTTAAATTATTATATTTTCTATCTAAAATCTCATATTTTTTTTTCAGTTCTTCATATTTAATATTTAACTTCTCATATTCTATTAATATTTTTTCTCTGGCATTATATTCTTTAAGTAAATCTTTATTTATATTATCTATCTCATCAATTAAATCCAAAGGATCATATATATTAATTAATTTTTCTATCTTTTTATTCAATATATCGCCTCCTAATTTCTATTTAATAACTTTATATTATTTATTAAATCTAAATAATATTGCTTTTCATAATGGAATGGTGATAATCCCCACATATGATTTTCATCAGCTCTATAAACTTTTTCAAATCTTATGAAATTTATATTTTGAAATCTATTTTTTATATAATCATAGTATGACTTTAATAAATAATTTTTTTTCTTTATATATTCTTGATTTTCAAAATACTTTTCTTCACCATTTTCATCTATATATTTTTCACAATAATAACACTCATTTATAAAAATTCTATCTTCATTCATTTTTTTTATTATATTATTTATAAATATATTAATACTATTCTTCCAAAGAATTAATCTATCTTCTTCCTTTAATATACTTCCCTTAAATTTCTTCTTAAACTCTACTGTTGAATTAAACTCATTAGATCTAGTCAAATATTGATCTTCAGATATTTTTATTACATCTAATCTTTCGTCGATAAAATCTAATAATAGAATATCTATTTCATTATCTATTAATTCGCCCCAAAAAAGTTTATTAATATCGTTATATACCATCTTTCTTTGAAATTTAGATTTTAAATCTATAGAATGTATTGATTTATTCAATGTTTTGCTTGTTACTGAAATAATAGAGCTTCTAGCATAATACTTTATTAATTTTATATCATCCTCACCCTTAATATAATTAAAAATATCCCTACTAACGCAACTTCCAAATATAGAAATATTCATGTTACCTCCTATTTTAGTACTAAAGGGTACTATTAACTTATTCACATTAATAATACCCTTTAATTTATTAAATAATAGAAAAATTAAAGTTTATATACTTTATCTAAATTTATTATATTTCTTGTATCTAAAACTAATTTATCTTCTAAAGATTTTATATTTTCCTTAATATGGGTATGACCAACCATAATAACTACTAATTCTATATCATTTACAAAGCTTTCAAAATCCATATATTGACCTTCATATTTTTTCTCTTCTATCCATGGATCATATAATTTAATTCCTTTTACAAAGAATCTTTCTAGCTTGTCCATTAATTGAACTGTTGGACTTTCTCTCATATCATCAATATCTTCTTTATATGTTAATCCATATAAACCAACTTTTGATATATCCGTAATTCCATTTTCATTCATTATGTCTCTAATTCTATCTATAACAAACTCTGGCATACTATCATTTACTTCTCTAGCACATAATATTACATTAACTAAATCAGGATAATCACCAACTAAAAACCATGGATCTACTGATATACAGTGTCCACCTACGCCTGGACCTGGTTGAAGAATATTTACTCTTGGGTGTTTATTTGCTATTTTTATAAGTTCATATACATCCATGTTTTCTCTTCTACAAATCTTAGCTAATTCATTTGCAAAAGCAATATTTATATCTCTAAAAGTATTTTCTACAACTTTACTCATTTCAGCAGTTTTAATATCAGTAACAACTATGTCACCTTTACAGAAGCTTTTATACCACTCTCTAACCATCATACCAACTTCTCTATTATCAGCACCTATAGTCCTTGAGTTGTTTTCTAGTTCATATACCATTTTCCCTGGTATTATTCTTTCAGGAGCATGTACTAAATGTATGTCCTCACCTATTTTAAAACCTCTTTCTTCTATAATAGGTCTTACAAACCTATCAATAGTTCCTGGTGATATTGTAGATTCTATTGCTAATATAGTTCCTTTTTCACAAACATCTAGTACTGTATTAACAGCAGATACTACATACTTAGGATCTATTTTCTTTGTTTCCTCTATGTATGGTGTAGGAACAGTTATTATATATCTGTTTGTTTTAATATATTCTTTTGAAAACTCTATTCCTTTTTCAATTGCATTTCTAAAAAGATCTTCTAAACCATCTTCTTTAAATGTAAGATTACCAGATTTTAATTCATCTACTATTCTTTCATTTAAATCTGTTCCAACAACCTCTATTCCATTAGCTGCGAACATTAATGCTGTTGGTAATCCTATGTATCCTAGTCCTATAATATTTAGTTTTTTCATAGTTACTAATCCCTCCACTTGTTTATTTATTTAAATTTCAATTTAAATACTCCTATAATCTTTTCTATAATTATTCTTTTATATTTATTATCTTTTAACATTTTAGAAAGCTTACTCTCTAAATAATTTGGAAATTCTTTTGCAATATCATTGTGATGAGTTATTTCACATTTATCTATTGTTAAATTAAGCTTTAATTCTTCTGAAACATATTCAAAACTTTTTAAAACTCTATCATATTGATTATCTCCATCGCTTGTTAATAGATATATCTTTGATTTATTATTAGAAATTAGTCTTATCAAATTATCATATTTTATTCTATTTGCAATACTTCTATCCCCAAAAATCTCATCTGCATAAGTTTTAATACTTAAATCACATAAATAAGTTCCTATTTTGTATTGAGGTGCTCCAATTATTATGTTTCCAAAATTATATTTCATTCCATAATATAGAGCTGATGTCCCCCCTTTAGAAGATCCTACGCTTATTATATTTGTGAACTTTATATTATTTTCAGATACTATCTTACATATTAGTGACATTACAGCTGTTTCAATATTCAAACTACCATTAAGTCCCAGATAATATGTCCCCTTGCTACCGTAGTTATCCAATATATAAAGCTTATTGCAATCATATGTGCTTAATGTATTTATATAATTATATTTAGGCTTATCATTAGAAAAAGCTGAAAATACTATTATCAATTTATCTCTATTATTAAAAAGAGCTTTCTTAAAATAATATCTTATTCCCAAATTACTATTATGGATTTTTTCATTATTGAAGCCCTTTTTTGTGGTTTTAAAATCCTTAATAATATTGTTAATATCTTTTAATAAATTTTCTTCGAATTCTATTTCTCTTTTATCTACATCGCTTATATATAATCCAGAATCTATTGTTTTAATATTTATTCCTGGTACTATCTCTTTAAAAATATAAGATATTTTTTCCAAGTGTTTATTAATATTACCAATTAAAATTCTTTCATTATCCAACAACTCTACTTTTTCATTATCTTTAATATACTGCTTTTCATCTAATCTAAAATCTAATAGTATTATATCTTCAACATTTATATTTTTAAGAAATTTATTTGTTACTATCTTTATTGCTTCTTCATATATTCTATAATCAAGCTTTAATGGATCAATTTTATTAAAGTTAATATTCTTCTTTTTTACTGAATCTTTATATTCTTCTTCTGATACAAATATATCTTTATAATTAAATAAGTATTTTATCTCATTTAAAAGATTTATAACTAATTTTCCTTCTATGTTATTAATATCTTTTAATGTTATAAATTTATTATAATTATCAAATATATCTTTTATAACTTTAAAATCACTAATTATACTAAGTAGTGATTTATCTATAAAAAATGATATATCATTATTTAAGTTATCATCTACTATTCTGGCTCCATAGCTAACCATAGTCATAATTCACACTATTCCTTTATATTAATAATTGTTGACTTATTTTATTATTATGTTAAATATTATTGTATTAATCTAAATTATTAGGATTCACTACCTAAGCTTCAGTTCCCTCATTGCTGCTTGCTAGCTATTTTCATTATTACTTGGTGGGATTTCTACACCTCCAACATTCTCATCACCACTTGGTGGGATTTCAGTTGTTCCTTCTCCATTGTTGCTTGGCGGCGTTTCAGTTGTTCCCTCTCCATTATTACTTGGCGGTGTTTCAGTTGTTTCTCCTCCATTGTTACTTGGCGGGATTTCAGTTGTTCCTCCTCCATTGTTGCTTGGCGGCACTTCGGTTGATTCTCCTCCACTGTTGCTTGGCGGTATTTCGGTTGTTCCTCCACTATTGCTTGGTGGTGCTTCCCATTGATTATTCAAAATAGGTTCATCTATATCTTCATATAAGTCATTTCTAACATCTGTTGCTTCATTTTCTATAACTTCATCTTTAGGACTTTCATTTAAATATTCCTCATATTTCTTATTTATATTCTTGATAATAGAGTTATTTTGTAAAATCCTAGTATCTATTGTTATAAATTCATATTCCCCTTTATCTGTCATATCTAATGCTTGTAGAACAGCCACTTCTACTAAATCTCTAAGTAATACAGTTTTATATTTTACTTCAGTTATGCTAACTTGTTTATTATTAAAATCATTATAAAAATCATTTAATAACTCTTTATTAATTTGAGGATATTTCCCTATTATTTCATCAACTTTCTTTTCAAAATCTTTATCTTCTAAAGTTAATATATTTGATAGAATTTCTTCATATATTTCTATATATTTAGCATCTTTATTTCTTAAATCCTCTTTATTTATAACAATATAATCAGATACCTTAACTTTAAAATTATTCTCTAATATTTTTTTCAATCCATCTATATCTTTGAGATTAGCTAATTTAGACAATTGATCCGTATTATTCTTATAAGAAACTTGTATTTTCCCTGGATATACTACTCCATTTAAGCTCTCACTTCCCTTAGAGTTTAAAATTAATAAACTATCAATAGTCTCTTCATTTTTTACATTAGATGTTACTATTATCATATAATCTTTCACATTAATTTTTTCACTATTTAAAATAGCAAAATCCTTTTTTATTGTATAACTTACTGAAAAAACAGAGGCAAAAGCAACAAATAAAATAGAGGCTATTGCTATCAATTTCTTCACTTTATTTTGATTGTGAATTTTATTTTTTACTTTTTTACCTTCATTACTATTAATTTTTTCCCATATGTTATATGGAATGAATTTTTTCTCTTCTATTAAGTAATCTATATATCCCCTTGATGTAAATATGGATACAATTCCAGTTACAATAAAATTAGTGATTATTGAATAAGGAAATGATACTATAAGAAAATTAAGAATTTGTAGTATTAGGATAAAAATAGCATTTTCATATCTTTTCCTTATAATAGAAGGTATAAACCCAAATGAAAAAGTACTTAAATCTATGTTAAAAAATTCTTCTTTAACAATATTTTCATTATTTATAAGCGTAACACTTTTTATTACTTTTCCCTTTGGCACAAACTTTTTTAAGTTATTATCTACAAGTTTAAAATCCTTTAATAATGAGTGTTCTTGATTTTTCAAAACATTCTTTTTGTATTCTACTTTCTGAGCTTCACTCATTTTATTTATTTCATTTATATATTTCTGATACTTAGGTAATACAGAATCTACATCTCCATATTCTCTAAGCCTGCCATATTCAAGCCATATTGCCTTATTACAAAATTGTTTTATTTGAGGCAATGAGTGACTAACAAAAAATATAGTTTTTCCACTTTTCTTAAACTCATTCATTTTATCTAAACACTTTTGTGTAAATGTAGGGTCACCAACAGATAAAGCCTCATCTATTACTAAAATATCTGGATTAGTATAAACTGATATAGCAAAACCAAGTCTTGCTCTCATACCACTTGAATATGTTCTAAGAGGTTGATTTATAAATTCACCTATATCTGCAAAATCTATAATTTCTTGCTTTATTTCTTCTATCTCATCTTTTTTATATCCCATCATAAGAGCTTTTAATTCTATGTTTTCTATTCCTGATAAAAAATTATTCATACCAATTCCTATTGCTATAAGCGAAGCTTCACCATTAATTTCAATTTCTCCATTTGTTGGCATGGATACTCCACCAAGAATATTAGATAATGTTGATTTTCCAGAACCATTAAGACCTAATAAACCTACTACATCTCCTTTTTCAACATTAAATGATATATCTTTAAGAGCATAAAAAGTTTTTCCTGCTCCTTTTGGTAAAATTAAATCTAATAACTTTTGCTTAGGGCTAGAATACATTTTATACCCTTTGCTAATATTTTTAGCTATAATTGAATATTTATTTTCCTCCATATCTTATCCCCTTGTATGCTAGACTAAATCTGAAAATCTATTCCTAAACTTCATATGAATCATAGCCCCAATTAAAATTGTTATTATAGTTACTAACCAATAATATACTGTAAATTTAACATCCTCAAAAAACCACTTGTTGTATAAGAAAGTATTTCTAAATCCCTCTATTATATATATAAATGGATTTAATCTTATAATTTTTAATCCTATTGGTGGTAAATTTATAGTAGTCCACAAAATAGGTGTTAAGTAAAACATAAATCTTAACACTGTTCCTACTAATCTATTTATGTCTCTTACAGCCATAACTAATGCTGATGTAATAAGTGATATTCCTATTAAAAGTAATGTTGCAGCTATTATATAATACGGTATTTGAATATAATAAATAGTTGCCTTATACCCATTAAAAACATAACTCAATATCATTATGAATATCAAAGGTATATTATTTAATAACTGAGTTAATATAGTATTCGTCGGTATTATACTAGTTGGAAATTTCATTTTAGTTATTATTGCTGCTTTAGAATATATAGCTAATGTCCCAGCACTTATTGAAGCACTTATATAAAACCATGGTATTAATCCCGCTAGCATCCAAAGTAAAAAAGGATGTCCATCTATCGGCTTTCCGTTTCTTATTCCTAGCCCAAAAACAAACCAGTAAACCCCAATTTGTGATAATGGGCTCAATATTATCCATAAAGCTCCAAGATACGTATCCCTTAATGGAGTTATAAAATCATATAACGCTAGTTTATAAATTTTATAAAAATTAGCCTTATGCTCCCTTAAAATAAATAATAAATCTCTCATATTTATACACCTATATTTATATTTTCTTCTATATTTATATTTTTCTTATATAATAAGTTATCATATATATTTATAAAATTTTCTTTTTCATTATTCCAATTATACTTTTCTCTTGCCTTTGTGCAGTTTTCACTAAACATTGAATGTAATTCTTTATTTTCTAATAATACATTCACAGCATTTGCTATTTCATTTGGATCATGAGAATCCACAACTAATCCTATTTGTTCTTCTTGAACTACCTTTTTTATCTCTGGAAAATTACACGCTACTACCGGAACTTTACTCATCATATATTCAAAAAGTTTATTTGAACATGCAGAGTAATGATTAAAGCAAACATTATTTAAAACTTGAAAGCCTAAATAAGCATTAGCAGTATAATATTTTAATTCATCTACTGGAACTTTATCTACAAACCTTACTTTTTCATTGAGTTGTCTGTCTGCTACCATTTTTACTATCTCAGGCTTCAACTTTCCATCTCCTATAAAAACAGTTATTCCATCATTGAACTTGTCTATAGCTTCTACAATTTTATCAAGGCCTCTTCCAACTTGAATTCCACCTTGATAAAGTAATATTGGCTTATCAGTTGGAATATCTAACATGGAATACATATCATATTTATTTTCTATAGAATCATCTTTAGTGTAAAATGGATAATTATGTACAATCTCCGGCAATTCTATATTATATAATTCCTTAACATATTCTGCCCTTGTTCTATTGGTCATAATCATTTTATCAATAAACTTAATCAATATTTTTTCTATGTAATATGCTTGCTTTCCATATCCAGTTCTAGAGCTTTGAACCTCATGTGAATCATACACTAGGTATCTTCTTCTAAAAATCTTACTACATATTATCCCTTGAGGAAGGGTATTTAAATCATTGCTATGATATACATCAGCATTAAATTTTAATCCTTCAATTATCATACCTAGAAATATATGTGTTTTTATTAAAAAACCTCTTATCTTTTTAAGAGACATTATTCCCATAAATAACAATACAGCCAGTCCAATTATTTGATTAAAATAAAAAATCAACCCAATAAGAACTAGTAACGGTAATGTAAGAATCTTATTTCTCTTAATTAAACTGATAGCTTTATTAACCAGCAATATGTATTTAGGATATCTATTTACTCTTACTATATTAAAGCCATTTCTATTTTCATTTTTCTTTAAATCTTTTTGCTTTGAATCATGAATAGCTATAAGCTTAACATCATATCCCTTTTCAGCTAAAGCAGTACATTCTCTTAATACTCTTGCATCATTGGTGAAGTGATTCCATACAAACATCCCTATTTTTTTTGACATAATCATTTCTCCTTGTAACTCTTTCAATTAAATCTATATATTTAATCAAATTATTTTCAACACAAAAATTATTTAAACAATAATTCATACCATTTTTTGAATAATACTCATATGATTTCTTATCATTATAGATTTTCATAATAGCCTTAGATAATCCAACATAATCATCTGGTTCAACAACTAAACCAGATTCACTATCATTTATAACTTTTGCAGCATATCCTTCAACCCCTGCCACTATAGGTATTCCTATTCCCATATAATCAATTATTTTTCCTGGTATTACCAAATCAAAGGCACTATCTTTTCTCAGGTGAGCTAACCCTATATGACATTTAGCTACTTCTTCAACAACTTTATTTTTAGGCATTGGATTATATACCCTTATATTCTTCAAATCATAGTGATCTATTAGCTCTAAGACTTTTTCTCTTTGTATTCCTGTACCTATAATTTTAAATTCTATATCTTCAATATGTCTCAAATTTCTAGCAACCCTTACAAGTGATGTCACATTTTGAGGTAATCCTATCATCCCTGTATATATAACAGTAAATTTCCTATGCTTATTTGTTTTCCTTCTTATTTTCTCATATCTCTCAATTTCACTAACCTGTAACCCATTTGGAATAAATACTACTCTTTTTTTATACTTATTTTTATTTATATATTCTTTAAAACCATTGCTATTAATTACAATTGAATCTGTAAATTTAAAAATTACTTTCTCTAATACGTATGCAATTTTCAACAAAAATTTATTTTTTCTAAATAATCCTACATTTTTTATACATTCTGGCCATAAATCTCTTATGTCTAATATAAACTTACATCTAAACCTAATTTTTGCTATTATACCTAAAACTCCAGAAAAAGGAGATGGTATAGTAGCTATAACTAAGTTGTATTTTGACCGTCTAAAAATTATTGAAAATATACTTTTAAAAAAGAAATTAATATATATATATAATCTTATAAAAAAGTTAGTAGTCCTCTTCACTTTGCTTGTCCTAACTCTATGTATATTAGAACCTGTATATATATCATTTTCTTTTTCTAAATCCCTATATCCATCTTCTTTATAAATATCTTTATTAGGATAAGAAGGTTCTGAGGTTACTACATCAACCATATACCCATTTTTTTTTAATTCAATTACTAAATTAGTTATCCTATTAGCCCCACTCCCTATTTCAGGATAAAAGACTTCAGATATTATTAAAACTTTTTCTTTTACTTTATTCATTATCTCAACTTTACTCCTAAGTATATAATTCAATTTTGTACGAACTATTATATTCATTTATCATAATAAATCTCAAAGAACCTACTCTTTTTACATAAATTAAATTATATAAATTAAATTACAGAAACAAACTAACCATAAATAATAGATATTTATAATATATTTTTCTCTTATTATATAAGAATTCCTTATTTTTTTTCAATTAAAATACTCTTTTTTTTAACTACATTTAATACATTATTTCAATGAAAAATATTATACCATATTTATATCATTATTTTTATATAAATAATTCAATTTTCCTACTATTTTACAAAATTTTAATTACAACATTCTAAATTTTTCTAAAAAATTATCCAATATTACTTTTTAAGATTATTTTATTTCAAAAATTATAATCATATATAATTTTGTTTTAAACTTTTATATACTTCATTATTAACAGCATCATAAGTAATACTAAAATTAATACCTAATTACACAAAAAATATTGATATAAAGAAAGAAAATATTATTTTACTTTATTTAATTAATATAAATTTAAATATTATTTATTTGTTGCAAATATAAAGGAGGTCGCGTTTCGCGACCCCCTTGAGTTTTACTATATTAAAGATCAACTTTCTTTGTTTCTTTTGTTATTACATGTGCTTCTAACATTTCAATAAGATCTCCTGATTCTGTTTGTAATAACTTATTAGTTATTACAGAATTCATAAGAGCTGAAATATCTGCATCTAAAACATCTTGCTTAACATCCTTAATAGTCAAATTTGTTTTTTTGCCTGCAACATCTTTAAAAGCCATTCTAGCAGTTCTTTCTATCATCTTAAATCCCCCTTTCCCCAATTTTAAGCTTACTTTTGCAACTTCTCTTTATCTCTAATTACTTTACCTCTAACCCCTCATTCATAAGCTAGTACTAATCTCATAAATCAAATTTCATTACTGAGAGCTTGTCTTAATAATAATTAAGTTACAAATCTAACTATTTTCTTATTAGCATAAAGGTTTGTTGCTTCTTAATTGTACTTACTGTGTAATCCATAAGCTTTTCAACTGCATCTGATAACTCTACTAATTTATCATCTGTTGCATCTACAGATACATTCTTAAAGCTTTGCTTATTGAATACATCTTTTCCTTTAGAATCAACACCAACTTGATAGTTAATTTCTAAAGCATTTCCTACTAAAACTGAGTTTGCCATACTAATCACCTCCTCATTTACTATATATGCGGCTTTTAATATTTTTTAAAATTTTTCTATAATTTATTTTATTTAAATAAATATTAAAATTTAACAATATCTTCATACATAATAATAGGAGGATTTAAATTTAACCTGTAAATTAAAAAGCTAACTTCCATTTTTATTAAGAAACAGAAGTTAGCTTTGAAAGCATTTTAATATACTAATATCTCTAATGAAGGGTTCAGAATTTAAGAAACCTCAATATACTAATATCATTTCCTATTTTTACTTTATATAAAATAAAAGCAGATAACTTTATAAATCTATAAAAATAATCCCTAAGGACAATGCTCCTAAGGTCTATAAATCTTAATATCATTTTTCGCTACATTGATAAAACTTTATATATTTATACCGCTTTTATTCTGTGCAACATAAAGGGGCTCGCGAAAAACGCGTCCCCCTTGAGTTTTAGTAGATATTAAAGGAAAACTTTTTTGTCTCTTTTGTTATTAGATGAGCTTCGACCATCTCAATAATATCTCTTGCTTCTATTTTTATTAACTTATTAGTTATTTAAATCCTATTATATCGTTTTCTATAAATAAGTGCTGATCCTATAATAATGCTTATAAAAGCAACCATTGTCCAAGGTCCAGATTCAACTCCTGTAGCTGGTAATTTACCACCATTATCAGGTGTTTTGTTTGAATCACTTGGTGTTTCTGTTCCGCTTCCATTTCCGTTTCCATTATTTTCAGATCCACCATTTTCATCACCCTTAGCTATTAAATCATTTAAAGCTGTATCTAATGATCTTGTTGCCTTATTTATTTCTTCTTGAGTTGCCTCTTCATTAGCAAAAACTTCACTCGCCCTTGCTAATTGAATCTTTAACTCATTAGCACTTTTCTCTGTATATTTTGATAAATCTACTGCTTTTGCTTTATTTATTAAATCTTCAAGTTTAGATTTATCTGGTATTAATCTTAAATCTAGAGAAGATTTTAATAATGTATTATATGCTGAGTCTACTTCTTCTTGAATTGCATCTGTATTAGCTAAAACTTCTTTAGCTGTTTTTAATGCATTCTCAAATGGTGTCCAAGTTGATTCGGTATATACCTTCTTATCTAGTTTTTCTAATTTATTTACTAAGTTTTCAAGTGCTTCTTTCTTAACTTCAATTTTAACTAAACCATCTACAGCTGATTTCAAAGAATCTAAAATTTCATCTATTTCTTCTTGCATTGCATTTTCATCTGCAAGCACTGCATCGGCAGCTTCAATAGCTACTTGTAAAACAGCCCAAGAATCAGCGGTATATACTTTTTCAACTAAACCTTTAGCTGAATCTACAAGTGCTTTCAATGCTTCTTTGTTTCCTTGCTTATATTCAAGCATCCAAATAACATTAACTAATCTCTTGAAGACTTCATCTACTTCTTCTTCTGTAGAATCTTCATTTTCATAAATAGCTTTAGCTTCTTCTAATGCAGCATTGAAATCTTTTACTACAACTGGTACTACCCCATTTAGTAAACCTTCTGCAACAACTTCATTAGCATAGTCTATAGTTGTTTTTAAAGCAGTTTTATCTACTTCTGGTTTTGGTTCTGGAGTAACTTCTTTAACCTTATGCACGTTTAACTCAGCAGCTGTTGCAAATCCACCTGCTCCTTCTTTTGCAACCAATCTTACATGTGTTACATTAGGAACTTCATCAAAATTAACTACTTTTAAAGTTGCATCTTTTGCCCAAGAACCATCTGAAACTGTTGTAAAATCAGTTCCATTTGTGCTTACTTGAAGCTCATACTTAGTGATTGTACCATTGCCTCCATTACTTCTTGGAAGATAAGAAAATTTATTAATAGTGTAAGCTTTTCCTAAATCTAATGTTATACTTTGTGGTAATTGCACAGGCGTATCATAATTTGTGTGCCATATAGTTCCTGGTTTTCCATCGATAGCGAAAGATGCTAATCCTTCTGAACCTACATTTGGATGCTCACTTGTTGCTGATGCTTTCATAGTTTCTTGTGGAATTACTGTTTCATCTGCAACATTGTTAGCAACATTATAAACTTTTAATGATTTTATTTCACCATTAAACGCCTTTGTTTCACTACCTACTTTTTCTAATGGGAATACAAAGGTTCCATTATGTCTAGCCTCACTAGTTTTACTAACTTCATCAACATATTCTCCATTAACATAAAGTTCTGTTTTAGTCATTCTTCCTACTATTGATATATCTACCCATTCTCCTTTAGGTAGTTCATAATCAAATGAGTAATCATAGAATTCTCTTGAGAATCCTACTTTTCCAGTTTCTTTTTGAACTGCCTTAAAAGATCCCTTTTCAGATTCAAAAAGAACTTGCTCTTCATTATTACTATTTTCATCACGTTTTACACTTAATGAAACTGTATAGTTTGGTCCTATATTTTCTATAGAATTTTCTAAATAACTATTGCTTCCATTTAATTTTAATACTCCATTTTTAATAGTTGAGTTATTAAGAGCCACTGAATTATATCCATTTCCAGAATTATCAGGTACTATACCTTTTGAAGCACCTTTAAAGTTGTAATCTAAAACCTTTTCTGTTTTAGATTCTACTTTATATCTTGGATTAGAATTTGGAGCATTTGAAACCTTAGCTGCAACTTCTTGGAACTCAGCATAAGTCTTATCTTCTGCTAATCCCCACATCTTTTCTGATATAGCTTGAACGGCAGGTAATATTCTATCATAAATATCTAATTCAACTATTCCATTAGCTTTTTTATCAACCATATCATTCCAAACTGCAAATGTTCCTCCAATCATTTGTGGTGAACCTGCTGGAATTACATCTCCATTTCCAAATTTGCTAACTTCATAATTATTATATATATAACTTGAGTTTAAATAGTCATAATAATATCCTGCATCTGGAACTATATATAGCTTGCCATCTTCAGTATTAATTAAATCATAGCCTGCTTTAAACATATCTGAAGGGTCTGACCATCCATTATTCCAAATATTCATTTGAACATTTTCTGAACGTACTGGTGTATTTCCAGGTCTTGCTGATAAACTTCCCCATAATCTAACTGTTCTATCTTTCTCATCTTGCATATATCCTAATAAATCATCTGTAAATTTTCTAAACTCTTCTGTATATTTTGCATCATATTCATCTGTTCCTACATTTACAATAGTTTCAGAATCAAATACTGGATTTTCTCCATCTAAATATTCATCCCATAATCCTTTAACAAACTCTAAAGAACCAGGATTAGTAACATCTAAGTGATCTGCTTGACGTCCTACGTTTCCCATTTTCAAATCAGGACGTACTTTTGTAAATGATAAAGAATGTGCTGGAGTATCGAATTCTGGAACTATATTTACTCCAATCTCTCTTGAATCTTTAATAAAAGTCCTAAATTCATCTTTAGTATAGAAAGTGTCTTTACTAGTTAAATCTGCTTTATTTAAACCATTATTTCCACCTTCTTTAATATCTGATTCTAATCTGAATCCTGCATAGGCATCCATTGGATCTTCTCCATTCTTAGAATAATCTTCTAAGAAAATATAGTTATCGTTTAAATGAACTTGGAAATCGTTCATTTTATACCAAGACATAAGCTTTACAGTATCATATAAGAAATCTAATGTAATAGGTTTTCTTCCTACATCTAACATAAATCCTCTTACATCTGATAATGGATAATCTCTTGTAATTCCTTGTGGAATAGTTGTCCCATTTTGCTTTAATATTTGTAATATTGTTCTTGTTGAAAGGAATGCTGCTTCTGCTTCATTAGACTCAACTTTAACAAAATCCCCAATTTCCATATAATATCCTTCTGTTCTAAGCTCTGGACGTTTATTATTTAATTCAAAATAGAAATCACCATTTTTTGGTGAGTCTGAAACTACTACTTCAATTTCTCTTCCAACTACATCTTTATAGTCTTCTGCAAAAACATTCATAGATTCAATTAATTCTGCTTCTGAAGAAGGTGCAATAACTATTCTTGATCCATTATTAATTTCAAAGTTACCAGATCCCCCAAGCCACTCTCTAAGTTCTGGAATAACTGTTGGAGCATTATTTCCTGTAGCTTCATGTGCTCCAGGTACTAATACTTCTATATCAGGAGTATAAGCCTTTTTATCTCCTTGTTTTACTTCAAAGTTAACACGAACTTTTGTATCTACTAAAGGTCTATTTATTTTCATATCAGAACCAATAACTTCTTCATAATCAGCTCCAACAAATGAAATTTCATATCCATCTTGTACTTCTGGCATTGGTAATACTTCATCATCAATTGTAAGCTCTCTAACATTTATGGAATTTGTAATTTCATCAAATCCCTTTGGAATTCCACCATTGTAAATTTCAATTTCATATATAGATACATTATTCCAATTAACACCATCAGCATCTGCAATATGTTTGTCTACATAAACTCTTACATATCTAGTAGCAATGGCTTTATCTAAATTAATTTCTTGCCTATTTTTAGTTGGTGCAGATTTAGCTGCATATATATCAGTCCAATTCTCATTATTATCAGAAACCTGTACTCTATATTCTGTAGCATTTTTTCTTTCCCATTCTATAACTAGATTTTCTATTTGAGTCTTAGCACCTAAATCAACTGTAATCCATTGTGGATTTGATGATACAGCACTTGCCCATCTGGAAGCCTTTGATTTTAAACCATCTACTGCTTTATCAGGTGTTAGTGTATTAGTCTCATTGCTTGATGAAGTTGCATTTTTACTTAATGCAACATTTTCTCCAGCTGCTGGTACTATAACCTCTGGCACTTCTGGTACTTCCGGTTCTTCTGGTTTATTATTATATATTTCAACTTCATACATAGCTACTGTATTCCAAATAATATTACTTCCTTCTTGTGTTGAAGAATAATTTTCTATAGTTATCTTTACATACCTTGCCTTTTGTGAACCAACATCTAAAACTTCTCTTAACTCATTTTTAGTTGTGCTCTTATGAATATTAGCCCAAGTAATATTATCATTTGATACTTCTACTTTGTATGAATTTACATTTCTTCTTTCCCATTCGATTACAACTTCGTCAAAAGCTTTAACTTCATTTAAATCAATTGTTATCCATGGATTAACAGCATTAAGATTTGATGCCCATCTTGAGCTTCCTGCTTTATTAATATCAGCTGGTCTATCCACTTTTCCATCGATAACTTTATCTGCAGTAAATGTACTTCCACCTTCATATCCAGATGCAGTAGCACTTTTCCCTAAAGCTAAATTTTCTCGTTTTACTTCTGTAGTATTTTCCTCTGCCCTTACAGGTACAAAAGAAAACATCATAGTAAATGCTATGAATAGTGGTAATATTCTTTTCGAAATATTATACCTCTTATTTCTCATTATTCTTTTCCCCCTTGATTAAATTTTATTTTTATAAACATTAGGAGTAAATAACTTAACTGTCAGAGTATCTTATAGTATTAATAGTAACCAACCATGATAAATAGAAATTTTTATCTACCTCCCTTCACTATTTTAAATGTGTTACCTTTGAAAATTATTTTGATAAAATGCATTAAATTTATAAAAAAAGCTAACCTACTCACATAATGAATAAGTTAGCTTATGCCCTCTTAAGGTAACACGCTTTTCTGAACATTTACATAACATATAAAGTTATATATGTAAATATTATACTAATTAATCATTTAAATAATAACATAAAGAAATCCTTCTTGGAAATATATGTAAAGTAAAAAAGCAATAAACTTATATTTTTAACACTAAATTTAACAATATCTTGATATATCATCACATGCTATAGCTCTTGTGAGTTTGTATCGCCACTCTCCCTTCTATATCAAACCATTAATATCACTCCCACCCTAATAATTTCTTTTCTAAATCATCGTAATCGTAATCCCTTCCCTTGAAGTTATTAAACCTTAACTTTCTAGGCTCTCTGTAATCTACATAACCTTTATTACTTTTTTCTTCCTTGATAATATTTTGATTTAGATATACTTCAAACTTATCTCCAAATAAAGTCTGCTGATTTAAATATTGCTCGAACTTAGTACATTTCCATTTCTTCACCTTTTTACTAATAACAGATTTAAAGTAATCAACATTATATCCCTCATTAATTCTCTTATTAATTGAAGTTAAAGTTCCCTTGTTCTTTTCCTTATATTTTGTTCCAAGGCTTAAATTCAAATATGAAATTATTTCACTAGCCTCTTTTATATATTTATATAAATTAGTATCTATAGTAGATGAATCCTTTAGTATATTAGTCTTTGATGAACATTTTGATGCTGACCCCTTATCCTTTTCTGTAGATAGCCTTACGTAATTTTTATAGCTAACCTCATCATCATTATACTTTTCACCTTCAATAATTTCATAATTCATTCTTCCACTTTCTCTAAAATCATCAAAATATCTAAGAACAGCTAAATCTTTAATACCTAAACCAAACTCCATAATCTTTTTTACTGAAAAACCTAAAAATGAATATTGCATATTAAAATCCCCCTAAATATTACTTTTAAATAACTTGTTATTAAGTAAATATCTAGATAAAAATAAAATTGAGAAAATTTTTCAAAATAATTTATTTATTGCATATGCAGTTTTTTTAAAACTTTTAAAATTTATAAAAATATTTTTAAATTAAGTTTTTACACTAAAAAAAGATTGAATATGCATATGTATAAAATATAGATTTCCATATTCCATGTTTCTCTTAATTAATAAAGGACCTAACGAAACGTTAGGTCCTTGAATTTTTAATAAAATCCTTCAAAAAATTCACTAAATAGTCTTCTCTCCAATATGTAAACAAATTGATAAAGAAGCATGTACAGTCTATTTAATAGAATAATTTTATGCTGGTAAAACATCCTGCATTTAAGACTTTGAGAAATTTTTAAATTTATTCATTTAAAATTTTCAAAATAACTTCACCGTATTTTTCTACCTTCACTTCTCCAAAACCTGAAACTTCTTTAAGTTCTGATTTTGTCTTAGGCATCTTTTCTAATAAATTAGTCATCTGCTTATCACTAAAAATAATATATGGTTTTGTATTTTCTGCTCTACTCATTTGAAGTCTAAATTCTTTTAATTTCTTTATTAGTTTTTCTTCATTAAATGAATTAGCATTATTATAAATATTTTTAATAGATGAACTACTATTAATCACGCTATTATTTGAAATACCATTATTTATATAAATATTAGTTGTGTTTATATTTATATCATTACTTACATAATTATTTTTATTATCTATATTATTTCTTATGGTGTTGATGCTTTTATTATCCTTTTTATTACTTTTATTATTCCAGCCCGTACTATTGCTTGTAATATTATTTATAATATCATCTTTTACACTATCAATAATATTTTCTTTTATTATTTCATTACTATTAATTATTATTTCACTTATATCCTTAACTTCAAAGTTATCTCTATTATCATAACTATCAACTAATTCAGTTAACTCACGATACTTTTTCAAGAAACTTAATTTATTAGATTTATGTAATGCTAGTAATCTATCTGCAACCTCTTTCATTTCTTTATCACTTAAAGACATTAAATCTGATTTAGAGTTAACCTCTTTAATGTAATTAATAAGTTGATCTGCTTTAATAACCTTATCCTTAATTTCCTTCTTAGCATATCTTGAATTTAAAACAGTTTTAGGATTTGCTAGTACTACTAGTGATTTATAATTATCATTAAAATATTTATCAAAAAGCATCTTAGAAATAAAATTACTTTTAGACTCTTTCTTTATTCTCTTTAACACTTCCAAATGCCTTTCATTTTGAGTTATTGGAGAATATATTCCTTCTTTTATAAGCTTACCATTAAAATTATAAGTTCTTATGAAATTTCCTTGTGAGTTTATTTCTATATTTCCTATAAGGTTCTTACATTCAATTATAAATATGACTTTTCTTGTTACAACTATATAATCAATTTGTGCAGATAATTCATTAGTTTCTAAGCATATATCATGCAATATGCACATTGGTATTCCACTATTTTCCAGCTCAAAAGCTATATTCTTTTCTCCAAATTCTCCAAGAGTTGCAATCTTTAATTCTTTTTCTATTCTTCCCTTTATCCCTTCTGGTGCTCTACTATGTAATTCCTGTAGTTTAGAAATATAATATTTTGCTTCACTTTCTTCCTTTAAAAATATAGGTTTATCTAGTTTGTTGAATAAAGCCATTTTGTACCTCTCATAAAAATTAATTTAAGTATATATAAATTATACTTTATAAATATATATATTCATACATCCCAATCAATATTTTACCAATTTTATTTTTACTAGTATTTAAAAATTTTATATAACTTTATTTCAACCTATTTTTATGCTTACAATAAAAAAGTTCAAGGACGTCGCAGAACGCGACTCCCTTGAACTATTAGCAACTTCCTTTTCTAATCCTAGTAGTATTTCCCCTAGAACTCAAAAATTTCTATAAATCTAATGCTCTTAAATATTCCGTAAATCCTTCTCTTAAATTCTCACTTCTTAATGCATATTCAATATTAGCTTCTAAAAGACCTTGCTTATCGCCAACATCATATCTTCTTCTCTCAAAGCTGTAAGCATATATAGCTTCTTCTTCTAAAAGTTTTAATAAAGTATCAGTTAATTGAATTTCTCCACCTTTACCTGGCTTTGTTTCTTCTAATATTTCAAATATTTTAGGTGTTATAATATATCTACCCAGTATAGCAATATTTGATGGTGCTTTATCTATACTTGGTTTCTCTACTAATTCTTTAAACTTGTAAATTCTATCTTCAATATTAATTCCGCCAACTATTCCATACTTTGATACATTTTCACTGCTAACTTCTTGTACACCTAATACAGATGTTTTATACTCGTTATAACAATTAATAAGTTAATTTAAACATGGATTTTCATCATTATAAACTATGTCATCACCTAGTAGTACTGCAAAAGGCTCATTTCCAACAAAAGTTTTAGCACATCGAACAGCATGTTCTATTTCCTTCTACACTTTTAGACACAATATAAGTAAATAAATAGGTAATATGTAATATATACACAAATATTAAATTAAGGTTTTAAATAAGCAAATCCCTTTATATTTTAATTGTCCTTTAATTAATCTTATAATGAAATTAACTTGAATGAAATAATTATTCTTATTTTTTGTACTTTTTTGGCAAAAAATTTCTTATATTTTTTTCTCAATTTTTCTTTTTCAAAGATATTTACTTAATGAAAGAACTTATAAAGGCGGAGGAGAAAATTTTATGGAAGATTTGTTAATGAGAGATTTGTTATTAAAAGCTAAAAATAATGACTCTAGTTCAAAAGAAGAAATTATAAAGATGTATTATCCATTAATTATAAAAGAAGCTAAAACAATTTATCTAAAGAATAAATCCTTTGAAGATATTGTTCAAATCGGTGTTATAAATTTGCTTCATGTTATAGATGTTTTTGATTTATCTAAGAATGTTGATAAGTTTCCATCTTATGCCCTTTGGGCAATAAAAAATGGTTATAAGTATCTTTGCAGAAGTCAAATTAAATATAATTCTGAATTTAGTTTAAATAATGTTAATGAGGAGGGAAGTGAACTTGGAGACAGTATAATAGATGAAAATATAAATGTTGAAGATACTGTTATTAAAAGTGCTGTAAATGAAAATCTTCATTTAGCTTTAAAAAAGCTTGATTATGAAGAAAGAGAGCTTATTGACTTTTTGTATATATCAAATGATAAACCTAATCTATCTCGATATTGTGCATTAAAAGAAACGGATTATTACTATTGTTGTTGCTTAAAAAAAAGAGCTCTGAAAAAGCTTAAAAATATGATGCTTAATTTTTATTAATAATTATCTTTAAACATAATTATTATTATATAAAGTAAAAAGGACTATTGATTTTTCTTTCAATAGTCCTTTTTATATTTCATTGTATAAAAAATTATAAAAGTTTACGTTAATCTTAAATAAATTCAAATAATAATCAAACCTTTTAATATTGGCTTTTTTATTATAAATAATATTATATCTAATGCTGAATTTTAAAGTTTTATCCATAGCTTTATCATTGTCTCCTGTTACCTTTGTAGTTTTTATATTTTACTACTATCTTTTTTTAATGCTATCTTATTTTTAATAGATTTGAATCATTTCTTAGCTTTTCCATTATTTTATCCTTCATATATCTAAGCTTATGGTATTCGATATTTGTTCTTTTAGAATACTCTTTTAAAGTTATACCTTGTACATAAATAGTATTAAGTAAAGCTTTTTCTTCTTTATTAAGCTTCTCTATGGATTTAAATAGAATGCCACTCAACTCCTTTTTAATACACTCTTCTAAAACATCTGTATCTTTATCTATGATTTCTTCTATGTCTATTGAATTGGTTATTTCTCTATTTAGCTTATTCTCATAGTACTTATTAGTTGCTTTTTCTATTTCTTTGTACATCTTATTTTTTATGCATTTTTGTACATAAGCAGGAAAAGAATCACTTAAATCAGTATTAAATTTTTCTACGGATTCAATAATTGTAAGCCTCGCTATTTGCTTAATATCCTCTTCACTATACCCGTAAATATAATAGCTAATTGAAGTTTTGTAAACTAGTGGTTCAAAGTTTTTTAATATTTCTTCCATTGACTTTTTATCCCCATGTTTAGCCCTCACTATTAATTGATTCATAAATTCATCTCCTCAATAATTTATAATTAAATTATATCAAACGCACGTTCGTCATGCTATAATTTCTTATCGCAATTTTTGACAGTGAAATTTTATTTCAATAAAATTTTCATTTTTTTGCATTATAGATTATACTAGATATAAAGAGTTGTTTTTTACTTAATTTATTTTCTTGGAAGGAGATACATATGAACCATAATATAAAATTAATTTGCATCGATATGGATGGAACTTTATTAAATAGCAAACATGAAATTAGTGAAAGAAATAAGGAAGCTCTAAAAAAGGCAAATAGCTTAGGCGTTAAGATTGCTATTACTACTGGAAGACTTTTTTGTTCTGCAAGATATTACGCTGATTTAATTGGAATTGATTCTCCAGTTATAGGCTCTAATGGAGCATATATAAAACATAAATATGATGATATAGCTATTTTAGAAAATCCTATTCCTAAAAATATAGCTATTGAAATTTATAAAATCGTTAAGAAGCATGGATTAACTGTTAACTTTAATAGTTGGGATACACTTATTAGGGAGGATGAAGTTCCTGCAACTCATGCTTATACTATAATGAATAAGGATTTACCAGATGATAAAAAAGTTAAATTTATAGTTAATAGTGATGTTATTGAAACAATAAATAACTTTGACGGAAAAATTCTTAAAGGTATTGTTATTGAGGAAGCTGAAAATAAGGATAACTTATGGGCAGCTAAAGATGAACTTAAAGAAACATTTGGTGATAGACTTCATGTTGTTAGTTCTGGAACTGATAACTTTGAAGTTATGGTTGGAACTACTTCTAAAGGAAATGCAGTTGCGCATTTAGCTGATACTTTTAATATAAATCCAGAAGAAGTTATGTGTATAGGTGATTCTGAAAATGATATTTCAATGCTTAAATTTGCTGGAGTTAGTGTTGCTATGGGAAATGGCCTTCAAATGGTAAAAGATATTGCAGATTTTGTTACCGATACTAATAATAATGATGGTGTGGCTAAAGCAATTGAAATGTTTGTCTTAAAATAAACTTAATAACTTAATAAAAAGCTATGAGTTTTCTCATAGCTTTTTAAAAAATTTTAAATTATAATTTATAAATCTTTTCTCTATTATTAACAACCTCTTTAGTTGCATTTCTTGTATCGTAAACAACTTTAGCTCTATCAACTATTTGCTCATAGTCATAAACACTATGACCTGTTGTTATAACTACCATATCTGCTTCATCTATAACTTCTTTCCAATCTACTGAATAATAAGTTTTTCCTTTATATTTAGCAGTATCACAGAAAGGATCGTTAACTATAACTTCTGCACCATTCTTTTCTAATAGTTCTATAACTTTAAATGATGGTGATTCTCTGTAGTCATCAATATCATTCTTATATGCTAACCCCATAACTAGTACTTTTGATCCATTTAAAGCCTTTTTGTGCTTATTTAATATCTTCATGATATTTTCTAAAACGAAATCTGGCATAGAATCGTTGATGATTCCTGATGTTTCGATAAGCTTAGTGTGGTAATCATATTCTTTAGCCTTCCATTCTAAGTAGAAAGGATCTAATGGAATACAGTGTCCACCAAGTCCTGGGCCTGGGTAAAATGGCATAAATCCATATGGCTTAGTTTTAGCAGCATCTATAACTTCCCATACATCTATACCCATTCTGTTACATAAAATAGCCATTTCATTTGCTAAACCTATGTTTATGTTTCTAAATGTATTTTCTAATATCTTTTCCATTTCAGCTACTGCTGGTGAAGAAACTTTATGAATTTCTCCTTCTAACACATTTTCATATAAAGCAGCTGCTATTTCTGTACACTCTGCTGTACATCCACCAACTACTTTTGGAGTATTTTTAGTATTGTAGCTCTTGTTACCTGGGTCTACTCTTTCTGGAGAGAATGCTAAGAAGAAATCTTCTCCACACTTTAATCCACTTTCTTCTAATATTGGCTTAAGTACTTCTTCAGTAGTTCCTGGATAAGTAGTACTTTCTAATATTACTATCATACCTTTATGTAAATACTTTGCAACATCTTTTGTTGAGTTTACAACGTATGATAAATCTGGTTGCTTATATAAATCAAGTGGAGTTGGTACACAAATACAAACTGTATCTACATCTCTTATAAAGCTAAAATCTGTAGTTGCTCTTAAAAGCCCTTTTTCTGTTAATTCTTTTAATTCATCATCTACAACATCTCCAATATAGTTTTGACCTTTATTAACCATTTCTACCTTTTGATCTTGAACATCAAACCCTATTGTTTGATATCCTGCATTTGCTTTTTCAACTGCTAAAGGTAATCCAACATAACCTAGACCTACTACACCAACTTTTGCAGTTTTATTATTTATTTTTTGTAATAATTCATCTTTTAAAACTGACATTATTTTTCCTCCTAATCAATTAAAAACTTGATAATTGATATTATAAAATTGTTATATTTTTATTTTTAGATTATATAAGTTTCTATATTTTAATTAATTATTATATTTTACTACATTTTCAATTAATTTTTTTATTTCAACTTACATATTATTTAATTTTGCTAATTATATAATCAATTTGTTCTTTTGTTAACTCTGGATATACAGGTATAGCAAAAGTTCTATGTGATAAGTATTCAGATACAGGCATATCTCCTTCTTTGTATTCTAAATTCTTATAAACCTTTTGAAGGTGTAATGGCACTGGATAGTATACTCCTGTTGCAATTCCAGCTTCTTTTAACTTAGTTAAAACTTCTTCTCTGTTTTCAGATTGTAAGATATACATATGATATACATGATCATTGTAATCTCTTGCTACTGGAGTTACTAAATCACTATTCTGTAAAGCTTCATTATAAAGCTGAACTATTTCTCTTCTTTTTGCATTCCAGCTATCTATTTCTTTTAATTTTACACTTAATATCGCTGCTTGAATTGCATCTAATCTTGTATTATATCCTATTAAATAGTTATAGTATTTAAGTGGATTATAAACTGTATCATTTGCGCCTTCAGCAGTTTTAATTTCTTCTTCTATATTATTTAAAAGATTATATGCCTTTTGACCATTTTCACCACTTCCATGAGTTCTTAATGCTCTTGCGATAATAGCTATTTCATCATTATCTGTTACTATCATTCCACCATCGCCAGCACAACCTAAGTTCTTTGTTGGGAAGAATGAGAAGCAAGCAACATCCCCTAATGTGCCTATCTTTCTTCCTTTATATTTTCCACCTACAGCTTGACAAGCATCTTCTATTACATATAAATTATGTTTTTTAGCAATTTCATTTATTTCATCCATATCAGCAGATTGGCCAAATATATGTACAGGCATTATTGCTTTTGTTTTTGAAGTTATTTTTTCTTCTATTTTTGTTACATCTATATTAAAAGTTTCTTTATCTACATCTACAAATACTGGAGTTGCTCCCACTGCTGAAATAGTCTCTGCTGTTGCAAAAAAAGTAAATGGAGTTGTTATTACTTCATCTCCTTCTCCTATTCCCATTGATTTAAGAGCTAATACTAAAGCATCTGTTCCATTTCCTACTGATATTGCATGTTTAACTCCTATGAAGTCTGCAAATTCTTTTTCAAAATCTGTTACTGTTTTTCCCATTATGTAATTAGCTGAAGATAATACTCCTAATGCAGCCTTATCTAAATCTTCTGCTAATGATTCATATTGAGCTTTTAAATCTATTAAAGGTATATTCATTGTTATACGCTCCTTTATATTTTTATTTAAATATAAAACTAATATTAATATTTTACCACATTTATTTATAGATACAAACTTTTTTAATTGAAATTCTTAGACTATTGTGTAACTAAATGTTAAAATTATAATAAATTATTATATTTTTAATTGTAAAAGGAGTTGAAAATTTTGAAGGTTTATCTGAATAAGTTCTATAACATTTTATCAAATAAATTTTATTTTAAGATGCTATATTTATTTGTAGCCCTATCTTTTTCTACAGTATTAAATGATTTCTATGGAATTAAGTTATTAAATAAACTTTGTTTAGCTTGGGGACTTTTACTCATTATCACTAGTATATTTGATATTATCTTTAGAAAAAATAAGGTTTATTATTTTCAGTTTTTTTTATACTTGTTTCTGATATTAACATTAGCTCTTAATCTTTTTAGGTATCCAACATCTGAAAATCTAAAAATTTGGCTAGTAAACTTAATAATACTAGCAAGTATTTTTTCTATTGATACATATAAAAGTAAAAGTGTTCTTATTAAGGAATTAAATATTTTTTCATATTTATACACATTTATAACTTTTATTTTATCTTTTATTTCATTAATTATTATATTTAGTAATAAATCCATAGAAAGAGTTCTAACCTTTAGTAATGGCATTAGTACAACTATAAGTTTTAGTGGACTATTTTCTAATGAAAATTCTCTTGGAATAGCTGCGGGAATGTCTTTTATTATAAGTTTATATATTTTATTAAGTACTCACTCAAATAAGATAAAGATTTTTTATTGCTTCAATGCAATATTGCAGTTAGTAACATTACTTATATCTGGAGGAAGAAGTGCCTTATTATTAGTGTTATCTTTAATATTCATATTGATTTTTGTAAAATTTAAAAATGTATGGATCAGGTTATTAATGTTATTTTCTCCAACGCTTATAATACCATTTTTATTTAAATTGAGTAATACTACATTACATTATATCTTTACTGGCAGAGAGTATATATGGCAAGCTGCATGGCCTATAATAAAATTTTTCCCTCTAGTGGGTATTGGAAATTCAAATAAAATATCTACATTAATAGCTAACCAACAGCATGAACTAAGGGGTGTTGAAGCTGGTGGACTTCATAATATTTATATTGAAATTGCTACTGTAAACGGACTAGTTGCAACTGCTTTAATTATTTTGTTTATATCTTGCACTTTTTTGTTTTTAATTAGAAAGATAGATAAAATAAATTCAAAAACTGAAAAATATTTTTTCTCTGTCTTATTAACTCTTGTTTTTGGAATTCCTGTAATTAATCTTATGGAAAGTAGTTTAATTTATATAATAAGTTTTATATCTATAATATTCTGGGTTTATACTGGATATCTTGTTGCTATTTTAGATAAGGAATAACTCTATTATAACCTTCTACTATAATTTGTAGTATACATCTTATTTCTATTTTAGATGAGAGTAACAACATTTATTACACATTTTGTCATAAACGCTTTGTCATAAACGCTTTGTCATAGAACTTTCGTTATATAAAGCTTTATCATTACAAACTTCGTCTTAAAAGCTTCATCATATAAAATACTAAGTTCAAAAAAGCTAAGACTTTAAAATATAAATTTATTTTATATTTTAAAGCTTAGCTTTTTATTTTTATATCATAAAATTACTTAGTCGTTATGTTTTTAACTTCTTTAATTAATTCAATTGCAATATATTCCACATCACTTAATTCTAATGTACTATAAACAGGTAGGGAAATTTCATTTGCATATTGAGCATATGCATTTGGATAATCTTGTATTTTATAACCTAGATTTCTATAAAGTGTAAACATTGGTAATGGCTTAAAATGAACGTTTGTTGAAATTCCCTTTTCTGCTAATCTTTGAATAAGTACATTTCTCTTTTCTTCATTAAATCCTTTTATTCTTAATGGATATATGTGATATGAACTTTCTGTACCTTCACCATATTCAGTAACTGGAATTATAGAAAAATCTTCTTTTTCTAATATTTTTGTATAAGTATTAAAAATTTCTTTTCTATACTTTAGCATATCTTTATATCTTGTTAATTGAACTCTACCAATGGCTGCATTTATATCTGTCATATTGCATTTAAAACCATCTGTAATTATGTCATACTCCCAAGCTCCAGCCTTCATCTTGGATAATGCATCTTTTGATTGTCCATGTAATGAAGTAAATTTAAAGTCTTGAAATAAGTTTTTCCTTCCTTTGAAGTTATTATCATTATATGTTATTGCTCCCCCTTCAGCAGTTGTAAAGTTTTTAACTGCATGAAAAGAGAATGTATGGAAATCACATTGTGCTCCAACTCTTTGACCTTTATATTTTGCTCCAAAGGCATGAGCTGAATCTACAATTATTATTATATCTTCTCTATTTTTTTCTTTTAAAACTTCTTTTATTCTATCATAATCACAAGGTACTCCTGCGAAATCAACAGGCATTATGACTTTTGTTTTTTCTGTTATTAAATCTCCTATTTTATCATAGTCAATAAAGAAAGAATCCTTTGCTACATCACAAAATATAGGTTTTATACCTCTATGAACTGCTACACTTGCTGTCGCTGTATATGTGTAAGGAGTTGTTATTATCTCATCTCCTTCCTTTATATCAAAAACCTTTAATATAAGCTCCATTGCTGCTGTTGCACTATTTAATGCTACAGCTTTATTTGCTTCACAATACTGTGCTAATTCTTCTTCAAATTTTGCAAGTGTTGGTCCTGACGTTATCCATCCTGATCTTAAAACTTCTACTACTGCATTAATTTCTGCTTCAGTTATATCTGGAGGAGAAAATGGTATCTTTTTTATATTTTCCATTGTTTTCAACCCTTTCACAATTTTATCAGTATAGTTTAAATTATATATTTATAGGTATCAAAGTTCAAGCTAATATATTTAAAGTTATGTATAATAAAAGAAGGCTTGAAAATTTTTTGTATCTTCTTACCTTCTTTTGCTTTAATTAAAACTATCTATTTTTATTTATGCTACTGTGATCTACTTAATAGTTTTCTAAGTTCGTTTATAGCTGTTTTAGGAACTACTCCACCAACTTGTATAATTGTGTTAGTTGTCTTTTTATCTAATACTGATTTTTGAGTACTAGTTAATTGAGCTTCAGCTATTACTACTGGTGATTCATTAACTGCTGCAACCGGACCAGAAGTCAATGCATCTGCTAATTCTAATCCTTCTGTAACATAAACCTTATTTAGTACATTTCCATAGAATCTTTCTATAACTTTAGCATTTGTTTCATATCTATTTGCTCCGCCTAATCTATTACCAGTAATATCTTGTTTAGTCATTGAATTTATTTGATTTAAAACATTATTACTTAACACTCCAGTTCCACCTATTAAGTATGCATTATTTAACTCTTCTGACTTTAACCAGCTATTTACACTACTTGGAATACTATTTGATTCTACTAATATTATAGGCATCCTATCTCTACCTGATACTGGCGCTATTGATAGTGAATCTGCTTCTCCATATCCATTTGATATAACCACATTTTCTACATCATAAAGATTTTGATCAATGTATTTAGCAACTTGAAGAGCTGTTTCATATCTATTTATTCCACCTAATCTTGTAATTTTAGTAATACCTAAATTACGTAATTGATTTTCAACAGCTGGAGTTACTACTCCTGTTCCACCAACTATTATTACATTTTTAGCTTTAAGTCTCTTTATTTCATTTTGAGTTGCTGATGGTATTGAACTCTTTTCAACTAATAATAAAGGTCCTTTATAATATGAAGCAATTGGTGTAGCTGCTAATCCATCTGGTATAGCATAACCATTTGAAATAACTATTGTCTCTGCTGAACTAAATGAGCTTTTACTTAATTCTACAGCTGTTGAGTATCTATTTAATCCAGATTTAACTTCAATAGGTGGTAAGTATTCATTTGTCATACTTACATTACTTGCTAAAATATATCCTCTATCGTTCCAGTTATAGCTTCCATGATATTTATTATCAGGTCCACCCAATCCTATTGGAGTATTTCTTTCTGGATTTATTTCATAATAAGTTTTACCACTTATAGTTACTTGTTGTAAGTTTGATACTACAAATGGTGTATTTATATAACCACCATATTGATTAGTATCATTAGTTACATTATATAATAATGTTCCATCTTTCTTTATTACTGAAGTATTTGAAGTTGCAACACCAATTTGCTTAGAATTCGTATCTTTTAAGTTGCTATTTCCACCTGAAAGATACTTGTCTATTTCATAAGCAAAGCTTGTTGCTTTTTCTCCCCAGAAGGGATCTGAAGCATACTTAACATTTGTTCCTCTATTTTTATTTCCTAAGAAACCTCCAAAATATCTCCAATCTGCTGGATCTGCATATCCTCTTGAGATATAATTTTTTGTAAAGTCTATTACTGAATCTTTTGGAGTAGCAAAACTATCTGCTGATTCTCCTGGAGCTGAATCGTATGCTTTTAATCCAAAAAGATTATTTTTAGTTTGAGCAATTGTTGACATTCCGTAAGCTGATTCATTAATAGAAACACCTAATGCTAATAGTGCATTTACTCCATAAGTACTTTCAGTATCTTTAAAGACTTGTCCTAAATCTTTAAGTTTTGATCCTGCTCTCTTTATGCCATCAATTTCTCCATTAATAAATGCATTTATATATCTATTTAAATCGTTTGCTGAATATACGGTTTGACTTCTAAATGGTAAATTTAAATAGTAAATATAATATGGACTTCCACTATTAATAGAATTAGATCTTATTCCTGATCTATAATCCTTTATTAAAATATCTAGTTTATTTGCTATGTCAGTTTGGCTATTATGATTGTATTGATAGAAGTACTTTCCATCGTAGCTTAGATATCTAACACCTTCTTTTAAGAAAAATGGTGCTTTTCCTAAAATCTTATTATATCCTGTAACTCCAGTTAAATCATAACTTATGAAATGAACTAGTTCACCATTTTGAACTGTATAATAGCTTGGATTTTTTACTTGGCTTAAAGGCACTACAAGCATATCATATGTACCTGAAGCTTTGTTGTTATTTATCCAACCTTCATATCCATTTATCATTACTTTTGCTGATGTACCACTTACATCTAAAATTGGTGCATCATCCATATACCCTGGATTTACATAAGTAAATGCATTTTCATTTTGCAAACTAGGTTCTGTATACATATTTACTGTTCCAGAAATCACACTATTGTTACTATATTTTATTACTCTTGCCATTTGATTTGTTGAGTAAACAACTTGTCCAGAATAATTTATTACTGCTGGATCTTGATTTTCTTTTGTAGAAGGATCCAGACTTTTAGCTGCATTAACAGCTTCATCTAAATCATCATAAGCTTCAACAAACTCATAGCTTCCATCAGAATTAGCAATAGTTAACTCGTAATTCTTATCAGTCATTGGCTCTAAAACTTCTAAGTTCTCTAAAGCCTCTTGCTTTAATTTAAACTCTTCTCTCTCTAAATTTTCTGAAGAAATTACAGAGTAACTTCTTAATGCAGGATTTATTACTTTTACTTTCTTATATTTAGTACCTTTTAAAGTATTAGCAGATTCCTTTTTATTAGCTTCTTCTTTAATAGAATCTTCCTTATTTGACGTCTCAGAATTTTCTTTAATTTCTTCTACTTTTTTATTACTTTCAGTTTTACTCTGCTCAACTGAAGTTTTTTCATCTGAAGAATTATTTGAAATACTATTTTGAGCTTCATTATCTTTAGCTGAATCTTTTTCATCAGTTAAAAGCTCTTCTCCATTGCTATTATCCTTCTTTGAATCTTCTTTCTCATTATCTTGAGAAGATTTTGCATTATTAGTTATTGAATCAGTTTCCTTATTGCTACTTTTTTCTTCAATAACTGAACCTGGATTATTTATTATTGCTTTTGCACTTATATTTGGGACTATAAATGCTACTATAACTAGTTGCGCCACTATCTTTTTTATTTTTTTAAATGACACCTTCTCACCTCCCCCTCACTTATATAGCTTATCAACTTATGTTATTTATTTCAACCTTTTGCTCTATAAATATACATTTTTATACTTTTTTAATAATATCTTAATATTTGAATGTCAAAACAAAAAGTTTACACTGTATTTTTTTATATTGACATTGATTACTTATTAAAATAATATTGTTTTGAGGTGGTACAATTGTTTACAAATAATAGAATAATTTCTGCAGATATTCTTAGAATTTCATCTGCTTTTCTAGTAGTTATACTACATGTTTCTGGCTTAATATGGACTATAATAGATATCAACTCTGTCAATTGGGCTATAATAAACATTTATAATTCTATTGCTAGATGTTGTGTTCAAATATTTATTATGTTAAGTGGTATGTTTATATTAAGCCCTAAAAAGAATATTACAACTAGAAATATCTATACTAAATACTTACCAAGAATGGTAGTTGCTCTTTTATTTTGGAGTAGCATATATTTAATAAGCTTTCCTTTGAACTTAGAAAATATCAAGTACATTATAATTTCAATTTTGAAAGGACAAACTAATTATCATTTATGGTTTCTTTACATGATAATAGGCTTATATATAATAACTCCAGTTTTGAGGATAATAACATCACATGGAAATAAAAAACAAATAGAGTATTTTTTAATAATTGGAGCTATTATTTCAGTTGTAGTACCAACACTATCTAATTATTTTCCCTTTAACTTTATTTCAGAAAATATAAATAAGATGTATATATTTATGCCAAGAGCTTATATATTATATTTCTTGCTAGGTTTTTATTTAACTAATTATGATTTAAAAAAGACAACTAAGAAACTTATCTACTTTTTAGGTTTTTCAGGTCTCTTATTTACTATTGTAGTGACACAATATTCATCATTAAAATATTCAAAGCCAGTTGACTCATGGCAAGGAATATTTACTATAAATATGTTTTTTTATAGCATAGGAATATTCTTATTCTTAAAAGATGTATTTGATAAGATTAAGTTTACTGATAGAAAAATCAAATTTATATCAATATTATCTTCATGCTCATTTGGTGTGTTTTTAATGCATGATTTATTTATTAAATTCTTTACTAAGATAGGTATATTAACAGATTCAATTAAATATCCAATAATTACAGTACCTATTATTTCAATAATAATTTTTATAGTATGCATACTAATTTCATATTTTATAAAGAAAATCCCCTTACTAAATAAGTATATAATCTGATACTTTTTAACATATATTATATAAAATACTACAGTATATATTTAAATAAAATATTTGATTAATTACTTAAATTTTTATATTACTATAATTTTATATTACTTATATAGTTACATTAATTTTCATATTATTTATAGGAAGAAAAAAAAGATGACTAAACCATTTAGCCATCTTTTTTATTTATATCTTATTCATCACTCTTACCAACGCCAGATAATATTAATCCTTTATTATGATCTAATGCCCAACTAATACCCCAGTCATTTTGAAATATAAGGATATTTCTATCTTTAAAATCCTTAACTTTCTTTGTATCTGAAGTTAAGTTTAGTTTTTCCATATCTACATCTTTGTTTTCTATCCATCTAACATATCTAAATGGAAGTCTATCCATCTTTATATCAACGTTGTATTCATTTTTTAATCTATATTCTAGAACTTCAAATTGAAGTACACCAACAACTCCAACTATTATTTCTTCCATTCCTATAAATAGTTCTCTAAATACTTGAATTGCTCCTTCTTGAGCTATTTGAGTAACACCCTTTACGAATTGTTTTCTCTTCATTGTATCTACTGGTCTTACTCTTGCAAAATGTTCTGGCGCAAATGTTGGAATACCTTCGAACTTAAACTTCTTTGATGGTGCACATAATGTATCACCTATTGAGAATATACCTGGGTCAAATACCCCAATTATATCTCCTGCATATGCTTCTTCAACTATTTCTCTATCTTGAGCCATGAATTGTTGTGGTTGAGCAAGCTTAATTTTCTTTCCACCTTGCATATGATAAACATCTTCACCTTTTTCAAATTTACCAGAACAAATTCTCATAAATGCAATTCTATCTCTATGAGCCTTATTCATATTTGCTTGAATCTTGAATACAAAAGCAGAGAAGTTATCATCAAATGGATCTATTTCTCCTATGCTTGAGTTTCTTGGAAGTGGTGCTGTTGTCATTTCTAAGAAATGCTCTAAGAATGGCTCAACACCAAAGTTTGTTAAAGCTGATCCAAAGAATACAGGTGTTAATTCTCCAGATTTAACTTTTTCTAAATCAAGCTCATCTCCAGCTATATCTAAAAGTTCTATATCTTCCATTAACTTATCGTGTAGAGCTTCTCCTAATATTTCTCTAAACTTAGGATCATCTACTGAACCTTCAACAGCATCTACTGCACTTTGACCGTGATTTCCTGCAGAGAATGCTATGATTCTATTATTATCTCTTTCATAAACCCCTTTAAAATCCTTACCAGAACCTATTGGCCAGTTCATTGGATATGTCTTTATTCCAAGTTCATTTTCTATTTCTTCTAATAGTTCAAATGGATCTTTAGATTCTCTATCCATCTTATTAATAAATGTAAATATAGGCATTTCTCTAAGAGATGCAACATGGAATAGCTTTCTTGTTTGATCTTCTATACCTTTTGCTCCATCTACTACCATAACAGCACTATCTGCTGCCATAAGAGTTCTATATGTATCTTCTGAGAAATCTTGGTGACCTGGTGTATCTAATATGTTAATACAATGTCCTTTGTAGTTAAATTGCATTACTGAGGAAGTAACTGAAATCCCTCTTTGCTTTTCTATTTCCATCCAGTCTGATACTGCATGAGTAGAAGCTTTTCTTGCTTTAACTGAACCTGCAAGCCTTATTGCTCCTCCATATAACAAGAACTTTTCTGTTAAAGTTGTTTTACCTGCATCTGGGTGAGATATAATAGCAAAAGTTCTTCTCTTTTCTATTTCATTTATATAATCTGCCAAAGTAGCTTCCTCCTTAAAATTAAATTAAGTTTTATCTCTATTTCTCTAGTTATTCATTATACCCTAAAGTTTAATAATTTAAAATGAAAATTTGTTATTAATTGCAAAGCAATTTACAAATGAAAGAATGGAAAAATTAAAGAATGAAAGAATTGAGGTGGTTTTGCTATGCAAAACTTAAACTATAGGTGCTAATCACTTTCTATTCAAAAACCCCTTAGGGATTTTTTCATTAACTTTTTACTTTTTCCCCTTTCACTCTTCATTAATAATAGCTATCTTATTGTGTTTTAAAAACGTGTTGGTGGAATTTAGTTATTAGCTTTCTACTACATATAATAATTAATTCCTTATATTTATAAGATAAATATTTATAAAACTAAATTTATATTTATCTTCTTTTAGAAATTATACCAACATTATTTTAAAACAGACTCTAATAGTATTATTTCACATAATATACTCTTATTTCATCTTTCTTTTTATTAAATTCATTTCATCAACACGTTTTTAAACAGTTTTCGATAATCTTATTACATATAATATAATATAATATAATATAATATTATTTCGTGTTTCATTTTAAAATTATGTCACCAACATTATTTTAAAACAGATGCTGATAAACCTATTCCATATAATTTAATATTATTTCACATTTCTTTTAGTAATTATAGTACCAACACGTTTTTAAAACAGATCTATATGCTTTACTACATTATATACAGCACTCATTTAAATTCTTAAAGTTAAATAAAAAATCCATACACATAGACATTAGTCTAGTGCATGGATTTTATTTATTTTATACTTCTAAACTTGTTTCTTTTTTCTAAAAAACATAATCCCACCAATAGCAACTATTCCTATTGCTAAAACTACTATTATTGTACTAGATACTCTTGAACCTGTTTCAGGTAACTCTGGAACATCAGAAGGATTACCAAGCTCCTTATTCATTAACTTTGTAATATTAATAAGAGAATTTAAAGCATTATCTACTTCTTCTTGTGTTGCATCTTTATTATTAATAACTTTATCTGCTATTTTTAATGCATCCTGATATTTTTTCCAGTTTTCTTTTGAATGGTTTGTTTCTTTATAATATTCTAGGATTTCTTTGTAGAATTTTTCTAACTTAGATTTATCCACCTTAGAAGCTTCTGGTTCTTCTGTTTCTACTTCTACTAGATTATTTTTAGCTGTCTTTAATGCTGATAGAGCATTATCTATTTCTATTTGTGTTGATGCTTTATCATATGCATCTTTTGCTGCTTTCAATGCATTTATAAAGGCATCTTTCTCTGCTCCATCTTTATATTTATCTAAGTCAATCTTTTCGTATTCTGCAATTGCAATTCCTAATTCGCTTCTATCAATATTTTCTTCTTCTGGTAATTCTATTAAATTACCTTTAGCTGTTTTTAATACTGATAGAGCATTATCTACTTCTATTTGTGTTGATGCTTTATCATATGCATCTTTTGCTGCTTTCAATGCATTTATAAAGTCATCTTTCTCTGCTCCATCTTTATATTTATTTAGGTCAAGCTTTTCGTATTCTGCAATCACATTGCCTAATTCACTTCTATCTACATCTTCTACATCTAGTAATTTTAATGCTGATTGTGCTTCTGTAAGAGCTTTTACCACATTATCAATTTCCTCTTGTGAAGCTGCATTATCTACTAAAGCTTTTGCATTTTCTAATACTTTTACAAATGTATCTTTTTCAGCTCCGTCTTGATATTTAGTTAAATCAAGCTTTTCTGAATTTTTAATAGCCTTTTCTAATTCAGTATAATCTAATTTCTCCTTTTCAACAGTTACTGTAGCCTCTGCCATTAGACCTGCTGCATTTGTTATTTTAACCTTAGCAGTTCCTGACTTTAATGATGTTAAAAGACCATTTTGATTTACTTTTACTATTTTTTCATCAGAAGAGCTCCATACAATACCTTTTAAAACAGTATTTTCTGCATGCTTTGGAGTTAATGTAACTTTTCCACCTATATTCATTGTTACATCTTCTAAAGTTGCTGTATCTGCTACCTTTTGTAAGATAATTGGTGCAACTTCTGCTATAGCTGCAAAGTTACCTCTACCCTTTTCTACATAAATCTTAATTGTTTTTACAGTATGTGTTTCTTTAAACTTAGAAGTTATCCATGATCCACCTTGCATCTCTGAATCTAAAGCAGTAATAGAATCTGAAGTTTCTAAAACATTTCCTTCTGAATCTAATACTTCATATTTGAATTGTTGTACAATACCATTATTTGAACTTGGTCTTTGTTGGAATTTAAATCCACCAATTTTCATTTCATTACCTAAATCTATATTTAAGATTGCTGGATTTTCTTTATTTACAACAAAGCCTGTAGTACTCCAATTTGAATGCCAGTAAGTAGAAGAATTTCCATCTGTAGCTGCGGATGCTACTCCACTTCCTGCTGGTTCTCCTGTTGCCTCTTCTGTATTTGCACTAGAGCTTATTCCACTTAATTCTTCCCTTGGAATATCTATTACAACATCGTCTATGATTTTCATTTCAAATACAACTTCTTTTCCATCTGGAAGTGTTGCTGTAATAGTTGTATTTCCTGCTGCTAATGCTTTTACTATATTAGCATCTTTATCTACAACTGCTACTTTTTCATCACTTGAATTCCACTCGATTTTATCTAGACCACTTCCATATATTGTAGCAGTCTCACCCTTATAAAGATTTGTACTTGATAATGTAACTGCAATAGCATCTTTATCTTCTTTAATCACAAGGTTATCTAGAACAAAATCTGTTTGTCCCATAGCACCACTGCCTGCTTTACTTGCATTTTGATAAAGACCAATCCAAGTTTGTCCACTTCCATTACCAATTACCTGCATTTTTACATGCTTTGTCTCTCCACGAGCTACTTCAAGATATTGTTCTCCTGAAGGAGCTGTATAATTTGTTCCATCTCCAATAACCATAGCATATGCTTTATCTGGTCCTGATTGATAATCAAATTCAACATTGTATACTTTACCTGCTTCAAAGCGGAAATTTTGTGGAATTGTTTGATAAATTATTCCTGTATTTGCACTATGATGTTTTAGTGACCAGTTTCCTGAAATTACATCACTAATTACTCTTCCATTCCATCCAGCTTGTGTATATGGTTCATTTAATTGTGATAAATGTGTTCCTGGATCTGAAATTCCTTGTGCAGAACTTAATACAAATGGATATAATCCTTGTACTACTGTTTCAAAATCCTGCTTAAATGTTCCATCTTTTTGGAAGTTATTTAGTGTTTTTTCTACTATACGAATATCATCCATATAAGCAGAGCCTTCTCCAGCTGCTCTAGCTAAAGTTAATTCAGCTGTCTCATTTTTGGCTGTGAATGAAATTTGCATACGTTGCATTTTACTTCCATTCTTTTGGTCAGATTTTACATAGTTATTTAAAATAGAACGTTCAGTGTAATTAGAAACTATTTCTTTTCCTGTATTTACTTCTATAGTTGCCTTTTCATCACTGTTATTTTCTACATATACTTCTGCTACATAGTTTGTGTTCTTTTTTAATCCTGAAATAGTTGTAGTTACAGATACATCTTCAGAAGGATTATTAAACGCCAGTCTTTGATCTCCTGTATTTGCCTTTTCTATTACAACTGATTCATCTTCAATATCTCCTGACCACTCATTAGAAGATAATTTTTCTCCTTCAGCATATCCATTAAATCCTGGATCTACTACATAATCTGCTTCACCAAAATCATTTTTTAGTTCTTTAATTTCTGAACCTTTTACTAATACATATGCTGTTGCTGCTTTAGCTTCTAAAGTTATAGCACCATTAGTTACAGGAACACTTATTTCATTTATACGTCCTTGGTCAGATAATTCATACATTACAACATTTCCAAGGCCTTCCCATCCTTTTGGAAGTTCCCATGTTGTTTCTCCTCCATCTAAATTCCAATGATATAATTTTTCTGTTCCATCTTCTTCTGTCCATGGCAATAAATATGTCACATCATCTAATACTACTTTTCCATTTAAAGTAATTGTACGCTCAATGTTATCATCACTTCTTTGTTCTTCATTTCTTGTTACAACAACTTCATCTCCTGCATCATTTCTCAATTTAATTTCTTTTTCATGATTTCCTACAGGTGATTGTCCTTTTTCATAATTTTCCCAATCGGTTACAATATAATGTTGTAAGAACTTAGTAGGTAGGTTTTGATTAAATGTTTGTAAGATGTAGTTGTTGTAATCTTTATCTCCACCCCATCCTTCAAATCCATACAATCTGTAACCTCCAAGTAATGGATTATCTGCTGTTCCTCCAAATGCAGGATAATTTAACACTTGAGAATCTCTATGGTCATTTCTGATGAAACGGATAATATCACTATTAAATCCTTTTGAAGTTGCACCACCATAAACTGCATCTGTTGACCAATGTTGCCATGTTGAGTCATACTCACCTTGTGCACTAAATTCTGTTGTGAATCTCCAGCCAAGAGAATTAATTTCTTTTGCAATATTTCTTGTTTCCCATGCATCTTGATACCATACATCAAGATAAATGAAGTCCATATTATTTTCACGACTTTCAGCATCTGCTTTAATTTCTTCTTTAGTCGCAGTTACTTCGCCTTCAGAATTTCCTACTGCTAATGGCCATTCTCTATTATAGAAGCTTGTTTCATTTATACGGTCATAGAATTGTACAAGACGTTTCCATCTTGCTTCACTTGATAAATCCCAAAGCTTATCAATTACATGAGACTGATCTAGCCAGCCCCATCCATTTGTTAATGGCTTTTGTAACATATTTTCATTAAATGAAGGTGCTTCTGGATATATTTCTTGGGCATTAACGTGAACACCAATTTCTGTGTTATAATCGTGTGCAATTTTAATTAAATCTTGGAAATCTTCTACTCCACCTTCACGTTCTGCAATATCTGCATATTCTGAATTGGCAGAATCATGGCCTTCATTTCCATATCCTTTTAACATAACTGATTGTGGAAGTCCATCTGTTGCAAGATATACTTTCTTAATATTATCAGCTGTTGTTAAGTAAGGGTTAGATGCCATACTTGCAAAGTTCATAACAATACGATAGTTAACCATATCCTTAATTACTTCTGATCCATAAGGAATATTCATAATATCACGGAATGCAAGGGCTCCATCATTCCAATCAATATCTCCATCTCCATTTTTATCTGCTGCAATAGCAACTTTTGTACATGGTAAATCACTTACTGGATATTCTTCATATTTTGCTGCCGCCTTTTGTCCGTTTTTATCTCCTAATTCATAGTACCATGGTGCACTTGTAAGACTCATTGTATCTGCACCATTGTTTCTTAAAACACGCTTATCTCCTTCAGCTTCTGAATTACTGAAAAGACCTGCGCTTAACTTGCTATTTGTAAGGAATCCATATAAATAAGAATCTGTTTTTGATGGAACAAATCCATTTTCAAAATCAATAAATACGTCACCACTTGATGTTGTAGTTGTAGATGTTTGTGCTCCTGCAAAATTAGCACCTTCTTCTACAGCATCTACTGTTAAAAGATTTAATTGTGGAACATCAATAGTTGCAATCTTTGCAGATCCTTCAGCCTTATTAAGCTCTGTTACTTCCCATGTTAAATTATTTCCTTCTACACTTACTTTGATTTTCATATCTAAATTTATGTTGTTTTCAGTGTTTTCAACATGCATTGAATATACTCTAAAATCTTTTCCTTCTTCTGCAACTGTAACAGTTGGTTCAATTTTTATACCATTGATTGCTACAGTATTAAGTTTAGTTTCGTTACCACGGAAATATTGGTCTTTAACCTCTCCCCCATCTTTAAGAATTTGATATCTAGCCACAACTGGGAATGTTTTTCCAATATATACTTTCATTGTTTCTGATGCGATACTATCATATTGTGTTAAATCCAATCCTGCCTTTTCTTCTAATATAATATCTATTACATTGTTTTTATCTTCAATATTTATAACTTTAGAATATGCCTCATAACCTGGCTTTGTAACAGCCATATTATGTTCTCCAATTTCTAAGCCATCTAACTGATACCTTCCATTTACATCACTATTAGCTGAGTTTGCTCCTATGCGTATAACTGCTTCAGGGATTGGATTCCCATCTTTATTTAAAACAGTTCCTGATACAGGCACAAGCTTTGAATACTCTTCTTCCACTTTTTGCCCTTGACGTTCTGCTGCAAATCCCCACTTATCTTCCATAGTGTTTGTATCATTATATTTCATATCTGCAAAAGAAATTGATGTTGCTCCATTTGTTTTTACACCAAATCTTCCTTTTCCGGAAGTCTTTTCAGCAAATGAAATTAAAGCTTGATTAGTAACTCTAACTGTAGTTCCATTAACAGTTACTGATAATGTCTCACGATTTAAGGATACAGACATTTGTAATTCTTGACCCTCTACAGGCTCTGGGAGACCTGAAATCTTTGGGTAAGATTCACTACCATTTAACTTATATTGATAATACCACTTACTACTTGAATCATGTCCTATATACAGCCAATTGTTATCGTCTACATAACTGTAAAATACTCCCCAGTTATTACTTGGTTTTAATTTTAGGGAAAGTTCCCCTGCCTCTTCCATTTTTCTACTATTATTAAGTAATAAAACTGGTGCTGCTGCAGCTGGATTACCATAAGCATGTCCACCGCCATTGTTAGATCCACCTGTCAACTTAAACCACTTTTCACCTTGTTCAGATGGTTCTTCTGGATCTTCTTTATCTGTAACTACTACTGATGGTTCCCATACTTGACCTGTAAGGTTATCTTTATATAATGTCCAAGCATTGTAATTTGTATACTTATCGCTTCCAACTGTTACATCTGAAAAATAGATATCAGTGTAAGCAGTTCCATATGCAGCTGCACCAAATCCAATCTTTCCTGCTTCATTTTTTAAACTAATAAAATCAGCTGTATTAATTAGTACTTCTCCACTCTCACCACTTATCTCATTCTCTACTTTTAATTTAAGTCCATTTTCCACATATACTGCACTAATGTTTACGATATCATTTTGATTTAATCCTGGGAGCCCTGTAATTCCTGGATATCCTCCTTTATTACCATTCTTATATTCTATAAACCATCCAGTTGCTCCGTCATATGCAACATATCCCCAATGATTATCATCTACATATTTTGTTACAAAACGAAATCTTGTATCGTTTTTTTCACTTCCAACTTTCATCTGAAAGCTAATTGACTCATCTCTAATGTCCTTTTTATCTGATAATACAAATAATTCTGGGTTTGCACTCCCAAAATGCCCATTACCATTACCACTTCCAGCCTTTATATGTGCCATTGTTTTTGGTGCTGCTAAAACATGTAAAGATGGAAATATACATGTACAAAATACAGCAATGGCTATTACTCCAGCCCAAAGTCTTTTCTTACTTCCTTTTAGGATATTAACCATAAATACACCCTTCCCTTCTATTAAATTTGTAATTATTACTCTTCACCCTTCTTTTTATATTTTTACCACCTCATTACATTTTTCTTTTATTTTTGTAATATGTAAAAATATACTACATTTGTATGTTTTTACATAAAGTATAAATCCATTATATATTAGTTTTTAATGAATATATATTAGTATCTTGCTAATTTATCTATCTATTTTGAGAACTTTGGTTCATTATTTAACATTAAAAATAGCTCTGATTGAACATAAACCAAGTAAGTTCATGTCCAATTAGAGCTATTTTTTAATTATCTATTACTTTATTTTAATTTATTTCTCTTACATTCCACTTAACAAACATCACAAGTACAATATTTGCTATTGCTGTTATAAGTAATATTAAGCCTATCGGCATTCCAGTATCTATTATTTGTCCATATAGCAATTGTCCTGGTGCTACACTTATTGTTGCTACTGCTGTTGAAAAAGCTGAAACTCTTCCTAGCATTTCTAGTGGTACTTCTTTTTGTATAAATGTTAGTGTTAATACATTTGATAATGAAAGTGACATCATTATTGCAAGTCCACCAATTGCAAATAGGAATGCTATTGTGTAGTTATTTGCTTTTATTCCATCTAATGTTGACATTAATATAACACCTGCAACCATTGGCAAATATGTATAGTGAACCTTTTTTATTTTAAACATATTTGGTTTTACACTTATCCAGAATCCACCTAATATCATTCCCAAGACACATATACCTTCTACTATTCCATATATTTCTGAAGGTAGCCCTAAGAAAATGTTTATGAAGTATGGTGCTAGAATTGTTAATACTGGAACTAAAAATATATTACATAATGCATATGAAGCTATAATTCCAAGAACAACTTTTTTCTCTTTTGATAAATACTTGAAGGTTTTACCCATATCTATAAATGAATTTTTTATAAACTCAATTGATAGTATCTTTTCTTCCCTCTTTGCAGTTCCCTTTATATTTTCAGATACCATTGTTGCTTTTTTATTTTCTTTTATGACTTCAGAAACTGTTACCACTTCTTTGTTTCCTTTTATGATATCTTTTGCATTTTCAGATATAACTGTAACTTCTTCATTTTCTTCGGATCTCAGGGATGCTGCTACTCTTTCCTCTAATTCTGAAGTTCTTGAATCTAACATAGTCGTCGCTAATTCTGTAGTTACTATATTTTTTTCATAAGTAACTACATCATTTAATTCTAGTTTTGATTCTGCTACAGCTTCATCTACTTTTACTTTTTCATTAATTTCTACTTCTTCACTTACCACTAAATCTGGAATATCTAAGAATAATTCCATTATTGCAGATGCAAAAAAGCTTATAGCATTTATTATAACTATTGCTTTTATTCCAACTATTCCATAAAGAACACCTGCAAGTATTGGTCCTGCAAAGTTCACTATTGACCCTACTTGATTTATTACACCATTAGCACTTGTTAACTTATCTTCTTCAACTATTTGAGGAATTGATGACGTAACTGCTGGTCCATATAAAGTAAAACATATAGATAGCATAAACATCACTATAGCAACAATTACTTCATGGTCTCTACCATTAAGTAGTATTATTGCATATCCTCCAATTAAGAATGAGCAGAAAAAATCTAAGTAAACCATTATCTTTTTCTTATTTACACGATCTGATAACATTCCAGCAATAGGTGCAAATAAAATATATGGTATCGTTGATATTGCTAATATATTTGCAAAGGTAGCTGTACTACCTGTAAATTCTAGTAGATATAGAGACATACTAAATCTTTGAATTGCATTACCAAATAAAGATATAATTTGCCCTATAACTATTATTATAAAATTTTTATTTTTCATAGTCACCCCTTAGAAGTTCATATTCCATACATATTGGGTATTCACCATTTTCACTAACTTGAAGATGTGCTTCTACCCCATATATTTCTTTCAATGATTCTTTTGTTATTACATCTATTGGTCTTCCTTCACAAATAACTTTTCCTTTTTTAAGACCAATTATATTATTTGCAAATCTACAAGCATTGTTAAGCTCATGAAGAACTATTACTACTGTAATTTGCTTTTCTTTATTTAATTTTTCTAATACTTCTAATACCTCAAGTTGATATGACATATCTAAATATGTAGTTGGCTCATCTAACATGATAATTTCTGTTTCTTGAGCCAAAGTCATGGCTATCCATGCTCTTTGTCTTTGTCCTCCAGATAAGTTTTCAACTTCTCTATCTGCAAATTCTGAAAGTCCTGTTTCTTCTATTGCCCAGTCGATAACTTCTTTGTCATGTGAGTTTAATCCACCTATCATTTTTTGATGTGGAAATCTTCCATATGCTACAAGTTCTCTTACTGTAAGACCACTTGGACATACTGGTCCTTGAGGAAGAAATGCCACTTCTCTTGCTATGTCTTTTTCTTTTACCTTCTTTATATTTTTATTGTTTATAAAGATATCCCCGTTCTTTAGCTTGTTTATTCTTGCTATAGTTTTTAGAAGTGTGGATTTTCCACATCCATTTGCTCCAATTATAATACTGATTTTTCCTTTTGGGATACAAAGATTCATATTTTCAATTATTACATTGCTTTCATATGCAACACTTAAGTTCTTTACACTAATAGCTTCCATAATTATTTCTCCTTCATCATTAAATAAATAAAATATGGTACTCCAAATATTGATACTGTAATCCCAACTGGAATTTCAATTGGAGAAAATAGATTTCTTGAAACTGCATCTGCAAGAAGAATTATAATAGTACTTATAATTGCTGATATTGCAATAAAATTCTTATGATATGGTCCAACTAGCTTCCTTGCAATATGAGGTGAAACAAGACCTAAGAAACCAATGTTTCCTGCAAATGCTGTTGCAGTTCCTGCTAATATAACTACATAAGTTAAAAATTTCTTTCTTTCCTTTTCTATGTTTAATCCAAGTGATATTGATAGCTCATCAGAAAGATTTAAAACATCTAACTTTTTATAATTTAATAAAACTATTATAAATAACACTGTTATTATTGGAATTATCACTTTTGCATAACTCCAGCTTGAACCCCATAAACTTCCTGATGTCCAAACTAATACTCTATTATAATCTCCAGCACCACCTCTAAATGTAACGAAAGTTATAAATGCATTAAGTGCTACATTCATTCCTATACCAATTAAAAGAAGTCTATTTGGCTTTATTCCATTTTTGCTAGATAGCATATATAGTAAAATTGCTGATATTGCAGCTCCAACTATAGCCATAAATGGAAGTACAAATATAGAAAGTGATCCAAGTTCACTATAGTAATTTGCTGTTTTAAATGAAATAAATATTACTGCGGCAACTGCAGCTCCTGCATTTATTCCTATTATTCCAGTATCAGCTAAATCATTTTTAGTTATTGTTTGAAGTATACATCCTGCTGTTGATAATCCTATGGCAACAAATATTCCAACAAGCATTCTTGGAAGTCTTAAAGTTAAAACTGCTGTATTTTGAAGTTTTGTTCCATTACCAAGTATCGTATTTATTACTTCTAATGGAGTTACCTTATATGTACCCCAGCACAATGTAATTAAAAAGGAGACAAGTAATAATGCTATTAAAATTACTAAAACTAGTTTAAATCTTTTTTTCTTCATTATCCTCTCTCCTTTCTAACTAATGATATGAAAAATGGTATTCCTATAAGTGCTGTAAATACTCCAATTGGAGTTTCATAAGGATCTAAAAGCATTCTTGCTGCTATATCTGCATATGTTAAAAGTACTGCACCAACTAAAAATGAGCATGGTATGTTTTTTCTATAATCCTCTCCTAGTATTTTTCTAACTATTTGAGGAACTATAAGCCCAACAAAGGCTATGTTTTTTCCTACTGCAACTGCTGCTGCACACATTGGTATCATAACCATAAGTGTTGCAAATCTTATTTTTTCTGGATTTTCACCAAGTCCAATTGCAACATCATCTCCAAGATTTAAAATATTTATCTTTGATGATAATAAAATTGCTATAATAAGTCCTATAACTCCAACAAAAAATACTAATTTAAAATCTGCCCATCCTGCATTTCTAAATCCTCCAGATACCCAAAATCCTATCATTTGTGATTGATTAGATAAAAGTCCAACTATTGTTGTTAATGAAATGAAGAATGTGCTTAAGGCTGTTCCTGCTAAAAGTATCTTTGCAATTGAATTATTATTTGCTTTTTTTGATATAAAAGCTAAAACTATAAGACCTGTTATAAGTGCTCCAATAAAAGATGCTATCATAACATTTCTTGTACTTATTGTTATTCCTAGTGCATAGAAAATTGCTATTACTAAAGTTGCTCCTTGGCTTACACCTAATATTGATGGTTCTGCTATAGGATTTCTAGTAACCCCTTGTATCATTGCACCTGTTACCCCTAATATTCCCCCTGTAAATAATACTGATAATGCTCTTGGAATTCTTACATCTCTAACTAACATAAGTTCTAATGTTTCACTATAATTAAAGATACTATCCCAAATGTCTGAAAAGGAAATATGGACGGATCCTAACCTTACAGCTAGAACCAGTCCTATTACTAAGAGTAACATACTAATTATTGTAAAAATTACTGTATGTCTCTTATTTTGTTTCATTTAACATTTCACCTATCTCATCTACTAATAATTCTCTACCTATTGAGCTATAACCTTGGTTAAAGTATGGTGATGAATCTAACACTACTACTTTACCCGCTTTAACTGCTGGTAGGTTGTTCCAAATAGCATTGCTTTCTAATTGAGCTAAATCTTCTTTTGTTGCTATTAAGAATATATAATCTGATTTTATTGCTGCTAAACCTTCGTATGTAACAACTGGTAAGCTTATATCACTTTGTGCTGGCATTCCTTCTGGTTTCTTAAGTCCCATATCTTCATATAATACGCTACCAAATCCTGCACCATCAAATATGAAGAACTGTCCACCACTAGCTAAGAATGAAAGATATGATGTATCTTCGCCATATTCTGCTTTAATCTTATCGCCTGCTTCCTTAGCCTTTGCTTCATAATCTGCAAGCCACTTATTTGCTTCTGCTTCTTTATTAAATACCTTTGCAAATGCCTTAACATCATCTTTCCAGTTTAATGCTTCTAATTGAATCATAACTGTTGGAGCAATTTCACTTAATTGATCATACATTTTTTCTTGAACTGTTGATATAACTATTAAATCTGGGTTTAAGTTCATTATAGCTTCAACATCCATTGTATCTTGCATGCTATATCCTAAGATTTCAGCACCCTTTAATGTTTCTTCTAAATATGAAGGGAACTTAGTGTAATCATAAGCATCACTATTTGCAGTTCCTATTACCTTATATCCTAAAATTGATAAAATATCACTGTTTCCACTTAAATCTACTATTCTTTGAGGTTCTGCCGGAATTTCAACTTCTCCTCTAACATCTGTTACTGTTACTTTTTTATCTTCTGACTTATTTTCAGCTGTAGCACCATTTCCGCATCCTACAAGCATAAATGCAGTAACACAAGAAACTACTAATGTTTTTAATAAATTCTTCTTCATAACTTACCTCCATATATTCTAAGATTTATTAAATCATTATCTTACGATAATTTAAGAAACCTTATTATTATTTTGTTTTGTAAATCTTATTATTGCTTTTTATTACTTTTTTATTACCTTTTTGATTAGTCTTATTGATTGCTTTGATTAATTAATCTTATTTATTACATTGCCAATTGTATATGAGATTCATTCTCAATACAAGGTTTGCAACTAATTTAATAATTTTATCATCTAATAGAATAATTTTTATATAAAAATAAGCAGATTTTCTGCTATAATAATTATGAACTCTTTTAAGCTTTACTGAATACAACACCCTTAACTTTTTGCTATAAATTTTCGCTTTTAACTATAAATTACTTTTAACTTTTCACTAAATAAATTCTTTGAAAATTTATTTATATTATTACCTAAAGAAAAAGTTTTATGAAAAATTTATTTACTTTTAAATGTACAAATATAACTAGGGGGATGAAAAACAAATGATATCAAGATCTACTCATGAATTTCAAAATATGGTATTAAATAATATGACCTTTTCTTCATACCCTATGAGTAACTACACTATATACAAAAATGAGGACAGGCCTGAACTTGGATATTTTATTAAATATAGTCGTGAAGGATATTATGACTTTGGAATTGGTGATTATACTATTGCTCAAGATTTTTCTCTTTCTTTTAATCATCAAGATGAGATAATGAGGCTTGGAACTGTTTATACAGGAGTGACAAAATTCAAAATAGAGAATAATCCCGTTTCATCATTTACTCCATCTTCATTTTTTGTTGTAGAAAAAAATTTGAAAGGAACTCAAGTTTGGAAGAAAGGCCAACACTTTCATGGAGCAGAAATAACAATTTATAAAAAATACTTTGATGAAGTTCTTAAACCTAGTTTTTCTAATATTATTGATTTTAATAACTTTATTTTCAATTATACATATAGATATCTTCCGCTTGAAATTGCAACCATTATTCAGCAGTTAAGAAGCTTATCCCAAGCTGATGAACTAACTCCAATATATTTAGAGAGCAAAATTTTAGAATCTATTGCATTAATATCAAAGGAAGTTCACTCTTCTCCAGAAAATGCTTTTACAAATCAATTAAATTATGGGGAAATCATTATAGGAAAAAATAGAAAAGTTACTCTAACTGCTTCAGATTCTAATGCAATACAAAGAGCTTACGAAATTTTGACAATGGAAGCTTGCAATCCACCAACTATAAAGAGCTTAAGTAAGATGGTATTTTTAAATGAACAAAAATTAAAAGCAGGATTTTCAGCAAAATACCATATGTCAATTAGCCAATACACTAACTCAATTAGAATGACAATTGCCGAAAACTTATTATCTACAACAGATTTAAGTATTGAGGAAATCTCTAAAATGATAGGCTATAACTACTGTGGGAACTTTGTAAAAATGTTTAAAAAAGTTCATGGGAAAACACCACTGGCCTTTAGAAAAATAAAAGAGCAATAAATTATAATTTATTGCTCTCTTAGCTTCTTAAATAAGATTATTCATTTTCTTCCTCATTTGTTATCCTCGTTGTATGAGATGTGTGAAAATGCATCAAGATATTCTTAACCTTACTATTATCATTTTATTTTTTAACCCAAGTATTAAGTTAAGTATATCTCTACATTTAAGTTTTTAAATCATATATAATTTTATCTTATTCTTTTTTAAAGATTATAGTTTCCTAAATTTTTATTGCATACTATTCTGTTTTAAAAACGTGTTGGTGATTATATTTTCATAATATATCTTTCTGTTTTAAAAGATTGTTTGTGAAATTATTTATTTAGATTTAAATTCATTAAATTCCTTTTTTGCGTATTCATGATGTTTCATACAAGCAACTAATGGCATTTCATAACCATCCTCTGTGAAATTTATTTCTGTAAGACTTGTTTGCTTTATAAATGGCGGATCCCATAATGTATCTATGTCTCTTTTTTCCAGCTCACATAAGTAAGACTTTAAGGTAATAGTATGAGTTACAATTAAGATATTTTTCCCTTTTTCTTTTTCTAATATTTCATTAATTGATTTGAAAGCTCTTTCCTTAACTTCATAAAAACTTTCTCCATCTCCTGTTGGAATATATTTTGATGGAACATTCCAAAAGTTATAGTAGTTTTCTTCACTTAGGCTTTTCATTTCTTCTTGATTTAAGCCTTCCCATCCACCTATTCTAATTTCTTTAAGTCCATCGTGAGTAGATAAAGGAATATTTCTATCTCCTTTAACTATTTTTGCAGTATTAAAGGCTCTTCCTATTGGGCTAGCATATATAACATCTATATGTGTATCCTTAATTCTATCTCTCAGCCATTCAGCTTGTTTAATTCCAAGCTCTGTTAAAGGGGAATCTCCCCAACCTTGCATTATTCCTTTTTCATTCCATTCTGTTTCTCCATGTCTTGTTAAATATAGTTTAGTCATATACCCTCCATAAATTCTTATAGTTTTATTTATATAAAAAAATTTGATTCTATTTTAACTTTATTCTTAAAAATCTGAAAATTATCAACAATTAATATTAATTTACTCACAATTTTCAGTTTATAATTTTTATTTTTCTGTTGATAACTTCTTGATAATTTATACTTGTACAATAATTTCTAGCTTTTCTAGTATGGCCTTTAGCCATTACTACTATATGCTTGTCTTACTATTATATAGTAATATGATTAAAAGTAAAGGAGCTAATTTTTCATTAGCTCCTATCTGATAAATTTGTATTATTAATCTATATTACTCTTGCTACTTCAAAGCCTTCATTAACTGCATGTTTAACCTTACGTGGTGCTAATGCATCTCCTATAACTCTTATATCTTTTATTTTTCCTTCAAGTTCAGCTTTAATATTTTCTTGAGATTTAAACCCTAGGGCAAGAACTACAGAATCGCAAACAATATTTTCTATAGTGCCATCTACTTTTTCAACAATAACTTCATTGTCTTTTATTTCAACTAATTTTGTGCTAGCTAAAATATTAATTCCATTTTCTGCTACCATTGAGCTTAAAGCTAATAAATTGTTAAATGGCATAGGCTCTGCTAAAATACGCTCTTTCATTTCAATAATAGTTACTTCTTTGCCTTGCTCTGCTAAATGTACAGCAGTTTCACAGCCAACAAATCCACCGCCTGCAATAATAACATTTTCTCCCAGATTAATATTATTTGAAAGTACATCTATAGCTGCATGTACATTGCTACCATTTATACCTGGAAGTCTTGGTACTAAAGGAGTACTTCCAGTTCCAAGGATTACTACATCTGGATTTTCTTCAAGTATTTCATTAGAGGTACTATTTTTTTCAGTAACTACATTAACTCCAAGCTTATCCATTTGTATTTCATAATACCTAATCAATCTCTTTAAGTCATCTTTAAATTTTGGTACAGATGCTGGTATTAAATTACCGCCAAGTTTTTCTCCTTTTTCCCATAGAGTAACCTTATGTCCTCTTTTAGCTGCAACTATTGCTGCTTCCAATCCTCCTGGACCGCCTCCAACAATAAGTACCGATTTTTTAACTTCAGCTTCAGATAACTTTTCCCCTTCTCTTCCGCATCTTGGATTAACACCACAGGATACTGGCTCACCAGAAAGTATTGAAAACATACATTCATTACATCCAATACATGGCACAATATCTTCTGATCTGTTTTCTTTCACATTATTTACCCACTCAGGATCAGCTAGTAAATAATGTCCTAATGCTACAAAATCGGCTATACCCTTAGATACTATTCTCTCTGCTACTTCAGGGTATCCCATCTTTCCATGTCCAATAACAGGGATACTAACTTCCTCTTTTACAGCTTGTATATATTTTTCATGTAACGCTGGTTCTTGATATATTGTTGGGATTGCATTTTGCCAGCAAGCATGACATCCTATATCTACATGAAGAGCAGAAACTCCTAAATTTTCAAGGAATTTTGCCATCTTAACTCCTTCTTCAAGTTCTCTTCCTCCTCTTATAAGATGAGTTGGTGAAAACTTATAAATTATAGGATAATCTTCTCCACAACTTTTTTTAACTGCTTCAATTATTTCTAGAGATATTCTCATTCTTCCTTCAAAGCTACCACCATATTCGTCTTCTCTAGAATTCCATAATTCTGTTTGGAATTGATCAATTAAATATCCACCATACCCATGAACTTCAATAGCATCCACTCCAGCTCTTTTAGCTAAAGCTGCTGCTCTTCCAAAAGCTTCTACTTGCTTATGTATTTCTTCTATTGAAAATGGAGGATTATTTTTACCTACATATCCTATATTTCCAGCTCCTAAAGAAAGTTGAATACATAGTTTTGAACCAAAAGAATGTATTTTATCTGCTAATTTTTTTATTCTATCTATTTTATCCTCATTGTCTAACAAGAACATACTATTAGGTTTTTGGAATTCACTTGTAACTAAAGTAGCTCCAGTCATGATTAAGCCTGTCCCACCTTCTGCTCTAGCTACATAATAATCAATTGATCTTTCAGAGAATCCGAAATCCTCATCAACATAATCAATTCCCATTGGAGCCATTACAATTCTGTTCTTTAATGTTAAATTCCCAATTTTTCCGTGCTCTAAAATCATCATTATTAACACACCAACCCTCGTTAAGTTATATTTTTAACAATATTTGATAAAAAATTTTTCATTACTTTTATTTAATTGTTTACATACATGTTATTTGCGTATTATATGCACAAAATCATTGTAGATTATTTAACAATTTAAATCAATATGTTTAATACTTTTTGTTTTAATATCTACTTTAATAAACAAAAAAGACTACTATTTAAGTAGCCATTAAACATTTTTATAAATTCGAAAAATCTGAAAATTATCAACAATTATCTTTTATTTATTAACAGTTTTTGGTTTATAAATTTTATTTTCTTGTTAATATTTTTTTAATAAATACTACTTGTATAATAATTTAGATTTTCTAGTATGTCCGTTACCTTTTTACCATGTGCTTGTCTTATTATTATATAGTATTTTAATTAAAAGTAAAGGACCTCACGTTTAGTTAGGTCCTTTGCCTTGATTTTATATTAATTACTTTTTATTTCTTTTTTTGTTCAAAACAAATCCTAAAGCAGTCATTGCTAAACCTAGAGCCCCTGTTGCTATTGGTGTAACTACAGCTCCTGTGTTTGGTAACTTGCCTCCATTATTATTATTTGTTTCTGGTTTATTCGTATCTCCTGGCTTTTCTTCATTCCCTGGCTTATTGCCATCATCCGGCTTATTTTCTTCATTCCCTGGTTTATTTTCTTCTTCTGGAGCTTCTACTTTTATAATATTAATATATCTATTTTCCAATGTTGTATTAAATGTTCTGTCTTTTGAATCTACAATTTCTACAGAATGAATAATATTAATATCTTGCCCTTCTTCTGCAATTGCTTTTAATGTCACTACTAAACTTGTTTGTGACTCAATGGATTTTTCTATAGATTTATCACTTAAGGATACATTTATTTCAGAATCTTTTACTTCTACATTTTTCACTTCAACATTTTCATCAGCTGATTTTACTGATACTACTTCAAAAGCATCACTATTAAAGTTTATTTTTTCCAAGTAATTTTCTGATTTTAAGCCTTCTATTTCATTTATATTAACTTTTACTTCTATTTCTTCACCTGATTTAACTTCTGCTGGTGCTTCAATTGTAGTTGTTCCTACCGATGTTAAATTCGTTATACCATATCCATATTCAAAAGCATTTACATCTAAGTTAGCTACTCCATTTTCATTAACTGTTGGAATACTAACTGGTAATGTTCCTCTTGCTTCTGATCCTCCAAAGACAACTTCTATTGCTGCTGGGATATTTGGTCCAAAAGCTTGTACTGGTGATAATCCTCCATCTGCTTCCGTTGGATCCATGCCTTTATATCCATAAGCTATTACTTCTGCTTTTGCATTTTTATGTGCAGCTACATCATACGGCTTACCAATACTTACAACTACTGAATCTTTATTTAATTCATTTGCATAAGAAGTTACTGCATTTGGTATTGCTGTTATCCAATGGGTACTATTTAAATGTGTGTAATTTCCCATTTCTGATAAAACTATTACGTAATCTGCTTCATCAATTTTACTTTTTAATTCATCTGTTATTTCATTCTCTTTCAAATAGCAATAGGTATCTAATTCGACTGAATCAACTTTTCCTTCTTTCATAAGTCTATTTAATCCAAATTTCATACCTGGTAATTCATTATCATATGGAGCTACAAGTAAAACTTTTTCTCCTTCTTTAGGATTTAGAGGTAACACATTATTTTCATTTTTAACTACAGTTATAGCTTCTGCTGAAACTCGTCTTTCAACATCTCTATTTTCCTTGGAACCAACCACACTTTTTGCATTTTCAATTTTTTCTTCGGCTGTTCTATTATCATTTGCAACGTTAATTATTCCTCTATCTATTTTTAGCTTAACTACTCTAGCTGCTGATTCATTTATTCTTTCTTCTGATATTTCTCCTTTAGCAACAGCTTCCTTAACTCCTTCAACTATTGCTCTAAGCTTTGGAACATCCGCTTTACTTCTTAAAATAGTTGGCATTAAAGCTATATCAACACCAGCATCAAATGCAATTTTTACAGTTTCAACTTCTCCAAAATTTTCTGAAATTGCAGCCATATTCAGAGCATCTGTTATGATAACACCGTCAAAATTCATGTCTTCTCTTAGCAATCCTGTTAATATGTCATCTGATAAAGTTGCTGGAATCTGTATCTCTTGTCCATCCTTTATAGACGTATAGGTATCTTTTTCAATTTGTGGAAATTGAATATGAGCTGTCATTATCATATCAACACCATTATCTATAGCGGCTTGAAATGGTTTTAACTCAGCTTCTTTTAATTCTTCAAGTGATTTGTCAACTTTTGGTAAACCATAATGAGAATCTGTTGCTGTATCTCCATGCCCTGGGAAGTGTTTAGCTGCTACTGATACACCATTTTCTTGAATTCCTTTTATCATTTTAACTCCAAGCTTTGCAACTAAATCCGGATTGCTCGAAAATGATCTTAGTCCTATAACAGGATTTAATGGATTATTATTAATATCTACTGATGGAGCAAAATTAACATTTATTCCTAATGAATTTAATTCTCTTCCTATTACTAATCCTGTGTCATAAGAACTTTGTTCATTTTTAGTTGCACCTATAGCCATGTTTCCTGGAAAGTTTGTTCCTGTTCCTAATCTTGTAACAATTCCTCCTTCTTGGTCTATTGTTGTTAATAATGGTAGATTCCCATCTTGATCATTTATTGCAACTTGCTGCATGTCATGAATTAATTTAGTTGTTTGCTCCGTTGTTTTTACGTTTTGAGCAAATAATATAACTCCACCTAGGTCAAATTCATCTATAATTTCTGCCACTTCATCATTCATTTCTGTCAGATCTTGAACCGCGGCTTGTCCTTCTTGTTTCCATTGTCTAAAATCAGGCATTAACATTTGCCCTATTTTTTCCTCTAAAGTCATTTGACTTACAATTTTCTCTGCCTCAGCTTTTGAATTTAAAGTATTTGCATGTACCATCTTAATATTCCCTAATACTAAAGTGCTTGTAACAGCTAAGGCACTCAAAATTGCTACTATTTTTTTCTTTTTCATACTACTTTCTCATCCCCCTTAACAAGTGAAATTTCATTTCACCTTTTACATAAATTATACCAATCTCCCTTATCATTTCAACCGTTTTCATATTTGTTTTTACGACATCTTTTTTATTAAAAAGCTTTATTGCATAAAAATATTGTATATTTGCTAAGATTTTAAATATTACCTTAAACAACAATATTCTTGAATTTTCATTTCATAAACTTATATTTCAAATTCTATTTTCAAATAATCTAATTATTTTTGCGCACAAAAAAAGATCCCTCTAAGAGGAATCTTTTACTTCGCCATATCTAGATTTATTTCCTGAGAAATTCCCACAATATCTAATATTTTTTCTGCTCTTTCTTTTGTTGATCCTGTTATTTCCGTATACCTAACATTTTCTGCTTCTAAAAAGCTTAAGATAGCCTTGTCCACTGCTTGTGCTACTTCTTCATCCTGCCATCTTACTCCATCTTTTGAATAACCAAATTCTCTTGGCACAAAGAATATGTGATCATACTTTGGTAAATCTCTTAAAGCTAACACATAAAGATCTTTTAATATTTCTATTTCTTTTGTTGTTCTTTTCTTATCACCAAGCATAAATCTAGCATATATGTATGGTACAAATGTTGCATAGTCTGTTAATGCATAATCGAAGTCATTTAAGCTCTCTTCTAAATGAAGTTGTCCTAAATAAATTCCATATTGTTCAGCTATGTTTTCTATCATACCTTTATCTCTTAGGTAATCTGTACTATACTCTGTTGCTACACCTACATTTAAATCTCTAATTTTCAAATCCACATAAAGTTGTTGTATTAATGTAGTTTTCCCACATCTTGGTCCACCTAAAATGGCAATTCTCTTTGGCATTGCAAACCCTCCAAAAATTTCTATATAAAACTAAATAATTTTTCAAAATAGATTTTAATTATATCAACAATCGACATAAATTTCAATGTATATTGAAGGTAATATTCATGTTTTATAATTAGTAATAATTGTGAAACCTAAATTTCGTTATCTTTTTATAAAAAAAGAATCCCACCTTGAAGCGGAATTCTTTCACTTTTTCACTATTACCTCTTCCCTATTCAATCAGCCCTTCTGATTTTAAGAATTCTATAGCAACAGTTTTTACGTCTCTTTTATTTATATCGACTTCATAGTTTAATTTTCTCATTTTTTCTTCTGTTAATTTTCCATCTAGCTTTCCTAATATATTCTTTAATTCTGGAAACTCCTTTAAAGTATCCTCTCTTATAATTGGAACTGCATCATATGGTGGAAAGAATTCTTTATCATCTTCTAACACAACTAATTGAAATTTGTCAATTAAACCATCTGTTGTAAATGCATCTATAACTTGTGTTTCATTATTTACTAAAGCTGTATATCTTAAACCTCCATCAACAGGTTTAACTTGCTTGAACTTCATATTATAAGCCTTTTCTAAACCTATTAAACCATCTTCCCTATTAGGGAATTCTATTGTTGGCCCTATTACTAAGTCTCCTGCAACCTTTGCTAAATCTGAAACTGTCTTTAAGTTATACTTTTCTGCTGTTTCTTTGGTAATTGCCATTGCATATGTGTTATTAAAACCTAATGGGTTTAATAATTCTATATTATAATCATTCTTAAATCTTTCTTGAACTATATTATAAACTTCTTCTCTATTTGAATTTGGTTCTGAAATATTAAGTATATTTACATAACCAGTTCCTAAATATTCTACATATACATCTGCTGCTCCTGATTTTAATGCATTAAAGGTTACTTGGCTTCCACCTAAGTTAAACTTTTCTTCTACTTTTATATCTGTATTTGCTTTAACTAACTCTGATAATATATTTCCTACAATAAGTTGCTCTGTATAATTTTTAGATGCTATTGTTATTTTCTTTTCATTTCTATTTATAATACTTGTACCTATTACTCCACCTATAACAATCACTGCTAAAACTGAAGCTATAATTATATTTCTCTTTTTATTTTTATTTGAACTATTTCTTTTTACCTTCATAGTTCCATCTGATTTTCTAATTCCATTTGGCATTGTAGCTGCTTCTATTTTTCCTGTTATCCAGTCTATTACTAAAGCTAAAATAGCTGCTGGAATCGCACCAAATAGTATAAGGTTATTATCTACTGTTTGGATACCTGAGAATACTAAATATCCAAGACCACCTGCCCCTACAAAGGCTGCTATTGTCATAAGTCCAACAGCCGTAACTGCTGCCATTCTTATACCTGCCATCATAACTGGCATTGCTAGAGGAATCTTTATAAGCTTAAGAGTTTGTCCACTAGTCATACCTAAGCCTTTTGCTGCTTCTAGCATATCTGGATTTATATTTGTAATACCTGTATAAGTATTTTTTATTATAGGTAACATTGAATATAGCACTACCATTGTTATAGCTGGTGCTGATCCTATACCTATAACAGGTATCAAGAAACCTAATATAGCTAAACTTGGTATAGCTTGAGTTAAATTTGCAAATCCAATTACGCCACTAGCTAGCTTTTTATTCTTAGTTATAAATATACCTAAAGGTACACCAATTACTACTGCTACTAAAACTGCTATAACTGTAAGTTGTACGTGCTCTAATAAAAGAGATAGAATTTCCGATTTCTTTGTCATTAATTGTTCCATAAAAGTACTCATTAATTATCGCCTCCCATCTCAATGTATTGACTACTTAAAACTGATATTAAACTACTTCTTGTTACTAATCCTAACAATCTATAAGCTTCATCACAAACTGGTAAGTATCCTTTCTTTAAATTATTGAATACTTCTAATAACTCTGGTAAGCTAGTATCTCCTGAAACCCATATAGGCTCTTTATTCATAACTTCTTCAACTAATTTATTTTTTTCTTCTATCTTTTGAATATTTTCCAATGTAATATATCCTAATAATGTACCTAGTTTATTTATTACAAGTAAACTATCTACTTTCTTTTCTCTCATTATCTCTCTTGCTTGAAGCAAGTTTCTCTTTGGACTAACTGTTACTGGTTTTGATATCATAACATCTTCCGCTTTAATCATTTCTGGTTTTGTCCAAATCTTATTTTTACCAACAAATTCTTCAACATATTCTCCTGCTGGATTTTTTAATATATTTTCTGGAGTATCATATTGAAGTATTTTTCCTTCTTTTAATATACATATCTTATCTGCTAAGTTTATAGCTTCATCCATATCATGAGTTACGAAAACTATAGTCTTTCTATATTCCTTTTGAATATTAAATAACTCTTCTTGAAGCTCTGTTCTTGTTATTGGGTCCAATGCACTAAAAGGCTCGTCCATTAATATTATTTCAGCATCAGCTGCAAAAGCTCTTGCAACTCCAACTCTTTGCTGTTGTCCACCACTTAATTCTACTGGATATCTATCACTATACTTTTCCGGATCTAATCCAACCATATTTAATAAATCTATTGTCTTTTGATCAATTTCCTCTTGAGTTTTTCCCATAAGCTTAGGTATTATTTCAATATTTTCTTTTACTGTCATGTGTGGAAATAAACCTGTTTGTTGAATTACATAACCAATACTTCTTCTAAGTAATATTGGATCCATTTCTTTTATATTTTTCCCATTAACTAATATTTCTCCTGAAGTAGATTCTATTAATCTATTTATCATTTTTAATAAAGTAGTTTTACCACAACCACTTGATCCTATTAAAACTACTAGATTTCCATCCTCTATATTTAAATTAAAATCTTCTAATATAACGTTATTCTTATAGCTTTTTTTAACATTTCTAAATTCAATCATAAATTACCTCCTAAACTCAGTAACAACCTTATACTAACACTAAGTTGTCAGATTGTCAAATCATTTTATGAATATTTGGTATTTATTGTATCTTTTAAATTGTTGATTTTATCAATCCATTTCTTATACAAAGCTAGTTATATTCTAGTTTACCGCAAATGGATTCTTTAAATTTAAAATATTTTATCCCCAAATATTTCTTTACTATATATTACTTTTATATAATAAGCAAACGTACTTAACTTTTCTTATTTCACCTCCCGTATATTCATTAAAATTAATACAATCTTGCATATATATGTTCACTTAAAAAACGAAAGAATAAAATTATAAAAAGACTAACTAAAATTTAAATTCTAGTTAGTCTTTTTATAAATCTACTTATACATTTCTTCTATTATCTTACTTTTAATATTCATTTTTAATAGTTTTATCTATTCATTAGTAGTTATAAACTTAACTATATTCTCACAAATTTCATGCGTTCTTACAGAATCACTTATTGCTGGATTTGGAATAGATTTATTTTTTACTGATTCTATAAAATGATCTATTATATCTTCAAAGCCTCTTTTATATAATGTTGGATCCCAACCTCCAAAGCTAGTCTTTGTTCTACCACTATTGTTCACTTCTATAGTATCAACTAAATCTTCAACAATATATTTATTTCCTTTTATCATATATTCAATATTTTCTTCAGTTATCCCTGCAGTCCTATTCATTATTCCAACTGCAGTTGTATCATTACCTTTTAATGTTACCACTACATTGTGAAGATCATTTCCATCCTTTAGATAATTAACATCAATATTTTTAACTTCTTCATCCATTAAAAATCTTAATGTATCCACAACATGTATAAAATCTTCCACAATAAACCTTCTTATATCACCAGGTGGATATTCCCTATTTTTTTGCATTACAATTATATCTGCTTTTCCTCTGCCCTTAAGTTCTTTAACCTTAGGACAAAATCTTCTATTGAATCCAACCATAGCAATAACATTACGTTCTTTTGCTAAACTCTCTATCTCTTTAGCTTCTTCAAAATTAAAACTAATAGGCTTGTCTATATATACACTAATACCTTGTTTTATTAATTTTTTAGCTATTTCATAGTGTCCATCTGCATGTGTTGAAATTATTGCTGCATCTATATCTTCTTTTAATAAATTTTCAATATTAGTATATGCTCTATCTATGTTATACTTATTTGATATTTCTTCTAACACAGCCTTATTTCTAGTGGAAATTAAAAGTTCCACATCTTCTTTTACTGTTAAAATAGGTAAATAAGCTTTTTTAGCTATTGCCCCTAAACCAATTATTGCAAGTCTCATAAACTCCCTCCATATATAGCATAATAATTTGTATAATATTACTATTTATTATACATTATAATTCTTCTATGATAACTTAAATCTAAATAATATTTGATATAATTTCATTGGTAATATAATTAAGCCTAGATAATATAACTATATAATTAATCTTATTTATCAAATTCTATATAATATACATTTTGTTTATATTAATTCTAACTTCTTTAATCCCTTTGCTATACCTTCATTTTCAACATCCTCTGTAAAATTAAAGGCATGCTCCTCTAACCCCTTATGATATCCTCCCATAGCTATACCATGCTTTACAACCTGGAACATTTCTATATCATTTTCTCCATCTCCAAAGGCATAAGCATTTTCTCTATCTATTCCTAGCTTTTCTAGTAGATGATCAACTCCATAACCTTTTGTGTATTTTGATACATATATTTCAAATGTATCACCAAATTGATTTGCCATAAATGCAAGGCCTTCATCTTTGTATTTATCACAAACTAACTTATAAGAGTTTATATCTTTTCCTATAGCTATTATTTTGCTTGTTTTTACAGTATCTTTTTCCCAATCTTCTGTAAAGTTTTCTATTCCAAGATTAGCTTTAATTACAAGATCTCTAACTTTTTCATTATTTATATCTAATACATAATTATTTTCTTGTCCCTCTAAAATGTATACTATATCATTCTCTTCAAGAAAACTTAGTATATCCTCAAGCTTTTTATTATTTATACATTCATTAAATATTAATTCATTTTCAATTTCTGCATAAGCTCCATTAGATGCTATATAACCATTTAAACCTAAATCAACTATTTCATTAGTAATAGAACTCTTAGGTCTTCCTGTTGCTAAAACAGTTAAATAACCATTTGCCTTTAATTTATTTATAGCTTCCTTTGTAGCATTTGTTGGAGCATATATACCTTTTCTCCAATCTATTAAAGTTCCATCTACATCAAAAAAAACTATTCCCTTGTTATTCATCATTCTTCCCCCTTGTAATTCTGTGACCAAATAAATTTATATAGCTATTAATTTATATAAAGTCCTGTTTCATTTACTATGTAACTATATATTATTTAAAACTTAAATTTCAATTTGCGTATTCTTCAATTTTTTATTAACTTATATCTTAACTTTTTAGTATATAATATCATATACTTATTTACTTTAAAAGTTTTCTTATATTTGCTCTCAAGTATGCCTAAAATTAAATTTTATTACATATTTTAATTTTTAACGCTTGCTTAATATATCTATATAATCTCTTGCTTAATATATCTATATAATCTAATAATTTATCATAATAATCCTTATATTTCTTACAGATCTTTATCTTCTAATTATTATAAAATACTTATCATACATGATATCTCTAATGCTATGGCTAACCTTTCCTACTTATTGCAACTTATAAAAATATTAATAAAAAATCCCTAGGGTATTATCCTAGAGATTTCACTTCCATTTATGTATCATATATCAGTTATTTATTAACATATTCTTTTCTAATTAAATATTTCTAACTTCTCAAAATCGCTTATATTTATAGGACGTCCATACAAATATCCTTGTACAATTTCACAACCTAAATTTTTTAGGACTTGTGCTTGCTCAAAGTATTCTACTCCTTCAGCAACAACTTCTAAGCCTAACCTATTGGCCATATTAATAATACTTTCTATAACTATTTTCCCTTTTTCTGATATATCTTTCTTATCTAAAAATAATTTATCTAGTTTTATTGTATCTATTGGAAGATTCTTTAATATAGTTAATGATGAGTATCCAGATCCAAAATCATCTAAAGATACCTTTATTCCTAAATCCTTTATTTCTTTTATAACAGAAATTATCTTGTTTGTATCTTTGAGCATTACTCTTTCCGTTACTTCTATTTCTAAAAATCTAGTATCTATATTATAATTATTTATAATATCATTTAATTTTGTTATGAAGGTATCATCTTCAATTAAAGTTACTCTCGATACATTTACTGATATAGGAACTAATTTAAACTTATTATCTGACCATCTATTAATAATTTTGCAAGCTTCTTCCAAAATATAAAGATCAAGCTCTATTATGGACTTATCTTTTTCTAATATGTAAACAAACCTTTCTGTGTTAATCACCCTTTTATTTTTACTATTCACTCTAACTAAACATTCAGCCCCAACTATAGATTCACTTTTTAAACTATATTTTGGTTGAATATATATATCAAATTCATTATTTCTTAAAGCACTATGTAAATAAATTTCCCTTTTATAATATTTTTTAAAAATATCTCTATAAATATAACTAATGAATAATAATATAACTAATATTAGCAAGAAGATTATAACAAATTCAATCAACCATATCACCTTTTTTCATCTATAATATTATATCAATAAATTTTCCTTTTTCTTTATCAGTATTATTTTTATTATTAATATCATTTTCATATGAAGTTATCTCTAAGGTATTCTTATAATTACTCATTTGCTTCTGTTTTCTTCTTTCAAATAGTTCTATTTGATTTATATTAGAATTTTTTGATTTATTAATATTATCACTTGAAACTTTTACTTTTTCATATTCGTATTTGTCTAACAATTCTTTTAGATTTATATTAATATCTAACTTCTTTATATCTTTATCTATTATTCTAATAAAATCATCATAATTCATTATTACTTTTCTTTTAATTATAATTTCTATTATAATTAGTATTAAACTTATTAATAATGTTACAATAAATAAACATGAAATTATAAATATTATAACTCCCTCATGCATTTTATCACCCCAACAACAAATTTTCTGTAATACATTTATATATTTCAATAAATATCTTAAACTAGAATATTTATAGTAAAGCTTTAATTATGCCTTCTCTATTTATTGGTTTTGAAGTATACAAATCCATACCTGAATTTATGGCTTCTTCTTTATCTTCTTTAAAATCATTAGCAGACATAGCTATTATTTTTATTGATTTTGAATCTTCTCTTTTAAAACTTCTTATTATTTTAGTTGCCTTATATCCATCAATAATGGGAATTTTAATATCCATTAGTATATAGCTATAATAATTAACTTCTGATTTATAAAACATTCCTATCGCTTCTTCCCCATTTGTAGCACACTTCACATTCAACCCTAATTCTGTCAAAATTTCCTTTGTTATCATTCGATTTATCTCATTATCTTCTACTAATAGAATATTCTTATCTTTTAATAGCTTTTCATCAATATCTTGTATATTATCTTCTTCTTGCTCATTCATATATTGCTTAAATTCTAAATTAAACGTAAATATACTTCCATATCCTAATTTACTTTCTACTATCAGTTCTCCCCCCATTGCCTCTATAAACTCCTTGCATATGGATAGCCCTAATCCACTTCCACCAAATTGTCTGCTATTGGAATTATCTTCTTGCGCAAATGGTAAAAACATTTTCTCCATAAATTCTTCACTCATACCAATACCATTATCACTTACCCTAAACATAATTTTTACATTTCCATCTAAGTCTTTATTTATTAGTTTTATGAATAATGATATAGTACCTTCATTTGAAGTATATTTAATTGCATTTATTAATAAATTTAATATAATCTGTTTAAGTTTTAGTTCATCTCCTATTATAGTTAGATCATCTATCCCCTCTGTAACTATTTTATAATTTTGATTTTTTTCATTTGTTTTATCTTTGATAATGACATTAATATCACTCAAAATATTATTAATCTTTACTTTTTGTTTTTCTATTCTTATTACCCTTGCTTCTATCTTAGAAATATCTATAACATCATTAAGTAAACTTAATAAATGATTTGATAATACATCTATTTTCTTAAGATATTCTTTAACCTTTAAATTACTGTCACTTAATTTTATTGTAGCCGAAGTCAATCCCATTATTCCATACAATGGAGTCCTAATCTCATGGCTTATAGTAGCTAAAAATATTCTTTTAGCTAAATTAGCTTCTTCTAATTGAACATATTTTTGATTATATCTTATTAATAAAATAAATGCTGATATAGTTACAATCATTATTGCTACAACTAACAATATACTAGATATTAATATTTTATTTGAGTTTGCTAATACTGAGTTTTTAGATAAAGAAACTACTACATATAAATCCATCGAATTTTCTATTTTTGAATATCCCAAATAATATTTTTTATTTTTATGGCTAACAATTTCTATATCATCTTCTCCATAATCCATATCGCTAATTATTTCCTCAGCCACATCTATACTATTTTGTTCTAAAAGCATATTAAACATATTTTCATTTTTAAGAAACACAGCATCATTATTTATAACTAGAATATCTCCCTTAGAATCAACTACATATGTTGATACTTGCCCAAAATAATTTTCTATATTAGATAAATTAATTAAATTTTCTATACTATCTGTTGCAAATAAAATACCTTTTATAGCTCCATTATTAATTATTGGCATTGTACTAATAACAACTATGCTATTATCAATTTTATCTCTTGTTTTATAGTAAACAGGACCTTTTCCCGACATTACTTCTTTAAAATCCCATCTATCCTTAATAGAATACCGCTTATCATCTGTAGTAATTGCGTTACCATCTATATCTGATATACCTATCCTTTTGAACCCTCTTAGTGTGGCTTCATCTTTCAATAAAGCTGCCAGCTCTTCTTTATTATTATTAGAATCACTTAATATATCTGAATTCGATATTAATATTGATTTTAATATTTCTTTTCTTATATTAAATAAATTAGATATAGAGCTAGACTCTTTTACTGATGTAGTTTTTACAAACCTATACGCATCTTCAATTAATATACTTTTTATGTAATTAATATAAATCCTTATAAGTATAATTAAAATTATTATTATTATTAATATTGAAAATTTTATTATATTCTTTTTATAAAATTCTTTTCCTATCTTTTTAAAATTCATCATTATTATCCTTTAAGTAATAATTTACTTCAGTTAAATATAATTAAACTTCCCTATCACTTAATTAGTATATTAAATAATTATAGTATTTCTAAAATCGAATTTGTAGGAGCTGTAATATTTATTATGGATGAAATAACTGGTTTGTTTTATTTTAGGGAAATTAAATTTATACAACTCCTATACAGATTAATTATATCATGTATATAATTTAAGAACATAATCAGAACATAAAAAGATATTTTTTTGACGTGAAATGTAAAAAAGATAAAAAGCTTTAATACTTTTTATCCTTTCTACAACATACACTTAATTGCAAATTTATAATTTTCCTTGTTATAATTTATTATAGCTTTTAATTCTTTTGCTTTTTGATCTAATTCATTTACTATTTTGCTTTCTAATTCATTATATTCATTAGTAAAAGTAGATAATTTTATATAAAAACAATATTGCCTCTCTACACTCTTTAATTGACACTCTATTTTTTTTTCATAATCTCCATTTTCTATTAAATTAATACATATATACATAGTCTTCATTAATAAATCAGCTAAATCTATTATTTTATTACTATTATATATACTTCCTTCAAAAACTAATTTAATAGATTTTACCTTACATATTTCTTCAATGTTATGTAAAATAGAATCTATAACTAAGTTATTTGTATAATATATCTTATTTATATTACTTAGCTTTCCTTCTAAATTTTCTATGTATTTTTCAATACTATTATAATCTTTTCTAGTAAATAATATCTTTATGGATAATAAATGATTTTTTATGTCATGCTTAAAAACTTTATATTTCTTATATCTATTTTTATATATTTCATAATATTTTTTTTGCATTAAATGATTAGTTTCTAATAACATATTTTTTTCTTCCAATATAGCAATACTATATAAATCTCTTAACTTAAATAAATTTATGTACATAATAAATAAGCATAATAATATTATATAAATTAATCCTTCATTATCTATTAAATTCTCATATAAATATATCTTTATTATAATATCTAATGATAAGCATATACTTAATAATATAAAAATTTGTCTAATATTTTTTATATTATTAAATATTTTGATAATTATATATTTATATTTATTTATTAAAATATCACTAATAATATAGGATATTAAAAATATAAAAATCCTGCTTATTATAATATTATCATTATTAACATATAAATTATAAGTATAAAAAGGAACTGAAATTTTTTTTATAAAAAATAATACTAACTCTATAATTGTAAATATTAGATATGATAATCCATTAGATAAATAAGCTATGCTCCATTTGTAATTATGTAATATTAATGATTCTATTAATATTATTAAATAAAATCCTATAATTACTTTATTATTAAATAGATTATATAATGTAAAAATTATTGAATTAAAAAGAAATAATAATATGAACTTTAAAATTTTTCTTTTATCAATTTTATGACAATTATATAGTTTACTGTTGTCTTTCATTATAACTATACTTGTTATTACTCCTAATAACATATTAATTAATACATTTTTAAAATCCATTTATTCCTCCTTATTATATTCAAAAATATAATCTAGATATGCTTTTTTTACCCCTTTACTCCTTAACCTACTTAGTAAAACTTCTTTTCCAGACTTTAATTCTATACTGCTTGTACCTATATGTTTTATTTTTCTCACATTAACCAAATAAGATCTATGGCTTAATATAAAATTTTTACATAATAATTCATTTTGCATATCTTCCATTTTTCCATTAAAATCTATAGTTTCATAATCCGTATTAATTGTAATTGTTCTATTTCTTACCTCAATAAATTCTATGTTTTTCAAGCATATTGTTCTTATAAAACTTCCTGATTTAATCATAATATAGTCATCATAATTTTTGTCAGTCTTCTCTATTGCTTTTAATAAGACTTCTTCAAGTTTTTTATCTTCTTGTCCTTTTATTAAATATCCAAGTGCTTCGACATCATACCCCTGCAATATGTAATCACTAGAACTAGTTAAAAATATTATTTGCATTCTGTTGTCGAAGGTTCTAATTTCTTTTGCTACGTCCAACCCATTTATATCACTCATTAATATATCCAAAAATAAAATATCATATATACCTTTATTTTCTTTTAAAAATTTTATCAATTTATCTCCAGAATCGTAGCAATCTATTTGTGCTTTAATGCATTCTTTTTTTAATAGCAAATTCAATTTATTTTTTATAGTTCCTTGGAAAATATCTTGATCATCACATATTGCAATCCTCACCATATTACCAATCTCCTTTTAATATAATTTAGATTAATCTACTATCAAGTAAAGCCTTACTTTTTATTAAATTTTTCAAACTATTTCACTCATATTATTTGATGATATATATTATAAAATGATAGTATTTAACATTATTTAACTTTATATAAACATAATATATATTAATAATTTAACATAATTATATCCATTTTTATATATTTTCTTCTTATAATGTTAAATAAAAATAGACTGTTAAATAGTTTTTACAGTCTATTTTTTATTTATATATATCACTGTATAATTGTCTTTTCCATTATTATTTTTATTTTAATTTTTTATTTCATAAGATTTTAATTTTCTATTTTTTAAAGCATTATATATTAATACAAAACTAGCTATTAATGATAGCACTAAATATACAAATCCAAATACTTTTATCCCAAACTTACCATACAAATCTCCAGTTATTAAATTTAATAAACTTGGTAGTATTGTTGTGGATAAAGAACTTATAAGCATAAATGCTAAAAAGTGCTGATTTGATGAGACAACCTTGCCAATTATTTTATTCTGAATTTGTAATACTATTCCCGTTACTATCCCATGAAGCATAGTAATTATTAATATCAATATATATGATTTAGCAAAGAACATAATACTCCACCTAAAAACTAAAATTACTAATGCTATTAATAGTGCTAAATCATTTTTTCTTAAAATCCTAACCTTATCAAATACTAATAGAAATATAACTTCAAAAATAACCATTATAAAAGGAATTAATCCTATAATAACTTTAGATACATTTAAATCAATCATCATGATTTGAATTCCATATCCTGAAGCTGCATTTTGCGTTCCCCAAATAATAGATATTATTATTAGATATTTAAGATACATTTTGTTTTTTATAAGATCAAATAAAGACTTAAAAGTATTTCCTTTATCATTTTTGATATTTTTATTTATTGATACATGATTATCACTTATTTCTGGTACTTTACTTAATAATATAATACTAAAAGAAATTAAAATCATTCCAACTATTATCGCTAAATATACATCACCAATTCTTATGGCTATAGGACATATTATCCCTGCCAAGCCATATCCTATAGTTGAACGTACTCTTATCTTCCCATAAGTACCTTTATTAGTACTAGAGATATTTAACATGTACTTGTCATTTAATGTCCCACTAGGCTGAAGTAAAATAGATCTTATTATATTAATGATAAAAAACAATATAAAATTATTTGTTATAATTAATAATCCTATAGTTATTATATTTGATAAATTTACTAATTTACTAAATCCTACTACCCTTTGATATTTGTCCAACAAACTTCCCCATAAAAAAAATATTGGGAATATTATTAGTGGTGTTGTTCCTACAATTAAGCTTATTTCTTTAGCATTAAAGCCTTTTATGGAACTTAAGAAAAGAACAAATATACTCCCAAGGATATTTCCCCCTAAAGAAGAAATAAGGAGATAATTTGAAAATTTTTTAGATAAGTTCTCCATTATTTTAATTCTTCCTTCCCTTTTTTTACTCTTCATAAATTAGCTTACTACCTATATAACTTTAATTAAATAACTAGTTACTTTAAATAACTTAATTAAAAATAGATGTTATTTATCCAAACTTTAATTTACTATTTTACTCTTATATTCTAAAAATAAATAGCACCAAATAAGACGTAATTTCTCTTATTTGGTGCTCTCATTTTTCATTATAAAGTAGTTAAATTAATCTATTATTTTTAATATTTGCTATCTCTATACAGATACTTATATCTAATTATTTTAGTACTTTAATTATTTCTGAAATTCTTTTGTACTTTAATGATTTATAGAATTATTTTAACACTTTATTATTGCAAACTCATATGGTGCTAAAGAAATCTTGTCCACTTCCTTGCTTAAGCTATACAAAATGTTTCCATTAATATCTTCTTCATAAATATTTTCGCTAAAGTTAATTATAACTTTTATTACTTCATCATTTAATTTTCTTTCAAAAGAAATTATATCATCTTCTAAACATACATTATTATATCTGCCATATAATAAGCATTGATTGTCATACCTAAGCTTAATTAACTTTCTATATATTTTTAACAAGCTATTTTCATTACTTTCGCACATCTCAACAGTTTCAATATCTTTTTTATCATCAATATTAATCCAAGGTTCTACTTGTGAAAAACCATAATATTTGCTATTATCCCATTGCATAGGACTTCTAGATTTATCTCTCGAACTTTTATTTGCGCTTTCCAATGCTTCTTTTTCACTTTTCCCGTTATTTATCTCTATATTGTATTTTGTAACTCCTTGTATATCATTCATCTTGCTTATTTCTTTACAAAATAAATTCTTCATTCCAATTTCTTCTCCAAAATACATAAAAGGTACTCCATAAGAAGTTAATAAAAGTGCTGCCATAGCTCTCTCTATGCCATCTTTATCTCCATTCGAATTAAATCTTGATATACTTCTTTCCATATCATGACTATTGAAAAATATAGTTGGAATTTGATCTTCTGAATATCTATTATCCATTCCAATAATTTCCTTATATATTTTTTCTGTTGAAAAGTTCTCCATGCTTCCTAAATTGAAATTAAAAACTACATCTAAAAGATCTTTCCCTGAGTAATCTATTAATTCATCTAAATCTTCTGAACCAACTTCACCAACAAGAAATGCATCTTTCTTTATACTTTTAATATCTTTTGCAAGCTTTTTAATTATATCCAATACTCCATTTTGGTCCTTATCAAATTTATGAATTTGCTCACCTTTTTCATCGTAAGGATTATTATTTGATAAATCTTCATTAACAGTTAGGAAATTAATTACATCAAATCTAAATCCATCAACTCCAAGATCTAACCAAAATCTTAAAACCTTTATCATCTCATCATAAACCTTTGGATTAGCCCAATTTAAATCTACTTGCTCTTTTGCAAAAGCATGATAATAATATTCTTGAGTTACATTATCATATTCCCATGCATCTTCACCGAAAAATGATTCCCAATTGTTAGGCTTATCTTTTCTCCATATATAAAAGTCCCTCTTTTCATTATCCTTTGAGCTTTTTGACTCCTTAAACCAAGGATGTTCACTTGAAGTATGATTAAGTACTATATCGCCTATTACTTTAATATCTAATTTATGCGCTTTTTCTAAAAGGTCTTTAAAATCTTCTAGAGTTCCATAATCTTTATCTATATTATAGTAATCCGATATATCATACCCGTTATCAACCTTAGGTGATGGATAAAACGGAGTTAACCAAATCCCCTTAACTCCAAGTTTATGTAGGTAATCTAATTTTGAAGTTATCCCTTTAAAATCACCTATTCCATCATTATTGCCATCCTTAAAGCTCGGCATATAAATTTCATAAAAAACAGTTTCTTTCCACCATATTTTCCTCATGATAATTCTCCTTACTTAAATGGATTATCTATTTCTATTAATTGAGCTTCTGCATCACTGATTCCTGCATAAAGAACTGCTTTATCTCCATTTAAAACTAATCCACCACTGAAAACTACATCTTCTAAATCTGCTCGTTTTGCTTCACCTGGTTTGAAATTTTTTCTAATTGCTATAATTTTTTGGTTCTTTACTTCCAATGTATTTATATTTAGCTTAAAAGTCATAGGATAATAATGCCTATTGCCATCCTCATCGAAACAAGCAACATGGCCAAGAATTCCTAGTGTAGAATCATCTAAAGATCTTGCTTCATTAGCTCCTCCCCATTCTTCATCAATGAATAAATCTTCTAGTAAAGGAGCTTCATTTATAATATTTATATTTAAATCATCTAAATTATCTATTGTAGCAAATCCAATTTTACCTCTACCGCCTTTTTCCCCTTGTGGTCTTGTAAGAATTCCAATTTTGTTATTCTTTACTTGAACTAGTCTTAAATCCTTCATTCCATCTGGGCCAACAAAGAATTTTTCTAGTGAACATACATCTTTTCCTTTATAAAAAATAGTTCTCCACTTCAAAGTATTTTCTAATTCAGGATGTGGAAATACTTCAACTCCTCCAAATATTAACTCATCATTTATTCGTGTAAAAAATGGATCTTGAAGCTTAAATTTTGGGTATCCTTCTACAGGTGACCAACTATCGCCTATATTTTCAAAAAAACAAACAGTAGAATCTTCACTATCTCTAGCTTCTACTCTACCTGCAATAATTGTTTTCATATTATCTTTAAAAGGAGCTGATATATTATAAACATCGTTTTCCCCTACATTAATAAATTTTAATTTTTCTACATTATATATATTTGAATTATTTTTTAAATATTTTTCTAATAGTGTTGAACATGTTTCCTTAATATTCATATCTTTACTCCTCCACTAGGTAGTTAATTATATAACTTCTTTTATTGATTTTAATTAGCACTTTCTCTCCAGTCATATGGAAGAAGTTCCTTTAGCTTAACTACTATATCTTCTTTTACCATTATCTCTGCATTTTTATTTTTATCATTAATTTGCATTATAAATTCTCTACATCTTCCACATGGTGGAATAACACTTCCATCCCAATTTATTGCTACTAATTTTTCTATTTCACTTTCTCCATTAGTAATCATTGCTGATGCAGCCGAATGCTCGGCACAAAACCCCATTGAACAAGCTGTATCTATACAAACACCTCTGTATAAATTACCTGATGTAGTTAGTATTGCAGCTGCCACTCCTCCAACTTCTACACAATTTGAAAGTCTTCTTGGCTTAAGCACTTCTTTTGCATATTCAATTAATTTATCAAAATCCATAATTACCTCCGGCAAATTAAATATTTTTATTTCCAACTGAATCTCTTTCAATTACTTCTACACTAAGTATTGTTTTTTCATCTGGATCTTTTTTATTTTCAATTCTCCAAAGTAATCTATCTACTGCTTTTCTTCCCATAAAATCCTTTTCAACTCTAACAGTCGTGAGCTTTGGCTCTATAAGCGAACTTAATACTATATCATCAAAACCAACTACAGCTATATCTTTTGGAACCATATAACCTAACTCTTTCAAAGAAGTTATTAGTGCTATTGCAGCATTATCGTTAGAACATACAAAAGCTTCTGGAATTTTATTAATTCTATTTATTCTTTCCTTAATTCCTTCAATATTCTTATCTATTATATTTTGCTCAACATCGTATAATACAGATTGCTCCTCTATAAACACTTCTGCTTCTTTAAAATTATTAAACTTTAAGAACTTCTTTATAGCCTCTCTATATCCAAAAAATCTTTCCTTAATACTTAGTGAATACTCTAAGTCTCCAAAAAAGCCTATATCTTTATAACCTTTTTCTATAAGTAACTTTGTTATATTAAAACTTCCTAACTTATTGTCAGTTAATATGCTATCTGTGCTTTCTAATAGTGATGTATGATCTACAAGCACTACAGGTATCTTATAATTTTTTAATTTTACTAGATACTCATCTTCTATAGTTCCTATAACTATTATCCCGCATACTTTCTTACTTTCTATACAGCTTGGAATACTTTCTTCTGTTTCATTTATTAAGCATGTAATTATATCGTACCCTTTGCGTCTTGATTCTTCTCCAATACCCATCATTATTTTTGAATAAAATGTATTATCCTCAAAATAATATTTCTTTATAATAACGCAAATATTCTTATTAGCAAATGATTTTACAAATTTAGGCGATTTATCTAAATATCCTAATTCTTCTGCTACATCTAAAACCTGTTTTCTAGTTTCTTCACTAACTCCAGCTTTACTATTTAATGCTAATGATACTGCATTTATTGAAATATCTAATCTTTCTGCTATATCCTTCATCGTTATTTTTCCCATACTCAATCTCCTAATAATCTCATTATTGATTCTAATTAAATAATTCTCTATATTGATATATTAATCCTTCATTTAAATCTACATTTTGCCCATGTTTTATTAATTAGTTTTTAATATATTAATAACTTTTTATAATATTTTTAGATATAAATTAATATGTGCTACTTTCTACCTTATTTATAATTTATTTTACTATTTCTATATATTACTACAACTTAAAAAGATTAAGATTAGGAATCATAATTTACTTTTCTTTATAAATATTGGCTACTACAACTTATTCTTTTTTTGTAATAGCCAATATGTATTATTTAATTAACTTGAAAATTTCTTCAATTTCTATATCTGCTCTACAAACTTTATCATCTGCGGCTCCATAATAAATTTTTACGATTCCGTCTTCATAAATACATCCACATGTGAATACTACATTTCCAAAGAATCCTTCTTTTTCATAGTCAGCTTCTGGCTCTAATATTGCTTTTTCTGTTTTACCCAATATTTTGCTTGGATCATTTTTATCTAATAAAAAGGCACCTAGACAATATTTATCATTTTTATCTGCTGCATGATAAATCTTTATCCATCCTTTCTCTGTTAAGAAAGGTACTGCTCCTCCACCAACTCTTCCATTTTCCCAAGATTCTTCATTAGAAACTCCATAAAAATGTTTTTGCTTTCCCCAGTGTATTAAATCTAATGACTCAGCAATCCACATATCAGGTCCTCCAATTGCTGAAGGTACTGGTCTATTAAATGTCATATACTTTCCATTTATCTTTTCTGGGAATATTGTTACATCCTTATTTTCTGGTGCAAATATAATTCCATATCTTTCATAACTCTCAAAATCTTTTGTTGATACTAAAGATGTCGCAGCTCCATTCCTAGTAACCGATGTATAATTTATATAATAAGTATCTTCTATCTTAGTTATTCTTGGATCCTCTATTCCCCACTCTTCTTCTGAAGCAATTGGTTTTATAAATGCTTCATCATCAATTTCAAAATTTTCTCCATCTTTTGATCTAGCTATTCTAATATGAGATAAAGAGGTTAAATAAGCTATTTTTTTAGCTCCTTTACTATTTAAAGTCCATAAAGAACGGGAGTCTGAATAGTCATATTGTGTATCTATCTTTTTATTGAATGAAATAATATCTATAACATCTTTTCCATCTTTATTAACTACCACTGGTATCTTAACATCGTCTTCATTTTCTACTTTAACTGACTCTGCTACTCTACAAAGTAATATATATTCATCTTTATATTTACATACTCCACAATTAAATACACCATCAACCTTAAAATCTTCTCTGCTAGGTTTGACATCACTAGGCTTTATTAGTGGATTTCTTTCACTTCTTTTAACTACTATATTATTTGTCATATCTAATTCTCCTTTTACTTTAACATAAAGTTTATACCCTCTTTAAAATATTTAGAGAAGCATAAGAACATGATTACTATTGGTAATGTTAATATTACTGATGCTGCATACATAGGTCCTGGTAAATTTCCCATTGGCTTAAATTGTGTTGAAATCAATACATTTAATGTTTGCATATTTATCTTTGGTGATATAAGCATATCCCACATAAGTTCTGACCATCTTGTCATAAATGTTGATAAAAACACTATAGTAGTAACTGATTTTGTTACTGGAAAGGCAATATGCCATAATATTTTCAGTTCTGAAGCTCCATCAATTCTAGCAGCTTCAAATACTGCATCTGGTAATGACTTAAGATAATTTATATACATAAATATACCCCAAATTGATACTGATAACGGTAATATCATTCCTAAATATGTGTTTGTTAATGGTTTTGATATCATATATCTAGGAACAAGTAATATTATTACAGGGAAAAACATTTGAAATAATAATGAATTCATTACTAACTTTTCGCCTCTAAAATTCTTCATCTTAGAAACTGAATAACCAACTAATAATCCTACTAATACTGAAACTATTGCAGTAGGAGCAGAAACTATAAAGGAATTTAGTAATGCTTTTATCCACATACCTGCGCTTGCTCCACCGCTTCCCCCTAATAAATATTCATAGCTTTTTAATGTAATCCCACTTGGAATAAATACTTTATCTGTTTGATCCCATGGTGCTAGTGATTGAATTATCATATAGAAGTATGGGAATAATGAAATTCCTAGTATTATAATAGTTGCTACTATTACTAAAATAGTTTTTATATTTAACTTCTTTTTCATAACTTATCCTCCAACTTAATATTTACATACCATACTTTTTATTAATCTTTTCCATTATAAATGTGATTATCTTAATTGATACAAAGATATGCACTGCATTAGCTATTGCAATAGCTGCACCATATCCTGATTGGAAATTAGTAAATGACGTATTATAAATTTCAAGTTGCCATGTAGTTGTTGCTAAGTTTGGTCCTCCACCTGTTAATAAATATGGCTCTGTAAAAATACCAAATGCAAGACCAGCTGCTAATACGACTACTGTTGTTAAAGTTGGTATAATCATTGGTAATGTCACACTTATAAACTTTCTTATCCCAGTTGCTCCATCTATCTTACATGCATCATGTACATCATCTGAAATAGATTCTAATGCTGATAATATAAATAGTGCATAATAACCTGACATTTTCCAAACTACTATTCCAACAACTATTATAAATGCCCACTTTGGATCTCTGAACCAATCTATATTAATTCCTTTTTCTCTCAAGAAAACATTTAATGCTGAATTATAACTAAAGAAATATCTTACAACTACTGATATCGCAACACCTGAAGTTAAGTAAGGTATAAAAAATAATACTGATGTGATTCCTTTAACCTTATCTGGTAACTTATGAACTAATAATGCTATAACAATTGCTATTGCTACAGTAAAAATAACAATAGGTATTAAATATTTAAATGAATTTATAAATGCTGCTTTAATTCTTGGATCAGTAAATAATAATTTAAAGTTATCTAACCCTACGAAATTTTTATTCTTAGACATTAAGTTCCAATCTGTCATAGACAACCAAAATGCCCATACTAATGGGATTAAAAAGAAAATAATTGAATATGCCAAATATGGTATGTTAAATAGCCATCCTAAAAATCCGCCCTTATTTTTTAAACTTTCTATTTTATTCTTCATTTAGTGCCACTCCTTTACAAATAAAGCAAAGATAAATTTCTCATCTTTGCTTTATTATAATAAACTATTCTAAGCCACCAGCTTGTTTCATTGCATCAAATGCTTCATCTACATACTTTGTAGCATCAGTTACAGTTAAAGCATCTGATGATAATGTAGTTTCTAAGTATGCAGCTAAGCTATTACCTAACGCTTCTTGTATTTGTGCCATTTTATCGTGTGGCATACCTGGAATAGCATATTCTACTTGTCCAGCTAAAGCCTTTAACTCTTCATTTTCTGCTAAATACTTAGAAAACTCTTCATTTTCTAATAAGTCTCCTCTTACTGGTAACATTGTAGTAGCTTCTAACCATTCTAAATCTGTTTTTGCTGAATTTTCTTCATTATATAACCATTTCATAAATTCTATAGCACCTTGATGAATTTCATCTGTGATATTATCTGCTTTATATAAAACTAGTCCCTTTGCATCTGCATAGTTATAAGGTGTATCTCCTTGATTTTTCACTATCATTGGACCATAAGTATAATTTTCTCCATAAACTTTTCCGCCTTCTCTTAAAGCTTGAATTTCCCATGGAGCTGCTATTGTGAATAAAACTTGTGGATTTTCTTCTGCCCATATATTAGGTACTTCTGATGTTAATAGTGTGTTACCTAATGATCCAAAGAATTCAAATGATTCCTTTGCAAATTCTTTATCTAAAACTAACTTATTTCCCTCTACCCATGACTTTCCGCCACTAAATGCTAAGTAGATATTTTGGAAATCTGATGATCTGTCCCACCATTGATCTGGTCTAATTAAAGAGTTTCTATAGAATACATGTGTCACTCCTATAGCTGACATCTTATCCTTATTTTCATTAAACTTAGCAATTACGCTATCAAATTCTGCTTTAGTTTCTGGTGCTTTATCAAATCCTAACTCTTTTAAAGCTTTTGTATTCCATTGTAATACCATTGGATTAACATACATTGGAATTACATATTGACTTCCTTCAATTTCCCAACCTGGCATTACTGATTCTAATGCTCTGCTTTTCACTATATCTTTAAACCAATCTTCATTTTCTAATGAGTAAACTGCTTCTGATTGTGCTAATGTTGTAGCAAATCCCCTGTTTATATTTTCTGAAATCGCTGGTGCTGTTCCTGTTGCTAGCGCATTTTGTATTCCAGCTTCTGATGATGGTGTTTCAGGCATTTGTTGAACTTCAAGTTTTACAACTTTATCTCCTACCTTGGTATTAGTAGCATTAAATGTTTCTGCTTTACTTGTCCAAAAATCATATTGAACTTTTTGAGGTGCTGTCCAGAAGTTTACTGTTATAGTATCTCCTGATGAAGCTCCCTCACTATTTCCACCTGAGCATCCAACTAATGAAGTTACCATCATAGTGGATAAAGCTAGTGCTGATATAATCTTAGTAATTTTACTCATAAAAAAATCCTCCCTTTAATTTACTTTAAATTTAACTTATTATTAATTATGCATATTTAAGTTTAACTATAAATTTGATTTAAATACTAAAAATTATTACTAGAATTTTAGTAAAACCTCTTTTTGTAAACCTTTCAATTATTATTTTAAATTTATTTAACTTTAATTTCAATGCTAATTTACTTTAATTTCCCTAACTTTATAAATTTATTTCCTTATTTTTTTAAATTACCTTTGTTTTATACATTTAAGGTGATTCAAGTGATACTTCTAAAAAATCAGAAAATTTAGTTACTGATTTTAATAACACAGTAACTACATCAAATAAAATAAATAATGAATATAAAATTACAAAACATCTTTTCATAAGTTTTGTATATTACAACTATACTTTTCCACTTATTTCCTATATAATTGTATAAAGAAACCCTTTCTTTAAAAACTTTCGTATAAATATATAAAATCAAATACACAACAAAATAAATAATCTCTAAATATATTTTATTAATAGTTGACTTATTATTAACTATAACCCTAATTTTATTTATTACATATAAATTTATAGGAGGTAAAAATTAAAAACCTCAAATTAAAAAGAAATCTATGGCTAATATCGGGATTATGTTTTATGATAAATTTTATTCTTTATATAGCCATAAGAAATCCAAGTGATTCTATATTTCTAATAATCATTAAGCTAGTTACCTCTATTCTCTATTTTATTAATGCCTACAATTATCATAAGAAAACTTATAAAAATGAATAACCAAAGATAAATTTATCGTTAAATCTTATTACATTATCAAATTATACCTATTTTATATCAAATTTATATTAAGGAGATGTTCTTATGCAATCTTTTAAATCAACTCTATCACTTGCCTTATTATCATTTTCTACACTATTTTTATTTGGCTGTTCTGAATATGGAGCTGACGGTAAACCAGTAATTTACTTATATCCAACAGAAGAAGAAACTATTAATGTTAAATTAAACTATGATGGGGAACTTACTTCTACTTATCCTACTTACAACAATGGATGGACTGTTGATGCTAAACCAGACGGTACATTAACTAACTTAGAAGATAATAAGGAATATTCTTATTTATTTTGGGAAGGAAATCCAAATGTAGACTTAAATATTTCAGAAGGATTTGTTGTAAAAGATGAGGATACAAAAGATTTTCTACAAGAAAAACTAGAATATATAGGCTTAACACCAAAAGAATATAATGAATTTATAGTTTATTGGCTTCCTATTCTTCAACAAAATAAATATAATCTTATATCTTTTGCAGGAGAAGAATATACTAATTATGCCAAACTAGAAATAACTCCAAAACCAGATTCAATTTTACGAGTTATGATGATTTATAAACCATTGAAAAAGCCTATAGAAATTAAAAAACAAGAATTAAAGCAATTTGAAAGAATAGGTTTTTCCGTTGTAGAATGGGGTGGAAGACAAGTAGACTAAGAGTTATTTAGTTATTTAGTTTTTAAGCTCTTTTTAATATTTACAGCTTCCATTTTTTATTACTATCAGTCCATTGTAAACATTTTAATAAATCAATCGTTTATTAGAGTTCCTAAGAATTTACCATTGGTTTATTTCTATATATTAATCCATGTAAAATTTCATTCTTTTCTAAAGGAAATCAGTTTATCAACATCAATTTATGTACAATCTATTTTATCTTGAAAATTTAATTTAGCGAAATAATTATTTCTATAAAGCATTTAGGGAGAGTAGATAGGTTTGTTCTACACAATCCCTCTACTCTCCCTAATATTAAATTTTCTTATTAAAATACTGTATAAAAATAACTTGATCACAATAAATTCATATTACGCTAACTTTAAATTTCTTATATTTAAATATGTTGAAGGCTAATTTAAGATTGCCATAACTCATTTATAAACTACATTCTACAATATATTTGTTTTCAATAGCTTTTACTTCTTTTGCTTCTTACCCACTTATTACTCAAGTAGCTATATGGAGTTTTTGAATTTCTTTATTATTCGCATGAACTTTAGCTAAATTTATTAATTCTATCTATTTTCAAAATTTACAAAAGGCTTATCTCTATATTCAAATATCTTTATTTCTTTGGCATCTAAATTTTCTTTATTCATATCAATTGCATTTATTGTACTATTATTATAAGTATTATAATAGTAGATTCCTTTTTCTTGAAGCATACAGGAAGTATATTGTGTTATATCGTTAAGGTTTTGTGGAGTAACAACTGATCCTTTTACCATTGCTACTGAATTTAATATATGAAAAAATTCATTAATTGCTGATATATAATCATCTCCAACTACTGCATTACTTCTTAAAAAAGTAGCTTTTACAAATCTTGATGGTGATGAAAAATCTCCTGGCAGACCTCTTCCTCCTGCACCTTGACCCAAAGCTTTTAATTCTACATCTCCCCATTTTATTTCTGATGGTTGATGCGAAGATACACCCATATATTGGGTCAAGTTAGTCATATGCCAATCAAAGGTTGGAGCATTAGTTAAAATTCCTATCTTATTTTCAAATATACTAAGCCCACCCTTTGTCTTTTCTACAACTAAACATTCACCTTTGGCATCATATATAATCCAGTGAAGCGCTGGTAAAGGTACATTTTCATTTACAGGCCTTGCTACTAAATTTAGATTTTCTAAATGTCCCCTTAAATCTTCAATACATTCAAAGTTTCCTAAAGCCCATAATATTAAATCATATGGAACAATATTTATTTTTCCATCTACAACATCTTCTTCCCAATAAGAATATCTAGGAAAGTTTAATCCAGCACAAGCCAATCCTTTTTCATTCATTGCTTCAGCATAACATGGATGTTCATCTATTATAGTTCCCATTCCAATCATTGCATATTTAGTATTTTCCATTTCATTTGTAGCTCTATTTTTATAGGTAAAATTTCTTGGAACAAGTGCTACTGATTGATTAAAAGAAACCTCTATATCCATATTCCTTCCAAATAAATGATACCCTTCTTTTGTTTCTAAAGTTAAAGCTGTACACATATCGCTCCTCCTATATACTTCTATGATTTTCTTTTATATTTTTATTTGTATTATCTTTACTTGTATTATTTTTGCTTTATTTATATTCCCCTAAAATACTTAATTTAATTTATTATTACTTTATTTAATTATTAGGCTCTGTTTTAATTAGGTGTTTATTTATTATTCAAAGTAATAAAAAATATAACATTAATATTTATATTTATATTTTTATGCAAACATTACATATAATTAATATATAATAAAAATATGAATTAATTGTGAATTGTATTATAAGACGAGTTAGGTTTATTTCAAACTACTTGATAAATAGGAATTTATCAGGAAATTAATTATTAAAATATAAAAATTAAAACAGGTAATACAGCTATCTTATATTTACTGTAGTACCTGTCTCTATTTAAAGTTTATTTAATATTATGCAATATAAATCAATTCTATATAACTTTTTCTTCATAAATATATACATTCCCTTTCTTTGTTTCAACATAATCTTTACTTGTATTTTACTCTTGTGTCATTCTCCCTTCCCATCTGTTGAACCATAAAATTGATAAAATCAGAATAATGGAAGTCAAAATAATCATAGAAATAATTCCAGAAATAATAGGTGAATTAAAAAAATTAAAATAGTTTTCTAAAAATCTGATACTGAATTCCCAAGGAATGATTGGCCAAATTTTATCTCCGATAGCAGTTTGAAAGTAACCTGCTAGAATTGTACCAGCTATTCCTAGTAACACAGAGACAGTAGAACCGAATCGAAAAGCAACTGATAAATGTAATGAGTATATAGACAAATTACTGAGTAAGAATATTAGAAATATATCAATATATAAATTCAATGAAAATGCATCCATATCTAAAAATAAATTGACACCAATATAAAAACATAATTCATACAATATTAAATTTATCGCTGATAGAAATAATATAAATAATAGTTTCCCTAGGTACATACTTATTCGTGATTGCACTAGTCCTAGAGTATTTTGAATAGCGTTTATATTTCTTTCCAATTGAGTAAATGCAAATACAGAAATACCTATAAAAATTGGATAACTCATCTGTAATATAATAAAAAATACCCTCACGTCAGTAATGATGCGATATCCTGCAATAGTGTAATAGTATAGAAATAAAAATGTAATCACTATAGGTGTTAACAAATGTAATAAAAGAAGGGGAGTTCGTTTTAGTTTGATAAAATTAGAACTGAACTCTCTCAAAATTATCATTTACGATACACCTGCTTTCCATACCAAACTGAAAACAAGACGGTAAATGCAACTACAATAAATATAGAAATTAACACTAAAAATGAACTTTGTCCTAAACTTAAAATATATCTTGAACCTGATTCAACTAATAATCCGTTTGGTAAAACTCCAAATAATGTAGTCATCAATCTAGCAGTCCAGCTCTATGGAAAAATCCAAAATAAAGGAGTCAATGCAAAGAATAATCCGCCGAAAGCACTTAAGAATAAACTTAATATCATAGAAGCAATAAAACCTACTTTTTGATCTAAAAATAAGCATAAGGGTATCTGCCATAATAAAGAAAACCATAATAGAATATATCCTAAAATATAATATCCAATATACCCAATTGCTACTGAAAATCCTGATAATACAAATTCAGAGATAATAGATATAAATGATATTAATAAAATGTTAAGTGCTATCAAAATCGCCTTTGAAATAAATATTTTCTTTAGATCAATAGGTAAACTATAAAGCGTTCTGTATTGATGTTTTTTTCTTTGTTATTCACTTGATGACATAAAAATATAATTGATAATGATGCAATGGGCATACTCCAATTACAAACTATAGAACTTGAAAAGCCTCCTAAACCAATACCAACAAACATGAAAATCATAGCTATTAAAGTTAAAACTAATGGTATTAATATGGTTAGTTTTCTGAATAGTGAGTGCTTAAATTTTAAATTTTCTGCTTTTAAATCTGATTGTAACATTAGTCTTTACGCTCCTTTCTGATAATATCCATAAACAATCGCTCCAAATCTTCACTTGTATCAATTGAACCTTCATATATTAGTCTTCCATCTTATATCATTCCAATATCATCAGCAACTTGTTGTATTTCGCTTAAAATATGGCTAGATATAATAATAGAAATTCCTGAGTATGCTAAGCTTCGAATCATTTTTCTTAATCTTCAATTTCAAAAGGATCTAGTCCATTTGTAGGCTCATCTAAAACAAGTAATTTAGGATTATTTAATAGTGCTAATGCAATTCCCAACCTTTGCTTCATTCCTAATGAGAAATCCGATACTTTTTTATTTTTTGTATCCATTAAGTCCATTTTTTCTAAAACTTCACTACATTTCTTTAGTGGAATACCTAAAAGTATTGCACGAACTTTTAAATTTTCAAATGCGGTTAAGTTCTCATATAGTAGTGGTGATTCAATCAATGAACTAATATTTAACAAGTCTTTTCGTGTCCAATCATGATTATTGAATAATATTTCACCTGATGTGGGTCTAACAATTCCTGTAATCATCTTTAATAAGGTAGATTTCCCTGCACCATTGGAAAGATAATTATATAGATAAAGCTGTTAGACAGACTTTGTAGATTTGTTATAAGATTAAGAATTTATATTCATTATTCTTTTTCAGATTCGATTCTGTTACTTTCTATAAATTCCAACATTCTTTGATGTTGGTCTTCAAAATTAAATTTAACCGTAATCTTTTTATTTTCATAAACATAGATTGTATCTATCAACTCACCCAAGATTCCACGATTTAATTCTTTTATATTTTCATACTTTAAAAACCTTTTTAAATATGGGGCGTTACTTCCAACTCCCTTTGAAGCAATATCCACTTCTAGTTTTAAATTAGCGATTAACACTTCTATTTCTTTAGCTTTCAATTCAAACTTATATTTCAGTTCTAGTTATATCTCCATATTTCCAATCTATATACAAACCATCTATCACATTAATCATTTTTTCCAGCTCTTTCTCCTTATCATTCAACTGTTTTTCAAGATGAAAAGATTTGTTGCTAACAGCTGGCTGTTGATTTATTTCATCAATAATCTTTTCCATATTTCCTATCAGCGATACTTGCATTTGTATTGTTTTTAGAACTGCTTCTGTCAAATCTCCAAGACTAATTCTGTGTCTACTACACATAGTCCTACTTTTAAAGGCATTAGTACTAAATACATAATATACATAACTCTTAACAGTACCAGCTGCCACTTTCTTACGATTAGTCTTCTTTGTCATACTTATATCACAATCTACACAACGTAAGAATCCTGAAAATAGATAGACTTTATTTTGCTTTGGAGCTGTACGAGTATCTCGCTTTGATAGTAACTGAGCTTTTTCAAAGAGTTCATGACTCACAATTGGCTCATGTGTATTTTCTACAATAAACCATTCATCTTCTGGTGTAGCTATTAACTTATGCACCTTATAGCTAATGATACGTTGTTTTCCTTGTATCATATCACCAATATACATTCTATTTTTCAAAATCGTGCATATTGTTGAAATCCCCCACATACCATCATTTTTAGCTTGCTGAGGTGTTTTAATATTCACCCCTTTACTATGTGCTTATAATCAGTTGACGTAAATATTCCTAGCTCATTTAAATACTTAACAATACCTATTTTTTACTCATACCATCTTCTACATACCAGTGATAAATATTTCGAATAACCTCCGCTGGCTCTTCATCTATAATAAGTGCATTCTTATTTTCTGGGTCTTTCTTATATCCATAAGGAGCAAAAGCACCAATAAACTCTCCATTACTACGCTTCATATTGAATGTACGTCTTACATCATTGGAAGTTCTAGCCGCATATCCATCATTCATAAGTCCTGTAATTAGCACATCCATACCATCTGTTATAGATTCTGGATTCTTATAAGTATCAAATGCTAGACTTCCTAAACAGATGAACCTCGTTTTATAAAGAGGGAAAAACTCTTCCAGATAATATCCTTTGTCTGCATAGTTTCTAAATGTTCTTGCTAGTGTTTTACATATAATACAATTAGCAAGTCATAACTTTACATCATCAACCATACGAAAAAAAGATGCACTGCTATCATCTGTTTTGCCACTTATTCCATCGTCTACATAAACATCAACAATTGTATATTCATCTTTAAAGAACTTTTCCAAATATTCTTGGATAATCTTCTTCCGATTTATAACACTTAAACTTTCGTCATTTCCATCATCTTTAGATAAGCGGATATAGGCTATCCCCCTCCACACAACTCGCTCATTCTTGCTTCTCTTGCTTTCGATTTTTCTAATTCTTGGCATATATACTCCTATCTAGAAAAGCCTTATCTCACAAAAATATTTCACCATATTTTTTCATCATTTCAGCAATTTTTTAAACTTTGAAAGTAATTGACAAGAGAAGGAGCAATGAATTTCCCATTCTGTGTAAACTCTAATTCTACAATGATGTTCCCATATTTAAAACAATAAGGATTACCTATATTTTTAAGATATTTCTTAATAGCTTCTTCTGAATAAGATGATAACTTGGACATTTATCTACATCTTTAACCATTTACTTCTCCTCCTGTAATATTTCCTTCATCAGTTTTAATGCTGTCTGCCTACTTTTGAAAACACCATTTCTTGTAATATCCATAATTTTAGCAATCGCACTGTCTGGATACTCTTCAAAATAGGACAACAATATTACATTCCGTTTCATTTCTAGAAGTTTTTTTAATGCTTCAGCAAGCTCTCCCTCTTGGACTGAAACAGAAATACCACAAACACTGAAAATGATTTTCTCAATCATTTCATAATCATCTTCCATAGGGAAGGTTTCAACTATGATATCTGAAATTTCTGAAAAAGGTATTTCATGTTTTGCTCTACGCCCCAATTCTTTTTCAATTCTTCACTGTACAATAGACTACTCTTTTTGCTAATGTATCAAATTGCAAACGTATTACTGTTTTAAAAGAAGCCGGTTTCATAATCACACTCCTTTCTTCCATTAACGTAATCGGTATATATCCCTCTTTACGCATCAATACTCAACAACAAAGTGTAATTTGAATACAAATTTCAAAATTTTTTTAATAAAATAAAAACAAAAAAGCTCGTACAAAACTTACTGCTTGTACAAACTTTTTTATTGCATATTTATTTTTTTCTTCTGTACCCGCTTATTTTGATATTATCCTTTAATTTACTTACTATCTATACACAAAGCACTTCTCTAATACATGTAACAGTTCGCAGTACAATTTTATAATTTTATTTTTGATTTTTTCAAAATATACTTTGTAGGCTTATATATATTCTTCTGGAGTTGATATTTTATTTTCAAAACATTTTTATTAAATTTTTCTTTCACCTATAGATCATCACTTTCTTTCATTGCATAAATATTCTCTTGAAATTGTGCTCAATATTCATATAATAATATCCCTCATATCTTTGCTCCAGCTTTCAATATAGCTTTTACATCTCTTTTATAACCTATCATTTTCTTAAAAATTAAATTTCAACTATTGCGATTTAATATTTTAAGTAATCAATAAACTCTCAATTATATAATTTTAGTTTAATAATTCTTTAAACTTTTCTTTCTCATCATTATTTTAAATACTCTTAATGGAAGTATAATTGCTGATAATTAATTCATATAAATAGATACTCTTTATCCTCTATTATATTTTTTATTGATTTAATATAAATACACCCTTCTCCACTCTTACCTATTACCTTTATATTCTCTCAATCAATTTTTAAAACTTTTTCTCCTATACAACCTTCATTACTATTTTCTTTAAGCATCTTTCTTATTCTTTTTACGTTTATTTTATATATATTTTTTTCATATAAAGCTATCTATAATATATATATTAAATAATCAATTTTAGTAAAAACTTCACTTATTTATTATACAGTTCATCGTTTACGTTTCCCTATTTGCTAAAACCCCAGAATTACTCGCCACTTTTGATTTACCCTGAAGTTTCACTTCTACTTCCACTACTTAGTCTCTATATTGAGTTTTCTGCTTTCTTTGTGGTTTCTTTGATTTATCCAAAGTTGTAAACCTCCTACTGTTCTGTCTTTCCTTCGCTAACGCGTTTAGCGAAATACTATGACATCTGCTGACGTCTGATAATTCAGTTATATATCACTATAGGTTATGAATTAAGAATTATCATATATCTATTGATGTGTTCATCAGATTTCCCCAGGTAAGAACGCGTACTTTCCCTTCACCTATCTGCCATATATACTTTATCTGTTTTCTGATAGTTATTGGGCTTCGCTTTGTTATTCAAACTTACCCAAAGAATCAAACCTCAAATGTGATTTGTGTACCTAAGACCAAAGGTTTGCCGCCAACTTCCTTAATATTCCACTTCACTATGGACACCCTTGTCTTAAGCTATATGGTTGTCACTATCAGCCCCCATTGCGGACTTTCACCAATTAGTAGGCGCCCATGCTGGACGCACATAACAAAAAAGGACACCATATAGATGTCCTTTTTCGGAGAAACGTCCCAATGGAACATATGTATTCAAACGGATTAAGTATAGAATTTTAGTATATATATTTTTCCTATAACTTTATATTATAAATTAAATAATAAAGAAAATTTTTAATATCTAGTATCTTCTAATCCACAAAAAGCATCTACTGGACTTACACCCTTAAATTCAGAACGTCCCACCATCTTATCAACTAATGCTTTAAGAGTATAATCTTTATTATCATAAGTATTTATATAAGTTTTAACTTGTGGTACATCAGCTAAGTGGAATGGACATTGTACTGAAACAAAAATAGTAGGTATTTCATTAACATAAAACGGAATATCTGGAGTACCTTTACTTGGTGGCCATTGAAGACGCTGATCAACACTCGCTCCTACATCAGCTATATTTATTATTAAATCATATTTAGATGTTAATTCAGCTATTGGACGTTTACCAGCATAAACATTACCAAGTGCTGCACCCATTTCTTCCTTTGGTAACTTCATAATCTTATCTATTGGTGATTCATATATTTCTACTTCGAATCCTTCTTCTACTAATAACTCTTTCATTATATCTATAGGTCCTTTTTGAACTCCTTGCATAAGAGATATAAACTTACCAAATCCACCTTCAAATCCTTTTGCATTTACAAGTAATACTTTCTTAGTCTTATCTGCTGAAATAGGGAATATTTCTTGATTATTTTTAACTAAAGTTATACCTTTGTCAGCTATTTCTAAAGCTGCTTTCTTATTTTCTTCTAACCCAATCTTAGCCATTGCTTCTTCTTTTGGTTGTAATATTTCAGTTTTTGCTTTCTTATGTAATCCTAAAGAAGCTTTTAACCCTAGTATTCTGCTTAATGCATCATTAAGTCTTTCTTCAGTTATAACCCCATTTTTGTATCCTTCCATCATCCATTGGAAATCTTCATCTGGATCGTTGAAGAATAAGAATAAGTCACTACCAGCTGCAATTGCAGTAGGTAACATATCTTTACGCTTCATAGCTGAAGTCATAGCAACCATATGAGATGCATCTGTTACAACTAAACCATTGAATCCCATTTGACCCTTTAATAAATCTGTTAATACATACTTACTTAAAGTTGCCGGCATATTCATTTCTTGAATTGTAGCTTCTGGATTAAATTTCTTTACATATTGTGGTAAAGCAATATGTCCTGCCATTATTGATGGAAGACCAGCTTCAATTAAACCTGAATATACTTTTCCAAAAGTATTATCCCATTCTTCTACTGTTAAAGTATTTGGTGCAAATGATAAATGTTGATCTCTTTCATCTATACCATCTCCAGGGAAATGTTTAGCTGCTGGTAAAATTCCTGATTCCATTATCCCCTTCATATATTGTAAAGATAATTCTAAAGTTTGTTCAACATCTGCTGACCAAGTTCTAGTAGATATTATTGGATTTCTCCAGTTTCTATTTATATCAACGATTGGAGCAAAACTCCAGTTACATCCTATAGCAGATGCTTCAATCCCTGATATTCTTCCTAATTCATAAGCATAATGTGAATCTTGAGTTGCAGCAATTTTTACTTCATTACCAACATAAGTACCATCTGTACATGCTCCATTTCCTCCCATCTCTGTATTTGCTGCTATTAATAATGGAATTTTAGAATTTTCTTGTAATATTCTATTTTGCTCATATACTTCTTCTGCCTTACCTGGATTATAACGAACAGCTCCAATGTGATAGTTATCTAAAATACTTTTTAAATACTCTTCATCACGGCTTGCCCCCATATTTACAAATAGTTGTCCTATTTTTTCCTCTATAGACATATTATTAATTGTATCTTCTACCCATCTTATAGATTCTTCATCTAAATTATAAGGTTTTACTTTTAAATTTACCATTTGAGTTTCCTCCCTATATTCCAGAATTTTCTAAGTACACATACATTTATTATTTTTTATTTATTTTTTAATTTTATTAAGCTAATCTTCTTTCTTCTAATTCCTTATTCATTTCCTCAACTTTCTTCTTAGAAAGGTTATATATAAATACCAGGATTAAAGCAGTTGCCACATACCCGATTGCAGCTCCACCAATGGCTATGTTTTTTATTCCTAATCCAACTGAAGCACTTTGTTCTACAGAACCAGATTGATATCCAAGTATAGATAATGTAAATCCACCAATACCACCTGATATAGCTTGAGCTAATTTTCTAGCTAATGAATATGATGAATAAACTGTTCCTTCATTTCTTTCACCAGTAATATATTCTTGGTAATCAATAGCATCACCAACTAATGCCCATATAATTGTATTAATTAATCCTGATCCTAATCCAGCTACAAAAGATAATATTATATAAAGTAAAGCTGTTAAGTTTGGTATAAATAACATTCCTACATAAATTACCGTTGGTATTATAGCCCCTAAAACTGCAGTTTCTTTTTTACCTATCTTTTTAACAATAGTTCCTGCAAAAGGAATAACTACAAAACTAGCAAGCATACCAACCATTCCACCAAATGCAGTTAGGTTTGGTGCTTTGAAATAATCTTTAAATAAGTAAACGTTTAATGTATTGACCGTTAACATCCCTACCATCATGGCAAATGAAGCTAAGGCTACCCCCATAAATGCTCTATTTTTTACTAATCCCTTTAAAGTTTCTCCCATATTCTTTTTGCTTTTGCTAGCCTGATGAACAATTCTTTCTCTTGTTAATCTGAAGTTTAATAAGAATGATATTGATGAAATTATAGCAAGTACTACTGCACAAGTCATAAATCCTTCTGCTGTTACTGCACCTTGAGCATTGAAAATTGTCTTTGGAACAAAGAACATTACTAAAAGATTTGCTCCCATAGATCCAATATTTCTAAATGTTGATAATGCTGTTCTTTCATTTGGATCATTACTCATTACTGATGCTAATGAACCATAAGGTATATTAACTGCTGTATATAGCATACCGAATAAAATATATGTTACATAAGCGTAAGGCAATTTCATAGCTTCTGGTAATCCTGGAATTGCAGTAAAAGCTAATATTCCAACTATAACCATAGGGAAACCAAATTTAACGACATATGGTCTAAATTTACCATGTTTTGAAGTGCCTACTTTATCTACTAGTACTCCCATTATAGGATCATTTATAGCATCCCATATTCTAGCTACAACAAATAATGTTCCAACAGCTGCTGCACTAATCCCTAAAACATCTGTATAGAATACCATTAAATAACTACTTACAAAGGCAAAGAATGCTGCACAGCCAAAGTCACCAAGTGCATATCCAACCTTATCACCAATATTAAACGATTTCACTTGTTCTTCTTTTTTACTTATCAAATCAAGAATCATAATTAATCCATCCTCCCAAAATAATTCTTCTCCATGAATTCATTTACATTAAAACTTTTATAATCTCTTTATATAGAATGGAAATTTAATTTATATAGATTTTCCATTCTATATTCTTAATAATTTATCTTTCAAAATACTTTGCTGAATTTTTATAACAAATGTTTTCTACAATTTCACCTAGTATTTCTTCATCATAAGGATATTGACCAGACTCAACTAAACTACCTAAGTAATTACATAATATTCTTCTAAAATATTCATGTCTTGTATATGATAAAAAGCTTCTTGAATCAGTTACCATTCCCACAAATTGACTTATAAGACCAAGTTGTGATAATGCCATCATCTGTCTTTCCATACCATCTTTTTGGTCATTAAACCACCAGCCTGACCCAAATTGGATTTTTCCTGCTATATTACCGCCTTGGAAATTACCTATCATCGTTCCAATCACTTCATTATCTTTAGGGTTTAAGCAATATAAAATTGTCTTTGGAAGTTTATCTTCTTTATCTAATTCATCAAGTATTCTTGAAAGCGAATATGCTATTTCACCATCATCAATACTATCAAATCCTGCATCTACTCCTATCCTATTAAACATTCTTGTATTATTATTTCTTAATGCTCCTATATGAAGTTGCATTATCATCTTTCTTTCTGAATACATCTTTCCTAAAGCTATTAACAATGCAATAGAATATTTTGATGCTTCTTCATTCGTTATGTATTCACCATTTAAAGCTTTAATAAAAATCTTGTTAATTTCTTCACATGAATAATTATAAAAAACAACTCTTTCTAAGCTATGATCAGTAATCATACATCCATTTTCATAAAAATAATCTAATCTAACTTCTAGAGCCACTTCCAAATCATTAAATGATTTAATTTCAATATTACTAACTTCTGATAACTTATCTATATACTCCTTAAATCCTTTGTTTTGTATCTTCATTGCCTTTTCAGGTCTAAAGCTTGGATTAACTGAACATTTAAAATTATCATCTTCTTTTATTTGCTTATGGTACTTTAAATCATCTATAGGATCATCTGTAGTTCCAATATAAACTACGTTTTCCATTTCAATTAACTTCTTTGCTGTTAATTTATTTTCTTTTATTGCCTTGTTACATTTCTCCCAAATAATATCTGCTGTTTTTTCACTTAATGTTTCTTCAACGTCAAAGAATCTCTTAAGTTCTAAATGTGACCAATGATAAATAGGATTTCCAATTAAATATGGCATCATCTTTGCAAATTGATAAAACTTATCATAATCACTTGCATTTCCAGTTATATATTTTTCATCTATACCAAAGCTTCTCATAGCTCTCCACTTGTAGTGGTCATGGTATAGCCACATTTCTGTTACATTTTTAAACTCATGATCTGTGGCTATTTCCATAGGAACTAGGTGACAGTGATAATCAAACACTGGCACCTTTGAAGCATAATTATGGTACAAAACTTTCGATACTTCATTTTCTAGTAAAAAGTCTTTATCCATAAACTTCTTCATTCTTTTATCCCCTTAAATTTAATTATTCTTTTTATTTTTATTAATTGCCTCAATTAATCCGTTAATATACACTGCACCTAATGCTCTATCATATAATCCATATCCTGGTCTACCAGTTTCTCCCCAAATCATTCTTCCATGGTCTGGTCTATATGGACCTGTAAAGTCATAATCACAGTATGCCTTAACTATTTCATAGAAATCTAAAGATCCTGCTTCTGATAAATGAGCTACTTCGTTAAAGCTACTATCTCCAGTAATTTTTACATTTCTAAGATGAGTAAAGTGTATTCTATTTCTTTCCTTACCAAAATAGTTAATCATCTTAACCATATCATTAACTTTTGTACAACCTAAAGAGCCTGTACATAATGTAATTCCATGATAAGGACTATCATATAAATCTATAAATCTCTTTAAGTTTTCAAAATTAGTTATAATTCTTGGTAATCCAAATATTCCCCATGGTGGATCATCCGGATGTATTGCCATTTTCATTCTTACTTCATCAGCAACCTTCATTATTCTTTGTATAAAGTAATTTAAATTGCTCCATAGTATTTCTTCATCTATATCCTTATATTGTTCTAATAAACCTTTAAGTCCACCTTCACCATAAGAAGTATCCCATCCTGGTAACTCTAATTCACCTAAAGCTGGATCCATCTTTTTAACTTGTTCTTCATCATATATTAGGCATGTTGATCCATCTTCTAATTCATAATTTAAATCAGATCTTGTCCAATCAAATACTGGCATAAAGTTATAGCATATTGTATCTATACCAGCCTCTGCTAAATTTCTAATTGTTTGTATATAGTTATCTATATATTTATCTCTTGTTGGTAACCCAAGTTTTATATCTTCATGTACAGGTACACTTTCTATTACAGAAAGCTTTAAGCCATTACTTTCTATTTCATTTTTTAATTCTAAAATTCTTTCAAGCGGCCATACTTCTCCAACAGGAATATCATATATAGCCGTAACGATTCCCTTCATTCCTGGTATTTGCTTGATGTATTCAATTTTAACTGGATCATCTTTGCCATACCATCTGAATGTCATTTCCATGATTTTTCCTCCTCTAATAAATAAATCACTACTTTTTAAAACTCTTGGCACACCTTACGAATACTAGTATACCAGTTTTGCTAAAAAAATTTAAGCTCTAATTTTGTCCATCTTTTTCATAAAAGCTTTTGCTATATTTTCTATATCTTCAAGTGATCCTTTAATTAATGAACTTCCAACTCCAACGCAAGAAACTCCATTTGCAAACCACTCTTCAATATTATCAACTGAAACTCCTCCTGTTGGCATTATTTCAACATTTGGAATAGGTGCTTTAATTGCTTTTACATACTTAGCACCAAAAACATCTCCTGGGAATAATTTAATCATCTTATTTCCAGCATCCATAGCTTTCATTATTTCACTTACGGTCATACAACCTGGCAAATAAAGAACTTGCATTTCTTTACATACCTTGTCAACTTCTTCACTATATCCTGGACTTACAACATACTTAGCCCCTGCTTCAATTGCGTCGGAAGCCATCTTAGCATTTAAAACACTTCCAACACCAATTAATGCTTCTGAATGTGAGCTATATTCTTTTATAAGTTCACATACATTTGGGATTGTATAAGTAAGTTCCAACGATTTAATTCCTCCTCTTAAGCAAGCTTCCATGTAGCCTCTAGCTTCTTCATGGCTTTTACCTCTAACTACAGCTACAATTCCATTTGCCTTTAATTCACTTAAAATCATATTCTCTTATCCTCCTATACTCCTGAATATGCTGAGAACGCTCCATCTACTGGAATAACTACTCCATTTACAAATCCTGATGCTTCTTGAGAAACTAAGTATAATAATGTTCCTATTAATTCATCAGCTTCACCAAATCTTCTCATTGGTGTACTATTTAATATCTTTTCTGTTCTCGGAGTTGCTGTTCCATCTTCATTAAATAATAATTTTCTATTTTGATCTGTTACAAAGAAGCCTGGTGCTATTGCATTAACTCTAACTCCAACTTTAGACATATGAACCGCAAGCCATTGAGTAAAGTTACTTACAGCTGCCTTTGCACCTGAATAAGCTGGGATTTTTGTAAGTGGTGTAAATGCATTCATTGATGATATATTAATTATTGTAGCACCTTCCTTATTTATCATATCCTTGCTAAATTCTTGTGATGGAAGTAATGTTCCTAAAAAGTTTAAATTAAATACAAACTCCACACCTTTTGGATCTAAATCAAAGAATGTAGTTAAATCTTCATTTTCTAAGTCTTCAACTTCTAAGTATTCCTTAGTTGTAGTTCCTTTTGGATGATTTCCTCCAGCACCATTTATTAATATATCAACTGTCCCAAATTCTTTAAGAATTATTTCATGTGCCTTTCTTAAACTTTCTTTATCTAAAACATTGGCTTCAATACCAATTGCTGTTCCGCCCTTTTCATTTATTTCTTTTGCTTTATTATCACAAGCCTCTTGACCTAATGCCAAAATTGCAATTTTCCCGCCACACTCTGCAAGTGCATCAGCCATTGCTCCGCAAAGAATTCCTGTTCCACCTGTTACAACACAAACTTTATTTTTTAAATCAATATTAAAAGGTAATTTCATTTTGTATTCCTCCTTGCAACTACTATACTTGTATACTAGCATATTAATATATGAATTGCAATAAATTTTTGAAAACATTTAAATTTTTTTATACAAAAAAAGTCATATAATATTAAATTCAATATATACGACCTTCTCTTATACTATAATTTCTAATTTTCACAACTAAATTTATTATTTTAAAAATTTTTATATAAATTTTTTATAAATTATTATATTAAACTATATAACTAGCTATTTCTGAATTTTCTTTTATTATTTTTTCCCATTGTTCCACTGGATCTTTTATATGCTTTGATACAACCTTGTCAATAATATCAACGTTTTTATTTTTAATAATATCTAAATACGTTATGTGTTGATCTACTAAAAATGCTTTATTTAATTTCATTTCAGCTAATAATCTCATTCTATTATAATGAGTACTTATATTACAAATTGATTCCCATACATTTGTCTTGTTTATACCAACAAATAATAGCTTATGAAACTCTTTATCTAAATTATGAAACTCTAATAAATTATCACCTTTTTGTGCAATTAAATTTTGTGCAAATAAGCATTTTTCCATTTCCATTAATGTATCTTCTGAAAAATTTTCACATGCTTCTCTTAATGCTTCTTTTTCTAAATTATATCTAATAAAAATAGCCTCTTCTATTAAATTCCAATCAATTAGTGATACATAAGTTCCTGCCTGTGGCTTAACTTCTATTAATTTTTCAGCTTTAAGCTTTATTAATACTTCCCTTATAGGTGTTCTTGACACATTTAGTTTTTTCGCTAAATCGGATTCACTTAATAGTTCACCAGGCTTTAGCTCTAAACACATGATATTATCCTTTAATACTCTATACACATAGTCTTTTCCAGTTTCTTTATCTAGTTTATCATAAAGAATCAATTTAATTTACCCCCTAATAATATTTATCTTCAACCTAGTACACTAGTATATTACATTATAACATAAAAAAAATTAGGTGCATAATAAAATGTCTCCTATAAAGTTAGACATAATAAAAAAGAGTCTACCCTATAGTTTTTTTCTATTTATAATAAAGTTATAATGTTAGGAGTAAATATGAATGAGTAAGAAATTATTTTCAAATAAAGATATAGAATTACTGTCTAAAAATAAATATGTTAAAAATGTTAATGAAAAAGCAATTACATATACTGATGAATTTAAAAGATTATTTATTGCTGAGAATGAAAAAGGTAAATTCCCAAGAGATATATTTGCAGAAGGTGAGTTTGATATTAATGTAATTGGTTTGAAAAGAATCCAATTAGCAGATAGTATATAGTTCTCCTCTTTTCGAAGAAATGGTAGCGAACAACTATAAGATACTAGGAAATTTAATACTGGAAGTCCTACTGAAAAAGACTTATCATTGGAAGAAAAATATGAAAAACTACAAGCAAAACTAAAGCTTTTACAAGCAGAGAATGAACTTCTAAAAAAGTTAGAAAGGTTAGAAATGGGTGTGAAACAAAAGAAATAATAGTATCTGCAAGTGCAAGTTCAAAATTATAAAATCCATAATTACTAAATATAAATTGAAAAATATGCTTAGTTACTTATGTAATATTTCAGGAGTTTCACGTTCATGGTATTATAAGCACTTCTCAAATGTTACTGTGCAAAAACGTAAATCTAACAAGGTTATAGATTTAGAAAGAATAGAAAATATTTTAAAAGCATATAACTTTAAAAATCGTAAAAAGGGTGCTAGGAAAATCAAAATGATACTTAGTAATGTTTTTAATATTAATTACAATTTAAAACGTATAAGAAGAATGATGAAAGCTACAAAAGAACACACCATCTTACCTAATTTCTTAAGTAGAGAATTCAAGCAAGAATCTCATGGCAAAGTCTTGCTAACGGATATATCTTATTTGTTTTTCAAAAATGGTCAGAAGACTTATTTATCGACCATTTTAGATGCTTCTACTAATGAGGTTTTATCCTATAATATTTCAAAAAGCCTTAAAATAGATATAGTAATTTATACAATAAATAAAACTAATCAAAAATAATAGTAATATCCTTAGAGCAGATTCATTTATACATTCAGATCAAGGAGTGCATTATACAAGTCCAATATTTCAAAATAAAGTAAAAAAATATAAGTTAGGTCAATCTATGTCTAGACGTGGTAACTGTTGGGATAACGCCCCTCAGGAATAATTTTTGGGACATTTAAAAGATGAAATATCTATTAAATAGTGTGAAACTTTTGAATATTCAGTTAAAGAAATAGATGCATACATAGAATATTATAATAATTTCAGAGAACAATGGAATAAAAAAAAGATGACTCCTGTTCAATACAAGAATCATCTTCTAAATTAGTCTACTCTTTTTTAAACTGTCCTTGACAAAGGGTACAGTTTATATAATATACTTATTTTTTTATTTTAAACTAATATTATTTTATTTTTTATAACCAAATTCTGGTATATTAGTCCATCTTTCACGTAATGCATGAGCTATCATTTTAGGCTTTCTTTCTCTAGTAAATATACCTTTCTTATTACCTTGAACTCTTATAATACCTTGACTTGTAGCAAAATCTGCAAAATTCCATGTTTGTTCTCCAACAAAGTTTTTGCATTTATCTACAACTTCATGGTTAGCTTTATAATATTCTACTTGATATTCTTCAGTAAACATAACCGGAACAGTATCATGTAAACCTGCAACAGTATCTGCACCATATTCAGTAAACATGATTGGGGTATTAGGACATCTCTCTTCCCATGCCTTTAATTCAGCATCAAGCATTCTTTTTGCTTCTTCTAAATCTCCACCTGCAACATACCATCCATAATATCTATTTAAACATAATACATCTACTATATCTCCAACCTTACACTTATCTGGAGTAGACATTAAGTACGTAACTACAGTAACTGGTCTCTTTTGAGGATCTAATTCTTTAGTTAATTTTATTAATGGCTCAAAATATTCTTTTGCTCCTTCCGAATCAGAATCAGGCTCATTTGCTACAGACCACATCACAACACATGGATGATTTTTGTCCCTTGCTACTAATTCTCTTAAAACTTGTTCATGCGCCTCTTTAGTTCTAATTTCTTTCCATGTATCTCTTTTAGCTGCATCACCACCAAATCCAGTAGCCATAAAGTTTAAGTGTACCCCTACAGCTGGTGTTTCATCAATTACAACTATACCTTCTCTATCAGCAAGCCTCATTATTTCTTCTGAATAAGGATAATGTGCTGTTCTAAAAGAATTCGCCCCAATCCATTTCATTAAATTGAAATCTTTAATATTAACAGCTTCATTCATTCCTCTTCCATTAATATAGGAATCTTCATGCTTACCAAAACCTTTAAAATAGAATGGTTTATTGTTAATTAAGAACTTTCCTTCTTTAACTTCAACTGTTCTTACACCAAACTCTTCTAAGTAAGTATCAGTTATAGAATCATTGTTTAATAACTCAACTTTTAATTTATATAGATATGAATTCATAGGTTCCCATAACTTAACATTATCTATAACTAGTTTTCCACACTTTCCTGTTCCTTCTGAAACTACATTATTATCTTCATCAATTATTGATACACTAATATTACCTTCTCCTACTGTTTTAATTTCATAATTAACATATCCTGTTGCTTCTTCAAAATCAGTAACAATAGTTATGTCTTCTACATAATTCTTTGGAGTTGTATATATTTTTACAGGTCTATGTATTCCTGCATAATTGAAAAAGTCAAAGTTAACTGAATTCTTAATAACTTTTTTTCCATCAATCTCTACTTCTTTTACTAACCCAACTGGTAAAGTAGTTTCATCGATTATATTATTTACAGCAACAGTTAATCTATTTTCACCTTGTATTAGTAAATTATTTATTTCTGCTTCAAAAGGAGTAAATCCACCCTTATGCTCAACTAATAATTCTCCGTTTAAATATACTTTTGCTTCATGAGTCACTGACCCAAATCTTAGCACTATTCTTTCATTCATTAAAAATTTAGGAATAATAAAATTTCTTTCATACCATACCCAGCCCACATGGTCTCTTACTTCTTGACTTTCTACTAAGTCATTGTATGATGCTGGAACAGCCATTTCCATTGTTTCTTTTAGAGGCGTGTTCTTCCACTCCTTTGTAAGACTGTTACCCTTGTCTAATTTGAATCTCCATATACCATTTAAATCTATTAATTGTCTTGATTCTGTAATTATTGGATATAACATAATAACCCCTCCTAAAATTTATCATAATTTATTTATATTTTTATTATTAGCTATAAAAAATTTTTTTATCTTTTAACATTGCATAAACCATTATCAATAAATGAATTAATCGTATCTTCATCAATAATATTTATATCTCCTATTATTGAATGCTTTAACACACTTGCACATGTCCCAAATTCAACGATTCTCTCATTTTCCATTTCATTTAAAACTCCATGAAGTATTCCTGCTGTAAAAGCATCTCCACCACCAACTCTGTCTAATATATCAAATGTATACTTATTTGATTTAAATAAGTTATTTCCATCAAATAAATATCCCTGTAAAGTATTATTATTTATTGAATTTACAGTTCTCTTAGTGCATGATGCAAATCTTAAATTTGGATACTTTTTAAATAAATTTTCATAGTGATACTTTAATCTTTCTTCAAATTCTAAATTTTCATCCTCAAATTTAAGTATATTTATCATATCTAGATAGCCTAAAAAAGCAAAATCTATATAAGGTAATATTTCTTCCAATACTTCCCTTGCTTCATCTATAGACCAAAGCTTTGACCTATAATTTGAGTCATAAGAAACCAATATCCCTTGGTTTTTACACTCCTTCACAATATCAATTATAAATTCCTTCAAATTACTACTTAAAGCTGGTGTTATTCCTGATAAATGAACTAATCCAACACCTTTTAGCATATTTTTTATATTAAATTCTTCTTTTTTTGCCATAGAAATGGCTGAATACTTTCTATCATATATAACTTCAGTACTTCTAAGACCATGTCCAATTTCTGAATAATATACGCCTAATCTGCCTTCTCCTATTATGATATCCTCTACATTGACATTATAACTTCTAAACTTACTTATAACTTTTTTCCCCAAATAATTATCTGGTAGCTTTGTTATAAATTTAGTATCATGGCCTAGTATAGCAAGACTTGCTATTACATTTGCTTCTCCTCCAGAATATACAGCTTCAAAAGAATCTGATTGTATTATTTTTTGATTATTAGGAGGAGTAAGCCTTAACATTATTTCTCCAAAACCTAATATCTTTTTACTTTTGAACTCTATGTTTTTCACCTTAACTCCACCCTTTACTTAAATTATATATGATTTTTATTTAGATAAATTTGATTTAAATTCATTTATAACCTTCTCTTGATACTCCCCTATATATGAATTATCAACAAATTTTTTCAAAGCCTCTATAGTAAATCTATTCCAAGACTCCTTTTCCTTTTTAACCATTATTGGATAATATAAAACTTCATTTGATTCAGCTGCTTTAAGATCTCCCAAAGCATCACCCACCATTAAAACATTTCTTCTATTATATCCTTTTTCAATAAGCTTACTTATACAGTAAGCCTTTGGTCCAATATTTTGGGTTAAAACTATATCAACACTTTCCAAAAGCCCATTATTGCTCCATTCATCTAATACTGCCTTTTCATTTGCAGATGATACTATTGCTATATCCGCAATTTTCTTGGCTTCTATTATTGCTTCCTTTACACCTTCAAATGGAGATTTTTCCTCTTCACTTAATAAGTCTATTGATTTATTAACAGCTCTTGACCATTCTAAAGCTTTTCTTATACAAGTATTATTGGTTTTCTTTAGTTCTTCTTCTAAAGACTCATTAGAAAGCTCTAAAGTTTCATCTGTCCACTTTAAAAACTCATCTAACCCTTCAATTTTTATATATTTATCATTAATTTCCGTAAGGGCTACTGCTAATCCCTTAAATCTATTTATTCCTCTAGTTAACGTATAAAGATTAACTTCATTCCAGCTATCTAATATAGACTTTCTCCATTCTTCAAGATTCCACTCTGTAATCATACAAGGTCCAAAACATTTTATATGCTTTATATCCATAGTATCTATTGCACATCCATCAGAATCTATGCAAATAAGAAACTCCTTTTGTTTATTAAATTTTTCTAAAATACTACTCATTACTTTCACCTACTATTAATTATTTTAAGACCGTCCATAGCTTTTCTTAATAACTCTGTGTGTAGATTTATATTTTATAAAAACTATTTAAGCTTATCTTTTCTTTAAATTAACACTTTGCTTATAGGCTAATCTTATAAAAATAAGTTCCTCATATTAGTATACTAGCATATTAGTATTTTTATTTCAATGATTTTTGAATACCTCTCCATTTGTTTGTAAAAAAATATAATGGTTCATTTTACAACTAGTCATTTTTTAGTTAATATCCTTCTTTCCCAACTACTACATTTAGCATTCAAATTATCATTTTGGATCTAAACTCCTCTTTTTTTGTCATAAAAAGCATTCAATATTATAAATAAGAAATACCACATATCTGTTGCAAGAATTCTTAGATATGTGGTATTTCTTATTTATATAAACTTACTCTTAATCCGCTTATTTCCATATATAGCCTCCTGCATGCTTTTGAACACCTTTTGCTGCATCTCGGATACCCTTAGAGTTTACTCCTGTTTTTCTTACAGCTTGAGCTACCATATCATATATTTTGATCAAAACCATATCATCAGTCAACTGTAAAATTGCACGTCCATTTGATCTTAAAAGAGAATTACTAAAAACTATTGATTTTTCAGTTTTCAAATTTTCATTCTCTAATTTTCTTTTCTCAGCTTCTTTCTGTTTATATAATAATTGAATAACTTTATCACGTCGTACTTCAAATTTACTAACCTTTGTACTATTGTTTCTTATATGTTCAATACATTCATTCAAAATATCTATTTCATTTTCATAATCTTTTAGCTTACGAAATGCCATCGCATAAGAAGTATACAGAGCAGGTGCATTATAACCATTATATCTAGCTAGGTCAAACAATTTAATTGCTGATTCTAATTCTCCTTCTTTTCGTAAATTATCACCTTGTTTCCATAATGAATAGCCATCTATAAAACCTTTGTCAAAATTATTTTTATTAAGAATATCTTATAATGGAACTCTATCATGGATATGGTTAATAATAACATCTTTTATTGCAATTTGTGGTTCTCTACTTGAAGATATAACACTCTCATTGATATGAGTATTATCTGATTCTTTTTTTCTTTTTTTAGCTGATTCCAATAAAATACCTACAAAAATACCTACATCAGTATATGATAATTGATTTAACATAGAGGGACTATTTTTATTTCTTTGCACATTTAAATTTTAAAACATAATAAAGATAACTTATATCAACATAATTACTGCTATTCTTATAAAATCCTAACCATTTGGAGTCACCCCTTTTTTTCAATACAATTTTGAACGTAAGCACACACTTCCATTTCTTCATCAGATGGCTTATTTTTTTCAAACGCTTTAATCTTTTTTTCTTGCATCTTTTCTTTTTATCTGAAGTAAATTTCAAAGAATCCTACCACAAATTTCAGCATCTGAAACAGCTCTATGTGATTGAAAATTCACAAGTTCAAAATGCGTTGCAACAGTATCTTGTTTATAATTATGCAAACCTTTGAATAAATTACGCGAAAGTGAAAGTGTATCTACATAATGAATTTTTCCATCATAACCCAAGCGCATTAATGTTTCAGAAATAAATTTCATATCGAATGTAGCATTATGTGCACATATAACTGTTTGTTCTTTTAATGCGTCGTCTAAAAATTTAACTAATTCAGCATAAACAGTATCTTCTTTAGTAGCATCTTGTATCATTTCATTTGTAATATGGTTAACCGCTGTAGCACTTGCTGGGATAACAACTTCCAAATTAACCAAATAACTGTACTTTTTAATTATTTCACCATTTTCAAATAAAACTGCTCCGACTTCGATAATTTTATCGTTAATTGGACTTAATCCTGTTGTTTCGACATCAAATGCAATATAGCGATTTTTTAAATTCTTAATTTCATCATAATTTACCTGTATTTTATATGTACTAAACAAACCTCTCTTAGGCTGTAACACATGCCAACTCAAGACTCGCTACTTGTGGCTGGCTAGACATTATTCAGCCAGGATTTCCACTGTTAGGCTAATTTCCCTTAGCTGGGAGCACAATTTCAATCTGACAATTAGATTCTGATGCACAATCTTAAATTACTGCGAATTAAAAACGGACAATCAATTGTTCATTTTTTTATTGTCCAATATCAACATTAGTTTAAAACAGAGCCAATTATTAGTTTAAAAGGTTGCCCTTGACGGACAACCTTTCTTATATTTATATTAACTTTCTTTGTATTAATCTCTTTATATTGCAGTAAAATTTAATTAGATAATTAAGAAACCTGCTCCTCTAAGTCCAGCATCATCTCCAATTTCTGCTATTCTTATGTCTACAGCATCTTTATTAATTACTTTTTCTTTAACTTTTTTAGTTATTACTTCTAGTAATTCTTTATTATATAAAATTACAGAACCTCCAAGGACTATAACTTCTGGATCAACAACTGATATTATGTTTGAAATTCCTATAGATAAATTTTCACATACTCCATTAATTAAGCTTTTTATTGAATTATCATTATTTTTATATAACTCAAAAACTTCTGGTGTATCTATGTGTTTTCCTAATAAATCAGTTGCTTGTCTAGATATATTAGGCCCACTACATTGTCCTTCAAGTCCACCTTGAACTAGTCCTGAATGGCTGTATTTATCTTCATTTATTATTAGGTTACATATTTCTCCTGCAAAGCTATTTGCACCATTTATAATTTTATTATCAATTATTAAAGCACCACCAACACCTGTTGAAACTGTAATATAAAAAACACTTTCAGCTCCTTTTGCAGATCCAATCATAGCTTCAGCAAGTCCTGCAACATTAGCATCATTATTTACTTCTGTTTTTAGTGATGTTTTTTCTTCAAAATATTTCTTTACATTAAAGTTATCCCATCCTTGTAAATTAGGCGCTTTTAATATAATTCCATTTTTAATATCTAAAGGTCCTGGACTTCCAACTCCAATTCCTTTTATATTTCTATCTTTCCAGTTACTATTGATATGATTTATAATCTTATCTAGGTTATATTCAGGTCCTTTTTTTACTCGATTTTCTATTTTTATCTTTTCTATAATATTTCTTTCTTCATCTAATAATGCAGCTCTAATATTTGTTCCACCAATGTCTATTCCTATTATGTATTTATCATTACTTATTGAACTATTTTTCATTTCTTTCATACCCTCTTCATATTTTCTATTTACCTTACCTTAGGAGAAATGCCCATGGGGCTATCTAAAATCCATTATTTTCAGAAACTTCTTTTATCCATCTTCCTGATTTTTTTATTGTTTTTTCTTGTGTTTTTAAATTTAAAGCTATAAATCCATATCTATTTTTATATGCATTACACCAAGACCAACAATCAATAGGAGTCCATGTATGATATCCAAAGCAATTTGATCCTTCTTCTATTCCCTTATGAAGATTTTCTAAATGCTCTTTTAAGAATTCTATTCTATAATCATCTTCTATAACTCCATCTTCATTAATATACTTTTCTTCACCTTCTACTCCCATTCCATTTTCAGAAATAAACCATGGAATATTATTGTAATTGTCCCTTATATTAGTTGCTATATCATACATTGCTTTAGGATATATTTCCCATCCTCTATAAGGATTCATTCTTCTTCCTGGCATTTCATAATTATCAAAGTATTTATCTGGCATCCACTCAGATGATTTATCCACAGATTCACTAGAAATTTCCACATTTTCCTTTGATTTTATTCTACGTGGGAAGTAATAGTTCACTCCAAGGAAATCTATAGTATTTTCCTTTATTATCTTAAGCTCTTCTTCATTAGACTCCCATAATACATTATCATTTTTTAGAATTTCTACTAAATCCCTTGGAAATTCTCCTTTTATTGCTGGATCAAGGAATGATCTATTGAAGAATGCATCTGCTATTTTTGCTGCCTTAACATCTTCAGGATTATTTATATCTCTTGGATATGATGGTGTTAAATTTAATATTACTCCTATTTGAGATCCATTCTTATCATATTTATTGTCTTTAAATAATTTTATAGCTTTTGCTGATGCTAAATTTATATTATATAAAACTTGCATTGCTTTTCTTCCATCAACAACTTTAGGATAATGAAACTTATATAAATATTGTCCTTCTACAACTACTATTGGTTCATTGAAAGTTGTCCAAAACTTTACCTTATCAGCAAAAAGCTTAAATGCTGTTTCTGCAAACTTTACAAATAAATCTACAACATGCTTTGATTCCCATCCACCATATTTATCATAAAGTTCTACCGGTAAATCAAAATGATGTAAGTTCATTACAGGTATCATTCCATTTTTTATAGTTTCATCTATAACATCATTATAAAATCTAATTGCGTCTTCATCTGGTTCTCCAGTTTCAAGATCCTTTATAAGTCTTGTCCATTGAATTGATGTTCTAAAACTATTTAATCCTATTTCCTTAAGCATTTGTAAATCTGTTTTATAACTATTATAAAAATTAGATGTAACCTCTGGTCCAACTTTATCAAAAAATGCTTCTGGCTCTACTTCATACCAATAATCAAACACGCTTTTATGCTTTTTATTAAAGCTCCCTTCGCTTTGTGGACCTGAAGTTGCTGATCCCCACCAAAATCCTTCTGGAAATGTAAATTTGTTTTTCATTACAACGCCTCCCTTAAATCTGTAAATACTCTTTATTTTTTATTAGTAAATTTTTATTATTTATTATCGTTTTCATTAAAAACTTAAATTCATAAGCTTTATTTTTATTTTCCTAATACTTCATTTAAAATCAGTATAAATACTGAAATTTAATATCTAAATTAAATTTTATAACTTTATCCTATAATAATTATATAGCCAATTTTATCATTTGTCTAGACAATTAAAATTATTGGCTATAGTTTTATCTTGATAAAATTATAATTTATAGTAATATATTTATATAATAATTAAAAGTGAAAGGATATCTAATATGCCTAAATATAAAGAAATAAGTGATGAAATTAAACTTCGAATTGAAAATGGAGTCTACAGTGATAAAAATAATCAAATACCTGATGAAATTAGCCTTTGCAATGAATTTAATTGTAGTAGAATGACTATGAAAAAAGCATTAGATTTATTGGTTTTAGATGGCATTATATATAGAAAACGTGGACACGGAACTTTTATAATGGATAAACTACCTGATAATTCAAAGATAAATATATTTGATAGAGATTTAAATGGATTAACTAGGCTATCTCATGGTAATGTAAAAACAAAAGTTTTAGATTTCAAATTAATATTTGCTGATACTAATTTATCTAACAAATTAAATATAGATGAAAACTCTCCTGTATATGAAATATTAAGGGTGAGATATATTAATAATGAGCCTGTAGTCCTTGAAAAAACCTTTATGGATGCTACACTAATCACTGGAATTAACCATAGTATTTTAGAACATTCAATATATGATTATATAGAAAGTACCTTAAAATTAAAAATAAGTAGTGCAAATAAAATTATTCGTTCAGATAAAAGCAATAAAGAAGATATTAAGTACTTAAATTTAGGTAATCATGATCCTGTTTTAGAAGTTGAGCAAATTGCTTATATAAATAATGGAAAAGCATTTGAATATTCCATTGCTAGGCATAGATATGATAAATTCCAATTCACCTCTTTTTCAGTAAGAGTATAAACTAACTTCAATTTTAAAAGCCCTAAGGGGAATTCCCCTTGGGCCTAAATAAGTAGAAATTTTTTATGCTATATATCCCGTAAATAACTACAAGTATATTTTATTACATCTCTTATTCTATATAATTCACTTTCTTTATTTGTTTTTCTCCATATAGTTGAATACTCATAAAACCATTCTTCAAAACTCTCTGCCAATTGTTTAAAGTTATTATTCATACTAATGCTTTCTTTTATTACATCATTATTTATATCACTATACCCCTTTATTATCTTATTATTTATGCTAATATTTATACTATTCACATTATCATCAAGCTTACCCTTGTATATTTCATTATTTATTATTACTATCATTATTTTATTTATTATTAAGATACCTCTAGCTGCAACTATAAACTCTTGTATAATTTCCTTTGATTTTGTATATTTTGTATCATGTGATAAATTTTCTAACTTTTCTTCTATTTTTAATATTTTTTCCTGCTGTTCCTTTAGTTCATGAATTTTTGCTGTTTTCATTTTCCTTATAAGTTCATTTTTGATGTGTTCATTTGTATTAAACTTTTCCTTCCATATTACTAACTCAGACCATCCAAACTCCTGACATTTACTTAGTTCTGCTAATAATGAAACTAGTGTCCCACTACTATCTCCAAATTCTAAAATAGAAATATCTTTATACATTTTATTAAAATCTTTTTCTATACTAGGATTCCATGATAAAGCAGCTCCATATATCATTCCTGGAATAGAACTAGATAATAAATTTATATGTCCATAATCTCCCCAATTTGTATTAAGTACCCCTATTGCATCATACTTTACTCCATATGAAATCATTCTATATATATTTTCAAATGCATTGTCCATTAAATTCATTAAGTGACTCCATCCCCCTACTCCAGGACATACATATTGTTTCCTTCCACTTTCTGCAATTATTTTTGTATCCTTTTCTTCAACACCACACCAGTAATTCCAATTTAGGCAAATTGCATCTTTATCTATAGTATTTATTAAATCTGGGTGATTTAATATAACATCTCCCCAAAACATTATTTCCTTATCATATTCTTTTACTATAGAAATAACTTTATTAAGAAAATCAACATAAAGCTTTCCAATCCCTAGTCTATCAGACTCCTTACTACTTTTCCCTTTCCCTAAATCAAAGGTTTCATCACAACATATATTAAACTTATTAGATGAAAATAAAGGTATAAACTGTTCTAGCATATTTCCAACTAATTTTATACTATCTTCATTAGTTACATTTAATGTATGATGAGCCATTCTATCTACAAAGGAATATTCAGGTTTTGTTGTTTCTGTTAATTCGCATAAATTCTTAAAGGATTTAGTTCTTAAAACTTCGTATAAATGCCCAAAGGTAGATATAGATGGTATAAGTTCTATATGCTTATTTTTACAATACCTATCTAATAAAATTATTTCTTCTGAAGTTAATGGATCTTTATCTATCCAAACTTCGCTCATCCCTTTAAATGCAAAGGTGTGCTCAATATACAACTGAAGTTCATTTATCTTATAAAATGATGCTTTATCTACTAAGTTCATTAAAGTTTCTAGCTTCGGAACTTTTCCCCTAGTAACATCATGATAAAATCCTCTATGTTTAAAATAAGGTTTATCTTCTATTATTACTCCTGGTAAACTATATCCATACTCTCTTATTATTTGTATTAATGTCTGAATTCCATAAAATAATCCTTTAGAAGTAGAGGCATTTATTTCAATATTATCTTTTTTTATTGATAACTTATATTCCTCATCCTCCATTGAAGACTTTTTCTTTAGACATATAAAAGTATTATAAATATGATAATTTAAAGCCTTTGTTATATTTACTTTAAATCCAAAAGTATTATTTATTTCTTCTTGCAACAATATTGCAGAGTTCAAATCATCAAAAGAACAGTTGTAATCTAAAATTATATTAACTTCTTTTTTTAATTTAAATTCTTTTTTAATATATTGTATCTTTCTAGGCATTGGTATTAAGTTCATTTTCACCATCTCCCTTTTTAGTCAATAAACATCTTTTTAATCAATAAAATTTATATTTATTACTTAGTAATTTCATAACTCTATTCTGAAACCATTAATATATTTTAAACCGATTACTCCACAGTAATTTCGTCAACAAACATAAACGCTGGCCCTTCACCTGCCATAATGCTCCAACTAGGACATACTTCTTCATTCTTAGCAAAGATTCTTATATACCTAATCTTTATATCGATATTAAAAATTGAACTTATATTATCTACAGCAACTTCTTTTCTTGGTATTGAATTTCTATAATAAATTCTTTCAATATCATTAAATTCTTTTCCATCAACTGAATACTTAAAATCTACAAATCTAGGATAATAAATCCATGCTCTAGTATCTTGTAAAAAACCTACAGTTATTTTGCTTATGTTTCTTTCTTCTCCTAAATCTATAATTACATCCAAATCATCATGGTATCCAAGCCAACGTCCATCTGTATAATCATTACTTCCCTTTTCCCCATCTATTAAATCATAAACACCATTTTTATTATATTTTTCTATTTCTACTGGATTTGTAAATGTCTTTATATCCTTAATCCCTAATGATTTATATAGACTACCTTCTTCTACTTCACTTTCTTTAAAGCCATCCTTAAAAGCCCTTGCTTTAATTGTTGTACTCTTCTCTATTACTATTGGCTCTGTATATAATAATGATTGAATATTTGGCTCACTTCCATCTAATGTATATGTAATTTCACCAGTTTTATTTGGATTATATATATCAACTTTTTTATTAATTGGTTCCTTTAACACAATATTTTTAGGTGAAATTTCAGGTTTTAATGCTCTTGGCATTATTTTAGACTTACTTTTTATTCTTTGATATTTTGGAATATAGTTATCAACTTCATCTGAATTTTTCAAATAATCCTTAGTAAAGATTTCTTCATTTATTATTCTTTCATCCTTAGAAATTAATAAAGATATCTCATTTTCTTCTGAAACAATAAACAATTCAGAATTCTCTAATTTAGAATTTCCATTTAATATAAACTCTCCCTTAGATAAATGTAAAGAGTACTCAAAACCATTGTGCATACACACTAATTCTTTTTTATATACATTCTTCACTACAGGAATTCTATTAAAGTACAATGCAAATTTTTTCTGATTATCTTTGTAGCAATTTTCTTTCAATGTATTATCTTTATATCTATTTTTCTTAAATACATTTTCTTTGTATCTATTTTCTTCAAATATATTTTCCCTAAATACAATTTCTGAATCTTTGCATATTATATTTATTGTTGAACCTTCACTTGTTTCCCAAATTACTTCATATGAAAATTCATCTATTATTGAAAACTTTGGTTCTTCTCCAATTATTTTATTTATATCATTATTGCTATCTATTTTTACTAAATCTATTGATGCTCTTAAATTTTTATCGCTCCAATAATGAGCATTTAATATAGGAAGTGAATCAAAAACACTCTCATTGTCTTCCAAAGTACTTTCATAATATCTTGACTTATAATTTTCATTAAATAAATGCAAGTCTCTTATAGAAAGACTATTTTTTTCCCAAAGAAAACTTATTCTATAAAATCTACTATTATACCACGCTGTTCTTAAATCATCTTTATTCCAGTCCTTAGATATTGTGATAGTAGTAGGTGGTGTAACTAAGTATTTTTTCTTAAACCATTTTCCTGATTCTTTTAAAGTTTCAACTCTTACTTTTTTCTCTTTTGCAAGCTTTGCTATATATGGAATTTGGAGTTCATATCCTTTTTTCATTGTATTCCATAAAAAAGTATTTTCCTGTCCTGTTTGTATATATGAAAATCCTAAAACTGGTTCATTTATATATCTATCAAATAACCATTCAATCCACTCTTTAGTTTGTCCTATTACGCAAGCTGGCTCCATAGTATAAACACCATTTATAGATTTTCTTAATCCATCTTCAAAAGCATAAATTGGATCAGGTCCGAGCATTCTAAATATTGGTAAATCCAATTGCATCTCCTTACTTTGAGATGGTATATATTCATTTAATTTACTTGGATAATATCCTTGGTTATAATATCCTCCCCAAAGTGTAAATCCATCTGTACCAATTTGATCTCTGCATAAAGCAGCGGCTTCAACATTATATTTTTCTTTAAAATACGTTAAAGTTATAATATCCATTACCCAAGACCCTACTGATTTGGGATAATACCCAAAAATTGATTTGAAATCTTCCATATATACATCTACCATTTTTAATCTATCTTCTTTTGAATATCCTAATGAATATCCTATATTTACATGATCATCTACTGGAGTCTTTCCCTTCCATTTAACTCCTGCTTTTTCTGCTAGTTGCTTATCAATTTCCCACCAAACACCAACTTCGTCATATTCATCAATACTTTCTTTTATCAAATCACTAAACCTTTTATCTATTAATGCATCATATTTTAGTGCATATGTTGCTGGCAATCCGTATTGCTTCAAAATTTCTAATTGATATATTATTGTTTTAAAATCATCTTCAACAAACTCTCCACTTGGATATACCGTCTTTCTTATAAAGTTATATATATTTACTATTGTTGGTGTCTTTAATTTTTTACTTGTTAAACTCATACTTAATACTTTTTCACTAGATAGAATATATTAAACTCTATACTACTGATTACTTTCTCCTTATTTTTATAAGTAATGTTAAATATTAAAGGTAATAAAATATCTTAATTTTATAAAAATCATGATATAATATTACCTCAATTATTTTGAATTTATTTAAATTATCTCAACCTAACTTTTAATGTCTTTATTTCAAAAGGCTTTATTATAAAGTTAATACTATTTCCATTTATATTTACACTTGATAGATCATCTTCTAATAAGTTACACTCAACAGCACTTTCTATATTTTTAAAGAAACTTAAATCTACATTTGTTCTCTTGTTATGGAATTCATATAGTCTAATTATTAAATCATCACTATCTTCGGCCTTCTTTATAACTTCAATCATAACATTATCTTTATTTACACTAGCCAAGCTTAATTTATTATCTAAAATTCCTTTATTTTCTTCACAAACTTTTGTAAATAAAGGTGTATTTAATTGATAAGCTTGATTAACTGTTTTTGCTTCTTTCCATGTTCCAGTATGAGGATATATTGAATATGTGAAGAAATGCTCTTCCTTATCTGCATCTGGGTTTGGATCACATGTTGATTTTAATAATGTCAATCTCATGTTTCCGTCTTTTATGTCATGGCCATATTTAGAATCATTTAATAATGAAACTCCAAAATCACCTTCTGATAAATCAGCCCATTTATGACCACAAACTTCAAATGCTGCAACATCCCAAGATGTATTGTTATGTGTTGGTCTAGTTACATTTCCATATTGAATTTCGTAAGTAGCTTCCTTAGCATTAATTTCTACTGGGAAAGCTGCCTTAACTAATACATCTTTTTCTTTCCAATCTGCAAAGGTTTCAAAATCTATTCTTTCGATATCATTATAAATATGAATCTTTTGAATTATCTTTGATTCTAAGAATTTTCTTTCTACCTTTAATGTGCTTCTTACTGGTCCTTGTTCTATAACTTCAATATTTTGAACATCATTTATTTTCCACATTTTTTCTTTATAATATATATCTATATCCCAGTTATCAAAGCACATTGGCTTATCTTCAAAAGCTTGAAGTTCATTACCTATTGCTCCATCTTTTAATATTTCTCTATTTACTTCTTTATTTATAAATGATGTAATTTGTCCTTGATTATCAAATATAATCTTGAAAAATTTATTTTCCGCTTCTTCTTTCGAAAGCTTAACTAATTCATTTGTTTCTTTAGTTGCTTCTACAATTCTAAATGATTTATATCCATTTGCAGGAATCGCCTTTGCAAAAAATATTGCTTTATTTCCATCTATTTTTTGACACACAATCTCTAAATCATCTTCATCAATTACTGCTGGATTTTTTATATCTTTTGGAATTTCAAATGTTGCAATATCATTTCTCTCAAAACCTAAAGTATTAGAAACTACTACACTTCTCTCCTCAAGATTTATTTCTGAAAGTATATTATCCATGCTATTTTCTATTAAATTATCTACATTTTCTAATAACTCCTTATACTCAACTTGTGTAACATCATAAACTTCTTTAATAGATGATCCTGGAATAATATCATGGAATTGATTTAGAAGCACTTTTTCCCATGAATTATTAATATTTTCTTGAGGATATTCATTACCTAATAGCATTGATAGAGAATTAAGCTTTTCTGCTGCTGTATATAAATTTTCACATTTTCTATTATCTCTTTTATTTCTCGCCATTGAAGTATAAGTACCTCTATGGTATTCAAGATATAATTCTCCAACCCATTTTTTTAACTCTTTATTTCCTGATACTTTTTCTTCTAATCTTTTAAAATAATCTAAGGATGTTCCCATTTTAACTCTTGGAGCACCTGGTATCCCCTTTGCTAATCTTCTACCATTTTCAAGCATTTCGATAGTAGCACCACCACCACCATCTCCCCATCCAAAGGAAACTAGTACATCGTTATTTATATTCTTATTTTGATATCTTCTCCACGATCCCATTATTGCATCTGGCTGAATATGTCCATTATATGTTGTGAAGTGAGATTCTCTATCTTGTCCTGGACCTGTAGTTGTTATAAAATGCGTTAGTACTTCACTTCCATCTATACCTCTCCACATAAATGTGTCATTTGGAATTTTATTAAATTGATTCCATGCTATTTTAGTTGTCATGAAATAATCTATATTTGATTTCTTAAGTATTTGAGGTAATGCTGCTGAATAACCAAAAACATCTGGTAACCATAATATTTTATTATCTACGTTGAATTCTTCTTTAAAAAATCTTTTACCATGAAGTATTTGTCTTACTAGTGACTCTCCTGATGTAACATTACAATCTGCTTCAAGCCACATAGATCCTTCTGGCTCCCAAACTCCTTCTTTAATTTTTTCCTTTACTTTTTCATATATTTTAGGATGATCTTCCTTTAACATCTTATAAAGCTGTGGTTGAGATGACATAAATATATACTCTGGATACTCTTCCATTAGTTTCAATACTGTTGAAAAGCTCCTAGCAACTTTTTCTCTTGTTTGTGCAACAGTCCAAAGCCAAGCTACATCTATATGAGTATGTCCTACACAAGTTGCAATTACATCTTCATGTCCACATAATTCTCCATAAAACTTTTCATTTAAGAAGTTATTTGCTTCCTTAATACTTTCATCATATTCTTTTGATTTAGGTCTTCTTAAATCAATTAAATTGATAGCCTCATTCAAAACAGTTATCATATCTATTCTATTTTTATCTTCTTTATCTAACTCTTTGCATACATCAACAGGGACTTTTAGATTCCAATATAACTCTCTAGAATCCATATCTACTTCTACTAACTTTCCATATAATGTAGCTTTTTTATCAGCAAGCATTCCTGCATATGCATGTAAATCTATATCATACTTTGTGCCTGCAACTGCATTATGCGTTAAAATTACCTCTCTATGATTTATATCTAACCCTTGAATTTCTTCTCCATTAACATATAAGATAAATTGAGGATTTGTAGCATCCCATCCTTCATCAAAAGTATGAAAGTTAAGGGCTATTACTTTCCCTTCAAAGTTATTTGGAACTTCTACAGAGCACTTAAACCATCCATGACAATCTTTGCCTCCCCATAAATCTCCACTTTTAAACTCTCTCCATCGCTCTTTTGGAGCATCCTTTATTAAATCTATGTTATGATAATTTCCATCGATATACATATAATTTTCAAGGCTTATTTCATTTCTATATACATTTTTAGCAATTTCATTACAAGTCTTTTCAATTCTTTCTAATAAATAAAACATAACTTTTCTCCTATGAATATTAAATATTTTAACTTACACTTTTATTACTATATTATTAACTTTACAACCCAATCATTCATTAAATTTACTCCTTTACTGCTCCAACCGTTAATCCACTAACAAAATATTTTTGGAAAAATGGATAAGCAAAAATAATTGGTAAAGTAGTTATAACAACTATTGCCATCTTTACTGTTTCTTTTGGCATTTTTGATACTGCTTCAGTTGCATTTAAACCAATAGATTGAGAATTATTCACCAGAAACTCTATTGATGTTTCTAACTTTATAAGTAAATATTGCAATGGTATTAAACTATTTTTATCTATATATAGCATTGCATTAAACCAATCATTCCAAAATCCTAGTGTTAAAAATAAAGCTATTGTTGCTATTGCTGGAAGTGATATTGGTAAAACTATTCTTAAGAATAGTAAAAACTCTGAAGCTCCATCTATTTTTGCAGATTCTATAATTGCATCTGGTACAGTAGTTTTAAAGAATGTTCTCAAAATTATAATGTGAAATGAACTGACACAAATAGGTAGTATAAGAGCTAATATATTATTTTTAAGTCCTAAAAATCTTGTTACAACTAAATATGATGAAACCATACCACCTGAAAATAACATAGGAATAAATATTAACTTAGTAAAAAACTTTCTATATGCAAAATTCTTTCTTGATAACGCATAAGCATAAGTTGTCATTATAATTAATCCAAGTATTGTTCCAGTAATTGTGACTACAATAGTTACTCCATAGGCTCTAATTATATTGCTTCCAGATTCAAATATATATTTATATGCTTCTAGACTCCACTCCTCTGGCCAAAATCTATATCCATTTGCTTGTAAGGAGCTCTCACTAGTCAACGAAATTATTAAAACAAATAGAAATGGTACTATACATAATGCTGCTAAGATTCCAAATAATACATTTAAAATCATATTTGTTTTTTTTGAAATTGAGTTAAATTTATTCGAATGATCTTCTGCTTCATTTTGTTCTTTATTAGTATCAAAAATATTTTTAAATTTATATGCCATATTTTACACCGCCTTTACTCTAGAAAAATGCATTTTCATTATCTACTTTTCTAACAATTCCATTAGTAACTAATATCAAAATAAGTCCTACAAAGGATTGATATAATGCAGCTGCTGAACTCATTCCTATATTCCCTAAGTTAGTTAAACCTCTATAAACATACGTATCTATAACATTTGTTACTGGATATAAAGCTCCAGAATTTTTTGGGAGTTGATAGAACAATCCAAAATCAGCTCTAAACATTCCTCCTACTGCTGTTATAAACATTATTATCAAAACTGGTTTTAATGATGGAATGGTAATATATTTTATTTGTTGCCATTTACTTGCTCCATCTATCATAGATGCTTCATAATATGACTTGTCTATTCCACATATAGATGCTAAGTATACAACTGTACCATATCCAACAGCCTTCCATTGACTCATAAATATTATTATTACAATCCAATATTTAGACTCAGTGTACCAAGATATTTTTTCTCCACCTAAAGCTGTTATAATTCCATTTACATATCCTTTTTCTGGACTTAAAAATGCAAATAAACAGTAACTTACAACAACCCATGATAAAAAGTAAGGTAAGAACATAGAGCTTTGATAAAACTTAGATAATCTTTTATTTAACAGTTCCTTTAATAAAATTGCTAATGTAACAGGAAGTACTATACCTAAAATTATAAAAACAATATTATATAAAACTGTATTTCTTGTAATTAGCCAAGCATCACTACTATTAAATAGAAATTTGAAATTATCAAATCCTACCCATTCACTTTTTATTAAACTTTCTATAAATCCACCGCTAATTCTCCAATTTTTAAAAGCAATAATTATACCTATCATAGGCAAATATGCAAATACTAAAAACCATAATGTCCCTGGTAATGTTAAAAGTAAAAATTCTCCATTCTCTTTTAGCTTTTTAAATATTGACTTATTTCTCTTTTTATCTAACTTCTTAACTTTAGACATTGCTCCAACCCCTTTTCTGTAAACGTTTCTTTAACTACTTAAAATATATCATACAAGCCTTTTACCTTTAAAGTTGAAATACTTTAGATTTAGTGAATAAATTAAAGTTTCTATTTTTCGGCTGAATAAAAATGTACTTGTGTATAACCAACAGACTCATTTTTTAAATAAAAAACTAAAAAAGACATTAAAATTTACCAACAGGTTCTTTTTCTGGGTGCAAAATATGTTAATTAAATTAAAATTACAACCAAAATCACATGTATTTCAAAAAATATTAAATCTGTTATCTCTGTGAATACATAGGTGCGAATTGCTGTGTGACTTTATATATAAAAATATAGCTTGGAAAATGCTTATTGGAATAAATTTGTAAAATATGTTAGTATAATATAATCAAAGTAAAGAATCATTGTATTATAATGCAAATTTAAATATGAAACAGAATTTTTAATCTAAGAAATAAGTAATATTAAACTATTTATTTTATTTAAGAGTAAACAATTTTTTGCAAATAATATAACTAAAAAAAACATAAATTACTGAGGTGGGAAAAAATGAAAAAAGTATTGGTCTTAATTGCGATTTTGAGTGCCTTAATTATTAGTGGATGCACCCAAAATAACTATTTTACAATTAAATCTAAAGAATTTACAGATGAACAAAATGAAATATTATTACTAACTGGAAACAGAGCATTTAAATATGATTTGAAAAACTTACCTAAAGATAAAAACTATGAACTGAAGATAGTATATGAAATTTATAAAAATAAAGAGAAAGTAAAAGAAGAAATGATATTTGGTATGGCATATGGACCAACAGAGGATAAAATAGAAGATACTAATCTATCAATAAATATACAAGAAAATAAAATAAAACTAATGTCTGGTGGGGCATATACTAATTTAGAAATAGAAGAAGATATATCTAAATTAACAAATTATTATTTTAGTGGAAATAGACAAATAGATATAGGGGATGAAGTATATTTATTTCATGGCAATGATGGCGGAAGCGGTTTAAGCATGGAAAGACTGGGATTCTTATCAAAAGAAGACTTAGATAGACTAATTGAGAAAAATAAAGTGAATATTTTTATAAAATTAGTATGCGAGAGAGAATAGATAATTCTGTGTAATTATTATTTTTATTGTTTTAATATTACTGGAAATTTTCATTTCCAGTAATATTTTTTTATATTTAAGAAATACTAATAATGTTTCTTATTACCTTTTTTAGTATTTCAAAAAAATCAAATAGTATGCATATAATTTATAAAAAGTACAAGCTTCTAAGCTAATTCATCTTTTAATTGATCTTCAAATACTATTGAAAGCTCCGCTAGCGTAGCTCCCCAATTATGTATAGGTTGGGTCCATTTTTCTAATATCTCCATTGTTGCTAAGTAAACACATTTATTTA
>NZ_JH815222.1:2881760-2980208 GCF_000158375.2 Clostridium sp. 7_2_43FAA
TTAACATAGCATCTAAATAGACTATTGGATATATTTTATCTAAAATTCTATTTTGCCATTCGGCGGCGCTAGCAAGCACTTTATCAGTTATTTTAGATACCATTGATGGTGATATAGTTATTCCATATAAATCTTCAATTTCAGCTTGAATATCGGATGTTGACATTCCCTTAGCATATAAAGAGATAATCTTTTTATCTAATTCCGAACATACAGTTTCGTATTTTTTATAATTTGTGGCTCAAATTCGGCATTTCTATCACGGGGTACGTCTAAGTCGACGTCACCGAAGGAGCTTCTTAAGTTTTTAGTGCTATATCCATTTCTATAGTTCTTTTTTAATTCATCTGGAGTTTCTTTTCTTTCATATTTATTTCTACCTAAATGTTCCTCCATTTCTCCTTCTAATATATTTTCAAGAACATCTTTAACAAGCTTCTGAATAAGCCCATTTTTCCCCATAACATCATCAATAGTTTTACATTTCTTTACTTCCTCATTGTAATCAAAGTTGGTATTAATATTCTTTGTCATAATTTTTCCTCCTAAATTTATATAGTATATTATTCCAAAACCACCAGCTGTTCATACAAAAAAACAGTAGTTAGTTTTGTTTTTACACAAAACTAACTACTGTCCCGTATGCGAAGAAATAAAAAAATAAGTTTACAATTTTAATCTATTACGACGTAAATAAATGGAGTAAGAAAAAATTCTTACTCCATTTTTACATACTTTTAATCTTGATTATTGCTGTGATTTTATATGCGATTACAGCTATCTGCATCTCACAACGGACACCGTTGCTCCAAAAGACATATCATCTATTAATAGTTCTTCATTTCTCTTAATGTTGATGGACACACTCCATAATATTTTTTAAACTTTCTATAGAAATAGCTTGTATCAATGTACCCAACTGCTTTAGCAATATCATTTATCTTCATATTTGTATTAAGTATTAATTCCTTTGCCTTCATATTTTTCGTCTTATTTAAGTATTCTGAAAATGAGCTTCCTGTTTCCTTTGAAAAAATTTGCCCTAAATATGAACTATTTATATTATATTGATGAGCTAAAATTTTTAAGCTTAGCTCTTCATAATATCTGTCATCTACTATATTTACTATTTGTTGGACTACCGGACTATATTTTACTGTACTTTTATACATAGCCTCTATAAGTTCCTCTATTTCTCTAATTATAAATGCCTTAACACTTTTTCTAGTACTTTCATTACATAATTCTATGATGGTATTACTTAAACTATCTCTTCCATACTTTTTTTCTAACTTAAATTCATTTGATATATCGTCTATTAATATTATTATTTTTATTGAAAAATCATAGATATTTTTAGGAGTTAGCTCTTTATTTTCTAATATCTCTGATATATACTTTTCTAAATCTTTATTACTTTTTTCTATAATTAACTTATTAATATAATCTATTTCTTCTTTAAAGTTCATCTTCTTTTCTTTTATATCTCTAATATTTTCTTTATATATACATTTATTGGTACCTTCTGTTAATATATACTTTTTTAAGTCATTAGCTACTTTATAGCTTTTTCTTATATCTTTTATATCAAAAACAGTATCTCCTATAGACATAAAAATTTCCTTCTTTGATTCTTTAATAAGGTTTTCCTTAATGTCTTCATAATAATTAATAATTTCATTTCTAGATATATTTTTATCCCAAGAATTTATTAATATAGCTTGGTCATCATATTTATAAAGAATCTCATACCTATCATTTGTATATCCGTCTACTATATCTTCCATATCTACACGATCTTCTTCATCTTCTTTTTTCATAAATTTTATATTAGCTACAGTATATATTTTATTATATATATCTATTGATATTGAATCCTTCATATCATATATAAAATTCTCATCTAATATTTCTTCTAGGTATTGAATTAATTTTCTATTCTTATCTAAAAGTATATTTTTCTCTTTCTTCTTATAATCTAAACTTCTAACAATACTCGCCATAACCTCTTCAAGTTCTTCTTCATTTATAGGCTTTAATATATAACTTTCAACACCATATTTTATTGCCTCTTTTGCATAAGCAAATTCATCATATCCAGTAAGTATTGTAAATCTTGTTTTTGAATTTATTTTTCTTATTTCACTAATTAGTTCTAATCCTGTTAATTTAGGCATGCTAATATCTGTTACAATAATATCTACTGCTTTTTCCTTAAATTTATTTAAAGCTTCTTCTCCATTATGTGCTATTTCTCTTACTTTTAACCCGAGGTTTTCCCAATCAATAATATTCATTAGCCCTTGTATTATTAATTTTTCGTCATCAACTAACATAACATCATACATAAATCACACCTCTTTACATAATATTTTTACTACTAAAGTTACTCCTTTATCCTTATTTTTTAATATTTTTAGTCCATACCCTTCCCCATATTCATTAATAATTCTCTTATTCACATTTTCTATGCCTATTGAATTACTATCTTGTCTATCACTTAATAATTTATCATTTATTTTTTCTAATTCCTCATTAGGAATTCCTCTACCGTTATCTATAATTTTTATAAAAATATCATTTTCTTCTTTAGTTACATCTATCTTTAATTCGTTATCATAATCTTCAAATCTAATCCCATGTATAAAGTAATTTTCTATTAATGGCTGTATTGAGAATTTTACAATTTTATATTTTTCAAGATCATTTGGGCAATTTATCTCAAAATTAAAATTATCATAATATCTAAATTTAAATATTTCTATATATTTACTACAATAATCTAATTCATCCTTTAAGGTTATTATATTGCTATCCTTTACTTGCTTTCTAAATAAGAAGGAAAGTGTATATAACATTTTACCAACCTCTTTATCGCCATTACAAATAGCCTTCATTCTTATTGACTCTAAAGTATTATATAAAAAATGTGGATTAATTTGATTTTGTAATGCTACCATTTCAGCTTTTTTTTGTTCAATTTCTGCTAGATATATTTTCTTAATATATTCATTTAATTCTCTACACATTTCATTAAAGTTTTCTGAAATATAATTAATTTCATCATTATCAGATGTTATTGGAATTTCTACATCTAAATTACCGCCTTTTACCTTTTCCATAGCAACTAATATATTATCTGTTCTATCACTTAATAATTTCAGCTTAATATATAAAATTGATAATGAAATTATTAAAACTAAACTATCAACAAAAACTAAAGAATTAATTAATCCTATAGATATTTTATTAACATCACGCTTTGCCATCTTAGAAACAGACATTATTGCTGAAGAATTTATACTTTTATTTATATAATAATTTTTATCTAATTTTACCTCACCATCACTTTTTGCTATTTCATCGTAATACTTACATTTCTCATAATTGTAGTCTCCATCAGAACTATAAATAATATATCCATTATTATCAAACACCATAACTTGATGCTCATTTTCATATTTTTTTACTATTTCTTTTATATGGTTCAAATTATATGTAAGCAGTATTATACCTTCGCTTTTTAAGTTAACTGGATCTCTTACTTCCCTTACAAACTTTAGTGTATTTTTATCTGCAAAAATATTATTAAATCCATCTTCTATTGGTATATCTTCCTTATCCACACTCGTTACTTTTATTTGATCTTGTCTATTAAAAGAACTTTTCTCCATTCTACTGTAGCTTATAAAGGCAATTTCCTCTAAATTATAATTTAAATTAAATGAATATCTTACAAATCTTTCAGTACCATTATAATAATAACTAGAGCTTTCAGATAGCCTGTCCAACTTATTCTTTAAATAGGAAATTGTATCCGTATTCATAAATCTAAGTATATCTTCAACAACATTCAAATCACTATACATATTCTTTACAATTAAATCACTTGAATTATTTATCCTATTTATTTCATCATTAACATCATAAACAACTTTTTCATTAATATAAGATTTAGAATCTCTATTGTTTTGTAAAAATTTTTTAACAAAATAGAAATCTAATGTTGCTATTAAAAAAATAGCAACTAATATATTAGCTACAAATAGTCTTTTATATACTGTTGATTTTTTTATTTCCATTTTATCTATCCTCTCATAGCACCCTATATATACATTTAATCACAATGATTTCCCTATTTAAAGCTTTTCATAAGTGCTAATTTATATTTTTATTGTACTTTTTCTAGATAAAAATATAATTTATACATAAAAAATTGAATTTATGAATTCATTAAACTATACTACTTATTACAAGTAAACATTTACGGAGGGATTTATGTGTTTGGTAATTTCTTTAATTTTGAAAAAATCTTTGATTCATTTAACTATGTATTCTGGTTTTTCTTATTGAACTTATTTTTTATGCTTTTTAATATTCCTTTAATACTCTTCTTTATATTTATAGGCATAAGTAATATTTTTAAATACTTTCCTTTATTCTTGATTTGTTTACTTCCAGCCATGCCAACATTTACAGCATTACTTTATTGCATGAATAAGATAATTGTAAATAAAGATTTAAATATTATAAAGGATTTCACAAATGGAATTAAACTTAATTTCAAGCAATCATTTCTGATTTGGTTCATTGAACTCTTACTAATAATTATAATTTATTTTAATATAAGATTTTTCTCATTAATAAAGTATAATGTTGTTTTAGTCTGTTTATTTTCTGCAATTGCTATTATTATAGCTGCTGTTACACCTTTTATCTTTATACTTATTAGTAGATTTAAAATGAAAACTATTGATATATTAAGAACATCATTTATTTTATGCTTTACAAGACCAATACTAACTATAACAAATTTGTTATTATTTATTTTTTCACTTATTTTATTTGAAATAACTCCTGGAACAATAATATTATTTATTTCTAGTCTACTATCTTTTTCATTACTATTCATAAATAAATCTTTATTGTATGAGCTAGAAGATATATCAAAGAAACAGAATATTTCTTAATTTAATTTTGATATCTTAGCTTATATATATAATATAAATTTAATGTGTAAACTCTAAAAATATATAACTTATTCTAGAAAAATAGCAATTGATATTTTATTCAAAAATGAAAACATATACAATAATGAATATAGTTTTAATATTCTAAAATATAAATATCAAAAATAATTAAATACAAGTTATATATTACAGGAGGGGTGTTAATGCAAAACACTAATAATGAAAAACTAAACATATTTAAAGATACATTAAAAGAAATAGGAACAGATCTTTCAAAATCAATTAATGATGTAAAACTAAAAAATTTATTTCTAAATTGTTTTATAAATACTATTGATACAACTGTGCTTTATGAAGAAAATGATACTTTTATTATCACAGGAGATATCCCTGCAATGTGGCTTAGAGATTCAACTTCTCAAGTAGAACATTACTTACCATTCGTTAATAAATATCCTGTATTGAAAGATTTATTTACTGGATTAATTAATAGACAAATTAAATGCATTATGATTGATCCCTATGCTAATGCTTTTAATAAAGAACCTAATGGTCAAAAGTGGGACAATGATATAACTAAGGATAGCCCTTGGGTTTGGGAAAGAAAATATGAAATTGATTCACTTTGCTCTCCTATAAGATTAATTTATAAATATTGGAAGGCTACAAATGATGCAAGCTTTTTCAATGATACTATTAAGGATGCCTTTTATTCAATTATAAATTTATGGGAAAATGAACAATATCATTTTGAAAAATCTGATTATTCATTTCAAAGATTGAATTGTCTAGAAAGTGACACTTTAACTAACAACGGATTAGGAACTCCAGTTACTTTTACAGGTATGACTTGGTCAGGTTTTAGACCTAGTGATGATGCATGTAAATACGGTTACTTAATCCCATCAAATATGTTTGCAAGTGTTGCTCTAAAATATATAGAAGAAATTTCCGAAGTAATATTTAATGATTATTCTTTAAGTCTTAAAGCTAAATCTCTAAGAACACAAATAGATGAAGGAATCGAAAAATTCGGTATAGTTAACCATGATGAGTTTGGTAAAATTTATGCCTATGAAACAGATGGATTTGGTAATTATAATTTAATGGATGATGCTAATGTTCCTAGCCTTTTATCTATTCCATATATAGAATACAAACCAATAGATGATGAGGTTTATCAAAATACTCGTAAATTTATTTTAAGCAAAAATAATCCTTACTATTATGAAGGTACATCCGCTTGTGGAATAGGTAGCCCCCATACTCCTGATCAATATATATGGCATATATCACTTTCAATGCAAGGATTAACATCTAATAATAAATTAGAAATAAATGAATTATTAGAAACCTTGATTAATTGTGATGGTAATACTAACTATATGCATGAAGGTTTCAACTGTAACAATCCTATGGAGTTTACAAGAGAATGGTTTGCTTGGTCAAACTCATTATTTGCTGATTTTATATATAAAAAGTTCATTAAGTAATTTATATTTTAAAGGCCCTAGAGGTAATTCCCCTAGGGCCAAAATAAGTTTTATATATCAAGGTATTGTGATTTATATAAGTTATAATACAATCCCTTTTGCTTTATTAATGAATCGTGGGTTCCCTCTTCTAAAATTTGTTTTTCTCCTATATACATTATCTTATCTGAATTAACTATTGTTGATAATCTATGCGCTATAACAAAAGATGTTCTTCCCTTAAGTAGTTCTTCTATACCCACTTGTAATAATGCTTCTGTTTCTGTATCTATACTTGATGTAGCCTCATCTAAAATTAGTATCTTAGGGTCAGATAATAACACTCTTGCAAAAGATATAAGTTGCTTTTGTCCAACTGAAAGTCCATTTCCTTGCTCATTTAAATATGTGTTATATCCATCTTTAAACTCTCTTATAAAATCATCAGCTTTAACTATTTTTGATGCATTTATAACTTCTTCATCTGTAGCATCTAATTTTCCATATCTTATATTTTCCATTATTGTTCCTGAGAAAACAAACGGATCTTGTAGCATAACTCCTATTTCTTTTCTAAGAGATTTTAAAGTAACCTCATCTATATCTATCCCATCTATAAGAATATTACCTGATTTTATCCTATAGAATCTTGATAAAAGATTTACTATAGTTGTCTTTCCAGCTCCAGTTGGTCCAACTAAAGCAATTTTTTCTCCTGCATTTATCTTCATATTTATATTTTCTAAAATAGGACTATTTTCTTCATATTCAAAATATACATTTTTAAATTTTACATCACCATTAATATCTTGTAATGATATTGCATCTTCCTTATCAAATTCAGGTTCTTCATCCATTGCTTCAAATATTCTTTCTAAATATGCCATTGCATTTATCAATGTATTATAAAAATTCCCTATGTTAGTTATTGGTGCCCAAAATATCCATACATAAGATATAAAAGCTGTTAAAAGTCCAAGAGAAATTCCATCTGCAAATACTAAAATTCCAAAGATATAAATAAGTGAAATTGATATAACTGATATTGTGTCTATACTTGGCCAAACAAGAAAGTTTAAGCTTACAGCCTTCATCCAAGAATCACTACATTCATTACAAAGATCTTTATATATTTCCATATTTTCATTTTTTCTTGAAAATGATTGTGTTACTCTTATTCCATTTATGCTTTCATGTATATAAGCATTTAAGTTTGATTGTTTTGCACTTACTTTTTGATGAGCTCTTCTTTGTGCATTTTTAATAGATAACATAACTACTAATAATATTGGAATACAAATAAGTGTTACTAATGTTAATCTTATACTTAGAAATGACATAAATATTATAGTCATAACTAAAGTAACCATATCTGCAATTAAATTAACAAATCCATTTGATAATATATCACTTAAAGAATTTATATAGTTTACAACTCTTACTAAAATTTTCCCATGAGGTCTAGAATCATAATAGTTAAATGGTACATATTGAAGATTTCTAAATAAATCATGTCTAATATCTACTAATATATTTTGTCCTACTTCTCCCATTGTGTACATTCTATGTCTCATAATCACTGCTATTGATATAAATATTATTACATATAAAATAGACAATAATACAAGGCCACCAATATTTTTGTTTGGAATATATACATCTAATGCTGTCTTTACTATTACTGGTCCAATTAATGAAATTGAACTTGATAATAGCATTAACAATATTGAAGTTAAAATTTTTGTTTTGTAAGGCTTCATATATTTTAATAATCTTTTTAAATACTCTAAATTAAAACCAACTTCTAATTCTTCATCTACATTATATTTATTTCTTGCCATTTATACTCCCTCCACTTCTAAATTCAAATTGCCATATTGAGTATAAAATATACTTGAATAGTATCCATCTTTCTTTACAAGCTCATTATGATTTCCTCTTTCTACTATTTCTCCATTATCTAAAACTAATATTAAATCTGCTTGCTTTAATGAGGATATTCTGTGAGCAATTATAAATGTTGTCTTTTTCTCTTCCATATTTTTAAGTTCATGTTGTATTTTCTTTTCTGTTTCCATATCAACAGCTGATGTAACATCATCTAATACAAATATTGATGCATTTTTCATCATTGCTCTTGCTAAAGATACCCTTTGTTTTTGTCCTCCAGAAAGTCCTACTCCTCTTTCACCTATAATTGTTTCATATCCTTCATCTAATCTCTTTATAAAATCATGAGCTTGAGCTTTTTTAGCTATTCTTTTTACTTCTGGAAAGCTTGCTCTTGGATTGCTAAACGCTATATTATCCTTAACAGTATCTGAAAATAAAAATATATCTTGCATTGCAATTGCTACATTTCCTCTTAATATATCTAAATCCATATCCTTTATATTAATTCCATCTATAAAAATTTCTCCCTCAGTTGCATTATAGAATCTAGATAATAAATCTATTATTAAAGATTTTCCAGCTCCAGTATGTCCAACTAATCCTATTGTTTGTCCTGCTTTAACTTCAAATGAGACATTATTTATTACTCTTCTTCCATCTATATCTAAACTTACATTTTTGAAGCTTATGTCCCCTTTAAATTTATTAAGGTTAATTGTCTCTTCATTATTTTTAATATTACTTTCTGTTCTTAACAACTCAATTATCTTAGCTGATGATGCTATAAATCTTTGAGTATCATTAATCAAATATCCACACATTCTCATTGGATTATTTAATGCCCATAAAAGACTATTAAATATTACTAATTCTCCAAGAGTTATTTTATTTGTTACAACTAATACTCCACCAACTAATATCATTACAACAGATAAACTATTTGATAAAAACTCTAATTTAGGTATATATTTTCTTGTAACTTTAATTGTATCTAAGTTTCTATCTCTATAATTTTTATTTTCTATATTGAACTTATCTATTTCAAAAGTTTCCCTTCCAAATGCTCTAACCACTCTATTTCCACTTATATTTTCCTGAACAACAGAATTTAATCTTGAATATGCTTCTCTTATATTGTGGAATGTAGGTGAAATTTCTTTACTCATTTTAAAAGTAAAGAATCCAATTAAAGGTGATACAAAGAGCATAAATATTGTTAATGTAGCATTTACATACATCATTGATATTATTGCAAAGGCAAATGTTGTTACAGATGAAAGAATATTATAAACCACCCACGCAACAAAGTGTCTTATAGCATCAGTATCACCTGTCATCCTAGCCATAAGATCTCCAGTTTTAACTTTGCTATAGAAATTAACATCTAACTCTAAAAGCTTTTCATATAAATCTGTTCTTATTTTAAACAATATCCTTTGTGAAATCTTTTCTAATATCATTTGATATGCATAAGTTATAAATCCTTTAAATACTACAATTGCAATCATAGTTAATATAAGAGGTATCAATAAATTTGTTTGATTTTCTCCTAATACCTTATCTACTATTCTTCCTGATATAAATGGATTGACCATATTAATTGCTGACGTGAATAGTACTAACAATAGTGCAAATAAGTATTTGAACTTGTACTTTTTTAAATAACTAAATATCCATTTTAAACTGTCCATACTCAAGTCTCTCCTTATATTATTAATTTGTAAATTTGTACATGTTTTAATAATTAAATACCCTCTTAAAAATATCCATAACCAAGTTCTCCTTATATTATTTATTTCTAAGTAAGATTATATCTAAGTTATTGAAAATAAAAATGTATTATATTAAACTTTAAATGTATATTATTATACTAATTGAAGTAATTATTTTTGGAGATGTTAAAATGAATAAAGTACATGCAAATATAGATTGTTATAATCCTCAAATACTTTTTGTAATTGATGGATGGTGTTCACCAGAAATACCAGTTCCAGAAACTAATTATCACTGCCATGAAGATTTTATTGAACTTTCTTTTATTACTTCTGGTTCTGTAGATTATTTAATTGAAGGTGAAAAATATACATTGAAAAAGGGACAAGTGCTTATTTCTAATCCTGGAGTATATCATCAAGAACTATTTGAAGCTAATACAAATTGTAGAGAGTTGCATATTGGATTAACTAATTTAAACTTATTTAGTAATGTAAAAAAAGACTATATTGATATAGGTAATAAAAACGTTCTCACTTTTACTAAATATAAAGATGAAATATTGAAAAGTTGTTTAGAAATTGTTGAAGAACAAAAAACCTATAATCAAACTTCTCCATTTATGCTTAAATCTCTAGTTATGAAACTACTTGTATTATTGTATAGAGAAATAAATGAGGAAGATACGACCCGTGATTCTAAAGAATTTTCATTTAAATCTCGTGAAAAGAAAGCATTAGTTGAAAGCATAACAAAATACTTAACTGAAAATTATACAGAAGACATTTCATTGTATACCTTATCAAAAAATATGTATTTAAGCCCTGTTTATATATCTAAGATTTTTAAAGAACTTATGGGTGATTCTCCTATAAACTACTTAATACAAATAAGATTATCTAAAGCAAAAGAACTATTAGATGACTCGAAACTTTCAATAAAATCTATTGCAAAAATGGTTGGATATAGTGACCCATATTACTTTAGCAAACTATATAAAAAGTACTATGGGGTTTCACCTAACAAGTCACGAAATGCCAGTTAAATATACTATAAGAAAATGGGCCCCAGGGGTACTGTCCCTAAGGCCCAGAAAAATGAAAATATAATGTAGTATTAATACTTATACTTATACTTTTAACATTAAAAATAAATGGCTATGAAGCTAAACTTTCATAACCATTTATTCTTATTTAATTTATTTATATATAAATTTATGATTAGTTTTATTTAGTCTTCTTCCATTCATCTACTTGCTTTTGCATTTCAGTTATAACTTTATCTATTCCTTGCTCCTTTAACTTAGCATTTAATTTTCCTAAGTATTCATCAATATCTACTGATCCACTATAAAGAGTTGACTTAAATTCTTCTAAGACATTATTTATAGCTGCAATTTCATTAGAAACACTTGAAGAATCAAATTTAAATCCTAATGCTGGTGATACTTTTGATTTATCATTGAAATCTTTAAACTCATCCCATTTTGATGCTGGTTCACCTTCTAATTTATACGTTATAAATAAATTTCCTAATGAGAAGTATGGCACATCATAATTTTTTTGATCTGGATTAGTTATCTTTATATGATCATCATCTACCTTTTCATAATGAACGCCTTCAACACCATAGTTTATTAAATTTCTTAAAGTTTCATCTGTATTTAATAATGTTAAAAATTCAAAAGCCTTATCTTTATTTTTTGAGTTATTTGATATTGCAATTAATGATCCTGTTGTTGATCCATTAGTTATTAATGTATCAACTATTGGAGATGATACTACTGGGTAATTCAATGCTTTTGACCAAAGTGTATCTGCATATGGTTGTCCATCACCCTTTGTTACAAACCTCTTAACAGATTTATCATCTTGAGCTGTAGCAGAATCTGCATTTATATATCCAGCTTGATAATACTTCCTTAAAGTATTTAATCTATCCTTCATTTCTTGTGTTTCAAACATATTCTTTATAGTTAAAGATGTATCCTTAGCTTCTATTCCAACTGGATCTACTAATTGATCAAAGAATACTGTGTAAGAGAATCCTTTAGTTATATATAGAGGAACTACATCAGGTTCATTTTCTTTTATAACTTTTAACCATGGTTCTAAGTCTTCTAAACTGTGAATATCTTGATATGGTATATTATATTTATCAACATATTCTTTAGTAAATGTCCACATAGGAGCTACTCCTAATTCTTTCTGATTTGGTACACCATAAATCTTACCATCTATAGTTGCTCCTTCCCAGAATCTTGAATCAACAGTTTCTTTTAACTTCTTTCCTGTATCAGAATTTAAATATTCATCTAACTCTAAGAAAGCTCCTTTTCTTGAATTTCCTAAATAGTCTCCAGCCCATGAACATGTAAATGCTAAATCATAATCTTCTCCTGAATTAATTACCACGGACATTTTTTGATTATAATCACCAAACCCTATAAATTTCATATCTAGATGAGCATTTATTTTATCTTCTAAATATTTATTGGCTTCAGCTAATACTTTATCAAGATCTTTTGGTTCCTCTCCAATTGCATACCAAGTTAAAGTAGTTAGCTTATCTCCATTTGAACTAGAGGCTCCTGTTGACTTACCACATCCCGTGAATATAGCTGAAGTTGCCATTATTGCACAAGTTGCTAATGCAACCATCTTTTTTATTTTTCTCATTATCTTTTTCCCCCTTAATTTAATAACGTTTACAAATATAATTATAATATTTTGAATTAACACTTTACAGTGTACTTATTTCATATTTGATTAACTAACTCTAGCTAAATTCTATACTTTAAACAAAAAATAAGCTTCCAGGTGTATTGCACCTGGAAGCCAAATAAATAGAGATTTACTTTAATATTTCCTCAATAATTTCAAGTTCTTTAACACTAAAGCTTAAATTATTTATTATGTTCTTATTGTCCACTATTTGTTCTGCCTTACTAGCACCTATAAGAACAGTTGTAACAGCATCATTTCTTAATACCCAAGCTAATGCCATTTGAGCTAATGTTTGCCCTCTTTCTCCTGCTATATCATTTAATTTTCTTATTTTGTCAAGCTTTTCAGCAGTTATATCTTTTTCATTCAAGAATTTACTACTTACCTTTTTAGCTCTTGAACCTTCTGGAATTTCATGAAGATATTTATTAGTTAATAGTCCTTGAGCTAAAGGTGAAAATGCTATTGAACCTATTCCTTCTTCCTTATGAACATCATGTAAGCCTTCTACCTCACTTAAGCGGTTAAACATACTATAACTAAATTGATGGATAAGACATGGAGTACCATTTTCCTTTAATATTCTAGAAGCTTCTTTTAATTCTTTTGGATGATAATTTGATAAACCTATATATAATGCTTTTCCTTGCTTTACTATATCAGTTAATGCTCCCATAGTTTCTTCAAGTGGTGTGTCTGGATCTGGTCTATGGTGATAGAATATATCAACATAATCTAAGTTCATTCTTTTTAAACTTTGATCTAAACTTGAAATTAAATATTTTCTTGAACCACCATTTCCATAAGGGCCTGGCCACATATCATATCCAGCTTTTGTTGATATTATCATCTCATCTCTATAATTACTAAGATCTTTATTTAATATTCTACCGAAATTTTCTTCTGCAGAACCATATATTGGTCCATAATTATTGGCTAAATCAAAATGTGTTATTCCATTATTAAAAGCCTCAAATACTATTGCTTTTTGATTTTCAATTGGATCTACAGATCCAAAGTTATGCCATAATCCTAAAGCAACTCTAGGTAAATATAATCCACTGTTACCACATTTAATATATTTCATTTCATCATACCTGTTTTCATTTATATTGTGCATATTCTCTTCCCTTTCATTAAATCGCTATATTTCCAATTATATTTTATTTCTTTGTAAGTAATTAAATAATGCTCCTAATAAATTTGCATCATTTTCAAATTTACACTTTTCAATTATAGGTCTAACTTTTCCTTCTTGTACATTTTTCATTATTATATCTATTTTTTCATTTATTTTATCTATGAAATCTGGTCTACTACTTATTGCTCCTCCAAGAATAATTTTCTCTGGATCATACATATATTGAATGTTGAATATCCCCATTGCATTATTTAAATAAAACTCATCTATAGCATGAATACAATCTAAATCTCCATTTTCAGCTAACTCAAAAACTTTTTTCCCGTCTATTTCATCTATAGAAATGTTTTTTAGTTTCGCTACATTTTCTAATAAAGCTCCAACAGCACCTGTCTTACTCCAAGTTTTAAAGCTTACTTTATCGCCTTCATGAACTCTATCCAAAATACAATATCCAAATTCTCCACCATGTAGATTATTTCCTTTATGGATTTTTTTATCCTTTATAACTGCTCCACCAATTCCTGTACCACATACTACAAATAATACATCATTATTATCTTTAGCAGCACCTTTCCATACTTCACCTAAGGCAGCACAATTTGCATCATTTTCTATTTCTAAAGTTAATCCTAAATCTTCCCCAAATACTTTTTTAAAGTTTGGTCCATGAATACAAGGTAAAGCACTTGCTCCTCCAATTAATCCCGATTCACTGTCTACTCCTCCAGGTGCACTTACAGCTACACCATCTATGTTATGTTCTTCCTTTGCTTTGTTAATTACATCAATCATAGATACTTTGAATAATTCAAAATCATCTTTTTCTGATTTATAGCTTCCCTTTGATACAAACTCTCCTTCGTCTGTTATAATTGCGTACTTTACACTGCTTCCACCAATATCAAATACTATATAGTTCTTCATATCTTTCCATCTCCCTATTATTAAAATTTTTATGTTCTAAATTTATATAATTATAAAAACGTTTTCTGGAATACTATAAATCAAAAACTACTAATAAGTAGTTTTTATAATCAAATTAAATCGTATGCAAACTTATTTACTTTATCTAATTATTTATTTTATATAATTAGATATATTATCATTTAAATCATATATAACAATTTTATATTTTTACCTATTTTTTTATCAATCTAATTTATTAACTCTAAACCTATATCTATCTTACTATTATAGCTTTAAATTCATATGTATCATATCTATGCCTTGAAAATGAATATTCAAATACTTTACCATTATCTAAATATCCTATTCTTTCAACTTCTAAAACTGGTTCATCACTCTCTAAATTTAAGTATTCCTTATCTATTTCATTTGATTTTCTAGCTCTAATAGTTGAGTGAGAACTTTGTATTTTCAACTTCATTTTATCTTGTATATAGCTATATAAAGAACCTTCTGCATCAGATCTTTTTATCACAGGGAAAAGATATAATGGCATATATGTCTTCTCAATTACTACAGCTTTTTCATCTACATATCTAACTCTATGTATAAAACATACAAAATCATCTTCATCAATTTTTAGATTTTCTGCTATTTTTGAATCTGCATTTATAATTTTAAAATCTAACAATTTACTCTCTATCTTATGTCCAGCATTTGTTACTGTTAATCCTGCAAATTGATTTTTAATTGATAAATCTTCAATTTGATCTTGAGACATATCTTTTACAAAGGTGCCTGCTCCTCTTCTTTTAACTATTAGCCCCTCCATTACTAATAAATCTAATGCTTTTTTTACAGTCATCTTGCTAGCATTAAATTTTTCACAAATTACCTTTTCAAAAGGTAATTGTTCATTTGCTTTATATTCGCCATTAATAATTTTTTCTTTTATGTATATAGCTATTTGCTCATACTTAGTCATGCTATTCTCCCTCTTATACATCAATATTAATTTAAATTAAACATAGAAGATATATATTATAAACTATAATTTTACGTAATTAAATTTCTAATTTAATTACTATTATATACTAGCAAAGATATAGCTACAATCAAATTATACCCCTGATATACAAATAATTGGGAACTTCCAAATTTCGTTGACCTCAGGGGCATTAATTAACTAATTATTATACTGGATAACTCTTTAAAACAGTAACATTACCTTTTATTTTATATTCTCCTAAAGTTGCTGGTATTAAATAACTATCCCCCATCTTTATAGTTTCTGAGAAATCCTTGCCCTCTATAGTTCCTTCACCTTCAACGCAAGTATACATATCAAATTTTTCAACATCACTTGCATCTTTATATTCTGAAGTAATTGCTATCTTTTCTATTCCAAAATACTCATTTTTACATAGTAAGCTATGATTATATCCATTATAATTTACTACTTCTTTTTCACTTAAATTTTCACATTGAAGATCAAAATTTATAACATCTAATGCTTTTTCAACATGAATTTCTCTTGGTCTTCCATAGTCATATACTCTATATGTTACATCACTATTTTGTTGGATTTCTGCTATTATAACACCCTCACATATAGCATGAACTAATCCACTATTTATTAAGAAACAATCACCTTTTTTAACTTCGATTTTATTTAAATAATTTTCCACATCATTATTCTTTATAGCTTCTTCAAATTGTTCTTTAGTACAATCTTTTGTTCCTACTATTAATGATGCACCTGGCTTAGCATCCATCACATACCAAGCTTCTGTTTTTCCGTAATCGCCTTCATACTTTGCTGCATATTCATCTCCTGGATGAACTTGTACAGATAGTTTTTCTTTTGAATTTATAAGTTTTATAAGTAAAGGAAATTTTTCAAGTGTTATCTTTTTCCCAACAAGTTCATGTCCATATTCTTTTATTAACTCATCAAAGCTAGTTCCTTTTAATGAACCATTTACAACAATTCCTGTTCCATTTGGATGACAGGCTATATCCCATGTTTCTCCTATTTCACCTTCTGGCATATTATCCCTAAAAGCTTCAAAATCTCTACCACCCCATATTTTTTCATAATAAAGGTTTTCAAATCTAATTGGATACATTAATCTTCCTCCTCTTGTAACTGTGATTATACTTTTACTACTGTATAGTATATAACAAAAATATATACTTTTTAACATATTTTCCATACTTTTATGTAATTGTAAAACATTCTTTCTAATATATTTCTTATATATAATCTTTTTATTAATTTTCATAATAATATTATTTAGATGTTTATTAGCATATAAATATCTAAATAAATTCCTATTCCATATCTTATATTCTTTAATCTATAAAATGTACTCTTCTATGCAATCTGCTACAGAGTCAACTAAATATGATGCATGCTCCTTTAGTTCTTCTTCTACATGATGAAATGTAAATGAATTTTTAGTTATATTAAACATAGTAACATCATTCCATGAATCACCTATAGTATATATGTAATCATCTTTTATAAACTCTTGTTTAGCAATATACTTTATTCCATTTCCTTTTGAACACCCTAATGGTACTATATCTATATAAATATCATTTCTGTATGCAATTATCTTATCTTCATATTTTTTATTAATTTTATTTTTAACTTCCTCTATTTCTAATATATCTTTTTCAGGACTGTATATAGAAATTAAACTTAATTCCTCTTCTATTTCATCTATTGAATTTACTCTTTCCTTCTTAGGATATGGTAAATTATCTCCATCTGTTAATAAATATGTATTAAAGCCTGATTCTACTGAAATAGCTACATTTTCTTCTTTTATTTCATTTATAATGCTTTTAATTATATCTTTTTCAATTATTTCTTGCTTAATCTTTGTTCCTAAAGTATCTACTATTAAAGCTCCATTTAGTAATACATAATAATTTGCAAATATCTTATATTCATCCTTTAACATTTGTACTCCATTATATGGTCTTCCTGTTGAAACTACTAATAACTCTTTTTGCTTTTGAAGCTTAATTATAGCATTCTTATCTCTTTTTGTAACTTGATCATTTTTTATTAGTGTTCCATCAAGATCTGTCGCTAGTAATTTAATCATTTATTCCTCCAGTAGTATATTAATATTTTTATACTACAATTTTACCATATCATTACTTAAATTTTTATAAATAAATTTTTACACCATTATATTTTGTTTAAAATAATCTTTATGCATTTTTAGAAGATAATACTAGGAATTAAAAACTTCATATTTCAAATAATATAAGTATAAGGAGGGATTTATATGCCAACAAAACCTAACAAGAAAAAAATTTATTTACCTAATGAAAGAACTGGATATGCACCAGAAAAACATTCTCTAGTTAGTCATGGAAAGATTGAAGGACCATCCAGTCCATTACCTAGCACAGTAGAGGATGATATAGTTGTAAATAATATTGCTTATATGGAATTTGATTATACGGAGCAACCAGAAGTAGATTCTGAAATTGATACAAATGCTTCAAGTAAATAAGCTATATTAATTGAACAATACCTAAAAAAATAATTTATATGCTAATATTTCTCTAGTTTTTAAAATAATGAATTTATTATAAAGGAGAGATACAATATGTCTAACAATAAGAAAAAAAGAACAGATGGAAAAATTCCAATGAAAAATAAAAGTTTCGCGACTCCTGTTACCTCAAGTAATATATCTACCTCATTTTATGAATATACTAAGAAAGAACAAGTTGCTAGAAATACTAGTAAAAATCAATTATATTAAAATATAGACAAATTTAATTTAAAATAAACTAATATTACATTTAAATGGACAACTACTAAATTATTAGGAAAATTTTCCGATAATTAAAACAGTTGTCTATTTTTTTTATTTTTATACAACTTATTTTAAAATCACTTATATTTAGAATTTATGGGAGGGTTATATGAAAAAATTTTTTGAAATTAAAAATAGAAATAAAGAAAAAAAATTTAAATTACGAAAAAATTCAAAAATAGAAAAAAATAAAAGAACTAAGAATAGGAGAGCACATAAAATATCAAATAGGCTTATAAGCTGTTTCCTTTTAATTATAGTCTTAATAATATTTATCTGGAGACTAGGGCTTTATAACATGAAGCAAATTAATGACGCATCTGAAAAGCTTTATTTTAATAATACTTTAGGAATAACTTACATAAATGAACTATCAGAAAACTCTACTTACAATTATCTTGCTAGTAAACAATTAATTATAAGCAGAGATGATAATGAAAATAAATTATTGATGCAAAATATTTATTATAATAATCAAAGAAATGAACAACTTATAAAGTTATATAGTAATTCAATTACCAAAGAAGAAGATAAAGAAAGATTTGATGAAATAATATCTTCATTAAAAGAACTAGAAGAAACAACTAATAAAATAATTTCATTAGTTAAAGAAAAAAAATTTACTGAAGCAAATGACTATGCATATGATTTAGATACTAATCGTGGACATTTTATTATAAAAATAGATAGATTGGTAGAATTAAATAGTAAGTGGGCCCAAGAATCTATTATATCTAATAAAGCTATCTATAATAATTCATTAAAACTTACTTCAATTGTAATAGTAATTTCAATATTAATAATTTTAATATCATCGGCAAGAATTACAATTAGAATTACGAAATCACTAAAGAAAATAATGGCTTTATCTAATAGAATTGCAAAATATGACTTAACAGAATCTATAGATGTTGCTTATAATGATGAATTTGGAGCCATTGGTACATCTCTAAACACAGCTCAAGAAAACTTAAGAAATATAATAAATTCCTTTAAAAACAGTACTGAAATGGTTAACAATTCATGCGAGAATTTAGCTATCTCAATAGAAGAAGTAACAGCTCAATTTGATTTGATAAACGAATCTTCTAATGACATTAATTCTACAATCCAAGAAACTAGTGCCATAACTGAAGAATTATCAGCTTCAATTTTAGAAGTAAGCTCTAGTATAGATGTACTTTCAGAAAAAGCTAATGATGGAAATATGAATTCTGAAAAAATTCAAAAACGTTCAACTAATATTAAACAAAATACTGAATATGTTATTGATAATACAAGTAACTTATATAGAGATGTTGAAAATGATATAAAATCATCAATCGAAAAAGGAAAAATAGTTCATGAAATAGTTAATATGGCTAACTCCATTGAAGAAATTGCTGAGCAAACTAATCTTTTAGCTTTAAATGCAGCAATTGAGGCTGCTAGAGCTGGTGAGCAAGGAAAGGGATTTGCAGTAGTAGCCGAAGAAGTTCGAACTCTAGCCGAACAATCTCGTTCATCAGTACAAAACGTAAAAGATACTATAAAGCAAGTTCAAATATCCTTTAATAATATAACTGATAGTAGTAATAAACTATTACAATTTATGAATAATGAAATTATGAAAGAATTTAAAGGATTTATTAAAGTTGGTGATAAATACGAGAAGGATGGAATATTTATTAAGGATATGAGTGAAGATATTGCTGCAATGTCAGAAGAAGTTTCTGCAACAATGAACGAATTAAATGATGCTGTTCATTCTGTAGCCTCAATGACTCAAAGTTCATCAGCAAATGTAAATTCTGTTAAAGATAGCATAAATGATACTACAAATGCAATAATCACAATTTCTGAAACTGCTCAAAATCAATCCCAGTTAGCTCAAGAACTTTTAGATCTAATATCACAATTTAAACTTTAAAATAATAGGTAGATTCATTCGAATCTACCTATTATTGTTTTGATAATTAATATCTAAATCCCATCATAGAACCAGATCTTCTACAAGTTCCTCTTCCTCTACTTTCTGAATTAAATCCATATCTATTTCCTTCTTCACTTTTTTGTCCTTGACCTTGGTATCCTTCCCCGTAATAAGGACAATTTTGATTTCCCCATCCTGAGTAATTATTGTCCTCATTTATATTATAATCTTGATCTATATTAGAATTATCAGTTTCGCTTACCTCTGCTCCAACTGAATTTGTTACTGGACTATCTTCCTCAGCTGCAAAAGCTATAGCTCCTGTCCCTATTGTAATAGCACCTATTATAGATAGTGATAAAATTAATTTTTTCATAGTTATTATACCTCCAACAAATATCTCCTTAATGGATTAAATATTACTCTAATAAATAAGCATTTTTATCAATCTCTTACTTATTAGGTATCTTTAAGATTATAATAACTCTTAGTTTTAATAAGTTAATGGTTAATTTGTGATGAATTTGTGAAAACTTATTTTTCTTTTATTAAACTTCTAGGAATATCAAAATAAAATTTGCTTCCTTCTCCTATATTACTTTCAACTCCATAATTAAATCCATGTGCTAATATTATCTCCTTGGAAATTGCTAGCCCTAAACCCATTCCCCCACTTTTATCTTCCTTATAATATCTATCCCAAATATAATTAATAGATTCCGGCACTATTCCCTTTCCATAATCCTTCATATATACTTCTATATTATTTTCTACTTCTCTCATTCCAAATACTATTTTATCCTTGCTTTTAGAATGTTTTATAGCATTAATAAAAAAGTTAGATAATACTCTAAATAAATAATTATTATCTATAGATGCAAATATATTCTTATTATATAAATTTTTATCTATTTTAAGCTGTAAATCATAGTTATTATAATTGCCATTAATTAAATAATTGTTTAACTTATCATAACTTTCCTTTACAAACCTCTTAATATCATACTCAGACGGCTTAATTATTTTTTTATTATCTCTTAGTTTTGTTAAAACCAATATTTCTCCTACAAGCTCTGTTAATACATCAACTTCTTCAATTATACTAGATGCATATTCAACAACTTCCTTATCAGAAACTAATCCATCCTTTATAACTTCACTATTAGCTCTAATTACACTTAATGGCGTTTTTAAGTCATGACTTACATTTGCAATAAATTCCTTTTGCATATTATCTTTGATTTCAAGCTCCTTAGCCATATTATCTATACTGTCATTTAATTCCTGAATCTCATCTTTCGTATTAATTTCAAACTTACTACTATATATTCCTTTAGAAATATCATTAGCTCTTTTTCTTAAAGATATTATTGGTTTTGTAAATTTTCCTCCGAGATAAACAGCTATAAAAGTAGATATAATTAATGAAAATAAAAATATTGATATCATTATTAAATTAACACTTTTTATTAATGATTTTGTTCCTTCATAACTTTTATAAACAACTATATCACCATAGCTAGAATTTCTTTTAAGACCTATATATGTATTACCATCACTAGACTTAAAAACCTGCCTACCTTTTATACTTTCGTAATCTATAGAATTCATTTTCCCCATCATGCCCATCTTACCCATTTGCCCCATATGCCCATTTCCATTATTAGCTTTGCACATATTCGTAACTTTGCCATTATTAATTAATACAGCATATATATTCGCCAAATCTGTAACAGTATTATTCTTTGCTGCTTCTAAAACATATTCACTAGCTTCTTCCAAATCAATATATTCATTATTTATATAAATCTTTGGTAAAATAAATGATGTCAAGATCAATCCAATAATAGCCACTACTAAATTCATTAATATCATATATTTAACTATTCTTTTACTTATCTTATTCATTATTCTATAGTAAGGCTATAGCCTACCCTCCATACAGTCTTTAGATTCTCCCTAAAAAATTCTAACTTTTCTCTAAGCTTTTTAACATGAGTATCTACGGTTCTAGTATCTCCGTAAAAATCATATCCCCAAACACTAGTTATTAAATCCTCTCTTGTAAAAACTCTATTCTTATTTTTTATTAAAAACATTAATAAATCATACTCCTTAGGAGTTAAAATAATTTCTTTCTCATTTTCAAAAACTCTTCTATTATTATCATCTACTCTTAAATTACCTAACTTAATTTCCTTAGTATATTCATTTTTAACACTATTAATCCTTAAACCAACTCTTAAAACTAATTCTCTCATACTTATAGGCTTTACCATATAATCATCCGCTCCAAGTTCAAATCCAAATATCCTATCTTCCTCTTCACCTCTAGCGCTAGTTATAATAACCTGAGTTTTATTATTTAAAGATTTTACTTTCTTTAAAAGATACCAACCATCCTTATTAGGCATCATTATATCTAATATAACTAAATCATATGTATTATTTTCGATTAAGTCCTCTGCTACTTTGCCATCATTAGCCAAAGTAACCTCATACCCCTCTTTTTCAAGATATAATTTCATAACTTTACTTATTTGCTTCTCATCTTCTGCTACTAAAATCTTGCTCATATATCCTCCAATTATAGAAAATAACATATAAAATATAAAACATAAATTGTAAAACATTAAATATAAAATATAAGATATTAAATATAAGAGCTATACAATTTAATAATTATATATCCATAAGTAACCCATATTTTTATCTAATAAAAAAACTTTAAATATTGTATTATTTCATATTTTTTATGCAAAATATATATTTTGTACTAATATATATTCTCTACTGACATTTCCAAATATTTATTTATACATAATATATCATAACATAAAAACTATATACAATTATTCAAATCACAAAATAAAGACTATATATTCATACCATTAAATTGTTCAATTAACTCTACTCAATACTTCATATTTTTTCCTATATATATGTGTTTTAAAAACGTGTTGTTTATTAATATTATTAACTTATAATTGATTAATCCATAACTTAATTGTCTAAAATTAAAATGTATATTATATACATCTAAAAACACTCTACCTTTTCAATATTGAAAATAATAATAATAATAATAATAATAATAATAATAATAATAATAATAATAATAATAATAATAAGGATGATTAAAATGGAATGTAAAGTTAAAACTATTATTGAATATAGCACTGATCCTATAAAAGAAAAAACTATTAAAAATAACTTTAAATCAATTAATGATCATTTAAACTCTCTGAACACAATAGACATATTTAAAAATAAAGAAATAAATTATTGCCCTTATTGCAAAAATAGTAATTTTATTAAAAATGGAAAATTTAAAGGGATTCAAAGATATAAATGCAAAAATAGAAACTGCTCTAAAACATTTTCTGCAAAAACTAATTCGCCTTTTAGTTACTCAAAGAAAAATATTACCTTATGGATGAAATATTTATCACTTATGAATAGTGGCACGTCTATAAGATCTTGTGCACGCATTTTAGGAATAAATATTGCAACATCATTTTATTGGAGGCATAAAATACTTGTTGCAGAAGCCTCTAATAATAATTTCAAAATTTTAAAAGATTATGTTGAAGCAAATAAAATAATGATAAAAGAAAATTTTAAAGGGAATAAAAATTCTAAAACTTTTAGTAAAGAAAAAATATTTATAATTTGTGCCATGGATAATAACAAATCAATTTTATCTAAGGCAGTATGCAGATATTCTATTTCCTTGGCATCAATATCAAAAAACTTCTATCCAAATTTAGATAAATCAGCATTTTTAGCTACTTCTGGAGATAGATGTTTAGTTGCCTTTGCTAAAAAGCATAACTCTACACTTCCTAAAACAAAAATCGATAAATTCAATGAAATTAAATCTGAAAGTTTAAATGCTAAAAATACTTTTTCCTATATTACCTTACCTCATATCCATAGTTTCTCTTTTAATATTTATAGATGGCTTAAGAGGTTTAAAGGTGTTGCCACAAAATATTTAGAAAACTATTTAAGTTGGTATATTCTTGACTATAAATCTAACTATTCCCTTTGTAACTCTAATCAAATTATCTTATTTAGGAAACTAATTTCTGAAAATGCATATCTAAGAGTTAAGGATTTCTCAACTTTTAAATTATCTTATCAATATACTTGTATTGGTAATTATTAATTAATTTGCCATATAATCATTTTTTAATTTATTTCATAACACTTTTTTAATTGAAAATAAATTTTATATCCTATTCTGGTATCCTCCACCTATATTTATTATAAAATTTTGTGATATTAAACAATTTTTATTTTTATATCACTATTCTTATATTTTGATTTTATAAAACCAACAATTTGTTAAAACACATGTACATAGTATTAATATTTAAACCACACGTATATGTATTCTACTAATATGTGTATATAATTCTTATTGTATTATCAGCATGCATATTTCTAATAGTACAATTTATTTTATTGTAATACTTTAATCATTAAACTATTAAACTATTTAATTATTTAATTATTTAATTATTTAATTATTTAATTATTTAATTATCTAATTCATAAATTTAATACTAAACTCTTGAATTATTTAATTTGTAAAGTTAATAAATAGATCTTTCATTTAAATTAAAAATAGAGCAATGAATTTATTGCTCTATTTTATATAAATATTTTTTAATATTATTTATAAATATTATTAAAGTTATTTATATTCTACTCCTGCATTAACTTTAGTAACTTGAACTACTGTCATTTTTTGTTTATTTCCATTTGTAATTTCATGCCATTCTCCTGCATGGATGAATACTGTGCTTCCTATACTAACATCAAACTCATTTTCTCCAACTTTTATTTTTCCTTCACCTTTTAAAAATATAAATATTTGTTCTCCATTTGGATGTCTATGTGTTTTTAGAACCTGGCCTGGTTCGAAAAAATAAACTTCTGAAATTAAATCATTTCCTGAAAACACTGGAATCTTCGGAACTACCATATCATTATATTGCTCTATTGTCCCATTTAAAAGTTGTTTATTAATATCCATACTAAACCCTCCATAATTCTATATATAAATAATGTTTATTAAATCTCTTTAACTTTAGTATTACTTATCAGTATTATATTATTCTATATAAATGTTAACATCCTACATTATTAATATTAATTATAAAAAAAGATACTCATATAACATAAATACGTTTTATGAGTATCTTTTCTCTTTTTTTAGCAATATTTTATTAATTATCTTTAAATTAATATTTTAATTATAATAATATTAAGCTGTTACTTCTGATTTTCTTCCTTCTATCTTTCCTGCTATCTTTTCTCCAACATTTTTTAATGCCACAGAAATAGTTAAAAATACTACTAGTATTAATCCTAGAATTAAGAAATCTTTTCCTATTACGCTGTAGTTAATTACATCTGCAGAAATAACTTCTCTTAAAGCTTCAACTGCATAAGTAAATGGCATAAATGGATTTATAACTCTAAAGAATTTAGGTACTACTTCTAGTGGGAATGTACCTGCACATGCAGTAAGTTGAAGTATTAATAATATTATACCTAATAATCTTCCAGCATCGCCTAATAATGAAATTAAGCATTGAATAATTGAGACAAAAACTAATGATAAGAAAATGTTTGTTCCTATATAAGCAAATACGTTGCTTGCCTCTAAACCAAGCATTATTACTACTACACTTACAAGAATAGCTTGTAGTACACCTACAAATGCATAAGATAAATATTTTCCTACTACTCTATCAAACTTAGATAAGTTTTCTTCATCTTTTACCTTAGATGGTATTACGAAGAACATCATTATAGCACCTATCCATAATGAAAGTGGAATAAAGTATGGTGCAAAACCTGTTCCATAGTTTGGAATCTTATTTATTGAATCAAAAGCCATATTAATTGGTTCTGATGCAAACTCTCCCATTGTATTTGATGGATTTACTAGACCATCTTTCATCTTATCTGAACCTTCATTTAGTTTAGTTGTTAATTCATTACTTCCATCATAAAGCTTTTTAACTCCATCACTTAACTCTGGAACACTTGCTGTTAATTGTGATATACCATCATTTAATGCTTTTTGTCCACTTACTAGTTGATTTGAACCATCAGCTAGTTTAACAGAACCATTTGCCAATTCATTTGAGCCATCGTAAAGTGCTGTTATACCTGATGCTAACGTTGGAATATTAGATTTTAAGGCACTAGTGCCATCATTTAATTGTGATGCACCTACGTTTAGCTTATTTAATCCAACATTTAAATTTCCCATATTATCTGAGATAGCCTTTAATCCTACTCCAAATTCACTAGTCTTAGGATCTAAATTAGCATATAAGCCATTTAATCCAGCATTTAATTGTGAAATTCCATCTTTAACAGTTCCAACTTTTGAAATTAAACTAGTAGTTCCTGCTGCTAAATTTTTTGATCCTTGTGAATAATCATTTAATGATTTTTCAAATGACTTAGATCTTTCTGCAAGTCTCTGGATCTTAGGTGCATTTTCTTTTGAATTACTTTGAATCTTATTTATAATTTGTAGTGCTTGCTGTATTGACTTATTCTTATCTTCTTCGCTAGTAGAAGGACTTGCTGCATTCTCTAGAGCTTGTTGTATCATAGTTGTTGCATTTACTGAGTCTGATACTCCATTTATTAACTCATTTATTCCAGTTTCTATTTTTGAATATCCTGCTACTAAAGGATCTGAACCAGCAGTTACTCGATTTGCTCCTTCATATAACTTAGCTATATCCTCTTGTCCTGCTGATAATCCTGAATTTAGTTCATTAGCTCCAGCTTTTAATTGACCAACAGCTGGATATATTTTTCCTGTGTATGCATTATATATATTTTTGCTTCCATCTGATAATTGGTTTGCTCCTGATGAAGCTTCAGAAATTCCTGACTTTAAATCTCCTGTTCCTTTTGCTAATGCATTTACTCCATCACTTAATGTAGGAACTTTTTCATATACTTGTCCAAGGCCTGAATTTAAAGCTTTAGCTCCTCCTATAAGTGTTCCTATACCATCATTTAATGCTACTTGTCCACCTAATAATTGACTTGATCCATCACCTAGTTTATTTGCTCCATCAACTAATGTTGGTACTTTTTCATTCATTGTTCTTAGACCATCATAAATTTGTTTACTTCCGTCAGCAGCTTGAGTTAATCCATCCTTAGCTTCATATAAACTATCAAATGCTACTTCTACATAATTACTAGATATTTTTTTAGTAATCTTAGCTTTAAGTTCTGCTTCTACTTTTGAGTTTATTTGTGATGCTAAAAAGTTTTTCTTATCATTTGATATAAAATCAACTTTTGCGACTTGTGGTGTTCCTTCTTTTGCTGATATTACGTTTGAAGAAAAATCTTCTGGAATAACTACTTTTGCATAGTACTCTTTTCCCTCTAAGCCTTTATTTGCATCTTCTTCTGAGGTTATTTTCCATCCAATTTCTTTATTATTCTTAAGTTCATCTTCTACGTCTTTACCATAATTTACCTTGGCACCATCCAAGATAGTCCCTTCATCTTTATTTACTACTGCAATATGGACATCTTCAAGTTTTGCATATGGATCCCAGAATGCATATAAGTATAATAATGAGTATAATAGCGGTACTACAATAATTGCAATTATCGATACTCGTATGAATCTGTTTTTAAATATGCTTTTGATGTCTTCCCCTGCAATCTTTAGGAAATTCATACAATCACCTTCTGTTTAATTTTTATACTGATTAGTCAGTCAATCAATATGATATATTTATACTACTTTTGTACTAAGTAGTCAATATAATTTTTGAAAATATATTTATATTTTTTCACTAACTTTTAGTAACATAGTTTGAAAACATTTATTTTTATTTATCTATCTATTTATCTTAAATAAAAGCATACTATATAGCATATACTCTTTTATTTAATAAAAAATAAAAAGATTAGATTTATATATTTAATGTAAATCTAATCTTTTTATATCTCTATTTTCAAAATGCAATTATTGCTTACTTTAATTATTTCTACGTAATTGAAGTAAGTAACTATTATCTTTTTAATTTATTCGTAAATTACTTTCTAATATTAACGAAATTTAATATTTAACTTCTAATTATTCTACATTTTTAATTATCTTTGCCGGATTTCCACCAACTACAACATTGTCTGGTACATCTTTTGTTACTACTGAACCTGAAGCTATAACTACATTATTACCTATAGTTACTCCTGGATTTATTGTTGAATGTCCGCCAATCCAAACATTATCTCCTATAGTTACACTTTTTCCAAACTCATATTTTAATCTTTCCATTGGATTTATTGGATGTGTTGCTGTATAAATATGTACTCCTGGTGCAATAAAACAATTCTTTCCTATTCTTATTTCACATACATCTAGCATTATACAGTCAAAATTAGCATAAAAACCATCTCCAACGTGTATATTATACCCATAGTCACATTTAAAATTAGGCTCTATATAAAAATTCTCTCCTGTAGATCCTAAAAGGTCTTTTAAAATCTTTTTACGTTCATCTAGTTCTGTTTCTATAGTATTATTAAATAATCTAGTTAATTTTCTTGCTCTTAATCTTCCATTCTTTAATTCTTCATCACTTGGATCATATGGTAAACCCTGAAGCATTTTTTCTTTTTCTCTCATATATTCTCTCCTTAAATATCCTTGTTTTATCTCTATTCTATTCTTACATGTTCTTATAAACACAACCTCTATTTATATACACTAATTTATTTTGGCTTAATTTAGTAGTAATTTTTTTATTTACCTATCTATAAATATTTATAATTTGCTAGATTCATATTTGTATTTATAAAATAACGATTTCATTATCTTTTTACATTTATTCCGTACTCAAAATACCTCATAAATTTTTCAACTGTTTCTTCATGATCATATTGGTCTTCATTTAAAATTTCATAAAGAGCAGAAGAAACTAATACACCTATTAATCCATAGCTTAATAACATTGGATCATCATTTTCTATAAATCCTCCATCCATTACAGCTTTAAACTTAAGTGAACTTTTTTCTATAAGAGTCTTTATTTCTTCTCTTAGCATATTATTTCTTTCACCAGTTCCCCAAAGCTGGCTAATTATTACTTTAAATAAATCCTTGTTTTCATAAACATACTTAAGTTGAACTTTTGCTGAAACTTTTATTATTTCATATGGATCTTTAATATCTTTTGTTGCTTCTTCTATTTCCCCATTTATAAGGTTTATTCCTTCCTTAATTATAAAAATAAAGAGTTCTTCTTTACTTTTAAAGTGATAATATAAGCTACCCTTTGCGACTCCAGCTCTAGCTACAACTTCATCCATTGTTGCTCCTGTATAGCCATAATTTGAAAAAACCTTTATAGCTGATTCAAAGATAGCTTTTTTAGTTTTATTCATTAAGATCTCCACCTTCTTAGAAATTATCTTTTCGTATTCTACCATAATAATCTATCACATTTTTCTCGTACTCTTCATTAAGCTTATTAGAGCTTAAAACAAAATCAGCTGTAGATTTACTCATTGCAACTATTACATCATATAATACAGCTATTCTAAGCAAAGCCTTAACATCTGGATCATGAGGTTGTGATGTTAGTGGATCCCAAAAGAAGATCATTATATCTATATCTCCATTTACAATAGCAGCTCCAATTTGTTGATCGCCTCCCATTGGTCCACTCTTAAATCCATAAACATTTAATCCAGTTTTTTCACTAATTAGCTTAGCAGTTGTACCAGTCCCACAAAGTGTATGCTTTTTTAATATCTCCTTATTTTCATCCACCCATTCAATTAAAGCTGACTTTCTGTTGTCATGAGCTATAAGTGCTATTTTTTTCGCATCACTCATTTTATATTCACTCATACTTCTCCCCCTAATTCTACCGATAAAACAATTTAATAACTACATATAAAATAAATCTTCAATATTTATTTTATTAATTTTCTTAGTCATTATTAAAATTATACATAACTAATTCTTAATTTACAATCTTCTAATAACCCTAATTATCAATCTTCTAATAATCCTAATTATAAGTCTTCCAATCACTTACTTTATTATCTCTAATTAATATCCATTGTTAGTTTAGTATAAGAGGATTCTGAATTCAATGCTGTTTATTACACGATTCAATAACATTATTAATTTCCTCTTCTATAAATTTAGTAGATTCATTAATAAGTTAACTTATATTTTTCTAGAATTGTACTCATTTAAAACAGAGCCATTATAAAAAGCCATATTACTGATAACTAAGTTTTTCAGCAATATGACTCTTTTACTTATTATATTAAAGATTTTTAGCTCTTAAATTTATATATTTACTATTTTTTATAACATATCCTTTTTAGCTTGATTTATTAATTTTATTTCTTAGGCTACTATTCTATATTATAACTTCTATATTAAGGCTTCCTTTACCTTTTGGAATTAAATCATTATTAGCTTTTTCTCCATTGATTGTAATTCCCTTATCCTCACCACGTTTAACTTTTATCTTATAATCTTCTGTCTCATTTTTAATATTTATATCATATTCATTCCACATTTCTGGAATACATGGTTCAATTTTATATCCTTTTCCTTCTATTTTCTTTAAGCCTAATATATCTTCAAGTCCTACTTTATACATCCAACCTGAAGCTCCGGTGTACCAGCTCCAGCCACCTCTTCCACCATGAGGTTCTTTTATATATACATCTGCTGCCATTACATAAGGTTCTACCTTATAGCTTCTTGCTTCAAGCTCTGTATTAGAATGATTTATAGGGTTTATCATATTATAATACTTCCAAGCTTTATCTCCTAAACCAAGCTTAGTTAAAGCTAAAATAACCCATACTGCTGCATGTGTATATTGGCCTCCGTTTTCTCTAACACCTGCTACATATCCTTTTATATATCCAGGTTCTAAAGCAGACTTATCAAATGGTGGTGCTAATAATTTTATAAGCCCTTTATCTTTATCTACAAGATATTTATCAACTGCTTCCATAGCTTCTTGTGCTCTTGATAGTTTTGCTGCATTTGAAATTATTGACCAGCTTTGAGATAAAGAATCTATTTTGCATTCATCATTTTCTCTTGATCCTAAAGGCGTACCATCATCAAAGTATGCTCTTCTGTACCAGCCACCATCCCAAGCATTTTTCTCTAGGTTTTCCCTTATAAATTCTTGAAATGTATTATATTCATCTTCTTTTTCATTATCTTTCTTATAGTTACAAATTTCTTTAAAGCCATCTAGTATCTTATATAAGAACCATCCAACCCAGACGCTTTCTCCTTTTCCTTTGTTTCCTACAGTACTCATTCCATCATTCCAGTCACCACTACCCATAAGAGGAATATTATGTTCTCCAAACTTCAAGCCTCTATCTATTGCTTTTAAACAATGTTCATATATAGTTCCATTTTTATTGGATTGATTTACTATAGTATATCTTTCATCTTCTCCATTTCTTAATGGTTCATCTTCTAAGTAAGGAGCTTCTTCATCTAAAATACTATAATCTCCTGTAGATTTTATATATTCAATAGTTACATAAGGTAACCATAATAAATCATCTGAAAATCTAGTTCTTATACCTGAGTTAATTACTGGATGCCACCAATGTTGAACATCTCCCTCAAGATATTGTCTTGATGCACTTCTTAAAATTTGCTCCCTTGTTATAGTTGGATTTAATATACCTATAGACATAGAGTCTTGAAGTTGATCTCTAAATCCATATGCTCCACCACTTTGATAAAACGCTGTTCTTGATAAATATCGACAACTTAAGGTTTGATACATAAGCCATCCATTTAACATATAGTCCATAGACGCATCTGGTGTCTTTACTTGTATATTTCCGAGGAAATTTGACCAATATTCTTTTACATTTTCTAATTCTTCATCAACTTTCTCTATATTACTATATTTATTTATTTTTTCTTGTATTAATTTTTCATTTTCTTCTTCACCAAAAATTATTACAAGTTCTTTTTCCTCACCAGCTTTTAATTCTATATCTAATGAAGCAGCTAAACAAGGATCATAAATGCTTCCAGATACATTGTTTAAGCTATCTTTCAGCAATGCCTCAGGGCTGCTTAAATCCTCACCAACTCCTAAGAAACTCTTTCTATCTCCAGTAAAGCTTTGATTATCTTCAGCATTAATAGACAAATAAGCTTTTAATTTCCCAAAGTATTTTGAATAAGGATTTTGGCCATATATATATTGGCCTTGGACATGGGTGCTTATATATTTAGCACTTCCATAATTATATACACCAAGTACTAACTGAGCATAATAGAACAATGATAAACTTTTATCTACATTTGATAAATTCTTAAGTGATATTTTACATAATTTTATTTTTTCATCTTGAGGACAAAATACCTTCATTTCTCCTCTTATGTTATATGCAATATGTTTGAAAGTAGAGAATCCAAAACTATGTTTTATAATATATTCTCCACCATCTCTTATTGGCATAGGAGTTATTGTAAAATATGCTCCACTAGTATTATCTCTTATATATAAAGCTTCTCCTGTTGGATCTATTACCCAGTCATTGCTCCAAGGCGTTATTTTGTTTTCCCTACTGTTTCCACACCAGGTATAAGTTGAACCCACCTCGGAAATATGGAATCCAAAATCCTTATTAGAAATTACATTTATCCATGGTGCTGGAGTATTTTCATAATCTTTAAGTCTTATAACATAACTTTTATCTGATTTATCAAAGCCTCCATATCCATTAAAGAAATCTAAATCACCAATATTAAAATGTTTATTTCTAAGTTCATTTTTCCTTAATTCATCTAATTTATACTCTTTTTCTTCACTAGCATCATTAAACTCATTTCTTTTTGCTGATTTACCTAATTCATCATCATTATTTATTTCTTTATCTATAAAACTCTTTATATAATCACTTTCATTTATATTTACCTTAATTCTATTAAAAGGTGCTATATCTTTATTATTTTTATATTCATCATCATTATAATTTACTGCTTCTGTTAATTGACTAGCAAGAGTTCCTTCTAGTGAATTTATAAATAGCTTAGAAATACCAACAATAAAGTTTTTAATATCTTCACCCATAGTTGATTTATTATGAATAAAGATACCGCCTGATTTATTTATATTTTCTCTTTCAAGAGAATTCTTAACTGTTGATATTATATTTTTTTGCAGTGGCTCTTCATATGATATCTCTTCTTCGTTATAAATTATTAAATCTGACTTTATTCCTTTATTTCTAAAATAATAGTGCATATTAATAACTTGCCTTAATAAATCTATATCATCTTCACCTTCAATTACTAATAATATAATTGGTAAATCTCCTGATATTCCATAAGCCCATAGACTCTCTTGGTTCATACTTATATTTCTTATATAATCTTCTCTGTTTTTTCTACCACTATGTAAATATAAAATATAAGATGCTAGGCTTTGATATATATTTGCTTGAGCTGATCTAATTCCTATGTGTTTAAGTTCTAATTGATTAGAATAATTATAAGCATCAGCACTCTTTTCTATCATTGGAACTTCTTTATATCTTCTAATAATCTCTAAAACTTCTTCTTTAGATTCTCCAACTCCTGTTAAATAATATATTTGCTTTTCTTCCCCAGGATTAAGAGTAATTGTAGCCCTCATACTCATTATTGGATCTAATACTGTTCCAACTGTATTTTGAAGTGGAGCATCATTATCCATTGCTTCTGGTGATTTTAAATTTCTATTTCTTCCTATAAAGTTTAATCTTGATGTTTCATAAGTTAAATCACCATTTAAATCATAATTAGTAGCTATAGTATGGAATATATAATGAGTGACTGCGCCCTCTGCTCTTGGTCTTCTATTTCCAATTAAGCTTTTAGTCTCCTCATCATATTCAGTACTAATAAATAAATTAGAGAAACTTGGATGTACAGCATCGCCTTCAAAGGATTGCAATGTTACTTCTAAATAACTTGTTATTTCTAAAGTTCTTAGTTTTTCCCCTGTGTTCTTTAAAGATAATTTTCTTATTTCTACGTTATCTTCACAAGCTACTGTAACTTCATAATTAGTTTTTATATTTCCATCTTTTCTTTCGTATTTTGCCTTATCAAGAGTAAATTCCACTAAATAATCATCGTTATCTTCCTTACAAGGTTCATAAGTAGCACTCCAATAATCATTTGAATTTAAATTCTTTATATAAAAGAACATTCCACTTGAATCGGATGTACTATCTCCCTTCCATCTATAAACAGTCATGTCATCTTTTTTAGAATATCCACTACCACTATCAGTAACCATTGTAGAGTAGCTACCATTTGATAATAATAATACTTCTGGATTTTCTCTTTTACTTCCCTTAAATATTCTTGGAATAAAATCTTCTTTTTCCAGTTTCTTATTATTAACACTACTTATATCAACTTCTCTTTCAAATGTTATATTTTGAGGAATCTTTTCTTTTAATAACAGCTCTACTGCTTTTATTTCTGGAATACTATGAAATCTCTCTTTTAGTATATTATTATTTAAAACATTATCTAAAGCTAAAAGAGACATTCCTAAGTGGTGAACCATATAGCATCTTACTTCTTTAGCTTCATCTTTTACTTTTTCTTCACTATAATCTATTGCTTCTATAAATCCATATCTTCCATAAGCTTTATTATCATATAGCCTTCTAAGATTTTCTATTGATCCCTTTGTATCATATGGAAGTGTCATAATTGATGAATATGGAGATACTACAATTTCTTGTTCAAGCCCTCTCTTTAAACCTATTCCAGGTACTCCAAAGGCTTTATATTGATAATTTTGAGCAACATCAAATTCATAATATGCTGATTCTGATATTCCCCATGGTATACTCTTCTTTTCTCCATATATCTTTTGTGCATTTACAACTGAGGAATAAGTTAAATCCCAAATAGTATTTTTAAAGTCCTTCATTATTTGGAATGGCATAAAGTATTCAAACATAGTACCACTCCAAGAAACTAAGCTCTTTTGACCAAAAGCTTTTGTCATATTTCTACTTAAGTTATACCAATGTGACCTTGGCACTTCACCTCTTGCTATTGCTAAAAATGATGCTATTCTTGCTTCTGATGCCATTAAATCGTAATAAGAATTTCCTAATGATTTTTCTTCCACATTATATCCTATTGCAAAGAGACCTCTATTTTCGTTATATAAAAATTTAAAATCCATATCTTCCATGATACTATCTATTTCAGATGCTAAAATTTTAAGCCTTTCATCAAATTCTTTTAACTTATTTATCTTCTTATTTAAGATTTCTTTAAAATCTTCACCTGAAGCATTCTTTATATCTTCTAATAAATCTATAATTTGCAATAAGCTTGGAGCTTTGTAACTTTTAAATGAATCTATGACTATTTTTTCTATACCATCAAATATAAAATCATAAAAGTCTATTTTTGTTTCTAGTTCTCTTTTTAGCTTCTTTATCCAATAATATTCATTTTTATCCTTTTTATCTCTTTCCTGATTTTCTTCATTCTTCTCTAATTTATCATTTACCCTTTTTAATTCATCTAGCAATATATTTTTATAATCTTTTAAATCTATAACGTCCGGTAATCCATCATAAAATTCTTCTTTTTCATCTTTTCTAATTAAACTATATGTATCCTTTATTGCTAAAACTTCTTTTTCCCTGATTATAGGATCATTACTAATACTTCTAATAGTTTCTTTAATTATCCACAGGTATCCCAAAAGATTTCCACTATCAACTGTTGATACATATCTAGGCCATAATGCTTCCTTCGTTTTAGTATCATACCAATTTAAATAATGACCATTATACTTTTCAAGCCCCCTCATTCCATCTAGTATTGATTCTAATCTATAAATAACCTCTCCTATTGATGTATAGCCTAAATCATATGCTGTTAAATTAGTAATTAAGCCCATACCAATATTAGTTGGAGACGTTCTATGTGCAACTCCTTTAAAAGGCTTTTCTTGAAAATTATCTGGAGCTAAATAATTATTTTCTTCATTAACAAAGTCTTCATAATAAGCCCATATTCTTCTGCTGCTTTCTCTTAAGAATTCTTCATCTTCTAGCTCTAATCTATCCTTTATAACTACTTCTTCCTTTGATATTCTACATGCTATTGCAGGTGCTATAGCCCAAAGAATAGATATTAACAATGTAGCTATTAAAATTTCTATGGAATTATCTAAACTAAGTAATAGTACTACTAAAGCTATTCCTACTGATATCCACATTTTTTGATAATACCACATATAAGTGTTTTTAACTGATTTTTCAACCCTATCAGCAGTTTTCCATTGAAGTAGATTCTTTTTAGATATAACTAATCTATAAATTGTTCTAAATATAGCATCAAACATTAGCCAAGCTTGATATGGAGTAAAACTTAATATCAATAGTATTTGTTTTAAAGCTTTAAATGTACCCATAAGTTTATTTTTAGGGGTTACAACAAAATCAGTTACAGTAAATACTAATGGAGTTATTAATGCTAAAAATAGTAATACTGATATTTGAACTGCTCCGCTTAAAACTGTTAATATTGCAATCAATCCTAATAGTAAACTTGGTGCCAGTAAACTTCTTCTAAGATTATCGATAATCTTCCATTTAGATATTATTGATATCTTCTTTGAAAAAGCAAAGCTTCCTATCTGCCAATCTCCTCTTACCCATCTATGAAGTCTTAAAGCACTTGCTAAATAACTAGATGGATATCCATCTATTACTTCTACATCTGTTAATAATGCACATCTTGTGAAAATACCCTCTATTAAATCATGTGATAAAACTCTATTTTCTGGTATCTCATCTTTTAATACATTATAAAATGTATCTATTTCTATGATACCTTTTCCAGTAAATATTCCTTCACCAAATAAATCTTGATATGTATCTGATGAAGCTGTAGAATAAGCATCTACTCCTGCATCTCCAGCAAAGATTTCTGAGAAATATGTTTTATGCTTATCCTCTAAATTAACCCCAACTTTAGGTTGCATTATGCTATATCCCCTAACTACAACCTCATCTTCTATATATGGAGTATTTAATATATGACCCATTGCCCCTATAAGCTTCTTTGCACTTCCTATAGGTAAAAATGTATCACTATCTAATGTAATTATGTATTTTGCACTTTTTAATGATTCTATATCGCTACTTATTATATTGTAAGTAGTTTTTTCACTTCCTCTAATTAATGCCATAAACTCCATGAGCTTTCCTCTTTTTCTTTCATAGCCCATGTAAACTCCTTCGGAGTCATTATATAATCTTTTTCTATTTAAAAAGAAAAATCTATCTTCTTCATCTTTTACATATTTCTTATTTAGCTTATTTACAAATCTTATTCCCTCATCATTTATAGCCTTATCTTGAGGTTCATTTTCATTACTACTATCAGATAAATCGCCAAGTAAAGCAAAGAATATATTTTTATCTCTATTTGCTAAATAATATATTTCTAATTTCTTTAATAATTCAATTACATTTTTACTATTGCTTAATATTGCAGGTATTACAACAATAGTTCTTTCACTATCTGGTACCCCTTCTGAATAATCCATCCTTGGTATAAAACTAACAGGCGTTACTTTTGCTATAAACCAATTTAAAAGTGATATTACTACTTCACTAGATGGAATTATCATTAAAATAAATGCTAAGATATATTGTCCTATACTAAAATTTAAAGGTATTAAATAAGTTAAAAGTAATACTACTAAGTCTATTAGTATTGTTCCTAAAAATATAGTTGATAAATAGGTTGCTTTTGACATTCTTTTATCTATATTTTTATTTATATTGAATCTTTTCAAAAGCTCATCTATTCCATCATCTACTAAGTAATAACCTATATGTTTTTTATAAATATCTTTATTTTCTAAATGTAAACTACTAAGCTCTAATGCAGTTTTAACTAATTCTATTTCCTTTATATTAGTCTTTCTAGAGATTTCTTCTATTTTATGTCTATAATAATCTTTTGTTTCAAAATCCATATTATTATAAATATCTGCTGGATCTTGCTTTAATATCTTTTCTATATTTGATGTTTCAGCGAAAAAGTTCTTCCAATTAATAGAATCCATAATCCTTAAAGAATTTATAGTTATTCCTATAGCTGTTGCAATATTCCCCTCTTTTATATGATCCTTTAATATTTCTTTTTCAAAGCTTGTATTTTCTTTTTCCTTTAATCTATCTAAAGCAAACTTATATATTCTTTCATCTTCTATTGAATTATCTCTTAGTATATTGAAAAACTTATCTATAAATTCTGGAGAAAATAATCCATCATGTAGACTTTCATCCTCTCCCATATAATTACTATTTGATAATTCACCTTTATTGGCTTCTCCATCATTTAATGGATATTTACTTTCTAACTTAGAAATCAATATATCTAACTTTCCATTACTATATGAATCTATAACCGTATTGGCTAAATCCTTTGCTCCTAAACGTTGCTTTTGAAGAACTACCATATCATTAGTTATAATTCCCAAGTTAATTATAAGTGCAACTCTAAGCATTAATGGAAATGCCCATAACTCTCCTATTGTGAATATTTCACCTTGATCATTTATAAATTTTATTAATTCACTTTCTTCAATTATATTCTGACTCTTTTCAATGTAATTCTTAGCCAAAGCATAAACCCTTGGATAATTTACTCCTTCAATATCGATAGTAGGTAGATTATTAAAATAATTAATTGGCAAATTAAACTTGATTGTCTTATATTCCTTTTCTATTAGATATATATTATCAAGCAACCATTCAGCTGAAGAAATAACATCTTCTCCATGCTTAACAAGTTTGTTTAAATATCTATGATTATGGACAATCCCCTTGAATGCTTCGTTTAACTCTGTGAGCACAGTTCTCCTACTACTGTTTAAAATCTCATCCTTCATAAACTTACTCCTCTCATTACTCATTGCTTTAAGGCATTTTTTAAAATAGGATAAGTTTATTATTTACAATATTGAAGAATTTTACTCAAAAAGAAATATGGAAATAATTCAGGCAAGCTGAATTTGGATGAAGGAATGAAAAAATGAAAGAATGAAAAAATTGTGGAAGTAATTCAAACAAGCTGAATTACAATTGAAAATTGATAATAAACAATGGATAATCTAGGTTATAATTCACCTTCGTTGAATTATGAAAAATAAAAAGAGAAATTCTTGCGAATTTCTCTTTTTATCTATTCTATAACTCAGTAAGCTAAATTATTTCCTTCATTATATATTCTACATTGTACACTTTACATTGAAAGTTATTTTCTAAACTCCGTAGGAAGTTTATTCCTTAATTCTTTCATTGAAATTTGGAATATTAATTTCAAATAAATTTTCATTCTTTCGTTTATTCATTTTTCATTCTTTAATTAATTCTTCAGTTCTTCTACAGCTTTTCTTGTTACTCTAAGCTTTTCCTCCACGCCTTTTAGGTTTGTTTTTGCCATTCCTATAAATAGCATATCTATTATTGATAGTTGTGATATTCTTGAACTCATTGCGCCTTCTCTTAAAGTCTTTTCTACAAAAGGTACTTGCAGTACTATATCTGATATATCTGCTAATGTATTGTTTATACTAGCTTTTGTAATTGCTATAACTGGAACTTTCGCTTTTTTAGCATTTTCTGCACATTTTATTACTTCTTTTGTCTCTCCAGAATAAGATATAGCTATTGCTATATCACCCTTTTCCATAAGTGCTGAAGATGTAATTTGAAGATGTGTATCAGAATGTGCAATACACCTCTTATTAATTCTGCTTAATTTATAATAGAAATCCATACCTACTAAACTAGAAACCCCAACACTAAAAATATATATATTTTTAGCTTCATTAAGTAGATCTATGGCTTTTTCTAATTGATCTTCTTTTAAAATACTAATTGTTTGATTCATAATGGAATCTATAGATCTCTTTATTCCATGAATTATATTTTTCGTTGATAAATCTCCATGTAAATACTCAAAATCTGAATTATCTTCATCACTTTTCAAGTTCAAAGATAACTGTAATTTCATTTCATTTAGTGAATCAAAGCCTATCTTTTTTGAAAATCTTACAACTGTTGGGGCCGAAGTGTTTGTAATATCTCCAATTTCCTTTGCTGACATACCTATGATACTTTTTTTATTGCTAAGTAAATACTCTGCTATTAATTTTTCCCTATCTGTAAAGCTCTCGAAGTTCTGTTTTATATACTGCAATACATTCATTTTAACACCCTACTATTCTTTGATTTATTTATTAACTCTATTAAAGTGAAATTTCTTTCCACCATGTATATATTTTAATAAATAAAAATCTTTTTGTAAAATAGAAGCTACAATATTCGTTCTAAAATCTTCATTTTGATTTGTTTTTAATATTTGAAGCTCTCCCATATATCTCATATATTCTTTATTGTCTATTGAAATATCTCCAATTTTTTTATTTACTGTATTAAAAGGCTCAATAACATCACCATTTAATATTAATCTACTTTCACTTGCTCTAATAGCATCCCTAGCTTCATCTGTTCTAGCTGTATAAACTCCATCTAAAATTCTAAGCATAACTTTATCTGTAGTTTTAACCTCTATATCTAACTCTATAACGTTAGGATCTAAAGATGATAAATCCTTTAGTTCTTCTAAACTTGGAAGAGAATCTCCTATAAAAACTGATTTATTTCCTAATGCAAATAAATGATTAGCAGCTTCTCTAACATCCATCCCCCTATGATCTTCAAGTGTTGGTAATCCATCTTTTAGTGGGCTTCTTTTTCTATTATTTGATTGCACAAAGGCACAGGGATTTATATTTCTTTTTTTAAGTATATTATTTTTATTTATCATACATTCTTCTGAAATTGCAGTTCCAACTCTTGGATAAAAATTATGCAATGCATCTACATTGCTATAATCTGGTGAACATTTATCAAGTTTATCAAAGAATTCTTCTGTAATAGTTGAAGCATTTAATTGAATCTTTATTCCATATTCATTTCTGCTCATTTTTGCTATATCTTCTTCACTATATCCGAAATCTATCCTTATAGTTTTTACTCCCATATCTTTTAAACCTTTTAAATCCATATCTTCTAAATCTAAAAATTTAAAAGTATTAGGAGATATATCACTAATTATATCCATATCGTATTCTTTAGCTAAAGCAAAGAATTCTCTAACTTCTTTCTTTAAAACTTCATAATTTGCCTCTGGTATATGAAGCGAAGTAAAAATTCTACTCAATCCTAAGCTATGAGCATCCTTCAATAATTGAATATTTTCTTCCTTTGTATTATCTAAGCCAAAATAAACTGAAAATCCATAGTTCATATTAACACTCTCCTTAATTGAATTTATAGTCAAAAGTGACACAATGAAAAAATTAAGGATACTGCTATCGCAGAATTGAAAATGTAGAATTTTACATTCTATATCTTACATTGAATAAATTTCTACGACAGCACCTTAAAATTACAAATTCATATACAGCTTTTTATTCAAAAATCCCTAAAGGATTTTCTCCTTAACTTTTTCATTTTTTCACTTTTCATTTTCTTGATATTTCATTATTCAAACTTTTTAAAGTTATTACTTATATCCTTTAACACTTTAGGATACATTTCTCGCCATGTTGGCCAAGCGTGAGGTCCTTCTTCTTGTAATTCATATTTTATATTAAATCCAGATTCTTTAGCAAAAGAAATAAAGTTTTCAATATTATCATAAGTTATTACTTCATCATCTTTTCCGTGATAAACAAAAATATTTATATCTCTTGATTTAACTTCATCTAGTAAGTTTTTATATGAATTTTCATAATACTTTTCTACTAAAGGACTTCCATAAATACTGTTATCTTCTTCTATAGTATCCCAGATAGCTGGTGACATTAAGCCAACTGAATTAAACATATCACTATTACTTAATCCTATATTTAATGCACCAAATCCCCCCATGGAAATTCCAGCTATACTTCTATTATTTTTATCATTTAAAGTTCTATATTTAGCATCTATTAATGGAATTAAATCATTAATTATTGCACTTTCCATTTTAAATGTAGGTCCATCTACATAGTAACTATTAAATCCATCTACAAACACTACTATCATAGGTTCAATTTCTTTATCTTCTATTAACTTATCTAATATTGATTTTGAATCTATTCTAGTTTCATCAGTTGTATTAGTAACATTTCCACCCCATCCATGTAACACATAAAGTACAGGATACTTTTTATCCAAATTTTCCTCATATTCTTTAGGTAGATATACTCTGTGATTCCAATGTATTTGCATTGTATCAGACCATTGAGTATCTGCTATTACTTGAGAAGTCTTACTTTCAACTTTTGTTTGCTCTTCGGATTTTAAATTATTTTTCATTTCACACCCTACTAAATTTAATAATATTACAACTAACAACATAAATAATAATTGATTTAATTTTTTCATATTAAATCCCCCTCTTCACTTTAATAATCAATCAACTAAAATTTAATAAACTTGAGTAAATTACTTTATTTCTTCTGATAATTATTTTAAATCTTCAGTAATCTCAAATTATATATCTAGTAATTTTAAATATAGTATTTATATTTTCATTATTAAAGTAAAGTGTAGAGATTATGTAATCACTCGTCACTCATAGTAACTAAAGCTTACATAATAACTACACTTATTGTTTGATTTATTATTTAATTATTCTACTGGATCTTCAAATCCAAGCATTGCTGTGAATAAGTATCCTGCTACATATGATACAAGTACTCCTATTAAGAAAACAAGCATCTTTCCATTTGCTATTAATAATGCAAGTGGTAATCCTGAAACTCCAATTGCAACTGATCCAACTTTGAAGAATGCCATTACAGCTCCACCAACTCCAGCTCCTAAACAAGCGCCTAAGAATGGTTTTCCTAGTGGTAAAGTTATACCATATATTAATGGTTCCCCAATTCCTAAGAATCCTGGTACTAATCCATTTTTAGCTGTCTTCTTTAATCTTTCATTTTTTGTTTTTCTAAGAACTGCTATAGTAGCTCCAACTTGAGCCATACCTGCTGTTGCTAATATTGGAAGTAATACTGTAAATCCTACATTAGCTATTAAATCTGCATGTATTGGAGTTAATGCTTGGTGCATTCCTGTCATAACTAATGGTAAGAATAACGCACCTGAAACTGCTCCTGAAATTACTGATACAAACATATTATCTGATGCAATTGTTTGAGCAACTACAGCTCCTATTGAATCAGAAATAAATCCACCAATTGGTTGAAGAATAAATAAAGCTGCTAATACTGATAAAGTTAATGTAAGTAATGGTGTTACAAATAAATCTAACACATCTGGTACAAACTTTCTACAAGCCTTTTCTATATAAACCGCTAAAACTACAACTAATATAACTGAAATAATACCGCCTCTACCTGGTGTTAATGGTTTACCCAAAAGAGTAATGTTAGCTAATGCTGCTGATGAAAGTATTCCACCTAATACTCCACCCATCATTGGCATGTCTGAACCAAATTCCTTAGCTGCATTTACACCTACTAAAATTGAAAGAATTGAGAATACACCGTTACCTATAAGTCCGATAATTTGACCTGCTGTAGTTGTCTTATATGCATCGCCAAATTGTACACCACAAATATTATTAATTGCTAAAACAAGTCCGCATGCTACGAATAAAGGTATTAAAGGAATAAATACGTTTCCTAATTTTTTAAGTATATTTTTAAACTTAGTATCATTTTTTGCTTTTAACTTTTCTTTTGTTGCCTTAACAGCATCTTCTCCTAGAGCAACTGGCTTTCCAACGATTTTGCTAACTTCTGCTGTTACTTTATTAACCTTACCTGGGCCATATATTATTTGTAATTGCCCTTCTGCATTAACTACTCCTAAAGCACCTTCAGATTTTTTGATCTTTTCGATATCAGCTTTTGAGTAATCTCTAAGTTCCAATCTGCAGCGAGTCATACAGTTCGCTACAGATTTTATATTTTCTTTTCCACCTACTAATTCAACTAAATTTTTAGCTATTTCAGCATTTGTCATTTTACGTCCCTCCATTTTAATTTAAATCTTTATACATTCTTTAATGCTTCAGCTATATATCCATTATTATTTTCAAGTATAGTCTTAGCTTCATCTTTATTTAACTTTGATAATAACATGAATATTGAAAGCTTAACATCAAAGTTTGTTTCTTCTAATATTTTTTCTGCTTCTTCTCTTTGTACTCCAGTTGCTTCGCAAACTATTTTTTTTGCTCTTTCAACTAGTTTTGCATTAGTTGCTCTTACATCTACCATTAAGTTTCCATAAACTTTTCCAAGCTTAATCATTACTCCTGTAGATAACATATTTAGAACTAACTTTTGAGCTGTTCCTGATTTTAATCTTGTTGATCCTGTAACTACTTCTGGTCCCACTACTGGTGCTATTGAAATCTTAGCAGCTTTTGAAACCTCTGAATCAGAATTACATGTAACTGCTACAGTCAATGCGCCTATTTCATTTGCATAATTTAATCCGCCTATTACATAAGGTGTTCTTCCTGATGCAGCTAATCCAACAACTGTATCATTTTCATTTAAACTTTTAAATTTTAAATCTTCTACAGCTAACTCTTTTGAATCTTCCGCACCTTCTTTTGCTCTAAAAATAGCTTCTTTTCCACCTGCAATAATTCCTTGAACTAATTCTTCTGATACTCCATACGTAGGTGGACACTCAGACGCATCTAACACTCCAAGTCTTCCTGAAGTTCCAGCACCTATATAGATTAATCTACCCCCTTTATGCATTCCTTTTACTATTCCATCTATAGCTTCTGCAATCTTTGGTAATTCTGCTTCAACTGCTTCTGCGACCTTTTTATCTTCGTTATTGATTTTTCTTACCATTTCTAAGGTCGAAACCTTATCTATATCTATGGTATTTTGATTTCTACTTTCTGTTGTTAATTTTTCTAAGTCTATTTTATTCATATAAATACCTCCGAAATAAAGTATAAACTCCTAGTTACTTGACTACGTTTTCATCACAATATTATATTACCACCTTTGAAACGATATTTCAATACCTTTTGTTAGAATATTTTATTTTATTTCATAATTATTTTTCTCATAAATAAAAAAAGATTAGGATAATGAAATAAATCCGTTATCCTAATCTAGTAATTTTACTTTATATTTTAGAAATATTTAATTATTAAATATTAAAAAATTCAGTAAATAGTTTAATAGTATAATAATTATCTTTTACAGCTGCTAGCTCTCTTATAGAATGCATTGAAAGTAATGGAGCACCCATATCCATAACTGGAATTGTTAATAATGATGATGTTATTGGACCTATAGTAGTTCCACCCCTTACATCTGATCTATTAAAAAACTTTTGATAAGGAACTCCTGCTGATTTACAAATTCCTTCAAATATAGCCGCATTATAGCTATCTGTACTATAGCTTCCAGATGCTGCAGTCTTTAAAACAGGTCCATTACCTAAAACAGGTCTATTGGTTGGATCATGTTTTTCTTCAGCATTTGGATGTACTGCATGAGCTAAATCTGCAGATATCATTATTGAATTTGATAAGGCTCTATGTAAGCCCTCTCTATCTTTTCCTAAAGCTAAAGTTATTCTTTCTAAAATGTTTAATAATAATGCTGAATTAGCTCCTTGTGGTGTAAGACTTCCTATTTCTTCATTATCTATACAAACCATAACCTTAGTTGATTTATTTACTTTGCTATCTATTAATGCTTTAAGTCCTGCGTAAACCATCCACATATCATCTAATCTTCCACATGATATAAGCTCTTCATTTAATCCTGCTAAGCATCCTTTTTCTACTTCATGTAAGCCTAAATCAAAACCCAATATTTCACTTGCATCTACCTTTAATTCTTCAGCTAATATATTAACTAAATATCCATCTTTCTCAAATTTTTCATTTATTAAGCTTAATAAAGGTAAAGTATCCTTTTGCTTATTTACTGCAAATCCATCATTTACAGCTCTATTCATATGAATAGCAACACTTGGTATTATAAGAAGTGGCTTATTAATATTAACAAGCTTAACTTCTGGATTTAAAGGTGATTTTCCCTTTAAAGTAACTTTACCAGCTAATCCTAAAGGTCTATCAAACCATGTATATAGTATTGGTCCACCATATCCTTCAGTATTTAATTTTAAATACTTTCCTTCTGAAACCATTTCTGGATTTGCCTTAACTCTAAATCCTGGTGAATCAGTATGAGCTCCGATTAATCTAAATCCATCTTCTTCAACATCTCCATTACCAATAGTAAATGCTATAAGTGCTGAATCATTTTTTATAACATAATACTTACCTTCATTTTGTAAGTTCCATTTTTCACTTTCCTTTATTTCTTTAAAACCATTTAAATCTAATTCTTCTTTTATAGTTTTAACTGAATGGTATGCTGTTGGACTTTTATATAAAAAGTCTATTAAATCTAATGCTAATTGCTTTTCCATTTTAACTCCTCCTAAAATACTAACTAATAATATTATACCATATCTATGAAAATATACTTATCTTATAAATTATAAATATAACGGCTACGATAACTAGATAAGTTCCATAAACTAAATAGCTGTGCAAGAAAGTACTAGTTTTATTCTCATTTTGTTACATATATTCTAATTGGAAGCATGTATTGACAAAGGGCTAACGAAACGAGCCCCTTTCAATTCATTGATTTTACTTATATTAAGAGCATTTTTATATAAAATTTATATTCTATTATTTATATATACACAAAGCTTATTATTTTAGCTTTTTTAAATAAAGCATTCTATAAAACCTAAATGCTCTACTTTCAATTATATTATTTTTTTCAATTAATATATTAAATAATGTAAGTATATTTATAAAATTTATTCTAATTGAAATTAGTAAATTTTAGTATATAATAATGATTATATGTATAAGAGTAATATAAATATAGTGGAAAATTCTTATTGAATAGATAACCACTTCAATGGGAAAATATTATATAGATAGGAGTGATAAGATGATTTCTAAATTTCTAGTTAAATCCTTCGTTAAAAATAATGAAAATACAAAAGACTCAAAAGTTCGTAATTCTTATGGAACTTTAGGTGGTATTGTCGGAATCATAGTGAATTTTGTTTTGTTTTTAATAAAATTTTCAGTTGGTATGTTAGTTGGCTCTATTGCTATTTCTGCTGATGCATTTAATAATTTATCTGATGCGGCATCATCTATAATTACTATAATTGGTTTCAAAATGTCAAACAAGCCTGCTGATGCAGAACATCCTTTTGGACACGGTAGGATAGAGTATTTATCTGCTCTTTTAGTAGCTTTTATGGTAATGCTTGTTGGAGTACAATTTATTAAATCATCTGTTGAAAGAATTTTAAATCCTGAAATCATAACTTTTGAATTTGTTCCATTTATATTACTTTTAGTTTCAATTGGATTTAAAGTTTGGTTATCATCATTTAATAAATTTATAGGTAATAAAATAAATTCCTCAGCTTTAAAAGCTGCTGCTACTGATGCACTTGGTGATGTTTTCACTTCCAGCACTGTTGTAATATCATTTTTATTAGCTAAATTCACAAGCTTTCCTATTGATGGATATATAGGTGTGTTTGTAGCTCTAGCTATATTATATGCAGGTTTTGGTTTAGTAAAAGAAACATTAAATCCATTACTTGGAGAATCTCCAGATCCTGAGCTTGTAAATGAAATATGCGAAAAGGTATTATCTTATCCACCTATTTCAGGAGTTCATGATCTTATAGTTCATAACTATGGTCCTGGAAGAATTATAGCTTCACTACATGCTGAAATTCCATCTGATATAGATATAATGGAAATTCACAATGTAATAGATAAAGCAGAAAGAGAAGTTTCAAGAGATCTTAACTTACATTTAGTTATACACATGGATCCAATTTGTATTATTACAGATGAAATTAAAGAAACATGGGATTATGTTGAAAAAATACTTAGAAACTATCCTGAAATAAAATCAATGCACGATTTTAGAATCGTTGGTGAAGGTGAAATTAAAAACTTAATATTCGATATAGTATTAGAGGCATCAGAATCAGGAAATAAAAAGAAACAAGAAAAAATGTTAGCAAATATAAAAACTGCAATAAAAAAAGAACACCCGCAATATAATTGTGTTATTACTATAGATTACGACTTTATGTAATGGATAATTGATAATGGACAATTAAGGAATAAACTCCTGCGGAGTTTAGAAAATAATTTTCAATTTAAAATAGAATTCATAATGTATAATAAAAGAAATAACTCAGCGTACTTAAGTTATAGAATAAATAAAAAGAGAAATTCGAAAGAGTTTCTCTTTTTATTTTAATAATTCACCGCAGACGAATTATAACCTAAATTATCCACTTCCAATTAGCAATTGTCATTCATCTCATCTGAATTATTTCCACAACTTTTCATTTTTAATTTAATTCAACTCACCCTGAATTACTTCAACAATTCTTTCATTTTTCAATTTTTTCATTGATTCTATTGCTTTTTCATTCTTTCAATTAGTTCTTGAGTTACTTTATTTCCAGTACTTATATATGCTAATAAACAAGCCCCTAAATCTGGACTTAGTTGTGGTTCTACTAATTCAACGTTATATCCATTTAAATATTCTCTTAATGGCTTAAGGATTAATTCTCCACTTTTGAATACTCCTCCTGTATATGAAACTTTAACTATATCTTTATCATAATTTTTTAATAAATTTTTTATCATTTCTGATATTTCTTTTGCTGCTTCATCGAAAATTGCTATTGCACCTTCATCTCCACATTCTGCTGCATCAGAACATAATTTAGCAAGCTTTGCTATTTCTCCTCTATCACCTTTTAACTTTTCATTTACATATGAAACTATTTCAAAATCTGTCTTTAAATCAAGTTCCTTTTTAAACATTTCATATAATGGTGCTTTTTCTAATCTTCCATCACTTTGCTTACTAAATAGTGCTAAGGCTTTTTTACCAATCCAATATGCTGAAGCTTCATCCCCTATGGAGTAACCCCATCCACCACATCTTAAAACTTTTTCATCTTTTAATGCTAAAGCTATTGAACCAGTTCCAGCAACAACATTAATTCCATCTTCTCCAGCTAATGCACCTGCTATTGCAACTCTAACATCATTATTTAAAATATAATACATTCCATTAAATACTTTGGAAACCACCTTTGCTATTCCTTCTGCAATTTCTTTTACTATTCCATATCCTGCTAAACCTAAATAGCTCTTTATAATTTCTTCTTTAGAAATATTACTAGACTTTATTATTTCTTCTAATCCTTCTCTTAATAATTTTTCTAAGTTATCAAATCCAATTTGAGTTGGATGACAAGTTCCCTTTATAACTCTATTAATAACATTACCCTTTTCATTTATTAATGTAAAACAAGTCTTTGTTCCACCACCATCTATCCCTAAAAAATACATAGATTAACCTCCAATTACTTAATTAAGTTGAAATTGAATTTTTGCCATGGTTTTATATAATCTAAAATAAATATTTCTTCTTCCTTAATACGACCTACAACATTAGATTTCCCGCTATTCTTCATATCATTTAAAGCAATTTGTAGTTCTCCAGCATAGTGTCCATATTCACTACTTTCTATAACTACATCTCCTTTTTTAATTATTTCAGGAGCATTAAATAATTTAAAGTCATGTCCTTTATACTTAACTCTGCTTTGAGTAGATCTAACTAAGTTATCTGATAAATCTCCTCTATTAAAATGCATTTCTTCAAATAATATCTTTTGCTCTACTTCAGGAACTCCATCTACAAGCTCTAAATCAAAAGTTACCATATCTTTTCTCATAGACCCTAGCTTTTTCATTTCTTCTTCTGTAGGATAACAATTTGATATTATTATGTCATTTATGTTTCCTAATGCTATTAAATGTTTAGCTTGCACTTCTATTGGTAAGTTACGATGTAATTCTAAAGTTGGAAGTCCATCTGTAACAGGCCATGGACCAAATGTTCCTTCATTTTGACTTGTTATAAATGCAGCTGTTCTTAATCCGTACTTATTAAATCTTTCTGTACATCTCATAAAATGCTCAAAATTTAAACCACTATATCTATGTGGATAAAAATTATGACAAGCAATTAAATTATCCTTATTAGGCATATAATTCATTATTGTATCTATATAATTAGTATTATTACTCATATTGATTTCAATTTTAAGATTCTCATCATTAAATGTCATTAATGATTCCTCTGAACCAGTAAATCCCATATCTAATCTTAAGCCATCTGCTCCAATTTCCTTAAAGAAGCTTAAATCCTTATAACTTATTCCCAACTCATCAAATACTCTTGGGCTTACATCTACTATAATTTCAAATCCTTTTGATTTTGCATATTCGTTTATTTTTTTAAATTTATTTTTTATATTTTCTTTAGTATCATTTACTGAAAGTAAACATGAAAATATCCTACTGAATCCATATTTACTTGCTTTATCTATATAGTTGTAAATTGCTTCTTCTGTAGTTTTTTCTGAATAAATTGATATTCCTAATTTTCCCATAAAATTCACCTCTACATTTATTTTAAAATAAAGTGGTGAATTTCTTCACCACTTTAAATTTTCACTTTATTAAGCTTGTTCACCTTGTTCTTCTAGTGATAATTTCTTATCGAATATTTTTACAAATGGATAGTAAATTATTACTGAAATAACTATACAAATTATATTTAATACTGAAGCTCTCCAGTCACCACCTGTTGCAACAAATGCTCCAATTGGTCCTGGTAACGTCCAAGGTGCTGTTACAACAACCCTAGATACTAAGCCTAGACTCATTGCAAACCATGATAAGGTTGCAGTTACTAATGGTGTAATTATAAATGGTATTATTAATGTTGGATTTAACACTATTGGTGCACCAAATATAATTGGTTCATTAATATTAAATATTCCTGGAACTAATGCTGTTCTACCTAGTTGCTTACCATATGTAGACTTAGCAAATATAGCTAAAGCTATAACTAATCCAATTGTACATCCTGATCCTCCAATCCATATAAACCATTGGAAGAAAGGTTCTGCTGCTATTGCAGGTAATTGATTTCCAGCTACTCCTGATGCTGCAGCTGCAGTATTTTGATCTATTAATTGTAACCATAATGGTCTTGCAATAGATCCAACTATTGATACTCCATGAATACCAAATGACCAGAAGAATGTAACTAAAATTACTAGAATCCAAACACTTGGTAATGTATCAGTTGCTGATAATAATGGTTGAATTAATTTTCCTATAAATGCATGCCAATCGAATCTTGCATAATATGTAATACTTCCTATTATGAATACTACAATTGCAGTTGGTGTTAATGCTTCGAAAGATCTTGCAACTGATGGTGGCACTTGTTCTGGCATTCTTATTCTAAAATTCTTAACTGTAGTAAATCTTAAAACTTCTACAGCAAAAATTGATACTAAGATACCAACGAACATTCCGCCTCCACCTAAGTTAGCCATAGGCATCATCCAACCCATACCTTCAACACTTACAGGAACTATTGTTAATAGGAATGCTATCGCTGAAAGTACTCCTCCTGTAACTCCATCAAGTTTATAGGATTTGGCAAGACTATAACCAATTCCCCAGGTTGCATATAAAGTCATAATGTACATTGTCATACGATAAGGTAGCATTATAACCCCGTTGTTAGCTTTTAAGAATTGAGTTATTGCCCAATCTTGTGGTAATGGTGGTATCCCTATTATGATAAATAGTGAACCAACAATAATTAATGGTAATGTAGCTATAATACCATCACGCACAGCACGTAAATGACGTTGCTCTGCTAATTTTGCCATTGGAGTAGATAATTTTTTGTCCAAGAAATCAGCAAAATTATTCATAATTTAATTCCCCCTTAATAAATAAAATAAAATAAAAAGTAAATATTATATAAAGCTTGTATAAAGCTATTATGCTTCTACAAGTTCTTTAACTTGTTTAAATAGCTTTGGTCCTCCTAATGGACTATAAGCTTGTGGTTGTATTAATGCACATGGAACTTTAGCTGCATCTGCATATTCCTTTAAATAATCGAAACGATGTCTTACTTGTGGAGCAACCATTGCCACATCATATCCTTCTTTAACTTCTTCTTCAAATTCTTGTGTACTTACAGCATTTACTTCCATATTTACACCATTCTTTTCTGCTTCCTTCTTTAATGCATTTACTGCTATTGCACTTGACATTCCTTGTGAACATACAAATAATACTTTCATAAATAATACCTCCAAATTTTTATTTAATATTTTTATATACTAATAACCAATCTAACTCACTAACCGTTTTCACCTAGGATATACGTTTTCATTCAAATTATAGTAAGTCATTTAAAATTTTAACAATTATTTATCTTTAATTTATATAAATAATCCAATGTATCTCCAGAAATATGATATTATCCCAAATGATAATGCAAACAATCCATAGTTTATCCAAAACGCCTTACAATATCCTCTTTTTGTTTCTATAAAAAATCTTGAATAAGCAATAGCTAAACTTGTTATAAATGTATTTCCTAACACTATTGATAAATTTAAGCTTATTCCAAATACACTTAATAACATAGGTAATATCATAGTTCCAACTATTCCACCTGCAATTATTAATAAAGCACTTTTAAATCCAAAGGTTGGTATATTATAATCTGTTTTCTTAGCTTGTAGTTCGCTTACGCCAGAACCCTTTTTCATAATCTTTAATACCTCCTTTAACTATAGATTCAATATTATTTTACTTACCTTCTATTTTTTTATGCAATTTTATAATATGTTCTATTAGTGTCTTAGCTTCAATAGCTGTCATTAAATGATCTTGAGCATGTACAAATAATACAGATACTTCTGTCTTTTCTCCTCTTGCTTCCGCTTGAATTATATCTGTTTGTATTTTGTGAGCTTCACCTAAACAAACATCTGCTTCTTTTAAAAGCTCTTCTGCCTTATCAAAGTCTCCTTCTTCAGCTGCTGCTAAAGCTTCATAAGCTAGTCCTTTTGCTGTACCACCTTGACTAATAATTTCAAAGATTATTACTTCCATATTTTCTGCCATAATTATTACCTCCCAACTTAGTTTACGTTTACACAATGTTTTAATCTTTATTGTAACTCCATTATACACTATTATTCTTTTATTTCAATATTATTTTCATTTTTTGAAATTTTATTTTAATATTTGGTAATTATTTGTATTTATAAAATGAATATTTTTGTATTTTTATTAATTTGTAATTGATTATATATATGTATGATATATTATTCTAACCATAATTACTTATAATATAAAAAAAGTAGAAAGATTTAATTTTAATAAATCTTTCTACTATATTAAGATTAATATCTTAATTTTAAAAAATGGTGAATTCTTCACCATTTTTTAATTTTTTCATATTATAAATTTGCACTTCTACTTTCAACTTCTAAAGTTTCACCTTTTTCTTCTGCTAATAATTTCTTGTCATAAATTCTAACAAATGGATAATATAAAGCTATTGATATTAAAATACAAATTACATTTAATACTGCAGCTCTCCAGTCTCCTCCTGTAGCTAAATAAGCCCCAATCGGTCCTGGCAATGTCCAAGGTGCAATCAATTGAACTCTATTGACTAGTCCTAATGTGGTAGCAAACCATGCTAAGGTACCTGTAACTAATGGTACAGTTATAAAAGGTATAATTAATGTTGGATTTAATACTATCGGAGCCCCAAACACTATCGGTTCATTTATATTAAATATACCCGGTACTAAAGCTGCCCTACCTATTTGCTTACCGTAAGTAGATTTACCTCCAAACGCTAAAGCTAAAATTAAACCTATAGTACATCCTGATCCCCCAATATATAAGAACCATTGGAAGAAAGGTTCTGCTGCTATTGCTGTTAAAGGAGCTCCCGCTGCTGCTGCAGCTGAGTTTTGTTCTAATAAAATTAACCATACTGGTCTTGCAATAGATCCAACTACTGAAGCACCATGAATACCAAATGACCAGAAGAAATCTTGTAAAATTGCCAATATCCAAACACTTGGTAATGTATCACTTGCTTTTACAAGTGGGGTAACTATTTTCCCAATAAATCCATGCCAATCAAATTGTAAATAATATGTTATTGAACCAATTAATAAAACTATAATTGCTGCAGGTGTTAAAGCTTCAAAGCTTCTTGCAACTGATGGTGGAACTTGTTCAGGCATTGAAACTTTAAATCCACTTTTATTTGTAAATCTAAATATTTCAACGGCTAGTATTGATACTATAATACCAACAAACATTCCGCCTCCACCCATGTTTGCCATAGGCATTTGGAATCCTTGTGGAACTCCCTGATACCATTTTAAAAGATCTGGATTTCCATTAATTATTTCCATTAACTCAGGAGCCAAAGCACCTACACTTTTGGGAACAAGTGTTAATAAAAATGCTGCCGCTGATAATGTTCCTCCAGTAACTCCATCAAGTTTATAAGATTTTGCTAAGCTATAGCCTATACCCCAACAAGCATATACTGTCATAATATACATTGTCATTCTATATGGTAGTACTATTGTAGCTGCATTAGCCTTTAGGGTTTTATAAATCCCCCAGCTTTGTGGTAATGGTGGATTTGCGATAATTAAGAAAAAGGACCCAACAATAATTAATGGTAAAGTAGCTATAATACCGTCTCGCACAGCACGTAGATGACGTTGCTCTGCTAGTTTTGCCATAGGCGTAGATAATTTCTTGTCTAAGAAATTAGCAAAACTGCTCATAATTTAATTCCTCCTTAAATAATAATATTATAATAATTTAGAGTTATATTAAAACTTGCATACTCCTATTTACTTTCTGCAAGTTCTTTAACTTGTTTAAATAATTTAGGTCCACCTAATGGACTATAAGCTTGAGGCTGTATTAGTTGGCATGGAACATTAGCAGCATCTGCATATTCCTTTAAATAATCAAAGCGGTGCCTAATTTGTGGTGCTACCATTGCAACATCATATCCACTCTTAACTTCTTCTTCAAATTCCTGTGTGCTTACAGCCTTTACTTCAATATCTACGCCATTTTTTTCTGCTTCTTTCTTCAGTGCATTTACTGCTATAGCACTAGACATTCCTTGTGAACATACAAATAAAACTTTCATAAATAATTCCTCCTAAAATAAATTACATAAAATAAACGTTTTCATTTTCTTTATAGCTACATTGTTTATATTAAAGATAGAAATTTAAATATCCCCATAAATACGAAATTATTGCAAAGGATACAGCAAAGAATAAATAGTTAAGCCAAAACCCCTTGCAAAAGCCTTTTCTACTTTCAATAAAATATCTAGCATAAGAAATTGAAAAGCTTGTTATAAATGTATTTCCTATCAAAATACTAAAACTATTGCTTATACCTAATACACTTAATATACTTGGTATTATAATAGTTGAAATTACAGCTCCTAAAAGTATAACTAATGCACTTTTATATCCAAATGTCGGTATACTATAGTCTGTCTTTTTAGCTTGCAATTCGCTAACATTAAAACCTTTTCTCATAATTTTTATTACCTCTTTTAACAATTAATAGGCAACTTTATTTACCCTCTATTTTCTTGTGTAGCTTTATTATATGATCTATTAATGTTTTAGCTTCAATAGCTGTCATTAAATGATCTTGAGCATGAACAAATAATACTGAGACTTCTGTTTTTTCTCCTCTTGCTTCTGCTTGAATTATATTTGTTTGTATTTTATGAGCTTGTCCTAAATAAGCATCAGCTTCTTTCATTAATTCACCTGCTTTATTAAAGTCTCCCCTTTCAGCAGCCATTAATGCTTCATATGCTAACCCTTTAGCTGTTCCACCTTGACTAATTATTTCAAAAATAATGCCTTCCATATTTTCCAACGTATCACCTCATTCATTTTTTTACTTATATACCATTTATTACAATTTATTATAACTTTATTATACACTATTATATTTTTATTTCAATATTTTTTTTTATCTTTTGAAATTACATTTTAAAAACATATTCTAACTACATTTGACAAATTATAATAGATATTAAAATTAATAAAAGAGAAGTTCATTGAACTTCTCTTTTATTAATTTTATTTAAAAGCTAAGATATTTATAAATTATTCATTTCTTATACATTTATTTTATTATATTTTATTTTTTCAACCTTCTAATTGCCCATAATATACCATCTTTTGCTTATACTTATATAATTCAATTAAGTTATTTTTGCTTTTTTCTTCATTTTCATAATAATCAACAATATCTTTTATAGCATCATAAAATCCTAAATGAATACTTTTCTTTAACTTCTTAATTCCATTATTAATCAACTCACTATTATTTTCCTGTTTCCCTTTTATTATCTCATTTTTTCCTTCTATAAATGTACTTTTTCCTTGATCGAATCTATAAATTTTTTTATCTATACTATATATTAAATCTTCAAATTCATCTATTTTTCTTCCTCTCATATATAGATAATATTCTAGATTTGAATATGCTTTTAATTCTCCTAATGAGATAGCTTTAAGATAATATTCAATCGCATCTTCTTCATTTTTATTAAATAATTTCTCTTCTGATAATTCACCTAATAAATTATATGCCTTACCTTCATCTAAAATTAATAACTCTTCTATATATTCATTGGCTTTGCTATTAGATATCTCTACTCCTATTCCCTTTGAATAATAGTAAGCAAGTTTAAGATTTCCTTCAACTATATTAATTTCTCTTAAAAGATATGCTCCTTCTAAAGCCTTTTCGGGCTCTTTATCTATTCCTATACCCTTTTCATGAATTTCTATTATATTTAATAATGCTTCTGCATTATACTCTTCAGCTGCTTTTTTATACCACTCTATAGCTTCCTTTGAATTTGCCTTAACGAATATTCCATGCTTATACCAATTTCCAAGCTTTATCATTGCTTTTTGAGATCCCTTTTCAGCAGCCTTTATAAAATACTTAAAAGCTTCTTGACTATTCTTTTCTACTCCAACTCCATATACATGAATTAATCCATAATAATATATAGCCTCTATCATATCATTTTCCATAGCATAATTTATACATTCTAGTAATTCATCTTCATCTATTTCTTTTTCTTTTAATAAATCAATTAAATACTCACTTGCAAGGGCTTCTGCTGCATAATGAGATCCCTTTTTATAAGCCTTTTTTAAATATTCTAATCCCTTTTCCCTATCATCATTTAAATATGCAACTCCAATAACATACAAAGAGTGAGGATCTTCACTTTCTATGGCTGTCTTCATGTAAGTTAATGCTTTTTTCTTATCTATATTAACTCCATCTCCATTATAGTACATTATTCCAAGTCGCTGAGTTGATTTTAAATCTCCATTATTATGACCTTTTAAATAATTTACCAATGCCATTTTTAGATTATTATCTTCTTCATATAGCTTGCCAATCTTATAATATAGAGATATATTACCTTCCTCTATACTTTTATAATATAGTGAAAATGCTTTTTCTCTATCTTCATCTACATATAGCCCCCAATAATACATATCCCCTAGACTCTCCAGACAATTCATATCATCTTTTTCTACACCTTTTGATAAATAAAAGAAAGCTTTTTTATAATTAGTATCTATAACATTACCTTCTAAATAAGATTGTCCTAAAATATAATAAGAGTCTTCAAAATCATTTTCTGCTGACTCTTCTAACCAATAATATGCCTTAAATATATTTTTCTCACAACCTTCTCCATTCTTATAAAGATATGATAGTGCATATTGGGCCGGAGCAAATCCATTTTCTGCTGCTTCCTTATACCATTTAAATGAATACTCTAAATTTTGCTCTACTACTTCTCCTGTAAAATAGATATACCCTAATGAATATTGAGAAAATGCATTTCCCTTTAAAGCTGCTTTCTTATACCAATATAAAGCTTTTTCTATATCTTTTTCTCCTCCATAACCCTTTTCCCAAAACAGCCCAAGATAACTTTCCGCATATTCATTCCCCTCTTCTGCTGCTTTTTCAAAACATTCCCTTGCTTTATAATAGTCCTTTTCAACATTTTTTCCTAAATAATATAGCTCTCCAGCTAATAAGTATTCTTCTACTGAATTAATCTCTTCGTCCTCACCATAATCTTCTTCATATTCAATTGAATTTATTGAATTTAATAAATCAATCTCATCATTTTCTTCATCTAATTCATCATAGTTTAAATACTTATCAAATATCTTTTTTTCATATTCTGCTAATTTATCATAGAATAAAGAATAATCCTCTTCTCCACAATTAATAACTAGCCAAACGCAGATTTCATAAATAACCTTTTGATTATTTAACAATTCTGCAAACTCTTTTTTCTTATCCATACTTACATCATTATCATCTAATATATCCCTTATATAATATAAGTCCTCCACATAATTAACTAGACACTTCATAAGATCATATGGAATTATATCTTTTCTAGATAAATATTCAATATTTTCTACCAATGAATTCTCACTATTATAAAACAACTTATTATTTAAGTGTATTGTTATGATTATTTGCTTGATTACTTTTTCTAGCCTTGAGCATATTATTTTAAAATCTTTTTCCTCTGCTATTTTGTTCAAAATATAATATAAATCTCTAAATTCAAGTAATAAAAAATTGAAGTCAAATTTAAGTTTCATCATTCCCCCATAAACTATCTATTTAATTTCTTAGTTATATTTTATTTATAGGAAAATTTTTATAGAACTTATTAGTAATGAAAGAATGAAAGATTTAAAAAATGAAAGATTTAAGGAGATAATTCAGACAATCTGAATTATGAAATGAGGTTGTTTATTTATAGATTACTCTACAAAAGCACAGGAAGAGTGAAAAGTTAAAAGTGAAAGAGTGAAAAGTTTAGGATTTTTTCCTTAACTCTTTCATTCTTTCACTTTTTAAATATTTGATTAAAAATATAAAATAATAAAGATAGCGAGAATGTGAAATAAGCATATAGCGAGCAATTAGAAGTACTTGGCGAAAGAAAAACTACTAGGCCTTAGTGTTGCTTAATTGTTTGAGCTTAGCGAGTTAACCAAAACTCTTGGCATAGTAGTTTTTCCAAGCCTAGTACTTCTTTGCACAACTATCTAGCTTATGGAACATATCTAGTTATCTTTACCTTTATATTGTCTATTCTTCTTCCCAGCTTAATGATCTCTTAACTGCTTTTCTCCATCCCTTATAGTATTTATCAACTTTTTCTTTATCAAGCTTAGCTTCAAATTCATCAGCCATATGCCAGAACTGTTTAACTTCTTCTCTATCCTTCCAGAAACCTACTGCAATACCTGCTAAGTAAGCTGCTCCTAGAGCTGTTGTTTCTGATATTATAGGTCTTATAACATTCTTTCCTAATATATCTGCTTGGAATTGCATTAAGAATTTGTTTCTGCTTGCTCCTCCATCTACTTTTATATTCTTAAGGTCAGATCCTACATCTTCTTTCATTGCATCTATAAGATCCCTTGTTTGATATGCTATTGATTCAAGAGCAGCCCTTATAAGATGATTTCTGTTACTTCCTCTAGTTAATCCAAGTATTGCTCCTCTAGCATACATATCCCAATGAGGTGCTCCAAGACCAACAAAGGCTGGCACTATATAAACTCCTCCATTATCATCAACTTTAGACGCAAAGTATTCAGTATCAGCTGAATCGTTTACTATTCTAAGTTCATCTCTAAGCCATTGAACAACAGCACCACCAACAAATACAGATCCCTCTAAAGCATATTGAACTTTTCCATCAATCCCTATTGCTATAGTAGTTAAAAGTCCATTTTTGCTTTCTACCATTTCTTCTCCTGTATTCATTAATAAGAAGCATCCTGTTCCATAAGTATTTTTTGCTTCACCCTTTTCAAAACAAGTTTGACCAAATAAAGCTGCTTGTTGATCTCCTGCAATACCTGCTATAGGAACATCTGAGTTACCACCAAGATTTACATGCCCATAAACTTCAGATGAATTTCTAACTTCAGGTAGCATTGATTTAGGTATATCTAATTCTTCTAATATTTTTTCATCCCATTTTAAGTCTTTTATGTTATAAAGCATAGTTCTAGATGCATTAGTGTAATCTGTAATATGAACTTTACCATTAGTTAACTTCCATACAAGCCATGTATCTACAGTTCCAAATAAAAGTTCTCCTCTTTCAGCTTTTTCTCTTGCACCTTCTACATTATCAAGTATCCATTTTATTTTAGTTCCTGAGAAATAAGCATCTACAACTAATCCTGTATTTTTCTTAATATAATCTTCCCATCCATTAGTTTTTAAATTATCACATATATCAGCTGTTCTTCTACATTGCCATACTATTGCATTATAAATAGGCTTTCCTGTGCTCTTTTCCCAAACAATTGTAGTTTCTCTTTGATTTGTTATACCTATAGCTGCAATTTCATCTCTATCTACATTAGTTTTTGCTATAACTTCTTGAAGAACTCCATATTGAGTTGCCCATATTTCTACTGGATCATGTTCAACCCATCCTTCTTTAGGATAAATTTGTGTAAATTCCTTTTGGCTTATCCCTATTATATTTTGTTCCTTATCAAATACAATTGCTCTTGAACTTGTTGTTCCTTGATCTAATGCTATAATATACTTTCCCATAATCATCTCTCCCCTTAAATTAAAATTCTATAACTTAATAATAAAATCAAATACTAAGCTTCCAAAAACTCCTCCAAGTATAGGTGCCAAAACTGGTATCCAAGCATAACTCCAATCTGAATCAATTTTATTCTTCATAGGTAAGATAGCATGTACTATTCTTGGTGCTAAATCTCTAGCTGGATTTATAGCATATCCTGTTGTACCACCAAGGGATAAGCCTATTGCCCAGACTAAGATACCAACTAAAAATGATCCCATAATTCCTACTGTTCCTATTATTTCTCCCCCTGAACTTTGGAAAGTAGTTTTAAACACTTCACTATAAGTTATTCCTCTTATTCCTATTAATAATACAAAAGTGCCAGTAAATTCGCAAATGAAATTATAAAGATTGCTTCTTATTGCTGGTGCTGTACAAAATGTTCCTCTAACGTCCTCTCCATTTGAAGTTTCATCATAGTGTAATTTGTAGTTAAGATAAACAACAAGCATTCCAGCCATTGCCCCTAACATTTGGCTGATGATGTATCCTAGTACTTGACTCCATTCGAATAAACCTGATGAAGCTAGTGCAATAGTTACTGCTGGATTTAGATGAGCTCCCCCCATCCATCCTGTAATATAGGCTGCTATTGCTACAGCGAACCCCCATCCTGCTGTAATTACAATCCAACCTGAAGAATTACCCTTAGTCTTTCTAAGCACTACATTTGCTACTACCCCATTACCAAGTAATATCAAAATAAGAGTACCTATGAATTCTGAAAAATAAGCTTGCATTTTGCTCTCCCCTTTATTAAATTTTTTATAAAAAAACTACATAAGATCGCAAAAAACAATCCTATGTAGCTTTCTCTCCAATTCTCCATTTCTACATATACCAAATTTCTTTTTTAGTTGTAGATATACATGTTGCACCACTTTTTAATGTTTCCATCACGTCTTCTTTATCAGAAATTAATCCACCAGCTATTAAAGGTTTATTAAGGCTTACTGAAAGCTCCTTAATTATCTTAAAAAGTAATCCTGGAAGAATTTCTACTGCATCACATTCTTCTACTAAATGATTCTTCATATTTTCTTTAGATAAACTATCTATCATAAATACTCTCTGAATAGCTATAAATCCAAGCTTTTTTCCCATTCTTATCATTTGAGGTTTTGTACTAATTATTCCTTGAAACTTTGTATTTTCTTTAATAAATTTTAAAGCTATCTCTTTACTAGAAATTCCCTCAACTAAATCAACATGTAAAATTCCAATTTTTCTATGTTTAAATATCTTTTCACTTAAATTTTTAATGTTTAATATGTCTCCGAATAAAATAAAAATAACTTGTATATCACTTTGTAAAGCTAAGTCTAATTCCTTCTCATCCTTAACAGCTGCTACTATTGGATTATCTTCTAAAATCCTTTTAAAATTATTCATTTCATCCCCTACCCCTTTTGTAATCATTTACAATAGTATAATAATTATATCAGCATCATATGAAACTAGCAAATATAATAATTATTAATTTAAATAAATAGATATTAAACAAAAAAGAGCTTAGCAAAAAAGAGGGTGTATCCCAAATTTGTGCTTAACTCTATTATCTCTTGCACTTAATATTCAATTTATTGTACTTTTATTTTCCATATTTTTATTCTATCACTATTATTTGTATTTTACTACATATTTTTAATAAAAGATTTAATATTTGCTTAAGCATGCAATAAGAATTGCAATCATAATTCCTATAAATGCTAGAATTAAAATAAATCCAAATATACGTCTTCCTTCTTTTTGAGCAAAGTTAATAGTTACCCCTTTTCCATTTTTTCTATCAACAACTTCAGAAGGATCTTCTGGATTGTAGTAAAAGATACCAAACTTCCAATACTTCGAATCATTATCTTTATTCATTAGAAAGTTACCTCCACTTATCCTTTCTTTACTACACCTCTATTAGCATTCTATTTTATATTATAATAAAATAGAATAACTTTTTGTATATTTTGTAAAAATATTTAATTAGTACTACAAAAAAGATAAAAGGAGTTGAAAAAGTAATTTTATACTATATTCTTACTCCTTTTATTAAAGATATTATTGTGTTAAACCCTCAATAAACTTATCATAATCATTTTCAGTAAAACCTATTTTCCATATTTGTGGATTTTGACTCACAGCTCCATACCAAACCTTTATCATATTTGTATCTTCATCGTACACAAAACAACTTCTATATATCTCCATATCATCCCATTTACCAGATGTTCCTTTTGATAATATAGGATTCTTATAAGTTGTCCAATTTACTCCATCACTTGATTTCGCATAATACAATTCTGTTTTATCGCTACCTGTTCCATTTTTATATGCTGGATATATAGCCCAATATTCGTTTTTTGATGGTATATATTCTACATTTACATGCCATATTTGAGAACCATCTTGAGCTAATGTGTTTACAACTGTTGGATTTGACCAATTTACTCCGTCACTTGATTCTCTTAATTCAACTTTATTACTTTGATTGTTCCAACCACTATTTCCTGTATTAACTGACCACATATAGTATTTATTATCTTTGAATATTATAGATGGTGATAAAGTACTATATTTTGCCCTATTATCATCAACTACCACTTGCTGAGAACTCCAATTTACTCCATCCTTTGATTTTATTAATTTAACCCATCCTTTTGTTATATCATCTGATTCTACCCAGTACACCCATAACTCATCAGTTGCTTCATTATATATCATATCAACATCACAATTATGTCCTACTTGTGGCATTGGAGCTATAGGATTTGTAACACCTGCAGGAACCTCCCAATTTATTCCATCATCAGATGCTAGTATTGAAGGATTTTCAGCAACTGAGCTACCTGTTCTATTTGGAGTCATTATCATCCAATATTTATATCCATTCCAACCATTTTTAAAATATTTGACATCTGGATGAGTACTTTGATTTAATCCATCATAAGTTGGTATATTCAAATAAGTTTCAGCATTTTGTAATGGTTTTTCTATTTTGGATATCTCCCATCCAAATACCTTTAAATCAGCTACTGTAGTAAATTGTTTATTATTAATTTCTGACAGAGCTTTAAGTTTTACATACCTAGATTTTGTTTCGTTGAATTTTACTATTTTTTCTGTAGAGTTTGATTCAAAGGTTCCTTTTGATATAGGTTGTCCCCAGTTCACTCCATCTAAACTTAAATAAACTTCATAGTCCTTTATTGTACCATTGGTTCCTCCATCTTGTCTTGGTAGATAATTAATTTGATTTATATTATATACTCCTCTTAAATCAATTTGAATCTCATGCGGCATTGGTGCAGCGTTTCCGCCACTATATTTTGTGTGCCAAATAGTATTATTATTACCATCAAAAGCATTTGTAGCTCTTCCATTTTCGCCTGTAGTTTCTTCACTATCTACATATTTTAGAGCCCAAGAATTTTGAGGAATTGCTTGACTGCTTGCTTCTTTAAAGGTTGCATAGAAAGATACATCGCCTTTATAAGCATTATATCCTGTTCCAATAGGAAATGAATTTGGTAATATATTATAATTATATGGATTATTGTTAGCACTTTGTTTCATGGATTATGGATTAGTTTTTGTTTGTAGTACATCGTTATCAGGTTGGAAAACTAACCAATATTGCCCTGAAGGTAATGTAACAGAATTTACAACCTTCTTTGTATTCCAACTATTTTTAGTAGGAACAAACTCTTCTACGTAAGCTTTTTTAGTACCAGGTTTCCCGTTATTATCGTCATAAATAGCAATTTGTAGTTTGCCATTTTCTGAATTATTTCCTATATAAATACTTAAACTATCTATTGTTGCTGTCTTTTCTAATGTAGTAGAAACAGCATTTAAATACTTAGAATTTCCACTATCTGTTGATGATAATATTGTATTATTTCCAACATCAAATGTAGTAACCTCTGCTGGTGTATCATCTGGTATTGCTCTAACTAATAAATTATCAGTAAAGCTTGTATTTATAGTCGCTGTTGGTCCCTTTACTCCTCTAGCAATAACTCTATTGTTAACATAATCTTCAATTCTATATGTGGCGTTACTGTCTAATCCCTTTATTTCTATATTTCCTGAATAACTAGAATTATCTTTGTAGAATGAATAATAAATATCTTCTCCTTTTCTTATAACATATGACTCTAATGGATCTATTCCGTATTTATATAAGTTTCCTATAAATTCTCCCTTTGCTAATTCTAAATCTCTTGCAAGTCCGAAGTATTTATTATATTGTTCTCTATCTGAGCTACTTAATGTTGTATGTTTAGTAATCATAACTGATCCTGTACCTAATGCTGACGGTAACCAAACTGAATTATGATCTGTTGTTACTGGAAAATCATCTCCAAATATAGCTTTAAATGCTTTCACTCTTGTTCTTGTTTGTACTCTCGAAATTGGATCTGCTGTTGGTGCATGGTTCACATATGGTGTTGAATAAAAATCCTGAGGTGTTCCGCAATTACATAATTCTATAAAAGTATCTGGATTTATCGCTATGGACTGTTCATATATAGCTTCATAGAATTTATATTGATTTTCTAATGTATCTGATAAACTTGAGTGTTTATGAGAACTATCATAGCATTTAGGTATTCCCCATACATAATCTTCTTTGAATCCATCAAATCCCCATTCTTCTAATGCCACAGTTACAAAATCTTTATGATGTTGAATTGAACCTTCTGAATTTGGACATAATGCATATCCTGCTGTTCCTCCATTTCCACCTCCAGGCCCTGGTAACCTAACCATATTCCCTTGTGAGTTCTTAATAAACCACTCTGGATGTTCAGATACTAATTTGCTATTTATCCCTCCGTCTACTGGTCTCCACCATAAAATAGCTGTCATTCCTCTTTTATGGATTTCATCTGTAAGATATTTCATGTCTGCATTTCCATTTGGAAACTTTTGAGGACTTAATTCCCAATCACCAGCATAAGTGTACCACCCATCATCTAGAGTAATTTGTTTTATCCCCATCGCTTTAAGTTCATCTAATTTATTAACTATTTTTTCTATTGTAAAATCAAATTCGAATCCCCAACTTTCCCATCTAGAATCATATGCTATATCAGGTATTGAAGCTGGTGCAGATATTCCCTTATCTTTCATAACTTCTGCGTAACTCTTTAGTCCAGAATAATAATCACCATTTGTTGCAGTTATAACACTTGTACCTATAGCAGTTTCAGCACCTTTTTTTAAAGTTTGTCCATTCCACTCCATTCCTAATGAAACTGTATTATCTTTTCCTATAATAGGCAACTTAAATTCTCTTCTTAAAGTTGATGCATCACCTATTCCAATCCCCCCCACAGAGTTATAAACATAACTAAATGGAACTCCTACAGAATAATTATTTTGTCCACTATTATGGTTATATCCATTAGTAACATTAACGATAGTATTTGCTCCTTGTTGATCTGCACACCCTTGATATGCAAGAAAAGGTCCTTGCCCTAAACTCATTGTATACTCATTTTCATGAAAGCTATCTACTAATAAATCGTTACTTTCTGCTTTATAACTTACTGTTGAATATATTGCTCCTGGATTGCTGTTAGATGTTTCAAATACTATCTTTCTTATCAGATTAGTAGATGAACTTTTAGATATAATAGTAAGTCTATTTCCAACACCTAATATCGAGTTTATGTTTTCTTCTAGATTTTTTGATATAATTACAAAATCTCTTATCTTTTGTCCACCTATTATTGGATAACCTGAAAAATCTGCTGTATCTAAAGAAGTCGTAGCTTTTGTTTTAACTCCATTTTCATCTACTAGATAAATACATGTAGCGCCTCTATTATCTACTTCTAAAGCAATTCCATTTCCATTCAAAAAAACATTTTCATTTGCTTGTGAAATATCAGTATCTAATTTTTCAACACTAATATTATCAATTAAATTATAAGCATTACTTGAAGTCCAGTTTGAAAAAAATCCCAGTCCACACATAGCTGTAATAAAAGTAGCTAAAATTCTTTTTTTCATTTTTATTCCTCCCTATAAATAATTTATAAAAACAAAACTACCCCAAAGACTATCTTAGATATTTAAGAAACACTAAGAAGCAAAAGGATAGTTTTTAATTTATTTACTTAACTATAAAATTCCAACGAATGAAAGTAATATAGACATTATGAATGTTGAGAAAATAAGTACTACTGGGCTAATTTTCTTATTTTTTATTAAGAAATACATTAATAATGTATATCCTAATGGTAAAATATTAGGGAATATCTTATCAAAAAAGTCAGTTTGTAATGATACTGTTTTACTTTCATTAACAACTATATTTGTTAAAACATTTATTTTTACATAAGATGCTATTAATCCACCTATTACTGTTACTCCTAAAACTGTTGCTGCTTTTCCTATAACTTTTGAATTATGCTTTATTTTATCTATAGCTTTAACTCCTAAATTATACCCTAAATGAGTCCAAGCAATTCTTAATATAAATACTATTAAATATACAGTAAAGAATATTATTGGTCCAAGCACACTACCTTCCATTGCAAAAGAAGCACTTATCCCTGCAACTATTGGTAATAAAGTAAACCAAAATATTGCATCTCCTATTCCTGCTAATGGTCCAAATAAAGCAACCTTTAATCCTTTAATAATACTTCTATCTTCATTATTTTCTTCTAAAGAAATAAGTAATCCCATCAAAAATCCAACTAAATTTGGATGTGTATTTATAAACTCAAGATTATCACTCATTGCATCTGATATAGCTTTCTTATCATTCTTATATATTTTCTTAAGAAATGGCAGTTGTGCTACTGTAAATCCACCTGCTTGCATTCTCTCATAATTAAAACTCGCCTGTAAAAATGATGACATAAGACCAAGCTTAGTAATATCTTTTCTAGTCAATACTTTCTTAGATTCCTTCACCTAAATCATCTCCTTCATTATTTGATTTAACTATTAAGCTTTCCCTATCCTTATCAAGATTGTAAGTAAATAAAGCAAATGCAGCTCCAATTACCGCTACTGGTAATAAGTTAGAGTATTGTACAAATGAAGCTACAACAAATCCTACTATTAGAAATGGTATATATTGCTTCTTTAACATTACCTTTAATAACATTCCAAATCCAACTGCTGGTAATATTCCTCCCGCTATCTCAAATCCATGAGTAAGCCAAGATGGCATTGAATTTACTAAAGATTGCATAGCATCTTGTGCTACGTATGCAGATAAAAATACTATTGCTCCATAAGTTAATGCTACTATTAAAGTAGTTAATATATTTAACTTAATTAATCCATTTATATCAGCATCGTCTGCAAATTTATCTGCCTTATTCATAAAGAAAGAAAATGTTGAATAATAAAATAAAATTACATATTGCATTAAGAAACTAAATGGTAATGCAAGTCCAATTGCTGTAGCCGCATCTTTTCCAGTAGTATATGCTATAACAGTTGTCATAACTCCTGCTAAAACTGGATTTGGGGGTTGTGTTCCCCCTGCTGGTGTTAACCCTGCAAATGCTAATTCAGTAAGTCCTCCCGCTAATAATCCTAATTGTAAATCCCCTAAAATAATTCCTGTTAGTGTACATACTATGATAGGTCTAAAAATAAATAATCCTTCTAACCAAAAATCAATTCCTACTATAGTCGCCATTACTGCCAAAAGGATACCTTGAATTAAAGTAATACTTTGCATTATAAATCCTCCCTATTTTATATTTTCTTTAATATCTCCAGGAACATCTTGTATAAATACATTTATTCCCTTTGACTTTATAAATCTTAAATCTTCTAAATCTTTATCATCAACATAAACCTTCTTACTAATTTGTCTCTTTCCCTTATCAAAGTGCATATTTCCAACATTTACGTCTTTTATAGGAACCCCACCTTCTACTAATGCTCTTACTTCATTTGGTGTTCTACATACTATAAATATCTTTTGCGCAGGAGAAGCTTTATGAATTATATTTATTGTCTTTTCAATAGTGAAAAATCTTATTCCAGCCCCAGAAGATTCTGCTGTAATTCTCATCAGTTGCTGTTGTAATGGATCCTTTGCACTTAAATCATCTGCTACAACAATTAAATTTGCTCCTAAAGAAGTAGTCCACGTTATTCCAACTTGTCCATGTACTAATCTATTATCTATCCTTACTAGTAATATATTTGGCATTAATAATTCCCCCTCTGTCTTTCTTTATTTTATTTAATATACTCTTTAATATCTCCTGGAACATCTTGAATAAATATTTTTATTTTAGTACTCTTTATAGCCTCTAAGTCTTCTAAATCTTTATCATTGACATATACTTTTTTACTTATCGCTTTTTTTCCTTTTACAAAATGTAAGTTTCCTATATTTAATTCTTCTATTGGAACACCTCCTTCTATTAATCGCCTTGCATCTTCTAATGTTCTACAAACCAAAAATATCTTCTGTCTTTCACTTGCCTTTGGTATAGCTTTAATAGTCATGTCTATCGTAAAGAATCTTATACTTACTCCTGCTGTATTTGTTATTACTCTCATTAAATCTTGCTGAAATTTATCTTCCAAAATTTTATCATCAGCTACTATAACTAAGTTAACCCCTAATGACGTTGTCCATGTTAATCCCACTTGCCCATGAACCAGTCTATTATCTACCCTTGTTAATACTATATTTGGTTTACTCACTTGTCCCTTCCTCCTAACCCAAATTTATGTATTCATTTACATTTGCTGTATGACTTAATTATATTTATTCATTTATTATTTACAATACTTTTGAATAATTATGAACCACTTTTATAAATTGTATTTAATTGAAATATATACCAGTAGTATCATTTGTATCTAATCTTCTTATTTCAATTACATACTAAGTTAGTATATAATTTAAATTAACAACTTTTGCTTTAAGGAGTGATTTTATGGCTGAGAAACCTCTTTATGTAGATATCTCTGAAAAAATTCTTTCTAGTATAGAACAAAGGAATTTTAACGAGAACTCATCGCTCCCATCAGAGCGAGCTTTGTGCGAACGTTATCACGTAAGTAGATCTACAATACGACAGGCTCTTAATCATTTAAAATTTAATGGATATATATATACAGTCCAAGGAAAGGGAACCTTTGTAAAACCAATAGTTTATGAACAGAACTTATTTAAATTTTATTCTTTTACAGATGAGCTAAGAAATAAAAATATAAATGTCAGTAACGTAATAATTGGACATGAATTAGTTTCGATTAATGATGTACTAGCTTCTAAATTAGGAAGGAAGTGTAATGAAATATTTCACAAGATAATTCGTTTGAGGTTTGCCGACTCTTGCCCAATAATGATTGAAACCATTTATCTTCCTCAAAATAGATTTTATCATATAGAAATTGGGAAAATAGAAAAAGGATCAATGGCTTCATATCTTACTAAAAAATATGATTTACAATTAGATAGAGTTGTAGAAACCTTTAGGCCAGTACTTCCAAGATATTGGCAGTGTGATTTATTAAAAATTTCTTCTAAGGATCCTTGTACAATGTTAGAGAGATTCTCATATGAAAACTATATACTAATTCAATATACAGTATCTATTATAAGAGGGGATAAATATATATTTAAAACCGATCTATCTCGCAATTATCTAGGAAATAACCTACCCTTATAAAAAATAAAAACAGTCTTACAACATTGTAAAACTGTTTTTATTTTTATAATACCTTAGATAAGAAATCTATAGTTCTTGAGTTTTTAGCATTTGTGAACATTTCTTCTGGAGTTCCTTGTTCTACTATATTTCCGCCGTCCATAAATAATATTCTATCTCCAACTTCCTTAGCAAAGCCCATTTCATGTGTTACTACAACCATAGTCATTCCTTCTTTAGCTAAATTCTTCATAACATTTAAAACTTCTCCAACCATTTCTGGGTCTAAAGCAGATGTTGGTTCATCAAATAACATAACATCTGGTTCCATAGCTAAAGCTCTTGCTATTGCTATTCTTTGCTTTTGTCCTCCAGATAATGATGCTGGATATGCATTTGCTTTTTCTAATAATCCAACCTTAACTAATAAATCTTTAGCAATTTTTTCAGCCTCAGCTTTTGATTTATTCTTTACGTTTATAGGTGCTATTGTTATATTTTCTAATACTGTCTTATGAGGGAATAAATTAAATTGTTGGAACACCATTCCCATCTTTTCTCTTATTTTATTTATATCAATATTTTTATCTGTTATATTTTGTCCTTCAAATATTATTTCACCTTTAGTTGGCTCTTCTAATAAATTTAAGCATCTTAAAAAAGTACTTTTACCAGATCCTGAAGGCCCTATTACAACAACAACTTCACCTTTTTTTATATGATCATTAACGCCTTTTAAAACTTCATTGTCTCCAAAATATTTGTGTAAATTATTAACGTGAATCACTAGCCTTCATTCTCCTTTCTATATAATTCATAACTCTTCCAAGTGTAAATGTAATAACAAAATAGAATACAGCTGCAACAATTAAAGGTTCAAATGCTCTAAAAGTTTTTCCTGTAATAACTTTTGCACTATACATAATTTCTCCAACTCCTATTACAGATGCCATTGAAGATTCCTTTATTACTGTAACAAATTCATTACCTATAGCAGGTAATATATTCTTAGTTGCTTGAGGTATTATTATAAGCTTCATTGCCATAAATTGATTCATACCTAAACTTCTTGCAGCTTCTAATTGCCCTTTATCTACAGCATCTATACCTGCTCTTATAATTTCAGAAACATATGCAGCTGAATTTAAAGAAACTGCTATTATACCAGCTGGTAGAGGATCCATATTTATATTCAATAATTGATCGAATCCATAATAAACCAACATAATTTGTAGTAACATTGGTGTTCCTCTAATAATTTCTATATAGGCTGTTGCTACTATACTTAAAGGCTTTACCTTCCCAATTTTAAATTTTGATCTTTTCATAAGAGTTAATAATGCACCAAATATAACTCCAAATAAAACACTTAAAAGTGATATTAATATTGTCCACTTAATACCAGTATAGAAATACTGCATATTTCCAGCTAATACACTAAAATCTAATGTCAAAGCTTACACTCTCCTTACTATTTTTGCTTTTCTGCTAATTCATTTGCTTCTATAATAAATTGATCTAACAATTTTTCTTCTTTAATTCTATTAATTGTTGAATTTATTTGTTCAACTAAAGCTTCTTGATTCTTTTGAATTCCAACTGCTGATCCACCTTCAGTATCTTTTACTTTTTCTTCTGCTATTATAAGTTCTGGATTATTTTTAACTATCATTTCTGCAACTGGCAACTCTACTACTAAAGCCTCAATTTTCCCACCTTTTAAAGCAAGAACTAAATCATTAACATTTGAAAGTAATTGAAGATCTGCTTCTGGAACTTTTTCTTCTGCAATTTTCGCTTGAATAGCCCCCATTTGCGCTCCAACCTTTTGTCCTTTTAAATTTTCAAAAGTTTTATATTTATCCTTGTCTTCAGCTCTTACTAACATACCGTGTTCAGCTACATAATATATCTCTGAAAAATCTATTGCTTTTTTTCTTTCTTCATCTGGTGTCATTCCTGATATAGCTAAATCAATCTTGCCTGAAGAAACTCCAGCTACTAAGTTTTCAAAATTCATATCTTGTAGTTCTAATTCTACTCCAAGGTCTTTTGCTATTTCTTTTGCTATATCAACATCAAATCCAACAATTTGATCTTGTCCATTTTCATCTAAAATATGAAATTCATATGGTGCATAATCAGCACTTAACCCTACTACTAATTTTCCTGAGTCTTTTATTGCTGATAGCTTATCCTTTTTTGCTCCACAGCTTATCAACCCTAGTCCCATAACCCCAACAATTGTTACAGCTAATATCTTCTTTATAATTCCTTTTTTCATTATTAAATCCCCCTCTTTATGATTAAATATACATTCTCTCTTTAATTATGATAGTATAATTATACACCCATTATTCATTTTTATTCAATACCTTTTTTATATTTTTTTAATATTTTTTATTTTTTATAGTATTTTAATAAAAATATTAAAGAAATCAGCATATTTTACTTATGAAAATAAATTTTCATAATTTTTTTGTCTTTTTATTCATTGAAACTTTATGCATAATTAAAAGTTGTTAGTTATTAATTATACATAATATGTATAGTTTGCATAATTAACACTAGGATAATATTATCCAATTATTTATGTTTCAGTTAACCCTACTCTTTTTGTAACTCAAATAAAACTTAATTATAATGTTTCATTTTTCTAATAAATACATATATTATTATTAAAACTTAACCGAAAAACAATATTTAGGAGTGATATAGTTGACACATTCAAAAGAAAGACATCTCTTTCCTGGGGGAAACACTCACAAAGGATTTTATTCTTTTTATAAGTACATTCTCACACAGGAAGATGCAAATAGGATTATCTGTATGAAAGGTGGTCCTGGTACAGGAAAATCTTCTTTAATGAAAAAAGTAGCTACTCATTTTAAGGATAAAGGATATACAATAGAATATCATCACTGCTCTTCTGACAGTAATTCCCTAGATGGTGTTGTTATAAAAGAACTCGGATTAGCTATTCTTGATGGAACTTCCCCTCATATGGTTGATCCAATTCATCCAGGTGCTGTTGATGAAATTCTTAATATGGGAGTTGCCCTTAACACTGATGATCTTTCTTTGCACAAGAGGGAAATTATCGATGTTTGTAAGAATATTAGCAACAACTTTCAAAGAGCTTACAGATTCCTATATTCAGCAAAATCTGTTCATGATGATTGGAGTAAATTAAACTCCAAAGCTTTAGATTATAGTAAAATAGTCACTATAACAGAAAGCTTGAAAGAAGAAATATTTAATAAGCAAAAAGCTGGCTTTGGTGATGAACGACATTTATTTGCAACGGCTTTTACACCTGATGGAATAATCACCTTTGCTAAGGAACTTACATTTGATTTAAAGCATAAGTTTGTATTAAAAGGCGGACCTGGATTTAGCAAAACTACCATTTTAACCGAAATAGGTAAGCTTGCTCAAAAGAAAGGCTACTTCGTGGAATATATGCATGATCCTTTTATTCCTGAAAGAATAGAGCATATTATTATACCTGAAATTTCTACATGTGTAGTAACAGAAAATGAAATTAGTCAAAACTCTTTCGATGGAAAAGTATATAATATTGAAGATTACTGTAATAAATCTGTACTTTTAAGTAATAAAGAAGACGTGGATTATGATAAAAAAATCTTTTATGAATTAACTAATAAAGCCTTACACTTTATTTCTGAAGCACATAAACTTCATGATGACTTAGAATCTTATTATATAAATGCAATAGATTTTAAAACATTAGACAAAATCTATGATGAAGTAATTCAAAAATTTGAAAAATACATCCCTCAGTAAAAATAATAGTTATGAAAAAAGGAGAAGTAACACCCTATAATGCTACTTCTCCTTTTAGTTATTTTATCTAGCAAACTTTATTTCACTGAGTTCATTACAAAAAATAAACTTATAATTGAAATTATTATACACACCGATGTATATATATATCTTTCTCTTCCTTTTCTATATAGAAAAAATCTTATTGCCCATAATATCATAGTTACACATATACCAATTTGTAGCAACAGATATGAATTAAATATAGGCATATTATTTATGAAATGATATGTTGTTAAGAATGTAAGGACTATAATTACACTTGTCGATATTGCAGCTAAGGTACATATTATTGTAAAAATATCCTTAACTCTAAATTTATCCATTCTTTTTTACTCCTTTATTATATCCTCAAACTCATCTTCATTTAAGACCTTTACTCCAAGTTCAATAGCTTTGTCTAACTTTGATCCTGCTTCTTCTCCAGCTATTACAAAGTCTGTTTTCTTACTTACGCTTCCTGAAACCTTCGCACCTAATAATTCTAACTTTGCTTTTATTTCGCCTCTAGAATAATTTTGTAGCGTTCCTGTTACAACAACCGTCTTTCCTTCAAAAGGACTTGAGATTATTTGTTTTTCTTCAAACTTCGGATTAACTCCAAGTTCTAAAAGCTCATTTATTGTATTTACTGCTTTTTCTTCCTTGAAGAACTCTAATACGCATTTAGCTACTATGCCTCCTACGTCTTGTACTGATACTAAATCATCAAAACTAGCACTTTTCAAACCTTCTAAAGACTTAAATTTATTTACTAAATCTTTAGCAGTTTTAACTCCAACATTAGGAATCCCTAATGAATATATAAATCTATAGAGTTCACAATCCTTACTCTTTTCAACTGCATCTAATAAGTTTTGTGCCTTCTTTGGTCCAAATTTATCTAATTGCAATAATTCTTCCTTTTGCAGCTTATATAAATCTGCTATAGATTTAATATCTAACTTCTCAAATAATTGTTCAGCTGTTTTTTCAGAAAATCCTTCAATATTCATAGCATCCCTTGATGCATAGTGAACAATAGTTTTAACCATTTGAGGTTTACATGAAAGAGTGTTTTCACAAAAATAATGCACTCCATTTTGTACAAGATGTGCCCCACATGCTGGACAAACTTCTGGAACATTTATTTCTTCTGTTCCTTCTAATGATTCAGTTACCACTCCCATTATTTCAGGAATAACATCATTAGACCTTCTTACAAAAACTTCTGCTCCTATTCTTACACCTTTTCTTCTTATATCATCTATATTATTTAAAGTTGCTCTTTTTACAGTTACTCCTGCTAAATCTATAGGATCTAATATAGCAGTAGGCCCTACTCTTCCACTTCTACCAACATTCCATTCTACATCAACTAACTTTGTTGTAGCTTCTTGTGCTTCAAACTTATATGCTATTGCCCACTTTGGGAATTTCACTGTATATCCCATTAATTCTCTAGTTCTTATATCATCAATAGCAATAACAACTCCATCAATATCGTAATTTAAATCAAATCTTATTTCCCTAATATAATCTATTTCTTTTTCTATTTCTTCAATAGTTGTACAATACCTTATATAATCATCCATTGGAAGCCCTTTATCTTTTATGAAGTTTAACATCTCTTCATAAGTCTTAAAGCCTTCACCTTCTTTATATCCTACATCATAGAAAAATGCTGATAAGTTTCTCTTAGCCGTTTCTTTTAAATTTAGATTTCTTAACGCTCCAGCAGCACCATTTCTTAAATTTTTAAGTGGCACATCTGCATTTTTATTGTAGTTTTCAAAAGCCTCTGTAGTCATTATGGCTTCACCATGAATTTCAAATAAATCATCGTTATTTATCTTTAATGGTATTGATTTTATAGTTTTAACTTGAGCTGAAACCTCTTCCCCTACTTCTCCATTTCCTCTTGTAGCAGCAGATGCTAATATTCCATTTTCATCATAAGTTAAGTTAACAGTTAACCCATCAAACTTTTTAGTAAGTACATACCTAGGCTCTGGTAGATCTTCTCCTCTTGAATTCATCTCTCTAATAAATTTAAGATTTCTATTATGCCAATCTTTTAATTCTTCTAAGCTTTGAGCCTTATCTAAACTCCAAAGTCTTGCCTTATGAGTATACTTATTAAAACCTTCTAATACCCTATCTCCAACTCTTAAAGTAGGTGAGTACGGAAGAACATAATTTGTTTCCTCTTCTAACTTTTTAAGTTCATCATACTTCTTGTCATAATCCTTATCAGAAACTGAAGGATTATCTAATGAATAATACTCATATGCATATCTATTTAATTCATTTACTAACTCTTCTATTCGCTGTTTCTTATCCAAATAAAACACACCTTTCTTGTAATGGAAAAATGAAAGAATTAAAGAGTGAAAGAATTGAGGTTGTTTTGCTTCGTAAAACTTAAAATTAATATAAATTATACTTTATTCTAAAATCCTGTAAGGATTTTTTCCTTAATTTTTTCATTCTTTCACTATTTTACTTTGTAAAATACTACATTAATTCCAGGTTTGCTAATGAAAGCATAAGTATTTTTACACCTTGGTTATCAAAGGCTATTGTAAGTTTTTTATCACTTCCTGAATCTGCTATTGATACTACTGTTCCAATACCAAACTTACTATGCTTTACTTTTCTTCCTATTGTTACATCATCACTTGAAACAGATGATTGTATAGTTTGTGCTTTTGGCTTTTGCATTGAATTGCCTCTTAAGCTATGCGGATTACTAAATTTATTTTCTCTTGGGAACATTGTAGCTCTTGCACTTTGTGCTGAGTTGTTTCCTGAAACATATTCCTTTAAATCACCTTTTATTTCAGCAATGAAATCTGATTGTGGATATGCAACAGTTCTACCAAATTGTCTCCTAACTTCTGCTGAAGTCATGAATAATTGTTCTTTTGCTCTAGTTATACCAACATAACATAATCTTCTTGACTCTTCCATTTCAGCATCACTTTCAAATGAAGCATTACCTGGGAAGATTCCATTTTCCATACCAACCATAAATACTACTGGGAACTCTAATCCCTTTGCACTATGAACAGTCATTAGAACTATAGTATCTTCTTCTTCTTGAAGCTTATCTGTATCTTGAACTAATGATACTTTTTCTAAATAAGCTGAAAGACTTTTATCTTCACTACTTCTTTCAAAATCAACGGCATCTGAAACTAATTCCTTTAAGTTTTCTATTCTACTCTTGTCTTCTATTTCTTTTGATTTTTCAAGTTCTGATATATAACCTGTTTCCTTTAATATAGTTTCTATCAATGTTGATACAGGCATTATTTCGCTCATTTCCATGAACTTATCCATCATTTCCATAAATATTTCTATTCCGCCACAATTTCTTGCTGTAAGAGTTGGAATATTTCTTACTGTGCTTAATGCATCCCATAAAGGTAATTCATAATCATCTGCAAAATCAACTACTTTATTTACAGTTGCATCTCCAATACCTCTCTTTGGAACATTTATAATTCTTCTTAAGCTTATACTATCAGTTGGGTTAACTAATACTTTTAAGTATGAAATCATATCTTTAATTTCTTTTCTATCATAGAATCTTGTTCCACCTAAAATTTTATAAGGAATAGCTTTTCTTCTTAAGCTTTCTTCAAATATACGTGATTGAGCATTAGTTCTATAAAGAATTGCAAAATCTTTGTAGCTTTTATTTTCTTCTTCTTTTATTTTATTTATTTGAGTTGCAACAAAATCTCCTTCATCACTATCTGAATAAGCTCTATAAATTTTTATTTTATTTCCTGATTCTTGTTCAGTTCTTAAAACCTTACTTTTTCTATTTGCATTATTTACAATCACAACATTAGCAGCATCTAATATATTTCCTTTTGAACGATAATTTTGCTCAAGCTTTATAACTTTTGCATCTGGATAATCTTTTTCAAAATCTAATATATTTCTTATATCTGCGCCCCTCCATTGGTAGATGCACTGATCATCATCTCCCACCACGCATACATTTTTGTATTTATCTGCTAAAAGTCTAATTAATTCATATTGAACTTTATTAGTATCTTGATACTCATCTACCATAATATATTGGAATTTTCTTTGATAGAATTCTAAAGTTTCTTTATCATGTTTAAATAGCTCTACAGTTTTAAATATTAAATCATCAAAGTCTAAAGCATTATTTTCTTTTAATCTCTTTTGATACATTTCATAAACATCTGCTATTTTCTTTTCTCTAAAATTACTTTCGTGCTCTCTCATAAAGCTTGCAGGACTTTGCATATTATCCTTAGCCTTACCTATTTTACTCATGATTTCTTGTTCAGTTATATCTTTATCATTTATATTTAAAGCTTTCATACACTCTTTTATAAGTGTTTTTTGATCTGAAGTATCATATATTGTAAAGCTCTTTTTATATCCTAGCTTTTCTATTTCTCTTCTAAGTATTCTTACACAAGTTGAGTGAAATGTAGATATCCACATATCCTCTGCTCTTTCACCTATTAAAGCTTTAACTCTATCCTTCATTTCCTTTGCAGCTTTATTAGTGAAGGTAATAGCTAATATTTTATATGGTAAAATTCCTAAATCGTCTATCATATGAGCCATTCTATGTGTCAAAACTCTGGTTTTACCTGAACCAGCTCCTGCTAATATTAATACTTGACCTTCTATAGTAGTAGCCCCTTCATATTGCTCTTTGTTAAGTAATGACTTTAAATCCATCTGTACAGACTCCTTTCCTATTACTAACATATTATAACATACATATCTTTTATATTGTTGCCTAAAAGCATTAATTAGATTATAGTAATTTGAAATATATAAGTGGACATAAATAAAATAGATATACTATTTTAAAATTCTAGTATATCTATTTTCACACTTATTTCAACTTCCAAGTTAATTTTTTTAATTTAAACATGAATTAATAACAAAACATAAAAATCTTAAGCAGTTAAAGTATTCATATTTTTATTCTTTTCACTACTTATTTTTTTAAACCACCATATTGTATATATTATTCCAAATACTAAATTAAACATTCCTATTATAGGAATTATACTCTCATTTCTCCATGCATCTGATCCCATAATAGGAGCAAATATATCTCCAAAGGTAGCTCTTATAAATATATGAATTGCTAATGTATAAACTCTAGCATGTAACCATAAATCTGATCTTTTTCTTATTAAAGAATAAATTTCTGGAACTATTAATATACATATTGAACTTGCAAAATATCCTGTATTCTCAGCATAAACAAATCCTGCATTCCATGTAGTATAAAATAAACACCACATTAATGGAATATCACAAATTAGTTCTGCCCAGCCTTCCTTAGATCCAAATTTCCAATACTTTGGTGGAAGTGGTATTGTTATTGCGCATAACATTCCAGCTGCAAAGTTTAAATAATTTCCTAAAGTAAGATCTTTTATAGAAGCTTCCAGTATGTTTAAGAAAAGAACAACATATAATACCCAAAACACCCAATTTCTCTTTAAAGCCTCTATTCCCTTACCCTTATACTTGTTGCTCATTCTACAAATGTTTACAAAACAAGTTGGAATAACAACTAGTAACACTTTTCCAAGCCTAAACCAATTATCTCCAAAAGTTTTAAACCATAACGGAAATGCTAATACAGCTAAGATACCTATAACTGTAGTTGTCTTAAGATACTTTCTAGCTAATTCAACCAATAAATATAAAATAGCAATATAAGCTGTCATTGAAAGCAAATATTGCCACCATGGTATAGTTTTCATTATAACTCCCCCTAATTGTATATTGTGCATATATTTCTCTTGTTATAATTTTACACTTTTGTACTATAATCGTCAATAATTCTCTAATCATGCCCCATTATATTTCAATATTTGAATTAAAATAAGTCATTTATATTTATAATTGACTTATTTCTTGCATTTTTATGATTATAACTTTACTTAATAACGTATTATTTACAAGTTTATTTAAATCTCTGTAAATAATATTAAAATAAATATAAAATCAATATAATAATTGAAATTGTTTTCTTTTGGCTAATTAATAAATTTTATAATTAGTAAACGTTTGTAATTATTTAAAAACAACAAAAAACGCAACCCTTGGGGCCAGGTTGCGCTTTAGCAATAAGCAATAAATAAAAAGGGGGCTATTTATTCCTTTTATTTATCCTTGCAAAAATATTATAGTCCATCTTTTTATAAAATGCAAGATATTTTGAAAATATTATTGTAAAGTTGTATTTTATGAATGATAAACCTTCATTTTATTCAAACATTCGTTAAAAACCTTTTAAAATTGCAACTTCCTCTTCAGTTAGTTCTCTATATTCGCCCTCTTCTAAATCCTCATCTAATTGTAAAGTTCCAAATTCAACTCTTTTTAAATACACCACACTCTTGTCAACAGCTTCAAACATTCTCTTTACTTGATGGAATTTTCCTTCCTGAATAGTAATCATGACTTCTGATCCACTATCTGAAGATTCTAAAATTTCTAATTTAGCTTCTTTGCATGTGTATCCATCATCTAAAGTAATTCCATTTTTAAACTTCTTAATATCTGCTTCTGTAACCTTTTTGTCAATCTTAGCATAATAAACTTTGTCAACCTTCCACTTTGGCGATATTAATCTATGGTTTAGTTCTCCGTCATTAGTTAATAATAATAGTCCAACCGTATCCTTATCTAATCTTCCAACTGGAAATGGCTCAAACACCTGATGCTCTATTTCTAACAAATCAATAACAGTTTCATCTCTATTATCAAAAGTTGCGGATACAACACCATCTGGTTTATTCATCATTAAATATATGTATTTTCTATAAAATATTTCTTCTCCATTTACTAAAATCTTATCAACCTCTGGATCAATTTGCATGCCATTATCCTTAACAATTTCTCCATTTACTTCAATAAGTCCTTTTCTAACTACCTGCTTAATTTCTTTTCTAGTTCCATATCCTAAATTAGATAAAACCTTATCTAGTCTTTCCATTTAAGCACCTTCCTTCTTAATATTATGTTAAGCCTTTATCCACTATTTTATTACTTAAAGCAAAAATAAACAAGAAGAAAGAGAAATGAAAAAGTTAAAAGTCAAAAGTGAAAGAGTTTTTCACCATTTCCTGTTGACTCTAATAATTCATCCTTATACATAATATTATATGTTACCCTATATATCTTTAATTGTTCAACTTCTAAATCACTTTGATGTAACAATAAGTCAAGTATATAATATTTACTAATTGATTAATATCTATAAAGAGTATTAATATCAATAAAACAATCCATATATATTTTCTTTTATCCATATCAATTCCTCTTCTTATACTATTTCTTTGAAAATAGTAATCTTAAAAAAATTATAAATAAATAAAAGGATGTAATAAATGATTTTTTAATTATTCATCTAGACATCCTTTTTTGCTATTAATTTTATCTATTTATAATAATGTAATTTATCAAAAAATTTTTTCCACAGCTATTCACTCTTAACTCTTTCATTCTTAACTATTACTGCTATAGGCTCTATAGTTTTCTAATATCTTAGGAACATAATTTTGAGTTTCTTGTGGCATCTTGTATAAATCACTAGATGACTTTACGCCTCTTCTTTCCATTGTTCCTGGACCTCCATTGTATGCCATAAGTGCCATTTCTAAATTTCCATCAAACATATTTAAATAGTCTTTAATATGCTTAACTCCTGCTTCTATATTTTGATCAATATCAAATGGATTAGTCACTCCATAAGCATCTGAATTAAAATCCATTAATTGCATTAGTCCTTTTGCGCCTGCAGATGATACTGCATTGGGATTAAAATTAGACTCTTGTTTAATTATAGAAAGTATTAAGTTTCTATCTACACCATATTTTTGTGAATATTTATCAACAGTAGAATAAATCTTTTCCACATCAATTGAAGAATCTTCATTGGATTCTAATATAGTTGATTCATTAGAATTTATGTTAGTGGTTGTACTTATTTTTACTGTATCATCTATTATTAATTCGCCTGTTTGTATAGGCTCTTTTCTCATTCTAAGTGGTATTTGTTCGAGCTTTTGTCCAACTCCAGTAGTCACGTAAGTATTAGAATCTTCTTCACTATTATTTGAAGAGTTTTCTTCATTATTTTTTAATAGTGCTTCATATACTATCTCAAATTCAGGTCCATCTCCCATTGCCTTTTTTAATACTTCCTTACTAACCATACTTCCCATAAAATCTTCTACCTTAGGAATATTCACTGTTTTTCCCTCCCCAATTACACTTTTGATATTAATATCGAATAAAAATTTATTTCCTTAAGGCTCAACTTTAAATTCTAAGCTTATATAATCTTCATAGTTAACCTTCTTATAATAACTTTTACTAAGAACTAATATCCTATAGATTCCAGTAGAAAATGGTACGAATGTATAATAATTTTTTCTACTATAAGATTGCACCCTTACCCAATTTCCTTTTTCCATTATATAAAATTCATAGCAGACTTCTTTTCCACCTTCACTAGTTACTTCAAAAGTTACTTCATTATTAACAACTATATTCTTATTTTTAATTTTAACTTTTGTATTACTAACTGGGGTAGCTTCATGAACATAAAGTGATACTTCCTTTTTAATATCATAATCTTCATTACATAAAGTATTCTTTGCATAAATCTCAAATGTATATTTTCCTGAACATTTAGGTTTAACTCTAAGCCTTTTGCTTTCAATAAATCCAGTATCCTCAACTTCATGTCCATTAATTTTAGTTACATATCTTAATAATATATTCTTAGTGTTTTGAACTATAGTTTCTAGTTCTATCAAATCTCCAACTAAATAAATTTCTTTTTGTGAAAGTAAAACATAATCTATTTCAGCTTCTTGATAATCTTTAACCTTAAAATAAACAAAATCATGTACATCATATTCCTTAGATGAATATTTGTCTAGAACTCTAACTTCAACTTGATATTCTCCACTTTCTTCTGGAGTGAAATTAACCCAGTTAGTTATTCCATAATTACTTCTCTCTTTTTCTTTTCCATCCTTATAAACTATAAATGAATATTTAAGCGATGTTCCACCTTCTGCTTTAACTTTTATATTAATTGGTTCACATTTTATGCATCCCCTAGTTTTACTAGAAAAAATATCTAAAATATTTACTGGCCTTTCACCTTTTTTATCTATTTTGAAGTTTAATTCCTTTATATCCTCATATTCTCCATCAAAAGATATATCTTTAGCCTTAAGGATTATTTTATATTCCCCATCTAATTTAGCTTCCCAATTAAAACTTCTAGATCTTATATATCCTGTATCCTCTGCTACTGGGCCTTCAACTATATATCTATATAAAATTTCTTTTCCACCTATTACAGATGACTTAAACGTTATATTAGTTCCAGCCACTTGAGGAGAATTTAAATCAGATGAAAAATTCCTTATTTTTATTTCATCATAAGGCTTTATAGTATACATCATACATGCTCTATCATCATATTGCTTATTTGAAAAAATATCCCTTACATAACATAAAAGCTTGAAATCACCTTTTTGTTTTTCATAAAATGATACTATATTCTTAGTAGAATAATCTTGAATACATGTTATTCTTCCATTAGTATCTACTCTTAAAAATTTATATAGGATTGTCCTACTTTTATCACAATTTACTCCAACCTTAAAGATTAATTCTTCATTTATTAATAAATTTTCTGTTAAACATTCAAAAGCATTAACTTCTATAAGAGGTTGTTCTTTAACCTTAAATATTACAGTAGTAAAATCATCTACATTCTCTTTAGAAGATGGTCTTTTACATTCAATAAGTAATTCTCCATCACCTGATTTAGTTGTAGTATAGGTTAACTTATTTTCTGTACTGTAATCTTTTAGAGGCTCCCACCCTTGCTTTCCTTTTATCCAAAACCTATATAACAATATCTCTTCTTCTGATGAAAGCACTTCTAAATTTATTTTTTCCCCTATAATCAATGATGTTTTATCAATTATTACATCTTTTATTAACTTATTATTGTTCTTATTAGATTCTAAAATTTCCTTTTCTTCTATACCTTTTATTTGATAATTTATCTTTGTATTTTTTAATTCCTTAGAATCCTTCTCTTTGTATTGAACCATTATCATATAATCTCCAGATTTTCTAGGCCTCCACTCACATTCCTTTTTATTTGAAAAATCTTGAATTGGCTTCCAAGTTAAATTTCTTTCACCAGGCGCCCCTTCTAAAAACTTATATTCAACTGAGTTATCCTCTTCTGAAATTACTTTTATATTTATTTTTTCATCTATAACTGATGGACTTTCCTTATCAAAGGTTATTAATAATTCGCTCATATTTTTCACACCCTATTTTTTCTCAATTTTCCCTAATATTATTATACAGTTTATATAAGAAAATATAAAACGAATTTTGTCATCAATAAATAAAAATAAGGACAAACCGTATTTTGTTTTTCTACAGTTTATCCCCTAAAATTACATTCTATTGTCTTTATTAAACTTTTTTCTAATCTTAAATCATCTTCTGAAGTTCTCTTTTTAGGATTCGATGTCCTTCCACCAGCTCTTCTAATTTTTTGAGAAATATGTCTCTCCTCTAGCATTCTATCTATGTTTTCTTCTGTATATAGATATCCCTTTGGATTTAATATATGAGCTTTTTTCCCTAAACAAATTGCTGCAACTCCATAATCTTGACTAATTACTACATCATTTGACTTACATATATTTACTACATACATATCCACACTTTGAAATCCACTATCCACAACTTTAACTTCACCATAATCTAAAGTTATGTAATGATGGATATCACAAAACACTATTAATTCTAACCCATATTTTTTCGCTATCCTTTGAATAATGGAGATACCCGGACAGGCATCTCCATCTACTATAATTCTCATTATTTTAATTTAGCTTCTAATTCAGCCTTTAATTCTTCATATCCAGGCTTTCCAAGTAAAGCAAACATATTCTTCTTGTAAGCTTCAACTCCTGGTTGGTCAAATGGATTAACTCCTAAGATATATCCACTTATTGCACAAGCCTTTTCAAAGAAGTAAACCATATATCCAAAGTAATATGGGCTAAGCTCTGGAATATTTACTACCATGTTAGGAACTCCACCATCATTGTGTGCTAATAAAGTTCCGTTAAATGCTTGCTTATTAACAAAATCTATAGTTTTTCCAGCTAAGAAGTTTAATCCATCTAGATCTCCTTCTGCCTTTTCTATTTTAATTTCTCTTTTAGCTTTTTCTACATTTAGAACAGTTTCAAACATTATTCTCTTACCTTCTTGAATGAATTGTCCCATTGAATGTAAATCTGTTGAGAAGTCAACTGCTGCAGGGAATATTCCTTTTTGGTCTTTTCCTTCTGATTCGCCAAATAATTGTTTCCACCATTCATTGAAATAGTGTAAACCTGGCTCGTAGTTAACTAATATTTCTACATCCTTACCTTTGTTATATAATGCATTTCTCATTGCAGCATATTTGTAGCAATCATTATTTTTAAGATCTGGAGTAGCATATGCTTCCCTTGCATCAGCAGCTCCTTGCATCATTTCATCTATACTAATTCCAGCAACAGCTATTGGTAATAAACCAACTGCAGTTAAAACTGAGAATCTTCCTCCAACATCATCTGGAATAACAAATGTTTCATATCCCATTTCATCAGCTAATGATTTTAATGCTCCTCTGCTCTTATCAGTAGTTGCAAAAATTCTTTCCTTAGCTCCATCTATTCCATATTTCTTTTCCATATAATCTTTAAATACTCTAAATGCTATTGCAGGCTCTGTTGTAGTACCTGATTTTGAAATAACATTTACGCTTATATCCATGCCTTCTATAGCATCTAAAAGATCAGCTAAATATGTTGAACTTATATTGTTACCAACAAAGAATACCTTTGGTGTATTTCTCTTATCATTACCTAATACATTATAGAAATTGCTATTTAACATTTCTATAGCAGCTCTAGGTCCTAGGTATGAACCACCAATTCCTATAACTATTAAAGCTTCAGAATTCTTTTTAATTCTTTCAGCAGCATTTTTTATTCTTGAGAATTCTTCCTTATCATAGTTAACAGGTAAGTCTAACCATCCTAAAAAGTCATTACCTGCTCCTGTTTTATTATGAAGAGTTTCATGAGCTCCCTTTACCATTACTTCCATATGATCTAATTCTTGTAAACTTGCATATGGTTCTACCTTAGATAAATCTAATCTTAAACCTTTATTCATCTTCATACCTCCGAATCTTTCTGGGAATTTTTGCTGATTTAATCAATATTAATTATATCATATTTTAAATTATATTCCTTAATTTTTTTGCTGTGTAACTTATTTTGTTACTTTACATAAAAAATATATGCTTCATTTAATAATCTGCATAATTAAAAATAGTAATATGCTAAATAATTAATGTACTTATTTAAGCAAAGTAGCAAAGTTGATAGCATACATTATTTTCTGTTATTATTTCAATACTATACATAAATAATTTCAAACTAAATATCCATTATAATTAACCGCATATTTTAATAGAAATAAATTTAAAAGAGTAGATAAATTTAAATCAAATTCACCTACTCTTTCATCTCAGCTCCTGAGGAGCTTTACCTAAGCTTTTGTATACTTTAACTTTTCATTATTTCGTTTAAACTATTCACTCTTTTACTTTTAACTTCCCAATTTTAAAAATTCCGAAGGAATTTCACATAAACTCTTTCACTTTTTCATTCCTTCACTATTTCATTTCTCCTAGGCTAGTGCTAAATCCTTCAAGTACACCCAACTTGATATTTCCTTTAACAATGCTTTATTATCTGTTATTTGACTAACTGTATAGGTGTCTTGCTTAACCCAATCTGGAATTGTTTCTCCAGTTGCATAGTTAGTTCCTGTAACTCTTACTTTAGATCCTACTACTATACCTGAAGTTGGATATACTTTAACTCCATTATTATTAAATACGCTATAACCAGGATTTGCATCTGCACAATCTTTTGCATTTTGTAAGTTACTAAATGCTCCTATTTGTGAAGCAGCATCTTCCCATGTCTTTCTAACTCTATATAATTCATTTGTTGGTGGATTCAAATTATCAATTTCAGCTTGAATCATATTTAAGAATCTTTGCCATCCCATATCTAAAGTTCTATGAGGACAATATTTCCCACTAAAGTCTTGATGCTTTCTAATTTGAGCTATACCCCATCCATATTGCTTCAATAGTGCTGCAACTTCTTTTGCTGCTCTTTTTTCAGCATTTATAAATCTAGTACCACCTGATTTTGAATAACAAATTTCAACAGATATATAATTTCTGTTTCCATCTCCTGTTGATCCATCTCCTGCATGCCAAGCATTACGATTAAATGGTATTCCTTGAATAGCCTCCACGTCATCTATTCCAATATGGAAAGATACGCTATTAGTATTTGATTGCATATAAGATATTTCATTTGATGCACTTGCATCATTTGCAGTGTTATGAATGCATATCCCCTTTGGTGTCATAGAATATGGGCACTTTATACTGTATTTGTCTGATGATATAAGTCTTTGTACTAAAGCCATTTTAAATCCTCTCCTCTTTAATTTAATTTTTTATTTTGAAGCTAGCTTCCTACATCTATTACATATGCACTTTCAAAAAATTTTTAAAGATTTTTAAAAATTTCTTTAAATTATTTTATAAATATTATTTAACTAAATGGAGATACTAAATAATGCTTTATACTCTATTATTAAAGGTTGTGATTTTATGGGAAAGATGAAAAATATTAAAGAACTAACAAATGTTCAAACTAAATCTTGCACAAGTCATGCAAAACCTTCTAAAGAACCTAATGATGGGTATTTTATTGAAAAAGACCCTAATGATAACTTTAGCGCTGAAGGCACAGTAAGATATGGTGAAGAACAAGATGTAGATGACTTATAAGACTTACTACTATATTACATCTTTCAAAGGGGCTCGAGTTACGTGAGCCCCTTTATAAAAATAAGAGATTAACTTTTTTAAGGCAATAAACTTACTTGAAATTGAATAAATTTTATATTAAATAGATTTCTGAGACTGCGCCTTTATGTTTCTTAAATGTGTATTTGTTTTATGCTATAATATAAATTAATTTTATAATTTTATTAGAAGAGGGGATATTTATGAGTATACAAGTTCAATATAATTGTTCAAATGTTAATTGGAATGATGTAATAGAAATATTAAAAACTGTTGGAATGTCTTATTGTGATAGCGAAATTCATAAAATATCTTTTGAAAACAGTCATACAGTTATATTTGTTTTTGATGATGATAAACTAATTGGATTTGGACGAGCCATTTCTGATGGTGTCAGACAAGCGGCAATTTATGATGTAGCAATAGATCCTGAATATCAAGGTAAAGGGATAGGAAGATTAATTTTAAATGGTATTAAAGAAAAACTTTCTGAGTGCAATTTTATTTTATATGCTGCTCCGGGAAAAGAGCAATTTTATGAGAAAATAGGTTTTGGAAAGCTAAAAACAGGCATGGGATTGTTTTCAGATATTACAAGAATGAAAGATAGAGGATTTATAAAATAATCTACATTTAAAGTACTTATAAACAATTTTCTATAATATTAAAAAAATAGACATCTCACAATTTTAAGTTAATGAGATGTCTATTATTTTTATATACTTAATTTGTTTCTTAACCAAATATATTTATAAATAATGTGATTACGGCAGAATTTATAAAATCAATAAATAGTCCCCCTACAATTGGAACTACCAAATAAGGTGTCGAGCTAAAGCCATACTTATTTGTAAGTGCATCCATGTTAGCTATTGCATTTGCTGTTGATCCCATACCAAATCCACATATCGCTGATGAAAAAACTGCTGCTTCATAATTTTTTCCCATAATTCTAAATACAATTATAAATGCAAAAATCCCCATAACAATTGTTTGTGAAACAAGCATAATAATCATAGGAAGTGCTAAGTCAAATAATTCCCATAATTTTAATCCCATCAATGCTAATGAAAGATAGAAGGAAAGACTAATTCCTCCTATAGTTTCTATTTCTTTATCTTCAATTTCAAATCCCTTAAAATCACTTATATTTTTAATAATAGCAGCTGAAATCATTGCTCCTATATATGATGGAAAAGTTAGCCCTAAACTTTGTATATAATTAGTTATAATAGACCCAATTCCCATAGCAATAAAGATCCACGAAGCTGCCTTCATAATCCTATTATAACTTAGAACAGCAGATTCATCATGATGAAAATCACTTAAAGGAATATCCTTATCATGATACTCTTTTGGAGTCTTAATATTATTTCTTTCTATTAATGACTTTGCAAGAAATCCGCCTAAAATACTTCCCATTATTAATCCAAAAGTTGCTGATGCAAAAGAAACCGTAGTAGCTCCCTTAACCCCCAATTCCTCTAATAGTGGTCCAAAAGATCCCGATGTACCATGTCCTCCTACTAACGGAATAGATGCTGTTGCTAATCCTAGTAATGGATTTAAATTGAATACTTTCGCTAATCCTACTCCTATTAAATCTTGAAAAACCACCAATAATATTGATAAAACTAAGAAAATTGCTACTTTTACTCCACCATTTTTTAACACTTTAACACTGGCTGTATATCCTATGCTAGTAAAAAATGCAGTCATAAAAACATTTTGAAGTGTAACATCTAATGTTATTGTTGCTATTTGTGTTACCTTTAATATTAATATTACTAATGCAAAAGTCATTCCACCAACTACAGCAGATGGTATGCAATACTTTTCTAATACTTTTATCTTTTTTCTTAAATATACTCCAAAGTAAAATACAGCTGTTGCTAAAGCCATTGTTTGAAAAATATCTAGTTTAAATTCCATGTATTCACTTCTCTCCTCTTTAGTTTATATTTTATAATATGTGAACTATTTTATTTTTTATTAAAATGTGCTTTTAAAATGTAAAATTACTATAAAATATTTCTTTTGTCAACTTATTATACTTTCCAAATTTAATTGTTAACATTTACTTTATAACTAACTTATTTAATTATCTAAGATAGCTTTTCTAAAAATAAACTAAGACTTATCTAACTTTTTAAAATCTCGCCGACCTAATGTTAAAGCTTTAAACATTTTTATCAGTAAAATCTAAATAATATTTTTTTGATTTATAATTTTTTAATATCTGCCTTTTATTAACAATACGATATTTTGCATTTTATAAATTTTTATAATAGCAATATATTTTTAATACACTACTATTATATTTTGTAACAATGGAAGGATTATCAACATATTATAGACTATGTGCATTATAGAGATATAATGTTCAAATATACTAATGATAAATGGAGATGAATCTGATATGACACGTGATTATTCAAATAATAATTATTATGATGATTCTTATGATGATGAAGATTATAAGGATAACGATAAGTACGGTAACGATTATTATAAGAAACATTGCAAAAAGCATGATGATGACCATTATGATATATGCGGCAAAAAGCATGATGAGGATAAAAAGTGCAAGAAGCACGATGACGACGATTATGATAGATGTTGCAAGAAACATGATTATGAAGATAAATGTTGCAAAAAGCATGATGAGGATAATGATAAGCGCTGCAAGAAATATTACGAAGATTACCTTGATAGATACTGCAAGAAACGTGACGATGACAAAAAAGATGATGATAGAAAATGTAAGAAATATGATGACTATGATTATGACAAATGCTGTAAGAAGCATGATGATGACAATGATAAGCGCTGTAAAAAATATTACGAAGATTACCTTGATAGATACTGCAAGAAACGTGACGATGACAAAAAATGCAAGAAGCATGATGACGATGATTATGATAAATTCTGCAAGAAGCGTGAAGAAGGAAATAAAAACTGGAGAAGACCTGATGACAAGTGTTGTAAAAAGAATGATAAAGATGACTATTGCGATAATTATTCATATGAAAAGCATTTTTACTGGTGTAGATCTGAATATGAAAACTCTAAAAAATACAAATAATATAATTACTAATTGAAATAATATCTATACCAATTAATTTAAAGATTTAGGAGTAACTTTTATTTAGTTACTCCTTTTTATAATACTTCATATAATTAAATATAAATCTTTAATTATAAAAAATAATTTATGTAAATAACTTACATGACTTTAATAAAAAGAAAGTAAAAAAGAACTACATTTTTATGTAACCCTTAAAAACTAAGTTATTTTTATCTTTCTTTAAGATAAGTAAATCCTTGAAATTATCAATTTTTATTTCTTCACCTAACTTTTTAGCTTTCAAAGCTTTAACAACTTCATAATATCGAGCTTTGTGGAAGAGAATTAGGGGGTATTGTACCGTGGAAAAGCATTTACGACACACATACTCAATCAACTTATTGTAGTTGGTACTATACTGTTGTTGATAATTTAAATTCTAGTTATCAAGATGAAATTTATATAGATGTTAAACAAGCTGGAAATTATTTGGTTATTTATCATAAAGGAGCTTATATTGAAACATACCATTCATACAACTTATTTGCAGAATATGCAAAAATACATAATTTAAAATTACATGATTATTCATACGAAGAAAGTTTAATAGATGAAGTCTCTGAAGCTAACCCTGACAATTACATTACGCAAATATCAATTATGTTTGAGAAAATATAGTTCTCCGTAACTTTCATTAAATCGTTTTATACAATAAAATATCATCAGTATTTTTCTCTTTTAATATATATGTTAGAATTACATTTATAAAATCAAAAAACATGTATTTTGTAAGTGTAGTACTTTGAATACATGTTTTTTGTAATCTTATTTATGAATTAAAACTTAATATACAATTTGAATTATAATTAAGATCAATAAAGAAACACCTTTCTGCTCATTAGTACTAGAATTTATTATGGCTCCACATAAAATAATAACTCAATAAATACAGCAAATAATATAAACGTAAAAAACAGGGATTTAAGTTCCAAAAGAACCTATCCCTATTTTTGACTTCTATTTTATTCGTTATTAATAGCTTACTTTAATTCTGGCCATAAACCTTTATTAGCTGCGTATAATTCATCTAATACCTTTTTACCAACAGTATAATTAGGTATAGTTTTATTAAGCATTACAGCTTCTAAAGCTGCTTGGTAAGATCCAGACAATGCTGCATCAACAGTCATTTTTTCATAGGCTTTTTGCATTTCCATCAAACCTTTTTGGAAAGTTGGTATTTCACCAATATTGATTGTTTCAGCTCCCATTGAACCAACATAAGCTGGAGTCTCAACAACTGCTTCTGGATCGAAATTAGAGATTGCGCCGTGATTCTTTTTATTAACTATAAATCTTTCCCTAGTATTATGAATAATCGCATAAGCAATATCAACTATATAATTACCGTGAACACCTGCATGTAGTGAAGAATCTTTAGCTGACCCAGCTGCAATCACTCGACGACATTCATCATAAATACGTTTTTCCCTACCTTGCATTACATAATCTCCACGAGTAAAGGAAACGTCATCATGTGCCACCATTTCATCTGGAGTCAAATAATATTGCAAGTAACAATTAGGGAAATACTCTGGGAAGCGTTTAAATAAACTGATCATTTGTTTATAAGTATCTACCCAATACTTATCTCCAACAGTTTCATCATTTGACATCAAAAGCGTATCGATTTTACCAGAAAGAACATCTTCACGTAATTGTGGCAACAAATCAAAACCATTTTCATCATAGACATTGCTCCACCAGCCAAAATGATTAAGTCCAAAATATTTAAATGTTAAATCGCGATGCTCTTTATTAAAGTACTTTGCAATCGCTCCTTCAATTGAAATCGGCATATCACAAATACATAAAACATTCGCATCTGGAAACTCACGATAAATTGCTTCTGATAAAATAGCCTCTGGATTTGTATAGTTTAAAATCCAAGCCTTAGGACAAATTTCTTTCACCTTTTTAACTATTTCTAAAACAGCTGGGATTACCCTCATAGCAAAGGAGAATCCACCTAACCCACAAGTTTCTTGACCAACAACACCATTGTTTAAACATATTTTTTCATCAATTGCTCTTTGTTTATTCAAACCTGGACGAATTTGCATAAATAAGAAATCAGCACCTTTTAAAGCTTCATCAATATTTGTTGTGTACGTAACGTTTACTTTAGAGCCTAATTCTTTATAATACATTTTCGTATATTGTCCAAGCAAAGAAACTCTTTCTTCATCAATATCATATAGAACTAAATCACTTAAGTTCAATTCTGTCGCGCGCTTTCTTAAAACTTCTAAAATACCAGGTGACTGAGTAGAACCGCCACCAACCATTACAAATTTATTACCCATTTCTGTCTTCCTCCAATTTTTCAAAAACTATTTCTTACTTTATGCATATTACTTTATGCATGTACTTTTTTTAGATACTCTATATATGCTTCAATTTTTTCACGTTCTTGCTCGACACCCATGCCAATGACGATTTGGATGTGTTTACCTTTATCAACAATTCCGGAAGCTTTGACCTTTTCTTTTAATATTTTAATGTTGACTTTATTTTCATCTTTGACATCAACACGTAATCTTGTGTAGCAATTAATGATGTTTTCAATATTGTCCGCACCACCTAAACCAGCAACGATATTTTGAATTTGTGGTTCAAATTCTAAATCAGATTTAGCTTCAATCAAATCAACTCCAATAGAATCAACGACTGGTTCACTTACCACCTCAGCCCTTTCACGGCCTAATGTTGGAATATTTAATTTCACAATCAATTTTTTAAACACAAAATACTCTAAAACAGCAGTTGCAATAAAGATTACTGGAATTAAATATTGATGACCCAAACGTGTTGGAAATGCAAAACTATTGATAATCATATTGATTCCTGTATCAAACTGGATATTAATCCCTACTAGGTTTGTAATGAACAAACTCAATCCATATACTACAGAATGCGCTAACCATAAAACTGGTGATAAGAACAAGAATAAAAATTCTAGTGGTTCAGTAACACCAGCCAAGAAAGCTGTAGTTACAGTTGGAATTAAAATCGTAGCAACCTTCTTCCTATTTTCCGGACGTGCCGTTTTCCAAAGCGCAAAGGCAATACCGATTGGTAAAGAAATTGAACCAAAGTTTGATAGATAACCTATAGATGGATGCATAGTTGTAATTTGACTTGCATTTCCTAGCTCGGCCAACCAGATATTGAACGCACCGTTATATGCTTGTCCAGCAATTTCTGCGGTACCACCAAGAGGAGTATAAAAAATTGGCATCCATAAAAAGTGGTGTAGACCTACCGGTAAAAGCAGACGATTTAAGAACCCATAGAAGAAAAAACCTACTGATCCTGCAGTTGTAGTTGTTTTTACCACTGCTTCAACTACTGAATTAACGATTGGCCAAACATAAGTTATCCCTATCGCAAATAGAATTGTTGCAAATACTATCAAAATGTAAACTGACTTTGTACCAGAATATGGTGACAAATATTTATGTAACTTAATATCACCGAATTTATTGACCATCCAACCTACGAACACACCTAAGGAAATTCCTAGAAAAACCCCCATATCAGTTACTTGAATACCAAAGACCATTCCTTGTCCAGTACCATAAAGTCCCTGTTCACCAGCAATAGCTAATCGATTCGTAATTGTTAACCAAGAATTATTTGCGTATAAAAAGATTAAATACGTAATAATACCTAAAATTGCGGCATCCGTTTTATATTTTGGTTTTGCTAATGCTGCAGCAATCCCTACACAAAATATGGCACTTAGCTGACCAATCATACCCCCTGATAAAATATTAAAGATAAAATCTCCAATATTTTTAGTTAAGTTTGGCATAAATTCCAGTTTCAAAATTGCACAAACTGATAAAATAATCCCAGTCACTGCCATAAACATTACTGGCTGAATGATTGCTTTTGAAAAAACACTAGCCGATTTAATAAACTTCTCTTTCATATATTTTCCCCTTTACTATTTTTAATTTAATTATTCAACTTTAAAAAAAGTTGTTACCCAAAAAATACTTATACATTTTTATAGCTACATGTCACAATTTGATTTTCTTCAAAAAGTTGCTTCATTTGTGAGTCACATAAGATTGATACTTCCTTCATTCGTTGAATATTGAATGAAGAATTGAAATACAGGATCTCATCTACATAAGCCGGATGAACCATCAGCTCCGTTATCTCATTATCAGCAACTTGGTCAAGCACTGTTTGAATTTCCTCGAAACATCTAGTTCGATTTTCTTTAAAAGGTATTGTTAAATCACGAATGGCTGAATGATTCATTAAATCTAGAAAACCCTTAATTTTCTTCTGATTAGGTAATTCTATATTTTCTTCTAACCCAAAGACATTTCTAAAACATAAATGATATTTCTCAGCTATTCTTTTCGTTACCTCCAAATTTTCAGGAAAAGAGTGCACATGATGATGACTATCCAAATGTGTCAACTGTAATCCGTGATCCATTAAATAATCAATTTGATGGGACCATTCCTGAAAAATTTCTTCATCACACATTTCGTTACGATGTTTTTTATATTCAGCTAAACTATAAAAATCTCCGTTTCCATCTATGAGTGACGTCCCTTTAGTTAAAGGTTTTCCACAAGTTAAAACAAGGTGACCGCCGACTCCAAGATCTGGATTTTCCTTAGCAAGCATAATAGCTTCATCACGTCCTGGCATGTTAGCCATTAAAGTTGTCGAGGTCAGAATCCCTTCTTTATAAGATTTTATGATTCCTAGATTGACTGCCGAAGAATAACCAAAATCATCGGCGTTGATAATTACTTTTTTCATAACTTCCCTCTTTCATTAAAGACGATTTGTTAAATTATATGAACCTTGCTCTTCTCAGCTCTAAGAAATACACTAAGTTTGACTAGAACTAATTATTCTCCCATAAAAGGAGAAAAGAACAATGAACAAAACAAATATTAAATGCTCTTGTTGTCACTCTAATAAACTATACAAGTTCGATTATTTTTGCAGTTAGATTCTCCATACACAAAGATAATGAGACTTATATAATTTTCAAAGAACGAGAAAGCCTAAGATTTATTAATCTATTTTTTATAACAGCTTAACAGATTTATTAAAGAAACTACTTTCATACAATTGTATTTGCTTTCTTTATAGTAGTAGTATAGTATATAGAAAGAGCGTACACAATGCTTATACAACAGCATGGTTACGGTTTCACTTTATGAATATACTTTCACAGGAGCGTGAGATTATGACTAAAATTTACCATTTAAATCGTTTATTTCCCAATAGCAACTTTCGCGATGGAGATGAGAAAATAATAGAAAACATTATCGAAGCAATTAAAAGCAAATCTGTCATCGATATTCGTAGTATTGCACAAATAAACTATACCTCCCAATCTTCAATCAGTCGATTATCAAAAAGAGCAGGTTTTAATAATTTCAAAGAATTCATTTTTTTCCTTTCAAATGAATTTTCACATAAATCGATAAATCAATTGGAAGCCTTACCCTTTGTGATGGTAAATCAAGACTGGGATCTTATAGATAGTTATTTTAATAATGCTTTTTCAAATAAAAAAATCTATTTATTTGGTGAAGGATTTTGTCAAACCCTAGTTAATTATACTTATCGTAAATTACTCTTGAAAAAAATTTATGCTATTGATTTAGAAGGTGTGGAAATTGGTTTGGTGTCAGATCAAACACCTTACACCTTAATTACATTTTCCCAATCAGGTGAAAACAAAAACGGATTGCTCAAAATGGAGGAATGTAAGAAGTATGGTGGTAAAGTTATTGCTTTGACAGCTACGGAAAACAGTAGCTACACCGTCAAAAGTGATCTTTCATTTATCGTAGAAAGTGGATCCACTAGTATAGATCATGAAAATCAGAATTTAAATTACTTTTTTGGTAACTGTTTAAATTTAATGGAATATCTCATTAATCGTTACACAAAAATACCAAAAGCATAAATCTTTTTGATTTATGCTTTTGGTATTTTCAAAATGCAAATAAAAATCAGGACCACCCGTAAAACGGGTGGTTTGCTCTACGCCTATAAGGCTCTGTTACTGGCTGTGCTACTCGCACATCGAACGGTTTGCCAACCGCATATTTTCACTGGCTACCCCTAAAGGGGCTTTATTACTTGCCTTTCTTTACCGGCTCACCCGTAAACGGGTCTATGTATTCTTTTAGACTCATTTGTTCATAAACTAAATCTTCTTGAATTTGATTTTTTATATATTCTTCAATTACTTTTTTATTTCTTCCTACTGTATCAACATAATACCCCTTACACCAAAACTGCCTATT
>NZ_JH815222.1:2980308-2993455 GCF_000158375.2 Clostridium sp. 7_2_43FAA
ATGCATTTGCTTCTATTATTTCTACTCCTTTTTGCTCACATAACTTTCTCAATATTACTCCTATATCAATCTTTATTTTTCCATAAATTATTTGTCTTCTATACTTTGGTGCAAAAACTATATGATATTTACAATTCCATTTACTATGTGCTAAACTACTATTATCCATATTGGATACCTCCTTGTATTATAGTTGTGGTCGGCAAACCTACTATAATTTTACAACGGAGGTTTTTTTATTTCTACTCACCGCTAGAAGCTTTCCGGAACCACAGGTCGAACCTGTGGTATTCTAAATACAATAAAACCGAGAAAGCTCATATCTATGGCTTTCTCGGTATTTTATAGTTTATTCAAACTCTATAGTTGCTGGTGGTTTTCCTGTACAATCATACATTACACGGTTAACACCCTTAACTTCATTTACAATTCTAGTTGTTACTTTTCCAAGTACTTCCCATGGAAGATCTGCTGATTCTGCTGTCATAAAATCACTTGTAGTTACTGCACGAAGAACTACTGCATAATCATAAGTTCTTTCATCTCCCATTACTCCTACTGAGCGCATATTAGTAAGTGCTGCAAAGTATTGGCCTAGTTCTTTATCAACTCCAGCATTAGCAATTTCTTCTCTGTAAATTGCATCTGCATCTTGAACTATTCTAACTTTTTCAGCTGTTACTTCACCAATTATACGTATTCCAAGACCTGGTCCTGGGAATGGTTGTCTGTAAACTAGTTTTTCTGGTATTCCAAGCTCTAAACCGACTTTACGTACTTCATCCTTGAATAATAATCTTAATGGTTCGATTATTTCTTTAAAATCAACATAATCTGGAAGTCCTCCAACATTATGATGTGATTTTATAACTGCTGATTTTCCTAGACCACTTTCAATTACATCTGGATAAATAGTTCCTTGTACTAAGAAATCTACTGTACCTATCTTTTTAGCTTCCTCTTCAAATACTCTTATGAATTCTTCACCAATTATCTTTCTCTTTTGCTCTGGCTCTTCTATTCCTTTTAACTTTTCATAGAATCTTTCCTGAGCATTTACACGTATAAAGTTAAGATCGTATTGTCCATTAGGTCCAAATACTTCTTCAACTTCATCTCCTTCATTCTTACGAAGTAAACCATGATCAACGAACACACAAGTTAATTGACTTCCTACAGCTTTTGAAAGTAATACAGCAGCTACAGATGAATCAACCCCACCTGATAATGCACATAATACTTTACCATTTCCAACTTTTTCACGTACTTCTTGAATTGTTTTCTCTACAAATGAATCCATTTTCCAATCACCAGAACATTCACAAACATTATATAAGAAGTTTGATATCATCTTTGTTCCTTCTTGTGTATGCATAACTTCAGGATGGAATTGAACTGCATATAATTTCTTTTCTGGACACTCCATAGCAGCAACTGGACAAACTGGAGTATTAGCTACAGTCTTAAATCCTTCTGGAGCTTTTTCTATGTAATCTGTGTGACTCATCCAACAAATAGTAGATGCTGATACTCCATCAAATATCTTTGAATCTACATTAACATCAACCTTTGTCTTTCCATATTCGCTTACAGGAGCAGTAGCAACCTTTCCTCCAAGCATATGAGCCATTAATTGTGAACCGTAACAAATTCCAAGTATAGGTATTCCAGCTTCAAATAAAGTTTTATCACATAAAGGAGAATCTTCCCCATATACACTATTTGGTCCACCTGTAAATATTATTCCCTTTGGATTCATTTCTTTTATTTCATCAACACTTAAAGTATGCGGGTGAACTTCACAATAAACACCACATTCTCTAACTCTTCTGGCTATTAATTGGTTATATTGTCCACCGAAGTCAACAACTAAAATTAACTCTTTATTCATGGGTACCTCCAAAATTTTTTATTGTCTACTATTATAAGTTTAAATTAAAAAGTGAAAGAATGAAAGAGTGAAAAAATTATGGTAATTATTCAACTATAGTTGAATAATTAAATTTCATTTTCCAATAACTCTGTCTGTCTGAGTTATTTCATCAACTCTTTCACTGATATTTAAAATTTTAATTTTAAATGAATTTTCATTCGTTCGCTTTTCCCTATAACTCAGTTCGCTTGAGTTATCTCTTTAATTATCTATTATTCATTATCCATTATCAATTGTCTTTTACTTGCTGTAGTTTGGTGATTCCTTAGTAATATTAACATCATGTGGATGGCTTTCTCTTATTCCTGATGCTGTTTGAACTACAAATTTTGAATTTTCATATAAATCCTCTAAAGTAGGTGCTCCTAAGTATCCCATTCCTGATCTTATTCCACCTAATAATTGATAAATTGTATCTGCTACAGCACCTTTAAATGCAACTCTTCCTTCAACGCCTTCTGGTACAAACTTCTTAGTTCCATTTTGAAAATATCTATCACTTGATCCCTTTTCCATTGCTCCAAGTGATCCCATTCCTCTATAAACTTTGTAGCTTCTTCCTTGATATATTTCCATTTCCCCTGGTGCTTCTTCACAACCTGCAAACATTGATCCCATCATTGCAACAGATGCTCCACCAGCTAATGCTTTAACTATGTCTCCTGAGTATTTTAATCCTCCATCTGCAATTACTGGAACTCCATGTTTTCTTCCTTCTTCCGCACAATCCATAACTGCTGTTAATTGAGGAACTCCAACACCTGCCACGATTCTTGTTGTACATATTGATCCTGGTCCTATACCAACCTTAACACAATCTGCTCCTGCTTCTATTAAATCTCTTGTAGCTTCAGCAGTTGCTACATTTCCAGCTATAATTTGAAGTTCTGGATATTTAGCTTTTATTTTTCTTACTCCATCCATAACTCCTTTTGAATGCCCATGAGCTGTATCTAATGTAATAACATCAACATTAGCTTTAACTAAAGCATCTACTCTATCCATCATGTCTTTAGTTACTCCTACTGATGCTCCACATAATAATCTACCTTTTTCATCTTTTGCTGCATTTGGGAAAGCTTTTACTTTTTCTATATCTTTAATAGTTATTAATCCTTTTAAGTTGTTATCATCATCAACTAAAGGAAGCTTTTCTATTTTATGTTTCTTTAATATTTCAAGGGCTTGTTCTAATGTAGTTCCTTCTCCAGATGTTATTAGTGGGCTTTTTGTCATAACTTCAGAAACTAATCTATCATAATTTGTTTCAAAAACTATATCTCTATTAGTTATTATTCCAACTAATTTAGTTCCTCTAGTTATTGGAACTCCTGATATTCTATATTGAGCCATAAGTTCTTGAGCTTGTCTTATTGTATGATTTTCAGATAAGAATATAGGATCTGTTATTACTCCATTTTCTTGTCTTTTTACTCTATCAACTTCTTTAGCTTGATCTTCTATAGTCATATTCTTATGAATTATTCCTATTCCACCTTCTCTTGCAATTGCAATAGCCATCTTAGATTCTGTTACAGTATCCATACTTGCACTCATTAATGGAATATTTAATGTTATTTTTTTTGTTAATTTAGTCTTTAAGCTAACCTCATTAGGTAAAACCTCTGATTTATTTGGTACTAATAATACATCGTCAAAAGTATAAGCAGTTTTAATAATTGTTGCCATTAGTCTTCCCCCTTAAAATGATTTTTTTCTTTCATTATTTTAAATTTATGAATTAAATATTTCTTTCCATTCCTATTTTTATGTATAAAAAAAGACATACTAATCTTCTAAGTGAAGTTAATATGCCTAAAACACTATATGACAAATATAGGTATAGTATATCAAAATCACTCATAGTCGGAAATTTAAGGTTTCCGGTAGATACTCTCTGCCATATTCAGAGGATATACGAGTTATTTATGTCTGACTACTTTTAATTTATAGATATTATATATCTACACCATTTCATTGTCAATAAGTTTGCAATTTATATTTCAAGTAAAATTTATCAATTGATGGCAATCATTCTCCCAAATCTATTGAATAAATCCCACTATTATCTAGAGAAAGTCTTTTTAAATTATTTTCTGCTGGAGTATAGGTTGAATCGAATACTAATGCAACTCTATAATAATTTTGAGCTACCCTTTTATTTCCAATTAATTCTTCAATAACTCCAAATAGATTTTCTATCTCAGCATTGCTGCTATCCATTACTAAAGCTTCTTTTAAATATAACTCAGCTTTAGAATATTCATTATTTATTATAGCCTCTCTAGCTTCTTTTATATATTTCTTTAAATCATGATTAGCTTTTAATATTTTTATCTTGCTCTTATAGCATTTTTCATTATATTCCATACTTACCTCCTATATCCTAATATAATAGAAGATCATTAATTTAGTTTAATATTGTATCCTTACAAGTCTATATCCAACCCCTATATGAGTTTGTATATAAGTATTCTTTTCACAATTTTTCTCTATCTTCTTTCTTAAAGTAGCCATAAAAACCCTTAATGATGGGACTTCACTTTCATATGCTACCCCCCATATCTCTTTTAAAATATAGGTATGAGTAAGAACCTTTCCTACATTTTTGGCTAACAAACATAAAAGTTTATATTCTATTGGAGTTAAATGTGTTTCTTCTTTTCCTACAAAAACACATCCTGATACATAATCTATCTTTAAATCTCCATTTATAAATTCAGTACTTTCTTCTTTTTTTGTATTATCATAATTCATCTTTCTAATAGCAACTCTAATTCTTGCAAGAAGTTCATCTACACTAAATGGTTTAGTTAAATAATCATCTGCACCAGAATCCAAAGCTTCTATCTTATCTTTATCTTCACTTCTAGCACTTACAACTATTATTGGGCAATTAGACCAAGCTCTTATTTTCTTTATTATATCAACCCCATCTATATCAGGTAATCCTAAATCTAATATAATGATATCAGGCTTATGTGATGTCGCTAGTATCATTGCTTGCTCCCCATTTTCTGCTGTAAAGCAGTTATAAGAATGAATATCTAATGTAGCAGATATAAAATTTCTTATTGCCTTATCATCCTCAACTACTAAAATTGATACCTTCATCATTTACCTCCACTTGTGATAATGTAAACCCTATTATTGTTCCATTGGGTTTATTATTTTTAACATAGATTTCTCCATCATGAGCCTTTATTATAGACTTGCAAAGCGCAAGCCCTAATCCTAACCCTCTTCTACTATCACCTTTATTTCCATCAACAGTAAAGAACATGTCAAAAATACACTCTTGATTTTGTTTGCTTATTCCTGCACCATAATCTGCAACTTCTACTATTACTTTTTTACCTTTAGTAAACATATTTATTTGAATTTCTGTTCCTGGCTCAGTATATTTAATTGCATTATCTACTATATTTATCATAACTTGAACTATTAACCTTACATCTACATCTACCATTAATAAATCATCTTTTAAATTGACCTTAACTTTATAATCTGAAATTTTACGATTTACATGTTCAAGTGCTTCATTTATTATTTCTTCAATTAATTGTGGTTCAGTATTTAATTTCGCATTTCCATTATCTAATCTAGAAACTGATAATAAGTTTTCAACTAAATTTATTAACCAAACTGAATCATCATAAATATCTGATATTAACTTTTTCTTCGTTACTTCATCAAATTCATTATTTAATATAGAACTAGCACTTCCAGATATACTAGTAAGTGGTGTTCTTAAATCATGGGAAACTGCCCTTAATAAATTTGCCCTGAACCTCTCATTTTCAGCTTGCATTAAGGCATTTTTCTTAGATTCATTTAAAATATATTTCTCTATTGCAAATGAAATTTGACTAAGCATTGCTTCTAATAATGACTTTTCTCCGCTATCAATATTTTCATTTTCTCTCATAACTATTCCTATTACAACCATAACATCATCTTGCCCAATAAGTGGTATATACATAGCTTTAGCACCTGGAAGTGTATCCGTACTAATCCCTGCTCGTTTTCTATTTTTTATTACCCAACTAACTACAGCTTTTTCATCTTCACTTGTATATTTCCTATCTATTTCACTGCCATCCTCATATTTATAATTATATATACGCTTTATATTTTCATTATCTACTTCATATATTATAATTGGATTTTTTAGAAACTTATATAATTGCCTTTGAGCTGTTAATATTATATCTTCTAAATTGTTAGTTCTTTCCAAATCCCTACTTGCTTCTAATAATATATTTGTTCTATTAGCAATAACAGCTGATACATTTGCTTGATATTTAACTTTGTTAGTTAATGTGCTTGTAACTAGTGCAGATGTTAGCATTGTAATAAACGTAACTAGATATCCTGGGTCATAAAAATCAAGTGAAAACCTTGGATCTGTAAAAAGAAAATTAAATAATATTACACTTGCTAATGAAGCTATTCCTCCATAAATAATTCCATCAGTTTTATTTGATATTAATAAAACACCAAGTATAAAAACTGTTATTACATTAGCTTCACTAAATCCAAGACTATATAAAATTGCACTTATTCCTACAGATAGTGCTAGTATTCCTAGTGTTTTTACTATATCAGAACTTGATAGCTTTATATTTTTAACTTGATACTTTCTTTTAGCTACAATATCTTCACTATCTGGTATAACGTATAAATCTATTTCTGGAGCTAACTCTATAATTTTATCTACATATCCTAACTTAGACCTTAACAAAAACTTTCTTCTTTTTGTTCTTCCAAGTATTATCTTTGATACGCCACTTAATTTTGCAAATTCTGCAACTTGATATGGCACATCATCTCCATATACAGTTTCTACCTTTGCACCTAAATCTTCAGCAAGCTTTAAATTTTCTCTAAGCTTTTGAATATTTTTTTCACCTAACTCCTTTGAAACTATTGTTTCTACAAAAAGAGCTGTAAACTCAGCATGAAAAGCTTCCGCCATTCTAGCTGCTGCTCTTATAACTTTAGTATTTGAAGGTGATGAGCTTAAACATACTAATATATGCTCATTAGTATGATATATCCCTTTGCTATAGCTCTTATTAACAGTAACTTCTTTATTAACTCTATCAGCAGTTTCCCTTAATGCAATTTCACGTAATGCGGCTAGATTTTCTCTTGTAAAAAAGTTGTTCAGTGCCCTTTTGGCTTGCTTTTCCCTGTATATTTTACCTGCATTTAATCTATCTATAAGATCTGAAGGCTCTATATCAATAAGCTCAACTTGAAATGCATCATTGAAAAATCTATCTGGCACTCTTTCCTTTACTACAACATGAGTAATTGATGCAATTATATCATTTAAACTTTCTATATGCTGAACATTAACTGTTGTATAAACATCAATACCTGCACTTAACAACTCTTCTATATCACTATATCTCTTCTTATGCCTTAGTCCATGTGCATTTGTATGTGCAAGCTCATCTACTAATATTAATTCTGGCTTTCTTTCTAATGCTCCATCTAAATCAAACTCTTTTAAAGTTATTCCTTTATATTTAACTTCAAGTTTTTGTAAAAGTTCTAATCCATCTAAAAGAGCTAAAGTCTCTGGTCTTGTATGTGGTTCTATATATCCAACTACTACATCTACTCCAGCTTTCTTTGCAGCATGAGCAGCATCCAGCATAGCGTAGGTTTTACCTACACCAGCTGCATAACCAAAAAATATTTTTAACTTTCCTCTTTGATTTTCCAATTCTTCTTCATTAATTTTTCTTAATAATTCTTCTGGATTAGGACGAGTTTCATTCATTTATAGCACCCCTGTTTTTAATTAATAATTGATAATGGATAATTACCCATTCTCCATTGTTATAGCTTTCCATCTAAGGCAAGATTAACTTGTAATACATTTACAGTTTCTTCTCCAAATACTCCAAATGTTCTTCCCTTTGTGTATTTTTCAATTATTTGCTCTACTTCATCAGTACTTATATTACGTGCCTTTGCAATTCTTTCTACTTGATATTCAGCTGCTACAACTGAAATATGAGGATCAAGTCCACTTCCTGATGATGTAACTAAATCTACTGGAATAGGTTCATCTTTTTTATCAGGATTTGATGCTTTTATTTTTTCTATTCTCTCACTTACTAGCTTTTCATATTCCTCACTTGCAGGACTTAAATTTGAAGGAGCTGCATACATTAAAACTTCTCCATTTTCATTTGTAAATGTACTTGTATCTAAATTCATTACACGTCCCCACAAATATTCATCTCCAGTGAACTCCTGAGCAAGTAATACACTACCATATTTCTTTCCATTAACTTCTATAATACTACCATTTGCTTTTTCTTTAAATAGTAACTGTGAAGCACCTGTTATAAAAACTGGATATATTAATCCACATATTATCATAAATACTAGTATAAATTTAAATGCTTTACTTATAACTTTCATAATTTATACCTCCTATTATACTAAACCAAGCATAGTTATTATTATATCTATAATCTTTATTGCTACAAATGGGGCTATTATTCCTCCAAGACCATATACTAAAAGATTTCTTGATAATAACTTACTAGCTGGAACTTCTCTATATTTTACACCTTTTAATGCTAATGGAATAAGCGCTATTATAATTAAAGCGTTATATATAACAGCTGAAAGTATTGCACTTTCTGGACTACTTAATTTCATTATATTTAATTTTTGTAGCTCAGGATAAAGACCTAAAAATAACGGTGGTATTATGGCAAAGTATTTTGCTATATCATTTGCAATACTAAATGTTGTTAATGATCCTCTTGTCATTAAAAGCTGCTTACCAATTCTAACAATTTCTATAAGTTTAGTTGGTGATGAATCTAAATCAACCATATTTCCAGCTTCCTTTGCTGCTTGAGTTCCTGTATTCATTGCAACAGCTACATCTGCTTGCGCTAAGGCTGGAGCATCATTTGTTCCATCACCTGTCATTGCAACTAAATGACCTTTCTTTTGAAAATCCTTTATCATATCTAGTTTTCCTTCTGGTGTTGCTTCTGCTAAGAAGTCATCAACTCCTGCTTCTGCTGCTATTGCTGCTGCAGTAAGTGGATTATCACCAGTTATCATTATAGTTTTAATCCCCATTTTTCTAAGATCTGCAAACTTTTCTTTTACCCCTTGTTTAACTATATCTTTCAAGTGTATTATTCCTAATACCTTATTATTTTTAGCAACAACTAAAGGAGTTCCCCCAACCTTAGCTATTTCTTTAACCTTCTCTTCACATTCCTTTGAAAAGAAACCGCCTTTTTCTAAGACATATTTTTTAACTGCATCTGAAGCTCCTTTTCTTATTTCATTTCCATTAAAATCTACTCCACTCATTCTTGTTTTAGCTGTAAATTCGATAAAAGTTGCATTAAGACTACTCATATCTCTTCCTCTAATACCAAACTGTTCTTTAGCTAAAACTACTACACTTCTTCCTTCTGGAGTTTCATCTGCAAGAGATGCTAATTGAGCTGCATCTGCTAATTCTTTTATATCAACTCCATCAACTGGTATAAATTCACTAGCTTGACGATTTCCAAGGGTTATTGTTCCAGTCTTATCTAACATTAATATATCAACATCACCAGCTGCTTCAATTGCTCTTCCACTCATTGCTAAAACATTTGCTTGATTTAGTCTACTCATTCCAGCTATACCTATTGCTGATAATAAAGCTCCTATAGTTGTCGGTGCTAAGCAAACTAATAATGCAATTAAGGAAGTAATTGAAGTACTGTTTACCATACCTGCTTCATTAGAAATAAATACTGAGTAAGTGTATAAAGAAACTGTTACTATAAGAAAAATTATTGTAAGTGATACTAGTAATATTTCAAGCGCCTTTTCATTTGGTGTTTTCTTTCTAGCCGCTCCTTCTACCATAGCTATCATTTTATCCATAAAGCTTTCACCAGGATCATTACTTACTTTAATTACTAGCCAGTCAGAAATTACTGTTGTACCACCAGTTACTGCACTTCTATCTCCACCACTTTCACGAATAACAGGTGCTGACTCTCCTGTTATTGCACTTTCGTCAACTGAAGCTGCACCATCAATAACATCCCCATCTGCTGGAATTTGATCTCCAGCAAAAACAATAACAATATCGCCTTTTTTAAGTTCTGTTGAATTTACTTTTACAGCTTTATCTTTTTCTTTTGCTGATGGTATTTTGCTTGCCACAACATCCTTTTTTGCTGAACGTAATGCATCTGCTTGAGCCTTTCCACGTCCTTCTGCAATTGCTTCTGCAAAGTTTGCAAATAAAACTGTAAACCATAGTAAAACTGTTATTCCTAATATGAAGCTTGGAGAATTATCTTTAATTCCAAGTAAAGCTACAAAATATAGAATAGTTGTTATAATAGAAGCTATATATACTATAAACATTACAGGATTCTCTTTTTGTATCTTAGGATTTAACTTTACAAATGAATCCTTTATTGCTCTTTTAACCATTTTCTTATCAGATAAAATACTATTATTATTTTTCATATATTATCCCCCCATTCTATCCTATCATTTGGAAGAATTCAGCTATTGGTCCTAATGCAAGTGCGGGAAAGAAACTTAATGCTCCAACTAAAAGTACTACAAACACTAAAAGACCTATAAACAATGCATCATGTGTTGGTAATGTTCCTGCACTTACTGCTACCTTCTTCTTTTTAACTAATGAACCTGCAATAGCAAGTGTTGCTATTGCAGGTACAAATCTTGCAAATAACATAACTAGTCCAATACTAACATTTATAAATGGTGTATTTGCTGAAAAGCCTGCAAAAGCTGATCCATTATTCCCACCTGCTGAAGAATATGCATAAAGCATTTCTGAGAAACCATGTGCACCTGAGTTATTAAGACTATCTATTACACTTGGAACTACTGACGCTATACCACTTCCTATTAGTGTTGCAATTGGTGTTGCAAGGCAAACTAACATTGCCATCTTCATTTCAAATGGTTCTATTTTCTTTCCCAAATATTCAGGAGTTCTTCCTACCATTAAACCTGCCATAAACACTGCTATAATTGCAAAAGCTAACATTCCATATAATCCACAACCAACTCCACCAAATACAACTTCCCCTAGCTGCATAAGTAACATAGTTACCATTCCACCTAAAGGAGTATAACTATCATGCATTGAGTTTACTGATCCATTAGATGCTGCTGTTGTAAATGCTGCCCATGTAGAAGAAGATGCTATACCAAATCTACTTTCTTTACCCTCCATATTTCCGCCTGCTTGATTTATTGTAGATACATCTACAACTCCACTTTGAGCAAGCTGAGGTGTTGCATTAGCTTCATTTACTGCTATTACTGAAAGAGCAATAACTAACATTAAAAACATTGCAATAAATATTGCTCTACCTTGCCTCTTATCCTTAATATTTCTTCCAAATGTAAAACATAAAGCTGCTGGAATTACTAATATTGATATCATTTCTACTGCATTTGAAAAAGGTGTAGGATTTTCTAATGGATGAGCTGAGTTAACTCCAAAGAATCCACCACCATTAGTTCCTAATTGCTTAATTGCAATTTGGCTTGCTGCTGGTCCTTGTGGTACAACTTGTTTTGTTATAACTGTTCCATCTTCAAGAGTTATAGGTTGTAATAATTCAACTTCTTGGTATGCTGAAAAGTTTTGCACAACTCCTTGAGATGCTATTAATAATGATACAACTATTGATAATGGCATTAAAATATGAATTATACTTCTTGTAGCATCCACCCAGAAGTTTCCTATAGTCTTTCCTTTCACTCTAGTAAACCCTCTTATAAGTGCAAATAAAACTGCTATACCAACGGCTGCTGATACAAAGTTTTGAACTGTTAATCCGAGCATTTGAGTTAGATAACTTAACTGACTTTCTCCTGAATAAGATTGCCAATTTGTATTAGTTACAAAACTTGATGTTGTATTAAAACTTAAATCCCAAGTAACTCCTTTAATACCTTCAGGATTCAAAGGTAATATACCTTGTACTATTTGTAATAAAAATAAAATTACAAATCCTATAACACTAAAAGCAATTATTGAAACTGAATACTTTTTCCAATCCATTTCCTCATCTTTATCTATTCTTAATATCTTGTATATAAAGTTTTCTATTGGATTTAATATTTTACTTAAGAAAACTTTTTCTCCATTCATTACCTTCCCAATATACTTTCCTAATGGAATAGCTAGTACAACTAAAATTATCAAATATAATGAATACTGTATTATTGAGTTAATCATTCATTATCACCTCTTAATAAAATATAAGTTAAATAAACAAATAGCGATAAGGCTGCTAAACCAATTAAACTAGTAACAACTATCATTATTTCCTTCCCCCTTTCATCTAAAATTATATAAAAATTCATATAAAGATAGTGTTAGGATTAATAATGATGATATTAAGATTGTATAAAGATTATTTTGATTGTACAAAAAAGGAGGTCGCATTACGCGACCTCCTTAAAAAGTATCTATTATTTTTGGTATATTACTTTTTCAATTATCCTTGCTCTACTACCAAGGATAATTGCCTTCTCTATTTCTAGGAATCTTATTAGTGTATTAATAATATAATTTATATCTTTATCTAGTAATCCATACATTTCCTATAATTCCTTCTCTAATTTATCATGAATTCTTTTCAGTTCTTTGCTTCCATCTTATATTTTTAATTTCACCGTGGTTAAATACTCCAATATAATTAAAATAAATTATCATTAAGCATATATACATATTATCATATCCTATAAAATTATTAGTTAAAACTAAGATAATATAAATGATAAGTTATTTCAAATTCAAGGGTATAAAGAAATAACCTGAGACCCTTGAAAGATTATTTATTTTATATTAAGTACAAGGGGGTCGCGAAATAAACTGATACCTATAGACTAGACACTAAAATAAAAGGGTTTATGTCTATAGGTATTTTTTATATAATTAAATAAACAGATGGAGGTTACTGAATGGGTAGATTTTTATTAACGAGAGAAGATATTGAAAAATTAGAAAAGAATAAATATGTAGCTAAAGCAAGTGAAACAACAATAACTTATACTTTTGAGTTCAAAAGATTATTTATAGATGAATATATTGCTGGAAAACCAGCACGGAAAATTTTTGCTGAAAATGGATTTGATATAGCTATGATTGGAATTAAAAGAGTTGAA
>NZ_JH815222.1:2993555-3071501 GCF_000158375.2 Clostridium sp. 7_2_43FAA
TCCTATATTTCAAGCCTTACTGAGGGAAAATGACTTGGGTCAATCTATGTCTCGCCGTGGAAACTGTTGGGACAACGCCCCACAGGAATCTTTCTTTGGTCATTTGAAAGACTCTGTTAAATCTAAGAAGTGTAATTCATATGAAGAACTTAAAAGTAAAATTAATAAATATATAATTTATTATAATAACTACAGGTATAAATGGGATCAAAAAAAGATGACCCCTGTTCAATACAGAAATCATCTTCTTTATGCATAACCCTTTTTTTTATAATGTCCTTGACATAGGTATCAGTTTAAAACGCGACCCCCTTTAAAATATATGCTTTTTGTGTATTTTTAAAATAAATCCGGCAAGCTCGGGCTTTTATCAGATGCCTGTGGAGTTATTATATTAACACTCTTTGATAAATTACTAAACTTAATTTCATTTGTTAATGATTTCGCCTCTGAAAACCCATCCTTAACTCTTGCTTGATATATAACTAATATCTCCGAATCTGATGCCTGGCTGCTTTCCTTAATATTATTAACAGATACCTTAAATTTATTATCTCCCTGATTCTCTATAGCTCTATTTCCATTTGTTATTTCTGTTAATATACTATTTCCTGAAGAATCCTTTGAAACCTTATATATCTTAATATCAGTTGTATTTACGCTATTAAACTTATTATCTATATTTAATGTAAAATCAATGCTACTTCCACCTACTGTACATTTAGAACCAAAGGTTACTGTTGAACCCTGAGCCATTTCAAAGCTTGTACCGTTATTATTCTCTTGGATACTTACTTCCTTTTTGTCTGTAGCTCCATTACTTATAATTCCATTGTATAATCCATGAGTAACATTTTTAGCTTCTTCCTTTACAGTAACTATAGGAGTAGAAATTAAAGATTCTACAATTCCTCCTTTTAGCTTATTATAAGTAATTACATTTTTATCAGCTTCACCAAAGTTCAATTCTCCAACTTTATCTAAATTAGGTGATACAGAAAACTCTATTGGAGTAATACTATTTGCTGAATATATACCATTTGAAACATAATTATAAATAACTTCCGGTAATTTTATGATTGCAATACCATTACTTACACTTTCTATTCCACTAACAGAAGTAAAATTATTTCCCAAGTTAATTTTTAGTATAGGATTAAATTTATATGGTCTGTAATTAGTAGTTGAAACTATTCTCTCTGCAACTAGGCTCATTAAGCTATTTTCAATACTATTATAATCATTATTCACTACATTAAAATATCCATCTGCATTGCCTGCTAATAAGTTATGAAATTTATATAAACTATCCTCAGTTGTTTTATTATTCATAGATAAACTTACAATATTATATCCCTTATCCCTTAACTTACTCAACTCACTATCAGTATAAGATGCTTGACCAGTAGATATAAATATTACATTTTTCTTTGCATCAGCTCTTCCTGAATTTAAAACCTTTGTAATAGAATCAAATGTTTTAGAAATATTAGGAGTTAAACTATCGGTAGCTAAACTTTTTATATAATTATCATTTAAATTTGTAATATTGTCTGTTAAAGGAATTTCTTGTTTAACTTGATTACTAAATGTTATTAATCCATATTGAGATTTACTAATTTTTAAAGCATCCTTATTTAAAAGTTTATTAAATAAAGAGTTTTTTACTATTGTTAATGAATCCTTCATTTCCTGTGAAACATCTAGAACTATAACAATATCATTAGGAACTGCATTTGTACTATCATTAAATACAAAATCTGCTGCTTCAATTTGATATCTAACATTAAATGCTTCTCCTTTATTTACATTAATATTCCTTTCACTTATAAGCTTTGCACTTATAGATGGTAATTCATTTGATTTAATTGTTATAGGAATAGTATTCTTAGGATTTATCGTTATAGTGCTCTCTTTCCAAGGGAAATTAATACTCATTTTATTATATATTTGTTGATCTCCTGGCCTATTTCCTTTTACTACAAATTGAAATGATACTGGATCAGCTTCATATCTTACTTTACCATTTCCTTCTGATGCCTTTTTATAATTCACATTACTTAACTTTACAGTGCTTCCTCCTACATTTAATGTAAAACCTTCTGTAAAACTTATATTCATATTTATATTATTTATAGGATAACTATCCAAAATTTGAGTTGCTATTCTATTAAATACAGCTTGTATAGCATTAGTACTGGTTGGGAAAAATCCGCTACTTTCATATAAATCTGGTTTTCCTTTAATACTAACTCCAGTCATTGCTTCATGTATTGATAATAAGGTGTCATTTCCATCAGTATCTAAACCGTATCCTATTGAAAATGAATTATATCCCCTTGACTTTATAATTTCGCCTACAGCTCTTGAATAATTTATAGATTTTGTATCTAAACCTGTTCCTATTCCAGCAATTTTGGGCTCAGTATTATCTATTGTCATATAGTTGTTTTTATTAGAACCTGTTACTGAATAAAATGTAGGTAATCCATCTGTCATAAGAACTATAGTTTTACTTGCAGATTTGTCTCCACTATCAAGCATATACACTGCTTTTCTCATACCTTCACCAATATTAGTTCCACCTAAGGCTTCTAAGTTATTAATTACTGACGTCAATCTTGAATCATTACTTTGCAAGAAATTTGCTCCAAGTGAATTATAATTTGTAACATCATGGCTACTATTAGAATCTAAACTTTTAACTTTCTTAGTTCCACTTTTGCTATTTGGATTAATTGTGGCTATACTAGAATACGCTACTATACCTATTTTAAGATTAGGAACATCTTTCATTCTCTCTATAAAACCATTAGCTGCTCTTTTTAATTCGTCTATCTTTTTATTATTTGCAGTAATATTATGCTCCCCACTTGTATTATGTTCAACACAATAATCATTTATCCATCTATGCCAAGATAAAAACCATTCTTCATGATTTGGATCACTACTACTATGCCTTGTACAATATCTTACCCTTTTATTAGTACATGGATTTTCTATTTCTTCATCCATACTTCCAGATATATCTAAAACTAATACTATTTCCTTAGCTGGTATTGCTGTTTCAAAAGGCTTTGGTATTATTTTTCCACCAACTGTTATATCTTCACCAACCATAGCAGGATTCGGTGATGCTGAAATTTCCAAATCAAAATCCGGCTTATCTGGAATTTCTCCTGTTGCTTTTACATTCAAACTCTTAAGGGATATTAAAGTTGATATAACAAATAAACTTGTTATAATACTTATTATCTTAAACTGTCTTTTACTAACCATTTTATCCCTCCCCATATTATTTATTCCTAAACTTAACTATGACACTTAATGGTATAGTCACATCTGAGTATCCTTTTTTCTTATTTAAAACTAGCGAGATTTCCAAGCCTGTAGTTTCTTTAAAATTCCCTTTTGGATTCATTCTATAATCTAAAGGTCTAACTTTAAATTCTGTAACATTAGGTGATAATATTTTAGGAAGATTTAATTTAGAGTCTGTAACTTCATCCCCATCTTTATTAACTTTCTTTAAAGTTAATTTATTATTTCTCTTATCATATATAAATGTAAAATACTCTTCCCCGATTTTAAATCTTAATTCTTCTACTTCTAGCTTTCCATTATCATCTATTGAACCTTCATAATTGTATTTATTAGTATCTTTAATAGTAACATTATTAAGTTTACTTATTCCTTTTGCTTGTGTTCCATATAGTAATAATTCTTTTTGAATTTCTTCTGATTCTAATTGCAAATCAGAATTGATTTCTGTTTTTGCTAATGTTTTGCTATTACTAAAGAAAAAGGTGTACACTACTCCAAGCACTACAACTGTTAAGCTTAATGTAATTATAAGCTCCAATACAGTAAAACCTTTTGCCTTTTTTCTCATAATTCTACCTCTTCTATTTAACAATTCTCCATAATGATTTTGTAAGGAATTTATCAACACTATAAAGCTCTGAAGCTGAAGTAACTTTTACTTCTTCTCTATCACCTTGTGATTTAACAAATATATCTTTTAATAAATCATAATTTAAAGCTAAAATACTTCTTACAACTTGTGGATCATAAGTTATATTTTTTTCTCCTTCACCTTTCAGAATTATATTTCCTGTAGTTATTATATTTCCTGTAAAATTAAAGTTACCGTCTATAGTTATATCCCCATTAGCTATAATTAGACCTTTACTCAACTCTATATCTGTTCCTTTAATTTTTCCATTTTCTATTTCAATATTCTCATTTTCATTTCCTTTTAAAATAACCATTCCCTCAGTTGTATCAAATGACCTTCCTTGTACTCTTCTAATTTCATTAAAATTGACTTGGTTACTAACTTGACGTTTAACTTCTTGTCCATCATATAAATCATACCCAAGACCCGTAGTATCCCCCATAGCAAATACATTTCTGGCAAATTCATTTCTTTGCTCATTTACTATACTTATGTCACTATCATTTATATTAGATTTTTGAATGTTCCCTTGATTATCTTTAACACTTGCTCCAACGGATTTAACACTTTTCTTAAGGCTTACTCCACCATCATTAAAATTATAAGAATTATTATTTTTAGAATAATATTCTGCGAAATAATCTGCCTTCATAATTGCATTAGATTGTCCATTTTTGCTTTCTAATAATTGTAGTGGTGAATAATATTTTAAAGTAACATTTGTTGCTCCATTTAAAACGTCATCAACATCAGTATAAGCTAAGTAATTTCCCTTTACTGCTACTGATTCTCCTGTTTGATATTTATTTCCGCTTTCATCTGTTGCATTTAAATAAGCAACTCCCATAATATAAGAATCCTTATTTACTGTTATTGTAGAAGTATTACTTGTGTCATTTACAATAATACTACTTGAACTTAAAGCTTTATTAGCTGTTGAAACCTCTGTTGTCTTTTCATTAATTCCATAAAAGTTATTTTTAATTACTATACTACTATTTGTAGCATTTAAAGCTAAATCATTATTTACAACAACATTTTTCTCAAAAGATATATTATTTAATTTAGAAACATTTGAATTTATGGATTTTCCTATATAAATATTTTTTGCATATATGTCCCCATTTACTGATGATTCATTTACTAAGTTATTTAAATGAAATGTGTTTGCGGTATATATATTTCCATTAATATCAAAACTTGTATTATCTAGTTTTATCCCACCTATATATTTATCAAAAGTATATTCTGGACTATTTCCTAAATTATTATTTCCTTGTACCCATATATCCCCACTTATATTTACAATACTTTTATTTCCTAAACTTTCAATATTCATATTTCCATCTGCTGTTATTGCTTTTCCATCAAAAACTGGATAAATATTTATTGAAGTTATTTCCGAATTATAGTCTGGAGCTGTTATGGAATACTTAGTAGAAACTGTTTTTTTATTTTTTAATTGCCCTTCAGTACTTTCAAAGTTTGATTTAACTTCTATAGTTATATTACTTACTTTCCCATTATTTATATTTTTAACATACCCGCCTTCTGGTATTTCAATTATAAATCTATTTTCTATATTACTTATAGCTGAATCATATTCCAACTTTCCACTTTCGAGTATTGATTTTATATATTTCTTTTCTAAAATTAAGTATTCTAAAATCTCTACTTCCTTTTCATTTAGAATTTCTTTATTTCTTACCGTTAAGAACTCATAAAACTTATCTTTAAATATTTCATTTATTTTATCTTTACTTCTATCTTTATCATCTAGTTCAGTAAATTTCTTTTTAACTTCTTTATCTGCATATTTTATAGCTTCTTGTGAGGTTTTTATTATTATATTTTCAACAACATCTAATCCTGAATCTGCTTCATAAAGGTTTTGAAGCTTTTTACTTTGATTTATTCTCATCTTATAATCATTTGCTGTAACTGCTAATATTGTTGTCCCAGTTGTAAAGATAATTGCCATTACTACAACTACTGTTACAAAGGTAGATCCTTTCTTTTTTTTTCTAATCTTCACCTATAATTCACCTCCATAAAACTATTCTATATTCACATTTTTACTTGAAGATCCTTCAAATAAAATATTATTTTCCCTATCTTTGACTTTAACTTTATAGTTATACATATCTGCTACTGGATTTTCTTCTATTTGCTTTTCTTCATATAAAATAACATCTCCAATGCTTGAGTATATCTTAAACTTAGAATAATTATTATCACCACTTATTAAATGAATTTCTACTGTTTCTTCTGTGTTATTTTTGAATTCTATGTTTATATTTTGAGAAAAACCTTCCTTAATATATAAAACAATAGTATTATTATCTACATTCGTTTTATTAACAGTTACTAAAGGTGTAGATTCATTTTTTTTATATACAATTAGGTTATTTGAGTTCTTATCTAATTCCATTATTAATTCATTTGAAATAGCATAACTATTATCAGGGTTATCTTTTATTTTAATTATATTATTGTTACTACTATCTCTAAGAAAATTAAGTATAAAAGCTGAATTATTATTTTTAGCTAAATTATTTACATTGTCATATATAAAATTTATATCCTTTTTTAACTCAACTTCAATAGTATGAATACCTTCATTTTTTCCTACTGACTCTGAAGAACCACCATATATAGTTCTTTCAAAATTTCCTTTAAAGGTATTTCCAGTTGAATCCTCTTTTAAATCCTGAATTATTTCATCCCCATCTAAAAGTTCAAAATATTTTTTTCCAGCATCATTCTTTAAAGTTATTTTATCGTAAGCCTTTAGCTCTTCTAAAACCTTTTGTCCAATATAACTTGCTTTTTGTCTGTACTCTGCACTTATATTATTTTTTAAGCTAGACATTACTAAACCTGATAAAGGTACTATTAATATTGATAAAAGGGCAACACTAATTATTACCTCAATTAATGTCATCCCTTTCTTTGCTTTTACTTTATTATTTTTCATATTAACACCTACTTCTTAGTAACATTTACAGTATTACCTTCACTTGTTACTGAAACTCTAGGATTTGAAGTATCATCATCTTTAACTATGATTTCAACCTTTTTAGATGTATTATTAACTACTTTTAACTTTATTCCTGAATTATCTGAACTTTCTCCCCTTTTTTCACTCATTATTTCAAGTACTATATCTTCAGATTTTGAGGTAAACTCCTTCCCCTCTGATGAATTATCTTTAGGATAATACGAACCAGCTGTTTTGTATTTATAATAAGTTTTCCCATTTGCTTCATCAAAAGACATTTCTACTTCCTCAACCTTATCATTATCTGAATAAATATAACTTTCCCTTGATTCATCCTTAGCTCTGCCAATAGTTACTGTAGGTAATTCAGATAAAGATGATCTTAACATCATTACAAAATCATTAATATCTTTTTTATTGTTTTGTTCTTCTATGGTAGATGCATAAGCTCCACTTGCTGCTCCGCTACTAAATAATATATCTTTTCCATATACATTATTTAATGTCCAGATTAAATATTCCATGTCTTCATCTGATAATTTAGGCACTGCATGGAATTCTAAATTCATAACTCCAGTTAGCTCTTCTTGTGATTTTGATGATATTGTTATATTAGTAATTACTATTTTTCTCTCATAGTTTTGTACTGAGGAAATGAACTTTTTTAAAGATTCATAGCTTCCTGAAAAATTTATTGCAACTTTAAGTTGTTCTGATGTTACACCATTTTGTTCAGATGCTACTTCTTGAGAATCTTGAGATGCTTGTCCCCCATTACTTTCAGTAGATGTATTATTTTCATTATTAGATTCTATATTACTAGTTTCATCTTTTGTTGCATCTCCTGAGTATTCATCTACTATGGCTTTTAATGAACTTTCTGCCTTTTGAATTTCTGGTGATACCATCTTTTCTACAGAGGCTACCTCCACAGGACTAAAAGCAATATTTCCCTTAAGACCACTATCATTCAATAATTTATCTAATTCAATTATTATTTTTTCTTGCATTATTGTTGGGTATAAGCTTTTAGATTTATCAAGAACTGTTAATTTTAATATTTTTAGATTCTCTTCCTTAGAATCAAGTTTTGATATATTATCCATGACATCATTATATCTTTGCTCAACTTGATTTTTTTCAGCTCTTTTAGTAGCTAGCTTTCCAACTTGCTTAGTATAGATAAATTGATAATAAACAAAACATATTAATACAGTTAATAAAATTCCTATTAAATACTTTTCTCTCTTACTTATATTCATTTTACTCAACATCCTTTAATACACATTTTATATCAAAGGTATAAATTTCATCCCCTGATATTCCACCAATATACACATCTTGTATATTATCTAGCCTCTTTAAGTTATGCTCTATTTCACCTACTGCAACTCTACTTGTTGAAACAGCTTGAATAGAAATTTCTGTATTAGTTATGTTTATACTATTAAATGTAACCTCTGTTGGTAATGTTGAACTCAATTTATCTAATAATTCTGTTGTTACAATCTCTCTAGTTTTTAATGAACCTACTATTTTACTAAGTTCATTATTATATCTGTCTAAGATGTCATCTTTTCTGCTTATATCATCCCATTTAGCTATTTTTTCTTTTATATCTTCTTGCTCTAACTTTTCATTATAATTTTTTATCTTTCTATTTAATAAAATTATATTTGTACTATTCCAAGCTAAGCTTCCAACTATAACTACAGATAAGAAACCTGCTAAGGAGTAAACATAAATATTCTTATTTTTTTGTTCTTTCTTCTGACCTTGGTAAGGTGAAAAAAAGTTCATATCTCTTATCATATAATGTCCTCCTTAAAATCTTATAATTGCGCCTATGGCATTTAAGTACTGCCCAAAATTTTCGTTTATTAAATCTTTGGATGTTATATCTATATTTCCTATTTTATCTACTTTAACCACTTCAATGGCTAGCTTATTTTTCATATATAAATTGATATTGTTTAAATTTGATAAACCTCCATAAATATAAATTTTATCTATGCTTGTGTTAGATTTGTTACTATAAAATTGAAGTATTCTTTCTAGCTCCTCTAATATTTCATCAACAGCTTTTTTTATAGTTACATTTGAAATATCCTTATCATCATCATTCAAAAGATTTCCTTCATTTATCTTTATAGATTCTGTTGATTTTATTGACATATTCAAGCTTTGGCTTAAGGCATAATCTATATTATCCCCACCAGACTTTATCATTCTTGTAAAATCTAATTTACCATTTTTAAATATTGCCACATTAATAGAGGTTGCTCCCATATCAACAAAAGCAACAGTACCTCCCATAACTTGTCCATTATTTGATGCATACTCAGCATAATTAGCTATCTTATTTACTGAATTATAAGTAACATCCAATGCATATGGATTTAACTCTAATGAATTTACTACACTGTAATATGCAAAAGCCATTCTCTCTGGAAATGATGTTACATTTATTTTTAGCTTTGCTCCTACATCATCAACAATTTCATCTAAAACTATAAATTGAATTATATAATCATCTAAATTTATAGGTAAATATTGTTGTATTTCATATCTAATTACAGTTTCAATTTCCTCTTCTTGAACTAAAGGAATTAATATATCTCTGTTTATTATTGACGATGAATTAGTTGTGAAAATTACATCCTTAGCCTTTATGCCGTTTTCCTTTATTATAAAATCTAAAACATCTATAACACCTTGAAGATTCATTACTTTTCCATCTGTAATACATCCTTCTGGTGTTGGTATTTGTATCACTTTATTTAAACTAAGCCTATTCTTTTGAAACTTACCTTCCACTAACTTTATAGAATTAGTTCCTAAATCTACCGATAAAACAGCCTTTGATCTTTCTTTAGACTTACTTTTCTTTTCAGTTTTATTTCCTTCATAAGAAGAATTCAAATTCTCAGAGTTTTCCTTTTTAAAAAACTTTCCTATGTCTTTTACGTCCATACTACTTATTTCTTTTAACTTGGATAAATTGGACTTTTTACTTGGCATTAAATCACCTCACAAACAATTGATAATTTATAATGAACAATGAATAATTATAATGAAAGAATGAAGATTCCCTTTGCTTCGCAAAATTGAAATGAAAAAATGAAACAATTAAGGTTGATTTTTAGATGAGCTAAAAATCTTTTGTATGGGCAAAATGCAGATTTTGTCTGCATTTTGCCTATTTTATTATATTAAGTATAATCTTATTATGGAGCTGTTGTAGCAGCAACTGGGAATAAATCAACTGTATTTGTACCATTAGTCATAGTTACCTTTACTGTTTCACCACTTACAGTAACAACATATTTAGTATATCCATTCACCTTTGGTTTTGGTGAATTTTGAAGATATGCCTCTATTTCATTTGTACTTCCAGTAGCAGTATTATCATCTATATCATATGATGTAGCAGTTAACTTTCCATCTGCTAAAAGTGTTGTTGCAGCATTTGCTATAGTTTTAGCATTTGCTATATCAGATTTAAATGCAGCATCTTTTCTAACTTCACCAAATTTAGGAATAGCTATTGCTGCTAGTATAGCTATAATTGCTATAACAATAATAAGTTCAATAAGTGTAAAGCCTTTCTTTTTTTTCTTGTTTTTTAAATTGTTAACCATTTAAATTCCTCCTTGATTTTTAATTTATATTAAATCTTTCAATTTAAATCTGATTTGTATTTTGCAAGCAAAATAGTGAAGAGTGAAAAAGGGAAAGAGTGAAGGTAAAAAATCCTTAGGGATTTTTAATTTTTTATAATTCACCGTAGGTGAATTATCTCCTCAACTTTTTCACTTTTAACTATTAACTTTTCACTAATAAATCGCTTCGCAATTTATTACATCTGAGTGTACATATCAAACATAGGTAGCATTATTGAAATTACTATTCCTCCAATAACTACTCCCATAATAACTATCAATAATGGTTCTATCATTGAGGTTGCAGTTTGGATAGCTTGTTCAACTTCATCATCATAAAAATCTGCTGTTTTGTTTAGGATATCATCTAGTGAACCTGACTCTTCTCCTATTTTTATCATTGAAGATAACATTTTAGGGAAAATATTATTTTCTCTTATTGGTCCACTTAAGCCATCTCCTCTTACTACTCTTTCTCTTATTTTTAAAATTGCATCTTCTGCTACTTTGTTTTCTAATACTCCTGCAACTGTTGGCAAGGCATGTACTAAAGACACTCCAGATGCTAGTAAAGTAGATAATGTTCTTGTAAACCTTGAAACAATTATCTTTTTATTTAAAGCCCCTATTATGGGAAGTTTTAACTTTAACTTACTTATATTCACTATTCCATTTGTACTTTTTTTATAAATATTAAATAATATAATTATGATTGCTACAGCTATTAATATAAGAATTAAATTATTACTTAAAAATTTACTTGTCCCAAGCATGACTTTTGTTATTAAAGGAAGATCTATACCCTCGCCTTCAAACATTTCTATAAATGTTGGCATTACAAATGTCATTATAAAAACAACCGCTATTACAGCAACTATACTTAAGATACTTGGATATGTCATGGCTGATTTAACCTTATTATTAATCTTGTTTTCCTTTTCAAAATGGACAGACATTCTAAGCATCATTTCATCAATATTTCCACTAACTTCGCCAGACTCTACCATACTTATCAAAAGTTGTGGAAAATACTTTTTATGTTTTGCCATTGATTCTGATAAAAGTTCTCCTTTTTTAACATCATCTTCTATTATAGATAAAAGTTCTCTTAACTTTTTATTGGGAATTTCATTAGACAAGATGTTTAAACAAGTAGTTATTGTAACCCCAGCATCTAGCATTGTGTAAAATTGTCTACAGAAAATTGCTAAATCCTTTGTGGTTACTCTTTCAAAAAATTTAAACTCAATTTGTTTACTTTCAATTATTTCTTCTATTATTAAGGGATAATATCCACTTGAAGTTATCATATTTATTACATCATCTCTAGAACTACCTTCAAATTTTCCTTCTATCTTAGTTCCATCACTTTTCATAGCTCTATATTTAAATTTTTTCATAACTCCTCATCACCCCTTATATATCTCTTAATAAAGTTATAGTTGCAAGTTCTTCTATAGTAGTTATTCCATCTAAAACTAGCTTTTTACATTCATCCGCAAGCGTTGTCATTCCATGTTTTATGGATATATCCTTTAAGATATTTGCATCCCTAGTTCTATTTATTGCATCCCTATGTTCTCTTGTTATTTCCATTATTTCATATACACCTATTCGACCATTATACCCAGTATTATTACAATGGCCACATCCCTTACCCCTATATAATTTTAGGGTATCATTATTTCTTATATTAAATGCATGTTTTTCATAGTCTGAAGCTATATATTCTTCTTTACAATTGTTACATATTTTTTTTACTAATCTTTGAGCAATTATTCCAGAAATTGAAGTTGCAACTAAGTAAGGTTCAACTCCCATATCAACTAATCTAGTCATTGATGATGGAGCATCATTAGTATGAAGTGTGCTTAAAACCAAATGTCCTGTAATAGCTGCTTTTATAGCTATTTGAGCTGTTTCCTCATCTCTTATTTCCCCTATCATCACTATATCTGGATCTTGTCTTAAAATACTTCTAAGTCCACTAGCAAATGTTAATCCAGCCTTAGTATTTACATTAACTTGATTAATACCATTTAGTGTATATTCAACAGGGTCTTCTATTGTAACTATATTTACATTGTTAGAGTTAAGTCCACTTAAAATTGTATAAAGAGTTGTGGATTTTCCGCTTCCTGTTGGTCCAGTAACAAGTACTATTCCATGAGGGCTAGATACTATATTATCTAGTTTCTTAAGATTATCTTTACTTAAACCAAGCCTCTCTTTACCTAACCTATAATTATCCCTATTTAAAATTCTTATTACTACTTTTTCACCATTTACAGTTGGTAAAATGGACACTCTAAGATCTACATCTGTCTTTCCAACCTTAGTTATTATTCTTCCATCTTGAGGTATCCTTTTTTCAGCTATATTTAAATTTGCAAGTATTTTTATTCTAGTTATTAATGGTGCTAAGCTTTCTATTCCAAGAGTATTTATAGTTGTAAGCTCACCATCAATTCTATATCTTATTCTTATTTCCTTTTCATATGGTTCTATATGTATATCTGATGCCCTCATTTCAATTGAATTTCTAAATAAATGCTCTATCATTTTCACAACTGGAGCATTTTTTACATCATCAATTTCTTCAACATCTAACGATATACTTTTTGACTCTAAAGTTTCCTTTAACAGTTCTTCTGCCGCCTTGTTAACTTCTTCAGTACTATAATTTATTTGAACAAATTTATGAATGTCTTTTTTAGGTGCAATAAATGTCTTAACGCTTAAACCTGTTGATATAGAAATATCATCTATTGCAAATATATTTAATGGATCTGCTAGTGCAACCATTATTTTTTCTTCTTCAAATCCAAATGCTATTAAGTTATATTTATTGCAAAGATTTTGAGGTACTATCTTAATGGCCTTTTTATCAAAATTAACATTATTCAAATCAATTTTCTTTATTCCAGTTTGAGTTTCTATAGCATCTATAATATCTTCTTCTGAAACAATTCCACTTTCAATTAGAACTTCACCTAACTTTTTACCTAAAAGCTTTTGTGTTTTTAATGCGTTTTGAAGCTGAAAAGGAGTTATTTTTTCTGCCATTACCAAGATGTCTCCAAGCCTTTTCTTTTGAACTATAGCCATACTCTCTCCTCCTATGTTTAATTTAATTCTAATTGTTAAAAAATTTCCTTTTTTGACCATTTAGTTTGCTTATTTTAATATTAATATAGCCATATCGCTTTTTCAATCATAATATAAATTTAAATTAAACTCACATTTTATATAAAAAAATTTAGATATAGTGACAATATTTCCTTTCCTAATAAAATATACACAATTGAACCAATAGATATGTATGGACTAAAAGCAATTTCTGATTTCTTTTCCTTTAATTTAAATATCAATATTATTGCTGCTACTAATCCTCCTAAAACAACAGCTATAAATAAGCAAACTAAAATCCCCTTAATTCCTATAAATAAACCGCAAACTCCTGCAACCTCTGCATCCCCTTGTCCCATTCCTTTTGTAATTACCACTATTAAATATATAATTCCATATCCAATAGCTCCTCCTAAAATATTATTACTAATACTTATATCTTTAGTATATAATCCTACAACTATATAAATAGCAGCAAGCACTACTCCTAAAATAGTAGTAGATGAATATATATATTTAGAGTCTAAATCTATATAAGAAATAACAATTAATAAAGACGTTAAAAGACTATAAAATACAAAACTTAAGCTTAATCCAAATCTTAAAAATATTAATAAATACAATACTCCATTCAACAATTCAACTAGCGGATAGTTTATAGATATCTTTTCCCCACACTTTCTGCATTTTCTTTTTAAAAATAAATAACTTATTACAGGAATAAGATCTACTGCTTTAAGCTCATATCCACAACTTGTACAATGCGATGGTGGAAAAGCAATAGATTCTTCTCTAGGTATCCTATAGATACATACATTTAAAAAGCTTCCTATACACAAACCTATTATTAATATTAAAATTTCCATAATAACCTCCTTAAAGTTATAAACTAAGGTATTAATTCTACATAGTATGAACATTTTCCTCTATGCTTTTTAAGTATATGTGCTTTAATTAAAATATTATCCATTAATTGTATTTTATAATCAGATATAACATATCAATTTCAAATTATACAACAAAAAAATCGGATAAAAGCACAATATTAAGCTTTAATATCCGATATTTCTATATTCTATATAATTTTACTCTGATTTTATTTAACTACTCTTAAAAATTCTCCTTCTTTATTAACTTCAAAATCCAATTCATTACTTATAATTTGATTTGCTTCTTCTATAGTCAGCTCTTTTATTTTGTTTAAACCTTCTAAATCCTTTATATACTTATTTATTGAAGATATTTTTTCTCCACTACCAGCTTCCATAGATTTTATAGAATCAGTATTAGCAAATTCAATTTTATCACTTATTTCAGCGGTTTCTACTGCTAAAATAAATTCCCTTATAATAGACTTTACTTCTACTTTCTTTGAATCAATAGAATATTTTTTGAAACTAGGTACTAATATAACTACTAATACTCCTATTATTGCTGCTACTGCAATTAAATCAAATATTGTAAATTTACTTTTTTTCCTTCTATTGATATTACTGCTCATACTGTACCTCCAAAGCTTTATCTTTGTTCTTTCTATAATTTATTATACTTTATAAATTATAATATTGTAATGTACTTAAAATCAATATAAGCCTTTGTATTTTTAATATTTTTTATATCTTAAACTTTTATTCAATTAATAATTATATTTTTATATTAATATACTTTTCAAATATTAATGTAATAAAAATTTTCTTAACTATTAAAAAGGAACTTAGAATCTCTAAGTTCCTAAATTTTTATTTATTAATACATTCCATCCATTCCCATTCCTGGTGCTCCTGGCATTGGAGCTTCTTTTTGAGGAATTTCAACAACAGCTGCTTCTGTTGTTAAGAATGTTGATGCTACTGATGCAGCATTTTGAAGTGCTGATCTTGTAACCTTAGTAGGGTCAACTATACCAGCTTTAATCATGTTTACATATTCTCCATTTAATGCATCATAACCTATTACAGATTCGCAATTTTTAACATGTTCTATAATAACTGAACCCTCAACACCTGCATTAGTTGCTATTTGTCTCATTGGCTCTTCTAATGCTCTTACTATTATATTTATACCAACTTGAGTATCTGGAATATTGGAAGTTACTGATACTACTTCGTTAATTATATTAACATAAGCAGATCCGCCGCCTGGCACTATTCCTTCTTCAACAGCTGCTTTTGTTGCTGCTAAAGCATCTTCAATTCTTAATTTCTTTTCTTTTAATTCTGTTTCTGTTGCAGCACCAACTTTAATTACTGCAACTCCACCAGCAAGTTTAGCTAATCTTTCTGTTAATTTTTCTTTATCAAATTCAGAAGTAGTTTCTTCAATTTGAGCTCTTATTTGTGATACTCTTTCCTTTATTGCTTCACTATTTCCTCTTCCATTAACTATTGTAGTGTTTTCTTTTGTAACTTTGACACTATCACATTGTCCAAGCATATCTAAAGTTACTTCTTTTATGTCTATTCCAAGTTCTTCTGATATAACTGTTCCACCTGTTAATATAGCTATATCTTGAAGCATTTCTTTTCTTCTATCTCCAAAACCTGGAGCTTTTACAGCTACACATGTGAAAGTTCCTCTTAACTTATTTACTACTAATGTAGTCATAGCATCCCCTTCAACATCTTCAGCTATAATAAGTAATTTCTTACCTTGTTGAACTATTTGTTCAAGTATTGGTAGTAATTCTTGAATGTTTGAAATCTTTTTATCTGCTATAAGAATTAATGGACTATCTAAAACAGCTTCCATTTTTTCTGTATCTGTTACCATATAAGCTGATACATATCCTCTATCAAATTGCATACCTTCAACTACATCTAATTCTGTGCCCATTGATTTTGATTCTTCAACAGTAATAACGCCTTCGTTACCTACCTTTTCCATAGCATCAGAAATTAACTTACCTACTTCTTCATCTGCTGCTGAAATAGCTGCAACTCTTGATATGTCTTCTTTACCATTAACTGGTTTAGAAATTTTCTTTATCTCTTCAACAGCCTTGTCTACAGCCATCTTAATACCATTTCTAATTAGTATTGGATTAGCTCCTGCAGTAACATTCTTTAATCCTTCTCTTATAATTGCTTGTGCTAAAAGTGTTGCTGTAGTAGTACCATCCCCTGCAACATCATTAGTTTTAGTTGCAACTTCTTTAACTAATTGTGCTCCCATATTTTCATATGGATCTTCTAATTCAATTTCTCTTGCTATAGTAACACCATCATTAGTGATAAGTGGTGCTCCAAATTTCTTATCTAAAACTACATTTCTTCCTTTTGGTCCTAATGTAACCTTAACTGTATCCGCTAATGTATCAACACCAACTTGCATTGATTTTCTTGCTTCTTCACTAAATTTAATCATTTTTGCCATAATTCTTTCCTCCCTTATTCAACTATTGCTAAAATATCATCTTGTTTTAAAATAGTATATTCTTCACCCTCAACCTTAACTTCTGTACCTGCATATTTTGAATAAAGTACTTTATCTCCAACTTTAACTTCCATTGCTATTCTATTTCCATCAACTATAGCTCCTGGTCCAACAGCTACAACTTCCGCCTCTTGCGGTCTTTCCTTTGCTGTTCCTGTTAAAACTATTCCACTTTTAGTTGTTTCTTCTGCTTCTAATTTCTTTATTACTACCCTATCTGCTAGTGGCTTAATGTTCATAAAAAATCCCTCCTATTTATATCTATAAATTTAATTACCCTTCTATATTAGCACTCATCAGATATAAGTGCTAACAATTTTATGATAATCTTTTACTTTATAATTTTCAAATGTTACCTAATATATTATTACCCTATATATTATAAATATTACCACTTTTCATTAATTATTTTCCATTTTCTCATGCTTTTATTGATTTTCTTAATTTTATGCATATGTTTATTTATATTATATCCCTAGGTGATTTCCCTTCTATTTCTTTGACACAAAAGCCTAGAAATATCCAAAAAATCGGTGCTACCATTATTACACTAATATTAAAAAATGATTGTACTAAATACCCTAGTAATGTTAATAACAGAACCTTAAATAAATTATTATTTATATTTTTAATTAACTTATACATTATTACTCCAATTAATAATAAGTATGATATTAAATTCAATATTCCATTGCTAACTGCGTATTCTAAAAATTCATTATGTGATTTATCTATATAAGCACTATGTTTATTTATATATTCTTGATGCTTTTCGCTATACTGCGAATCTAACCTATATTTTAGTGTATCAGGTCCCCAACCTATAAATGGATTATCTTTAAATGCACTCCATGAAATATTTAATATCTCAATTCTACCACTATCCTCAACTTTTGCTATACCAGTTTCATCAATTGCAATAGTATTAGTTGCACGTCCAATAATCTTACCATTAGTAGATAAATTTAGTAATAAAAAAATACTTAAAAATGATATAAATACAATTCCTGATTTTTTTAATCTCTTTTTATCTTTAATTACAAATATTAATCCAATAATTGAGTAAATTATAAAAGCTAGCCATCCACTACGAGTCAATGTACAAATTAATGCTGTAAATAATATAATTGAATATATTAAATATCTCTTTCCTCCATAAAAAATATAAATTGCCATACTTATAAATAAAAATATACATAAATATGATGAAAAAAAGTTTCTATTTCCTATCATTCCGATAGAATCACTCACTTGTATAAACCCAAACATCCAAAACTGTACAGGATCAATCCCATAAAATTGAAGAATCCCATATACACCCATAATGCATGAAAAAATTAATACTAAATTCAAAAGTTTTCTATTTAAAACAAAATATTTAGAAGCTAGTATAAAAAGTAAAATGTAAATACAATACATTACGAAGCCTTCATTTCGTTGAATGTTCCCCATAAAAGCTACATATTTTTGCGGTGACAATATACTTGGAATTAACATAGTTATCAGAAACACTAATGCTATCTTATGCTCAAAATTAAATTCTGTTACCTTTAATCCAATTAATGTAATAATAGAAATAACACCAACTACATAAAGAAATATCATCTTACCAATTACATATCTAGGTGATGATACATTTACAACTATGAATGGCATTATAACTATTACAGAATATAAGATTATGTTCACTAAAATTTTAAGATCAATTTCTTTTGTAAGAGCTCCTCTTACTTTTTTATTTATACTCTCCATCCTAACACCCACTAGTAGAGCAATTTAAAAATTAATAGTTAATAGTGAAAAAGTTAAAAATTAAGGATATTTTGCTACGTAAAACTTAAATTATAGGTACAAAGTACTTTTTATTTAAAAATCCTGTAATGATTTTCTCCTTAACTTTTCCCTCTTCACTATTTCACTTTTTACTTTTTTCATTATTAATTTAAACGATAAATATAAGTTGGTGAAGATAAATAGAATATGTGGAATAAGCATATAGCGAGCATTTAGAAGTACTTGGCTTAGTAGTTTTTTCAAGCCTAGTACTTCTTTGCACAGCTATTTAGCTTATGGAACATATCTAGTTATCGTAGCCTTTATATTCACAATTTATAACTATCTTTCTAAGTTTATATTATCATATTCCTCAAGTGTTTCATTATCTATTACAGCTTTCTTTGTAGCTTGAGCATTTATCTTATTGAATACTCCTTTTGCCTTAAATGGAGTTACTAGAGCCCCTGCCCCATTTATACATCCACCTTCACACATCATACCTTCAATAAAGTTCCCTTGCAATTTACCTATTTTAGCCATCGTCATTGTTTTCTTTATTTCTATTCCGCCAGATATTTTTACAGGATTAAAGTTTACTTCTAATCCTTGGCTTCTTATATAATTTTCTATAGCTGCTGTTAATCCTCCATGTGCTCCAAAGCCTCTTCCATATATAGAAGCATCATCAACAACATCTTCATCACAACTATCTATATCTACTTCAAAAGCACTAAATAATGCTAGTAATTCTTCAAATGTTATAACATAATCTACAGCATCCTTTACAGACTTTCTAACAGCTTCACTCTTCTTAGCAGTACATGGTCCAATAAATACAACCTTTGCATCTGGATCGTTATGCTTTATAAATCTTGCTGTTGCTATCATTGGAGAAACTGTACCTGATACCTTTTCTACTTCTGATGGAAACATTTTCTCCACATAACTTAAGAAACCTGGACAACAAGAATTTGTCATATAACTTTGTCCATCTTCCAGTCTCTCTAAAAATTCTCTGCTTTCATGAACTGTTACAGCATCTGCTCCACAAGCTGCTTCAATCATATCTACAAAACCTAATTTCTTAATTGCATTCTTAATTTTTCCATATGGAGTTTTTGCTCCAAATTGACCAGTTATAGCAGGTGCTACTACAGCATACATCTTTCTTCCTCTTGCAAGCCTCTTTGCTATAGGAACAATTAAGCTCTTATCTGAAATAGCTCCGAAAGGACATGCGCTCATACAACTTCCACAATTAACACATGTTTCTTCCTTTATCATTGCTCTTCTGTCATCTTGATTTATGTCTAATGCTCCTGTAGGACATACTCTTTTACAAGGTCTCATAACTTCTGCAATAGCATCGTAAGGACATGCTTTTTTACACATTCCACATTCCTTACAAAGTTCTTGGTTTATGTATGCTCTTCCAGCAACATAAGTTATTGCGCCAAAATTACACGCTTCATGACATTTATGAGCTAAACAATTTCTACAAGAATCTGTAACACTGTATTTGTTTATTGGACATCTATCACATGCTGCTTCAATAACATATATTATTTGATCATCTTCTTTGATATCAACAAATTCATCATCTATATTATCTCCATTAGCTAAATATCCAGCTGCCAACTTTGCTCTTTCTAAAACAATAGCTCTTTCCTTATATACACAGCATCTATACATAGCTTTATCTCCCTTAATAATCTCATAAGGAATCTTTTCTATTGATTCTGTGGTTAAGTTGCCATCTTTAGCTAATTTAGCAACTTCTGTTAGCACCTCATGCTTAAGTTTCTTTAACTGAGTCTCGAATTGAAACATACCAAAATCCTCCTACTTAATAAATTTAAACAATACTCCCCATAATTATTATACCAGTTAATTTATACCAATTTGTTATATTTAAAATATTCAGAAAATTCATTTTAAAATGATAAGGACATGCTTTTTGCATGCCCTATTTATTATTTAATTAATTTCTAATATCTTTTTTTCTACATTTTCAACAGCATATACATAATCATCTAAATATTCACCAATTCTATCTTTCAACAATTCTTTAGCTATAGGTTTTAATACCCCTTCTCTAACCTTCTTGTATTGTTCATGCATAAATTGACTTATTATTGTCATTGGAATTTCAATGCCTTCTAAATTATTCATAAGTTTTTCTAAAGCAAAATTTACTTCATCTTTAGGCATATAATATCTTGCTCTATCAGATAAGCTATATTTTCTTTCTAACTTTATTTTTTCACCTGTTCCTGAATAATGATTCACCCAATCTTTAGGACTTTTTATCATACTAAAGTCTAATACTTCTATAAAATTAGATAATTCTACATTTTCATTATATTTCAATAGTTCATTTTCAATATGATTTAATGCAAATATACCTTCTCTGAAACCAAATGTTAATGCTGGTCCAACTTTTAAAATTATGAATCCGTCCTCTACCATCTCTTTTAAAGCTCTTGGCGTTTGATAATCTGTTGAATGAGCTTCAAATATTAACTGAGGATAATTTTTTAGTTCATCTATTAAATCTTTAGCCTCTTCTCTATTATATTCCCAAACATAATCACTACTAAATTCAACTCCTGGCTGTACTACTACGCCAATTACATATTGCCAAGCATCTCCTACTCCAAAGCTTTCAAAAGCTTTTTTAAATGTTTCTACTGTATTTTTAAAACCTTCTACACTAGTTACTTTAGGACCAGCCTCTTCTTCTTCTACTTGAGCTCCACCTGGTATAGGAACTTCACTTCCTATAATATAAACTGGATGCATAGCTTCATCATCTTTTTCTTTAAGCTCTAAATATGCTTCTTCTGCAACTTTACAAAGTACAGATGCTCTATTAGCTATTAAACTATCATCAAATATTTCATTTTCAAAATCACCATTTAACGGCATGCTAGTATCTATATGGATTTTACTAAAGCCAGCTAATACATATTCTCTTATTAGATTCTTAGCATTTTCCATAGCTTCTCTTGGGTTTATCGTTCTCCATGTTAATGGGCCTAAATGATCTCCCCCTAAAATTATTCTTTCTTTTGGAAATCCTACTTTATCAGCTATACTATAAATATATTTTACATATTCCTTTGGTTTCATTCCTGTATATCCACCAAATTGGTCAACTTGATTTGCAGTTGCTTCCACTAAAAGTGGTATATTCTTATTTAAAAGCTTTTGCATAGCTGCTTCAATTACATATTGATTAGAACAACATACAGAAAATATTCCTACATTTTCACCACTTTTATATCTTTTAACTATATCTTTCATTGGATGTATCATTTCGTCACCTCTCAAATTCCTTTATATACTAAAAAATTACTTATAAAATCACTTATAACTTATATATGAAAGAAAATAATATTCCGGCAAATGCTTTCATATTATTTTCTGTCAAATTCCTTATTATGTTTTTATCTAAACCTTATTTAATTAAGCCTTTCCATTACTTCCACAAACCATTATTTTGTGAGCAACTATATTCTTCATAGCTTCTTTTCCTGGTGTCATATATTTTCTAGGATCATTAGCATCTGGATGCTCATTAAAGAATTTCTTTACTGCATCAGAAAATGGTATTTTTAAATCTGTTGCTACATTTACCTTGCATATTCCAAGGGAAATTGCTTTCTTTACTAACTCATCAGGAACATCTGATGCTCCATGTAAAACTAATGGAATATCTACAATATCTCTTATTTCCTTTAATCTATCAAAGTCAAGTTTTGCCTCACCTTTATATAATCCATGAGCTGTTCCTATAGCTATTGCCAATGAATCTATTCCTGTTCTTTCAGCAAACTCCTTTGCTTGTTTTGGATTAGTGTACATAGAGTCTTTTTCATCTACTACTAAGTCATCTTCTTGTCCACCCAATCTTCCAAGCTCTGCTTCTACTGTAGCATCAAACTTATGAGCATATTCAACTACTTCTTTAACTGTATTTATATTAGATTCATAGTCTTCATGTGATGCATCTATCATTGTAGATTTAAATCCTAAATCTACATAATGTTTTATTTCTTCTACATCTTCAAAGTGATCTAAATGTATAGCTATTGGAATATTATATTTTTTTGCTGCAACTTCAGCCATAGATACTATATATTCTCCACCTGCATAAAGTATTGTTGAAGGTGTTCCTGCTAAAATAACTGGTGACTTTAGCTCAGCTGCTGTATCTACAACTACTTGTAGGGTTTCTAAGTTATGAATATTAAATGCCGGTACAGCATATCCTTCTCTTTGAGCTTTTTTTAACATTTCTCTTGTTGATAATATTTTCATAATCTACCTCAACTCCTATTAATTAATATTTTTATATTACGTCTTCTTCATCAAATTTATCTTCAGTTTCTATCTTCTTAACGAAAGTCTTTATTGCATCTTTATCTAAATTAGTTGCAAATGTAACTAATTTAGATAAAGTTATACTCAATTTTTATAACTAAGCCTCTAATAATATTCCTACAATAAGAATACTCATTTCAATAAAAAGGCTTATTTATTGTATTTATGAATTACTACACCCTTAACAACTCTATTAACAGTTCCATCAGGTCTTGGATTATCAGGTGAAATTCCTAATTTAAGTGAATTAAATAATCCAAACATTTGTCCAAATAGCATATAATTGAATACTGTATAAACTTCAGGAATTACTTGTCCATCTATTTCTATATATTTGTCACATACACTATTTAGCTCTTCATTCTTTGTATAACTTATTACAGCTAACTTATGATTTCCTGAATCACTATTTATTTCTCTTATAAGATCCATATCATAAAGGTTAGTGTATTTATTAGTAGAATTCATAAATATTACTAAAGTGTCATCATTAATTATTGATTTTGGACCATGTCTAAATCCTAATACTGATTCACAAACTGTAGTTATTTTCCCGCTAGTTAGTTCTAGATTTTTTAGAGCCATTTCTTGGCATAATCCTTTTAAAATACCTGATCCTAAATAAACTACTCTTGATGCATTTAAATCAACTAAATCCTTTATCTCTTTCCACTTATTATCTAAAATTGAGTTACCTTGATTAATCACTATATCTAAATACTTTTTATTTTCTTCTAAATTATCAATATCAAATACTAATAATGATGCTAATAACATACAACTAAAAGAACTTGTCATTGCAAAACTCTTGTCATTTGAAAGTTCAGGCATTAATATGCAAAGGTTGTTATCGCTTTTTTCAGCTTTCTTAGCAAGTTCTCCATCTTTATTACAGGTAATTACAACCTGTGATATATCTTTTACATTTTCCTGAAATAAATCAAAAGCTCCAACACTCTCAGGGCTATTCCCTGATCTTGCATATGATACTAATATTGTTGGTACATCTTCTTCAATAAACTCATACGGATTTGATACTAAATCTGTTGTAGCAATAGCTTCTACTCTTAAGTTCAACTTTTTTGCTAAGTATAAATAAATTGTATCTCCGACATAATCTGAAGTCCCTGCTCCAGTTAAAATTATTCTAGTATCATTTTTTAATCTTCTACCAAAAAAACTTTTAATTTTATCTTCATTTTCCTTTATTATATTGTAGGTTTCTCCCCATAATTTGGGTTGTTGCCTTATTTCTGTAGCTGTATAAGTTGCCCCCAACCCCTTAATTTTTTCATTATCCATTCCAAAAAACATTTTAATACCTCCTGCACATTTTTTAATGTAATTATTACTATAAATATTAATTTTTATTGTTTTGTCTATACTTAAGTTTATCTACTCTAGATATACTCCTCTGTACTCTTCTACTCCAAGTTCATTTCACTGAGTAAATATTTCTATTTAAACTTTTTTTATTTTACTAAAGGCAATAACATTTATAATTCCTATATAAAGGCTATATATTGCACCTAATATACTTAAAACTAAAAATAATATGTTAAAGTTTTGTTGTATTGCATTTATTACAATAAGAACACTTAGTAAGGCATACGCACAAGCTTTCATAACTACTTTTTCTTTTTCATTGCTTTTTATTATATTTTCTAACATTGATATCTTACGTTCTCTTTTAAAGTTTTTAATTACCTTTAGCTGTTTCAAAAATATAAATCTAAAATATAGTTCGACTATCCCTATAGCTCCAATACCAACTAAAAAAGTATTTAGTAATGAACTAAAATAATCTCCTAGTAAAATCATAACAATGAATATAATTGAATATCTGTAATAAAATATCTTAAATTTTTGTTCTATTTGTTTAGATACAATATAACCATTTTTGTCAAAGAAATTATAATAAACAGTGTCTCCATAAAGATCCAAATATATATTCTTTCCAGCTATATTCACAGCATCTCTTTTCACTATAACATCGCCTTTCCTAAACAATATGTTTGATTTACAGAATAGTCATCATTTATAATTACTAAATCACTATCATATCCAACGCCTATTCTTCCCTTGCGTTTATCAATGCCTAAGCATTTAGCTGGATTAATAGTGCATGAATTAATAGCATAATTAAAAGGTACCATAGCTTCTTCAACTAATATCCTTAGACCATCATTCATCTTTAATGTAGAACCTGCTAATCCCTTTGTTTCTACTAAATGTGCACTTCCATCTTCATAAATTTCTATTTCATTTCCTCCAAAAACAAATTTAGTACCTGCTTCAAAGCCCTTTGCCATTAAGGCATCTGTAACCATAATTCCATAATCTGGCCCCTTTGCATTGAAGAAATTATATAAAGCTGTAGTAGTAGAATGATTTCCATCACAAATTATCTCCCCATACATACCTCTAACCCTTAGCGCAACTCCGACTAACCCATTTTTTCTATGATTAAATGGAGTCATCCCATTATATACATGAGTTTGTGACCGAGCCCCATGAGCAAAAGCAAATATAGCTTCTTCATATGTAGATGCTGAATGCCCTATACTCACCACTATGTTATTTTTAAATAAATATTCTGTAAGTGAATAGTCCTCATCTATTTCAGTTGCTAAAGTTACATATTTTATTAATCCCTTTGCTGCCTTTTGATAGCATTGAAATTCTTGAATAGTAGGTTTAACTATATATTCTTTTGGTTGAGCACCCTTATATTCCATATCAAGATAAGGACCTTCAAAGTGAATCCCTAGTATTTCTGCTCCTTCATATCCATTTTCAACTACATTTGCAATATTACTTAGAGCTTCAATAAGAACTTCTTTACTTTGAGTTATAGTAGTAGGTAATATTGAGGTAACCCCTTCACTTACTATACTCTTTGTCCAATTTCTCAAGCCTTTTTCATTTGCATCATTTGTATCAAATCCATATGCACCATGACAATGAATATCTATAAAACCTGGTAAAATCCTCTTGCTGCCATAATCATAAGCATCTGCCTTTTCATTGTAAGCATAGATATTGACTATTTTATTATCATCAATCTCAATTTGAGCTGGAATAAATTGATCAGCAATCCATACTTTTTTACTTTGTATTAACACATGGCATACCTCCTAAATTAACTTAATCTCATTATACATAAGTTTATCCAGCTAATATTTGCACTTTTGAACATATATCTTATATCTTTTACCATACTTATTGAATTTAAATAACTCCACATTATAATTATAATTATCAAGTATTGTACAAACTATTTTGGGAGATGATAAAATGATAGGATTAATAATTAGCGGACATGGTAACTTTGCATCAGGATTGCACACCTCCTTAAAGTTAATTGCAGGAGAACCTTCTAATATAGAATACGTTGACTTTGAGGAGACAGATTCTATAGAAGATTTAAAGAAAAAATATTATACTTCATTAAAAAATTTAAGAAATTGTGATAACATTTTAGCACTTAGTGATTTACCTGGAGGGTCACCATTTAAAACTTTAGTAGAGGTTAAAACAGAAATGGACAAGCCTATGGAAGTAATTGGCGGTACTAATTTGCCTATGCTTCTTGAAATATCTATGCTTAAAGATGTTATAGATGATTTATATTCATTATCTGAATCGGCTATAGAGGTAGGTAAAAACGGTATTATAAAATATGAGTTTATAGCTCATGAAGATGATGAAAGTGAGGATGGTATATAAAATGGTAAATTGGGAAGTGGTTATATGGACATGTATCACTATTGCTGTATTATTAGGAATTGGAGCCTTAATATTGCTATTTATATCTGCTAAAAACATAAAAAAAAGAACTGCTGAACTAAAGGAAGTCCATGTAGAATTGAAGCCTGGAATGAAAATAATGTTTTGTGGCGGAATTTATGGCAAAATAGTATCTGTAAGAGAAGATCAAGTAGAGGTTGACGTTGCTAAAAATACAGTCATAACTATATCTAGATATTCAATTCAAAATATTCTATAAAATATAAGGGACTGTATCAAAATAAATTTTTATATTAGACTATAAAAATGGAAGTTCTAATTCGAGCTTCCATTTTTGCGCACATATAAATAATATTCCAAAATTTCTTTTTAAATTTGAAAGTGCCTAAGGCAAGTAAAATCAATAGTTTAAAAAGGGGGGGCGCGAAACGCGACCCCCTTCTTAAAAATAAGATATTAACTTTTTAAGGCAATAAAAAACTTACTTGAAATTGGATAAATTTTATATTAAATATATTTTTCAGACTGCGCCTTTTTTCTTATTTAAATAAAGTTTGAGCATATTCACTAGGACTTATTTCGTAATGTTGTGTAAAGGCCCTTGAAAAGTAATGGATTGAATTAAACCCTAACATAAATGCTATTTCGCTAATAGTATATTTATTTTCTTTAATCAATTGTTTACTCTTAGCTAGTTTTAAATCATTAATGTATTTCTTCGGAGATATATTTAAATTGTTTTTAAATAATGTTTGCAGTGATGATCTGGACACTGAAAATCTTTCGCAAAGCTCTCCTATACCTATTGGAGATTCAATATTTTTATTAATATATTCTATTATTCTTTCTAATAATTCATCTTGAAAATGCTGATATGATTCTTTTGGCAATTTACTATCATCTACCTCTAAATAATCATATTGAAATAATCGAATTATAATTTCATGAAAATTGCTCAAAATAAGATTTTCCGAATACGGTATTGTATTTGATGATATATTTTTTGCAAAAGTTCTTACTGCATTATACAATTCCTTTCTACACTGAAATATCCTATTGCATATTGAACTATCATCATCAGATTCCATATCAAAAATAATTGTTAAATATGAGCAAGATGAATCACTATTCACAGATTGAGTGTGAAATTGATTTTTTCCATATATAATTAAATCATATGGATTTAATGTATAATCAACGCCATCAATAGATGTATTTAAAATCCCATTATCAACAAATGTTAATTCATATAGATTATGACTTTCTCCTTTAAATTTATAATTAGGACTTTTAATTGTATAGTAATAAGCTATTATTTCAGGAATATTTATAGTAGGTAATATTCTATTATAAACATATGGTTTATTTAAAAATTCAAGTCTAAGATTGTACCCTAATGGTATTATTAAATTAAAAGTAGTTTGGGATGTCATCGAAATAACATTAAAATACATATTAGACTTTATCTCTAGCTTTCTATGAATTGCAAAAAGCTTGAAATTACCATTATTTGAATCACTTATTAGTATAGCCGCCATTCCTTCAACTACTTCTATATATACTGGCTCTGAAAAATTATATAAGCTAGAAATAACCTTATCACTAGTTACAATTTGCTTTAATATCAAATTCTCCTTTTCTACATCTTTAGCTTCATCATAAATAGAACCGTACTTTTTAAACTCAACATTTGTTGTCTTATCATACATAATAAATCACCTCACTATAAATTTATAACTTCATTTTAAATGTAACTTTTTATTATTTTTAATCAATATAGTAGATGCATGTAAAAATTAAATATCAATTTTACTATTTTACTTAGAGAAGCATATTAAATTTTAATCCACTGATTAAGATTATTAATTGAAACAAATATATAAGATTATCAGTATATAAATAAATATATTTATATATTACCACTTAAATTATTCATTTACAAAACCCCTCTGTAAACGTTGTTAAAAATAATAAATTAAATACCAAAAAGTATAAAGATTATTATTTATATTAGTTATATAATAACCTTGTATTCAATCAAAATAAAGTGTTTACATAAAAGGAGGTGAGAATATGCCAAATATTATATTAACAAGAATAGACAACAGATTAATTCATGGACAAGTTGCAACTCAATGGTGTGGTTCTATTGGTGCAAACTTGATTCTAGTTGCAAATGATGTTGTAGCTGAAGATAAATTAAGACAAGGCTTAATGGATATGGCTGCTCCATCTTATGCTTCAACTAGATATTGGACAATTGAAAAAACTATAACTACTATTCATAAAGCTAGTGCTAAACAACTTATATTTATAGTTTGTGAAACTCCTGCAGATGTATTAAAACTTGTTGAAGGTGGTGTACCGATAAAAAAAGTTAATATTGGAAACATGCACATGGCAGAAGGAAAAAGACAAGTTGCTGGTTCTGTTGCGGTAGATGACAAAGATGTAGAAGCATTCAAAAAGTTAAAGGAATTAGGAGTAGAGCTTGAAATAAGAAGAGTCCCTACTGAAAATTCAGAAAGTATTGATAAGATATTTAAATAATTAAATAATACGGGGGAATGCTAAATGGATTTTAATATTATACAAATTCTATTGGTTGCAGTATTTGCATTTATTGCAGGTATTGATCAATTTAGTTTCTTAGAATCATTGTATCAACCAATTGTATCAGGAGCTGTTATTGGTGCAATTCTTGGAGACTTACAAACTGGACTTATTGTAGGTGGTACTTATCAATTAATGACAATCGGTAATATGCCTGTAGGAGGAGCTCAGCCTCCAAATGCAGTTATCGGAGGAATAATGGCTGTAGTATTTGCCATTTCTTCTAAATTAGAGCCAACAGCTGCAGTTGGACTAGCAGTTCCATTTGCATTAATAGGACAATATTGTGTTACATTATTATTCACAATTATGTCTCCATTAATGTCAAAAGCTGATAAATATGCTGATAATGCAGATGCAAGAGGAATTGAAAAGCTTAACTATGGCGCAATGTCTGCTTTAGGATTATTCTTTGCACTTGTAGTTGTTATAGGTTTAATAGGTGGTAGTGCTGCTGGTGAAACATTATCTAATTTATCAGCACAATATTCTTGGTTCATGGATGGACTTGGTGCTGCTGGTGGAATGATGCGCTATGTTGGATTTGCAATTTTATTACGTATCATGTTATCAAATGACTTATGGGGAATTTACTTTGCAGGTTTTGCACTAGCAACTATAATAGGCAAAATCGAAGGTCTATCTGGATCTGCATTATTAATAATTGCATTCATTGGAATAGCAGTATGTATTTACGACTTCCAAATTAACGTAAAAATGAAAGCTGCTTCAGCAAATATAGGAATAGGAGGAGATGACGAAGATGGAATCTAATAGTACATTATATAAAGATTTGACTCCTGCCAAACAACTCGATAAGAAAACTTTAAATAAAATGGTTTGGCGTTCATTATTCTTACAAGCTTCATTTAACTATGAAAGAATGCAAGCTGCTGGATGGCTATATGGAATATTACCTGGACTTGAAAAAATTCATACTAATAAAGAAGACCTTTCAAAATCCATGAAACACAACTTAGAGTTCTTTAATACTCACCCATTCCTTGTAACTTTTGTTATGGGTATAATTATGTCATTAGAGCAACAAAAAGCCGATACTAATACTATTCGTGCTGTCCGTGTTGCTGCTATGGGTCCTTTAGGTGGAATTGGAGACGCTATTTTCTGGTTCACATTAGTTCCAATTACTGCTGGTATCACTGCTAACATGGCTATTGGTGGATCCTTAATTGGTCCAATACTATTCTTGCTAATATTTAATGGTGTTCAATTTGCAATTAGATATTGGTTAATGCATTGGTCATATAACTTAGGTTCAAAGGCAATTGATATCTTAACAAAAAATGCTAAGGAATTTACACGTTCAGCTTCTATGTTAGGAGTATTCATAGTTGGAGCTCTTACTTCAAACTATGGTGCAACAAAGTTAGCTATTGAAATACCAAATGGAGAAGCTCCAATTAATATACAAAATATATTAGATGGTGTTCTTCCTCAAATGCTTCCACTAGCTCTAACATTAATGTTATTCTACTTAATTAAGAAAAGAAAATGGACTCCTGTTGCATGTATAGGTTTATTACTTGTACTTGGAATAGTTGGTGCTTTATTCGGTCACTTATTTGGATTCACAATGTGGGCTAAATAATTTACTTCAAAAAGAGGACATGCTATTTATTAGCAGTCCTCTTTTTAATTATTAATATAATCATAGTATTCTCAACTTTATAAACATATAAACTTTTCTATCTCAGTATAAAAAAGAACAAACTCTTCTTTAAAATCCACTTACTTATTTATATCTTATATATTTCAAAAATACATTTTTATAATTTACTTAAATATTTCTTTTACATTATCAGGTACTGTATTACCAGCTAAAGTATATGCTAATAAAACAGATCCATTCCAAGGATCAAGTGCAGGTTCTTGTAAATGGCACTTTAATCCTGATTCATTTATCATTTCTTTAAGTGGCTCTAAAACATGCTTACCTGACTTAAATACACCACCAGTATATGAAACAACAAACTCATCTTTGAAATTTAATTCTTTTGATATAGCAGATATATGTTCAAATATAGCCTTTGCTGCATCTTTAAATATATTTTTACAAGCTGGACATCCCTCTTCTGCTGCTAAAAAGCATATTGTTGAAAACTTAGCTAATTCTGTTCTATTAAATTTCAATCTATTAAATGCAATATCAACAATTTCATATTTATATGTTATATTATATTCTTTTTCCAGTATATCAACTAAAACAGTTTTTTCGCTTCTTCCATCTTTTTGCTTTGTATATTCATTAATCGTTCTAAGTGCAATCCAATAAGCACTTCCATCATCGCCTATTCCTGGTCCAAAACCACCACATCTTGCTAGTTTACCTTCGGCATTTCTACCATAAGCTATGCTTCCTGTACCTGCTACTACATTTATACCTGGCTTGCAAGCAGTTCCTCCTGCCCATCCATTGACAGCATCATTATCAATTGAATATGGTACTTCCATAACTTCTTTTATAGCTTCATCAATTTTAACCATATCATCTAAGCTTTCACCATATCCTGGCACTCCTGCAAAAGCATATGAGATATCCCTTACAGAAATCTTTGATTCTTCACATATCTTAGAAATATTTTCTCTTAGTTCATTCTTAATTCCTTCTACACCAACTTGATGAATGTGTATAGTTGCTCCTTCTCTTTCGCATACCTTTTGTAACTTTTCATCTACTAATAGATATTTTGTTTTAGTGCCTCCACCATCAATTCCTAAATAATACATTTTGTTTCCCCCTACAATATTTATGTTATATGATTGGATATTTTACATGTATTATTGCCAACTTTGCTACCTATAATCTACATTTTCCACTTTATATATTATATTAAAATCCATTAATTTAATTATATAATTATTATTACTAAATTCCAATATTTATATTTTATGAAACAAAATAGTTAAAAGTGAAAGAAGTAATTTCTCACATATATTTTTTAGTTTTGCAACACAAAACATCTTTAACTTTTTCACTCTTAAGCTTTCACTAATAAATTGCTTCGCAATTTGCTAAAATCTATACTTCGATTTTATTTTCTCTAGCATAGTAGAAAAGATATTGCTGAGCCATTCCTGATAAAGCTCCAAATTTATCTCTTGCAAATACTCTCATCTTGTTTAGTGATACATCTGGCGCTACATAAAAATGAATCATAGCTCTTTTAACCCATACATCTACAGGGAAAGCTGAATGCTTTGTCATTGAAAATAACATTATGCAATCTGCTACCTTAGCACCTACCCCCATAAATTTCTGTAAAGCTATATGACACTCATCATCACCTAATGATTTTATATATTCTAAATCAAAATCTAATATTTCTGGTCTTTCATCATACTTACTAGGATTTAGTTTTATATCTTCCTTAACTTCTATAGCTTCATTTACCTTTTTAATTGTATCAACTATGTACTTACTTCTAAAAGATGCTCCTGTTTCTTGAATTTCTTCTAATGTAGCATCCTTAATTGCTTGTGGAGTTGGAAATGTATAATATTCATTTCCCTTGTATTCTATTTTTTCTCCCCATCTCTCACATATCTTTTTAACTGTTTTCTTTATTGAAGGGATACTATTTCTTGCAGATATTATAAAGCTTATAAGAATTTCAAAAGGATCTTGATTTAATATTCTTATTCCATATCCAAACTCAACACTTTTTCTAAGTATCTCATCTTTTGCAAGAACATCTTTTATTTCATCATAATTTCTTTCTAAATCAAAATAATTCTTCCATATGTTATTAAAGTCTTCTTCATTGGAATTATATATAATAACTTCATCATCATTTTGAATCACTTCAATAACTCTTCCATAAGCAACTACAATATAGTTATTATCTTCTATCTTATCCCACCTAAAGCATTGCCCACACTCTAGTATTTGTTTTATATTAAAGTTTTTTGTACCTTGTATTACTACTTTATTATCTTCAAAAATAGCATTTTTAAAATCCATTTCTTCACCTCTTATATATAATTAATATACCATTAATATATTATTTATCCCCGAGATATTAATAAACTATTCTTACTTAGCCATCTTCCCCCTAAGAATTAAACTAAATATTAATAATTTTTATCTTTATAAATTATATCATATTCTCAATAAAAAATGGATAATATGTATTCAATAATAATTTATATAAAGAAAGATAGAGAAATTAAGTAAATTTCTCTATCTTAAAAAAGTTCAACAAATCAAATCCATATTAAATCAAATCATATTTAGGGTAAATTTTTAATAATTATAGAATCCTCTACCAGTCTTTCTTCCAAGATATCCAGCTCTAACATACTTTCTTAGAAGATTACTTGCTCTGTACTTTGTATCTCCTGTTTCATTATATAAAACATCCATAATAGCTAAGCATACATCTAATCCTATAAGATCACCTAAAGCTAAAGGTCCCATTGGATGGTTTGCACCATATTTCATAGCTGTATCTATATCTTCAACTGAAGCTATTCCTTCTTGAAGAATAAATGATGCTTCATTAATCATTGGAATAAGTATTCTATTAACAACAAATCCTGGAGCTTCTGCAACTTCTACTGGTTCCTTACCAATTGCTACTGATAATTCCTTTATAGAATCAAAAGTTTCCTTTGATGTTGCCATTCCTCTTATAATTTCTACTAGCTTCATTACTGGAGCTGGATTAAAGAAATGCATTCCTATAACTTTATCAGGTCTCTTTGTTGCTGAAGCAACTTCTGTTATTGATAAAGATGATGTATTAGAAGCTAATATAGTAGATTCTTTACAAATCCCATCTAATTCTGCAAATATACTCTTTTTAATTTCCATATTTTCAACAGCAGCTTCAATTACTAAATCACAATCTTCTGCAAGAGATAAATCAGTAGTTCCAGTTATTCTTGAAAGAACAGCTTCTTTATCTTCTTCACTCATCTTACCCTTAGCAACTAACTTAGTTAATCCCTTATTGATTCCGTTTATTCCTCTTTCAACAAATTCATCCTTTATATCTCTAACTATTACTTCATAACCCTTTTGAGCAAAAGCTTGAACTATACCTGCTCCCATAGTTCCTGCACCTATAACAAAAATCTTTTCCATATTAAAAACCTCCCGTTTCTTCAATTCACAATTGACAATTGATAATTGATAATTTAGGTGATAATTTCATAACTCAGTAAACTGAGCTATTTCTTTAATTGTCCACTTTCCATTGTCCATTATCAATTGTTATTTTTTTAATTATACATTATACATTATCCATTCTCAATTGTTATTCCTTCTAACTTCATAACTTAGCTTGTCTGAGTTATCTCCTTAATTGTCTATTATCCATTGTTCCTAGTTTTCTTTCATTGCTTTTACTTGTGCTGTCATCTCTGGAACAACTTTTAGCAAGTCTCCAACTATTGCATAATCTGCTGTTTGCATTATTGGAGCTGATGCATCTTTATTTATAGCTATTATTAAATCTGAATCTTGCATACCTGCAACGTGTTGTATTGCACCTGAAATACCACATGCTATATATATAGTTGGCCTTACTGTTTTACCTGTTTGTCCAACTTGATAATCTCTTTCTATCCATCCATTTTCTACAGCTGCTCTTGAACCTGCTACTGTTCCACCTAAAGCTTCTGCTAATTCTTCTAAAATAGCAAAATTTTCTTTTGAACCTACTCCTCTACCACCTGAAACAATGAAGTTAGCTTCGCTTATATCAACGATATCTTTTGCTTCTTTTACTATCTCAACTATTTTAGTTCTGATATCTGAATCTGCGATTTTTACTTCTACTTCTTCTACAGTAAAGTTTCTATCTTCATCTGAAAGCTTTGAAAATACTCCTGGTCTTACTGTTGCCATTTGTGGTCTGTGATCTGGACATGCTATTGTAGCCATTAAGTTACCACCAAATGCTGGTCTTGTTGCTAATAAATCAGCTTTTTCTACATCGACATCTAAAACTGTACAGTCTGCTGTTAATCCTGTAGATAACCTTGCAGCTACTCTAGGTCCTAGGTCTCTTCCAATGAAAGTTGCTCCTATAAATAATATTCCTGGCTTTCTTTCATTTGCTAAATCACAAATAACCTTTGTATATCCATCAGTAGTATAGTGCTTTAATAATTCATTTTCTGCCACTAAAACCTCATCTGCTCCATGTCTTCCTAATATATCAGCTAAACCCTTTATATTATCTCCTAATAAAAGAGCTGTTAATTTTACTCCTAATTTATCAGCAATTTTTCTACCTTCACCAAGTAATTCTAAAGAAACCTTTTGAAGTTCTCCTTCTCTTTGCTCAGCAAATACCCATACGCCTCTGTAATCTGCTATACTCATCTTTTTTACCTCCCATATTTCCTAGATGTAGTGTTTTTCTTTTAATTTACCTAATACATATTTTACAGCTTCATTTGGAACTTCATTTATTAATTCTCCTGCTCCCTTAGCTTCTTTAGTCATTGACTTTTTAACCTTTGTTGGTGAACCTTTAAGTCCTAGTTCTTCTTTATTCACTTCTAGGTCAGCTGCTGACCAAATTTTTATTTCTGTATTTTCAGTATCAAAGATATATCTAACATTCATATATCTTGGTTCATTTAATTCTTTTATAGCTGTTAAAAGAACTGGTCCATTAACCTTTATTAATTCATACCCATCTTCTAATGCTCTATTTACTAATAACCCATCATCTTCTACTTTAACACCTTGAACATATGTTACTTGAGGTATATTTAAATGTTCTGCAATTTCTGGTCCAACTTGTGCTGTATCTCCATCTATAGCTTGTCTTCCAGCAAAAACTACATCATATTCTAATCTTCTTATTGCTCCTGCTAAAGTTTTTGAAGTTGCTAGTGTATCAGCTCCTGCAAAAGCTCTATCAGTTATAAGTATAGCTTCATCAGCTCCCATACATAAAGCTTCTCTTAATGCATTTTGTGCTTGAGGAGGCCCCATACTTACTACTGTAACCTTTCCACCTACATTATCCTTTAAAGTTAAGGCTGCTTCTAAAGCATGCTTATCTTCTGGATTTATTATTGATGGAACACCATCTCTTATAAGAGTCCCTGTCTTTGGATCAATTTTAACAGCTGTTGTATCTGGAACTTGTTTTAAACAAACTACTATATTCATCTATAAATCCTCCCCTATTATCTTAAAGCATTTCCTGAAATAACCATCTTTTGAACTTCTGAAGTTCCTTCATATATTTCAGTTATTTTTGCATCTCTCATCATTCTTTCAACTGGATATTCCTTAGTGTATCCATATCCACCAAATATTTGGACTGCCTTAGTTGTTACATCCATAGCAACTTCTGCTGCATAAAGTTTAGCTCTTGCTGCATCTACTGAATATGGAAGTTTATTATCCTTTAACCAAGCAGCTTTATAAACTAAATGCCTTGCAGCTTCAATTTTAGTATCCATTTCTGCTATCATCCATTGAAGTCCTTGGAAAGCTGCTAATGGTTTTCCAAATTGTTTTCTTTCTTTCATGTAAGCAACAGCTTCTTCAAATGCTCCTTCTGCAATTCCTAGAGCTTGAGCTGCAATACCAATTCTTCCTCCATCTAGAGTTTTCATAGCTATACCAAAACCTTTACCTTCTTGTCCAATTAAATTTTCTTTTGGAACTATACAATTGCTCATAACTAACTCTGTTGTTGAAGACGCTCTAATTCCAAGCTTTTCTTCTTTCTTTCCAATTGAGAAACCTTCAAATTCTTTTTCAACTATAAATGCTGAAATTCCTCTTGTTCCTTTACTTCTATCAGTCATAGCAAAAATAATAAATGTATCAGCTACTCCACCATTTGTTATAAATATCTTTGATCCATTTAATATATAATTATCTCCATCTAATACAGCTACAGTTTGTTGTCCTGCTGCATCTGTACCAGCTCCTGGTTCAGTTAATCCAAATGCACCTAATTTTTTACCACTTGCAAGATCTACTAGATATTTTTCTTTTTGCTCTTTTGTTCCAAATTGCTCTATTAAAGAAGCACAAAGAGAAGTATGAGCAGATACTATAACACCTGTAGTTCCACAAGCTTTTGATAATTCTTCTACTGCTATTATATAAGAAAGAGTGTCTCCACCAGCTCCACCATATTCTTTAGCAAATGGAATTCCTAACATTCCAAGCTTGGCCATTTTTTCAACATTCTCCATAGGAAATCTTTCTGTTTCATCAATTTCAGCAGCAATTGGTTTTACCTCATTCATAGCGAATTCTCTAACCATTTGTCTTACTAATTCTTGCTCTCTAGTTAATTGAAAATTCATTTATTATACCTCCTCGATATTGCACCCATTTTTACTTAACTACATATTTTTACTTAACTACATATATTTTATTTTTTTGATAATTCGTTATATTTCATTTTTTCTGACTATTTGTTATAAAAATTTTTATTTCTCTTTTCAATAAAAGCTGTCATTCCTTCTTTTTGATCTTCTGTTGAGAAGCACTTTCCAAAATCTTCAGCTTCAATTTCTATAGCTCTATCTATATCAACTTGCATTCCCCTATTTATTGCATCTTTACATAACTTAACTGCAATTGGAGCATTATTAATTATTGTCTTTGCCATAGCTTTTGCTTCTTCCATTAAATTTTCAAGGGCTACGACTTTATTTACTAACCCAATTCTAAGCGCTTCCTCTGCTTTTACAGTTGCACATGTATAAATAAGTTCTTTAGCTTTACCTTCTCCAACTAATCTAGGCAATCTTTGAGTTCCACCAAATCCAGGTGTTATTCCAAGACCAACTTCTGGTTGAGCAAATCTTGCTTTTTCAGAAGCTATTCTTATATCACATGCCATAGCTAGTTCACATCCACCACCAAGGGCAAATCCTGATACTGCTGCAATAACAGGCTTGTTTAGTTTTTCCAATCTTCTGAAAACTCTATTTCCTAAAAGGCCAAATTCTTTTCCTTCATCCTCTGATAAATCTTTCATTTCTGAAATATCAGCTCCGGCAACAAAAGCCTTTTCTCCCGCTCCTGTTAATATAACACAGTAAATATTACTATCATTTTCTAAGTCTTCTAATACTACGTCTAAATCCTTTAATGTTTCTGAGTTTAATGCATTTAATGCTTTAGGTCTATTAATTGTAACAATCGCTAGATTTTCCTCTTTTTCAAGAATTATATTTTTCAATTCCATTATAGAATCCCCCTTTTATCCATGCTTATATTAAATTTATTCAATAGACATAACCCATGTAGTATCTTATGATTGCATTTAAAACATATTAATAATTGAATTTATGTTAGTATGTATCATATAGAATCAATTTGTTAATCTTATAACAATCACAAGCAAAAATAATTGAAGCAGATGCTTCAATTATTATTATAAACTCTTAAATTTTCTTTTGCAATAACTATTTCTAATTTAATCCAATTATCAATTTAGTTATTTGTTTTCATTTTTATCATGTAATAAATATATTAATGTTAATAAGCTTTCTGATAAATGAACATTTTCTACTGTTACATCCTTAGGTACAGATAAGTCAACAGGTGCAAAATTCCATATACCTGTTACTCCATTTTCCACTAGAATATCGCATACCTTTTGAGCATTAATTCTTGGAACACAGATTATACCTATATCTATACTATTATCTTCAAGATAATTTTTTAGTATATCTATATCTTGTATTTCTATATCTCTTATTCTCATTCCTAAAAGTTTTGGATTTGCATCAAATATAGCTTCTATATCTAACCCAATTTGTGAGAATCTGCTGTAATTTGCTATTGCCTGACCTATGTTACCAGCTCCAATAATTACGCCCTTATATTCTCTATTTAACCCTAATATTATGCTAATTTGATTATATAAGTCCTTTACATTGTATCCATATCCTTGTTGACCAAAGTCACCAAAGCAATTTAAATCTTGTCTTATTTGTGATGCCGTAAATCCTATTTTTTCTCCTAGTTCTTTTGAAGAAATTCTATCTACATCATTTCTTAATAACTCTTGTAAATATCTATGATATTTTGGTAATCTCTTGATTACGGCCATTGAAATATTCTTTTTCTTATCCATACTATATTTTCTCCTACTTTCTCTTATCTTATATATTAAAACAATATTATTCATATTCATATTTATATTTTACCACTTTTATTATAATTTTAAAACAACTTAGGTTATCTATTTAACAAGCTAAAACGTATATTAAATAGTTAATTTTTTCTCAATCATAAAAGTTTACTTAGTAATATTTTGGTCAATTAATATACTTTTTATATATTTTTTATTAGTTTTAATTTTTATTTTCAAACAAAATTTAGCGTAATTATATTATATAAAAAAATTAAGACTTATGTATAACGTAGCAGATCCGTTATACATAAGTCTCAAATTTATACAGAGCCCCAATGTGCTCTGTAAACAAGATAATGATCTTGTATGCTTCCCTTATGCCTGAAATGTTCTCAACCTAATTTATTATATTTAATATGCTGAAATTTGTCAATAAAAATAGTATTTGAAATTATTTCAAGCATCTTGTTGAATTTATTACTGCTATTACTGTAACTCCAACATCTGCAAATACAGCTTCCCACATATTTGCAATACCAAAAGCTCCTAAAAGTAATACAAGAACTTTTACTCCTAATGAGAATATTATATTTTGCCATAATATTTTATTTGTTTTTCTTGCTACTTTAATAGCTGTAACTAATGCTTCAGGGTCATCTTTCATTAGAACTACATCTGCCGCTTCTATAGCTGCATCTGATCCAATACCACCCATAGCAACTCCAATGTCCGCTCTTGCTAAAACCGGTGCATCGTTTATTCCATCTCCTACAAATATAACTTTCCCTTCAGTTGAATTATTTTTAATTAAATCTTCTACTTTTTCAACTTTATCTCCTGGTAATAATTCAGCAAATACCTTATCTACTCCAACTAATGATGCTACCTTTTCTCCTACTGATTTGTTATCTCCTGTTAGCATAACTGTTTGAGATACACCAATAGCCTTTAATCCTTCTATTGCTGATTTAGAACCTTCCTTTATTTCATCTGAAATTACTATATTACCTTTATATTTATTATTTATTGCTACATGAACTATTGTTCCAATTGAATTTATATTATTATATTTTATTTCAAACTTTTCCATAAGCTTATAATTTCCAATTAATACTTGTGAATTATTAATTGTCACCTTAATTCCATGTCCAGATATCTCTTCGTAGTCACTTAGCTCATTAGAATCTATTTCTTTTCCATATTCCTTTATTATAGATTGTGCTATTGGGTGATTTGACAAACTTTCAGAAATAGCTGCAATCTTTATTAATTCTTCCTTAGCTATGTCAACGTTATTTATTTCTGTTACTTTGAAAACACCTTTTGTTAATGTTCCTGTTTTATCAAAAACAACTGTATTAACATCTTTAAGTGCTTCTAAATAGTTTCCACCTTTAACTAATATACCTTTTCTAGATGCACCACCAATCCCTGCAAATAATCCTAGAGGAATTGAAACTACCAAGGCACATGGACAAGATACTACTAAGAATATTAATGCTCTATAAATCCAGTCATAAAAACTTGCATCCTTAATAACTAGAGGTGGTATTATTGCTAATGCTAATGCAGAGAAAACAACTATTGGAGTATATATCCTTGCAAATCTAGTTATAAACTTTTCAGTTGGTGCTTTTTTATTAGAAGCATTTTCTACTAACTCTAGAATTCTAGAAACTGTTGATTCTTTAAAGTTCTTAGTTACTTTTACCTTTAAAACACCATTAGTATTTATGAAACCAGCTAAAATATCTTCTCCTGTTGAAACTTCTCTTGGAACAGATTCTCCAGTAAGTGCTGATGTATCAACGAAGCTTGTTCCATCTAATACTATACCATCCAATGGTACTCTTTCTCCTGGCTTTATTATTATTACATCATCTATATTAACTGTCTCTGGATTAACTTTTTCTTCTTTTCCATCTTTTAAGACATTTGCATAATCAGCTCTTATATTCATAAGAGAAGTAATTGATTTTCTTGAACGATTTACTGCATATGATTGGAACACTTCTCCTATTTGATAAAATAACATAACTGCTACACCTTCTGGAAACTCTCCTACAAAGAAAGCGCCTAAAGTAGCGACTGTCATTAAGAAGTTTTCATCAAAAACTTCTCCTCTTAAAATATTTTTAATAGCAGTTAATACAACTTCTCCTCCAACTAATACATAACTTAATGCAAATAATACTACAGATAAAATTGATCCTTCTGTTGAAATTAAAGCAATTGCATATACTATGGCTCCTATTATTAGTCTCATATTTTCTTTTAAACTCACCGCTTCTCCGTGAGAGTGATCATGTGAGTGCCCATGCGAATGATCATGTGAGTGTTCATGTGAGTGTTCATGTGGTTTTTCACTTGAATGCTCATGAGATTCTCCTCTAAAATTACTGTGAGAATGATTTTTGTCATGAGTATGATTTTCTTTCTCATTTTTATTTTCTATAGAACAAGTATCACTTGTACACTTGTTAACCTCCTTAGGAATAATATTACTTTCATTTTTATTAAATACTTTAACGCCTGGTTCTAGTTTGTTTATTATAGATTTTGCTTCTAATATAATATCATCATCATGTCTTTCCCCATTTAATTCTATAATTAAAGTAGATGTTGTAAAATTTAAAGTAGCTTCCTTAACCCCATTCATATTATTTACTTTTGTTTCAATTTTATTTGCACAATTTGCACATGTTAAACCTGATAAAATTAATCTTATTTCATTACTACTCATATTCTTCACCACTTCCTTATTCAATAATGTGCTTAAATCCTTCATTAAATATATGCTTAATGTGATCATCTGCTAATGAATAATATATAACTTTTCCATCTCTTCTGAACTTAACTAATCTATTTGATTTTAATACTCGAAGCTGATGCGAAATTGCAGATTGTGTCATATTTAATAATGCTGCTAAATCGCATACACATAACTCATCCTGAAATAAGGCACATAATATTTTTATTCTTGTAGAATCACTAAAAGCTTTAAATAAATCGGCTAAATCATATAATTTTTCTTCATCTGGTATAGATTCTCTTACCTTTTCAACAACATCCTTGTGGATTATTGTACAATTACAACTTTCTAATTTATTATCTTCCATAATTCCTCCTACAACATATGAACAATTGCTCATATGTTCCTTTGATAATATTATATGATACTTATATTAAATGTGTCAACTTTAAATAAAAATATTTTAATCAATTATTTTAAATATTATAGTATTAAAGTTCTTATTATGATAACATCTTCAAAATCTTATACTTTTATACTTTACTTATAAAAAAATAGAGAGTCAATCGACTCTCTATATTACTAAAGCTATATGCTCCTTTAACTTTTGATTTAAAACTACTTCATTTAATACCATATTTACAACTGTACTACAAATATGGCTAGCAAAAAGTAAATCTTTTTCATATGAAGCGATACCTTGATATTCAGTTTGAAGTTTCATTATATACTTTCCAATTTCTTCTGATGTTAAGTGAAAATTCATATCTCGTTTTATATTATAATCCTTTGAAAATTTATTCAATTCATTTTCATATAATACATGTTCTTTCATAGCATTAGCACTTTTAAATTCCCATCTTTGAAAATGTGGAATACAGAAAAAGTCACATAGAAAATGGCAAACTACACCTAATTCTTGATTAAACTTTTTAGATGAATATCTAGTATAGATATCATCTAAAGTTAATGAGGATAAAAATTCTATTTTTTTAACAATCATACCAAAACTTTCATCTATATAATGTTTTTTAAACTTATATTTTGATACAGAGTCTGGTTTTAAATTTCCCCATATGAATTGTCCGTCATTTATTATAAATACTTTATCCTCTTCTACATTGCTTATAAATTGTTGTGCTAAAGCTTTGTGAGTATTCATCATCATAATTTCCTCACCTCGCTTTTCTTTTATAACTATATGATAATACTATATATAATAAAAAACAAATATGTTTTCTTGTATATCGTCCCACTTATTATCATATTAGTAATTGCCTTCTCTCTTAACCATTATAACCTTTCACTCATTATTTGGTTAATACTTCCTATTAATTCTTCTTTTATTTTTTCAAATAATTTAGGTTGTATAGATGGATAAGTTAAATTTTTAGGTATATCCTTAAACTCTTTAACTTCTCCTATTTCGAAATCTGGTAGATTTTCTAAAGAATATATTTCAGCAAAAAATAATGCCGCGTAGCTTTCCTTTCCATCAATTTCTAAAGAATAGTCATACATATATAATATTTCAAATTCTTTAGCTCCTGTTTCTTCAAATAATTCCCTTTTTGCTGTTAAATTTATATCTTCATCAATTTCTCTATGCCCTGCTGGAATTTCCCAAGTATTTCTTTCTTTATGCTTAACAAATATCCATTTATTTTTATATCTTGATACTACTATTGCATAAAGTAATTTTTCATTTTCTATTATATTTTTTTCATAAAATTTAATTTTCATATTTTTTCTCCAAAATATAGTAGATTATTAAATTATAAAAATATAATTACTGTTTCACCTCTATATAATTCAATAATTTCTTATACATCTATTGTTATATTAAGCTCAATAAATTCTCTTATTTTTTAATCAAAATTTTTAAATCTATTATTATAACAGTTTTACTAACCAACTATTTAAATATATGTATCTTTCCACTGTCATTTAAATTTTTTAGTATTATAACTATTATAGGTAATACAAATAATCCTAGGAATCCAAATATTTTTACACCTATAAACATACACATTAGCATTACTATAGGATGTAATCCTATTTGCTGACCTACAACCTTTGGCTCTAGAACATTTCTTACTATTGTTATAACAACATAAATTATAGTTAACCCTACTGCTAAACCTATGTCTCCTCTAATTAGTTCTATTATAATCCAAGGTATAACAATCCCACCTGTTCCAAGTACAGGAAGTACATCTACGCAAGCTATTAATAATGCTATTGTTATTGCGCTTTCAACTCTTAATATAGAAAGCCCTATTGCAAGTTCTATAAAAGTTACTGATATAATTATTGAATAAGCTTTAATAAATTTGAATAAGGTACCAACTATATAGTCTTTTACATCAAAAATAATACTAGAAGCTCTTTCAGAAAACTGCCTTGTTATAAAAGTTGTTATATTTGTATAATCCATTGCAAAAAAGAAAGATGCAATAATTGAAAATATTACTATAATAAAAAAAGTTGGAACTGTTGTAACTGTTGATGATATAAATACAACTACTCCTGATGATATGCTAGAAATTATACTTCCTAAGGATTCTGTTAATGATGATATCATATCTCTTATAGCTTGCATTAAAGTAGGGTCTAATTTTATTAATATATCTTCAAACCCACTTGATAATTGTAATATCACAGGTTCTATTGTTGTTGTATAAAGATTAGGTAATTTAATAAATACATCCTTCAATTCAACAAACAACTTAACTATAAGTACAGTAATTAATGCCCCTACTGTTGTATAAAAAATTAATACTGTAATTCCCGCAACAACTTTTCTATTAAGTCCAAATTTTTTTGATATTGAATTTATTAATGGTTTTAATATAAATGCTATTCCAAAACCTATGACAAATGGTAAAAACCAACCTAGTCCATATTTAATTGCTATATATATTATTGTAGCAACAATTAATAAATATAATGTATTAATTATAAATTCTCTTTTTTTCTCTACACCCATAAGCTTAATCTCCTTATTTTTTTTTATATTGATTATACAATAAATAATTTATATTTTAAATTTATAATTTAAATATTAAGTTAAAATTCAGAATTCAATATAAAATTAAAAATATAATATATTTTCAAACTTATGCCTGTATTATTAAGTTAACTTAGCCCGTAAATCAATAATATCTGAACTTAAATAAATAAGTATATTAAAAAATAACCATAAACTTAATATAAAAAATAAGTTCATGGTTATTTATACTAATTATTTATATAATTCTTAAATACATCTGTAAAATCTTTTTTAATATAATTTTCTCTACTTATCCTTGTCCAATTAAATGCATACTCATTTATATTTTTAAATATTTCCGCTACATTACCTTCAACAACTTTACTTGATGCACATGCACTGGCGGCTATTTTTAATGTTTCTTCTGATTTGTTAAGCATAATATCATTTTCATGTATTATATGAGATATTCTAATTAATGATTTATATAAGTCCTTTAATTGCTCTATTTGATTTCTATCTACATCTATAGAAAAAATAGTTTCTCCAATAACAAATTTAATTTCACAATCTAAGTCTATAGTTCCTGCTGTTTCTATAGCAACGTTTCTAATTGTATTTTTATAGTAATCATATCTAGTTACAAGTCTCTTTTTGCTTACAGCAGATGTACCATCTACATGAATAAGAGCTAAATTAGTAAAACAATATTCATCAGTTCTTGATTTTATAAGGAAAAATATTTGTTCTCCATCCTCATGCATTATATAATCATCTGCATCAACCTTATTAAAGTCCTTTTTATCAATTATTTTACCAATATCACTTAGCCCTAATGCATCTGAAGCTAATTTCTTTAACATATATAAGCCCTCCCGTTTTTTATACTCTCTCTTATTTATAATAGTAGCTTTATAATGATAGATAAATATTATAATTTATCTACTTATTGTTAAATTATTTCCTTTTAATTTTGACAAGAAAGCAATTGAATACCTTTACAAGAATATATATAAAAATACTAATATTTTTATATTAATCCCAAAATATACTTCCAGAATTTTGTAAATATTCATAGTTACATATTGGACATCTACTATTAACTATCTCTTCTTCACTAACTAACTTATATTTACTTTTGCATATTTCACAACTATACTCTAATTTGAAAATTTTATTATCCTCATATTTAATTTCTACATAAGGAACTGTTGTTAAATTTCCACACTTATCACATTTGGCATATGCATTATAATAACTTATATTATTAATCTTTTTCCTACTCAATATAAAATCTATGCTGTCATTTCTTTTCTTAGTAAGCTCTCTTCTAAATACTTCGAAGTCTTGAGTCCTAAACCCAACACCTTCAAATAATGTAGCACTGTAATCACATCTCTTACACTGAATGCTTACTCCTTTACCCAAATCCAATCCCCCTTAATTAAATATAATTATTATATGTATATTTTATCATAAGTTTAATAGAATATGTTTATATAAAAATTCAAAATAAAAATAGAGAAGCTCATACTTCTCTATTTTATAATTCAGCTTGTCTAAATTATTTCCACAATTCTTTCACTTTTTCACTCTTTCATTCTTCACTCTAAATGTAGTCTTCATATTCAGGTTTATTAGTCAGATCACTTAATAAATGCTTTATTTCTTGATCCTTATTCTTGTCCATTATAAGAATAACATCTCCAGCATCTACTATAACTAAATCTTTTATTCCTAATCCAATTATTAGATTTTTATCTCCAAATATAGAACAATTTTCACTATCTTGCAGATATACATTATTACTTGTTTTATTATCTTTCTTTTCTTCTAAATATCTGCTTAATGCTGAAAAACTTCCTATGTCATCCCATATGAAGTCACTTTTTATAACGAAGGCCTTTCTTGTCTTTTGCATAACACCAAAATCTATTGATATCCCATCTATTAATGAATATTGCTCATTAATAACTTCTTCTTCATCATCTTCTCCAATGTGTTTATATATTTCCATTAAGGATTTATATAATTGAGGAAGATATTTTTCTATCTCTCTTAATATCACATCTGCTCTAAAAACAAACATTCCTGAATTCCATAAATAAGTTCCTTTTAATAAAAAATCTTTTGCAACCTCCACATTAGGTTTTTCAGTAAATCTAGCTACTTTATAAGTCGGTATCTCTGATGATTGTATTCTTGGTCCCATCTCGATATATCCATATCCTGTTTCTGCTCTTGTTGGAGATATACCAAGTGTTACTATTCCCCGTCTTTTATTTGCAATATCCACAGCTTGTGATAATGTTTCTATATAAACCTTCTCGTTTTCTATATGATGATCAGAAGGTAATACAACCATAACTGCATCTCCATCTCTCTTTAAAAGCTTAACGGCAGATAGACCTATACATGTAGCAGTTTCCTTGTTCTGTGGCTCTGTAAAGATATTATTAGGATCTATATTTCCAAGCTCTACTTTTATCTTATCCTTATACTCTTTGTTAGTAACTACATAAATATTTTCCTTCTTAATTAAAGGAGTAACTCTATCTACAGTGTTTTGGAGAAAACTTTTATTATTTATTACTTTCAAAAATTGTTTAGGCTTACTTGATCTCGATAAAGGATAAAGTCTTGTTCCTTTTCCTCCTGCTAATATTAGCCCGTATATCAATAACTTTCAACTCCATGTAAATACTATGATATATCTTATGCTATTACCTTTTATTTTGTGAAATTTTTAAAATTGACAATTTTTTTATATTTATTATTACCTATTTAGACAATTTTTATGTATTGACATTTTTTTAAAATAGATTTAAAATAAATTTATAATTAAATATTTCCATTAAGAGGGAGTAGTAAAAAATATAACATCAACATTCGCGGCCTATCGGTCTGGTGTTATATACCATCTTGGTTACGAGACTTTTAATACAGTTTTTCATAAAGTGAAAATTGTATTAAGAGTCTCTTTTTGTTTATAGACTCATATATTTCTAGGCTAATTTTTTTATTGGATCACAAAATATTATTATTAAATAAGTTTGGAGGAGTTATTATGGAGAAGTTTTTTTCAAAACACCATGAAGAAGTATTAAAAAATTTTAATGTATCTAAAAGTGGCTTATCTGAAAATCAAGTTAAAGAAAACTTAGACAAGTTTGGATATAACCAATTAACTGAAAAACAAAAACAAACTATAATGCAAGTTTTCTTAAGCCAATTTAAAGATTTACTTGTAATTATACTAATTATCGCTGCAATTATATCAGCAGCAACAGGTAATCTAGAAAGTACCTTAGTTATATTTGCTGTTATTATTCTTAATTCAATTTTAGGTACAGTTCAACACTTTAAGGCGGAAGCATCCTTAGATAGTTTAAAAGCGCTATCTTCGCCATCTGCAAAAGTTTATAGAAATGGTAAGAAAGTTGAAGTTCAGTCTAAAGAAATTGTTCCTGGAGATATATTAATATTAGAGGCTGGTGATATGGTAGCAGCTGATGGTAGAATAATCGAAAACTTTTCTCTTCAAGTAAATGAGAGTTCATTAACTGGAGAATCTGAAAGTGTAAATAAATTTATTGATATAATAGAAAAAGAAGAAATAGCTTTAGGAGACCAAAAAAATATGGTTTTCTCTGGATCTTTAGTTACTTATGGTAGAGCTTTAGTTGTTGTTACTGCTACAGGAATGAATACTGAAATAGGTAAAATAGCTCACTTAATGGAAGAAACTCAAGAAAAGCAAACTCCACTACAAGCTAGCTTAGATGACTTTAGTAAAAAATTAGCTATAGGAATTTTAATAATTTGTGTTTTAGTTTTTGGTCTTAGCTTATACAGAGGAACACCTATGTTAGATTCCCTTATGTTTGCTGTTGCTTTAGCCGTTGCAGCTATACCAGAAGCTTTAAGTTCAATCGTTACAATTGTACTAGCTCTAGGAACTCAAAAGATGGCAAAAGAAAATGCTATCATTAAAAAGCTTAGAGCTGTTGAAGGATTAGGCTCAGTATCTGTTATTTGTTCTGATAAAACAGGAACGTTAACTCAAAACAAAATGACTGTAAGGAAAGTTTATCTTGATAATAAATTAATTGATGGAGAGGATTTAGATTTAAATGACGAACTTACAAACTACTTAGTAAATAGTTCAATTTTATGTAATGATTCTACATCTAAAGATGGTGTTGAAATTGGTGATCCTACAGAAGTTGCACTTGTTAACTTAGGTCATAAATTATCTTTGGATGAAATAGAAATAAGAAAATCTCACGGAAGATTAGCTGAATTGCCTTTTGATTCTGATAGAAAACTTATGAGTACTCTTCATAAATTTGATAATAAAAATTTAATGTTTACTAAAGGTGCTTTTGATGTATTACTAGATAGAATTGTAAAAATAAAAACATCTGAAGGTGTAAGAGATATAACATATGAAGATAAGCAAAATATAATAAATGCAAATAAACAATTATCACAAAGTGGATTAAGAGTTTTAGCTTTTGCTTATAAAGAATTTACAAATCCAGATTATTTATCCTTAGAAGATGAAAATAATTATACATTTATGGGTCTTATTTCAATGATAGATCCACCAAGAGTAGAATCTGCAGAAGCAGTTAGAGATTGTATAACAGCTGGAATAAAACCAGTAATGATTACTGGTGACCATAAGATAACAGCATCAGCAATTGCAAAGCAAATAGGTATCCTTAGAGATGACGATAGAGCTATTGAAGGCTTAGAACTTGATAAAATGTCAGATGAAGAGTTAAAAAACAATATCGAACATATTTCAGTCTATGCTAGAGTTTCTCCTGAGCATAAGATTAGAATAGTTAAAGCATGGCAAGAAAAAAATGAAATAGTTGCTATGACTGGAGATGGAGTTAATGATGCTCCTGCACTTAAGCAAGCTGATATTGGAATAGCAATGGGTATAACAGGAACAGAAGTATCAAAAGATGCTGCTTCTGTAATATTAACAGACGATAACTTTGCAACAATAGTTAAATCTGTAGCAAATGGAAGAAATATTTATAAGAATATAAAGAACTCTATTAAGTTCCTATTATCAGGTAATACTTCTGGTATATTATCAGTATTATATACTTCATTAATGGCTTTACCAATGCCATTCCATGCAGTACATTTATTATTTATAAATTTATTAACTGATAGTTTACCTGCTATTGCAATAGGTATGGAAAAATCTAAAAAAGATTTATTAAAAGATAAACCTAGAGCTAGAAATTCATCTATTTTATCAAAAGACTTTATATATGAAGTTGCAGCTGAAGGTTTTGTTATAGCAGTATTTACCTTAATAGCTTTCTATATAGGATTAAAAACTGATAGTAATGTTGCTTCTACTATGGCTTTTGCAACACTTTGTTTAGCAAGATTATTCCATGGATTTAACTGTAGAGGTGATAGATCAATATTTTCAATTGGTTTATTCTCAAATAGATATAGTTGGGCAGCATTTGGAGTAGGTTTATTGTTTTTAAATTCAGTACTATTTGTACCATTTTTACAAAATTTATTCGAAGTATCAGATTTAACAGGATCTCAAGTAGGTTATATTTACTTATTCGCATTTATACCAACTTTAATTATTCAAGTTGTTAAAGTTATAAGAGATGCTATTAACGATAGAAAGCATACTAATATATCTTCTTCTGAAGAAAAAGAGGAAGTTGTAAAAGTAGCATAATAACAATTGATAATGGACAATTGACAATTAAGGTGGAAATTCATCAAAGATGAATTTCTGCCTTTTTTATTTTTAAAAATGTTTTTAATGTAAAACTTGTTTATGTTTTTGTTTATTTAAATATTTTAAATAAAGTATCAATTTATATTTATCTTATAACTTTAAATCTGTGTTTATTTCAAATTCAGGCATACCAAATGCATATGGTGCTATTTCATAATAAGGAAAATGTATTATTAATTTACCATCTTTTATATAGAAGCTTTGATTATCCTTAATTCCTTGAAACCCTTCTTTACCTGTAAAATAATAATCAGGATGTTTATTAATTTCTTTTTGTATTTCTTCATTTATAAATTTTTTATAGTCATACCCTTTATCAAATAAATCTTTTAATTGTAGCTTTTCGCCTTTATCAATACTTACATTATAAGTTTTCCTAGTAGTAATCCCATGAGCCCCACCACTAAACTGATAATAATCTATATAGAAGCTTAAAATTTTTTTATCATTAGTTAAACTATAATTTGCTTTCATTTCATATGGAACTGTTGGTTTAAAATCTTCACTTACATCCTTTGTATCTTTTATCCACATAGTGGTCCAATCTAATATTTCCTTGTTAATAACTTTTTCGCCATTTTTATTACTTAAACCAATTATTTGAGGAATTTCGACATTTATATTTATAAATTCAGTATATTCCTTAATAGTTTTATCCACAAGTATTGGATTTTCGACAGCATTACCATTTAATTTTATCAACATCCCCTGTGGATAAATGTGGACAAGATTTATTAATATTATGATTCCTATTATTGATCTTATAGCCTTCTTCATATACCATATCTCCTATTTTTATAAATTGTAGTAATTTTCAGTATTTTTTATAATTATCTATATATTATATTATTTACAGTAGTGTGGATAATTATTAACATTACTTTCAACATAGTGTACACAACTTATCCACATGGACATGTGGATTATGTGTGTAACATACAGATTTTTACTGGAATCTCCCATAATTTTCTACGCCATAAAATTGACAAGCCCTTTAATAAAGCCACTTCAAAGCCTGTGGATAACTTTTGATACCTTTTAATAAAAACCTCAAATTAATAACAAAGAAGTCACAGATTACTAATAATATTAGAATCTATGACTTCTTATTAATCAAATTCCTTTGTCTTACCTGAATTACTTATTAAATTATTTAGTCCTTTAAGCTCTTTTGAAGTTAAGTTTCTCCACTCTCCTATTTTTAATCTTTCTATATTTATATTCATTATTCTTATTCTATTCAACTTAACTACATTATATCCCAAAGCTTCACACATTCTTCTTATTTGCCTATTCATACCCTGTGTTAAAATTATTCTAAAAGTATTTTTATTTTCTTTTGTAACAATGCATTTTTTAGTTATTGTTCCTAAAATTTTCACACCACTAGACATAGATTTTATAAACTTCTCATCAATAGGCTTATCAACAGTAACTATATACTCTTTTTCATGATTGTTTCCAGCCCTCAATATCTTATTTACTACATCTCCATCGTTTGTTAGTAGTATCAATCCTTGAGAATCTTTATCTAACCTTCCTATTGGAAATATTCTCTTTTTATGATTTACAAAATCTACTATATTTCCTTTAACCTTTTTTTCTGTAGTACATGTAATTCCTACAGGTTTATTTAAAGCTATATAAACTAATTCATCTACTTTCTTTATAGACTTTCCATCTACCTTTACATCTGCTGATTCCTTAACCTTAGTTCCCATAACTGCCTTTATTCCATCTACAGTTACTCTACCATTTTCGATTAACTTATCTGCTTCTCTCCTTGAACAAAATCCTGTTTCACTTATGAATTTATTTAGTCTTATTTCAGGGCCTCTATCATTATGTATTATTACAAATTTATCTTCATTATTCTTTTGCTTCATTTTCTATCACCTTTACAAAACTTAAGGACTTACTTTATGTTCATCCCCAGAGTTATTAAATCTAACTTGAATTTTTTGTTCCTCAATGAACTCCTCTGTTTTTTCTAAAGCATCGTATTTCAATTGGCTTCCAGTAACAGTTATAATAATCCCATTCTCAGGAATCATATCATTGTTAAGTTCATATTCTAATATACTTTTTATGGAGATATCAATAGCTGAATTATCTACCTTTAATTCATTTAACATATTAGTGCCTTTTTCTGTTTTACTATAAGAATCTATTATTCTATTAAACTTATTTACCTCTAGTGTTATAGCCGAAGTGGCATCTATAACTATAGTTTTATCAATTGCTCTATAATTAAACGCTCCTATAGCAAGAATAATTATAATTAAACTTAGTAATATTGATATTTGAAGTTTATATTTCTTTATACTTATTCCTTCCGTGCTAATGATATCTTCACCTATTTTATTATCTTTTCCAGATTTAACTTTTATAAACTCACCCTTTGAAGTTAATATAATTGCACTTTTAAACCCTTTATTAAGTATAAGTCCTCTATGTTCTGATACTTGCATTATTTGTGAGATTTCATCTACCCCTAAAATATTTATTGCTTCTACAACTTGTATATATTCTTGTAAATATTTATAATTAGGATTAGAAAATATAACTACATATGCTACAATATACTCTCTCCACGCTTGTAAAAATTCTCTTTCAACTGGTGTTCTTTTAAGAAGTCTATTTATAGGAAACTTCTTTGTTTCACTTAAATAATCAAATAATTCAACATCTTCAATTATAAAATATGCTATATTCAAAATTTTATTTCTTATAGAGTACGATGGATATTCATGAGCCAAATCTTTTATAAGTATTTTATAAGTCAATAGTTCTTCTTTTAAACTTTCTATTTCTTCGGCTCTTTTTTCAATTGCATCATCCAAAGTTACACTTGATGGAGATTTAGTCGAAAATTTATATTTATCATTTTGAAAACCACTCATTCTTCTCCTCCACTTTATAAATCTTTAGTTTCTACAAGCTTTCCTTTTACTACAACTCTTTCTTTTGCTCCTACTGTACAAGTTATTAATGTTATAGTAGCATCGTCTGTATTATCAAGTACATCTACTCTACTTGGATCAACTATAAAGTTTTCAGTCACTTTATATATATATTCCTTTTTATTTGCTTTAACTATTACTTCATCTTCAGCCTCAACCTTATATAGATTAACAAATGCTTCTGAATAATCTGATACTCTATGGCCTGCAACTGCAAAATTCCCCTTTTCACCCGGTTTTACTGAAGTCTCAAAATGTCCTAAGTAATACTGAAGAATATCATCTGTTATTCCCTCAACCAATCCTTGGGATAAATTTATACTAGGAATTTCAATTAAAGCAACAGGCTCATATCCATTAATTGATTTTTCTTGTTTGCCTTCACTTCCATCCTCAGGATCTTCACTTATAACTTGCTCTAAAATATTTTGAAGCTCCTTTTGTTTTTTTGATGTCTCTATTTTTTTATAAACAATTGATACAATTAAAGCTAGTCCAACTATAATTAAAATAATACCTATCCCTCTTCTAATCTTTTCTTTCAAAACCCTCATCCCCCAATAAACATTTATACTAATTTATCATATATTATATCATAAACAGTTAGAGACTTTTACCATAATATATATTTTTTCATAGTCTATTAATATTTTAGGAGTAACTTATGAATAGAAAAGTAATTTATGTAGATTTTGTATTTAAACGCAGGAAACTTTCCTCACGAACTATACATTTTATTTATAAGCTTAAAATAAAATTAAAACTCCTTATTAATAAAATATTTAAAAAGAAAAGGATAAAGAATAGTTCCAAAGTATATCCCTTTAAAAAAGTATTATAATACTCATAAATAAACTTTAATATAAAACCTATATTTATGGTAAAATAATTCTATACTTAATTTAGAGGTGATAAAGTGAGGATAGGATTAGGATACGATGTACATCGTTTAGTTGAAGGAAGGGATTTAATAATAGGTGGCGTTAAGATTCCTTATGAAAAAGGCTTACTTGGGCATTCAGATGCAGATGTATTGCTCCATGCAATTATGGATTCACTACTCGGTGCTTCAGCTCTTGGTGATATAGGAAAGCATTTTCCTGATACAGATGAAAAATACAAAGGAATTTCAAGTATAAAGCTTTTGGAAGAAGTTGGAAAGTTGCTATTAAATAATGGATATTCTATAAACAATATAGATTCTACTATTATAGCTCAGAAACCCAAAATGGCTCCTTTCATACAACAAATGCGAGAAAACATAGCAAATGCGCTAAACATAGATTTAATGCAAATTAATGTTAAAGCAACAACAGAAGAAGGATTGGGGTTTACAGGAAACGGAGAAGGAATCTCTTCACAAAGCATATGTTTGTTAGAAGTGAATAGTTAAAAGTGAAAGAGTGAAATAGTTATGGTAATAATTTAGCTTAGGCTAAATCATATCATTATTCTATTAAAAAAATTCAGCTTGTCTGAATTTCATCCTTAAATCTTTCACTCTTTCACCCTTTCACTAAAAAAGTATGGCTCACATAAGAAAGCCATACTTTTTTCTGGTTTATATATTTAAATTTTTACAACAGCCTTATTTATTTCTCCAATGTATGTATATAGCTATTATAGCACATATCCCCATTAAATAGGGATAAAATAAAAATTTCATTATTGCAAATGGTGATAATGCTGCTAGTCCTGCTGCTGATATTAGCTGTGCTCCATATGGTATTATTCCTTGGAATACACATGAAAACATATCCAATATCCCTGCAACTCTTTTTGGTTCTAAATCAAATTCATTAGAGATATCTTTGGCTATTGGGCCCACAGTTACAATTGCAACTGTATTATTAGCTGTACATATATCTACTAAGCTTACTAGCATAGCAATCCCATATTCTGCTCCTCTTTTGCTTTTAAAATTCTTTAATCCCTTATTAAGAATAAAGTCTATTCCCCCATTGAATTTAATAATTTCTATAGTTCCTGCTATAAGAATTGAAATTATTATAAGTTCACTCATTCCAGATATTCCACTTGATATAGAATTGAATAATCCTATTATATCAAAACTTCCAAATATAAATCCAACTACTCCTGAGGATAAAATTCCAAGTAATAAAACAACTATTACATTAACTCCAAGTAATGCTGTTACTATAACTATTATATATGGTAAAATCTTAAATAAATTAAATTCTAAAACTTCTAAATTAACCACTGCAGAATTTTTAGTTAATAACATAAATATTACTGCAGTTATTATAGCAGCTGGAAGAACTATTTTAAAGTTCATTTTGAACTTATCTTTCATTTCACATCCTTGAGTTCTAGTAGCAGATATAGTTGTATCAGATATTATTGAAAGGTTGTCTCCAAACATTGCTCCACTAACTACTGCACCTACAGCTAATGCAGTTGCTATTCCAGTTTTATCTGCTATTCCTACAGCTATTGGCACCAAAGCAACTATAGTTCCCATTGATGTTCCTATAGATAGAGCTATAAAACATCCTATAACAAATATTCCTGGTATTAATAAGCTACTTGGCAATAATGAAAGCCCTAAATTTACAGTAGAATCTACTGCTCCCATATCTTTTGCTACCTGCGCAAATGCTCCTGCTAATATAAATATGATTATCATAAGCAGAATATTAGTGTTTCCTGCACCTTTACAAAAAATTTCTACTTTCTCATCAAATTTTATTTTTCTATTCATAATCAATGCTGTTAAAGCAGCTGCTAAAAATGGGACAATTACAGATACAGCATAGAAATCTTTTGCCACTATTGACGTTCCTAAATAAACTAATAAAAATACTCCTAATGGAATTAAAGCTAGTCCATTTCCTTTATTCTTCAAAGCCTTCTTCTCTCCTTTTATAATAAATTATTTTATACAATGTAACTTTCAAAATAAAAAAGCCTCTGCAGAAATACAGAAGCTTTAATCACACATATAAAAAATTATAGTTCGCCTCTTATCTACCAGGATTTCCTGCAGGATTTAGCACCTTAAGAATCGATTAAAATTCTTGGTTGCTGGGCTTCATAGGGCCAGTCCCTCCACCACTCTTGATAAGACTTTTAAATTTTGCATTATTATAGTATCAATTTAGATTATCATTGTCAACATGAAATTTTTTCTTAACCCCTATAATTTGAATATTAGTCCATTTTATTGTCAATAATTAAAATAGGATCTCAAAATCTCACTCCTTATGCTTTATAAAAGTGCCTTTGTGCACTTTTATTTTTTATAATTACATTTAATTAAAGTGTTCAACATTATGTAGATTTACTCTCAATCATTGGAGTGAAAAAAATTATATATTATATTTTTAAACTATTTTATTTTTATATATACAAAAAAGAGATTACATAGTAATCTCTTTTTATTTGGTGCGTTATCAGGGGATCGAACCCGGGACACCCTGATTAAGAGTCAGGTGCTCTACCAACTGAGCTAATAACGCATATGGAGCGGGTGATGAGAATCGAACTCACGTAACTTGCTTGGAAGGCAAGGGCTCTACCATTGAGCTACACCCGCAAATTTTATTGACAATAATATTATATATTCCACAATTATTACTGTCAATAATAAATTTTCCCTTAAATTATTTCTGTAAGTGATTTTAATAAAATATCTCTAAATTTCTCACCATCACGCTTATTTTTATTAGCTCTTTCGCATATGTTATTCCATTCAGGGATACTTATACCAATCCTATCTTTAAATTCCCTTTCAGTTGTTGTCATATAGCTTGAATTTACTACAAACTCCCCTAAATCCTTTGGGGTATTAAAAATTTTTAAGTATAAAAATTCTCTGTTATCTCCATACCAGGTTCTATTAAAGTCCCTGGAAAACCTTTGAAGTGCTCTAATTAATTTATCCTTAGGCAAAGACCAACAATCCTTTACCATTTTTACATGCCTTCTCATATTATCTGCTTCTTCTTTAGATATTTTCTTATTTTTTTCTCCATCTAAGATTATTTTTTCTACTGGAATGTTTGGAATACTAATAACCATTCTTTCTTTTCCATATATCCATTTATAAAATGCCTCTTGTAAAAACGAATATTGAATATATCCTAATAACATTTTCTCATTTGGAAAATATGACCATGTATTATTAAGTCCGTTATTCTTACAAAAAACTAAACTATGGATATATATACTTTTTTCATTAGGCAATTTATCCATAAACATATGTCCTCTTATTGTTTTGTTTTCATTAATCAATTCTTCCCAGTAATCAAATGAATCATAGCTATGTCTCACTGTATCACCTTTCTTTCAGCTCAGTAATATAATATACTATACATATATTATATAGTATGTTATACCATCTTTTCAAGTATTTTCAAAGAATATAACAAAGTAAATTTAAACACTTTTACATTACAATATTCTGATAATATAATTTTACACTTATACTTAGTAAAAATATACCACTTTGTTATATATAACTTAAATATACTAAATATTATCTATTACAAAAACTATTATATTGTAGATTATTAATCCCAAAAAATATATAATATTATTAAAGATATAAAAAGGAGGCATGACTTTGTACCACTGTGAAATTTGTGGAGCAACAGCGGATATTCATCATATAGTTCATAAACACGAAGGTGGCTACGATATTAAGTTAAATTATAAATATCTTTGTAACTACCACCATAGAGGAAAAAATGGTCCTCACAACTGTATAGAAACTGATTTGAGGTATAAACTAGAATTACAAGATAAACTCTATAAGTTATTACCCAAAGATTACTATACTGCTAAGGAGCTTTATACTCTTCTAGGAATGTCTAATTCTTCTTTAAAAAAATTAATTAAAAAACTTAAATTATTTAAAGAAGGTTATTCTAAAGAAGATATAATTAAAAACCTCATGGGCGGTAAACTCTACTCATATGCTATGCTTCAAGAGCTTGAATTGGAACGTCTTTTCCATAGTATTAATATTAGCTAAAACATTCTTTTATATTCAAGCTACTAACTATTTATTGCATAGATTTACTAAATTTCTTTAGTTTTAAATTAGATTTATAAAATATACAAAGCTCTTAAATACTATACTACCAAGCAAGACTTGATAACTATAGTTATTTAAGAGCTTTCTTTTATATCAAATAACATATATTCTTAATAAGCGGCAAATAAAAAGCTTTTTAAAAAATATATTATATTCTTAAAAAGCTTTTGGAGCGGAAGACGGGATTCGAACCCGCAACTTTCACCTTGGCAAGGTGACACTCTACCATTGAGTCACTTCCGCATATTATTTTAAATATTTTAATGGTGCAGATGAAGGGAGTCGAACCCCCACGCCAATGGCGCTAGATCCTAAGTCTAGTGCGTCTGCCAATTCCGCCACATCTGCATACCTTGTATTAATATTATATAAAATATTATTTTTTAAATCAATATAAATTGTAAAATTTGGTTATTTTATTTCTATAATAATATCTTATATGTACTTTAATTATCTTAATTATTTTAATAAATTTAATGATCACTAAGAGCTTAACATAGTAAAGTTTCTCTTAGTGATCATTAATTCATATTATATTATATTATTTTTTCACTTCTTGTTTAGCTAGTTCTTCTTTATTGTTTTACTCTATATTAAATATATAAAGTATTCCAACATCATGGTTATCTTCTTTATTTTCATAAGTTATATAGACACCGTAAAGTCCAGCTTTCATATCAGATGTATCTATTGATATGTCTCCATTTTCATCTATAGAATTTTCTACATCTAATTTCTCACTACCTACCATAATTTCCTTAGGTTTCAATGCCTCTCCACTTTTAGACACTACTCTTTCTTTAAGTATAACTTTATTATTTTCTACTGTAGCCATTCCAGCTTCAATTATTTGTAGATTAGCATTTAGTACCTTAAGATTTTTTAAGTTCTTTAGAGGTGATAAATCCCTTACTTCATTTTGCTCTATATTAAGTTCTTCTAAATTCTCAGCATATTCTAAGCCTTTTAAGCTTGTAATTCTTCTGCTACTACCAGTTAAGGTCCTTAGATTATGCATATCTTTTAAAGTTATATCTCCACTCAATCCAAGCGCCTTTTGAATATCTTGTTTTAGATACTTATCTTCAATTTCAATAACTTTATTTAAATCAACTCTTTTTAAGCTATTAATTGTTTCTTTTAATTCAGTTATCATTGATTGTATTTCTTCATAAGTAGATGCTTTATTTTCTATCATTTCTGTTGCTTTTCCCACAGCCTGATCTAGTACACTTAAACTTTCTTCAGTATAAGCTTCTCTATCTATACCTTTAGCACTTTCAACTAATTTAGAAAGCTCTGTATAATCTATGGATTCTGAATTTGCATAATAAAGCTTAGTATCTCCCCATGTAGCGTGGTCTGAACCAATTCCATTTCCACCATCAGTTACTACAAGTTTTAATTCCTTAGCATCATTTATATCAACTTCTACATACTTCATAGCATCTCTAGAAGTCATTACTCCACTATCGAATTTCTTTTCTCCATCGACATATATTTCGAAGGAAACTGAACCTACTGTACCAAACATTTGTCTATCTACTCCAACATATGAGCTAAAGAATGCATAATCTTTATCACTTAAATCATATGTTATTGTTGAAGTTGCATGAGCACCTATACCTCTTTCAAATGATACTTCATTGCCCTCTTCATTAGTTAATCTTAAAGCATTATTACTTGTAGATATATCCTTCTTAGGAGCAGCATAGCTATTTTGAGTAAATTTCCAATCATATTCTGTCAAATACGTATAATCTTCCATGTTTACTACTGCTATAGTTCTTGATTTAGTTACTTCATTACCATCACTATCTAGAACTTTATAAGTAATTGGATATTTTCCTGGTTTATTAAAGTTTACTTCACCAGTTACTTCAACACTTGAAGTTAAATCTCCATCTTCAGCATCAATTGCAGTATACTCTTCATTTAAGTCAATCGCCTCTCCAACCTTTGTTGACACTGATTTTGGAATAGTTAACTCTGGCTTTGCATTTGTAGTATATAATTTAGTATCTGCCCATGATGCAAAATCTCCAAGTCCATTACCATCAGCATTATCTGCTACTAATTTAAGTTCTTTTACTCCAGTAACATCTAGATTTACAAGCTCTGCTTCACTATCTCTTCTTATTACATCTGATGTATAAACTTCTTCACCATCTGCAAATATTTTAAATATTATGGTAGTTCTATTATCATTGTAGTTTTTATCAGTACCTACATATGTTGAGAAGTTGGTATAATTTCCATCTAACTTATATACTATTTCTGCATTTGTTGCAGCTCCAATTCCTTTATCAAATTCTTTTATTTCGCCATTAACTTTAAGTTTAATTTTACTACTTGAGTTAACTGCTGAATCTTTGTTTACAGTTTTCCATCCTGATACTGCTGAATCCCACTCCATATCAGATACATAAGTACTATTACTATAAACTACAAATTTTCTATCTTTGCTTGCTTTATTTCCAGCACTATCTGTTATTGTATATGTCACAGTGTATTCTCCAGATTTATTTATATTAAAATCATTTTTATTAACCGTAACATTACTAGTTATATCACCATCTTCTTGGTCATTTGCTGTAACCCCTGAAGTTAAGTCAAAATTGCTGTTTAACTTAACATAAGTTATATCTTCAACATCTATTGTTGGGAACTTAGCTCTTATTATTTCTTCAGCTTTAACTAATTCTTCTTCAAATAGATTAGCAGCTGGATGGCTCTTAACTTCTTCCCTTAGAGCTTGTACCTTATCTAGAGTATTATAACTTTCAGTAACTTCTGTTTTATTACTATCAGTAAATAGTTCATTATTTATCTTATCTGCTAAAATATCCTCTCCATAGAATGATACTTCACCTATACTAGCCCAATCCTGATTTGCTTCTATAAATTTAAACATCACTCTTCTTGCTGTAGTTTTAGCTATTTTAAACTCTACAACATCATTAACATTTCCAGTATATTCACCTTTACCTGCTAATATAAAATCATTTCCCTCAGCTTCATTAGACGTGTATATTTCAAATTTCCTAGCAAATCCTTTTCCACCATTTCTTGCTTTATAGGCTATTCTATTTATTTCCTTACTTTCACCTAAATCAAATATAACTTCATTTTTGAATGTATCACTGTTTGGTTTATTAGTTTCCCAATGTGTATTTCCATTACCATCTATTGCATTACCTATAACAGTACCTGGATAACTTCCAGCATTGTTAGTTACTGAAGTAGCTCCAAATTTAAACTCTTCATTATATTTATCTAAGTTATCAAACTCACCAAACTTTGATTTGTTTACTGTAAAATCTTCATATATAGTTACATAAGATTTAATTTCTGTTATGTTATTGTCACTATCTTTTACTCTATAAACAACTTCAAATCTACCAATTTTACCTTCTTTATAGTTATTTGAAACTATTTCAACATCAGAAGATAAATTTCCATCTTCAGCATCTCTCGCTTCGATACCTGATTCAAAATCTACTGCTTCTCCTAACTTATAAATCTTATCTTCAACTGAGATAACTGGTTTTGCATTATTTGTAGTTAATTTAGGATTAGCTATTACTGCATGATCTAAAGTATTTCCATTTCCAGCATCAGTAACTTTTATTACTAGTTGGTTTATGCCCTTAACTGGAACATTTATATATTCCATATTATCAGCATATTTTAAAACTTCAGTATTAGCTAAAGTTTTACCATCAGCTATTATTTCAAACTTTATACTAGAAGTATCTTGTACTGCTATTCCTGCATCAACTCCAAGTAAAACCTCGAAATTATCATAGTCTTTGCCTGCTAAGTCATAAGTTATTGTACCATTTGCATGTATTCCAAAACCTTTTTCAAAGTCTTTAACTTCTCCATTTACTCTACCTTTTATATTAGTATTTCTTCTTGGAGTTCCCCATTGAGTTTGTGCAGCTGACCATTCTAAATCTGATAAATAATTATAATCACTTACAACTTCAACTTCTACTATCTTTTCTACTAATATACCTTCATCACTTACAGAATATTTAACTTGATATTTTCCTTTTTGGCTAGTATCTACATTATGTTCAATCTCAACCTTAGAAACTATATCATTTCCCTCATAGCTTAATACTTTTATATAGTCTAAAGGATTAAATTCTTCTCTTAACTCTAAAGTAATCTTATTTTGTTGAATGTTTATACTAGGTGAAAATGACTCTATTGACACAGAATCACCTGTACCTAAATTAATATCATAAGGTACTACTTCGTATTTAGAATTCTTAGTTGTATCTGCATTAGTATCTATAAAGGAATTAGTTGAAGTAAATCCTATTAACTCACCATCTCTTAATATTTCATATCCTAGTAAATCTGATTTAACATTATTATCTATACTAAATGTTAACTTAATTCCATTTTCTACTCTATTTAATGTAACATCTAAATTAGTATCTTGAGTAAATCCATTTCCCTTATAATTAGCTTTGCTATTATTTAGATACCATATCTTTTTATCCGGCTTTGGATACTTACTAGTTTCTTGTCTAGTTTCCTCATTAACCTCAAATCCATGTCTAGCAAAGTATTCGCTTAAGTCTTCACCAATTACTTCTGATGAGAATTTAACTAAATATTGCATCTTAATATTATCAGGATTTTCACTTCCTAAGTTAACATTTCTTTCTCTATATAATTTATTTAAATTTCCCCAATATCCAGGCTTATACATTTCTAATTGCCAATATACTGCTAAATTTTCAGCCAGTTCACCTTCTGAGTACTTATTAGAATTCTCGCTTATAACATTCTTATAAATTTTATTTTCAAACGGTATTCTATTATCTATCTTATTGTAATATACAGACATATACATAGGTAGCATGTTATTTGTAACTTCACCATATAATCTTGTGCTTACATCCATTCTATGTCCTATCTCATGATCTAATCCCCAGCCTGGCTCTCCAACTAGTAAACTAGTCATTACATCACCTTGTACTCCTATATGATTGGTATATGCATACATATATCCAAATGGTTGTGCTAACCTAACATTTTCTCTTATATATTTAGGATCATTTTGCTCATTGCTACCATCTAGTCCATAGTATTTAAAAAGCTCTTTCATATGATTATTGTATCGATTTACTGTATCTAGTGGATTCGCACCTTTTTCTATATATGCTTTATATGCACCTGTAGCAGTACCTGTCCACACTATGTGGTCACTTACAAATTCGAAAACATCTAAAACTTCCCTGTCTAATACATTAGGATTCTTAGCTATATCTTCATCTATTGCTTTCTTATACTCTATTAAAAATTCTTTAAATTCTTCCACATTAGTATCCGCTGTAAGGAATGGGTATTTGTCTCCTGAAGCAAATCTTATAACTGGAGTTTTTGGTTGTTGCTCACTAGTGTACGGATTTAAAATATATATTGATCCCCCTCTAGTTACATCATGTCTATACCAATTATCAACTGCTATATCAGGAACAGTTATTACATTTTTACCTGGGTTTAAATTCACTGTTCTCATCCAGTTAGCAAAGCTTCCTTCTTGTTGAGAAAAGACTAACTTTGGCATTGGCTGACTTGGATCAGCATCTACATAAACTGTTATTTCATCACCTGGTTTTGCAGATATTCCTGTCGGTTGATTATTATTACCAAATCCAAATTTTAAATTTCTATTAGCATGTGCTACCATATCTCCGTGTTGTTCTGCTGTAATAATTTTTACAGTCTCTAATTCACCTTTAAGGATCTTATTTGCTAATTCAAATGCTTCTGTAAATGTACTTTCTAAAGGATGTCCTTTAACTTCATTTTCTAAATCCTTTAGTTTTTCTATAGTATTAAATTCCTCTGACAATTCATTCATTAATCCATTTGTAAATAGATTATCAACTTTATCACTTACTACATCTTGCTTATAGAATGCTATCTCTGATAATGTAGCCCAATTTTGATCTGAGTTTTTAAATTTAAATTTAATTCTCTTAAACTTAGTCGGACTGAACTTTGCCTCAACTAATCCAGATACTTTATTATGACTACCTGTTGCCACAAGCTGATATGTATCTCCCTTAGATGTTGTAGATCCATATATTTCAAACTCTTGAGCAAATCCTTTGTTATCAGATTTTCTTGCTCCGTATAATATCCTATTTAATTCTACAATTTCCTTAAATTCTACTTCTACTTCATTTGTAAAATCAGATGTATTTGCTTTATTAGTTTCCCAATATGTATCTGGATTATCATCTATAGCATTTGTTATTACTTGTGATGCATAATGTCCAGCATTATTTTTGATACTTTCTATATTATCATTATCCATTTTAAATAATTCTGAATAATCTTCATTAAAATAATCCTCAAATTTTCTTGTAATTGCTGTTGTTGCTTCAATTTTATTTTCTTCTAATAGTATTTTTGCATTTTCTATATCTTCTTTGAAGCTACTGTAAAGAGGATGATTTTTAGCTTCATTTTCTAAAGCCTCTAGCTTTTCTTTTGTATTAAACTCTTCACTAACTTTACTCATTGTAGCATCAGTAAATAAATTTAATATCTTGTCATATACTTTATCTTCCTTATAAAATCTAAATTCAGCTACAAATGGTCTATTTATATTAGCCTTTACAAATTTAAACTTTATTCTTTTAAACTTAGTTGGCTCAAATTTAAACTCTAAGAAGTCGTTAGTACTTTGAGCACTTCCTGTTGCTACTAATTGGAATGTATCACCCTTTGTTGTTTCTGAAGCATATATTTCAAACTCTTCTGGGAATCCCTTTCTGTTTTCTCTTGCTAAAAATGCAATTCTATTTAATACCTCTGGCTTATCTAATGTAAATATTACTTCATTAGTAAAATCTTCAGTATTATTTTTATTTGTTTCCCAGTGTGTTTCAGTCTTGTCATCTATCATATATTCTAATTTAGAATTAGGATATATTCCTCCATTTGCACTTATGTTAGCTATATTAGAGTTTGGCATTCTAAATAATTCACTATATTCAGAGTCCTTTCCATTGTGGTACGCTTCTAATCTTGAAACCTTCGCTGTTGTTGCTTCAATTTTATTTTCTTGTAGAAGTATTTTTGCATCCTCTAAATTCTCTTTATAATCATCATAAAAAGGATGGCTTTTAGCTTCTTCTTCTAATGCTTGTACTTTTTCTAATGTATTAAATTCTTCACTTACACTGCTCATTGTATCATCAGTGAATAGCCTATCTATTTTTTCTGCTATTTCATCTTGAGTATATAAACCAAACTCAGCAGCACAAGCCCAATTCTCGTATCCCTTTTTAAATACAAATTTAACCCTTCTAAACTCAGTAGGATTGAATCTTATTTCTATAGAATCCTGTGTTGCTTTAGACGTTCCACTAGACACCAATTCAAATGTATCACCCTTAGTCGTTCTAGATGCATATATATCAAATGCTTCTGCAAATCCTCTATTAGTTCCACGAGGTGCAGTATATACTATTCTATTTAATGTTATTAATTCATTTAACTCTATTACTACTTCATTAGTAAAACTATCACTATTTTGTTTTCCTGAATGCCATTTTGTATTTATATCTCCATCCATAGCTTTAGTTATAGCTTCACTTGCATATTGCCCACCATTTGTAGTTATTGATTTCACTTTGCTTGATAGAACTTTATAGATTGCATCATACTGTGGAAGTATCTCACTATTCATATCTTTAAATTTAGATACCTTAGCATCAATATAGTTAACTTCTTTATTTTCTACAATTAACTTTGCATTTTCTATATCTTCTTTAAGCTCACTATATAATGGATGATTTTTCACTTCTTCTTCTAACGCATTTATTTTTTCTATATTATTAAACTCTTCATTTACTTGACTCATTGTACCATCAGTAAATAAATTCTTCACTTTATCACTCACTACATCTTCTTTATAAAACATAAATTCTGATGCTGAAGCCCAATCTTGATCAGCTTTTTTGAACTTAAATTTTATTCTCTTAAATTCAGTTGGATTAAACTTAATTTCTACTATATCCCCAGTAGAACCTGTATATTCACCACTACTTACTAATCTAAAATCATCTTCTTCATCAGTAAGAGATGTATATATTTCTACTTCCTTAGCAAAACCTTTCCCTTTAGCTGATGACTGCCTTGCTGCATATACTATTCTGTTTAAGTTTGTTACTTCATTTAATTTAAATATTACTTCATTGGTAAAATCAGTACTATTTGGTTTCCCTGTTTCCCAATGAGTATTGAAATCTCCATCTATAGCTTTATTAATAGTAGAATTTGGATAATTACCTCCATTATTTGTTATAGATTCAATATTTGAGTTGTCAATTTTAAATACTTCATTATAAGCATTTAGATTATCACTATTGTATAAGTTAAATTTACTTATACTAGCTTGAGTCAATTCATTAACAGATGTATTTTCTGTTATAGAAACTTGATTTCTTGATAGCTCATCTGCTAAAACCTTTACTGTTGTAGATGAGAAATTGGTTATTAGTGCAGCTATTAATATAGCCGCTATTTTTTTCTTATTCATAATTTACCTCCCTGGTTAGTTTTATCTAGCCTTAGAAGTACATTAAAAAAGCTACTCTAAAAGAGCAGCTTTATACATCTTAATAAATTAAATATTAATTATAATAAGATAAATAATATTTAAAATTAAACTTTAAAACAAAAAGTATAATGTACTCTTTGGCAACTGGCTGACATAGTTATACACCTTAGTCCCTATAGCTTTGCGTCCTTAAATTTCTCTAAGTTTGCCTATTTAATTTTATAACTTTAAAATAAATTTTAATTATTTTAAAATTTATTATCCGTATTTTAACATAAAATCACATATTTATCCATATATTTTATAAAATTTCTACTATTTTTCTTCTTTTTTTGCATAATTTCAACTTATTATTCTTCCAGTTTAAGTAAATAATTTTAATTACCTCTTTATATTGACATTGACTAATTAGATAATTATAATATTACTTATAAATATTTTAATACGTTGATGAGAAGAGTAAACTAAATTTCATTTTCAGAGAGAGATAAGCTTGGTGAAATTATCTTATTTGAATCTAGTTGAAGACCACCTCTGAGTGACTCTAATAAAGTCCGTTTAATATCACGTTACGATATATTAAGAGGTCTTATTATAGACAATTAAGGGTGGAACCGCGGGAAGTTTAGAACTTATACTCTCGTCCCTTCTATTTATATAGAAGGGATGGGAGTTTTTTTATTTTAAATTATATTATGAAGGGAGTAATAAATATGATTAAAATTACTTTAAAGGATGGATCAGTAAAAGAATTTGAAGCTGGTATTTCTGTTTTAGATATAGCTAAATCAATTAGTGAAGGCTTAGCTAGAAATGCTTGCTGTGGAATAGTTAATGGAAAGGTTGTTGACTTACGTTATATAGTAAATGAAGATAGCGAACTTGCTATTTGCACATTTGACTCACAAGAAGGAAAAGATGCATTAAGACACAGTGTATCTCACGTTTTAGCTTATGCAGTTAAAAGATTATATCCAAATGCTAAATTAGCTATAGGACCTGCTATAAATGATGGTTTCTACTATGATTTTGATGTAGAAAACTCATTTAGTTCTGATGATTTAGTAAAAATAGAAGATGAAATGAGAAAAATAGTAAAAGAAAATCCTTCAATTGAAAGATTTGAATTACCAAGAGCTGAAGCTATAAAGCTTATGGAAGATGCTAACGAACCATATAAGGTTGAATTAATTAATGATTTAGGCGAAGATGAAGTTATTTCATTCTATAAAATGGGTGACTTTGTAGATTTATGCGCTGGCCCTCACCTAATGTCTTTAAAACCAGTTAAAGCTATTAAACTTCTTAGAAGTGCTGGAGCTTACTGGAAGGGCGATGAAAAGAACAAAATGCTTTCAAGAGTATATGGAACTGCATTCTTAAAGAAAGCTGATTTAGATGCTCATTTAGAAGCTTTAGAAGAAGCTAAAAAGAGAGACCATAACAAATTAGGTAGAGAACTTAAAATCTTCACTACAGATGAAAAAGTAGGTCAAGGTTTACCTCTTATAATGCCTAAAGGTGCTAAAATTGTTCAACTTCTTCAAAGATGGGTTGAAGATGAAGAAGAAAAAAGAGGCTATGTATTTACAAAGACTCCTTCAATGTCTAAAAATGACTTATTTAAGGTTTCAGGCCACTGGGATCACTACAAAGATGGTATGTTTGTTTTAGGAGATGAAGATAAAGATCCAGAAGTTATGGCATTAAGACCAATGACTTGCCCATTCCAATATACAATTTATAATGCAGAACAACACTCTTATAGAGAACTACCTATAAGATATGCTGAAACTTCTACTTTATATAGAAATGAAGCATCTGGTGAAATGCACGGATTAATTCGTGTAAGACAATTTACTTTATCTGACGGACATATAGTTTGTAGACCAGATCAAATTGAAGAAGAATTTAAAGGTTGTGTTGAATTAATCAACCACATAATGAGTACTTTAGGAATAGATGGAGATATATCATTTAGATTCTCTAAGTGGGATCCAAACAATACTGATAAATATATAAACAATCCAGAAGCTTGGGAAGAAACTCAAGTATTAATGAAGGCTATCTTAGATCACCTTGGAATTGATTATGTTGAAGCTGAAGGTGAAGCTGCATTCTACGGACCAAAGCTTGATATCCAATTCAAGAATGTTCACGGAAAAGAAGATACAATAATAACAATCCAAATTGACTTTGCTCTTGCAGAAAGATTTGATATGACTTATATAGATAAAGATGGAAATAAGAAACGTCCATATATAATTCATAGATCTTCAATTGGATGTTATGAAAGAACTTTAGCTATGCTTATTGAAAAATATGCTGGTGCATTCCCAACTTGGCTTGCTCCAACTCAAGCAATAGTTCTTCCTATTTCTGATAAATATAATGACTATGCTGAATCAATAGTTAAAGATTTCAAAGATTCAGGAATAAGAATTACTGCCGATTATAGATCAGAAAAAATTGGTTATAAGATTAGAGAAGCTAGACTAGAAAGAATCCCTTACATCCTAGTTGTTGGTGAAAAGGAAGCTGCCAACAATGAAGCTTCAGTAAGAAGCAGAAAGAATGGAGAAGAAGGTGCACTTCCAGTTTCTGAATTAAAGAACAGATTAATCTTAGAAATAGCTAATAAAGATAAATAATCAATGTAGAGTTTAGAATGGTGGAAAAAATCCTCTGGTAGGATTTTTATAAAATAAATAATTTTTGATAGAGAACCCTGAAAATTTTAAAATTTTCAAGGTTCTTCTTAATTTATAATAATTTTTAGTTATGGACTTCTTCTTTCCATTAAAATCACACTTCTTGTTTTATATATCTCTATTATGATAATTTTGTAAAACTTTAAAGCAAAATAGATTATTTTGTTACCATATAAGCTGTTTTTTATATTTATATTTTTTATGATTACTATTCATTGTCCAATTTTCTTATTACTCTACAAGGATTACCAACAGCTAGTACATTATCTGGAATACTCTTAGTTACAACACTACCAGATCCAACAACTGAGTTCTCTCCAATTCTCACCCCTGGATTAATAGTGCTTCCCCCACCTATCCATACTCCATCACATATTTCTACTGGGTCTGCATATTCTAAATTTTCCATTCTCTCCTTAGGTGAAAGTGCATGATTAGCTGTAAATATATTCACATTAGGTCCAATCATAACATTTTTCCCTATAGTTACTTTGCCACAATCTAATATTGTACAATTGTAATTTGCAAATGAATTTTCTCCCCAATAGATATTGTAGCCATAAGCACATCTAAAAGGTTGCTCTATGAAGAACTCTTTAGGCGCATGTCCAAATAACCTTCTAAGTAAGTCCATTCTCTTTTCTATTTCCTTTGGATGTAGTGAATTGTACTCAAACATAATTTCATTAGCATGTTGCCTATCATTAAACAATTCATCGCCTAAAGAAACATACAAATCTCCCCTTAGCATCTTTTCCTTTTCAGTCATAATATCCTCCCCCAACCATAAATATCATATTTATTTATATAAAATACATCTTATAATCATATTACTACTTTTAAACTAATAAATCACTTTATATAAAAATAAAAAAAGCCCTTATTAAAAGGCTTTTACTTATTTTCTTCAATAAGCTTTTTCATCTTATTTTGAAGTAACCATATTTTCTTTTGTTTTCTATTATAGGCAACCATCTTATCCTTATTATTAGTACTAGACTCTAATTGCTTCGTAGTTTTTTCTTCATACATCTTTAAAGCTTCATTAAGAATTTGAAGTTCCTCTTTATTAAACATAAATACACTCCTTACATCAATGTAAATTAGTTTACTAAATCTTAATTATCATATTCTATTATATTTTATAAAGAGTTTCTTTGCAATTATCCCTATTAATTTTTAAATAATGAACAACAGCAAATATTAAATTATTTATTTGCAAGCCAACATATACTCCACTTAATTTAAATCTTATGGATAATATCACAATCCATAATACAGATAAAAAGCTAACTAAACTTGTAAACTTTAATACAAAACTTTCATTTTTATTCTATAATTTATCCTTTTCTTAAATTAGGATAATGCTACATCTAAAATCATCATAATTACAAATCCTATAGAAAATGCTATTGCACTAATATCAGAAAAATTATCTTCTGCTGCCTCTGGTATTAATTCCTCTACTACAACAAAAATCATAGCTCCTGCTGCAAAAGAAAGTAGATATGGCATTATTGGTGTAATAACACTAGAAAATATTATTGTAATTACCGCCGCTATTGGTTCTACTATTCCAGATAAAGCTCCATAAATAAATGATTTATTTTTGCTTAAGCCTTCGCTTTTAAGAGGCATTGATATTATTGCACCTTCTGGAAAGTTTTGAATTGCTATCCCTATAGAAAGAGCAATAGCTGAAGCAAGAGTTACTGCATTGGCCTCATTCATAACTGCTGCAAAAACAATTCCTATTGCCATTCCCTCCGGAATATTATGAATTACTACTGACAGTACAAGTTTTGTAGTTTTACTTAGTTTATATTTTTTTGTTCCTTCTTCCTTTTTACTATTGATATGCATATGCGGAACAATTTTGTCCAAAGAAAATAAAAATAAAATTCCTACAAGTACTCCAACTGCAGCTGGAATAAATGATAATTTCCCCATATTTTGAGACATATCTATAGAAGGAATAATTAATGACCATACTGCTGCAGCCATCATAACTCCTGATGCAAATCCAAGAAGTATCTTATTAACCATTTTATTCATTTCTTTCTTCATTGCATAAACACAAGCAGCCCCTAGAGACGTACCTAAAAACGGTATTAAGATTCCAATTAAAATATTCATTCCCACTCCTCCTTTTATAAACACTATTTCATATATTGATTAAATAACTTATGGCATCTTTCCTGAGTATCTTCTATCAAACTTGTTTTCCTATATAAATAGAGCAATTGTTCCATCTTTAAAACCATCATCTACTCAATTTGAATCTGTAAAATCATTATTATTTATATTATTGATTTTATTTTCTGATTAATCTGAAGAAACTAAGTCTATTTTCTTATCATTAACATGTCCCTCTTTTTTTTAATTTATTACACTACTATAGCCACATATGAATAATCAACATATATCTAAAACATGAATAATACTTTTAATAAACTTACTCATAAACTTTTCCCCTGTATAATCGACTTTCTCCTAATCTTTATTATATCTAAGTATATTTTAACATATTTCTACTTAATATATTCTATTTTAATTCCTATATTATTTATAAAATTAAAACCAATAGTTAAAAGCTACTATTTTCTAATACCAATTAAAAATAGTAGCTTTTAACAAATATATTATTCTAATTTGTTAAAATATCATATTTCTAAAATGAGAGTCACAAAACGTGATACCCTTTGAAATAAAATTTTAAACAACATTGAATTCTTTTATTTTCTTATTGTTTTTTTATTATTAACTGTTAATTGAGATTAATGCTTGTTCAAAATCTGCAATTATATCTCTTATATCCTCAATTCCAATTGAAACTCTCATCAAATCAGGTGTTACTCCACTTGCTATTTGCTCTTCCTTTGATAATTGACTATGTGTAGTTGTTGCTGGATGTAAAAGACAACTTCTAACATCTCCTAAAGTAACTACTAATGCTACTAATTTTAATGCTTTTGTAAATTTCTTTGCTGTTTCTATATCTCCTTTTATTCCAAAAGTTAATAATCCACTTCCTCCACCTTTTAAATATTTCTTTGCTTTATCATATTGTGAGCTTGTTTCAATATATGGATAATTAACCCACTTTATTTTAGGATGTTTTTCTAACCATTTTGCTAGTTCTAAGGCATTTTGTGAATGTCTTTCCATTCTTAAATGAAGAGTTTCTAAACCTAAATTAGTTAAGTAAGCATTAAATGGACTTTGACATGCCCCTATATCTCGTCCTAATGTAACTCTTAACTTTGTAATATATGCAGCATTTCCAAATGATTCTACATATTTTAATCCATGATAACTTGGATCTGGTAGAGTAAATTCTTCAAAATTTCCATTTACCCAATCAAAATTTCCTCCATCAACTACTATTCCTCCAATGCTCTGTGCATGTCCATCTGCATATTTAGTAGTTGAATGTACCACTATATTTGCCCCATGTTCAAATGGATTACACAAATATGGAGTTCCTACAGTATTATCTACTATAAATGGAACCTTTAACACCTTTGCAACCTCTGAGAACTTATCAAAATCTAATATATTTAATCCCGGATTACCAATTGTCTCTCCATATACTGCTTTAGTATTTTCATTTGCACATGAAAGAATTTCTTCCTTACTTGCTTCTGGATCAACAAAGGTTACATCTATCCCCATCTTTTTAAGATTAACCGTAAATAAATTAATTGTTCCACCATATAAAGAAGATGCTGATATTATATGATCCCCAACCTTACATATATTTAATATTGAATATAACACAGCTGCTTGTCCTGATGCTGTAGCTACTGCCCCAACTCCCCCTTGAAGTCTTGCAAACTTATCTTCTAATGCACAAACTGTAGGATTAGATATTCTACTATACAAATGCCCCTCTGCTTCTAAGTTAAATAAATTTTCTAAGTGATCTGGATCATCATACTTATAAGTTGCTGTTTGAAATATTGGTAATACCCTAGGTTCCCCAGCCTTTGGTGTATAACCTCCTTGAATACATATTGTCCCTTTTTCCCATTTTCCTTCCATATTGAAAGCCCCCTTATTTAATATTATTGCTTATTGCTTTTCTATAAAATAAAAAAAGTTACTTCAAATAAGAAGCAACCTAAATATACTAAACTATTCACTAATAAACTCAATGAAATACCTTATTTGCCAAGCATCAGCTTGCAGGATTTAGCACCACACTTATTTATAAAATAATTTTATATTTCGTAGGTTGCTAGGTTTCATAGGGCCAGTCCCTCCACCATTCTTAATAAAGTCTTTTTTATTTAATTATTATATATTATACACTATATCTTTAAATTTTCAACCATTATTTGTATTTTTTAAGGCTCTAGTATTCGTGATTATATAATCTACTTTGATATCATGCACTTCTGATTCTATTTTATCAACTATTTGTAAATCATATGCCAATGCTATCTTATTTTCTTTAGATTTTATATCTTTTAAATACCTGTCGTAATATCCTCCTCCATACCCTATTCTGTTACATTCTTTATCAAAAACAACTCCAGGTACTACTATTAAATCTATATTTTCTTTTTCAATATAATTAGAGTCATCTATTGGTTCTAAGATACCCATTGAATTTTTCTTCAGCTCATCAATAGAATTTAATTTTATTGCCTTCATTAATTTATCATCTTTATATACTTTGGGAATAAAAACATTCTTTTTATCCTTAAAGGCCTTTTCTATTATATTTCTTGTATTTATCTCATTGCTAAAGCTTATGTAAATAAATATATTAATAGATCTTTTATATAAATCTGTATTTATTAACTCATTAAATATTTTATTATCCATTAATTCTTTTTCGTTGTTATTTAGTGAATCTCTTATTTCTAATATTTTATTTCTTAAAACTTTCTTTTCTTCTTTATTCATAATTTTTTTCATTCCTTCATTTTTTCACTTTTTAATTATTTTTCTTTGCAAAATATATTTATTATATCTCTTAATATTGCTGCAGCTGCATTTATAGTTCCTGATGCACCGCCTATTACACTAATGTCTCCTAAAGTATCTGTACTATAAAGCACACCTTTATTTTTACCATCTACAAAATATAAAGGATGACTTTTATCTATTACCTCAGGTTTTACATATGCTTTGATTTGTTCGCCTTCTTTATATATTTTTCCTATTAATTTAATTTTATTGCCATTCTTTTTTTCATTTATTATTAAGCTTTTATATAATAAATTTATTCCTTGTATCTTAATATCATCGATAGTTAAACTAGAATTCATAATAACATTAGCTAGTATTAAAATTTTTGATGCAGTATCATATCCTTCTACATCTAGATTATAATTTGCTTCTGCTATTCCTAAACTTATAGCTTTGTTTAATGCTTCGTCATAATCAACTTCATTTTCATACATTTCAGTTAAAATATAATTACTCGTTCCATTTAATATACCTTCAATTGACAATACATCTGATCCTGCTATATCAAAAGTTCCAACATTTATAGATGGAAGTGCCCCTCCTGTTGTGCACCCTATCCCAAGCTTTACATTATTTTTATCAGCTAACTTTTTTAAGTTATTATATTGAAGCAATATTGGCCCCTTATTTCCTGTTACCACGTTAATAGAATTCTCTAAAGCTAGCTTTATATGAGTTAACCCTGGCTCTCCCGTTTCTATATTAGTATTTGTTAATTCCACAAGCATATCTATATCATTATTTTTTACTATCGTATTTATATTTATGTCTTCCTTAAATTGTAGACTTTCTATATTTAAATTAAAATCATTACTTATAATTTCCTCTAAGTTTATTCCTAAATTATTATATATTCCACCATTACTTTTTATTATATATTTAACTCTTATATGAATTCCTAGATTATATAAATATTCACTTTTATCCCCTAATAGTTTTATTAAAGCTTTACTAACCCCTCCAAATCCTATTATACCTATATTCATAATACATGCCCCCTTTATATTATTATAATATATCATTTCTTTGACACAAAATAAAAGGTGCCTTCATGTAAGGCACCTTAATTAATTAGAAACTTCTGTACTAAATATCCATTCTTTATCTTTTATATTTCTACCTTTGATAGTAACATTATTATCATTCACCTCAATATAAACACCCTTAATATAATCTGATTCTCTTTTATAGCCTTTTTCTTCATTTGAATCAGGTATAATAGTGTAATGAATAGATCCTGTATTGACTATTGTAAATGGTTTATTTAAAACTACACTACTTTCATTCAAATCCCTATGAGTATGTGATGAAAACATAATTACTTCTGGGTATTGCTCTAATATATTCTTTATTTCTTCACTTTGCTTTGATCCAACCCATGGATTATCTCCATAATCTAAATGCTGATGTAAAAATACAAATATCGGTTTACCTTTTTGATAATTCTCAGCTAACTTTTCTTTAAACCATTCTAATTGTTCATCAGAAATAAATGCTGTAACTGAATTTATAGTTTGAGAATTACCATCTTCAGATCCTAATGATATAAAATGATATCCTTTTATCCATTTATCATGATATACTTTTTCTTCTCCTGAAAACTCAAGGTACTTATTTATAAAGTTTTGAACTTGATCCTTAGAATTTTTTTCAATATTATAGTCAAAAAACTCATGATTGCCTATATTTTTTATAATTGTTTGTGGTAGTAAATCCTTGTTTTTATTTAAAGTTTTTTGTACTGAATCATATTGCTCATCTAATCCTTGATCCACAACATCGCCATTTAATACTAATGCATCCATATTAGGATTTATTGTATGTAGATCTTTAATAGCCTCTTCAAAATGATTAATATTTTCATGAACATCTCCTAATACAGCAAAAGAAAGATTTTCATTTGATTTCGCTTCTACTGTTGTAGTATTAGGCTTAAACTCAGTTGATATTACTCCTAATAGAACTAATGTGATTATAGTAATAATTAATTTGAATTTTTTTATTTTAATCCTCTCCTCACTTTAAATCCACATAAAAAATTATTAATTAAATCTATTTTTTTCAGAAACTTTTATAATATTCATTTTTTACATATCAACTCTTTTATAATTTAAAAGATTCAAAATCTAAATTTTTTTATCCCCAAATCTACACAATTATTTTTTTCTACAACCTCTAACCATTAAATTAAATACACTTTTAAACATTATAATAGTACTTAAATTTTCTAATTATTTCTATTTTAATTACTATTATAAATAAAAAAATCGTTAATTCTTACAATGAATTAACGAT
>NZ_JH815222.1:3071601-3226588 GCF_000158375.2 Clostridium sp. 7_2_43FAA
TTTTTTATTTTATTTAACAACTATATACGCTATTAAATATTAATCTATATCTAAGATGTTTTTAATTTCATTCTTGTATGCATCTGCTTTAGCACCAAAGATGGCTTGAATTCCGTTACCAACTTCAACTACACCAGCAGCACCTAAAGATTTTAATTGATCCTTATTTACGTTTGCTTTATCTTTAACTTCAACTCTTAATCTTGTTATGCAAGCATCAACGCTAACTATATTTTCTTCTCCACCTAAAGCTGCTAAAACTGCTGGAGCTTTTTCAACTATTTCATTATTTTTTCCAGCTTTCTTGTTACCAGACTTTTCATTAATATCAGCTTGAGGAATACCTGCTTTTTCTTGATAATCAGATTTTGAATAAAGTTTAACTTCTTCTTCGCTTTCATCCCTACCTGGAGTCTTTAAATTGAATTTCTTAATTAAGAATAAGAATAAGAAGTAGTAAACTACCGCATAAACTATACCAACTAAGACTAATCTTAACCAGTTAGTAGGAACTCCTGCTCCTGCTGGTAATAAACCGAATAATGTAAAGTCTATTAATCCACCTGAGAATGTCATACCAATAAATACATTAAGTATATCCATTAACATGAATGATAAACCTGCTAATACACAGTGAACTCCATATAATACTGGTGCAACGAATAAGAATGTAAATTCTATTGGTTCAGTTATACCAGTAAGCAATGCTGTAACTGCAGCTGATGCTAATAATGATCCAACAGCTTTCTTCTTGCTTGGAGCTGCTGTCTTATACATAGCTAAAGCTGCTGCTGGAAGACCAAACATCATGAATGGGAATTTACCAGCCATAAATCTTGTAGTACCTGCAACTACTGTAGCCATATCTGCTGATGAAGCTCCAACTAAGCTACTCATGCTTGATAATTGAGCAAAGTAAGCTGTGTTAGCTCCTGCAACTGTTTGCCATACTCCATCTACTAATATTTGTCCTTCAACAAATGATCCATACCAGAACGGTGTATAGAATACGTGGTGTAATCCAAATGGAATTAATGCTCTTTCAATAACTCCATAGAAGAATGTTCCTATAGCACCTGCATTTCTAACTAATTCTGAAAGTACTCCTATACCATTTTGAACTACCGGCCAAATAAATGCTAATAAAGCACCAACTATTGCCATAGCTAAAGAAGTTACTATTGGCACAAATCTTGATCCTGAGAAGAATCCAATAACTTGTGGTAATTGTATTGTATGATATTTATTGTGTAATATTGCTGTAACTATACCTGTGATGATACCACCGAAAACTGACATATTTAATGTAAATATACCTAAGTTAGTAGTAACATAAGTACTATATCCACCAACTGCATCTGGAGTAACAACTCCTAATTGAGTTAATCCTAATGCTAACATTGAAGATATAACTTGGTTCATAACTATGAAACCAAATATTGAAGCTAAACCTGCAGTTCCTTTATCTTTTTTAGCAAGTCCAACTGCAACACCTACTGCAAATAGTAATGGTAGGTTTCCAAATATAATATCTCCTACGTTTTTCATTATTGTTAATATTGCTGTAACTACAGGAATATTAACAAATGCTATTAATGGTTGATACACTGCTGGTGGGTTAGATAACCCTGATATACCTAGTAATGCACCCCCAACACCTAGTAAAATACCTGCTATTGGTAAAGCTGCTATTGGAAGCATGATCGCTTTACCGATTCTTTGTAATTGTTGTAGCATCTTATAATTCCTCCTTTAAAATATTTATATAATAAAAAATAAATTGCTACAGTAGTATGTGCTACTATGGGTTTATTATCTCCTTTTTATACAATAGTTATTAAAGTTTTTTAAATGTATTTAAAAAAAATAAAAAAAGGACCAAAACTTATAGATATAGCTATATCTATAATATTTTTAGTCCTTGCCTGCATAACCAGTAACACACTACGTATTTAATTATGTGATTATAATATCATATCATTTTTTAAATGTAAATGATTTTTTTATTATTTTACTATTTTATTTTTTTCCATCAATTTATTTATCATATTATTGAGTAACTTATATTGATTCAACTCTTTAGTTTTTTTATTCATAAAACCAACTCCCTGTTACTTTATTATTATATATATTCTAAATAAAAATTACTAATTTTATTATAATTGATATTTTTTTCTTTTGGTTAATTAAACCTTGTAACCATTTACTATTTATAAAAATCTTATTATTTCTTACTATTTCTTTTAAATATAAATTTTTTCAAACTATTGCTAACTATATAATATACGTTTATGACAATAAAATAATTCCTATTTATTTTAAAATTAAATTTTCTTTAACTGTTTAAACTTTCGTAAACCTGGACATAAATTAAACGAGGTGATATTTTTGGAAAATAATACTAGCAAAGCAAGTTCTTTAAGAATAGATTTATCAATTATTTTATTATTAACGTCCTTTTTATTTTTTTTAGTATACTGTGTTAGCTTATAATTAAATTTTATAAATACGCAAAAAGTATGAATAGATTTCCAAAGTCTACATACTTTTTTTATTATTAATTAACAGTAAAATAAAGTCATTATTATCTTGAACTTATAAATAGTTCACACTTTTTTAAATTTTGTTGAAAATAAATACCTTTCTAACTATCCAATCTTTATAATAATTCTACTTATACTTTAGTATTGCTCATATTTTACTTATAACTAATCTCTAAATAATCAATTAACATTTTATTAACATTTAGAGTTTTCCTTATATATCTATCAATTTTATAGCACCTTTTACTATAAATTATCAGATTTTTCTATGGATTTTATACAAATCTGATTGTATAATTATAAAAAAATGATTAATTTACTACAAATTTCGAAAGGATTCGATAAATATGGCGTTAATAGGAATATTAATAATAATTGTAGGATTTGCATTAAAGTTTAATACAATTGCTGTTGTAATTGTATCTGGATTAGTAACTGGACTAGTTTCTGGTATGAGTATTTCAGAAATACTTACCACTTTAGGACAAACCTTCGTTCAAAAAAGAGAAATGTGTTTATTTTTACTGACTCTTCCTGTTGTAGGAATGTGTGAAAGATATGGATTAAAAGAAAAAGCAATAATGCTTATAAAAAATGTAAAAGGCTTATCTACTGGAAAAATTATATCTGGATATTTATTTATTAGAGAATTATCTATTGCAATGGCAGTTAAACTTGGTGGACATCCTCAATTTGTTAGACCGTTAATTAATCCAATGGCCCAAGGTGCTGCAATTTCAAAATATGGTGAATTAGATGAAGAAGATGAGGACCTAATAAAAGCTCACTCTGCGGCAGCTGATAACTATGGTAATTTCTTTGGACAAAATGTATTTATAGCAAACTCCGGTGTTTTACTTATAGCTGGTACTTTAGAAACTTTAGGATATAATGTGGACACATTACAAATTGCTAAAGCTTCAATTCCAATTGCTATAATAGCTTTTATTTTAGGAGCTATTCAAAACTATTATCTAGATAAAAAGCTTGCTAAAAAATATAAAAATAGGTAGGTAAATTTTATGGATATTAATACTTTTTCAAATATATTATTACAAGTATTTTACATTATGGTAGGTTTATTTTTTCTACTTACTATGTTGTTTACTTTAAAAGATAAAAATCATAAAACTAAATACGGTACATCCCTTTTTTGGGGAATACTTGGAGTTATCTTTATATTAGGAGAAGCAATTCCTTCAATGATAACTGGACTACTTATTGTAGTTATAGGTATATTAGCAGCATTTAATCAAATTAATGTTGGAACTATTAAACAATTAGACAGTACTTTCGCAAATTTAAAAGCATCTAAAATTGGAATTAAAATATTTATTCCATCATTAATTATAGCTTTAGTTGCTTTAGGCATTGCTCAGTTTACACCAATATCAGGAGTAACTGCTGTTGGTATTGCTGCAATAATAGCCTTAATTGCAACATTCATAATAACAAAGGCTAAACCTAATGAATTTATTGAAGATAGTAATAGAATGTTTCAATCTATAGGTTCTACTGCAATATTGCCTCAACTTCTAGCTGCTCTTGGAGCACTATTTACCGCTGCTGGTGTTGGTGATATTATCTCAAATATGATTTCAAGCGTTATCCCTGAAGGAAACATACTACTAGGAATATGCGCTTATTGTATAGGAATGGCTATATTTACAGCAATCATGGGGAATGCCTTTGCTGCATTTTCAGTTATAACAGTTGGTATAGGAGTACCTTTTGTATTTGCTCAAGGTGGAGATCCTATAATTGCATCAGCATTAGCTATGACAGCAGGATTTTGTGGAACATTATTAACACCTATGGCGGCAAACTTTAATGTATTGCCAGTGGCTTTATTAGAAACTAAAGATAAAAATGCTGTTATAAAATCACAAGCTGTATTTGCAATTGTATTACTTGCAATTCATATACCACTTATGTACTTCTTAGCATTTTAGATTTTAAGGGAGGCTTTATATATGAAAATATTAATTACAGGATTTGATCCTTTTGGTGGAGAGAATATAAATCCAGCATTAGAGGCTGTAAAAAAATTACCTGATACTATTTTAAATAGTGAAATAATAAAATTAGAAATTCCAACTGTATTTAGAAAATCTCTAGAAACAATTGAAGAAAATATAATAAAACATAAGCCTGATGTTGTTATATCTGTAGGACAAGCTGGTGGAAGATTTGGAGTTACTCCAGAAAGAGTAGCAATTAACATAGATGATGCAAGAATAAAAGACAACGAGGGCAATCAACCAATAGATATATCTATTTTTGAAGATGGTGAAGCTGCTTATTTCTCAAACCTTCCTATAAAGGCAATGGTTAAAGAAATGATGGATAACGAAATCCCCGCTTCTGTCTCTAACACAGCTGGAACATTTGTATGTAATCATGTTATGTATGGAATATTATATTTAATCGATAAAAAATATCCAAATATAAGAGGTGGTTTTATACATGTACCTTACATACCATCTCAAGTAACTACAAAGCCTAATATGCCATCTATGTCTATTGATGATATATCTAAAGGACTAGAACTTAGTCTCAAAGCTATCATAGAAAATTCATCAGATATAAAAACTATAGGTGGAGCTATTTGCTAATGAATAAGAAACTAAAGATTTTTGTATATGGTAGTTTAAGAGAAGGCTTTTTTAACTATGACCTTTATTTAAAGGGAAAGATTAATTCTATAAGACCTGCTGAAATAAGCGGATTTGAATTATATCATATGCCTTACAAGGGATATCCTGCCGTATTACCTGGAAAAAACACCATAGTCGGTGAAGTTGTTGAACTTATAAATTATGATTCAACACTTAAACCTATGGATGAAATGGAAGGCTTCTTAGGTGAAGGAAATCCAAATAATGAATATTCAAGAAAAATTGTAAAAGTAAAACTAACTGATGATGAAAGCTTTGAAGATTGTTATTCTTATTTCTATAATAAGGATATAGATACAAAATTCCAAGATGAAGCTATTTATATTGAAAATGGCGATTGGAAAGAATATATGCTTAAGGAAATGAAAGAGTTAAAAGTTTAGGAAAAAACTCAGCTATATGCTGAGTTTTTTTATCCTTCATTATAAGTATCATTTTCTTTCCATTTATCATATTTTTTAATGCATTAAATACTCCCTGTTCTACTGCTTCTCTAATAACATAGGACAACAGAACTAAAAAAATTATGATACCTATAAATCCTAACGCCATTATTCTAATTCTCATCTCCTTATAAGTTTTTTACGAACTCATTACATTCTTTTCTATTTTTAAATATGTATATCTGTTTATTTTTTTCTTTTTGAAGAATATTGTAAAACTTATCTCTATGTTCCTTATTAAAATTCCATATCCACTTTAAAAATTCTAAATCAAATCTTTCTGGACATCCATCTGCCATATCTGGACGAACTTTACCATAACTTGATACTACTCTTTTTATAACACCAAATAAGCAAGACATCCTTGGATAATCTAAATAGATAACAGTATCACACATTTCAATTCTTTCCTTTATTGTTCTATCATAATTACCATCTATTATCCATTTTTCTTTTTTTAATTCTTCTTTAAGTAAAGTATTAAACTCTTCTCTTGATATATTTATCCATCCCTCTTTCCAAAATATCTTATCAAGATGAACTACTGGTAAATTAGTCTTCTTAGATAAATTTCTAGCTAATGTAGATTTGCCACTTCCTCCACATCCAATAATTATAATTCTATTCATATCTATTTATCTCCTACGTATATCAATAATATATTTATTACAAGCCCTCATTTTCCTCTATATTATTATCCACAATATTTTCTAATTCCTCATCATTTTTCACAGTATTTCCACAGTTATTTCCACAATGACTCCCACAGTTATTTCCTAAATAAACTCCCTGCTTAATTGGTGCAATAATAAAACCAGCTACAACTCCTCCTAGAAAGCATGTTAAACCTAATAATATTTTTTCTTTATTTTTCATTTAATTCCCTACCATCCTTTTATACACTAATATACTATTTCTCTATAATATATGTTTATATAATTGTATTATATCAATATATATTTTTATCCATATAAACCTTTATGCTATTATTAAAATCCTTACCAATATACTAAACTAAGATCTATTTATAAGAATTTAAGGGAGCTATAGCATATTAAATTTTATATTATATACTATAGCTCCATCTCATTTATTTCTTTTCAACAGGTATCCATATTTCACAAAAACAATCTGTATTATTATCTTCTTTATAAAATTCAAAATCAATATCATCTAACATAGTATAATCTGAGCTTGGTAAAAATTCATTAAATATTCTATTCCACATTTCACCAATACAATCACCATTTTCTCCTACACATTTAAAAACTCCCCACAATGTAGGATGTACATCCCAAACCTTATAACCTTCTGGAACATCACCACCATCATATTTCATAGCAATCCCATAATCAAAGTATTTACTTTCTTTAGATATAGGTTTACACACGCCATAAATATCATGATTTGTTGTGTTACTTTTTAATACATCAAACACACCATTCTCTGCGCATTCATTCCAAAAGTTAGGTATATCTTCATTATTATCTTCTGAAATTGATTCTACTCTGAACTCCTTAACCTTTACTAATAGTTTGAAACTTTCTTTTTTTACGATTTTATAATCCATAACCGTTCCACCTTCCAATGAAATTTTTATTACAAGGCTATTAAAAGATTTTAATTTCATTCCCGAACGTCTTGCTATATTTGGTGTAACTCCATGAAACCTCATAAATGCTTTTGAAAAACTCTCTGGTGAATCATATCCATATTTTAATGAAATATCTAAAACTTTAGCATCTGACATAGAAATTTCTTGTCCAGCCATAGACAAACGTCTTTTCCTTATATATTCGTTAGCTGTTATGCCTGTTATCATACTAAATAATCTATGAAAATGATAATTTGACATATAAACATGTCTTGCTACATCTTCATAATTAATATCTTCTAAAATATGATTTTCCATATAATCAATTGATTTTTGTATGCTTTGAATGTAATTCATCTTCTTCTCACCTCATATATTCATTGTAAGATATTAAAATTTATAATTCCTAACCAGGCTTGCTCAATTTTGTCAAATCTCTAAAGCTACTTCCGTTTGTAAAGTATTTCCACTCATATAATGAATGTAACATTCTTTAAAATGGAAAGTAAAGCAATTTTTAAAATTGTTTTTATCTTCATTTATAGATATACTTTAATTAGAATTTTATTTATATGATAATAGAAGTAATAAATATCGTTTTGGAGATGATTTAATGGAAAATAAAATAGAACAATTAACTCAAATCTTAAAAGAAAGTAGTAACATAGTATTCTTTGGTGGAGCTGGTGTATCAACTGAATCAGGTATTCCTGACTTTAGAAGTTCTAATGGTCTTTTTAATGAAAAACTTAATATAACCTTTACTCCGGAACAGTTAGTATCACATAGCTTTTATATTAGATATCCTGAAGAGTTTTTTAATTTCTATAAAGCTAAACTTATATATCCTGAAGCAAAACCTAATGAAGCACATATGGCGTTAGCTAAGCTTGAAGAAATGGGAAAATTAAAAGCTGTTATAACTCAAAATATTGATGGACTTCATCAAGCAGCTGGAAGTAAAAATGTTTTTGAACTTCATGGATCTGTTTTAAGAAATTATTGTAGTAGTTGTAATGAATTTTATGATGAAAAGTTTATACTAGAATCTAAAGGTGTACCTACTTGTACTAAATGTGGTGGAAGAGTTAAACCTGATGTGGTTTTATATGAAGAAGGCTTAGATGATTCTGTAATTAGAGGTTCTATTAAAGCAATATCTGAAGCAGATACTTTAATCATAGGTGGAACTTCACTTGTTGTTTATCCTGCTGCTGGACTTATAAATTACTTTAAAGGTAAGAATTTAATTCTAATTAATAAGAGTACAACTTCTGCTGATAATAATGCAAATTTAGTTATTCATGATTCTATTGGCAAAGTATTAAGTGAAGCAATTTTATTTTAAATTAAGCTGTCCTTGTGACAGCTTAATTAATGTTTATCCTTATATTACCTTATATTACCTTATATTATAACCTTTTTTCAATTCTATTTCGTATATCTTCCATACGTTTATCTAAAGTTGCGCTAATTTCTGAACACTCAAGTAACTCTTTACTGATAATTTCAGCTTCCTCTAGGGAAATATTTTTCTTATATCTTAATTTATGTTCTAAGCTTGCCCAAAAATCCATAGCTATCGTTCTAAGCTGCACCTCTACCTTCATATACCTCTTTTCATTCTTCAAGAAAATTGGTACTTCGATAATTAAATGTAAACTTCTATATCCGCTTTTTTTCGGATTTTTTATATAATCCTTCTTTGTAATTAACTTAATATCATCTTGATTTAATAAACAGTCCGCTAACATATAAATATCTTCTGGAAATGAGCAAATTACTCTTATGCCAGCTACATCATTTATATTTTCTTGCATTGCTTCCAGTGAAAAAGGTAACTCTTTTTTCTTAAGCTTTCTTATAATACTATCAGTAGACTTCAATCTAGATTTTACATTTTCTATTGGATTTCTATCATACTGTAATGAAAATTCTTCATTTAATACATTAAATTTTGTTTCAACTTCCATAATTGCACAACGATAGTACGCCATTAATTCATTCATTGGCATTATATTTTTTTGTATGGCATCCAAAAAATCCTCATTTATTATTCTTTCTCTAAAAATTTTTTTACCAACATTTTTTAACATATAATCACCCTTTATCTTAGCTAATTTGAATATATTTTTATATTAACATTAGCTAAATATAAAAGCATCAATCTTAACTATATATTAATAATTTATTTTAAATATTCTAAATAAATAATATATAATCAATTTATATATAGCTTTTATATAAATTAGCATTAATTCTTAAATCTTTAGTATGTTATAATTATATGGAAATAATTAATAAAATAGGTATTAAAATGGGAGATATAAATGAAAACAGGAAGATTAAATAAAATTACTGATGTTAAAGGAATAAAGGTTGGTCATAAAACAATTGATAATGGAGATATTCATACAGGTGTAACTATTATTATTCCAAGTGAAGATAATATATTTCAAAATAAATATGTGGCATCATCTTATGTAATTAATGGATTTGGAAAAACGAGTGGTTTAATTCAAATTGATGAACTTGGAACTTTAGAAAGTATTATAGGTCTAACAAACACTTTAAATGTAGGTACTGTTCAGCAAGCTATTGTAAAACATATGCTAAAGGATAATCCTGATATCGGTAAAGAAACAGGAACTGTTAATACTGTTGTAGGGGAATGTAATGATGGTTACCTTAACGATATTCGTACTTGTGCTGTAAAAGAAGAAGATGTCTATGAAGCTATTCATAATGCAACTATCGACTTTGAACTTGGTAGCGTAGGGGCTGGTAGAGGGATGTCATGTTTCCAAATGAAAGGTGGTATTGGATCTGCTTCTCGTATTATTGAGCTAGATGGACAAGAGTACACTGTAGGTCTTCTTGTATTAAGTAATTTTGGATTAAAAAAAGACTTTATTTTCGATAATATTAGTTTTTCAGATATTGATGATGAAACTTTAGAAAAAGGTAGCATTATGATGATACTTGCTACTGATATACCATTGTCATCACGTCAACTAAAAAGGGTTTGTAAAAGAATGAGTGCTTCATTAGCAAGGTTAGGATCATATTTAGGAAATGGAAGTGGTGATATCGTAATAGGATTCTCTACTGCTAATATAATTCCTCATTATCAAACTACTGATATAATTAATATAAAGGAAATTCATGAAAATAAAATTGATATAGTATTTAGAGCTTCTATTGAAGCCTGTGAAGATGCAATTATGACTTCATTATATAATAATGAAACTCTTATAGGTAGGGATGGAAATAGTAGACTTTCACTGATAGACACATTAAATAATAAATTTTAATATATAAAAAATCTCTATATAAATAGTATAGAGTAAAACCATTTATATAGAGATTTTTTAACTATATTTTTATTAATTTATTTTATCTATAAAATCTTTCCTAAATTTATGTTAACATTTAATCTGATATTTAATTATTATTTATTTGAATACTTTTTATGAGTTAAAATAACTTCCTTTGCCATTCCTTTTAAAAGTTCTGTTGTCATTAATTGATCTTCTGCATGCATTAAAAGTAATGATATTTGCACCTTATCTCCTGATGCTTCTTGCATAATTAGAGAACTATGTGATTCATGTGCTTTTATCAATGAATCTTCTGCATCCCTTACTAATTTATCTGCTTCTTCAAAACATTCTTCTCTTGCAGCTCTCATAGCTTCAAATAAAGCTGATCTTGCTTCTCCTACATTACTAATTAATTGAAATGATACTAATTCTAAATTATCCATTTATTCCATCCTCCACTATTTATCTACTTTTGCACTTTTACTACTTTGGCTACCTTTGTTTCTACTGCTGCTTTTTTTACAGCCTCTGCTACTGCTGCCCCAACACCTTTTTCAAATGCCTTTGGAAGAATTTTTTCTTCACTTAACTCTTCTATTGAAACAAAATTTGCTATAGCATAAGCAGCTGCAATTTTCATCTCTTCATTTATTTCTGTTGCCCTAACATCTAACGCTCCCCTAAATATTCCTGGAAAAGCTAATACATTATTTATTTGATTTGAATAATCCGATCTTCCTGTTCCAACTATCCTTGCTCCAGCAGCCTTCGCCTCTTCTGGAAATATCTCTGGAATAGGATTTGCCATAGCAAATATTATAGCATCTTTATTCATTCTTGATACCATATCCTTAGTCAAAACATTTCCAACTGATACACCAATAAATAAATCTGCTCCGTTAATAACTTCACCTAATTTACCTTTTTCATTATTAGGATTCGTTATGGAGGCTAATTCTTTTATTGATTCATTAGGATAATTCATACCCTTATATATTGCTCCATCCTTGCCACAAACTATTAAATTGCTTATTCCAGATGATAACAACAATCTAGTAATAGCACTACCTGCTGATCCATCTCCATTAACAATAACCTTTAGATCTTCTAACTTTTTATTTACTATCTTTAATGAATTTACTAAAGCCGCTAAAACCACTATCGCTGTTCCATGTTGATCATCATGAAATACTGGCATATCTAATTTTTCTTTTAATTTTTTTTCTATTTCAAAACATCTTGGTGCTGATATATCTTCAAGATTTACTCCACCTAAAGTAGGAGATATTCTAACTATTGTTTCAACTATTTCATCAGTATCCTTTGTGTCCAATACTAATGGAAATGCATCCACATCAGCAAAATTCTTAAATAGTATACTTTTTCCTTCCATTACTGGTAATGCTGCTAAAGGTCCAATATCCCCTAAGCCTAAAACTGCAGTTCCATCAGATACAACTGCTACTGTATTCCACTTTCTTGTATAAACATATGCTGCTTCTGGGTCTTTATGTATTTCTCTACAAGGCTCTGCAACACCAGGAGTATATGCTAAACTTAAGTCTTTTTCATTTTCTATAGCTACTCTTGAAGTTATTTCAAATTTTCCTTTTACTTGTTTATGAAATTCTAAAGATTCCTCATATATATTCAAGTATATCACCCTTCTTTCTTTTCGCTAAACCTAAACAACTTTAGTTCCATGAATTTCTTTAGATCCAGTATACTCTAAAATATACTCTCTATTATCTCTATTAACCCCTTTTCCAGGCATAATGATGATTCTATCTTCAGCATAATCTACCAATTCCTTAAGCTTATCTTTTCCTGCAAGAGCATTTTCACATCCACCTTTAGTTAATATTCTATCTACTCCAAGCTTTACTAAATCATCAATTGCAGATTTTTTATCATCAATACTATCAAAAGCCATATGAAATGTTATTTTCATTGGTTTAGCTGCTTCTACCATTTTTCTAGTTAAGTCTAAATCTATTGTATTTCCCTTCAAGGCCCCTATTACTACACCATATGCTCCTAGATCTTTACACAATTTAATATCTTGTATCATTATATCAGCTTCATCTTCAGAATACTCGAAGTTTCCACCTCTTGGCCTTATAATAACCATCACTGGAATATTTAACTTTTCTACAGCCTTTTTAATTGTTCCAAAACTAGGTGTAGTTCCGTCTTCTAAAAGGTTATCACAAAGCTCTATTCTATTAGCTCCTAAAGCTTCAGCTCTAACAGCTTCATTGTAATTTCCAACACAAGCTTCATATATATTCATAAATTTACTCCTTATATTAGTCAAATGTTATAGGTGATTTAATTCTTTTTAAATATGCATCTAACCACTCTTGACTTGCTACTTCATAAGTAGTTTTGCCATTTTCTTGTTTATTACACACATAGACTGTTGGCTCTAAATCTTCTGTAACTACTGAGAATGAGAAACCTTCAATATTTGTTGCAACTCCAAATTCCCCTTTATTATTTAATGCTACTACTGATAAATCACCGGCCTTACCTCTTCTTCTTATAAGCTCTTTATCTAATTTTTCAACTGCCATATCAGCTGCTTCTTGAGGATGATGCCCTTCTTTCATTAATCTTACTATCTCATAAGATATACATCCCTTCATTAAGTCTTCTCCAAGACCTGTTGCAGTAGCACCTCCAACTTCACTATCTACATAGAAACCTGAACCAGATAATGGTGAATCCCCTACTCTTCCTTTTTTCTTCATAAATAAGCCACTCGTAGATGTTCCTGCTACCATTTTCTTATTAGAATCAAGTGCCACCATTCCAACTGTATCATGTCCATCATATGGGCTCAACCCTTCTTTTGCAATTTCTCTTCTTTTCTTTTCATAATGTAATTTTGCTCTATCTGTAAGCATATTAACTCTTTCAAAACCATTTTTATGGGCAAATGCTTCTGCACCTAGCCCCTGTAAAAAGCAATTCACTTGCTCATTGCTTAATTTTCTTGCTATACTAATTGGGTTCTTAAAATCTTTAATTCCAGCTATAGCCCCAATTGAAAGGGAATCACCATCCATATAAGCAGCATCTAGCTCAACTTCACATTCTTCATTTGGTAACCCACCATATCCTACTGATTTATAGAAAGGAAAGTCTTCTACCATTTTTATTGCATTTTCTATTGCATCTCCTGCTGATTTTTCATCCCTTAATAGTTCTGCTGAACTAGTTATTCCTTCGACTGCCATTCTCCATGTTGCTATCATTGCATATTTCATAAGTCTCTCCTCCACTTCAATTAACTATGCAATTATTAAAAGCAATATCTATGCCAACATTGTATGTAAGTAGTATTTTAAAGAATATTATAACTATTAATTGCCTTTGCATATAAGTGTATTGTAAAATGATACATATAATAATAATTTAATTTATTTTTAATACAGTAACTTAAATTTTTTAATAATAGCAATACAAATTACATATATCTTCTATACAAACAATAAATTTATAAGAAGGGTGCACTTATGAAAAGAATAGATTTAATTTATAATACTGTTAAAAACCTCGATAATGGTGATGGTATAACGACTTTAGATATAAGTAAATATCTTAATTTGGAGCGTTCAAATGTAAGCAAAGATTTAAACATATTATTAAAAAAAGGAAAGCTTTTTAAAAATAATAGTCGTCCAGTAAAATATTTTTTTAATAATCCTAATGCTACCGATTTTTCTAAGAAATCCTCAATGGATAAACTAAGTTATTTATATCCATCCCTTGCTCCTGCAATTAAATTAGCTAAAACTGCAATACTATATCCTCCAAATGGTATGAACTCCTTAATAATCGGAGATACAGGAGTTGGTAAATCTATGCTAGCAAAGCTTATGCATGAGTATTCTAATTCTTTAGATGATACAAAAGATATGCCTTTCATTCATTTTAACTGTTCAGATTATTCAAGTAATACTCAACTATTAAGTGCTCAGTTATTTGGAGTAAAAAAAGGTACATTTACAGGAGCTAATGAAGATAGACCTGGATTAATAGAAGAAGCAAATGGCGGTATTTTATTCTTAGATGAAATTCATAATCTACCAAGTGAAGGCCAAGAAATGTTATTTGTCTTTATGGATACTGGATACTTTAAGAGATTAGGAGAAGTATCTAAAAGAATTAAATCCTCTGCTCGTATAATATGCGCTACTAACAAAGATATAAATTCATCATTATTAGATACATTTATAAGAAGAATCCCTATAAAGATAAATTTACCTGATTTAAATGAAAGACTTTTAGAAGAACGATTGACCTTAATAGAATCTTTTATTAAAGAAGAAAGTATAAAACTAGATAAACCTGTACTTGTATCAAAAAATTCAATGTTATGTTTATTGTCCTATGATTGTCCGTATAATGTTGGACAATTAAAAAATGATATTATTCTTGCTGTGGCTAATGCTTATTCTGAGTATTTTATAAATAATAAAAAGCATATAAAAATAAATAGTCCAGATTTACCTTTGGATATTAAAAGAGCACTTAATAATCCTTTAGATAGAGAAAAACTACTTATTGAATCTCTTAATTCAGTAGATGGATACTTTGTTTATGATAAGAATACAGAGATAACAAGCCATTCATTTTTAAAACAAAAACATATGATTTTATCAAGTTACAAGGATTTTATAAATAATATAGATAGTGCTATACATCATAAAGAAAATTGTACAAATTTGATTATTAATTATTTTACTAAATATATAGATTTAGTAATTGAAAATAAGGCTAATTATAATTTTAATTTTGAACAATCAGCATATGATGAACTATTATCTAAACTATTAGAATTAGATGATAAGATAAATGAAAAACTTTCTAATAGTGATTTTAAAACTTTCTTTAACATCCATATCGATATGATTTATGACAGAATCGATCTTATGGATTACTCTACTCTACCTTCATTAAATAAATTAAAGTCTATATATAAGGACTACTGTCCATTAGCTATGGAGATTAAATCTTTAATTGAAAAAACATATAATATAAATTTATCTGACTTAGAATTTATTTTCTTAATGACATTTACTATATACTGCATTAATAAATTAGATACCTCTAAACTATAACTTGCAGATTAATTTTTAGATTTTCAAAATAAAAAGCACCTAATAAGATGTGATTATTCTTATTAGGTGCTTTTAATTTATCATATAATTTATTTAATTTTCAAATAAACTAAGCTATTACTTTTAGAACTAGATACTTATATACAATCTCTTTATTAGCTTACTAAGTTTATCATATCTTTAATGTTTAATATCTTACTTACTTCATTTTCTTGCATACCACATTCTTCAATAGCAACATCCTTAACATATCTTTCTGTATTTAAGGCTTTCTTAGCAATATATGCAGCTTTTTCATATCCCAATACTGGTGCTAAAGCAGTTACAATTCCTATACTTCCATTTACAAGGTCATTACATCTTATTTCGTTAGCCTCAATTCCCTTAATGCAATTTTCTACAAATGTTTCTATACCATTTGTTAATATTATTATAGATTCATATATGTTATGCATGATTATTGGATAGAAAGCATTTAACTCTAATTGTCCACTTTGAGTTGCCATAGTTATTGTTAAATCATTTCCCATTATTTGAAAAGCTATTTGCTTCATTACTTCTGGCATTACTGGATTAACCTTTCCTGGCATAATTGAAGAACCATTTTGCTTTGAAGGCAATTTTATTTCTCCAAAACCAGTTCTTGGCCCTGATGACATTAATATTAAATCACCTGAAATCTTACTTAAATTAACAGCGCAAACCTTTAATTGTGAAGAAATATCAGCATACTTATCGAGATTTTGAGTTCCATCAATTAAATCTTCTGATTGGTTTATATCTTCTCCAAATAATTCTTTTAATACTTTTGTAACTTCTTTTATATACCCTTTAGTAGCCGTTATTCCTGTTCCTACAGCTGTTCCTCCCAAATTTACTGTTAATAATGAGTCCTTAACATTTTCTAATCTGTTAGCATCTCTACCTATAGCTAGTGAAAATGCTTTAAATTCAGAACCTAAACTTATAGGAACTGCATCTTGCATTTCTGTTCTTCCCATTTTTATAATATCAGTAAATTCCTTAGCCTTTTCATTTAATGCACTTTCTAAAACTTTAATATTTTTTATGCATTTAACTAATAATTTATATGCTGTTATACTAGCTGCAGTAGGAATTACATCATTTGTTGATTGTCCCATGTTTACATGATCATTTGGATGAACTGGATAATACTCTCCTTTTTCATATCCTAATATTTCATTTGCTCTATTTGCTATTATTTCATTTATATTCATATTCATTGAAGTTCCAGCTCCACCTTGAATAGGATCTATAATAAATTGCTCAAAATATTTTCCATCATATATCTCATCACAAGCTTTAATAATTGCATTACTTAATTCTCTTTTCAATTCTCCTGTTTTCTCATTTGTAATTGCACATGCCTTTTTTACTATAGCTAAATTCTTTATAAACTCTTTATTTATATTTAATCCACTTATTCTAAAGTTTTCATATCCTCTTAAACTTTGAACTCCATAATAAGCATCCTTTTCAACATATTTTTCTCCAATAGAGTCTCTTTCTTTTCTATATTCCATTTTAGTACCTCCTAAGTAATAAATACCTTTAAATATTTTCTTACTATTTTAGAAAGCAATATATATGCCAAATATATTAATATTGATTTATAGTTACTTTTTATAAAATATTTACTCACTACCAGTAACTGTATTATTTTTCTTTGACTATTCTACAATTATTTATACACTAATCTAATCTTTCAATTTATTTAACACACTAATTTTCAGTTTATTCTTTTTTTACACTCTATTTAAACTTATTTACAATTACAACAATAAAAAAATCTTAGAATAATTTAAAATCATTCTAAGATTTTTATCATTATATTATTTTGCTAGTTCATAAATTGCTCTTGCATATGCTTCTACGCATTCCTTAAGCTGATTTATTTCTATATACTCATTTTTTTGATGAGCTAAATCAGGATCGCCTTCATTAAGAGGCCCAAAAGCTACTGTATTTGGCATTAATTTAGCATAGGTTCCTCCACCTGAAGCTAAAAGTTTAGCTTCTTTCTTGAATGTTTCTTCATAAGCTTTCTTTAAACTTTTTATAAGATTATGATCTTTTGGAAAATGTAATGGGTAATTATGATTTCCCATAATAAAATTTAAGGTACTTAAATTTACTTTTTCTTCTACTTTTTTAACTATTTCCTTAAAATCAATAGTTACTGGATATCTTACATTGAACCTCATTCTTATCTCTTCAGAATCTCCATTGACAATACCTAAATTCATAGTTAATTTTCCTGATTCTTCATCTTCAAAATTAATTTCTAAATTTTCTCCATTATAGCCTCTTCCAATAAGATTATTAAAATCCTTTAAAAAGACTGTGAAGTCATCATTGAAATTTAAAACTTTATATAAATACTCCATCATCTTGCATACTGCATTATCCCCTTCTTCTGGAGTGCTAGCATGAGCGGATTTTCCAAAAGATTTTATTAATATTGAATCTTCATTTTCTAAAGTTTCAATATTATATACCTTATTTAAATCTTCATTATTGAAATTATTTAAAAAGCTTTTATCTTTAAAAGATATTTTAACTTCACAAATATCTGGAACTATATTAGACTTTTTACCACCCTTAATATATTCAAGTTTATATTTTTCACTTGGAGATACTTTATGAGTAAGCTCAAAGGTTAGTATTCCTTTTTCTGAAGTAACTATTGGGAAGTATGCATCAGGTGTAAAACATAATACTGGTGGCTTCTCTCGCTCCAAATAATAATCTATATCCTCTGTTCCTGATTCCTCATTAGTTCCAAATATAATTCTAACATTTTTAGATAACTTAATATCTGAATCCTTCAATAACTTTAATGCATATAATGAAGCAAATAATGGTCCCTTATCGTCTACTGCTCCTCTTGCATATAACTTTCCTTCCTTGATTACTGGACTAAAAGGATCTGTGTCCCATCCAGATCCAACAGGAACTACGTCTATATGTCCAAGCACACCTACATAATCTTCACTATCTTCATTTTTATATTCAGCATATCCAATGTAATTATCTAAGTTTGTAGTGTTAAATCCATAACTTTTACATATATCTAATATACATTCCAATCCTGATTTTATGCCACTCCCAAAGGGAGCAGCATCTTGTTTTTCACTTTTCACTGTGTTTATTTTAAGGATTCTAAATAAATCATTAAAAAATTCATCTTCTAACTTTATATTATCAAATAAATACATAATTTATTACCTCACTTTTATATTATAGTGAGAAATCAAAATCATCATCATCTTCTTCAGCTTCTTTTACTTCTAATTCATATTGCTTCTTATCCATCATCTTAATAAATGGATACCATATTCCCATAACAACAAACATATCAAATAATTGTAATAATGCTCCCCTTATACTTCCAGTAATTAAGTATCCTTGAATTATTGGAGGAGTTGTCCAAGGTAAGTAAATTCCGTTTGGTTTTGGTACTATTCCAGTACTCATTGCAAAGTAATTTATACAAATAAGAACTACTGGTGCTAATATTAATGGAATAAATGCAATTGGATTTAAAACCATAGGTAATCCAAACATAATTGGTTCATTAATGTTGAATATACCTGGTACTGTTGATAACTTACCAATTTCCTTGTATTGCTTTGATCTAGCTCTTAATGCTAAGAATATACAAACAGCAAGTGTTGCTCCTATTCCTCCCATGTAAACTAAATCATAGAATTGTTCAGTTAAAATATGTGGAGGTTGAAGCCCAGCTTGAATTGCAGCCATATTTTCTTCTTGTAATTGTAACCAGAATGGTCTTACAACACCATTTAATGTTGAAGTTGCATTAACTCCTAAGAACCAGAATAAAGTAGATAACACTGCTAATCCTATAGCTCCAAATATATTATTTCCAACTAAAGCTTGCGCTGGAGCTGCTATAATTGTATAAATCATATCAAATATTGAACCATATGAAGTCATTTGGAATAATGTACGAACTATTAGCATTAATGTAATAATAACGAATCCAGGAATAAGTGCTGAGAAAGCTTTTGAAACTGCTTCTGGAACACTTGGTGGCATCTTAATTGAAATATTTTTCTTAACAAATATATTAAATATTTCTGTAACTGCGATACCTACAAAAATAGCAACTATAATACCTTTAGCTCCTACCCAGTTACCAATTTCAATCATTCTTCCTACATAATGTGAAGTACCTTCTATTTCAATATACTTATCAAATGGCATTAATATAATGAAACTTGCTATACTTATTAAAGACACTGTAAAAGCATCTATTCTATATCTCTTTGATAGGTTATATGCTATAGCCCCTGCTATATAAACAGCCATGAAATCAAAAGTTACTCTTACTGGTGTTTTAATTAGTTGATAAAAACCTTCACCAAAAAGTTTTACTTGTAAATCCTCCCATCCTGGTATAGGGAAGTCTGCAATTATCATAAATACAGATCCTATTATTAAGAAAGTCATTATTGTTGCAAAAGAATCACGGACAGCTCTTAAATGCCTTTGTGCAGATATCTTTTGAGCTATAGGAATAACTTTTTCTTCTAACATTGCTTCAAACTTATTCATTTTATACCCTCTTTTCTTTAATTAAGCTTATTGATTAGCTCTTATCATTTTTATTGCTTGCTTTAATACCTTTTCACCATTCATTGTTCCATAATCAGCTGCGTTTATAACATCCACTGGAATATTTTTTTCTTTACAAGGTCCTTCTATATCTTTTAGTAAGAATTTTACTTGAGGTCCTAAAAGAACACAATCTACTTGTTTTTCATTTAATGTTTCAAAAGATTTTGCAAAAGGAAGCGCTTCTATGTTAACATTTACATTATGCTTAGTAGCAACCTCTCTCATTTTTGTTACTAGTAAGCTTGTTGACATTCCCGCGTCACAGAATAAAAATATATTTTTCATAATAATTCCTCCTAAATAAATTTAATTTATTAATTGTACAATTATACTAAGCAAGTTTTGTACCAACTTTTTAATAATTCTCTAATCTCTTTATTTTATTAATACTTTTCTAATATATTGAGGGTATAAATTTATAGTTCCTTCCAGTGTATTGCATCTTAACACACTCATTTTATAATTTTCTATTTAATTTATACTAGTGTATCATTTTTTAAATTTATATATACAATAACCATTCTACTAGAATACAATTAGAAGCTTTCTTCTATGATATAATATAATCTTTCATAATATAAAAAAATATAGCCTTAATATTTCTTAAAATTTCTTGTTATATTACAAGTGAATCTATAGAGCATATTAAAGGCTATATTCGTAATTTATTATTTTATTTTTATATTTTTGCCTTCACCTATGTAGTACACATCCTTTTAGAACTCAGTATTATTTTACTTAATCTTACATAATGTGTCTACTAATTTTATACTAATTATTATATTTAATAATATTCTAGCAAACTATAATTATTTATAACAATGTTATAATAAGGAGTCTTGAGAAAGCTTTTTATATCTTTCATATCTTTCTTTAGCATCTTCTTCTGTCTTAGCAAACAACTCTTCTGCTATTTCAGGGAAAGCTTTTGCTAATGAAGCATATCTTACTTCTCCCATTAAGAACTCTTTAAGATTACTATTTGGCTCTTTTGAATCTAAGCTAAATGCATTCTTTCCAGCAACCTTTAGGTCAGGATTATATCTGTATAAATGCCAATATCCAGATTCAACTGCTCTCTTTTCTTCATATGGAGTATTAGACATCCCCATCTTTATTCCATGACTTATACAAGTTGAATAAGCTATTATTAATGAAGGTCCATTATACGCTTCTGCTTCTGCAATTGCTTTAAGTGTTTGATTTAAGTTGGCACCCATACAAACTTGTGCTACATATACATAGCCATAAGTCATTGCCATTAATCCTAAATCTTTCTTCTTTGTTCTCTTTCCTGTTGCTGCAAATTTTGCTACTGCTGCTTCAGGAGTTGATTTTGATGATTGACCACCTGTATTTGAATATATTTCTGTATCAAATACTAAAACATTAACATTTTCGCCTGATGCTAAAACATGATCTAAGCCGCCGTATCCAATATCGTAAGCCCAACCATCTCCTCCAAAGATCCATTGAGATCTATGAACAAAAAATTCTTTATCCTTTAAAATTTCCTTTGCAATTTCAGAGTTGTCTTCTTCTAAAACTCTTGTTAAGTTTTCTGCTCTTTGTCTTGTTCCTTCTCCACTATCCTTATGGTCTAACCAATCCTTTAATACAGCCTTTGTATTTTCAGGCATATCACCCTCTAAAGCAATCCTAATGTTATCTGCAACTCTTTCTCTAATTGTTTTAACACCTAAATACATTCCTAATCCGTATTCTGCATTATCTTCAAATAAAGAGTTCGCCCAAGCAGGCCCATGACCATTGTAATTTGGTCTATAAGCTGTTGCTGCTCCTGATGCTGCCCAAATTGATGAACAACCTGTAGCATTTGCAATCATCATTCTATCTCCAAATAATTGAGTAACAAGTTTAGCATAAGCTGTTTCTCCACAACCTGCACATGCTCCTGAGAATTCAAGTAGTGGTTGCTCAAATTGGCTTCCCTTAACAGTAGTTTTACTCATAGGATTTATCTTTTGAGTAACTTCTTCAACAGCATAATTCCAAGCTTCTATTTGATCACTTTGTGTATCCATAGGCTTCATAACTAATGCTTTTCCTGGTGCAGGACAAATTTGAGCACAGTTTCCACATCCAGTACAATCTAAAGGAGTTATTCCTATTGTATATAAATATTCCTTATCGCCCTTAATTCCATTAGCCTTTAAACTCTTATAGCTACTTGGTGCATTTTTTATTTCTTGAGGTGTAGCTAAAAATGGTCTTATAACAGCATGTGGACATACAAATGAACATTGGTTACATTGAATACAATTTTCTGGAATCCACTCTGGAACATTAACTGCAATTCCTCTCTTTTCAAAAGCAGTTGTACCAGCCATAAATGTACCATCTTCTGCACCATATTCTATGAATTTAGATACAGGTAAGTGATTTCCTTCTAATTTATTTATTGGAATACATATTTCCTCAACGAATTTAGGAACATCCATTTTTTCTTCTAACTTATCATCTTCAGCATTTTTCCATTCTTCAGGTGGATTTATCTTAACTAAAGATTCAATACCTTTATCAATAGCTTCGTAGTTCATGTTAACTACTTTTTCACCCTTTTTACCATAAGATGTAACAACTGCTTGCTTTAAGTATTTAACAGCATCTTCAAGTGGAATTATATTAGCAAGCTTAAAGAAAGCTGATTGCATTATCATATTGATTCTTCCACCAAGACCTATTTGTTGCGCTATTTTTATGGCATTAATAATATAAAAATCTATATTATTTTCTACTATATATCTCTTCATGCTTGCAGGAAGTTTTTCATTTAATTCTTCCTCAGTCCATATTGTATTTAAAACAAATGTACCATTTTTTCTAAGTCCTTTTAATAAATTGTAATTATACACATAAGATTGATTATGGCATGCTACAAAGTCTGCTTGATCTATCTCATAATGTGATCTTATCGGAGTTTTACCAAATCTTAAGTGAGATACAGTTATTCCTCCTGATTTTTTAGAATCATAAGCAAAATATCCTTGCGCATACATATTTGTATGATCACCAATTATCTTAATTGCACTCTTATTTGCACTTACTGTTCCATCTGATCCTAGTCCCCAGAACTTACATGCTGTTGTTCCTTCTGGTGCAACATCAATTTCTTCTTTTGGTGAAATTGATAAATTAGTAACATCATCTTCTATACCAATAGTGAATCTGTTCTTTGGCTTTTCTTGACTCAAATTTTCAAAAATTGCTGCTATATGTGATGGATATGGGTCCTTTGATCCAAGTCCGAATCTTCCTCCATATACCTTAGGTGGAGTATCCATTTCACTTACTGCTCTAACAACATCTAAGTATAATGGCTCACCAATTGAACCTAGTTCTTTTGTTCTATCTAACACTGCTATTTTCTTAACAGTCTCAGGTATAACTTTTAATAATCTTTCTATTGAAAATGGTCTATAAAGTCTTACTTTTACAAGCCCAACCTTTTCACCATTTTTCCTTAAGTAATCTATGGCTTCTTCTGCAACTTCCATTACAGAACCCATAGCTACAAGTATTCTATCCGCTTCCGGGTCCCCATAATAATCAAAGCAGTGATATTCTCTTCCTGTAAGCTCTGTAATCTTTGCCATATATCCTTCAACAACTTCTGGGATATCATCATAATACTTATTTAATGATTCGCTTAATTGGAAATATGTATCTGGATTTTGTGATGTTCCCCTTACAACTGGATGATCAGGATTTAATGAATTTTTTCTAAAATCATTAATTGCATCATAATCAACTAACTTAGCTAATTCTTCGTATTCTAAAACTTCTATCTTTTGAATTTCATGAGAAATTCTAAAACCATCAAAAAAATTCAGAAATGGCATTCTAGCTTTAATTGCAGTTAAATGTGCAACTGGTGCTAAATCCATAACTTCTTGTACTGACCCTTCAGATAACATTGCAAAACCTGTTTGTCTTGCAGCCATAACATCTTGATGATCTCCGAATATACTTAGTGATGATGTTGCTATTGCTCTGGCTGCAACATGTATAACTGCTGGAAGTCTTTCACCCACCATCTTATACATATTAGGAACCATTAATAATAAACCTTGAGATGCTGTAAATGTAGTAGTTAAAGCTCCAGCTTGAAGTGATCCGTGTACTGCTCCAGCTGCTCCAGCTTCTGATTGCATTTCTACTATATTAACTGGTTTTCCAAAAATATTTTTTCTTCCTTGTGCTACCCACTCATCCATATGTTCTGCCATAGGTGAAGATGGAGTAATTGGAAAAATTGCACTTACTTCTGTGAACGCATAGGAAACATATGCTGCAGCAGTATTCCCATCCATTGTTTTTGTTTTTCTCATATCTTTATTAATCCTCCTTATGAATTAAAAATAACTGCATTTATAAATAAATTTATAATAATTTAAGTATTTGCATAGAACTCGTCTATTATTCAATTTTAAAAACATGCATTTAAAATACTATACCAAAATTTTCTTAAACTTTAAAGATAATAATTATCTATAAATAATTATTAAATGAATATTCTTTATTTAATATAAAAAAAGTAGGAGAGTTATCTCCTACTTTACCACTTTAACTGCTTTTTCATTTCAATCACAAGTATATGTGATTTTTTATCAGCCTTTATTAAAATATCTTCTTCAATTATTTCAAGTGCATCTCTTTCATTTAATTCTAAATTATTAATTGTAGAATTTCCTTCTATTTGAACTAAATAAGCCTGTCTATTAAAACCAACTTGGAAGTCTATTTCTTTTCCTTCATCTAGCTCTACTACATAAAAGTTTGCATCTTGATTTATTTTAATAGCTGCATCTCCATCTTTGCTTGAAACTATATTAAGCCACTTATTTTTTCTATCATCCCAATTGAATCTATAATCACCGTATGCCGGCTTATATCCTTTTTTATCTGGAATAATCCATATTTGTAGTAACCTAGCTGTACTATCCCCTAAATTATGTTCACTATGATATACTCCTGTTCCTGCACTCATATATTGAACATGTCCTCTAGAAATAGTATTTCTATTTCCCATAGTATCTCCATGAGTTAATTCTCCATCAACTACATAAGATACTATCTCCATATCCTTATGAGGATGTAAATCAAAACCAGTATTACCTTCAATTAAGTCATCGTTTATAACTCTTAACACTCCAAAATTCATATTATCTATATTAAAATATTCTGCAAAAGAAAAATGGAATATACTCTTAAGCCATCCTAAATTACTTTTTCCCATATTCCTATGATCTAACTTTCTTAACATAATCAAACCTCCTTAGCTTCTTATAAAATAAAAAATTAAACTTAATGATATGTATCAATGATACTAATTCTTCATTTACTAATTTTAAATGAAGCATTATAAGTTGGCGAAGATAAATAGAATATGTGAAATAAGCATATAGCGAGCAATTAGAAGTACTTGGTGAAGGAAAAACTACTAGTTGGTTTGTTTGAGCGCAGCGAGTTAACCAAAACTCTTGGCATAGTAGTTTTTCCAAGCCTAGTACTTCTTTGCACAGCTATTTGGCTTATGGAACATATCTAGTTATCGTAGCCTTTATATTCACTTATTTCATTATCTTTACTCTGTTTTCTATTGGTGAAAATTCTTTTTCTCCAGCTGGAGCAGTGCCTTTACCAAATGGCATTTGAGCAATCATCTTCCAATTACTTGGTATATTGAATTCTTTTCTAACTTCATCTTCTATTAATTCAGTATAATGTTGTAATGTTGCTCCAAGTCCTTCAATAGATAATGCTATCCAAATAGCAAATTGTAACATTCCTGAAGTTTGCTGTGCCCAAACTGGGAAATTATCTTTATAAAGTTCAAATTGTTTTTGTAATGATTCCACTACGCTAAAATCTTCAAAATATAATACTGTTCCATAACCAGCTTTAAATGAATTTATTTTTTCTTCAGTTGAAGCAAAATTTTCTTCTGGAACTATTTTTCTTAAAGCTTCCATTGCAATATCCCATAACTTATCGTGTTTTTCTCCAAATAATACAACAACTCTTGAAGTTTGTGAATTAAAAGCAGATGGAACATGCTTTACAGAATCTTCTATTACTGCTTGAATCCTTTCATCTGATACTGGCGATTCCTTGCTAATTGAATATATACTTCTTCTTTCTTTTATTGCATCATAAAAATTTTTACTCATTTATATCATTCTCCTATCATATCATTTTAAATTTTTAATTAGTCTTAATTGTTTATCCATCTAAAATAATCTTTTTAAAATCTATAAAGCTATAATTTAAAACTTATTGCTTTAATATTTTTCTTAATTGAATTAAGTTATCTACTAATTCTCTTTTAGTATCTTCATTTAATTCAATAAATAAATTATCTAAGAACTCCTTATGTTTTGGGAATATATCTGAAATAAATTCTCTTCCTTTCTCTGTTAAAGAAACATAAAATACTCTTTTATCCTTTTCACATTTCCTCCTAACAACCAATTCCTTCTTTTCTAATTTATTTATTACATATGTTATTGTTCCACTTGTAACTAAAATTTTTTCAGCTACTTTTTGTACTGGTTGATCACCTTTATGATATAGCATTTCTAAAACGCCAAATTCGCTAATATTAAGTCCAAACTCTTGAACATTTTTTTCTATTTCAAAAAACATATCATTATAAGTTCTAGCCATAGCAATAACTAGTTTTAAATTTATATCGCTCATATCTTCACCTACATTATCTTGATTTCAAGATAATTATATCCCTAATATATCTTTAAGTCAAGATAATTATCGATAATAATTATCATTGCTTTAATAACTAAATATTTTACTGTATATATCTCCTTATATTATGGCGAATATTCTACTAATTGATTCTTATCACTCAAAACAAAACATACTTTTTTTTACTTAATATAAATAAAAAATACATAAAGCCTCTATTAAAATTAGTAGAGACTTTATGCATTATAACTTTTATAAATATTATATTAATTTCTATGTACTATATTCCTTTTAAAGCATCATCAAAATTATCTACATATTGAACTGATTCAGTCCAACCTGGTATTTCTTTTCCTAATCTCTTAAATTGAGATATAGTAACAATATTGCCTTGTGTGACTAAAAATCTACTCTTAAATGGAACTTCCATATATCTTTGTAATAAAGTTCCTAACATATTTGCTACAGCTGGACTTGATGGCTTTAATTCTGCCGCATCAATTACTAAAGCATAATCCTTTGATGGAAATGTCTTAGTAATAGCATCATAATCCTTTAAAAAAGATGCCCCATCTTCTTCACTAAAAAATCCTGAAGCTTGTGCATGAAAAACCTTCTTTACCTTGTCCACATTTAATTGATAATTTGAATTTTTTCCTTGGTATTTTACCATAATAAATCCTCCTAAAATTATTTTTTATAAACTTACTAACATTACTATATATTAGTATATTTATCTTTAGAATTTAAATAATAAAACAGTTACTACTGAGCCTGACCCCATAGATGCTAATGTAACATAGTCACCTTTTTTTATTTTTTCAGATTTCAATGCTCTATCAAGAGCTATTATAGGACTTGTTGTTCCAGTATAGCCAAATTCATCTCCAATATAGGTTGTCCTATTCTTATCTATATCTAACTTCTCTAATGTAAGTCTCGCATCAGGAATTGTAAACTGAGAAAAAATAAGATGATTAATATCATTTACCCTTATTCCATTATCCTCAGCAACTTCTTTAATTAAATCTACCCAAACATCAGATATAAAACTTCCATCAAAAGGCTTCCAAGACCATCTCTTATCATCCTCTTCCTCTATTCCATCTCTTATAATTTTTGAGTATCCTGCTTTAGGCATAAGTATATTATTACATTCTGATGCTTGCGCTAAATGCGTAGAATCAATAAATCCTCTCTTTTCATCTTCATCAACCTTTTCTAAGATAACTGCTGCTGCTGCATCTCCAAAGTTTGAATATGAAACTGAATCATTAGGACTTCCCACAGAACTAAATAGTATTCCTCCAACAACTAGAGCCCTTTTAAATCTTTTATTAGTCATTAGTATTCTACTTGCCTGATCTAATGCAGTTATCATTCCCAGACAATTTGTATTTGTATCATATGCCATTTGTATCTTAGCTTCTGGACCACCTAACATCTCTAACACCTTAACTGCATTAGATGGTGATGTATATTCTGGTGTATCTGTTGCAAAAATAAGTAAATCTATATCACTGATATTTAATTTTGCATCTTTTAATGCCTCTATACTTGCCTTGTGAGCCATAGTTATAACAGTTTCATTAGGATCATTAGAAATATATCTATATTCTCTTTCTAAATGCTTTAATAAACCCGATACTTCAATGCCCATTTCATTAAAATGATTAATAAAATAATCATTATGTATTCTATTTGCAGGATGATCTACTCCTGTACTTATAATATTAATATTTTGATATCTCATATATACCTCTCCATTTTGGCCTAACTATAATCTATTTTTTAATTTTAATAACTTTTGTTATAATATATCATTACTATAAATATCATAATATTCACTATATGTACATATTATAGTATAATATTCCAAATTACAACATTTTAATAAGAATTTTATTATAATTATAAATATTCTTATATTTTATTCAGAGTAATTTTCCAGCAAAAAGATAAGGATTATGTTATTTAGTAATACATAATCCTTATCTTTCTAATTATTTTATTTTTATATGGGCGTCTTTAAATGTTTTATTTTTTATTTATCTTTCAGCCTTCTATTAATCTTCTAACTTGATTATAGTAATGCTCTATCTTAATTAATATTTCACTATCTTCTGGTAATTTTGCTATCTCAGATAATGATCCTTTTACACCTTTACTTTTTATTAAATTTTGTAGCTGTCTACTCTGCTCATCCTCATCATTTTTGTAGTGCATAGCTGCTCCAACCCCTAATAGTAAATTTTCAGAATCAATATTGTATCCTTTTGCTGTTATTAAGGGCTTTATTAATCTGTCATTTTTATTTAATTTTCTTAAAGGCTCTCTTCCTACCCTTGCAACATCATCCTTTAAGTAAGGATTTTTAAATCTTCCTATAATTTTATCAATATATTTAATATGGCTTTCTCTATCAAATCCATACTTTGCAATTAAGGCTTCTCCACTTTCAATCATAGCCTTCCTTACAAAATTATATATTTTTTCATCATTTATACTTTCATCTATAGTTCTATATCCCTTTAAGTATCCAAAATATGCCGTAATAGCATGTCCAGTATTTAATGTAAATAACTTTCTTTCTATATAAGCTACTAAATTGTCTACTAAATTCATTCCTTCAATATTAGGAATCTCACCCTTAAAAGCATTTTTTTCAACATTCCACTCATGAAAACTTTCAACAACTACATCTAAAATATTTTCACTTTTCACAGGAGGAACTATTCTATCAACTGAGCAATTAGGAAACCCAATATATTTTTCTAAATATTCCAACTCTTTTTCATTTAAATATTTTATAACTTCATCTCTAAGTTGAGAGCTTGCCTTAACTGCATTTTCACAAGCAATTATATTTAGATATTCTTGCATATTATTTTCTCTTCTAAGCTTAATTCCATTTGCTATTGTTTCTGCTATTCTAGGTAAAATTAAAGGTCCAACTGCTGTTGTAATTATATCTGCTTCCTTTATTTCATTTAAAATACTTTTGCTATTTGATAACACACCACTTATATTATTTATTTTTTCTTCTGTACATTGTATATCCATAATATTTATAGTGTATTGCTTATCTTCATTAATTTTATTTATTATAGATTCATTTACATCTGCAAAAACTACATGATATCCTGATTTAGATAACAATGCTCCTATAAAACCTCTTCCTATATTTCCAGCTCCAAATTGTATTGCCTTTTTCATAAAAACCCTCCTTATTTCTTAAATACTTCTAAAATTTCCTTCTTATCTCTCGTCTTATTAAGTTTATCTACCAATTCAATATCTTCTAGTGATATTGCTATATTAGATAGTATTTCTAAATGTTCATCTCCAACTCCAGCTATACCTATAACTAAATATGCAAGCTCTTCGCCAAAATCAATTCCTTCTGGATATTGTAGAACTACTATTCCAGATGCTTTTATATTTCTCTTAGCTTCTCCTATTCCATGAGGAATTGCAACTCCCATTCCTATATAAGTAGAAATAACTCTTTCTCTCTCCAACATAGCGTCTACGTAATTTTCATTTACGTACCCACCTTTTACTAATAGCTCTCCTGCTCTCTTAATGGCATCTTCTTTGCCTTCACTTTCTAACCCTAAAATTATATTGCTTTCTGATAAAATCGGTAAATTATTCTTTTCATCTGTAGCATTTAAAATATTCTTTATTTGTAATTTTTGCTTTAAGCCTTTTAACATATTATCTTCCAACCTTTCAAATAATTTATCTATTTTATTGTCACTTAAAAAATCTTCTATAAATATATGTTCTGCATGCGGAGAATTTCTTTTTGCTCTTTCTACTAAATTAATGTGGCTAATTACTAAATCAGCATCTTGTGGTATTGAATCAACTGATGAATTAGTTACTTCAATATTTAACCCTAAAGATTTTATTCTTTTCCTAAATTTTGTTGCTCCCATTGCACTAGATCCCATTCCAGCATCACATGCAAATACAATTTTTTTAATTTCATTATTTTCTGCTTCATTCACTTCAAAATCTTCTTTTTCTCCTTCTATTGCTTCCTTTGATCCCTTATCTATTGATAACATTCTTATAAATATTATTACTACTACAATAGAAACTATAAAAATCGCAGGTATTAATCCTTTTGATACAATGAATTCTTTAATATTTTTTAAAGCACTCAACAATCCAAAGGTTAATGGACTAATTATAATAAACCCCATTATTGCTAATACCATACCAATTGTCCCGATGGAAAAGTTATTAACTAACATTTCAAATCCTGCTGGTATCCTATTTTCCATAACCTTATCGAAAGTCTTGATTATATATGCTGATAAAGGTCCAACTATCATTGCTCCAATTATCATTACTATTACTGTATCTGTTCCTACTATCAATCCCATAGTTGCTACTGCAGCTATAATTCCTCCTCTGTATCCTGAAACCATATTTCCGCCTTTTATTGAAATTATTAATGGAAAGAGGTATTTTACCATTGAATCTGCTAAAGATTCTAATGCTTCATTATGAAAAAAGCCTTCTGGAATAACTAGCAAAGTTATAAGTCCCCAAGAAATAAATACTCCTATATTAGCCATTATCATCGAACCTAAGAATTTAACTACTCTTTGAAACTTAGACCTTATCACTCCTTATCCCTCCAAGCTTATTTTTATCTTACTTATATAAATTTCCTTTAATATCTTTTCAACCTCTTGAGAAGCTTCTTTACTATCTTTCTCATTTAAAATATTTAAAAATCTTTCATTTTCAATGATTGCACCATTTATCTTACTCATGAGTTCTGAAGTAATTTCTTTATAGTCTTCTGGTATTATAGATATTAAAACTCCCTTGATTACTCCTTTTTCATTTTTAAATTGACCTTTAATTTTTAAATATCCAAACCTCCCACTATCTAAACATTTACATTTACAATGTAAAAGCAGTATATTTAAATCTTTTAAATAAGTACTATTAACCTTTTCTCTATCTAGTATTTTATTTTTTATTTCTTCAGCTTCTTTTCTGTCTTTTGAAAATAACTTACTTGCTTCCTCAATTATTTCTTCTAAATCTCCAATATCCTTAATTTCTTTTATTTTCACATTATCTACTATTGATATAATTTCATTTCCTAACTCTGTAATTTCTCTAATTCCCATAGCCTTTTTATTATTTACGTCTACTTTCTTTATAACATTTTTGTATTTCTTATTTTTAAGTATTTTCCTAAAACTATCTTGTAATAATCCCTTATCATGTAAAGATAAAATTGGATCAACACAAATATTTTTAAAATTTATATCTAGTGGGACTGTGGAAACTATAATGTCTACTTCATCCTTTTTTAATTTATCTTCGTCTATATTTATAGCAGATATTGTACCTATAACTTCAACATTATTAAATTCTCTTTCTAATAGTGCTGCTAGAAGACTTGAAGTTCCAATACCAGTTGGGCAAGATATTACTACTTTTATTTTTTCTTCCAACCCCTTTTTATAAATAGCTGCAGCTATATGCATAGTTATATATGCTATTTCCGAATCTGGAATTTCGTCAACCTTAGTATTTAATTTAAGTATTTCGCAAGCCTTTTTTGTTGCATTATATTCCATTGGATATTTTTCTTTTATATTATTTAATAGAGGATTTCTTATATTTAATTTCATCTTTAACCTGCTTATTGCAGGTACTAAATGATTTGTAAGGTCCTTTAAAAGCCTTTCATCATCTTTCAAAAAAATATTTAATTCTTTTTCCACTACTTCAACTATATTTTTTCCTATTCTCTTAATATCAAGATTAGCTATATCCTCTTCTAATTTTGAAACAGAATTCAGTCTAAGCTTTGCCCCTTTAAGATGCATAGTGATATATCCAATCTCATCTACAGGAATTTCTATATTGAATTTACTTTCAATATTTCTTACTAACATTTTTCCTATTTCAAATTCTGGCAATTTAGCTAGTTCTTCTAAAACATCTGGGTCTATCTTTATATTTTCTTTATTTTTTATTCTTTGAATAGCTAGAGATAAATGAACTACTAACCCTATATAAGCGCTATCTACAAGTCTAATATCATTTTCTTTTTCTAATCCTGAAACGATTTCTTCAATAGCTTTTATTATGGACTTGTCTATAAAATTTAAAAGTCTATTTTCTATTGAAAATTCTACTATTCCATTTTCTCTATTAGTTATTAAGGAGCCTTTTAAAAGATTTATTAATTCTTTTTCTTCTAAAGTTTCATATAAGATATTCGTAAGTGCTTTTCTATAATCATTTTCTTTACCTTCAACATAAACTCCAAGCCCTGGCTTTCTAACTAACTTTATGTTGAATGATTTTAGCCAATCTTCTATGCTATCTAAATCATTACTTAAAGTTCCTTCTGAAGTTTTTAAAAGCGATGTAAAGTAAAATGATTTAATTGGATCCTTTGAAATTAGTAACTCGCTTATTATTATCCGTTTTCTTTCTTCCTTAGAGTACTCTTTTTCAATTCTTTCTATTTCTAGTAATTCTAATATTAACTTTTGATTTTCTAAATCTTCATCAATTACTAGACCCACTCCTGGTTTTTTTATAAACTTAAACTCATTTTCTTCCAACCACTTTTCTATCTTTGGCATTTCTCGTAATACCGTTCTAGAACTTAATGATAATTTATCTGCTATTGATGATATTGTTATTGGATTTGTTACTGTAGATCTAGTTAATATTTGAATTATTTCTTTCTGTCTAGAGTTTAGTTTTTTGTTTCTCATATTAAACCTCTCCATTAATGACATTTTTGCTTGTCCAACTCCTTACATCTATATTTTAAACTTTGTTATATCTTAACTCAATTTAATCATCCATTATAAATGTCTTAATCACTTAGTGACACTTTTAAATAGAAGGTTATCTTTATTTATCATTATATCAAAGTTACATTTGGTTTTTATAAGAAACTATTTCTATCAAATGAACAATTAAACAATTTATAGCAGCTTCTCTAAATAATAAAAAAGACGTAAGTATTTACGTCTTTTTATTATTATTTATTTGCTAGTCTATTATATAAGTTTTGAATATTATCATCAGTTAAAAAGTTTTGAATTGCTATTAATTCTGCATTAGGACAAGACTTCTTAGCTCTATCTATTAATGTTTTATGAGTAACTACAATATCCGTATCTTTAGGTATCTCATCCACAGATGCATGAATAACTTCTATTCCAAGATTTAACTCTTTAATCTTATTTCTAAACTTTGAAGCTCCCATTGCACTTGATCCCATACCTGCATCACAAGCAAATACTATCTTTTTCACGCTAGATTTATTTATATTTTTCATTTCATTGACTTTGCCTTTTGCTTCTTCTAGATCTTCTTCTTTTGCATTCTTTGATGCTATTTTAATAAATGGTGCAGCCACTAAGAATGAAACTACTGTTGCTACTGCCACCCCTGCTAAAACTGGTAGCAATCCACCCTTTGGTGCCATCGCCATTAATGCAAATATACTTCCTGGTGAAGGTGTTGCTACAAGCCCTGCTCCCAATATTGTAAATACTAATATTCCTGATGCTCCTCCTGCTATTACAGCTAATACAAGTAGCGGATTCATTAATACATATGGGAAATAAATTTCATGAATACCACCAAGGAAATGTATTATTGCTGCTCCTGGTGCAGATTGTTTTACTGATCCTTTACTATACATCCAATAAGCTAATATTATACCTAATCCAGGTCCTGGATTTGCTTCTAATAAGAACATTATCGATTTACCACTTTCTTGAACTTGTTCTAGTCCTATTGGTCCTAAAACTCCATGGTTAATAGCATTATTTAAGAATAAAATCTTACCTGGCTCTATGAATAGTGAAACTAAAGGTAATAATTTTCTTGCAACTAAGGCTTCTACACCTGTTTTTAATATTCCTGTTAAAACTACTACAACTGGACCTATTGCAAAAAATCCAAGTATAGCTAATATCATACCTAATATACCGATAGAAAAGTTATTAACAAGCATTTCAAAACCTGATGGAATTTTTCCATCTACAACTTTGTCAAACTTTTTAATTACAAAACCAGCTAATGGTCCCATAATCATTGCTCCAATAAACATTGGAATATCTGCTCCTACTATAACACCCATAGTAGCAACTGTTCCTATAACCCCTCCCCTTGCACCGCCTACCATCTTACCTCCTGTATAACCAATTAGTAATGGTAATAAGTACTTAATCATTGGGTCTACTAAGCTTCCTAATAACTCATTTGGTATCCATCCAGTCGGAATAAAAAATGCTGTTATAAGTCCCCAAGCAATAAATGCTCCAATATTGGGCATTACCATACCACTTAGAAATTTCCCAAATTTTTGCATAGAATCTCTTGCACTAGTTTTAGAATTTGTCATTATTTTCCCCTCCATTTATTTATTTTCCATTGTAAACTTTTACTTTGTAATTTAATTATATTTATACATGCACATTAATTCAATTTGAAGAAACCGGCCTTTTGTCATCTAACATTGGTGACAAGTTTATAATGAATTGTGAATATAAGAGCGAAAATAAATAGATATATTTCCATAAGCTAAATAGCTGTGCAAAGAAGTAATAGGCTCTGAAAACCTACTATGCCAAGAGTTTTGGTTAACTCGCTACGCTCAAACAAACCAACAACACTAAGGCCTAGTAGTTTTTCCTTCACCAAGTACTTCTAATTGCTCGCTATATGCATATTCCACATATTCTATTTATCTTCGCTAACTTATATTTCTCAACTTAACATTACTAAATGAATAATTATGCTGAATAAAATATAAAATAAAGAGGCTATGCTAGCATAGCCTCTTTATTTACTTGTATTAAATTTTCTTACATCATATCATTTAGAACTTTTACAAATGCTTCTTCTTCTAAATCAGTGTATCCTTTAGAAATTATTTGATCTATATCTTCCTTATTAAAAACATAACAATACTCTTCACCTAAATATCCCTCTGGATAAAGACAACCTAAGTAATCATTTAAAGTTTCGCCATTTTCAGAATAAATTTTTCTTCCTATAATCATTAATTTTTTATATCCTTCTTTTAGTACAACTATTGACCCTAGTGGTAATAAATCCATTTTATCTCCTCCAGATTATGTATATAATTCTATAAACATTGTACTACATATGATTCTTTTTATATAGTATGTATTAATTTATTGCATAAAAATGAAAAAGCATGAAATACCATATTACTTATGACATGAAACGCCAAAGTTATCGCAATATGATATTTCACACTTAAAAACAATTATTCTAATTTTAATTTTATACTTTAGAAACGTACTATACAAACGTTTACCATTATTTTAAAATTAATAGATAATTTTCTTAAATAATTACATTTAAAATTGGACTGTATAGTTAATTTTATCTAAACTGTTTTCTATAAATATATCTTCAAGCGTTAATGTATCTCCTCTTAAATCTACTATATTTGATAACTCATACTCCCATTTCCAATTCTTATTGGTAAATATGTTTACTGCCTTGCTATTTTCATTTATTTCAAACGGCTCGCTTATATTTCCTACTGCCAAAACTTTAGTCTCATTAGTATCTGTTGCCTCTACTAATGCAAATTTTTCAAATTGCTTATAATTATTAGGTAAATTATTTAATGCATAGATTCCATTTTCTATTACATCGTTAATAGTATCTCTCGTTGCTTTTAGAACTATTATCTTCTCTTGACCCATTAAATTACTTGTTAAACACATAAGATCACCTCTTTTTTAATATCTCCAATCACTTTTATTATATGTTTATTTTTTATCAGATATATTAATTTTTAAATTTTATATCCTATTAAATAAGAAATTTACAAATCTTAGATCTATTTTTTTCTATTGTACTTATCTAAAGCAAGTTATACTTTACCACTTATTCAAAACTCTTTCTGCAAAAGCTAAAAAATCTTTTAAGACTATCTTTGTACCATCATCTAATATCATAGTACCATTGAATTTACCAAAAACTTGGTTTTGATCACTACAAATTAATTTCACATCAGTACAAGAAGCTCTATTTAAAATTGGTTCAAATTGCATTTCAAATCTTTGGTCGCTACTTGTAATAGTCCAAGGTTTTGTATATAAATAATTTTCATTTTCATCTTTTGGAATATTAAATGTAATATCTTCTAACTTATGCAAAATACCATCATAAAAAATAGCATTTTCACTTGCTGTACTTGTATCTCCAAATCCATAGCCAATATTAAATCCTACTTCATGATTATTAACTATTCCACAACCTGCACCCCAGTACCATATATTTTTATAATTCCAAACACCCCTCCCCCAATCCAAAATGCCTCTTGTACTATTTTTATTAAATTCATATTTAAAATCACCTAATTGAAAATATTCACTAACTTTAAACCCTACTATTTTTTGATTATAATAAAAGTGTTTTTCTTTTTTAAATGGAGTCGCAATAACCATTGAATCTTGAGGTTCTTCATCTAACTCAAGATAACAATGAAATGTTTGTTTATCATGAAAATTATCCATTCTACATTCTAAAATTCTTTTATTATCTTTATGTTTAAATGATAAGTCAATTTTTTTAGAAGTATAAGCTACATCTCCTTCTTTTGAACTTGAAGGCATATTTATTTTACCAAGGGAGCATGCCTGAATTTGTGATACTGTTTTTTCTCTTGCATTTTTAAAATCTAAAATAGAAATACTCTCTAAGATCATATAAGAATTATCTGCAAGAGTTAAAGCAATCCCATATTCATCATTATATATTAAATAATAATCCCATTCCTTAATACGTAGAGAGCTTGCTTTAATATCTTTTCTGTTATAATCTAATATTAAACTCCTTGCATATCCTGGTTGATTTAAGTTTCCTTGTTCATTTAATAATTTTGTATTCTCTATAATCTCTCTTTGCATCGTAGTCCCCTTTCTTTTATAATAAAGTTCAAATAAATGATAAAAAGAATCTCCTAATTTATTTATATAAAAGTTATACTTATCGTGTGTCCTCATTTAGATTATGTATATTTTAATTTTACCATATTTATCTATTTTTAATAATATATACCTTAAAATAGAACTTTTTTAAATCAATGTCCAATTCAATTTCAATTAGCTTTATTGCCTTTAAAAAGTTAATCTTTTATTTTTATAAAGGGGGTCGCGTTTCGCGACCCCCTTTTAAACTATTGATTTCACTTACTTAAAGGCATTTTTAAATTTAAATATCAATTTTTATCATTTATATATGCGCAAAGGGAAGCTCGAATTAGAACTTCCCTTTTTATGAGCTAATATCAATTTTTTTTGATATAGCCTTATTCTTATATTATTAAGCTTCTTTAGATAGCTTTTCTAAATCTCCTATTATTACTTTTACTAAATCTAATTTACCTTTAGCATAATCTTTTTCACTTAGCAAATCCATTCCAAGCTCTAGTGCTTTTTCTGTTTCTTTATATTCATTTAATAAAGTTTTAATTAATTCTTCTCTCATAATTACATCTCTCCCTTATAATTACAATAAAATTATTCAACAGTCACTGATTTTGCTAAGTTTCTTGGCTTGTCTACATCACAACCCTTTTGCTTAGCCATATAGTATGCTAATAATTGAAGTGGAACTACTGATAATACTGGTGTCAATAAAGCATTTGTCTTTGGAATGTAAATAACATCATCACAAACCTCTTTCGCTTCCTTATCTCCTTCATTAGCAATACCTAAAATTTTTGCACCTCTTGTTACTACTTCTCTAATGTTACTTATCATTTTATCTTTTAGCTTTTCATCTGTTAATAAAGCTATAATTGGTGTACCATCTTCAATAAGAGCAATTGTTCCGTGTTTAAGTTCCCCACCTGCATATGCCTCTGAATGAATATATGAAATTTCTTTTAGCTTTAATGAACCTTCTAAAGCTACTGCATAATCTAATCCTCTACCTAAGAAAAATACATCCTTATCCATATAGTTCTTTGAAGCATATTTTTGTAGTTTTTCTTTTTGAGTTAATATTTCTTTTACCTTTTCAGATAAATTCATTAACTCTTCCTTAAGAGCTTCTGATAATTCATTGTCTATAGTTCCTTTTATTTCTCCAAAGTATATTCCTAAAATATACATAGCTATTAATTGTGTTTCATAAGCCTTTGTTGATGCAACTGCTATTTCTGGACCTGCCCAAGTATAAACAACATGATGTGCTTCTCTTGAAACTGAACTTCCAACAACATTTGTGATAGCAAGAACTCTTGCTCCTATCCTCTTAGCATCTCTTAAAACTGCTAATGTATCTGCTGTTTCACCAGATTGGCTTACAACTATTAATAATGAATTTTCTGTTATTAATGGATCTCTATATCTAAATTCTGAAGCTATATCAACTTCAACTGGTATTTTAGCTAGCTTTTCTATTATAGTTTTACCAACTAGTCCAGCATGATAAGCTGTTCCACATGCTACTATAAATACTCTATCAAAAGATTCTAATTCCTCTTTAGTAAAATCTATATCGTCTAATTGAACTTTAGTATTCTTTATAACTCTTGATGTTAATGTATCTTTTATTGCTTTTGGTTGCTCATGAATTTCTTTTAACATAAAATCTTCATATCCACCTTTTTCAGCAGCATCTACATCCCAAGTAACATGATAAATATCTTTGTCTACAACTTCTCCATCTTCTGTCTTAATTTCTATTCCATCTCTAGTCATTATTACAAATTCTTTATCTTCTAATAAATAAACTTCTCTAGTATGGTTAATAACAGCTGGAATATCTGAAGCTATAAAGTATTCTTCTTTTCCAACTCCAACAATTAATGGACTATCTTTTCTAACTGCAACTATTTTATCTGGTTCATCTTTACAAATAACCCCTATTGCATAGCTTCCTTCCATTTTTGAAGTTGCTTTTACTACTGCTTCAAATAAATCTCCTTTATAATAATAATCCACTAAGTTTGGAATAACCTCTGTATCAGTTTCTGAGTAAAACTCATATCCTTTTCCCTTTAACCATTCCCTTAGTTTTATATAATTTTCTATTATTCCATTATGAACAACACTTATTGTTGCATTTTCATTTGTATGAGGGTGTGAATTTATATCTGATGGTTCCCCATGAGTTGCCCATCTAGTGTGTCCTATTCCCATGCTTCCTTTTAAAGGACTCTGTTCTAAATCATCAGCTAAGTTTTTTAAACGCCCTTTAAACTTTCTAACTTTAATTTCTCCATCATCCAATACTGCTACTCCTGCTGAGTCATATCCTCTATATTCAAGCTTTGATAATCCCTCAACTAATATTGGAGATGCTTCCTTTTTTCCTACGAATCCAACTATTCCGCACATATTCTTTCTTCCTTCCATTTACTTATATTATTGATTTTAAAATTAAGTAGCTATCACAACACCTTTAAATTAAAAATTTATAATGTAAAATATACTATTTTAGAAACTCCTTATTGAGTTTCTTCTTTAACTTTACATTTTTAATTATTAATTTTAAATTGTGCGATAGCACCTTGAAGGCTTTAACACCAAGCTAATCTTGTCCTGCAAATCACTTCACAGTTTTATTAGCTGTTAACGGTAGTGTGCAATACCGTGGGGCACCCGCCGAAGTATCGATACTCCCCAACCTCGTCAGCTATTTGCCCTATTAAAGATAACAAATAGCTCTGGCGCTTTTCTATTCTTCTATTCTCCTTTTAATTTTTATAATTTATTTTATGCACTTCAAATTAAAATCTACACTAATTCTAACATATTTTTTCTTAAAATCAACTATTTTAATCTAAATTTAATTATTTTTAGCTGTTTTATTAAATTAATTCTATATATCTTCTATTTACTCCTGTTTACTTCTATTAATAACTATACATGTAGATGTCTAGACATATAATCAATTGACAATGGAGAATTGATAATTGATAAATATTATTCTTTTATAATTATCTATTTTCTAGAAAAATGTAGTTACTTTTCTTTTTACAAAAGTAACTACATTTTTTATTAATTTAATTTTAATTATAAGTAGAATATACTTTACTAGCATTTAATTTAAACTGCATCGTCCTCAATAAAACTACCTATTAATTTTAATTTTTCCTGTCTAGATAATTGCTTTATTGCATATTCTCTTTTCATTGCATCTTTCTTATCTTCAAATTCTTCAAAATATACTATTTCTACTGGCAATCTAGCTCTTGTATATTTAGCTCCCTTTCCACTATTATGAGCTTTTATTCTTTTTTCTAGAGAAGTTGTCCATCCTGTGTATAAAGTGTTATCACTACATTTTAATATATAAACATAATTCATTTTATCACCTAGTCTAATCTTTACTATAATCTTAATAAGTAAATTATAACTCAATAAAAAGCCTTTATAAAAGTAATTTATAGCTTAATAAAAGGTTATCTTAAACTATACTTTTCAAGATAACCTTTTTTCACTATCTACTTTAGTGCATTTTCTATCCTATTTTTCATTTCTTCTACTTTATCTTTAGCAACATCTGTCTTTTCTCTTATTGCTTTATCATATTCGTTAAATAGATTTTCCATATCGCCTACAGTACTTTTTATGGAAGCATCTTCAACTGTATTCTTTAAATTTGTAAGTTTTCCTTTAAATTCATTGCTATATTTATCCCAATCTTCAGATTTTATATTTTCTATTCCGCCCTCAACTTTTCCTTTAAATTCTGTGTACAAATTATTTACAGAAGTCCTACTCTCATTTACTGATCCCCCTTGATTATTGGTACCATTAGTATTTGAATTTGTATTATCTGTCACGCCAGTACCATTTGTCCCATTATTTGTTCCTTCTGTTACTCCTGTGCCTGAATTTTTGTTTGTTGATGGATTTTCCGCAGTAGTTTTTCCACAGGCTACTAATCCTAAACTACAAGTTATTAACATACCTATTAATAATTTTTTCATTTTAATTCCTCCTTTTTTCACCATATAATTATTCTCTCTCTTAACCACATAATTATTTTCTCTCTTAATTTTTAAATTATACTTATTAGGTAAGCATCACATTTATGGTGCTCTCACAAGATCTATAGCCTCAAAGTCACCACAATATGATACTCATCTCACTCTAAACTTATGGTAAAAAAAGAAGGATCTATCTTAAAAGACAGTTCCTTCTTTAAAATTAAAAAATTATTTGAATTATTTCTCACAAATTAATAAAATAAATTTAAAACAACTCCAACTAATATAGTTAATGCATAAGTTACATTCATTACAACAAAATTCTTTACTGCTAATATAAAAGTATCTTTTTTAGTTTGAATTTTATTGAACTTATTTATATTTTTATTTATTACTTTTAATACTAATAATGTTACTATTGAAACTATTGGTAATATTCTAAGTAGTACTCCAACTACTATTGCTATAAATCCAATATAATATAACCATTTAAATAACTTTAAAGCATTTTCTTTTCCAATATATATTGGAAGTGTATATCTTTTATTTTCTATATCTTCATCTATGTCACAAATATTATTTACAAGCATTATATTAGAAATTCCCATTATAGCTGGTAAACTTACAATAAATATGTATATTAACTCAATTATATTGAAATTAATGCTTATATTACTTAAATTATTGAAGTTAATTGATAATATTCCCAAATCAAATATATGTATATATATAGTTAAAAATGTTATTATAAATCCCATTGCAAGGCCTGAAAATATTTCTCCAAATGGTGTTCTTGATATTGGTATTGGCCCAAATGAATACGTAATTCCTATAACAAATGAAACTGCACCTATTAATAAAACTATTATATTTGTATTTTTAACTAATAATAAGCCTAAAGCTGTTGCTAATATAAGCATAAAATAAATAGTTATCCTAACTACTTTTGGATTTAAATTATAACTAACTATAGCATTATGAGTTTCATATCCATATCCTTCTTTTTTGACTGCTTTTGCATAATCCATATAGTTATTGATTGCTGTAGTAGTCATATCAAATATTATCATTGATAAAAACATTATTATTGCATTTTTTATATTGAAATTATCATATCTGTATAAACTATAAAAAGTCCCTAATAAAAATGGAATTACACTTGCTACTTTTGTTTGTATTTCTACTAATTTTAAAAAGCTTCCTATTCCCAAAATAAATTCTCCCTTCAAAATATTTCATTACCTATTTTATTACTTATTTACAAAATAGGAAAGTGAAAATATGTAAGTTTACTAATTTCATAACTTTAATTAAAATTAGAATAAACTAATATATTTCCACTTAAACATTAAAAGAAAAAAGTAGAGAAATTCAATTTTATTAATTTTATAAATAAGTTCTAAAACATAGACATATAGGTTTTCTCTACTAATTTACTATTATTTATTTAATTTTTAATTTAAAAACGCTTGTGCTTCTATTTTTGCTGATTCTTGGCTTTCTATATCTCCTTCATCATATTCTGAATGCTTATAAAAATAATCTGCCATTTGGAATCTCTTAACTCTAGAAATATTTAATTCTTCAGCTAAATCATCTAAAAATCTCACTTCAGACATTTCATATTCAGCATCAGCTAGTGCAACTCTAGTCAATTCAAAAAATACTATGTTTATTATTCTTCCTCCAGCGTTCTTTATGATATTAATTGTTTCTTCATGGCTAACTTCTTCTAAGTCAAAGTTTTCCATATTCATTTCTTTTAACGCTCTCTCAATTAATTCCTTCTCTTGTTCTTCTACTTTATCATCTACTAATGCAAATTCTACAAGTAAGTTAATATAGGCAGTACCTAACTCCCTACTAAGTTCATTCAAAAACATACTCAATCCTCCTTTGTTTTCCTTAATTTATTATATCATATATTAAATATGTATAAAATAAAGTTGTTATGGACAAACCATAACAACTTTGTAAACTTTTTTAATCTAACTTTTTAGTATCTATCCAGCTCATCATTTCTCTTAATTCTTGACCTACTTTTTCAATTGGATGATCTGCTTCCATTCTTCTTCTTGCATTAAACATCGGTCTTCCAATTTGATTTTCTAGTAACCAATTCTTTGCAAAAGTTCCATCTTGAATTTCTGCTAATACCTTTTTCATTTCTTTCTTTGTTTCTTCAGTTACTATTCTATTCCCTACCATATAGTCACCATATTCAGCAGTATCTGATATAGAATATCTCATCATGCTCATTCCGCCTTGATATAGTAAATCTACAATTAATTTCATTTCATGTAAACACTCAAAATATGCATTTTCAGGAGCATATCCTGCTTCTACTAAAGTTTCAAATCCTGCTTTTATAAGTGCTGTGCAACCTCCACAAAGAACTGCTTGTTCCCCAAATAAATCTGTTTCTGTTTCATCTTTAAATGTAGTTTCTAAAACTCCAGCTCTAGCTCCACCTATTCCATTTGAATAAGCTAAAGCTAAATCACGAGCATTTCCTGTTGGATTTTGATATACAGCTATTAAACAAGGAACTCCTGATCCTTCTGTGTAAGTTCTTCTTACAATATGTCCTGGTCCCTTAGGCGCACACATAAATACATCTACATTTTCTGGTGGAACTATTTGTCCATAGTGAATATTAAATCCATGTGCAAATACTAATGAATTTCCTGCTTCTAGGTATGGAGCTATTTCTGAATTATATACCTTTGCTTGCTTTTCATCTGGTAATAATATAACTACTACATCTGCAGCTTTTGCAGCTTCTGCTACTGTTGCCACTTGTAAGCCTGCTTTCTCAGCTCTTTCCCAAGACTTACTTCCTTCATAAAGTCCAACTACAACATCTACTTCACTTTCATGTAAGTTTAATGCATGTGCATGTCCTTGACTACCATATCCAACTATAGCAACTTTTTTCCCCTTTAATAATTCTAAATTTGTGTCCTTTTCATAATACATTTTTGCCATTTTTCTAACCCCCTAATTATCTACATCTTCTTCACTTATTATTTCATTAATTGGTGCACCAGGTGCAACCATAGGAAATACTTTTTTATCATTATTAATTACATAATCTATTACTACTGGCCCTTTAAACTCTAAGGCTTCCCTTAAAGCAGATTCTAGTTCTTCTTTTTCATATACTCTAAAACCTATTCCCCCAAAGGCCTCTACTAATTTAACAAAATCAGTTGATCTATTTAAAGTTGTTGATGAATATCTTGCTTCATAGAAAAAGTTTTGCCATTGCCTTACCATTCCTAATGAATTATTATTGACTATTATTATAATTACAGGCAAATTATTCTTTACTGCTGTAACTAGTTCATTGCAATTCATCCCGAAGCTTCCATCTCCAGCTATATTAAAAACTTGCTTATTCTTTAATGCAATTTGAGCCCCAATCGATGCTCCTAACCCAAAACCCATGGTTCCAAGTCCACCTGATGATATAAAGCTTCTTGGATATTTATAATCAAAATACTGAGCAGCCCACATTTGATGCTGGCCTACTTCAGTTGCAATTACAAAACTTCCATCGTCTAGTTCACTTAGCTTTCTAAATAAAAATTCTGGAGTTAATTCTCCTGTAACTGAAGTATCTCTAACATTTAAAGATTTAAGTTCATTCATTTGATTTAACCATTCTTCATTTTTCTTTTCCTTTAATAATGGTATTAATTTTTGAAGAACGATCTTTAAGTCACCAACTATAAATGAATCTACTTTAATGTTTTTATTAATTTCTGCCGGATCTACATCTATATGAATTACCTTTGCGTTCTTTATATTTTTTTGATTATTTATAACTCTATCACTAAACCTTGCTCCTAAATTTATCAAGAGGTCACATTTAGTAGCTAATATATTTGAAGCTTTAGTTCCATGCATTCCTATCATTCCTGTATATAATGGATGATTATAAGGAAATGCTGAGATTGCCATAAGAGAAGTAGCTATTGGTGAATTTATTTTTTCAACAAATCCCTTTAGCTCTTCAAAAGCTTCTGATGCAACTATTCCTCCACCTGCATATACAAAAGGATTTTCAGCTTCATTTATTAATGCGGCTACTTCTTCTAAAGCTTTATCAGTTATATGCTTTGTTTTTCGCTCTACTTCCTTTGGTATTATAGGTTCATATTTTGCTTTAGCTGCTGTAATATCTTTTGGTATATCTATTAGTACTGGACCTGGTCTTCCTTCTTTAGCTATATAAAAAGCTTCTCTTATAATTCCTTGTAAGTCATTAACATCCTTAACTATATAATTATGCTTTGTTATCGGCATAGTTATTCCAGTTATATCAACCTCCTGAAAGCTATCTTTTCCAAGAAGTTGCTTTGTAACATTTCCCGTTATTGCAACCATTGGTATAGAATCCATATATGCAGTTGCTATCCCAGTCACAAGATTAGTTGCCCCAGGCCCAGAAGTTGCTAAACATACACCAACCTTCCCAGTAGCCCTTGCATACCCATCTGATGCATGTGCCGCCCCTTGCTCATGCGCCGTTAATATGTGATTTATCTTATCCCTATATCTATACAATTCATCATATATATTAAGAACAGCACCACCAGGATATCCAAAAATAGTATCAACACCCTCATCCAAGAGAGATTTAATCAATATTTCAGCCCCTGTTAAAAACATAAATAACCCCCTTAATTTTAATGGGAAGAGTGAAAGAATGAACGAGTGAAAAAGTTATGGTTATAATTAAGCAGAAGCTTAATTATTTAATTTGAAATTATTAATTTCATATTTCCTACTACCTTAACAACTTCAATTCTAACTTTTACTCTCCAATAACTTAGCTTGTCTGAGTTATTTCATAACTTCTTTCATTTTTTTATCTTTTCATTTTTTTTATAATTCATTAAAGATCAATTATTTCCTTAACTCTTTCACTCTTTCCCTATTCACTCTTTCACTTTTCACTACTCCAGTATTGCTCCTTTGCTAGCTGAGCTTACTAACTTAGCGTATCTTGCTAAGTATCCTTCTTTTACTTTTGGTTCAAGTATTTTTAGATTTTTTCTTCTTCTTGCTAATACTTCCTCATCTACTAAAAGTTCTAGTTTTCCATTTGGTATATCTATTGAAATGGTATCTCCTTCTTCAACTAATGCTATATTTCCTCCTTCTGCTGCTTCTGGAGAAACGTGCCCTATTGCAGCTCCTTTTGTTGCCCCACTAAATCTTCCATCTGTTATTAATGCTACGTATTTATCTAAGCCCATTCCTGCTATTGCTGATGTTGGAGATAGCATTTCTCTCATTCCTGGTCCACCCTTTGGTCCTTCATATCTTATTACTACTACATCACCTTTTATAATTTTTTTAGAAAGAATTGCTTCTATTGCTTCTTCTTCGGAATCAAATACTCTTGCTGGCCCCTTATGTGTTAACATTTCTTCTAATACTGCTGATTTTTTAACTACTGCTCCATCTTCAGCTAGGTTTCCTTTTAACACTTGAATACCACCTGTAGTGCTATATGGATTTTCTATACTTCTTATTACATTACTATCATTTACCACTACACCTTTTAAATTTTCCTTATGTGTCTTAGAAGTGGCTGTTATACACTCTAACTCTAATAAATCTTTCTTCGAAAGTTCCATGATAACAGCTTGTATGCCTCCAGCCCAATATAAATCTTCTATATGAGTATCAGACGCTGGCGCTAACTTACAAAGGTTTGGAGTTTTTGAGGATATTTCATTAATAATGTCTAAGTTCATTTCTACCCTTGCTTCATTTGCAATTGCAGTTAAATGAAGTACACTATTTGTTGAACATCCGAGTGCCATATCAACTGTCAATGCATTCTTTATAGATTTTTCATTAACTATATCTCTTGGCTTTATATCTTTTTCTAATAAATCCATTATTCTCATCCCTGCATACTTAGCAAGTCTAATTCTTTCTGAATATACTGCCGGTATAGTTCCATTACCAGGCAAGGCTAAACCTAAAACCTCTGCTAAACAATTCATTGAATTTGCTGTAAACATTCCTGAACATGATCCACATGTTGGGCATGCCTTATTTTCAAGCTCACATAAATCTCCTTCTAACATAGTTCCATTCTCATAAGCCCCAACTGCCTCAAACATAGTTGAAAGTGATACTTCCTTACCTTTAAATTTTCCTGCAAGCATCGGTCCTCCACTAACAATAATAGATGGAATATTTAGCCTTAATGCTGCCATCATCATACCTGGAACAATTTTATCGCAATTTGGTATTAAAACTAATGCATCAAATCCATGAGCCTTGACCATACACTCAATAGTATCTGCTATAAGCTCCCTTGTAACTAAGGAATATTTCATTCCTTCATGTCCCATTGCAATACCATCACATACTCCTATAGTTGGAAACACTAAAGGTGTTCCACCAGATAGTAATACTCCCTTTTTTACTGCTTCAACTATCTTATCTAAATTTATATGACCTGGAATTATATCATTTTGTGATGTTACAACTCCAATTAAAGGTCTATTTATTTCTCCATCCGTAAGACCTGTTGCCTTTAATAATGATCTATGAGGAGCTCTTGATGGTCCTTTTTTAACTACGTCACTTCTCAACTAACTCACCTCTTTTATCCTAATATTTTTTCTAAAACTAATTCCCCAATTTCTTTAGTTCCAACTAGCTTCATTCCTTCACTCATTATGTCACCTGTTCTATATCCCTCTTCAAGAACTTTTACAACAGAATCTTCTATAAGCTTTGCTTCTTTTTCTAAATTGAAACTAAACTTCAGCATCATTGCTGCTGAAAGTATTGTTGCTAGTGGATTGGCTATTCCCTTTCCTGCAATATCTGGTGCACTTCCATGTATAGGCTCATACATTCCAAGAGTACCTTCTCCTAATGAAGCTGATGGTAACATCCCTATTGATCCAGTTATCATACTAGCTTCATCAGATAAAATATCTCCAAACATATTAGATGTTACTATTACATCAAACTGTCTTGGATCCCTAACTAATTGCATAGCAGCATTATCAACATACATATGATTTACTTCTACTTCTGGATAATCTTTAGCAACTTCTTCTATAACACCTCTCCATAATCTCGAAGTTTCTAGAATATTAGCCTTATCAACACTTGTAAGCTTTTTCTTTCTTTTCATAGCTGTATCAAATGCTATTTTAGCTATTCTTTTCACTTCATTTACATTGTATCTTTCAGTATCATAAGCTCCAGACACGCCATCTAAATTTTCTCTTCCTCTTTCTCCAAAATATATTCCACCAGTTAATTCTCTAACTACGCATATATTAATTCCATCTCCTATAATGCTATCTTTAAGTGGAGATGCATCTTTAAGTGGTGCATATAATAAAGCTGGTCTTAAATTACAATATAAATTCATTCCACCTCTAAGCCCAAGTAATGCTTGCTCTGGTCTAACTTTAGCATTTGGATCATCCCATTTTGGACCTCCAACTGCACCAAGTAATACAGCATCAGCCTTTTTACATGCTTCCAAAGTTTCATCTGGAAGAGGTGTTCCTTTTTCATCTATTGCGCATCCTCCAGCTAATAAATACTCATATTCAAACACATGCTTAAACTTATCCCCAACACAATTTAAAATATTCACAGTTTGTTCCACAACCTCTGGGCCAATTCCGTCCCCTGGTATAACCGCTATTTTATAATTCATATTAAAAAGCCCCCTTGTAATAGTGGGAAGAATGAAGGAGTTAAAAGTTAAAAATTTAGGTAATAATTCAACAGAGTTGAATTATTAAATATTCTAAATGAAATTCCAAAGGAATTTCATCAATACCTCTTTCACTTTTCCCTCTTATTTCTTATTACAGAAATTCTGAAAGAATTTCATCCTTAACTCTTTCCCTCTTCACTCTTCACTTTTTCACTCTTAATATAGTTTACTAGTCCATTGCTATTTATTATTTTCTGCATAAACTCCGGAAATGGTTCGCCTTTATATTCTTGTTTTTTTGATTTATTGTTTATAACTCCTGTTGTAAAGTCTATTTCAAGCTCATCTCCAGCATCTATTGACTTAACCGCTTCTTCGCATTCTATTATTGGTAATCCTATATTTATTGCATTTCTATAAAATATCCTTGCAAATGTTGATGCTATTACACAACTTACTCCACTTTCTTTTATTGCTATTGGAGCATGCTCTCTTGATGAACCACATCCAAAATTCTTATTTGCAACAATTATATCTCCCTTCTCAACCTTCTTAGTAAAATCAGAATCTATATCCTCCATACAGTGCATTGCTAATTCCTTAGGATCCGATGTATTTAAATACCTTGCTGGAATTATTACATCCGTATCGACATTGTCACCATATTTAAAAACTCTTCCACTTGCTTTCATTTATATACCCCCTTTTTTTAGTGGAAAGAGTGAAAGATTTGAGATAATAATTCAACAGAATTGAATTATTAAATACTTTCAATAAAATTCCAGAGGAATCTCATCCATAACTCTTCACTTTTCACTCTTCCCTCTTACTTCTTATTACATAAATTCCGAAGGAATTTCATCCTAAACTTTTTCACTCCTTCACTCTTTCACTATTCCCACTTCTTCTGGATTTGTTATCTTTCCAGTTAATGCTGATGCTGCTGCTACTGCTGGACTTGCTAGGTAAACTTCTGATTCAACATGCCCCATTCTTCCTACGAAGTTTCTATTTGTTGTTGATATTGCTCTTTCTCCCTTTGCAAGTATCCCCATATGCCCGCCCAGGCATGGACCACAAGTTGGAGTTGAAACTACTGCTCCAGCTTCTACTAAATCTTTTATTATACCTTCTTCTAAAGCTTGAAGATAAATCTTTTGAGTTCCTGGGAATACAATACATCTAACTCCCTTTTTAACTTTTTTATTCTTTAATATATCCCTTGCAACTCTTAAATCTGAAATTCTTCCATTTGTGCAAGATCCTATAACAACTTGATCTACAGCTACTTCCCCGACTTCATCTATAGTCCTTGTGTTATCTGGCAAATGTGGAAATGCTACTGTTGGCCTTAATTTGCTTAAATCTATTTCATAAACTTCATCATACTCAGCATCTTCATCAGCTTCATATACCTTCCATTCCCTTTGTGCATGATCAACTAAGTATCTAATTGTCACATCATCTACTGGAAATATTCCATTTTTCCCGCCTGCTTCAATAGCCATATTAGCCATTGTAAATCTATCATCTATTGATAAATATTTTAATCCGTTACCCACAAATTCCATGGATCTATATAAAGCACCATCAACACCTATCATACCGATTATATGAAGTATTACATCTTTTCCACTAACCCATTTTGATGGCTTATTTTTTAAAACAAACTTTATTGCTGAAGGAACCTTAAACCAACACTTACCTGTCGCCATTCCAGCCGCCATATCTGTTGATCCTATTCCTGTTGAAAATGCTCCTAATGCTCCATATGTGCAAGTATGTGAATCTGCCCCAATTACAACATCCCCTGCAACGGCTAATCCTTTTTCTGGTATTAAACAATGCTCTATTCCCATTTCTCCAACTTCAAAGAAATTAGTTATTTCTTTTTCTCTCGCAAATTCTCTAATAAGCTTGCACTGTTCTGCTGCTTTTATATCTTTATTAGGTGTAAAGTGATCTGGTACTATAGCTATTTTATCTTTATTAAATACTTTATCTAAATTTAGTTTATTAAATTCCTTTACTGCAACTGGAGATGTAATATCATTACCTAACACCAAATCTAAGTTTGCTTCAATTAATTGCCCTGCCTTTACACTTTCTAAACCTGCATGAGCTGCTAGAATCTTTTGAGTCATAGTCATTCCCATCTTATAGTCCCCCTTTTAAAAATACATTCTTACTGTTTTTTCTATATCTTTTATTAATTTATACTCTAATGAATCAACTAAAGCTATCCAACTGGCCTGAACAACATCTCTTGATACCCCAACTGTACTCCAATTTTCTATTCCATCTGTTGATTCTATAAGAACTCTTACCTTTGCTCCTGTAGCACTTTCCGAATCTAAAACTCTAACCTTATAATCTACTAATCTTACTTCTTTTAATTGTGGATAAAAACTTTCAAGTGCTTCTCTTAATGCCTTATCCAATGCATTTACAGGACCATCACCTTCAGATGCAGTCATTTTATTTTTACCATCAACTGTTATATTGATTAATGCTGTTGAAGTAAAATATTTATTATTCAATGGCTGCTCTCCTATGGTTTTAAAATGGTTAAGTTTGAAAAATGGTTTATACTTTCCTATAGTTTTTCTTATTAAAAGTTCTACTGTTCCTTCTGCTCCTTCAAACTTATAGCCTTCATATTCTAATTCCTTTAGTCTATTAGTTATCTTTTCTACTTCTTCACTTTCTCTTGTTATGTTTGGAAAATTTTTTTGTATTTCTTTTAGAATTGTACTTTTACCGCTTACTTCTGATACTAAAAATCTTCTATCATTTCCTATAAGCTCTGGTTTTATATGCTCATATGATTTTGACGACTTACAAACTGCATCTATATGCATCCCACCCTTATGTGCAAAAGCTGATGCTCCTATATATGGCATATTGTCTGATAAATTTATATTTGAAATTTCTGAAATGAACCTTGATGTCTTTGTTAAATTTGCTAATCTTTCTTGTGGTATAGCTTCAAATCCCATTTTTAATTGTAATGTTGGGATAATAGCTGATAAATTAGCATTGCCACATCTTTCTCCAACACCTATAAAAGTTCCCTGAACATGGCATATTCCTTCTTCTACAGCTATTATTGAATTTGATATAGCCATTCCAATATCATTATGACAATGAATTCCTACTCGTCCACCTATTGATTTCATTACATCCTTTGATATATCTCTAATTTCAGATGGAAGCGTCCCCCCATTTGTATCGCATAATACTATTACATCAGCCCCAGCTTCCTTTGCCGTATTTATAGTTTCCATAGCATATGCTTTATTTTCTTTATATCCATCAAAGAAATGCTCTGCATCAAATATGACTTCTTTACTCTTGCTTTTTATATATTTAATTGAATCATTTATCATATTTATATTTTCCTGCAATGAAGTTTTCAATATTTCCTTAACTTGAAAATCCCACGCTTTACCAAAGATAACAATAACATCTGTTTCTGCTTTTATTAAACTTTTAATATTAATATCATCTTCAACCTTAATGTTAGCTTTTCTTGTTGCCCCAAATGCTGCTAACTTAGAATTCTTTAAATCAACTTCCTTCATCCTTTTAAAAAATTCCATATCCTTTGGATTTGATCCTGGATTCCCCGCCTCTATATAAGATACCCCCATATCATCTAACGCCACAGCAACCTTTATCTTATCCTCAAGAGAAAATGAAATATCTTCACCCTGTGCCCCATCTCTCAAAGTCGAATCAAAAATCTCTATTCGCCTATTGCTCATTGCTAAAACACCCCCAATAGTAATGGGAAGAATGAAAACATTAATAATGAAAAATTTAATGAAATAAAGAAATTCCAAAAGAATTTCAACCTAAATTCTTTCATTCTTTCATTCCTCCATTTTTTCATTTCAATTAAAGTATTCCCCATAACTTGTTATATCTTTATCGCCTCTTTCTAATGCTGCTATTCCTGTCCTTACTATTTCTACTATTCCGTAGTCTTCCATAAGCTCTATTAATGCATTTATTTTACTATCATCGCCAGTCAACTCTATTGTTACTGTGTTATGAGCAACATCTATTATCTTGCTTCTAAATATTTTTACTACTTCGTTTATTGCCCCTCTTTTTTCTGGTGAAGCTTGTACTTTAATTAAAACTAATTCCCTATATACCGAAAATTCTGACTTTAATTCATGTACTCTTAGAACATCTTCTAGCTTATTGAGTTGTTTTGTAAATTGTTCTAGTATATCTTCATTTCCCATTAATACGATTGTCATTCTTGATATTTCTGGATTCTCTGTTCTTCCAACAGTTAAACTATCAATATTAAATCCACGCCTTGCAAATAATCCTGAAACTCTAGTTAATACCCCAGATGAATTACGTACCAGTACAGATAATACATGCCTTTCCAAATTTTTAGCCCCCTTTATTAAAAAATTGTGTAAAAAAACCACCCTTAATGATATGACTCAATATGGTGGTAATAAACATTCCGCCTTAAATTATACTATCACTAGGTTCTAACAAACCCTTGCCTTTAACGGTGCTTACCGGTAGTCGCTTACTCATACCCCCTTGTACTTTCTGGACACTGCTCTAGAGTGATATTTATTTAGTAAAGTATCCATTCACACCTACCATGGACTCTCTGTAACTTTATCGCCTAAATAAAAGTCTCCGTCTTCGCATTTATAAAACTTATAAGGACATATTAAATTTTGTTATTGCTAAAATTTTACTCTTCATTTCTTCAAGTGTCAATTATAAAGTAAAAACTTTACCAGATTGCTTTTTGAATACTATTTCAAGAGTATAATATTACCATTTTAATATTCAAATTATATATCTATTGATAAATAAGTAATTATTTTTTCATCATCATAAATATGTATTAGAAAAATATACATTTTTTTGCTAATTTAATTTACAGTTTAAATCTAAGATTCTTATTTATTAATCAGTAGATTTTAAAACATATTACTTATATATAATTTTACATTCTAAATTAAATTTAGTTCACAAGATACTAAAACAGATAATTTGTTAATAATAATTTATTTATTTTAATATAAAATATTTAAATTGAGAGGGATGTTTTTTATGTATGGATTTCCACTACTACAATTAACCGTGGTAAATATCACCAACAATACTGATACAACTATTAATGATATTTCCTTTAATTATGAAGGAAGTATGTCAGAAGATGTAGTTATTCCTACATTAAAACCTAGACAAAATAAACAGACAGGTATTTCTACTATCAATCTAAAGAATCATACTGATATTATGATGTATAATAAAGCAAATGAAGAGAATTTCTCATATGCATTAAAACCTCATGCAATTAACCCAGGTGTTGCTGTTAAATATTCAGGAGTACTTCATGTAAGAATAAATGATGTAAAGGATAATGGAGAATTACAATTATCAGTAACAATAGAGGAATAGGCATAAAATTCAAGGATATAACGAAACGTTAGTCCCTTGAAATTTGACTAAATTCGTAAAATAATTATATATTATATTAAAGAAGAAACTCAGCTCTTCAGCTGAGTTTCTTCTTTAATTATTTCATGTACATTTGAAATAATAATTTCAAACAGCACTTCATTCTTTCATTTTTCTACTATATTTTACTTAATATTAAATCCGCTAATCCATGTGCCATTTTATCTATTTCTTCTTGATCTTCTCCTTCAAGCATAACTCTAACTAGTGGTTCTGTTCCTGAAGGTCTAATTAAGACTCTACCTGCACCATGCAGTGCTTCTTCTATTTTCTTTATTTCATTAATTATTTCTTCATCTTCTAAGTATATATTTTTCTTTTCATTTGGAACTTTAGCATTAACTAAAACTTGAGGAAGCTCCTTCATTATTCCAGCTAGCTCACTTAAAGTTTTTCCACTTCTCTTTCTTATTGCTGCAACTTGAAGAGCTGTAACTAATCCATCACCAGTTGTATTATAATCTAAGAATATTATATGTCCAGATTGCTCCCCACCTAAAATATAACCATCCTTAACCATTTCTTCTAATACATATCTGTCTCCAACTTTAGTCTTTATTGTCTTTATATTTTCTTTCTTACAAGCAATGTCTAACCCTAAGTTACTCATTACTGTAACAACTAAAGTATCATCCTTAAGCTTACCTAAGTCCTTAAGATGTTTTGCGCATAACATTAGTATGAAATCTCCATTTATAAGATTTCCTTTTTCATCTACTGCTAAACATCTGTCTGCATCACCATCAAAAGCAAATCCTAAATCACATTTTTTTCTTACAACATAATCTTGTAATTCTTCTGGATGAGTTGATCCACAGTTTTCATTTATGTTTGTTCCATCTGGATTATCATTTATAACATAAACTTCTGCTCCAAGTTGTCTAAATGCCTTTACTGCAGCCTTGTAACATGCACCATTTGCACAATCTAAAGCTACTCTTAAACCTTTTAAATCTACTGGAATTGTTGATAATGCATAATCAGTATATTCGTCAAGAGCTCCAATTTCCATAGATGATCTTCCTAAGTCATGTCCTGTTGGGCTTGGCACGCCTTCAAAGCCACTTTCTATAACTCTTTGAATTTCATCTTCTAATTCATCTTGTAACTTGTATCCTTTATTATCAAAAAACTTTATACCATTATATTCTACAGGATTATGTGATGCTGAAATCATTATACCTGCATCAGCATTATATTCTCTTATTAAATGTGCTACTGCTGGAGTTGGAACAACACCTAATATAACAGCTTCAGCTCCTACTGATAATATTCCTGATACTAAAGCTGCTTCTAGCATATCTCCTGATATTCTTGTATCTTTTGCAACTAATATTTTTGGCTTGTGAGTTCCTTCTGTTAATACATAAGCTCCTGCTCTCCCTAAGCCATACGCTATTTCAGATGTTAATTCTGTGTTGGCGATACCTCTAACTCCATCTGTCCCAAACATTCTACCCATATTTTTTACCTCACTTTTTCTATTGGTTTATTGGTTTTACATAATGTCCTAATAAATAGTATACATTCACAAGTTATATATTACAACTTTATTATTATTAAAACTTTATTATATTCTACTTTTCTTTTAGTCTATCTAAAATTAAATTATATCCTCCAGTACCATAATTCAAGCATTTATTTACTCTGCTTATAGTTGCTGTACTGGCTCCCGTTTCTTCTGCAATTTCTGTATATACCTTCTTTTCCTTTAACATCTTTGCAACATGCATTCTCTGCGCTAGTGCCTTAAGTTCATTTATTGTTGCAACATCTTCAAAGAAATTATAGCAATCATCTATACTTCCTAACTTTAAAACAGCTTCAAAAAATAGATCTAGTTCTGGATTTTTAAGCTTGCTTTCTGCTTGACCCAAATATCTCACCCCTTGTTTTCTTTTGAATACTCTTAATAAATTATAACTATATTTTCATTAGTTTACAACTTTATTACCTTGAAGTATTATTTATTTAAATTTCTGTATCACTGTCTCTTTGCGGATATACTAATTCTTTTAATCCCTTTTCCTTTAATTCATCATATATAGCCTTAGTTGGAACTAACCATACTTCTCCTGTCCCTCTATATACATTTAGTAAACCCTCTCCATTAAGCGCAGTTCCTATTAACGTAGTTCCTGACTTTTCTACTGTAAATTCTATATTAGAACTTCTTAAAATAGCAAAATTACCGTCTACCTTTAAAGTATCTCTAAACATCTTACATCTTAATATTTCTTTATCTGGAACTGGTATTTCTAATACTACTATTCCACTTCCACTTAATTTAGTTTGGTACACTCCTTCATTTCCAAAAATTAATGAAGATACATTTTTATGCATTACAGGCTCTACTTCTATACTCTCTTCACATGCATAAAATAATCCATCATCAACTATTATTTCTTCATCTTCTAGTTCTATTAAAGTAAAATGTCCAAAGGTAGGCTCTAAAAACACCTCACCAGTTCCCCTAATAATTGGTTTAAACATTGGCTCATTTGTTACCTTACTTGAAAAGAACTTTTTCCCAAGACCTAGAATTCCTCCAGTTTTATTTTCTATCTCTATATTACCCTTCATATAGCTTAGGGCTCCTGCTTCTATTTTAACTGAACTATCATCTAATATTAATCTAATTTGTCTTAATTTAATTGATGATTTTTTCATAAAATCTAACTGAATTGATAAGTTTAAATCATCCGATCCCTCTAAATCATCATACTCTAAAATCTGAAATATGCTGTCACTTCTCATTTCTGACACCATTGTCATCTTATTATTTGTATTGAATGAAGTTATCATAATATCTCCCCCTTCATCTACATTTTAACATAGTTTTATATTTTCAAACTACAATATATTTTTATGTATATTTTATATTCAACTTTGGCAGAATTAAGATATATTCATTAATTGAAAATTTATTTAATTTGTTGGAGGTGCTTTATGAAAGCAATTGTATATGAAGGTATTACAGATACTAGACATACAAAAGACGTAATAAATCAAGGAGTTTCTTCAAATAATGTAAATGACCAATCTAGTACATTTGACACTCAAAATTACTCATCTAATATATTTAGCAGCAAAAAGGATTCTTACATAAAAATAATATTAAAACCCTAGTATTTAGCAAAGTTTATTCAAATTCATCTAGCAACTGACTTTATAAATTTTTCTCACATAAAAATTAAATAATATATGATTTCAATTTTACTATTTTCTTAATCATGACTAGTAACTTTTAATATTATAGCACCATAGTAATTCAGAGTATTAATTGAAACGTATATATCTTAAACTTTAATTAGTATTGACTATGGATGTAAATAATATTTCCATAGTCAATACATTAATCACACCTAATATATTATCTCCTTTATTCTATGAACAATAAACATATTTATTTGAATCAACTTAACACCTTATTTTCCCATTAAACAAAATTCTTATAAACTATAACTTATCTCTTTTTAACCATTCTAATTTAATTAAAGAAATTAAACATTTTATTGAAAGCTTAACAATTTCTATAAGATATATAACCTCTATTACTTTCCTTATTTCTTAAGTATATTATCCGCAATAAATTGTAAAACTATATTTATTACATTTTAGGAGGTATCTTATGAAAGCAATTGTATATAAGGGTGTTAGAGATGTTAGAGTTGAAAATGTTGAAAATCCTAAAATAGAACATAATGAAGATATTATAGTTAAAGTTACATCTACAGCAATATGTGGGTCTGATCTTCATTTAATTCATGGCATGGTCCCTAATCTTAAAAAAGGCTCAGTTTTAGGCCATGAAACTATGGGAATAGTTGAAGAAGTAGGTAAAGATGTTAAAAAGATTAAGAAAGGTGATAGAGTTATTGTACCTTTCCCTGTTTCTTGTGGACATTGCTGGTATTGTGAACATGAATTATATTCACAATGTGATAATTCTAATCCATATGGAGAGGCTGGAGGATTATTGGGATATAGCGATACCTTTGGAGGTTATGATGGAGGCCAAGCAGAATATTTAAGAGTTCCTTATGCCAATGTTGGTCCTACTATAATTCCTGAAGGTCTTGAAGATGAACAAGTATTATTTTTAACTGATATATTACCAACATCTTATTGGGGTGTTGAAATGAGTTGTATGAAAAAAGGTGATACTGTTGTAGTACTTGGATGTGGACCAGTTGGACTTTTATCTATAAAGTGGGCAATATTTAAAGGTGCAAAAAGGGTCATTGCTGTAGATTGTGTAGATTATAGATTAAACCATGCTAAAAGTTATAAAGGTGTAGAAACTGTTAACTTAGAAGACTATGATGACACTGGAGAATACTTAAAAGAATTAACTAACGGTGGCGCTGATGTAGTAATTGATTGCGTTGGTATGGATGGTAAAATGTCTACTTTTGAAAAAATAGAATCAATGCTAAAACTACAAGGTGGCTCAAAATCTGCAATAGAAATTGCTAGTAGAGCTATTAGAAAATGTGGTACTGTTTCTATGGTAGGTGTTTATGGTGCTAGGTATAACTTATTTCCACTAGGCGATTTCTTTTCTAGAAATGTAACCTTAAAAATGGGTCAATGCCCAGCGCAAGCATATGTTAATCCTATTTTAAAGCTTATACAAGAAGGTAAATTCGATGCTAGAGATATAATAACACACAAAATATCATTATCTGATGGTGAACATGCTTATGATATTTTTGATAATAAAAAAGACAATTGCATAAAGGTAATATTAAAACCTTAGTAGCATTTTACAGAGCAAAATAATGAAAAGTTAATGATTTTTTGCTTCTAACTATTTCATTCCCCAATATTAATTTAAATTTAAAATATAAGTTGGCTAAGATAAATAGAATACGTGAAATAAGCATATAGCGAGCAATTAGAAGTACTTGGCGAAGGAAGAGGTACTAGGCCTTAGCTTTGTTGGTTTGTTTGAGCGTAGCGAGTTAGCCAAAACTCTTAGCATAGTACATCTTACGAGCCTAGTACTTCTTTGCATAGCTATTTAGCTTGTGGAACATATCTAGTTATCTTAGCCTTTATATTCTCAGTTTAAATGTATTCCTTAGCTTCTTCTTCTCCTGTCATAGCTCTTATTGCTCCTTGTGCTAAAGCTAATAATTCATCTTCTCCTGGATAAATTGTAATAGGTGCTATCCATCCTACTCTTTTCTTTAATTCATCTATAACTTTTTCTGAATAAGCTATTCCACCTGTGAATATTATTCTATCAACTTTTCCTTCTAAAACTGTTGCCATTTCTCCAATTGATTTAGAAATTTGATATATAAATGCATCAAAACAAATTTGAGCTTCTTTATTTCCTTCTGCTGCTAATTTTAACACATCTCTAGCGTCATTTGTATTTAAATATGCTACAAACCCACCTTTTCCAACTGCCTTAGTATATACTTCTTGTTCTGTAAATTTACCGCTATAGCACATTTTTATAAGTGCTCCTACTGGTAATGAACCTGCTCTTTCTGGCGAAAATGGACCTTCTCCATCTAAAGCATTATTTACATCTACTACTTTTCCATTTTTATGAGCTCCTACTGAAACTCCGCCTCCCATATGAACTACTATTAAGTTTAAATCTGTATATTTAATTCCTGATTCCTTTGCATATCTTTTAGCTACAGCCTTTTGATTTAATGCATGGAACTTACTAACTCTTGGTAATTCAGGAACGCCTGAAATTCTTGCTACTTCATTAAGTTCATCAACAACTACTGGATCTACTATGAAAGCTGGTATATTCAGCTCATTACCTATTTGGTTTGCAATTATTCCTCCTAAATTTGAAGCATGCTGTCCTTGCACACCATCTTTTAAATCCTGAAGCATTTTTTCATTAACTTTATAAGTACCACTTTCCATAGGCTTTAGCATTCCACCTCTACCTACTACTGCATCTAAAGTGTTTATGTCAAAATTCTTTTCTTTTAATACATTCACTATTATATCTTTTCTAAATTTAAATTGATCGTATATTGTTTCATATTTTGATATTTCCTCTGATGAGTGTCTTAAAGTTTCCACTAATACTTCTTGTTCCCCATCATATACCCCTATTTTAGTTGATGTTGAACCTGGATTTATTATAAGTAATTTTAAAGCCATTTAAACGTCCTCCTAACTGCTTATTTATATTCTTTAGCTATCTCTTCTCCCCTCAGAACTCTTAAAGTTCCTTGAGCTAAAGCTAATAGCTCGTCTTCTCCTGGATAAACTGTAATTGGTGCTATAAAGCCTACTTTAGTATTTAAATCAATTATAAGCTGCTTCCAATAAGCTATTCCGCCTGTAACTATAATTCTATCTACTTTTCCTTCTAAAACAGTTGCCATTTCTCCTATTGACTTAGCAATTTGATAAACAAATGCATTATAATACTTTATAGCATCCTCTCTTCCTTCATTTACCCAATCTTCTAATTCTCTAGCATCATTTGTATTTAAATATGCTACGAATCCACCTTTTCCAACTATTTTGCTATACATTTCTTTTTCTGTATATTTACCACTAAAACATAACTTAATTAATTCACCAATTGGAACGCTTCCTGCTCTTTCTGGTGAAAATGGTCCATCTCCATCTAAGGCATTATTTACATCAATTACTTTTCCATTTTTATGAGCTCCTACTGAAACTCCTCCACCTAGATGTACCACTATTAAATTTAAATTTTCATAACCTTTTCTAGATTCTGTTCCATACCTTTTTGCAACTGCTTTTTGATTTAAAGCATGAAACTTACTAACTCTTGGTAATTCGGGTACTCCTGATATCCTTGCTAAATCTTCTAATTCATCAACAACTACTGGGTCAACTATATATGCTGGTATATCTAATTCTTTAGCAATTTCATTTGAAATTATTCCACCTAAGTTAGAAGCATGTTGTCCTTGTACTCCAACTTTCAAATCATCTAACATAAAATCATTTACTAAATATGTTCCGCCTTCCATTGGCTTTAGCATTCCACCTCTACCAACGATTGCATTTAGGGTTTTTACGTCAATATTATTTTCCTCTAATGCCTTTATAATTATTTCTTTTCTAAATAGGAACTGATTATATATACTATCGTATTTTCCTATCTCTTCTGCGGAATGTCTTAAGGTCTTAACAAAAACCTCTTTTTCATCTTGGTATACACCAATTTTAGTTGAAGTCGATCCTGGATTGATAATTAATAGTTTGTAAGACATAGCAAAGTCTCCCCCATATTCTTATATTATTTTTTTGCTTCTGCAACTAATGCAGCTAGCGCAATGGAGTGTACCTTTGTTTCAAAACTATCAGCTCTCGATGTTAAAATTACAGGTGCAGATGTTCCAACTAAAAGTCCTCCATTTCTTGATTTTGATGTATATGTTAATGTTTTATACATAACATTTGCTGTTTCAATATTTGGAAGTAAAATTACATCTGCTTTTCCTGCTACTTTTCCTGTTATTCCTTTATGATGGGCTGCCTCTTCTGATAATGCATTATCTAGAGCTAAAGGCCCGTCCACTATACAACCTTTAATTTGTCCTCTATCATTCATTTTTGATAATAATGATGCATCTATTGTTGCTGGCATATCTGGATTAACTACCTCTACTGCACATACTGGAGCAACCTTTGGTAATTCTATTCCGCAAGCATGAGCAACATCTACTGCATTGTTTAATATTTGTACCTTTGCCTTTAAATCTGGATAAGTATTAAAGGCTGCATCAGTTAATAAAATTAATCTATCTATTCCTTCTATTTCAAACACAGCAACATGAGACATTAATTTTCCTGTTCTTAAACCAACTTCTTTATTAAGAACACTTCTTAAAAATGTAGCTGTATCCACTAAACCTTTCATAACCATATCTGCTTCACCAGATGATACTAATCTTATAGCTTCTAAAGCTGCCTTATTTACATTTGTTTCATTTACAATTTCAAATTGTGTAAGATCCATATCGATCTTATCAGCTATTTCTTTTATTTTTACTGAATCCCCAACTAATATTGCATCTGCAATTCCTCTTTCCTTAGCTGCTTTAACTGCTTCTAATACTGGCTCATCTTGTGCTACTGCTACTGCAACCTTCTTTTTAGCACATCCATTAACCTTTTTTAATAAGTCATCAAAATTCTTACTCATTTCTGCACCCCTTATATAATAGTGTGAATTTATTCTAATAATTAAATATTATTCTAATAATTGAGAATTTTCTTTCTTTAATATCTATTATAATACCTAATTACCATTAATACACTATATTTTGTTAAATTTATATCAATTGTTGATATTAATTACAAATATTTTCCTTTATATTGTAACAAAAAAAATTCTGAAAACTTAAGTTTTCAGAATTTTCTTTATTATTTATTTCATTGGTTTATATTCTTGAATTATTTTCTCTGCAACCTTTAATCCATCAACTGCAGCTGATATTATGCCGCCTGCAAATCCAGCCCCTTCTCCAGCTGGGAATAGACCTTTAATAGATATACTTTGCAAGTTTTCATCTCTCGTCATTCTAATAGGAGCAGATGTTCTTGTTTCTATTCCTGTTAAAACTGAGTCATAGTTTCCGTATCCTTTTATTTTTTTATCAAAATCAACTATACCTTCTTTTAATGCTTCTATTACATAATCAGGAAGACATTCTCTTAAATCTTTAAATACATATCCTGCTGTATAACTAGGAGTAACAGAACCAAGCTTTGTACTTACTTTATCTTGCATAAAATCTCCAACTAATTGCACTGGAGCTTTATATTTTCCTCCTCCTACTTTAAATGCTAAACTTTCATAATGTCTTTGGAATTCCATTCCTCTAAGTGGTGAATCTCCTTCAAAGTCATCTGGTCCTACAGTAACAACTAAAGCTGAATTTGCGTTAGCTAAATCTCTAGCATGATAACTCATACCATTTGATACTAATCTTTCATTTTCGGAGGCTGCTGCAACCACAACTCCACCTGGGCACATACAGAATGAATATACAGCTCTCTTAAGCTTTTCACTTTGATATGTTAATTTGTATTCAGCTGCCTTAAGCTTTGGGTGCTGATACATGTCTCCATATTGACTTTTATTTATAAGCTCCTGTGGATGTTCTATTCTAACACCAATTGCAAAAGCTTTTGGTTGCATAAATACTTCCCTTTTATGTAACATTTCATATGTATCTCTTGAGCTATGTCCTATTGCAACAATAAGATTTTCACACCCTATTTCTTTCCCATTTACTATAATAGATTTTACCCTATCGTCTTCTGTTTTTATATCTTCTAATTTAGATGAAAATAAAACTTCCCCACCTAGTTCTTTTATTCTTTCTCTAATATTTTTTACTACACCCTTTAAAAGATCTGTTCCAACATGAGGTTTAGCTACATAAGTAATTTCTCCTGGTGCACCAGCTCTAACTAATTCCCTCAACACATAATCGCATCTTGTATCTTTTATTCTTGTAGTTAACTTACCATCTGAAAAAGCTCCAGCTCCACCTTCTCCAAATTGAACATTAGACTCTGTATTTAATTCACCAGTTTCCCAAAACTTATCAACAGTCTCTGTTCTTTTATCCACATCTTCTCCACGTTCTATCACCAAAGGTTTATATCCCTTTTCTGCTAATAATAATGCAGCAAATATTCCCGCTGGTCCAAATCCAACTACCACTGGTCTATTTTTTAATTCCTTTTCTCCTGAAACTATTTCTGCATTATAAGAAGGTACCTCAAACTTTACATCCTTATCTTTTAATTTATTAACTAATTTTTCTTCATTCTTATGTTCTATTTCTACACAATAGATGTATTTTATATCATTTTTCTTTCTAGCATCTAAGCTCTCTTTTATTATTTTAATATTTTTTATTTCTGATTCAGAAATCTTTAACTTTTTAGAAACTTTTTTAATTAATGTATTTTTATCTTCATCTATCTTTAAAGCTATATTATTAACTCTAATGGACATATTATAATCCCCTTTCTGCTACTCAATCTTATATATATTAAAGATTTATTACACCTTATATATAATTTAAATTAAACATTCATTTGATTGCACCTTATTTTAACATAAATTTATTATTAGTAGTATTATTTTTATATGTATTATTTACTACTATTTTCTTATGATAAATCATCTATATCATCTAAATTTATAAATGTCTTAAGAGAAAAAGCAAATAGCCATAGAAAGCATTATTCTTTTATAGCTATTTAACGTTATTTCAAACTTTTATCTTTTTTAATATATAAAAGAGATACATAGAAAATAACTATGTATCTCTTTACTTAAATTACTCATTATTATTAGCATTATTATTAGTATCAGATGGATTTTGAGCTACTTCTTTAGTTACCGTAAATGCTATTTTTTCAACAGAAACTATACTAAAGCTCTCATCTAAACCTTGAAGTGTAACCTTAGGTTCTTGTTCAAAGCTTCCATCTTCCTTAAATGCACTTACATCTATAGAAGCTTTTATATTATCGGCTGTTACATTTCCTAGCTCATTTTCATACCCACTTATAGTCACCTTAATAGTATCTTTAGCAGGTGTAACTTTTACGCCTTCAATTCCCCCTGTTATACTATATTTTATATTAAAATCCTTAGTTGCAAATTTTATTACATTAACTTTAACTGTAATATAATCTTCCCCTTGAGATAGTTTTAATCCTTCTGGAATCACTATTCCAAGGGATACATCTTTACTTTCATTTATTGAGCTTAAATTTAAAGGAGTTGAATTTACTTCACTTATTGTATCTAATATCTCCTTAGGCCCTAAAATTTCTACAAACTTTTTGTTGCTTTCTATAGACTTTAGTTTAAGCCCATTAGGTAATTGTCCCGTCGTAACTACATTTACTTTTACAGACTTACCCTTACTAACTTTTATCTCCACATTAGCAGATTTTTCTGAAAGTAAAACTCCCAAAACTTCATTTCCATCTTCATCTAATGGCTTTATATCATAACTGCCTACTACATTTTCAAAAACATCCTCTTTATTATCTGAAACAACTAAACTTGACACTCTTGTAACAACTGACTCTGCTCCTGTAACCTTAACTTCTTTTGGATCTATAGTTGCTACTGATGCAAAATATCCCTGTCTTGGTGTGACTATAATATCTGAAGTTATAGGCATGGTTTTTTCCACCATATCTTCTATTTTGACTGATACTGTCAGTGTATTTGTATTTCTTATACTTACCGTAATTGGATAATCTACTATAGATACAGGAACTTTATTTTCTCCCTTTTTCCAAGCATACTCGCTTAAATCAACTTGAACTTTAAAATCACTTTTCTTTATTTTATTTATATCACTTGTATTTCCCTCTACTTTTAAAGTTACATATAATTCCTGATTTGGGGTTAATGCTAATTTTGAGCTAGTTAAAGCTTCTGTATTAATTAACTCAACTGGTATTTTGCTTATTTCTGTAGTTCTTATTTTATTTTCTACATTAGTTACATAAACCCATAAGCCTATAGATAATAAAAGGCATATTACTGGTATTACTAATCTATTTTTTTCCTTATTATCCAAGCTTTCACCCTCTCCCCAGCTGATCTAACATTCTTTTTAACATTCTTTTTATCATTATGTTGCATCATTTTAAGTAAAATTACTCTTAATTTTTCTCTATCATAATTTCTTGTTAATCTACCATTTATCGCCAAGGATACTACTCCCGTTTCTTCGGATACCACTAAAACTATAGAATCTGAAACTTCTGATACACCTATTGCCGCTCTATGTCTTGTTCCAAGCTTTTTATTTATCGTATTATTATTTGTAAGTGGAAGTACACATCCTGACGCTAATATTCTATCTTTTCTTATTATAGTAGCACCATCATGTAATGGTGTATTAACAACAAAGATATTCTCTAGTAAATTTGAAGTTACTTTTGCATCTAAAATAGTTCCTGAATTAAGTATTTCTCCTAATCTAGTCGCCTGTTCTATAACTATTAATGCACCTGTTTTTGTTTCTGCTAAATTTTCAACTGCAGTAATTATTTCACTTACAGTTATGTTTCTTTTTTCTTCATCTTGAATATTGTGTATTTCTTCAAATGCACTTCTTCCTATGTGTTCTAATGCTCTTCTTATCTCTGGTTGAAATATTATAACAATAGATAAAAGACCAATGGTCAATGTCTTATTTAAAATGAAATTTAACATTTCTAATTTTAAGACATAACTTATAGGTATCAATGCCACCATAAGTATAATACCCTTCAAAAGTTGTTCTGCCCTTGTTTCTTTTATTAGTATATATCCTTTATAGAATATATAGGCAACTACTAATATATCTAAAACTGCAAATATAGATATATTTTTTAGTGTGTTTGTTATAACTGTACTAATCTCCTGCATAAAGGGCACCCCCTAGTTTTCATATATTATTTATTATACACCAATAAGTAAATTCTTAGTATAATATTTAAATTTTTTTAATTTTATAATATTTTTCACTTTACTGTAATATAAATTTATGTAAAGAAATTTATGTGGGGTGATAAACTTATGAAAGAAAAACTTAGTACTTTGTTCAAAGATTATAAAAATTTAACTGTATTCATAATATCGCTACTGTTACTCTTATCATTATCAACGTTTTTTATCATATATAACTCAGATTCTAATAGAGCTAAAAGAACTCTAAGAAATATTGGTAATGAATTAAATGACGTAAATAAAAATCTTGAATCAGGCATAAAAGATTTTACCATTGATACAACTAAATCCTATGACCTTTTAGTATCTGGATCAAGTAAACTAAAGGAATTATTAAACTCAACCTCTCAAATAGAAGACATTGATGCTGAAATTTCATCTATGAAAAATGACTTAAACAATGCTATAAGCTCTACTATAAGTTTATATGATAATTGCATCAATATTCTTTCTAATCCTAAAGATGTAAAATCTAGTACTGATTTAGATAATTTTAGTGTTTTCAAAGAAAATTGTCTAAAAGATTATTCTATTTTGGCACAAAACAAAATTGATATAGACTTTTCTAATAATACACTACAATTTTTTGATAATACTTATAATTACTTAAATACCATAATTAAGATTAATAGAGATTCTGAATTTCAAAATACTCAACAGCGAGAATTCTTTCTTCAGCTTGATTCATTTAATTCAGAATTTAACTCATTAAATGAAGACTTAATGCCCGCCATTAATAAAATAAGAGAAGATAAAAGAGACCTACAAGCTATAATTGATGATTTATATGGTAAGGAAAAATCTTATGAAAATTTAAAATCTAAAATTGTATCTATGTCTATTCCAGATGGCTGTATGGATATATATGATGCTTTAGATGAATACTTAAATATGTACTATATATATTTAAAATCTATTAAAGAAGCCGCTATATACGAAAAAACTTGCTCTGATATAGATAAGTTTTCTAAAGAAATTAACAAGAATTATAAGAATGCTTCTTCTAAAAGAGATGATGTAATAAACGCTTATTCTAATTACAAAAATATTCTCGAAAAATAATTTGTATTAAATTTTTCCTTTTGGAAATAATAATCTTGGATTATATATTATCCAAAAGGAGGTTATTTATGAAATATTTAAGAACAATACCTATTTTGTTTTTAACCTTTTTATTTTCAGCAGAGATACCTGTATTTGCTTATAAGAATGTTAGTTTAGTAGGTAATTCTAGCAATTCAATAAGCACTAATTTAAATGGAGAATTAAATAGTACTATAATAAATATGCCAAAAGAAAACGTAGTTGATGTATTCAATCATAATGACAACATGATATATTTAACAGAAGACGACATAAATTTAATGGCTAAAATCGTTTATGCTGAAAGTAAAGGTGAGCCCTATGAGGGTAAAGTTGCAGTTGCATCGGTTATTTTAAATAGGGTATTAAGTCCAGGATTTCCAAATAGCATTAGTGAAGTTGTATTCCAACCTAACGCATTCTCTTGCGTAGTGGATGGTCAAATATCTGTTACTCCAACTGAAGAGTGCTATAATGCAGTTTATGAAGCAATAAAAGGTAATGATCCTACAAATGAAGCATTATTCTTTTATAATCCTGCAATAGCTACTTGTTCCTGGATGCAAAGTGTTGAAAAAGCTGATAGTAAAGCTATTGGCCAACATTTATTTTTCAAAACTAATTATTAAAAATAAGATAATAGGAGTGCCAACAGACATTCCTATTATCTTATAATTTAAAACTTGTATTTCTTATATTAAGCTTGTTAGTCATTATCCCATATTAATAAAAAAGAAATTCAGCCAAAGCTGAATTTCAACATCAATTATCAATTATAAATTATTAATTATTCAAATGTTCCTTTTACAACAGGCTCTCCATTTTGTGTCATTATTTTTCCCATAGCTATAACAGTATCTATTTCTAATGAATTTTCATCTACTAAGACTAAATCTGCATCTTTTCCCGTTTCTATCGATCCCTTATTGGAAAGTTTTAATATCTCTGCAACATTAGATGTAATAACTTTAATTGCATCCTCAATCTTTATATTATATGTTTTAATAGCTTCTCTTACTTCTCCATATAAAGTTGATACAGAACAAATTCCTACTTTAGTTAAGTTTCCACCTTTATCAAATATCGGCATACTTCCGTTTCCATCTGATGAGAATGTTATATGTGATAAATCAACTTTATTATTAATTAAGATGCTTAATCCTTCACTTGCTCTTAATTCACCTGGTTCTAAGCAACCAGGATCTGAACTTGTAGTAAAGTCTATAAATCCGCCTTTCCTTACATATTCTTCTCCTGCTTCAAATAATTCTTTATTCCTATTAATATGGGTTGGAAGTAACTGTGTTGGAGGAATTTCTGTTTCTTTAATTAATTTAAATAAATAATCTAATTTTTTATCTCCATTGCCTAAATGAATATTTACTATTCCAGACTTTCCAGATAATAATCCCCCAACTCTAGCTTGTGCTACTGTTTGGGCAAACTGTGTAAATGTAGCTTGAGAACTCCTATTATCAGAAATGGCAACTTCTCCTACTCCAATAATTTTATCTACCAGCATTAAATCTCCTTTTATACTATTAGTTAGAGTTTTTACTGGTATTTCATATGAACCTGTATAACAATATGTTGTTATTCCCTCTTCTTCTAAAGCCTTTGCTTTAGCTATTAAACTAGCCATATCTCTACAAATTCCATCTGTTCCTATACATCCAACTACAGTTGTTATTCCAGCTGTCGTTAAATCTGTAAGCTTTATTTCTGGTGTTCTAGTTTTAAAACTTCCTTCTCCACCGGCTCCATTAATATGCACATGACAATCTATAAATCCTGGAAAAAGTAATTTTCCTGTTCCATTTATTATTTTTATATCTATAAAATCCTTCGGAATTTTTAAGTTTTCATATATTCCTTCAATTTTATTAGATAATATAACTACATCTTTCTCTCCTTGATACTCTGGAGAGTAAACCTTAATTCCCTTTATTACTGTTAACATCTACGTCACTCCTATAGTTAGTTATTTAAAATATCTATTATGTTAGTATTATTATAAATTGAATTTGAGTATTTACTTATAAGCTCTTTTGCATAATACTTACTTTTATCCTTATTCAAATCTCTATAAAGTAAAGCTATCTTATAATAAGACTCCTCTATATAGTTCCCATTTTCATAACTAGATATATATTTTTCAAAATTTTTTATTGCCTCGTTATTATCCCCTAATTTCTCATATGTGGAGGCTAATAAAAACATTATGTCATCATTTAAATGACTATTTTCTGCATAAATAATAGTACTTTCTAATATAACTTTTGTATCGTTGTATTTTTCTTCATCAAATGAATCAGTTGCTTTCATGTAGTTTTCTCTTATCTCATCTTCATTTAATATATGTTCATTTAAATTACTATCTTCTTTTTTATCTATGTCATTGCTACTTTCCTTCGTACTTGTATTAATAGACTCTGAATTAGTATCTAAATTACTTACATCAATGCTTTCACTTGCATCAACTTCTCCACTTTTATTAACTACTTCAAAATTATTTTCTGCATCATCTTTAAATCCATTTTGTAGTTTACCTTTTATCAATATTCCTGATGTTATAATAATACATATAATCCCTGTTATAATTATTGATTTTATAACTACGCTACTATTACTTTTTATGTTTAAAATTTCATCAATTTCTTTTTTTATACTTTTAGCTTCTATATTATATTTATCTACTGAAAATACTTTATCAATACACTTTTGACATTCAACATATTCACCTTTTCTCATATAGCATATTGCTAAAGCATTATTTACATTTATAGAATTATAATCACTTTCCTTACAAATCATTAAAATTTGTAGCGCTTCATCTATATTTAGATTTCTTATTAATTCTTCCGATTCCTTAAATAACTCTCTTCTATTAAAATCTATTTCTATATCTTTTAAATATGCCTTAGCAATCTCATCATCATTATGATATTTATTTATCTTCCATAGTGAAATAGCCTCTTCAAGCTCTCCTTTTAAATATAATAGCAATCCTTTTAAATTAAGTAAGTTTGAATCTTCTAAGCTTCTTGATATCCCTATCTCACAAATTTCTATGGCCTTGTCTATATATCCATTGTTATATAAATTAAGTGCTTTTTTATATTCCTTTTTATTATTATTTTTCATTTATTATTACCTCATTAAAATTTATAAGTAAAATATCAATCCTAAAATAGCCGATATCACTATAACTAATATAGGATGAACTTTTTTACTTAATAGTACTACTCCTATTATCGAAGTGATTATTATACTCTTTAAATCTAAATAAGATTCTTTTGCTAAATCTAAAAAAGCTTTTATTATTAATGCAATTAACACAGGCCTCATTCCCATTAAAGCACCTTTAACAACTGTAGATTCCTTAAACTTATCTAATGTCTTACTTATTATGGAGACTAATACAAATGAAGTTATTACTACTCCAATAGTAGCCATAATACTTCCCAAGACTCCAGATAATTTATATCCAACAAAAGTTGCTGAATTTATTGCAACTGGTCCAGGAGTCATTTGAGATATACCTATAATATCCATAAATTCATTTATATTAATCCAATTATTATTTTCTACTATTTCTCTTTGAATAAAAGGAAGCATAGCATATCCTCCCCCAAAGCTAAACGAACCTATTTTAAAGAAAGAAAAAAATAACTTTATTAATAATTCCAACTAGCTCACCTTCTTCCTTAAAAATATGACTCCATATATAGCTGATACTATTATTACTATAATTGGATGAATATCAAATAATGTTAGTGCTATAAGTGCCACTATAATAGTTACTATAGTTCTTGTACTTTTTTCCAATCCCTTACTTAAGCTTATTGCTCCAACTAATACTAACATTGGAACTGCTGCAGTTATTCCCTTAAAGGCTGCATTAACATAATAATTATTTCTAAATTGCATAAAGAAAGCTGCAATTATGATAATTATTATAAATGATGGTAATATTACTGCTAATAAAGCCATTATTGCTCCTATTAATCCTCCAATTTTATATCCTAGAAATATTGAACAGTTAACTGCTAATGCACCTGGAAGGCTTTGTGATACAACTAATACATCCATAAATTCTTCTTTTTCAAGCCATTTTTTATTATTAACAACTTCCTCTTCTATCAATGGAATCATTGCATAACCTCCACCAAAAGTAAAAGCTCCTATCTTAAAAAACGCAATAAACATTTCTATAATTTTATTCATACCTTCACCACCTTAATTAATTTTATTATATTTTATATTATACATTTACTAATCATGTAAATTGTTAATTAAAACAGATATATTTTTCAAAAATAAAAAGCCGCATTAATAGTATGCGACTTTTCTTTATTTTAATTATTCTTGTTCTAATATTATTTTCTTAGCTGTTAATATTGATGTAGCACTCATTGAGAATTCATCTAAACCATATTCAACTAATGTTGGAATTGCAGCTTCATCTCCTGCCATTTCTCCACACATTCCAACCCATTTACCGTGCTTATGAGCTCCATCTATAGTCATCTTTATTAATCTTAATACAGCTGGGTGCATTGGATTATAAAGGTATGATACTTTTTCACTCATTCTATCAGCAGCTAAAGTGTATTGGATTAAGTCGTTTGTTCCTATTGAGAAGAAATCTACATGCTTAGCTAATTCATCTGCATATACAGCAGCTGCAGGGATTTCAACCATTATACCCCATTGAATTTTTTCTGAGTATTCTATTCCTTCAGCCTTTAATTCCGCTTTACATTCTTCTACAAATTCCTTTGCAGCTTGGAATTCTTCTAAACCTGAAATCATAGGGAACATTACTGCAAGATTTCCATAAACAGAAGCTCTAAGTAAAGCTCTGATTTGAACCTTGAATATATCTTTTCTATCTAAACATAATCTTATAGCTCTGTATCCTAAGAATGGATTCATTTCTTGTGGTAATGGTAAGTATGGAAGTGTCTTATCTCCACCGATATCTAATGTTCTTATAACAACTTGTTTTCCATCCATTACTTCAAGAACTTTTTTATAGGATTCAAATTGTTCTTCTTCTGTTGGAGCTGAATCTCTATCCATATATAAGAACTCAGTTCTGAACAATCCAACACCGTCTCCACCATTTGCAACTACTGCTTCCGCATCTGCTGGTGAACCTATGTTTCCACAAACTTCAACTCTTCTTCCTGATTTAGTAACTGTCTTTACAGTTATTAATTTCTTTAATTCTTCTTGTTCTGCTAAGAATTTTTCTCTCTTAGCTGTATATTCATCTATAACTGATTGTTCAGGGTTTATTATACATATTCCCTCAATACCATCAACTATAACAGTATCTCCATTTTTAACTGATGTAGTTATATCTTTTAAACCTACTATTGCTGGTATTTCTAAAGTTCTAGCCATAATAGCAGAGTGAGAAGTTCTTCCTCCGATATTAGTTAAGAAACCAACAACTTTACTTCTATCTAATTGTGCTGTATCTGATGGAGTTAAATCGTGAGCTACAACTATAGTGTTTGCTTCAGTTATAGCAAATGCATCTCCACCTTTTCCTGCTAAGTTTGAGATTATTCTCTTAGAAACGTCTTTTATATCAGCAGCTCTTTCTTTCATATACTCATCTTCCATAGAATCAAAAATCATTACAAATGTATTTGTAACATTTTCAACTGCTTTCATTGCATTTATGCTATTTGATTCTATTTCTAATAACATTCCGCCAGTAAATTCTGGATCATCTAATAAAGTTAGGTGAGCTTCGAAAACTTGAGCTTCATGTTCTCCTATTTCTGCTAAAGCTTTATCTCTAATAGCAGTTAATTGAACTTTTGCTTGCTCTAAAGCCTTTTGTAGAACTTCTTTTTCTGCCTCTACATTAGAAACTTTCGCATCTGTTATTACTATTTCTTCGTGTTCTTGTAAAAATACTTTTCCTATTGCATAACCTTTAGACGCAGCTATACCTTTTTTCATTTCCGAGATTCCTCCTTAATAATAGCTATAAATTCAAATTCTATATGAAATTTATAGAAAGTACTAATCTGTTTTATAAATTACAACTACATGTATTATAACATATTTTTCACCTATGTTAATACGAATACACATAATTTTTATTATTTTCTATCATTAATTTCATCTTTTTATTTATTTTATTTACATATTTTCTATATAAGTATAATTATACTAAAAAATTTTACATTTTCTTCAAAATAAATAATGCTTTCACCATCTATTTGATATATTTATTGCCTTTATTATAGCTAAAAGAATAGTTAAAAAGGCTGTTCTAAACAGCCTTTTATTATAAAAATATAATTCGACAATCTATTCTCACATTTTATTATTTTCTATAAATCATCTATAAGTGCTCCAGCCTTAGCATAAGCAGTTGATTTTGCCTCAAAGAAATCTGTCTTTACTGAATTAGCATCTGATAATATATCTACCCAAGCTGCTGGATTGTTATCATGCCCTTCATAAATTGCATCTAATCCTATTGCCTTCATTCTTAAGTTCCCTAGATATTTTATATAATCATTGATTAAGTTTTTATTTATTCCTTGAATATTATCACCAATAACATAATTTCCCCAAGAAATTTCATGTTCAACTGCAGTTTTCATCATTTCTTTCAGTTGATTTTTTACCTCATCTGTAAATATTTCAGGTTGCTCTAACTGTAATTCTTTTAATATATTTCTAAACAACCAAAGATGGGTATTTTCATCTCTATTTATATATCTAATTTCTTGTGCTGACCCTGGCATTTTACCATTTCTCTCTAAATTATAGAAGAACATAAAGCCTGAATAAAAATATATTCCTTCTAATATATAGTTTGCCATTATAGTTTTAATAAGATTTTCTTGAGTTGGTGCCTCTAAGAAATTATTATACAATTCTCCTATGAATTTATTTCTTTCTAATAATATTTTATCATCTTTCCATTGATATAATATTTCATTTCTTTTTTCTGGAGAGCATATTGTATCTAACATATAACTATAACTTTGTGAATGAACAGCTTCTTGAAAAGCTTGTATTGTTAAGCATAAATTAACTTCACTAGCTGTAATATAATTATTAATATTAGATAAATTTGCAGTTTGTATTGAGTCTAAGAATATTAAGAAAGAAAGTATTTTATCATAAGCTGTTCTTTCATCATTTGTTAACTTATTATAATCCTTTAAATCCTGAGCAAGATTTATTTCTTCTGGAATCCAGAAATTATTCATCGCTTGCCTATACCAATCTGAAACCCAAGTATATTTCATATTATTAAAATCATTTAAGTTAGTAGTATTTCCATTTATCATTCTCTTTTTAGATGTTTCAGTATCACCAAACTCGTTAAAAAGAGGCTTTTTATTTATAAACATTTATTACCCTCCAAGACCTTATTAGTATTCTTTCGAACTTATGCTGAACAACTTTCACAATCACTTACTGTTAAGGATTTTGAACGCACATAGTATATAGATTTAACTCCAGCTTTGCAAGCTTCTATATATAAATTCATAATTTGTCTCATGGTATAATTAGTTGTTATATATAAATTAAATGATTGCCCTTGATCTATATGTCTTTGTCTAATCCCATTTATTTGCACACACCACTTTTGATCTATATTATATGCAGAGTTATAATACCAATAGTTTTCTTCACTTAAGTTTGGTGCAGTTTTTGGTATTATACTTCCTTTCTTTTCTTCAAGCCAAAATCTAGCCATTACTGGATCTATTCCTTCTGAAGTACCTGCTATAGTTGCTGTTGAACCATTTGGGGCTACCGCCATTAGGTATCCATTTCTCATTCCATGAGTATTTACTTCTTCTCTTAGTTGATTCCATTTTTCAGATTTATATCCTCTAAGTTCAAAGTAATTTCCATTATGCCAATCTGATCCTTCAAAACATGAATATCTTCCCTTTTCTTTTGAAATATTCATACTTGCCTTTATTGCATGATAGTTAATTCTCTCATAAACATCATCTGCAAATTCCTTATGACTATCTTCTGTCCAATGAATTAAATTATTTGCAAGCATATGGTGATATCCACTTGTTCCAAGTCCTATTGCCCTATATTTTTTATTAGTCACTTCTGCAAATGGTACTGAATAATAGTTTAAATCTATTACATTGTCCATAGCTCTTATTTGAGTTTCTACAACATATCCTAGCTCTTCATCATTTTTAACATCAATATTTCCTAAAACTACTGATGATAAATTACATACTACAAAATCACCTGATTTTGTTTTTTCAATTATTATAGTATCTCCATTTTCATCTTTTACTTCTGATTGTTGTATATCCATTGAGCTCATATTTTGCATAATTTCTGTACAAAGGTTTGATGAGTAAATCATTCCTTTATGCTTATTTGGATTCATCTTATTTACTGTATCTCTATAAAAAGCAAATGGAGTTCCAGTTTCAGCAGCACTCTTTATTATTAATCTAACAATTTCTTTTACCGACATAACTCTTTTACTTATACTGTCATCTTCAACACATTCGTAATATTTCTTTTCCCACTCTTCTCCATAGAAATCTTCTAATGAATATCCCTTTGCTAATCTAATTTCATGAGGACACATCATATACCAGTTTGCATCTATATCTGTTTCTGCAAGTTTCCAAAATAAATCTGGATAGCAAAGTCCTGGAAAGACATCATGTGCTTTCTTTCTATCATCACCATTATTAGTTTTTAATTGTAAGAATTCTGGTAGATCCTTATGCCATGCATCTAACCATATGGCAACTGATCCATTTCTAACTCCTAGTTGATCTACTGCTATAGCTGTATCATTAAATAATTTTACCCATGGTATTACTCCACCTGAAGCTCCCTTAAATCCTCTTATAGGTGATTCTAAAGCTCTAACTTTACCAATATATATTCCCATTCCGCCACCAAACTTTGAAACCTCTGCAAAGTTATCAAGTGACTTATATATACCCTTTAAACTATCTTGTACTGTATCTATAAAGCATGAGCTTAATTGATAAAATGGTTTTCTAGCATTAGACATTGTTGGTGTCGCCATAGTTGCCTTAAGAGAACTTAATACATCGTAAAATCTCTTTGCCCATAATACTCTTACTTCCTTTTTTTCTGGAATAGCTAAATGCATTGCTATCCCCATAAACATTTGCTGCGGAAGCTCTAATATACTTCTATCAAAGTCTTGAATCAAATATCTTTTTGCTAAAAGATTTATTCCACTATACGTAAATAAGAAATCTCTTTCTGGTTTAATTTCATTTTCTAGCTCTAATATCTCTTCTCTTGTATAATTTTCTAATATGTATTTCCCATAAAGTCCTTTTTCAGTTAATTTATTTATAAATCCATATAAATCTCCATATATATTTTCGTCATTATTAATCTCTCTATTTTTTCTTATCTTATCGTAAAGTTTAAATACATACAGTCTTGCCGCTGCATTTTGCCATCTTGGCTCCATATCTGATGTAAGCTCTAAAGCTACTTGTATTATTGAATCTCTTATTTCCTCATCTTTCATATTAGGTCTAACTATATGATTTAACGCTTCTAAAAGCCTTTCTACTGTATAAATCCTTTGACCATTATCTATTCCATCTAAAGCTAACCTACAAATATTAAGTAAATGTGTCATACTCTTCCCCTTCCACTACATATAGTATGTAATATTCTTTCTATTTCCATGAATATACAATATATAGTTCATTATAATTTCTATTTTTTCCTTTGTAAAATTTAATAATCTAATGCTAAACAAGAAAAAATGGAGATATTCATTTAATATCTCCTTTTTTCACCTTTAATAATAGTTTTCACAAATAATTTTTATTTTTTAAAATTAAAAATTAAATAATACTAATTACTTTAACTTCTCAATCCAATCAGCTTCCTTAAATCCAACTAAAACAGTATTATCCTTTATTACTAGTGGTCTCTTTACTAGCATTCCATTAGATGCTAATATATCTAAAAGTTCATCTTCTGGTAATACTTTAACTTTATCTTTTAATTGCATTTCTCTATATAATACACCTGATGTATTGAAGAATTTATTAATTGGTAACCCACTTTTAGCTATCCAATCTTTTAGCTCTTCTTTTGTTGGATTTTCATCTGCTATATGTCTATCTATAAATTCTATATTATTTTCTGTTAAAAACTTTTTTGCTTTTCTACATGTAGTACACTTTGGGTATTCAACAAATAAAACTGACATATTATCACTCCTATATTTAATTATTATTATTTAATTATTATTATAACATATTATTTCTTAGGTATGATTAAATAAATTTTAAACATATCTCCTTCTACTTCTATTTTTATACTTCCATTATGAAGCTCTATTATACTTTTTGTTATGGCAAGTCCCATGCCAGAACCTTCTACAGATGAATTTCTTGATTTATCAGCCCTTGCAAATCTCTCAAATATATCTTGAGTATTAAAATCCATTTCATAATTAGATATATTTTTAAAAGATACTTCTACTAAGTTTTCTTTAGAATTTATATCTATATATACTCTAGTATTATTAAGTGAATATTTTAATGCATTTACTATTATATTTTCAAATACCCTGGACATTAATTTACCATCTAAATCAACAAATATTTCATCTTCATTTGTATTTACCTTAAATTCCATATTTTTTTCTTCATATAAATTTGAATATTCTCCAACACCTTGATATACTAAAGAAACTATATCTATTTCATGTTTCTCTATAGTCATTTTACCGCTGTTTAGTTTTGATACCTCAAACAAGTCTTCTATAAGAGTCTTTAACCTTTTTGAACTTCTATCTAATATAGTCAAATAATCTTTTCTTTCTTCTTCTGTTATATTAGTATCATTTAATATATTTACATAGTTTATTATTGATGTTAATGGTGTTTTTAAGTCATGAGAAACATTGGAAATTAATTCTGTCTTTAACTTTTCATTTTTTACTTTCTCATTTAAAGCTATTATATAACCTTCTCTTATTTGATTTATATTTTCTACTAACTCTTTAACTTCTCTTTCACCAATATCACTTATTTTATATTCTAATTCGCCTGAATTAATTTTCTTCAATCCATCATTAATAACTGAAATATCAAGACTTTTCTTCAATGAATATAAAACACATACTAATGGAATTAACACTAAAATTAAAGTTCCCTTAAATGGATATCTAGTTAAAAATGTTATCAAAACATTTTGGTTTCTTATTCCTGCAATTAAATATAAATACACTAATATTACTGCTATTGCTCCACCAAAAGAAACCATAATTTTATTACGTGTATTTTTGTATTTGTAACCATATCTTAAAACGTATATAAGTCTCTTTAAAACTTTAATTTCTAAATGTATATTTTTACTATTAATTACAGAATTTATTATTATCTTTAGTAAAAGTACTATAGCTAGGATCGTTAACACTATCATTACTTTTGCTGTTATAGTATCTGTTTTTATAAGGTATGTATATACACTAGGATCTCTATAATATATCTCTATATATTTATCTACATTTTGTTTACTTATCTTATCTGTAGTACTTGTAACATAATAATTATATTTATCTTTATTGTCTATTCTAACAGATGGATAGCCAAATTCCTTCAAATACGCATTTATATTATCTTCAAGCAAAGCTACAGTATTATCATACTTTTCTACAGATTCACGTAATTTTACATCATTTGTCGTAAAATTTCCTGTTTCTTTATTTATTAATACATAAAATAAATCACCATAAAAATAATTATTCTCTGATAGACGCTCATTTTCGTATTCTATTGACCTAATATCCTCCAGATTATTAGTATTTGAATATATATACTTTGATACATCTTTACTTTCATAATATATCATCGATTCTATGTATTTATCCTTATTGAATAATGCATCAAATGTTCCTGCTCCTAAATCTGAAAAAGTATTATTAAAAGATTGGTAATATCCTATAGTTAATGAAATTAATAATATACATACAGTTAAAATTTCTATTCCCCATACACCAGTTATATACCTTTTAATCTTCTCTTTCAATTTTATATCCAACTCCCCACACTACCTTTATATATTCAGGATCTTTTGTATTAATTTCTATCTTTTCTCTTATCCTTCTAATATGAACAGTTACAGTATTTTCACTTCTATAAAATGGTTCTTCCCATACTTTTTCATATATTTCTTTTATAGAGAAAACTCTTCCTAAGTTTGAAGCTAGAAGTTGAAGTATTTTAAATTCTGTTGCCGTAACTTTTACATCTTCTCCTCTTAAAAAAATTGTTTTTTCCTTATTATTTATTATCAAATCCCTTACCTCTATTATATCTGGACTCTCTCCTTCTAATTCCAAGGGCTTTTGATATCTTCTTAACTGAGACTTTACTCTAGCAACAAGTTCTAAATGATTAAATGGTTTAGCTATATAATCATCAGCCCCTACATTTAAACCTAATATCTTATCACTATCTTCTCCTTTTGCTGATAACATTATAATAGGCAAATTCCTTTTTTCTCTAATCTTTAGACATGTTTTTATTCCATCCATTCTTGGCATCATTATATCCAAAACTATTAGATGTATTTTTTCTTTATCTAATAGCTCCAAAGCCTCTACGCCATCTTTAGCTTTAAAGACTTTCATGCCTTCTCCTCTTAGATATATATCAATAGCATCTCTAATTTCCTTTTCATCGTCAACTACTAAAACATTAAACATATTTTCACCCCTCTATCTTATCCTATAATTATAATATCTTATATTATGAAATTTTACTAATTGTAAAAATTACATTTTTATTAAAATAATCAAATATATATATAAGTTATTATTAACATTCGATAGTATTTAATATATAATTTTAGTGTATATTTCTAACAGATAATTTTAAGGAGTTTGATATGTTACATAAGTTTACAATCAACAAGCACATGATTTTAGATTTCTTTTTTATTTTTGTCGGGTGTGTAATAGCATCTCTAGGAGTTAATTTATTCTTAGTTAATGCTCAATTACTTAGTGGTGGAGCTACTGGTATAGCACTTATTTTACAATATTTAGCTGAAGTACCTTCTGGTATAACTGTATTTATAATTAATATTCCTTTATTTTTTGTAAGTTATAAAATGTTAAATAAGCGATTTACTCTATATTCTGCAGTTGGAATGATATCATTATCAATTTCCCTTATAATCACTAAGCCTTTATCTAACTTAGTGAAAGTAGATGACATATTACTTTATTGTATTTACGGCGGAGTTTTATGTGGTCTAGGATATGGTCTAGTTTTTTCAAGAAATGGTTCAACTGGAGGTACCGATATTATAACAATGGTACTTAGAAAGAAGTATTCTAACTTTGAAATAGGTAAGCTTAGCTTCGGTATTAACTGTATAATAGTTTTTATAGGTGCATTAATTTTTGGGCTTCCTAAAGCTCTATATACCTTAATATCTATGTTTGTTCAAGGAACTATAGTAGATAAAGTTATTAATGGATTTAATAGTAAGAAATTATTATTAATATTAACTGAAAAAGAACAGGAAATAATAGAGTATGTCATTAAAGATATGAATAGAGGAGTTACTTCATTAATTGCTGAAGGTGAATATACTCATGAACTAAAAAAAATGCTTTATATAGCTGTAACCTCCTCTCAAATTGTACATTTAAAGAGTAAAATATTAAGAATAGATCCTAAAGCATTTATTACAATAATAGATGTTTCTGAAGTTAATGGAAAGGGATTTCATAAAATTTAATATTAATTATTTTTAAAATATAAAATAGTTTTACCCCCATATCTTAGATTTTTATTATCTCTAATATGGGGGGCATTTTTATAACTATATTCTATGGCAATCAATTTAGCTATATCTGAAATAAATTCATAAATGTAGTAATTATATTTGCTAATTATATTTTAAATATTGATTTCTTTATAATCCTAAAAGTCTTTTTCAAAATATAGATAAATTTTCTGAAACAGATATTAAATAGTATATAAATCTTTATAAAAATTACTTCTAAGAGTATAACTTTTTATTGACCTTTTTATTAACTATTTCATTGACTTTAAATAAGCCTCTTGTCCCACTTTATATAAGTTATTACCATTTACATCTATTATAACTATTAAAGGCATGTCTATTACCTTCATCTTTCTAATGGCTTCTGCGCCTAAGTCTTCATATGCAATTATTTCTGATGAAACTATACTTTTAGAGATTAATGCAGCAGCACCTCCAATGGCTCCTAAATATACAGCTTTATTTTTTACTATTGAATCCACAACCTCTTGGTTTCTAGCACCTTTTCCTATCATTGCTTTTAATCCTAACTCTAGTAATCTAGGTGAGTACGCATCCATTCTATAGCTTGTAGTTGGTCCAGCTGATCCTATAACTTGTCCTTTTTTTGCTGGACTTGGCCCTACATAATATATAGCTTCACCTTTAATATTTATTGGTAAATCATGTCCTGAATCTAATAGATCAATTAATCTCTTATGTGCTGCATCTCTAGCTGAATATATAGTACCTGTTAGTAATATTGTATCCCCTGCTTTTAGATCTTTTATTTTTTCATATGTTAAAGGAGTACTTATCTTTCTTTCCACAGTTTCTTTTCTTATTTCTTTATTTTCCACAATTTTATCCCCTTATAAAATTATTTCTTTATGCCTAGTAGCATGACAACTTATATTTACAGCAACAGGCAGTCCTGCTATATGTGTTGGATAGGTTTCAATATTAATCCCTAATGCTGTTGTCTTTCCACCAAAACCTTGTGGCCCTATTCCAAGTTTATTTATTTCTCTTAATAATTCTTCTTCTAAATCACTATAAAATTTATTATTATTCCTATTGTTTATAGGTCTTAATAAAGCTTTTTTAGCTAAATATGCTGCTTTATCAAATGTTCCTCCGATACCTACCCCTACAATCATAGGTGGGCATGGATTAGGTCCTGCTTCCCTTACAACCTTTATTATAAAATCCTTAACTCCTTGCAATCCATCTGAAGGTTTAAGCATCTTTATTTGACTCATATTTTCTGAACCAAATCCTTTAGGCGCAACGGTTATTTTTACTTTATCTCCAGGAACTATATCATAATATATTATTGCTGGAGTATTATCCTTCGTATTGATTCTATTTATAGGATCCTTAACTACCGACTTTCTTAAATATCCTTCTTCATAACCTCTTCTAACACCTTCATTTATAGCCTCTTCAAGATTTCCTCCCGTAATATGAACATCTTGTCCAATCTCCATAAAAACACATGTTATTCCTGTATCTTGGCACATTGGCATTTTTTCATTTCTTGCTACTTCAGAATTTATCATTATCTTGTCCAATATATCATTAGCTAAATCCCAAGTTTCCTCTTTTTTAGCATTGCTTAAAGCCTCATATACATCATTGGATAAATTATAATTTGAATCTATGCATAATTTCTTGATAGCATCTGTAATTTTTTCAACACATATAGTTCTCATAAATATCCTCCTATTTCTTAACTTAACAAATCATTAGTTCAATCTTAAATTATTATAAATAAAGTCTTATATATTTTATAGATATATTACTAATGTCTCCATCGTTTCTCGAAGTTTAAAATTATTTTATATATAATTATTTATCTTAATATAAAGCTTTTTATAAATATTTTATCATATTTTTATACCAAAAATATTATATTTTAATAAATATGTCTAAGGAGAGTATGTGATGAATCTAAACTTAAGTAAAATTGCTAACTTTATAGTTTACTTTCTTATTGCTATATTAGTATTTTTCATAATCCATATCCTAGCTACTTCTATTAATTTTGAATTTAAAGAATTACCTAAAAATAGCCTTAAGGTAAATAACTCTATTTTACTTAAATAATCTGTTAAACATTTATTTTGCTACTAATTCAAATTATATAGGTTATTAGTCAAAGTATATATCCTAATTAGGTTCTTTTTAAAATGTATTATTTACAAAATAAAACAAGATATATTATCTTTCGTATAATATATCCTGTTTTTTAAATTTAATATATAGTTGAAATATCTTCGACAATATATTTTGATATATTTCCTCGGAAATCTCCTTATTAATTTGATGTCTTATTTATTTCTTCAAAATACTTTTCTATTCCCAATGATATTCCTTCAACTATTGAATTTTGATGTTCTTCTGTTTGTAATCTTTGTTCCTCTTCAGGATTAGATAAAAATCCGCATTCTACCAATACAGATGCCCCTTCATATTTGTCTCTTAATATTAAATAAGAATCCCCAGCTGGTTTTGATACTCTTTTATTATTATCCTTAACCACTTCTTTAAGTGATCCTTGTATATCGTCAGCAAGCTTTTTACTTATATCATTAGATGCATGCCAAACTTGAGCTCCAAAGCATTTAGCTTGTGGAAACATATTTTGATGAATAGATACAAAGATATCACATTTTGTCTCAGCCTTTAAATCTCTTCTTTTTTTAAGATCTTCTCTTTTCTTTTCTTTTATTGTAGATCCTTTTTCCTCTAAACCTTGATCTCCTTCTCTTGTTAAATAAACCTTATAACCCTTCTGCTCTAAGGCATCCTTAAGCTTTAAGCTTATTTGAAGATTTATATCCTTTTCTATTACACCTGACTTTGATTTTGCCCCACCATCAAATCCACCATGCCCAGGATCAATTAATATTATCTTTTGATTTGCCTCCTCTGCAAAAACTTCAATAGGTGTAAAACATAAAAGTGATATAGTTATACATAAAATTATTGATTGTAATTTTTTCATTTCTTTACCTCCATAATATTTATAAAAATAATTATAAATTTATTATGTCCATATTATTAAATTTTCTTGCTAATAAAAAAATCCCCAGTATTAGGATTTAATATCCTATACTAGAGATTTTTATGTTTTTAACTATTTTCTATAACACTTTCTGCTATATTTGTTGAATGATCTCCTATTCTTTCCAAGTTGCTTAATAAATCTAAGTATATAGCTCCAGCATATGCATTACAAGTTCCATCGTAAAGTCTCTTTATATGAAGTTCTCTATATTTCTTTTGTAGTCTATCAATTTCTGATTCTATGTACTCTATACTTTTAGCTTTTTCTATATCTTTTTTCGCATAACTATCTATAGCTACTTGTAAAGCCTCAGTAGTTTTATTATACATATTATTTATTTGCTCCATCGCTTGACTGCTATATTCAAGTTTTTTAGAAATTTTTTGAGATGTTAAATCTGCTATATTTTCAGCATGATCCCCTATTCTTTCTATATCATTTATAACATGAAATGTTGCTGCTACTATACTTAACTCTTTATCTGATAAATCACATTTAGAAAGCTTAACTAAGTAATTTGTAATAGCTTCATTTAATGTATTTATAACGCCTTCATTCTCATAAACTTTTTTAATTAGCTTTTCATCATTTTTTTCAAAAGCTTCTAAAGCTAAAGCCAAGCCCTTTTTAGCCTTATTAGCCATTCTTAATGTTTCTTTTGCAACCTGTCCAGCTGCTATAACTGGAGTCTCTAATAATCTATCGTCTATGTACTTTGGTCCTGGTTTATCTTCTTCATCATCTCCTGGAATAATCCTATTAACAAGCTTAATTAATAATCCAGTTAAAGGTAACATTATTGCAGTATTTACAATATTGAATACTGTATGAGCATTAGCAATTTGTCTACTAACATCTCCTGGACTTATAGTTGACACTACATTTCCTAAAATACCACTAACTAATACTGGTATGAATATTAGCGTCCCACCTAAATTAAATATCAAGTGTAACATTGCTGCTTTATGTGCAGTTTTATTTGTACCAACAGATGCTATCATTGCAGTAATACATGTTCCTATATTACATCCAAATACTATTGGAAGTGCATCATGTATATTGATTGCTCCTGCTGTTGCTAAAGCTACTAGGATTCCTGTAGTTGCTGATGAACTTTGTAGAACAGCTGTTATAACTGCACCAGCTATTATTCCTAAATACCATTTGGAGCCTACTGTTGATAAAATATCATTAAATATAGGTGAAGCAGTCAAAGGCTTCATAGCAGCACTCATTTGTCCCATCCCAACAAATAGAATACCAAAACCTAATATTATGTTACCTATGTCTTTTCTCTTCTTACCCTTAGCAAACATAACCATAAATGCTCCTAAGAAAACAAATAATGGAGCAATTTGATCTAATTTAAACGCAACTAATTGAGCAGTAATAGTAGTACCTATATTGGCACCCATTATAATTCCTGCTGCTTGAGCTAAATTCATTAAACCTGCATTTACAAATCCCACTACCATTACAGTAGTAGCACTACTACTCTGTATTATAGCAGTAACTATTGCCCCTACTATAACAGCAATAATTGGATTTCTAGTTACCTTTTCCAGAATTGACTTTAATCCGTCACCTGCGGCATTCTCAAGGCCATCTCCCATTATCTTCATACCGTAAATAAATAGACCTAATCCGCCAAGTAACTGTATAATTACCTTTAATGATTCCAATAGCTATTCCCCTTTTCAACATTATTTTTACATTTTTAGTTTACAATACTTTTTAACATTTGTTAAGTAATTAAATATATTTTTAACCTAAATTTAATATAGAAATATATAGACTTTCTTGTAATAAGCTTATTTATAAAAAATAAATCCCACAACCATAAGGTTTGTGGGATTTGTGAAGTTCCATATATTATCTCTTTGAGAATTGTGGAGCTCTTCTTGCTTTTTTAAGACCGTATTTCTTTCTTTCCTTCATTCTTGGATCTCTAGTTACGAAACCTGCCTTCTTTAATTCTGGCTTTAAGTTTTCGTCAGCTTTTACTAAAGCTCTAGTTATTCCGTGTCTGATAGCTCCAGCTTGACCTGTGAATCCACCACCGTGAACGTTAACTAAAACGTCAAATCTGTCCTTAGTTCCAGTTAAAACTAATGGTTGGTTAACTATCATTCTTAAAGTTTCTAAACCGAAATAGTTTTCTATTTCTCTATTATTTATAACTACTTTACCACTTCCTGGTACAAGTCTAACTCTTGCGATTGATTTTTTTCTTCTTCCAGTACCCATGTATTGAACTTTTGCCATTTTTATTCCTCCTCCCGAGCATGTATTAGTACTTTAATTCAAGTACTTCTGGTTTTTGAGCATCATGTCCGTGCTCAGTACCTCTATATACTTTTAGCTTCTTAAGCATTTTTCTTCCTAAAACACCTGTTGGAAGCATTCTTCTTACAGCTTCTTCGAAAGCGAATTCAGGTTTCTTTGCTAATACTTCTCTATATGGAGTTTCTTTTAATCCACCTGGATATAAACTGTGCTTTCTCATTAATTTTTGATCTAACTTCTTACCAGTTAAAACAACCTTTTCTGCATTGATTACGATAACGAAATCTCCACAGTCAACATTTGGTGTAAATGTTGGTTTATTTTTTCCTCTTAAAATTGATGCAACTTGGCTAGCAACTCTTCCTAGTGGCTTTCCAGCAGCGTCAACAACATACCATTTTCTTTCAACTTCTTGTGCCTTAGCAATGTATGATTTCATGTTTTTCCCTCCCTGAACTTACATTTGTGCTTTACTTATTAAGTACTGCTTTTATGTCAAGACCCGGGGCTAGTGGATCTTATATACATAAATTATTCTAACAAACATACATTATTATAATACACGCTTACGGGCGTGTCAACTATTTTAATTAAAATAATTAATTATTTTAATTAATTATTTTAATTAATTATCACGTTTTAATAATAAACCTTTTCCAATACTAAACCAGCTGCCGGAACACATATTCCTGCTTTTTTTCTATCTTTACTCTCTATTATATTTTTCACTTCTCTTGAATCAATTTTATTAGATCCAACCATTATTAATGTTCCAACTATTATTCTTACCATATTATATAAAAAACCATCACCAGTAACATAAATTTTTATTATGTCATCTTTTATATCTATATACAAATCTGATATTGTTCTTACAGTTGTCTTTACCGAACTTCCACTACTCTTAAACGCCATAAAATCTTTAGTTCCTATAAAGTATTTACAAGCTTCCTTCATATCTTCTACATCTAATTTACGCTTTACATGATACACATAATCTTTTCCTATTGCGGAATTAACATCCCTATTCAATATCGAATAAGAGTAGGTTTTCCCTTTTGCACTGTATCTTGAATGAAAATCTTCTTCTACTTCCTCAGATTTTAAAATCACTATATCATTAGGTAATCTATAATTAATAGCTTCTCGAAATTTTTCTGATGGTATTGTACTATTAGTTTTAAAATTTGCTACAAATCCCCTTGCATGAACACCAGCATCTGTTCTTGAGCTTCCGATAACTTCAGACTCTTCATTAGTTAAGAGTCTAATTGCCTCTTCTAATGTCTCCTGAATTGTTGCTCCTATCTTTTGCTTTTGCCATCCCAAATAATTTGTTCCATCATATTCTAAAGTTAGTTTAATATTTCTCATGTTTTGAATCACCTTTGCTTATATTATTTACATAGCAAATCTAACTAATAAACTTCCTATAAATAAAATAGAAAATACAGCAAATGCAATAGTATCTCTATTTGTAAATTTTAATTGTTTCATTCTTGTTCTTCCATTTCCGCCTCTATAAGCTCTAGCTTCCATTGCCATAGCAAGTTCATCCGCTCTTCTAAATGAGCTTATAAATAGTGGTACCAATAATGGAATCAAGCTTTTTGCCTTTTGAATTATTCCACCTGTTTCAAAATCTGCACCTCTTGCCTTTTGTGCCATCATTATTTTATCTGTTTCATCCATTAGTGTTGGAATAAACCTTAAAGCTATTGTCATCATCATCGCAAGTTCATGCGCTATTTCCTTACCAATTGGTCTTAATAAGCTTTCTATACCATCTGTCAGCTCAATTGGTGATGTTGTTAATGTTAATACTGATGTACCCATTATTAAAAAAATAAGTCTTAATGCCATAAATGCAGCTGTTCTTAATCCTTCTTCATATACTTTCACAAAGCCTAGCTCAAATATCATTGTATCTGCTGTTCCCTTAATCATAAAAATATTTAAAACTGCAGTAAATATTATAAGAAAAAATACAGGCTTTAATCCCTTATATAAATACCTAGGTTGTAATTTAGCAATATATACTGTTAATGCTAAAATTCCAATTATTAATATATATCCGATAAATTTATCTACGACAAATAAGGATATTATAAATAATATTGATAATAATATCTTTGTTCTAGGATCTAACTTATGAACAAAAGTTTCACCCGGTATGTATTGACCTATAGTTATATCTTTTATCATTTTTGCTCCCCCTAGCTCTTAACTTCCTTTAATATTCTTAGTAGTTCTTTTTTTCCTTGCTTTATAGTATAAATTTCATCTGAGACATTAAAACCTCTTCTTTTTAATTCTCTCATAAGGTAAGTTACTTGTGGAACCGCAAGTCCTATATTTTCTAATGTTTCGACTTCTTTAAACACTTTAGCTGGTGTTCCTTCTAAAGCTACTTCTCCCTTATTCATAACTATTATTCTTTCAGCAAGCTTACCTACATCCTCCATACTATGACTTACTAATATTATTGTCATCTTATATTCATCATGTAAAACTTTTATTTGCTCTAAAATATCATCTCTACCTTTTGGATCCAACCCTGCTGTCGGCTCATCTAATATAAGGACTTTAGGCTCCATAGCAATTACACCAGCTATCGCTACCCTTCTCTTTTGTCCTCCACTTAAATCAAATGGTGATTTATTTCTATAAGTATCATAATCTAGCCCTACCATTTCCATAGATCTTTTTACTCTTTTTGTTATCTCATCATCAGATAACCCTAGATTCCTTGGTCCAAATTCTATATCTTTTTCTATAGTCTCTTCAAATAATTGATACTCTGGATATTGGAATACTAATCCTACTTTTTTCCTAATATCAGTAAGCTTTACCCCATCTTTTGTAATATCTTCCCCATCTACTACTATTCTTCCTGATGTAGGCTTAAGTAGTCCATTCATATGCTGAATTAATGTAGACTTACCAGAACCAGTATGGCCAATAAGTGCAACAAACTCACCTTCATTTATTTCTATATTAACATTGTTTAAAGCCACTTTTTCAAAAGGTGACTTAGGCATGTATACATGTACTAAATTCTCTATTTTAATTGACATAACGCATTCACCATCTCATCTACATTTAAAATATTTGTATCTATATCTATACCATTATTCTTTAATTCATAGCAAAGTTCAGTTACTTGAGGAACATCTAGACCTATCTCCTTCATTTGCTTTACATTAGAAAATACTTCTCTTGGATTTCCCTCTAAAATTATCTTTCCATCATCCATAACAAGAACCCTATCTGCCTCAGCAGCTTCATCCATATAATGAGTTATGAGAACTATAGTAATTCCATACTTCTCATTTATTTCTTTAATATTATTTAAGACTTCTCTTCTTCCTGAAGGATCTAACATTGCTGTAGGTTCATCAAAAATTATGCATTCTGGTTTCATAGCTAAAATTCCAGCTATTGCAATTCTTTGTTTTTGTCCACCTGAAAGCAAATGAGGTGCATGTCTTCTATACTCATACATTCCAACTTTTTTTAAACTTTCATCTACTCTTTTTCTTATTTCTTCTGGAGGAACCCCTAGATTCTCCGGCCCAAAAGCAACATCTTCTTCAACTATAGTTGCTACTAATTGATTATCTGGATTTTGAAAAACCATTCCTGCTTTTGCTCTTATCTTCCATAAATTATTAGGATCCGATGTATCTAAACTATCTACAATTACAGCACCTTCAGAAGGAACAAGTAATGCATTCATATGTTTAGCTATAGTAGATTTTCCTGATCCATTATGGCCTAAAACTACTAGAAATTCACCCTTTTTAACTTCAAAGCTAACTCCATTTACAGCGTATCTTTCCTCTTCTCCCTCATGCACTCTATATTTAAAAGATACATCATTGCATTTAATCATTGTTTCTTTCATATATAGCCCTCCTTTTATTGCTTAACTTTTATCTTAAATATTATATAAAAGCTTATTAGTGTATATACATTTAACATAAGAATATTATAATATACATTTACTTAATTACAATTACTTTATAATAAATTTATAAGATCTTATATAATATTTAATTTTGAATATGTAAAAATGGGGACTAAGTTATAAACTTAATCCCCTGTATATTATACTAATTCAAGTATAACAACTTCTGCTCCGTCCCCTCTTCTTGGACCTTTTTTATACATTCTAGTGTATCCACCATTTCTTTCTGCGTACTTTGGAGCAACATTGTCAAATAGGTTTTGAACTACTTCTTCTTCATTAACAAAAGCTAAAACTTGTCTTCTAGCGTGAAGGTCACCTCTTTTTGCTAAAGTGATCATCTTTTCAGCTAATTTTCTAGTTTCCTTTGCTCTTGTTTCAGTTGTTTCTATTTTACCATGCTTTAAAAAGCTTGTAACAAGGCTTCTTAGCATAGCTCTTCTTTGGTCAGTAGGACGACCTAATTTACGATAACCTGCCATGTGGATTTACCTCCTTACTCATCGTTTAGTCTTAATCCTAAGCCTAATTCCTTAAGCTTTCTTTCGACTTCCTCTAAAGATTTCTTTCCTAGATTTCTTACCTTCATCATGTCATCCATTGATTTTCCAGCAAGTTCTTGAACTGTATTTATTCCAGCTCTCTTTAAACAGTTATATGATCTAACTGATAAATCTAGCTCTTCTACAGTCATTTCTAGTACTTTCTCTTTTTTGTCTTCTTCTTTTTCTATCATTATCTCTACATCATTAGTACTATCTCCTAATGACATAAATAGTTTAAAATGTTCTATAAGAATTTTTGCTGATAAGCTTATAGCTTCATCAATCTTTATAGTTCCATTAGTCCAGATTTCTAAAGTTAATTTATCGTAGTCAGTAATTTGACCTACTCTTGTATTTTCAACAGTGAAATTAACTCTTTTTACTGGTGTATAAATTGAGTCAACAGCTATAGCTGATAATGGAAGGTCTTCACTCTTATTTTTATTTTGAGTAACATATCCTCTTCCTCTATTAACTGTAATCTCCATATATAACTTAGCATTATCATCTAATGTAGCAATATGAAGATCCTTGCTTACAACTTCAACATCTCCATCAGTTTTGATATCTGCACCTGTAACTACTCCTGGTCCTTGAGCATCTATATATATTGTCTTTGGACCTTCACCATTCATAATTAATGCTAAAGATTTAATGTTTAATATTATTTCTGTAACATCTTCTTTAACACCTTGTACAGTTGAAAATTCATGTAGTACTCCATCTATCTTTACTGATGTTGGAGCTGCACCTGGAAGTGATGATAAAAGTATTCTTCTTAGAGCATTTCCAAGAGTTATACCATATCCTCTTTCTAACGGTTCAATTACATATTTACCATAAGTACCATTTTCATTTGCTTCTATACATTCTATTATTGGCTTTTCGATTTCTAACATGCACAAACCCTCCTTATATTTTAAATGGCAACATTATTCTGAGGGCAACTGCTTATATATTTGTATTGTAAGAAAAATCTTAACAATACAAATACTAAACTATTACTTGCTGTATAACTCAACGATAAGAGTTTCATTAACTGGAACGTCAATATCTTCTCTTGATGGTTCAGCAACTATTTTACCTGAATAATTTTCAACATTTGCTTCTAACCACTTTGGTAAAGTCTTTGGATTTTCAATAAATGTCTTGAATTTTTCAGTTCCTCTGCTCTTTTCTGTAACTGTTATTTCATCGTTAACAGAAACTCTGTATGAAGGAATGTCAACTTTCTTATCATTTACTAAGAAATGTCCATGATTAACTAATTGTCTAGCTTCAGCTCTTGAAGCACCATAACCTAGTCTGTAAACAACGTTATCCAATCTCATTTCTAATAACTTAAGTAAGTTTTCACCTGTAATACCCTTCATATGATCAGCCTTTTCATAGTAAGCTCTGAATTGGCTTTCTAATACTCCGTATATTCTTCTAGCTTTTTGCTTTTCTCTTAATTGTACGCCGTAGTTAGATAATTTTTTCTTAGCTGCTCCATGTTGTCCTGGTGCATAACTTCTTCTAACAAAAGCACATTTATCTGTATAACATCTATCCCCTTTAAGGAATAATTTCATACCTTCTCTTCTACATAATCTACATGTAGCTCCAGTATATCTTGCCATTAATTACACCTCCTATATGAATACTAGACTCTTCTTCTCTTTGGTGGTCTACATCCGTTGTGTGGGATTGGAGTAACGTCTTTAATTAGAGTTACTTCTAATCCTGCCGCTTGTAAAGATCTTATAGCCGCTTCTCTTCCAGCGCCTGGTCCCTTTACATATACTTCTATACTCTTTAATCCGTGTTCCATAGCTGCTTTAGCTGCTGTTTCTGCTGCCATTTGAGCTGCGAATGGAGTACTCTTTCTTGATCCTCTGAAGCCTAAAGCTCCTGCGCTTGACCATGATAAAGCATTCCCTGCCGCATCAGTTAAAGTAACTATTGAGTTATTGAAAGTTGATTTGATGTGTGCAGCACCATGCTCAACGTTCTTTCTTTCTTTTCTTCTTCTAGTCTTTTTAACTTTTTGAGCCATCGAATTCCCTCCTCACTACTTCTTCTTATTTGCGATAGTTTTCTTTGGACCTTTTCTAGTTCTTGCGTTAGTCTTAGTCTTTTGACCTCTAACTGGAAGACCTTTTCTATGTCTTATTCCTCTGTAACATCCAATTTCTACTAATCTTTTAATATTTAAAGCAACTTCTCTTCTTAAGTCACCTTCAATTGTTAAAGTCTTTACGTATTCTCTGATTTTTGTTACTTCTTCTTCTGTAAGATCTCTAACTCTTGTGTCAGGATTAACTCCTGTTTCTGCTAAAATCTTATGTGAAGTAGAAAGTCCTATACCGTATATATATGTTAGACCTATTTCAACTCTTTTTTCTCTTGGTAGGTCTACGCCTGAAATTCTTGCCATTAAAACTTACACCTCCTGATATTGAAATGCATACAACTTTAATTATATGTGTGTATTTTATATATAAAATCCTAGGTCAGTAGAGGATAGCTCTACTGTCAGCCGCACCTAAAATTTATCCGCTTATTTAAATGCCTATATAATCATATTTGACTTTAAGTGAAAAGTCAATAAATTTTACATAGTAAAATAATACTTTTTTGCCTATACTTTGATTGTATTAGCCTTGTTTTTGCTTGTGCTTAGGATTTTCACAGATAACCATTACTTTTCCTTTTCTTCTTATAATCTTGCACTTTTCGCAAATAGGCTTAACTGATGGTCTTACTTTCATAGCTAACCCTCCTTGTAAAACTTCATGGTAGTCTTTTACTACCTTTATTTAGCTCTCCATGTAATTCTACCTCTTGTTAGATCGTATGGAGAAAGTTCTATTGTAACCTTATCTCCTGGTAGAATTCTTATGAAGTTCATTCTTAATTTTCCTGATATATGTGCTAGAATCTTGTGACCACTCTCTAGTTCAACTTGGAACATAGCATTTGGTAGTGATTCTAGTACTGTACCTTGCATTTCTATTACATCATCTTTTGACATAAGGTAATCAACCCTCCTTAACAATGCCTTTAAGTTTTAGAAATCTTTTTATTTTTAAATCAGTACCTCTATCTTTTGATATGATAGATGCTTTAATCTCATCATCTACATCCTCTAAAACATTTATATGTTTTAAATTCTTTTTTTTAGGCATCTGAACTGTTTTAGTGCTCCCATTACTAAGAATTACATAATCATCACTTAAATGACCTATTATCACATATAAATGATTTTTATCTCTTCCTGTTTTTGAAAGAACCATTTTCCCAATTAAGTCATTGTTTTGCAAACTTTTCACCTCGATGATTACCTTAGCCATAAATCTACAAGCCACCTTTTGGTATCATGCGAATTTATAACTAAGCAACACTTATTTAATCAGTGTTAATATTTCGGGTCCATCTGGTAAAATTACAATAGTATTTTCGTAGTGTGCCGATAGACTTCCATCACTAGTTACTACAGTCCAGTCATCATTTAATGTTTTAACTTTATAGCTTCCTAAATTAACCATAGGCTCAATGGCTAAAGCCATTCCTTGAGCCAACTTTGGCCCTCTACCAGGCTTACCAAAATTAGGTACGTCTGGATCTTCGTGTACAACTCTACCTATACCGTGTCCTACGAAATCTCTTACTACAGCGAAACCTGAAGCTTCTATGTAGCTTTGTATTCCATGTGATATATCAGTAAGTCTGTTGCCAACCTTAGCATATTCTATGCCTTTAAAGAAACTTTGTTCAGTTACTTTAATTAACTTATTAGCTTCTTCACTAACATTTCCTACTGCAAATGTTCTTGCAGCATCTCCGTGAAAGCCATTAAGATAAGCGCCACAGTCTACACTAACAATATCTCCATCTTTTAATACATAACCTCCTGGGATCCCATGAACTACTTGCTCGTTAACAGATATACATAGTGAAGCTGGAAAACCATATAGCCCTTTAAACGAAGGCTTTGCTCCATGCTTAGTTATAAATTCTTCTGCTATCCTGTCTATTTCAGCAGTAGTTATTCCTGGTCTTACTTTTTCTTCAACTAGTAGTAACGTTTCTGCTACTATTCTACCTGCTGATCTCATTAGGTCAATTTCTTTGTTGTTTTTAATGATTATCATTATTCAACGCTCCCTAAGATATTACAGATACCTTCGAATACTTCATTAATAGCTTTTGTTCCGTCTACAATTGAAAGTAAGTTTCTTTCTTTATAAAAATCAATCAGTGGTTGTGTCTGTCTCTCATACACATCAAGTCTTTCAGATACAGTTTCTTCTGTATCATCTTTTCTTTGGATTATATCACTTCCACAAACATCACATTTTCCTGTAATAGTTGGTGGATTAAATTTTATATGATAGCTAGCTCCACATGATGGACACACTCTTCTACCTGTCATTCTTTCTAATATAAATCCAGTAGGTACTTCAATTAGTAAAGCTGTATCAAGATTTTCATTTCTTTCAGAAAGAAATTCTTGAAGTGCTTCTGCTTGATTAACTGTTCTTGGGAACCCGTCTAATAAGTAGCCATTTTTACAGTCATCTTGTTGCAGTCTATCTTTTACCATATTAATAGTAACTTCATCTGGTACTAACTGTCCTTTATCGATGTGCTTCTTAGCTTCTACACCTAATGGAGTGTTTTCAGAAATATTCTTTCTAAAAATATCCCCAGTAGAAATATGTGGTATTGAGTATCTATTACTAATTGATTTTGCCTGTGTTCCCTTTCCTGCTCCAGGAGGACCTAATAATACTATCTTCACGGGCATCATCTCCATTATTAATCTATTTTAAGAACCCTTGATAATGTCTCATTACTAATTGTGAGTCTAATTGTCTTGAAAAATCAAGGCCAACCCCAACCATAATTAATAATGATGTACCACCAAACTGAATTCCTTGTAATTGTGTATTTGAAATTAATATTGGTAGTATTGCTAGTAAAGCAGCAAATACTCCTCCAACTAATGATACTTTAGTAAGTACTTTTTCAAAATACTTTTCAGTTGCATCTCCCGGTCTTATTCCTGGTACAAATCCAGCTGACTTATGCAGATTTTCTGCCATTTCATCAGGTTTAAATGTGATTTGTGTATAGAACCAAGTAAAGAAAATAGTTAATACTGAATAAACTACTGGATACATCCATGTCTTTTCATTAAATATACTATACTTATTACTTGTTATCCATATTGCCCAGTCATAATTTGGAAAGAATTCTGCAATTGTTTTAGGGAACATCATAACCGACATAGCAAAAATTATTGCTATAACAGCTGATCCAATTATACTTAAAGGTATGTGAGTACTTTGTCCTCTCATAACTTTATTTCCAACAGCTTTACCAGCATATTGGACTGGAATTCTTCTTTCTGCTAATGAGAAGAATATTACTACTCCTAATAATACAATTGCAAAAACTACAAATAGTAAAATTTCTATTATAGTAATTTTTCCTTGATCCTTTAATGTAAATAATGACATTAAAGTTATTGGTAACTGAGATACTATATTCACGAATATTAATATGGATATACCATTTCCAAAACCTTTAGCTGTGATTTGATCACCTAACCACATACAGAATGTTGAGCCTGCAACTAGTGCCACTAATACAACAAGGACTCCAGTCCATTGCATTCCAACTGCTGCACCTTTTGCTGCAACCATACTATATGTTCCAAAAGCAAGAATAAATCCTATAACTATTGATAATATTCTCGTTATCTTTTGTATCTTCTTTCTGCCTTCTTCCCCTTCTTTAGAAAGTTGTTCTAAAGATGGTATTGCTATAGTCAATAATTGAACTATTATCGAAGCATTAATGTATGGTGTTACACTTAAAGCAAATATACTAAATTGTCTAAATGCTCCACCAGATAATAAATCATAGAAACCAAATATAGTTCCACTACTAGCTAAATCTTTTAGTACATTTGTGCTAATTCCAGGAACAGGAATATGCGTTCCTATCCTGAAAATTGCAACTAAAAATATAGTCCATATAAATCTCTTTTTTAATTCGGGAACCTTCCAGGCATTACGTAGGGTTGATAGCATACTAAATCACCTCAACTTTTCCTCCAGCTGCTTCTATCTTTTCAGCCGCTGATTTTGAGAACTTACATCCTTTAACAGTTAGGCTCTTCTCTAATGTCCCATTTCCTAAAATCTTAACTCCATCTTTTACTTTGTTGATAACTCTTCTTTCAAGTAAAACTTCTGGTGTTATTTCTGTTCCATTTTCAAATATATTTAATCTATCAACATTGATACTAACATATTGTTTAGCAAATATATTTGTAAATCCTCTCTTAGGAAGTCTTCTGTATAATGGCATTTGACCACCTTCAAATCCTGGTCTCACTCCACCGCCTGATCTAGCATTTTGGCCTTTTTCACCTTTTCCGGCATTTCTACCTAAACCTGAACCAGTACCTCTACCAACTCTCTTTGGAGCTTTCTTACTTCCTGCTGCTGGTTTTAATTCATGAAGTTTCATTACTCAATGCACCTCCTCTTATTAAACTTCTTCTACTTTTAGTAGATAGTCAACTTTGTTGATCATTCCTCTGATTTGAGGAGTTTCTTCATGTTCTACTGTCTTACCGATCTTTTTAAGTCCAAGGGCATGTGCAGTAGCAATATGGTCTTTCTTTCTTCCAATTAAACTCTTTACTAGAGTAACTTTAATCTTTGCCATTGCTTTTCCCTCCTAACCTAAAATTTCTTCTACAGTTTTGCCTCTTAATTTAGCTATATCTTCAGCTGTTCTTAAGCTTGCTAAACCGTTAATTGTAGCATTAACCATGTTTTTAGGATTGTTTGAACCTAATGACTTAGCTCTAACATCCTTTAATCCTGCTAATTCTAATACGGATCTTGCTGGACCTCCAGCGATAACTCCTGTACCTTCTTTAGCTGGCATTATAAGAACCTTACCAGTTCCGAATTTTCCATATATTTGATGAGGAACAGTTGTTCCAACTATTGCAACACTTACTAAATGTTTCTTAGCGTCTTCTATTCCTTTTTTAATTGCTTCTGGGATCTCTATTGACTTACCCATTCCAACGCCTACGTGTCCGTTTTCGTCACCTACAACTACTAAAGCGCTGAATCTGAAGTTTCTACCACCCTTAACAACCTTAGTTACTCTGTTTATGTTAACAACCTTTTCCTTAAGGTCTAGTGTGCTAGGATCGATTCTCATGTATTTCCCTCCTTGTTTATTAGAATTTTAAGCCTGCTTCTCTTGCAGCTTCAGCTAAAGTTTGAACTCTTCCGTGATATACGTATCCACCTCTGTCGAATACAACTTCTGAAATTCCTTTTTCTAAAGCCTTCTTAGCTACTAATTCACCAACCATTTTAGCCGCTTCTTTGTTTCCACCTGCTTTTGCATCGAATGCTTTATCTAAGCTTGAAGCTGAAACTAAAGTTACTGAATTAACATCATCTATAATTTGAGCATATATGTTTTTTTCACTTCTATATACTGAAAGTCTTGGTCTTTCAGGAGTACCAGAAATTTTCTTACGTACTCTTAGGTGACGTCTTTCTCTACTAGCTTTTCTGTCTACCTTTTTGAACATAAAGATTTCACTCCTTTCTATTATTTCTTACCAGTTTTACCTTCTTTACGTCTGATTACTTCGTTATCATATTTAATTCCTTTACCCTTATATGGTTCAGGTTTTCTCCATGATCTTATATCAGCCGCAGCTGCTCCAACCTTTTCCTTATCGATACCCTTAACAACAACTTTAGTTGCAGCTGGAGTTTCGAAAGTTACACCTTCGATTGGTTCTATTTCAACTGGATGTGAATATCCTAAGTTCATTACAAGCTTCTTACCTTGTAATTGAGCTCTGTAACCAACACCAATTAGTTCTAAGCTCTTTTCAAATCCTTTTTCAACTCCGATTATCATGTTGTTGATTAACGCTCTAGTTAAACCATGAAGAGCTCTGTGCTCTTTTTGATCGCTAGGTCTAGTTACAACAACTTGGTTGTTTTCAACTGCTATATTCATGTCTTTATTCATAGCTTTAACAAGTTCGCCCTTTGGACCCTTAACTGAAACAACGTTATCTGCTGAAACAGCTACAGTTACGCCTGCAGGTATAGCTATAGGTAATCTACCTACTCTTGACATAATCGCACCTCCTGTTTTACTTGTTCTGATATATGTTAATCTAGTTACTTTCTACTTTGGAAATTACCAAACGTAGCAAACTACTTCTCCGCCTAATCCAGCTTTTCTTGCTTCTCTATCAACTAATAAACCAGTTGAAGTTGATATTATAGCAATTCCTAGTCCACTTAGTACCTTTGGAATTTCATCTTTCTTGCAGTAAACTCTTAGTCCTGGTTTAGATATTCTCTTTATACCAGTTATAACTCTTTCTTTATCTGCGCCATATTTAAGAGATATTCTTAACATTGGAACAACACCATCGTTATATTCCTCTAATTCTTTAATATATCCCTCTTGTAATAATATATTTGCAACAGCCTTCTTCATATTTGATGAAGGAACTTCTACTACTTCATGTCTTACAGCATTTGCATTTCTAATACGTGTTAGCAAATCTGCGATAGGATCTGTCATAACCATTTAATGTGCCTCCTTTCACTACATCAGTTTCTTACCAACTTGCTTTCTTACAACCAGGGATTTGACCCTTATAAGCAAGTTCTCTAAAACATATACGGCAAATACCGAACTTCTTTAATACTGAATGTGGTCTTCCACATATTCTGCATCTTGTATAAGCTCTTGTTTTATATTTAGGTTCTTTTTTCCACTTTTCAATAATAGCCTTACGTGCCACGGTTTTCCCTCCTTATTATTGAGCAAATGGCATACCAAGGAATCTTAATAATTCTCTTGCTTCTTCGTCAGTGTTAGCTGTTGTTACGAAGATAATATCCATTCCTCTAACCTTATCGATTTTATCGTATTCAATTTCTGGGAATATTAATTGCTCTTTTACTCCTAGTGAGTAGTTTCCTCTACCATCAAAAGCTTTGCTTGAAACTCCTCTGAAATCTCTAACTCTTGGAAGAGCAATAGCCATTAACTTATCAGCAAATTCATACATCTTTGCCTTTCTTAATGTAACCTTACATCCTAAAGCCATGTTTTCTCTTATCTTAAAGTTAGCAACTGATTTCTTTGCTCTAGTTAAGATTGGCTTTTGACCTGCAATTATGCTTAAATCATTAACTGCAGCTTCTAATATTTTTTGATTGTCCTTAGCTTCTCCAACTCCCATGTTGATAACTATCTTTTCAAGCTTTGGAACTTCCATTATATTTTTATATCCGAACTTTTCAATCATAGCTGGAATTACTTCTTTTTGATACTTCTCTTGAAGTCTTGTTGTCATAATTAGTACCTCCTTTCAGATTCTAGAATGTTTCTCCACACTTCTTACAAACTCTAACCTTAGTACCGTCTTCTAAGATTTTGTTACTAATTCTTGTAGCGTTTTTACACTTTGTGCAGTATAACATAACTTTTGAGCTGTATATAGCTCCTTCTCTTTCAATTATTCCACCTTGAGCATTAGCTCTAGTTGGCTTTTGGTGCTTTTTAACTATATTAACTCCTTGAACAATAACTTTGCCTGTTTTAGGATTTACTTTTAAAACTTCACCAGTTTTTCCTTTATCTTTACCTGAAACAACTACAACTGTGTCGTTCTTTCTAACATGTACCTTCAAATGAGACACCTCCTCTATTATAGAACTTCAGGTGCTAATGATAAAATCTTGTTAAATTCGTTATCTCTTAGCTCCCTAGCAACTGGTCCGAAGATACGAGTTCCTCTTGGTTGCTTATCATCCTTTATAATAACAGCTGCATTTTCATCAAACTTAATGTATGAACCATCAGCTCTTCTTAATCCTCTAACTGATCTAACTATAACAGCTTTTACAACGTCTCCTTTTTTAACAACTCCGCCTGGTGTTGCACTTTTAACGCTAGCAACTATTACATCTCCAATGTTACCGAACTTTCTCTTTGATCCGCCTAAAACTCTTATGCACATTATTTCCTTTGCACCTGAGTTATCTGCTACCTTTAGTAAGGTTTGTTGTTGTATCATTGAATTACCCTCCTTTCAGTCTTAAAGCCTATTTAGCTTTTTCAACTATTTCAACAAGTCTCCATCTCTTATCTTTAGATAATGGTCTAGTTTCCATAATTAAAACTCTATCATTCATTTTAGCTTCATTGTTTTCATCATGAGCTTTAAACTTAGTTGTTCTATTAACTGTTTTTCCATATAATGGGTGTCTAACCTTAGTTTCAACAGCAACAACTATTGTCTTATCCATTTTATCTGAAACAACTCTACCTATTTTTTTCTTTCTTAATCCTCTTTCCATTAAGAGTTACCTCCTTTCAGATTTACTGCTCGAAAGCCCTGATCTCTTCTTCTCTTATGATGGTTTTGATTTGGGCTATAGATTTTTTTACTTCTCTTATTCTCATAGGATTTTCTAATTGACCTGTAGCTAATTGGAATCTTAAGTTGAATAACTCAGCCTTAAGGTCATTTAATTTAACCTTTAAATCTTGAGGATTATTTGCTCTTAATTCTTTTAATTCTCTAGCCTTCATTATTCTTCACCACCCATTTCCTCAAAATCTCTTCTTGTAACGAATTTACACTTTACAGGAAGCTTGTGTGATGCAAGTCTCATAGCTTCTCTTGCAACTTCTTCATTAACTCCTGATAGTTCGAATAAAACTCTACCAGGTTTAACTACTGCTACCCAATATTCTGGCGAACCCTTACCTGAACCCATTCTTGTTTCAGCTGGCTTCTCAGTTACTGGCTTATCTGGGAAAATCTTTATCCAAAGTTTTCCTCCTCTTCTGATATATCTGTTTATAGCAATTCTGGCAGATTCTATTTGATTACTAGTTATCCAACCACAAGTTGTAGCTTGAATACCAAAATCTCCGTATGCAAGGAAATTACCTCTTGTAGCTTTTCCTTTCATTCTACCACGTTGTACCTTACGATGCTTAACTCTCTTAGGCATTAACATGACTAATTCCTCCTTTCTTATGCGTTAACTTCTTCCTTCTTTTCAACTTTTTTAGTTGGAAGAACTTCTCCATTATAAACCCAAACTTTTACACCGATCTTTCCATAAGTTGTATCAGCTTCAGCAAATCCATAATCGATATCTGCTCTTAAAGTTTGAAGTGGAATTGTTCCTTCATGATATTGTTCAGTTCTAGCTATTTCAGCTCCACCTAATCTACCTGAGCAAGCTGTCTTAACACCTTTAGCTCCAAGTCTCATAGCTCTTTGGATGCTTTGTTTCATAGCTCTTCTAAATGATACTCTTTTTTCTAATTGTGCAGCTATATTTTCTGCCATTAATTGAGCATTTGCTTCAGCATTTTTAACTTCAACTATATTTATTAATAAGTTTTTGTTATCAGTTACTTTAGCTAATTTAGCTTTTAAAGCTTCTATTCCTGCTCCACCTTTTCCAATTATTACACCTGGTTTAGCAGTATATATATTTAACTTAACTCTCTTAGCAGCTCTTTCGATTTCAATCTTTGAAATACCAGCTGAGAAAAGTTCTTTCTTTACGAATTCTCTGATTTTGTTATCTTCTATTAGATTGTCTGCGAAGTTCTTCTTTGAAGCATACCATTTAGCATCCCAATCCTTGATAACTCCTACTCTAAGTCCGTGAGGATGTACTTTTTGACCCACTTGATTTCCCTCCTTCTTTCTAAGCTCTTTCTTTAACTACAAGTGTTATATTACTTGTTCTTTTGTTAATTCTAAATGCTTTTCCGTGATCCATTGGTCTAAATCTCTTTAGTGTTGGACCTGCACCAACGAATGCTTCTGCTACATATAATCTTTCTACATCCATTTCATGATTATTTTCTGCATTAGCAACAGCTGATTTTAAAACTTTATTTATAACAACAGCTGCATCTTTTGGAGTATATTGTAAAATAGCGAAAGCCTCTTGAATATTTTTTCCTCTTATTAAATCAAGAACTACTCCTACTTTTGTTGGAGACATTCTAACATATTTAGCTATAGCTCTAGCTTCCATTTATGTTCCTCCTTTCCGGGATTACTTTCTTTTTCTTGCTGCTTTTTCGTCATAATCGTGTCCTCTGTAAGTTCTTGTTAATGCGAACTCACCAAGCTTGTGTCCTACCATATCTTCGCTAACGAAAACTGGAACATGCTTTCTTCCATCGTGAACAGCAATTGTATGACCAATCATTTGTGGGAATATTGTTGAACTTCTTGACCAAGTCTTAACAACCTTCTTATCTCCACTAGCATTCATTTCTTCAATTCTCTTTAAAAGTCCTTCATGTACAAAAGGCCCCTTTTTTGTTGATCTACTCACTATAATTTGCCTCCCTTCATAATCTATAGGCTGACAAGCCATGAAGAGAAATTTAGATTCTCTTCATGCTACTTATCGTTTCTTCTCTTTATTATGAATCTGTCAGAATACTTCTTATTCTTTCTTGTCTTGTATCCAAGTGCTGGTTTACCCCATGGAGTAACTGGACTTGGTCTACCGATTGGTGATCTACCTTCACCACCACCGTGAGGGTGATCGTTAGGATTCATTACAGAACCTCTAACTGTAGGTCTCCATCCCATGTGTCTCTTTCTACCTGCTTTACCGATATTGATTATATCGTTAGTAGTATTTGAAACAGTACCGATTGTAGCTCTACATTCGATTCTTACATATCTCATTTCGCCTGAAGGTAATCTTAGTGTTGCATAGTTACCTTCTTTAGCCATTAATTGAGCTGTAGTACCAGCTGATCTTACCATTTGAGCACCCTTACCAACTTGTAACTCAACGTTATGAACGAAAGTACCTACTGGTATGTTCTTTAATGGAAGAGCATTACCTGCTTTAATATCAGCGTCTGGTCCTGAAACTATAACATCTCCAACTTTTAATCCAACTGGAGCAATTATATATCTTTTTTCACCATCAGCATATACAACTAATGCAATGTATGCTGTTCTATTTGGATCGTATTCTATTGTAGCAACCTTTGCTGGAACACCATCCTTATTTCTCTTGAAATCTATTATTCTATATTTTCTCTTAGCTCCACCACCGTGGTGTCTAACAGTTATTTTACCTTGAGCATTTCTACCACCGCTTTTGTTTAAAGAAACAAGAAGTGATTTCTCAGGTGTACTTGTTGTTATTTCTTCAAAAGTAGCCATTGTCATTTCTCTTCTTGATGGGGTAGTTGGTCTAAACTTTTTAACTGCCATGTAAATTCCCTCCTTACTTTAAGCTTCTCTGGCACTTATGTACCAATAATACGCTTTATTTGCGTTATTGCATTCCTTCAAAGAATTCGATATTCTTGCTGTCTGCTGTTAAAGTAATAACAGCTTTCTTGAAGTCTGCTCTCTTTCCTACATGTACGCCCATTCTCTTTGTTTTTCCCATAGTTCTTATTGTTTGAACTTTTTCAACCTTAACGCCGAAGATTTCTTCTACAGCTTTCTTAATTTGAACCTTGTTTGCATTAATTTGAACTATGAAAGTGTACTTTTTGTCTGCCATAGCAGTCATACTCTTTTCAGTGATAACAGGCTTTCTTATGATATCATAGCTTGTCATTATGCGTACACCTCCTCGATTTTTGATACAGCATCCTTAGTTATGATTAATTTCTCAAACTTTAATAAATCATAAACATTGATGTTGTTAACTGGCATGATTTGTACATCAGCAATATTTCTAGCTGATTTGTAAAGTACTTCATTAGATTCTCCAGTTATTATTAAAGTTTTCTTTGCATCAAATGCTTTTAAAACTTCAACCATTTTCTTAGTCTTTGGAGCTTCGAATGCTAATGTTTCTAACACTACCATTTGTCCGTCTTGAACCTTGCTAGTTAATGCAGATTTCATAGCTACTCTTCTCATGCTCTTTGGCACTGACATTCTGTAATCTCTTGGCTTTGGTGCGAATACTATACCACCTTTGATCCATTGTGGAGCTCTAATAGAACCTTGTCTTGCTCTACCAGTTCCTTTTTGTCTCCAAGGCTTGATTCCGCCTCCTCTAACCTCAGCTCTTGTCTTAGCTGATTGAGTTCCTTGTCTCTTGTTTGCTAATAAAGCAACAACAACTTGATGCATAGCATCAGTGTTAACTTCAACTCCGAACACATTATCATTTAATTGGATATCTCCAACTTGTTTTCCTTCTTGATTAAATAATCCTACTGTAGGCATCCTGTTTCCTCCTTTCTACAGAAATTAAGCTTTAACTGCGTTTCTTATTACTACTGTACCTTTGTTAGGTCCTGGGATACCACCCTTGATTAGTATTAAGTTCTTCTCAGCTATAACCTTAACTACTTCTAAGTTTAATACTGTTGTGTTAACAGCTCCCATATGTCCTGGCATGTTCTTGTTCTTGAAAGTTCTTGATGGATCTGATGAAGCACCCATTGAACCTACTGCTCTGTGGAACTTAGAACCGTGAGTCATTGGTCCTCTGTTAGCATTCCATCTCTTGATAACACCTTGGAATCCCTTACCTTTAGAAACTCCAGATACATCAATTTTGTCTCCAGCTTCAAATAAATCAGCCTTTATTTCTTGACCAACTTCATAAGCTGAGCAATCTTCTAATCTGAACTCTTTTAATTTTCTCTTTAATGAAACTCCTGCTTTAGCATAGTGTCCCTTCTTTGGCTTGTTAACTAATTTTTCTCTAACGTCTCCAAAACCTACTTGTATTGCTTCATAACCATCTTTTTCGATAGTTTTCTTTTGAACAACAACACATGGGCCAGCTTCTACTACTGTTACAGGAACTACTTTTCCGTTAGCATCGAAAATTTGAGTCATTCCTATTTTCTTTCCTAATATAGCTTTTTTCATGTATTTACACCTCCTAAACGTATTAGCGGATTGTTTAACAATCATAACCGTTCAAACTGTTTATTTAATAAGTATTAACTATAGCTTTATTTCGATATCCACACCTGCTGGTAAGTTTAATCTCATTAATGCATCAACAGTTTTTGGTGATGGATTAACGATATCGATTAATCTCTTGTGTGTTCTGATTTCGAATTGCTCTCTTGAATCTTTGTATTTGTGAACAGCTCTTAATATAGTAACAACATCTTTTTCAGTTGGTAGTGGTACTGGACCTGCAACCTTAGCTCCTGTTGACTTTGCTGTTTCAACAATTTTTTCAGCTGATTGATCTAATATATTGTGATCAAAAGCCTTTAATCTGATTCTTATTTTTTGTTTTGACATCTTGGTTTCCCTCCTTTTCATGTACGCTTTACTTCTAACGCACAACAGCGGATGTTCTATAAACTGTTCCACGTGTTTCATACTTAATCACATGGTTTTACAAAACCCCTGTCGTCGGATTCTAGATCCTAACATACTCATCAAGAATTAACCCGGAAGTCCGGCAACCTCCTGACTCATCGCTGTTTGCTATACAACTTCTTTATTATACTATGTTTAAATAGCCTTTTCAAGAGTTTTTTGGCCTTTTTTGATAAAATTTAAAGTATATTCGAGTAATATTTTTAAAATATAATTCCTTTTGCAAATATATTTTATATTTGTTTTTATATTTTATCAACATATTTTTTTCTTGTAATTTTTGCCGAACTTTATTCCTTATTATGATTATTAACCTATTGCAATATATTAATCATTTACAAAGAAATTTAAATATTTTATTTGAATTTCTTTAATATATTAATTTTATTAAATGTTCAACTTATTAAATTGAAACTACATACTCAATATATTCTTTTATATTTTATATTATATCGGCTTTTACATAATAAAAAGAGAGCAAAGGCGTCCCCTTACTCTCTGAATGTGATCACATTTTTATTTAATTTATATTATAGAAATTATTACTCGATTATGCTAGTAACAACTCCTGAACCTACAGTTCTTCCACCTTCTCTGATAGCGAATCTTAATCCTTCGTCCATAGCTACTTGAGTGATTAATTCAACGTTCATATCAATGTGGTCTCCTGGCATAACCATTTCCATTCCATCTGGTAACTTAATTGAACCAGTAACGTCTGTTGTTCTGAAGTAGAATTGTGGTCTGTATCCATCGAAGAATGGAGTATGTCTTCCACCTTCTTCTTTTTTAAGTACGTATACTTGACCTACAAATTTCTTGTGTGGCTTAACTGATCCAACTTTTGCTAAAACTTGACCTCTTTCGATGTCAGTTCTTTGAACTCCTCTTAAAAGAACTCCTACGTTGTCTCCAGCTTGCGCTTCGTCTAGTAACTTTCTGAACATTTCTATTCCTGTTACTACTACTTTTCTGCTGTCTTCTGATAATCCAACGATTTCTACTTCGTCTCCTACGTGAAGAACTCCTCTTTCAACTCTTCCTGTAGCAACTGTTCCTCTACCAGTGATTGTGAATACATCTTCTACTGGCATTAAGAATGGCTTATCTGTTGCTCTTTCTGGAGTTGGAATGTAGCTATCTACAGCTTCCATTAACTCAAGGATTGGAGCGATTGCTTTTTCATCTGTTGGGTTTTCTAATGCTTGTAAAGCTGAACCCTTTATTACTGGAATATCATCTCCTGGGAAGTTGTATTCTGATAATAATTCTCTTACTTCCATTTCAACTAATTCTAATAATTCTTCGTCATCTACCATATCTGCCTTGTTTAAGAAAACAACTATGTAGTCAACACCAACTCTTGAAGCTAGTAGTATGTGTTCTCTTGTTTGAGGCATTGGACCGTCTGCTGCTGAACAAACTAATATAGCTCCATCCATTTGAGCAGCTCCTGTGATCATGTTCTTAACATAGTCAGCATGTCCTGGACAGTCAACGTGTGCATAGTGTCTGTTGTCTGTTTGGTATTCAACGTGTGCTGTATTGATTGTGATTCCTCTTTCTTTTTCTTCTGGAGCCTTATCAATTTCATCATATTTGAATGATTCTGCTAATCCTCTGTTTGCTAATACTGTTGTGATTGCAGCTGTTAAAGTTGTCTTACCGTGGTCAACGTGACCGATTGTTCCAATGTTTACGTGTGGTTTACTTCTTTCGAATTTTTGCTTTGCCATTGTAAAATCCTCCTTTATGGAAATTAATTATATGAACCTTCTTAGTTATTATATCTAATTTAGTTCTATTTTTCTATACTTATATAAATTTTCCTCATATTATTTAATATACTTAAATTTATATTTTTTAACGTTGCTCATATTTTAATTATGAGCAACATTAATCACATTTATAACTAAAGTGAATTAATTTCTTTCACTCTTAATTTTTTCTTGAACACTCTTTGGAACTTCTTCGAAGTGATCGAATACCATTGAGTATACACCTCTACCTTGAGTTCTTGATCTTAAAGTAGTTGCATATCCAAACATTTCTGAAAGTGGAACCATAGCTCTGATAATTTGAGCTCCGTTTATAGCTTCCATACCTTCTATTCTACCCCTTCTTGAGTTAAGGTCTCCCATTACATCTCCCATATATTCTTCTGGTACTGTAACTTCAACCTTTTCCATTGGCTCAAGTAATACTGGATCTGCTTTTGTCATAGCATTTTTAAATGCCATAGAACCAGCAATCTTAAACGCCATTTCAGATGAGTCAACTTCATGGTATGAACCATGAACTAATTTAACTTTGAAGTTAATAGTTTCATATCCAGCTATAACACCATTTTTAGCTGCTTCTTGAATACCATTGTCTATTGCAGGAATATATTCTCTAGGAACAGCTCCTCCTACTATAGCATTTTCAAATACGTATTCTCCTTCAGTAGGTTCCATTTCGATCACACAGTGACCATATTGACCCTTACCACCTGATTGCTTAGCATACTTAGCTTCAGCTTTAACAGCTTTTCTTATTGTTTCTTTATAAGCAACTTGAGGTGCTCCAACGTTACATTCAACTTTGAATTCTCTAGTTAATCTGTCAACGATGATATCTAAGTGAAGCTCTCCCATACCTGCAATTATTGTTTGACCAGTTTCTTGATCAGTATGAGTTCTGAAAGTAGGATCTTCCTCAGCAAGTTTAGCTAAAGCTAAGCCCATTTTTTCTTGACCAGCTTTTGTCTTTGGCTCGATAGCTACAGATATAACTGGTTCTGGGAATTCCATAGATTCTAGTACTATCGGATTGCTTTCTACGCAAAGAGTATCTCCTGTTGTAGTATTCTTTAATCCAATAACAGCTCCTAATTCACCTGCTTCTAATGCTTCAACTTCTTCTCTTGAATTAGCGTGCATCTTAACAAGTCTTCCTATTCTTTCTTTTTTGCCCTTTGTTGAATTTAATACGTATGTTCCACTTTGCATAATTCCTGAATAAATTCTAGTAAATGCAAGTTTTCCAACGAATGGGTCAGTAGCTATTTTAAATGCTAAAGCTGACATTGGAGCTTCATCTGAAGCTTCTCTTTTATCTGCTTCACCTTCTAAAGTAGTTCCTTCAACTGCTGGAATATCTAATGGTGATGGTAAGAAGTTAACAACACCATCAATCATTTGTTGAACACCCTTATTCTTATATGATGATCCACAAATACATGGAACTACTTCATTAGCTATAGTAGCTTTTCTTAGTCCAGTCATTATTTCTTCTTGTGTTAATTCTTCACCTTCAAGATATTTTTCCATTAGGTCTTCGTTAGTTTCAGCTACAGCTTCAATCATAGCCATTCTATATTCTTCAGCTTGATCAGCTAAATCTGCTGGAATTTCTTCTTCTCTAACATCTTTTCCTAGATCATCATAGAACATAATAGCCTTATTAGTTACTAAGTCTACCATTCCCTTGAATTGATCTTCTGATCCGATTGGAATTTGTATTGGAACTGCATTAGCCTTTAATCTATCTCTTACAGTGTTGATACATCTAAAGAAGTCTGCACCTGTAGCATCCATCTTATTAACATATATCATTCTTGGTACACCGTATTTATCCGCCTGTCTCCAAACAGTTTCAGTTTGTGGTTCAACCCCACTTTTTGCATCTAGAACTGTAACAGCTCCATCAAGAACTCTTAATGATCTTTCAACTTCAACTGTAAAGTCTACGTGTCCTGGAGTATCTATGATATTTAATTCATGACCTTTCCATTCACATGTTGTAGCGGCAGAAGTAATTGTTATACCTCTTTCTTTTTCTTGCTCCATCCAGTCCATTTGTGAAGCACCTTCGTGTGTTTCACCTATCTTATGTGTTTTACCTGCATAAAATAGTATACGTTCAGTAGTTGTAGTTTTACCCGCATCTATATGAGCCATTATTCCAAAGTTACGGAATTTGTCTAACGGATATTTTCTAGCCATTTGTATGTCCTCCTCTCAACGAGTAATTTTAAATTCGACAAAACTGCTTTGGCAGAAGCCAAAACAGTTTGTTTATTAGTATCTGTAATGAGCGAATGCTTTGTTTGCTTCAGCCATTTTATGAGTATCTTCTCTCTTCTTAACAGCTGCTCCAGTATTATTAGCTGCATCTATTAATTCTCCAGCTAATCTTTGAGCCATTACTTTCTCGCCTCTTTTTCTAGCAGCATCTAGCATCCATCTGATTCCTAGAGTCTGTCTTCTTTCTGGTCTTACTTCGATAGGAACTTGGTAGTTAGCACCACCTATTCTTCTAGCTTTAACCTCTAATAAAGGCATTACATTGTTCATAGCTTCTTCAAATACTTCTAAAGCATCTTTGCCTGTTTTTTGCGCCATTATTTCAAACGCGTCGTAGCATATTTTTTGTGCTACTCCTTTTTTACCATCTTCCATTACATTGTTTATTAACTTTGTAACAACTTTTGAATTGTACATTGGATCTGGTAATACATCTCTCTTTGCAATATGTCCTTTTCTTGGCACTTTTCTTCCCTCCTTAACATGATAAATTTAAGTTCATTGGTACTCTGCAATTAAACATTGCCGTAAAGTGCTTTACTCCTTCATCTATATAAACTTAATTTATAAATCTATGTAAATGCTGAAGACAAGCACTAGCGTAGCTTATGATTTAAACTACTTTTTTGCCTTCGGCTTTTTAGCACCGTACTTTGATCTTCCTTGCATTCTGTTAGCTACTCCAGCACAGTCAAGTGCTCCTCTTACGATATGGTATCTAACACCAGGAAGGTCCTTAACTCTACCACCTCTTATAAGAACAACACTATGCTCTTGTAAGTTGTGTCCTACACCACCAATGTATGCAGTAACTTCGAATCCATTTGTAAGTCTTACTCTTGCGATTTTTCTTAAAGCTGAGTTAGGCTTCTTTGGAGTTGTTGTTTTAACAACTGTACAAACTCCTCTTCTTTGTGGACACTCGTTAAGTGCTGGTGCTGTTGACTTGTTGATAACAGTTTTTCTGCCTTTTCTTACTAATTGGCTAATAGTTGGCATTTTTTCACCTCCTGAAATTTTTTTATCTATATATCTAATATTTAAGATAAAAGCTTATTAATGAATTATTCTAAAACTAGTACTGCAGATGCTTTAACATCTATACTACACATTTTTCCTAATTCTTTCATTGTATTAATGTAAATAATTTTTACATTTTTTTCAATTCCCAAATCAATTAATGATTTAGTTAAATTAATCTCTGCGTCTTTAGCTACATATAAAACAGTTCCTTTTCCATTTTTAATAGATTTAGTACATTGTTTTATACCAATTAATTTATTTCCTACAATGCTATCTATCATGAAATCACTCCCTATATAAAAGTTCATAGAGGCTCAGTTCATGACTTTGCCTCCATGAATTCATGTAGACAATTATATTGTAGTGTAGCTTTAAAATCACACAATTCGTATTTTATCATTTAAGCATACACATGTCAATAAAATTGCAATGTATTATTCAATTGATTCTAATGCATCATCTTCCACTAAAACGTCCTCGACATCTAGCTTTACATTCCTATATCTCATCATTCCAGTACCTGCTGGTATTAACTTACCAATAATAACATTTTCTTTCAGACCTACTAAAGGATCTATCTTTCCTTTTATAGCAGCTTCTGTAAGAACTCTTGTCGTTTCTTGGAATGATGCAGCTGATAAGAAACTATCTGTAGCTAAAGCAGCCTTAGTTATACCAAGTAATGCTTGCTCGCCTTTAGCTTCTTCTCCACCAAATTCTCTTACTCTTGCATTTTCTTCTTCGAAGTCAAACATATCTATCATAGTTCCTGGTAATAGTTCAGTATCTCCTGAATCTAGTACTTTAACTTTTCTAGTCATTTGTCTAACAACTACCTCTAAGTGCTTATCATTGATATCAACACCTTGAAGTCTATAAACTTTTTGAACTTCAGATAATAGATATTTTCTAGCTCCATCTATACCTTTAATTGCAGCTATGTCATGAGGATTTACTGAACCTTCAGTAATCTCATCTCCAGCTTCAATAAGATCATCATCAGATACCTTTAGTCTTGAACCAAATGGTATTTCATAGCTACGTTCTTCTCCATCATTAGCCATCACAAATACAGTTCTCTTTTTCTTAGTTTCTTCAACTCTAACTGTACCAGTTATTTCACTAACTATAGCTAATCCTTTAGGTTTTCTAGCTTCGAATAATTCTTCAACTCTAGGAAGACCTTGTGTAATATCGGCTCCAACAACTCCCCCTGTATGGAATGTTCTCATTGTAAGCTGAGTTCCTGGTTCCCCGATTGATTGTGCTGCAATTATACCAACAGCTTCCCCTATATTGATCTTTTGTGCTGTTGCCATGTTCATACCATAACACTTCGAACATACACCAACCTTACATTTACATGTAAATACAGATCTAATTTTTACTTTCTTAACACCTGCTGCTGCAACTTTTTCTGCAACATCAAGTTCCATATATTGATCAGCTTCTACCATAACCTCACCAGTTTCTGGATGAATTATTGGTTCTGCTGTATATCTACCATAAAGTCTTTCTGCTAATCCTTCGATTGCTTCATTACCTTCTTTAATTTCTGAAACATAGATGCCTTCTGTTGTTCCACAATCTATTTCTCTTACAATAACATCTTGTGATACGTCAACTAGTCTTCTTGTTAAATATCCAGAGTCAGCTGTCTTAAGAGCTGTATCGGCATTACCTTTTCTAGCTCCGTGGGTAGATATAAAGTACTCTACCACTTCAAGACCTTCTCTAAATGAAGCTCTAATTGGTAATTCTATAATTTTACCAGTTGGACTTGCCATAAGTCCTCTCATACCAGCTAATTGCTTAATTTGAGACTTAGATCCTCTGGCTCCAGAGTCAGCCATCATGAATATCGGATTGAATTTATCCAAACTATTCATAAGTGCGTCCGCAACATCTTCTGTTGTTTTAGTCCATTTTTCAATAACTCTTTCATATCTTTCTTCTTCTGATATGAAGCCTCTCTTATACATCTTTTCGATCTTATCAACAGTTTCATCAGCTTCTTTAAGTAGTCTATACTTAGCTTCTGGTACTATCATATCAGAAGCAGCTACTGTTACAGCTCCAATTGATGAATAGTGATATCCTAATGCTTTAATTTTATCAAGCATTATTGATGTATTGGTTGGACCATGCACTGCATAACACTTATCGATTATCTTACCTAATGACTTTTTAGTTATTAAGAAATCTACTTCTAAGTTGAATTCTTCATCTTTATTGCTTCTATCTACAAATCCTAAGTCTTGAGGAATTGATTCATTAAAGATCAGTTTACCAACTGTAGTTTTTATTATACCTGATTTCTTTTCACCATTAACATCTTTAAATATTCTTACATTAATTTCTGCATGAATAGCTATTTCTCCAACTTCATAAGCCATAATAGCTTCATCTTTGGAAGCAAATACTTTTCCTTCACCTTTAGCTCCAGCCTTATCCATAGTTAAATAGTATGATCCTAATACCATATCCTGTGTAGGTACACAAACCGGCTTACCATCTGAAGGCTTCATTATATTTCCTGCTGCAAGCATTAAGAATCTTGCTTCTGCTTGTGCTTCAACTGACAATGGAACGTGAACCGCCATTTGGTCTCCGTCGAAGTCAGCATTATATGCAGTACATACAAGTGGATGTAGTTTTATAGCTCTACCTTCTACTAATATTGGTTGGAAAGCTTGAATTCCTAATCTATGTAGAGTAGGAGCACGGTTTAGTAAAACTGGATGATCAGTAATAACTTCTTCAAGTACGTCCCATACTTGATTATTTACTCTTTCAACCATTCTTTTAGCACTCTTTATGTTATGAGCTACTCCATCTTCAACCAACTTCTTCATTACAAATGGCTTGAATAACTCTAAAGCCATTTCTTTTGGAAGTCCACATTGATACATCTTTAATTCAGGACCTACAACGATAACTGATCTACCTGAGTAGTCAACTCTCTTACCAAGTAAGTTTTGTCTGAATCTACCTTGCTTACCTTTAAGCATATCTGATAATGATTTAAGTGGTCTATTTCCTGGTCCTGTAACCGGTCTTCCTCTTCTACCATTATCTATAAGTGCATCTACTGCTTCTTGAAGCATTCTCTTTTCATTTCTAACAATTATATCTGGAGCACCTAAGTCTAAAAGCTTCTTCAATCTGTTATTTCTATTTATAACTCTTCTATATAAATCATTTAAGTCTGAAGTAGCAAATCTTCCCCCATCTAATTGAACCATTGGTCTTAAATCTGGCGGAATTACAGGTATAACATTAATAACCATCCATCTTGGATCATTACCTGATTTTCTAAAAGATTCAACAACTTCTAATCTTCTTATAATCCTAACTTTCTTTTGTCCAGTGCTTGTTTTTAATTCTTCTTTAAGTTCCTTAGATTGACCTTCTAAATTAATTTCTCCAAGTAGCTCTTGAACAGCTTCAGCTCCCATTCCAGCTATAAAGCTTTCTTCACCATACTTATCAACAGCTTCTCTGTATTCTTTTTCGTTAAGAAGTTGTTTCTTTAATAATGGTGTTTCTTTAGGATCTATTACTACATATGAAGCAAAGTATAATATTTTTTCTAAGGCTCTTGGTGACATATCTAAAAGTAATCCCATTCTTGATGGAATTCCTTTAAAGTACCAAATGTGAGAAACTGGGGCAGCCAGTTCAATATGCCCCATTCTTTCTCTTCTTACCTTAGCTTTTGTAACTTCAACTCCACATCTGTCACAAACTATTCCCTTATATCTAACTCTCTTGTATTTACCACAATGACATTCCCAATCTTTAATAGGTCCAAATATTCTTTCACAGAACAGACCATCTCTTTCTGGTTTCAAAGTTCTATAGTTTATAGTTTCAGGCTTTTTAACTTCTCCTCTTGACCATTCTCTTATTTGACTAGGTGAAGCTAAGCCTATTTGTATAGCATCAAAATTATTCAATTCAAACAAGGGTATATCCTCCCTTCAAATTTAGTGTTCATCATTTACAAAATCATCAAGTTCTAAGTCTTCCTCATGGAATCCATCTAAAGCAAAGTTGTCAAATTCAACTTCTTCCTCAATTTCTTCCTCTGATGTTGTATAACTATCATCTACATTAACCTCTTCTGAAACAACATCTTCTGTTCCTTCAATGTTAACTTCTAAATCTTCCATATCTTCTTCTGCAAATTCTTTAAGTCTAACTTCTTCATTTTCATCATTTAACACTTTTACATCTAAACATAAAGCTTGAAGTTCTTTAATTAGAACCTTAAATGATTCAGGAACTCCAGGTTCAGGTATGTTTTCACCCTTAACAATAGCTTCATATGTTTTAACTCTACCTACAACATCATCTGATTTAACGGTTAATATTTCTTGTAGTGTGTGAGCTGCTCCATATGCTTCTAAAGCCCAAACTTCCATTTCTCCAAATCTTTGACCACCGAATTGTGCTTTACCACCAAGTGGTTGTTGAGTTACTAATGAGTATGGACCTGTTGATCTTGCATGAATCTTATCGTCAACTAAGTGAGCTAGCTTTAAGATATACATTATTCCAACAGTTACTTCATTATCAAAAGCTTCTCCTGTTCTACCATCATATAAAACAGTTTTTCCATTTGCATTGTATCCTGCTTTTTCTAAGCAATCCTCAATGTCTTTTTCAGTAGCACCATCAAATACAGGAGTAGCTATGTGCCATCCTAATTGACTTGCTGCCCATCCTAAGTGAACCTCTAGTACCTGACCGATGTTCATACGTGATGGAACCCCCAATGGGTTTAAGCAAATTTGTAATGGTCTACCATCTGGTAAGAATGGCATATCTTCTTCTGGTAATACTCTTGAGATAACCCCTTTATTACCATGACGTCCAGCCATTTTATCACCAACAGAGATTTTTCTCTTTTGAGCTATATAACATCTAACTAGTTCATTTACACCTGGATTTAATTCATCACCGTTTTCTCTAGTAAACACTTTAACATCTACTATTATTCCAGCTTCTCCATGTGGTACTCTTAATGAAGTATCTCTTACTTCTCTAGCTTTCTCTCCAAATATAGCTCTTAATAATCTTTCTTCTGCTGTTAATTCAGTTTCTCCCTTAGGTGTAACTTTACCTACAAGAATATCGCCTGATCTAACCTCAGCACCTATTCTTATTATTCCTCTGTCATCTATATCCTTTAATGCATCTTCACTTACGTTTGGAATATCTCTAGTTATTTCTTCAGGTCCTAGCTTTGTATCTCTAGCTTCACATTCATATTCTTCTATATGAATTGAAGTAAATACATCTTCTCTAACTAGTTCTTCAGAAATAAGCATAGCATCTTCGTAGTTATATCCTTCCCAAGTTATGAAGCCCATTCTAATGTTTTTACCTAATGCTATTTCACCTAAATCAGTTGATGGACCATCAGCTAATACTTGGTTCTTAAACACTATTTCGCCTTTATCTACTAAAGGTCTTTGGTTTATACATGTACCTTGGTTACTTCTCTTGAACTTAAGAAGATTATAAGTATCTATTCCACCGTCTACGTCTCTCTTGATTCTAATTTCATTAGAACTTACGTAAACTACCTTACCCGCATTTTTAGCCTTTGGAAGAACTCCAGAGTCTACTGCAGCTTTAAATTCTATTCCAGTACCAACTACTGGTGCTTGAGGTTTTAATAATGGAACCGCTTGACGTTGCATGTTTGATCCCATAAGAGCTCTTGAAGCATCGTCATTTTCAAGGAACGGTATCATCGCTGTAGCTACTGATACTATTTGCCTTGGTGATACATCTATTAAATCAACCTCATCAGCATTAACTACTAATATATCATGTTTACTTCTAACAGTAACTCTGCTATCAACAAACTTTCTATCTTCTCCTATAGGTTCTTTTGCTTGAGCTACAAGGTATAAATCCTCTTCATCTGCTGTAAAGTATCTTATTTCGTCTGTTATTATACCTTTTTCTTTATCAATAACTCTATAAGGAGTCTCTATAAATCCATATTCATTAACTTTAGCATATGTTGCTAATGAGTTAATAAGCCCTATATTTGGTCCTTCTGGAGTTTCTATAGGACACATTCTACCATAATGAGAATGGTGAACGTCTCTAACTTCAAAGCCAGCTCTTTCTCTTGAAAGACCTCCTGGTCCTAAAGCTGATAATCTTCTCTTATGTGTTAATTCTGATAATGGATTTACTTGATCCATGAATTGTGATAATTGTGAACTACCAAAGAATTCTTTAATAGCAGCTGCAACAGGTCTTATGTTAATTAACATTTGAGGTGTTATAGCTTCTTGATCTTGAATAGTCATTCTTTCCTTAACTACTCTTTCCATTCTTGATAAACCAATTCTAAATTGATTTTGTAGTAATTCACCTACTGATCTTAATCTTCTATTTCCTAAGTGATCTATATCATCAACATAACCTACTGAATAAGGTAATCCTAATTCGTAACTTATAGTTGCAAATATATCATCTCTTATTATATGTTTAGGAATAAGTCTATTTAAGTTTTTCTTTATTTCTTCTTTTATAGTGTCTTCATCATCATAGTTGTCTAATATCTCTTTTAATGTTGGATAGTGAACAAGTTCTCTGATATTTAAATCTTCTATATTAAATGATACAAAATTTTTAATATCAACAAAATGGTTACCAATTACTCTAACCACTCTATCCTCAACTAATATATCAACTGAGTTTATACCAACGTTTTGAATTTCTTCTGCAAGAGATCTACTAATCTTCTTACCTTGCTCAACCATAATTTCTCCTGTTTGAGGATTAACTATGTCTGTAGCTGCAACTTGGTTAACCAATCTTAAGTTTAAAGCTAACTTCTTATTAAACTTATATCTACCAACTCTTGATAAATCGTATCTCTTTGCATCAAAGAATAATGAATCTATAAGAGATATAGCACTATCAACCGTAGGTGGTTCACCTGGTCTTAATCTTTTATATATCTCTAATAAAGCTTCTTCTTTAGTCTTAGTATTATCTTTTTCTATTGTAGCTTTAAATCTTTCATCTTCTCCAAAATAGTCTAAAAGCTCTTGATCACTTCCAAATCCCATAGCTCTTGCTAAAATAGATATTGGAAGTTTCCTTGTTTTATCTATTCTTACATAGATAATATCGTTAGAATCTGTTTCATATTCTAACCATGCTCCCCTATTTGGAATAACTGTTGATGAATATAATTTTTCACCAGTTTTATCAACATTAAAACTGTAGTAAACACCCGGTGATCTTACTAATTGACTGACAATAACTCTTTCAGCACCATTTATGATGAAAGTTCCTTGTTCTGTCATTAACGGGAAATCACCCATAAATACTTCTTGTTCTTTTATTTCTCCAGTTTCATTATTTTGTAATCTTACAGAAACCTTTAGTGGCGCAGCATAAGTAGCATCTCTCTCTTTACACTTCTCCACCGAATACTTAATATTATCCATATCAAGCTTATAATCTACAAACTCAAGAACAAGATTTCCAGTAAAGTTTGTGATAGGATTAATGTCTTCAAAAACTTCATGAAGACCTTCTTTTAAAAACCATTGATATGAATCTAATTGTACCTCAATAAGATTTGGCATTTCAGTTACATCTTTAACTTTACCAAAACTCATTCTAGTTCTTTTTCCGACTTGGACAGGATGTACCATGAATTTTCACCCCTTGTATAAAACTAAAATAACCAAAAGCACACTTTCCCTAAGGACTTATGCTTTCGGATAGCATCACTTATTAGTATAACCATCTTTTGTGCGATTATACATTTTTTTCATATGAATATATACCTACCCATATTGAATAGTACATTTAATGATACTATCATACTATTCTTTTAATGTCAATTATTTTATTGTATAACTTATGTTAATCTATAATATTCTACATTTCAAGCAATTTTTATATAAAACTATATAAAGTATCCCAGGAATTTGATATTTTATATAGTTTCATTTAGACAATTAAAAAGGTGCCTTTAACAGCACCTTTTCAATTTAGAAGTTAATTACTTAACTTCTACTTCAGCTCCAACTTCAGCTAATTTAGCTTTCATGTCTTCAGCTTCTTCTTTTGATACGCCTTCTTTTAATGTCTTAGGAGCTCCATCAACTATTTCCTTAGCTTCTTTTAATCCTAATCCAGTTAATTCTCTAACAACTTTGATAACTTTGATCTTTTGTGATCCAGCGCTAGCTAATACTACGTCGAATTCAGTCTTTTCTTCTGCAGCTGCAGCACCACCTGCAACAGCTCCTGCAACTGCTACTGGAGCAGCAGCACTTACACCAAATTCTTCTTCACAAGCTTTAACTAGCTCGTTTAATTCTAAAACAGTCATTTCTTTTATAGCTTGAATTATATCTTCTCTTGTCATTTTAATTGCACCTCCAAATTTTTATCAGTTATTATTCAGCTGACTCTGATTCTTTTTTTTCTTTAATTGCATTTAATAAGTATGCAACGTTTGATAATGGAGCTTTGAAGCTTCCAAGAAGTTTTGCGATAAGAACTTCTTTTGATGGTATTGTAGCAAGTTTTTCAACTTCTTCTTTATTATATAAAGTTCCTTCTACCATACCTGCTTTTAATTCTAGTTTCTTGTGATCCTTAGCAAATGTATGTAATACTCTTGCTGGAGCAGTAGCATCTTCATATCCGAATGCTATAGAAACTGGTCCTTCTAAGTATGAATCAAGACCTTCAATTCCTAATTCTTTAGCAGCTAATGTTACAAGGTTATTTTTATAAACCTTATATTCAACACCTGCTTCTCTTAAAGTTTTTCTTAAAGCTGTATCTTCTTCAACTGTTAAACCTTGATAGTCTGCTAAAACGATCGCTTGAGCTTTTTCTAATTTTTCTCTAATCTCAGCAACTTTAGCTTCTTTAATTTGTCTATTCTTGTTCATTACTGTGTGTCCACCTCCTCACAGTTTTTTAACTGCAAATTTATATTAAGAAAGGCCTTCCCATAGACATAGGAAGACCAAATAATTACTTACCTTGGTATTCCTCGGTAGGCAATTATTTAAACCTTTCGGCACCTACTGTCTTTGGAATCAGTATTCTCTTTAACAACAGATTACATTTTACAACATAATTTTCTGTTTGTCAATACTAATCTAAAACTTTTGTTGGGTTAACCTTAGCTCCAGGACCCATAGTGCTTGAAACAGATACTGACTTAACGTATTGTCCTTTAGCAGCTGCTGGTTTCGCCTTTATTAAAGCATCCATTAAAGCATGGAAGTTTTGTTGCAACTTCTCAACTCCAAATGATTTCTTTCCGATTGGGCAGTGAACTATAGCAGTCTTATCTACTCTATATTCAACTTTACCAGCTTTTATTTCAGCTATTGCTTTAGCAACATCAAATGTAACTGTTCCCGATTTTGGGTTTGGCATTAATCCTTTAGGTCCTAAAACTCTACCGATTCTACCAACAACACCCATCATATCTGGTGTAGCAACTACTACATCATAGTCAAACCAGTTTTCGCTTTGGATCTTTTGAACTAATTCTTCAGCTCCTACGAAATCTGCACCAGCTTCTTGAGCTTCCTTAGCTTTTTCTCCCTTTGCAAACACTAAAACTCTTACAGTTCTACCTGTTCCATTCGGAAGAACAACAGCTCCTCTAACTTGTTGATCTGCATGTCTTGGGTCAACCCCTAATCTAACATGTAGTTCTATTGTTTCATCAAATTTTGCTTTTGCAGTCTTTACTGCTAAATCTAAAGCTTCAGATGGAGTGTATAATGCACTCTTATCTATTAATTTTGCGCTTTCAATATAATTCTTTCCCATAATATGCCTCCTTTGTGGTGTTAACGGTTTTTACCTCCCACTTTTTTACGAATTACTCTTCAATAGTTACTCCCATACTTCTTGCAGTACCTTCGATCATGCTCATAGCAGTTTCGATTGTAGCTGCATTTAAGTCAGGCATCTTTAATTCAGCAATTTTTCTTACTTGATCCTTAGTTAACTTACCAACTTTAGTTCTGTTTGGAACTCCTGAACCACTTTCGATTCCTAATTCCTTCTTTATAAGAACTGCTGCTGGTGGAGTTTTTAGTATAAAACTAAAAGATCTATCTTGGTAAACTGTTATAACAACTGGAATTATTAATCCAGCTTGGTTAGCAGTCTTTGCATTGAACTCCTTACAGAATCCCATAATATTAACACCATGTTGACCTAATGCTGGTCCTACTGGTGGTGCTGGTGTCGCCTTACCTGCAGGAAGTTGAAGTTTGATCATTCCTGTTACTTTCTTAGCCATGTATTATTCCTCCTATACTGTGGTAATACGGACCTTAGTCCTCCCACTTTATTAAAACATTAGCTTATATTAAACTAATTTTTCAACTTGTGTAAATTCTAGTTCAGCTAGAGTTTCTCTGCCAAACATATCAATTAATGCTTTTATTTTGCGCTTTTCTAGATTTATCTCTTGTATTATAGCTACAAATTCCCTTAAAGGACCTGAGATAACTCTTACGCTTTCCCCTACTTCTAGATCTATTTCTACAGGCGCTTCTTGAACTCCCATAGATTCTACCTCTTCATCTGTAAGGGGAACTGGTTTAGAAGCTGGGCCAACAAATCCTGTTACACCCCTAGTATTTCTAACCACATACCATGACTCATCTGTCATTAGCATTTTTACTAACACATATCCAGGAAACTTCTTTTTAAGAGAAATCTTTTGTTTCCCATCTTTTTCTTCTACAACCTCTTCCATAGGCACTTGAATGTCTTGAAGTAAGCTTTGAAGATTTCTATTTTCAATGGTTTTTTCAAGATTCGCTTTAACCTTGTTTTCGTAGCCTGAGTATGTGTGTACAACATACCATCTTGCTCTTTCGCTCATATTTTCTTATAGGTGACTAACACCTAAACCTCCTTATTTTAGTTTAAAAATGAATTCAAAGAGGTTTTGAAAAATATAATCTAACCCGCCTACTAATACTATATATATTAGCACAACTACGCCAACTGCAATTAACGCCTTTTTAGTGTCATTTTTAGAAGGCCAAGTTATTCTTTTAACTTCTGCCTTAACCTCTCTAAAAAACTTAAATATGCCACCTTTACTAGGTGAGTTCTTAGTTAAATTTACATTTTCCTTAACAGCCATTACTTCACATCCTTAATCTTTGTGAGTATGTGTCACTACTATATTAGCTAATTATTTAGTTTCTTTATGAAGTGTATGTTTTTTACAGAACTTGCAGTATTTATGCATTTCTAATCTGTCTGGGTTATTTTTTTTATTTTTCATTGAATTATAATTTCTTTGCTTACACTCTGTGCATGCTAAAGTTATCTTTACTCTCACAGTCTGCACCTCCAGTTTACCGTAAATAATATAAAACCTTACTACTTTATGTTAATTTAATTTCGTTAATTACCTAAACACATTATCATAAAACATGTATTATGTCAATATATGTGCCTTTGTAAAGGACTAGGTAATGAAACCCAGTCCCTACATATATACTAAGAACTACTATTACTCGATTATACTAGTAACAACTCCTGAACCTACAGTTCTTCCACCTTCTCTGATAGCGAATCTTAATCCTTCGTCCATAGCTACTTGAGTGATTAATTCAACGTTCATATCAATGTGGTCTCCTGGCATAACCATTTCCATTCCATCTGGTAACTTGATTGAACCAGTAACGTCTGTTGTTCTGAAGTAGAATTGTGGTCTGTATCCATCGAAGAATGGAGTATGTCTTCCACCTTCTTCTTTTTTAAGTACGTATACTTGACCTACAAATTTCTTATGTGGCTTAACTGATCCAACTTTTGCTAAAACTTGACCTCTTTCGATGTCAGTTCTTTGAACTCCTCTTAAAAGAACTCCTACGTTGTCTCCAGCTTGCGCTTCGTCTAGTAACTTTCTGAACATTTCTATTCCTGTTACTACTACTTTTCTGCTATCTTCTGATAATCCAACGATTTCTACTTCGTCTCCTACGTGAAGAACTCCTCTTTCAACTCTTCCTGTAGCAACTGTTCCTCTACCAGTGATTGTGAATACATCTTCTACTGGCATTAAGAATGGCTTATCTGTTGCTCTTTCTGGAGTTGGAATGTAGCTATCTACAGCTTCCATTAACTCAAGGATTGGAGCGATTGCTTTTTCATCTGTTGGGTTTTCTAATGCTTGTAAAGCTGAACCCTTTATTACTGGAATATCATCTCCTGGGAAGTTGTATTCTGATAATAATTCTCTTACTTCCATTTCAACTAATTCTAATAATTCTTCGTCATCTACCATATCTGCCTTGTTTAAGAAAACAACTATGTAGTCAACACCAACTCTTGAAGCTAGTAGTATGTGTTCTCTTGTTTGAGGCATTGGACCGTCTGCTGCTGAACAAACTAATATAGCTCCGTCCATTTGAGCAGCTCCTGTGATCATGTTCTTAACATAGTCAGCATGTCCTGGACAGTCAACGTGTGCATAGTGTCTGTTGTCTGTTTGGTATTCAACGTGTGCTGTATTGATTGTGATTCCTCTTTCTTTTTCTTCTGGAGCCTTATCAATTTCATCATATTTGAATGATTCTGCTAATCCTCTGTTTGCTAATACTGTTGTGATTGCAGCTGTTAAAGTTGTCTTACCGTGGTCAACGTGACCGATTGTTCCAATGTTTACGTGTGGTTTACTTCTTTCGAATTTTTGCTTTGCCATTGTAAAATCCTCCTTTAATCTTTGTAATAAACTTTGCCTAGCGTTTTCTAGCTTTTGGGTAATATATTGAGCTCACCACAAAGACTAAAGCAATTTATAATTACAATAATCGCTACTAGTGAGCGCTCAACTATATTGGAGCTCACGATCGGGATTGAACCGACGACCTCCGCCTTACCAAGGCGACGCTCTGCCTACTGAGCTACGTGAGCATTGCCATCATAATGTGGTTTATAGTTTAATATACCAATTATAAAGTTTACTATTGTTCAAAAAATTTGTCAATAAGAATTTAGTGACTTATTTTTCGGTATATAGACATTTTTCAAGCTTTCGTTTAACTCTTTGTAATGCATTATCTATAGACTTAGCCTGCCTATCTAAATCGCAGGCTATTTCCTGATAAGACTTCCCATCTAAATAAGATTGAAGTACTTCCATTTCTAAATCAGATAAAACTTTCGCCATCTCTCCCTCTATATGTTTTAACTGCTCTTTCCCTATTATAAGTTCCTCTGGATTAGTTATTTTTAATCCTGATAAAACATCAATTAAAGTCCTATCTGACTCTTCCTCATAAATAGGCTTATTTAAAGATATATATGTGTTCAATGGTATATGTTTTTGCCTTGTAGCTGTCTTAATAGCAGTTATTATTTGTCTCGTAATACATAATTCTGCAAAAGCCTTAAAACTTGTTAGCCTATCAGATTTAAAATCTCTTATAGCTTTATATAACCCTATCATGCCCTCTTGATAAATGTCTTCTTTATCTGCTCCAATGAGAAAATAAGACTTGGCTTTAGCCTTTACAAAATTCTCATATTTTGATATTAAATAATCTTGTGCCCTACTATTTCCTTTTTTTGCTTCATCAACCACTTCTTCGTCTAACTTATTTTGAAATTCCACAAACAAGCTTACCTCTTTTTTGGTACTCTCCACTATATATCACCCCTTTAAGCCATATAATATAATAAGTATATATACTAGTCAAACGCTTATTCACTCCGTCTTATAGCTTCTAACTTTTTAAATATGTCTTCATCTATGTTATCCCCCAAATGATTTTTAGATGAAGACATATTTTTCAATGTTTTCTTTTTTATCCTTCCTTGAGTTTCAATAACTTCGTTATAAAATTCAAGAGCAGATATTCTTACTGCACCTCTTTGAAAAATAGTCTGTTGTTCAAGCCAATCTGATGTAACAACATAGACCTCAAATCTTCTACCTAAATTATGAACTTCTCTTTCTATGTAAGAATCAGCGGTTTCACCATCTTTAGTGAATACTATACTTATATTACTGTTTATATCTTCTTTCTTTTCAATGCTTCTAGTTACCTTATGCGCATCAAATACTATTATTATCTTACAATCTTCATAAACTGAATAATTATGTAAACTATCTATTAAGCTTTGTCTTGCCCCATCAAAGCTGTAGTCCTTTTGCTTCTTTAGGTTCGGCCAACTATTTATAACATTATATCCATCAACAAATATTATTTTCACATATTACCTCTTTAACTATGCTATTTTAATAATCTTCCCTTTAATATTTCATACATCATTATACCACCAGCAACTGAAGCATTTAAAGAGTTAATTTTTCCTACCATCGGAATTTTCACTAACTTATCACACTTTTTTAAAGTAAGTTTAGATATACCTCTTCCTTCACTACCTATAACCATAGCACATGGACCATTAAAATCAACTTGATAGCTGTATTCTTCTCCTGCTATATCTGCACCATATACCCATAGCCCTGATTCTTTAAGTTCATCTATAGCTGAATTAATATTTGTTACTTTTGCTATCTTCATATGCTCTATAGCTCCTACAGAACACTTGTATACAGTAGATGTTATTCCCACATTTCTTCTTTTTGGTATTATTATTCCATGAACTCCGCATAATTCAGCTGTTCTTATTATAGAACCTAAATTATGTGGATCTTCTATTTCATCTAGTACAATTATAAATGGATCTTCACCTTTTTCCTTTGCATCATTTAGCATATCTGCAATTTGGCAGTACTTAAATGGTGTAACTAAAGCAATAACTCCTTGATGATTTGTACCATTACTCATAGCATCTAGTTTTTTTCTATCTACTTCCTTTAATACTAATCCCTTTTCTCTTGCAATATTTATTATTACTTTTATAGAGCCCTCCATATTACCATTTGATATATATACACACTCTATAGTTCGATCACTTTTTAATACTTCCATAACGGCATTTCTACCTATAATTAAATCTTCCCTAGTCTCTAATTCGCTAGCATTAGAAACATTTTCTCTAATATATTCTCCGCCATTTTTATTTTCCTTAACAAATTGTCTCTTACCTCTTACAGGTCCATTTTCAAGCATTTGTCTTTCCATTCTAGCTTTCATTCTAGCTTCTCTGTTTCCCTTAGTCATAAAAATCACTCCTTATTTCTATTATATACTTTTCCTTAGTTATGTTAACTGTATTTCTGTAGATTTTTCTAATATATTATATAGTCTTTCTTTATTTCCTATTAAATATAAATATCCTAATAGAGCCTCAAAGCCTGTTGCATTTCTATAATCTATAACATCAGCATTTTTAGGAACAGTTGCAGATTTTGTATTTCTTCCTCTTTTGTAAATATACAATTCATCTTCTGTTAAAGTATCTTCTATATTATGCATTATTGCCGATTGACTCTTAGCTTTAACGTATCCAATTGCTTTTACATGCATTTTATGTGCAGATAACTCTGTATTATTAGATAATATAAAATTTCTTATATATATCTCATATACTCCATCTCCTATTAAAGCTAACTGCAAAGGATTTAATCTCCTAGCTTCTTCTTTACTAAATTCCCTAACTCTTAAATCCTCTAACATATTTTTCTCTCCTTTAAATAAAGGCTGCACAATTGCAGCCTTTTAGACTAATTTACTTTTTTCCATCTAACCCCTTGAGGAGTATCTTCTAAAACTATATTTCTAGCTTTTAAATCATTTCTAATTTTATCAGCTAAAGCAAAATTTCTATCTTTTCTTGCTTGTTGTCTTTCCGCTATTAATCTTTCTATTTCTTCCTCTAAACTTCCCTTAGTGGAGTTTTGAAGAATACCTAACGGATTTCCTAACTCTCTTATCAAGCTCAATGCTGCTTCACAAAGCTCTCTAGATGATTCTATAGATACATTAGTATTTATATCTTTTATAAGATCAAAAATTGCTGTAATTGCATCTGCTGTATTAAAATCATCATCCATTTTTTCTATATATCTTTGTCTATATACATCTAAAAATTCTAAGTAAGCTTTTTCTTTATCATCCATAGATTCTTTCTTAACTTCATCAATTAGATTTTCTAAATTAGAAACGGCATTATATAATCTTTCTACTGATGCCTTTGCTGATTCTAATAAATCATCACTAAAGTTTAATTGTACTCTATAATGTCCTGATAACATTAAGAATCTAACTACATCAGCATCATATTGTTTTAATATATCTCTTGCAGTTAAAAAGTTATTTAATGATTTAGACATTTTTTGGTTATTAATATTTAAAAAGGCTCCATGTAACCAATATCTTGCAAATGGTTTTCCTGTTAAGGCTTCACTTTGTGCAATTTCATTTTCATGGTGTGGAAATGCTAAGTCCATTCCACCTGCATGTATATCAATTGTATCACCTAATATCTTCTTTGCCATGCATGAACACTCTATGTGCCATCCTGGTCTACCCATTCCCCATGGACTTTCCCAGGCCGGTTCACCTGGTTTTTGAGCCTTCCATACCGCAAAATCCATTGGATCTTCTTTTCTTTCATCTACATTTATTCTTGCTCCAGCTTGCAAGTCTTCTAAATTTTGACCTATTAACTTTCCATAACTCTCAAACTTCTTCGTCCTAAAATAAACATCCCCATCTACTTCATAGGCATAACCTTTTTCTATTAGACCCTTTACAAACTCTATTATATCTTGAATATACTCAGTAGCTCTTGGATTTATTGAGGCTCTCATTATATTTAACCCATCAGCATCTTTATAGTATTCATCAATATATCTATCCCCTATATCTGAAACTGTAGTCCCTTCTTCATTTGCTTTTTTTATCATTTTATCATCTATATCTGTAAAATTTTGAACAAATTTAACTTTATATCCTCTGTACTCAAAATATCTTCTTATTGTATCAAAAATTATGAAAGTTCTACCATTACCTATATGAAAGTAGTTATATACAGTAGGTCCGCATACGTACATTTTAATTTCTCCTGGTGTTAATGGTATAAATTCTTCTTTTTTTCTAGTTAAGCTATTATAAACTCTCATTTAATTACCTCCTATCTTACAGATAATTTATTTTTCTTAAACTCTTCTCTAACTCTATCTACAGCTTCTTCTATTTTTATATTTTCCATATCTGATGTTCTAAGTTTAAATTCTACTTCTCCATCAACAATCTTCTTACCAACTGTTATTCTCATTGGTATTCCCATAAGGTCTGAATCCTTAAATTTAACTCCTGCTCTCTCATTTCTATCATCTAGTATCGCATCAACACCTATAGATTTTAAATCTTCATAGATCTCATTAGCAATCTTCATTTGTTCTTCATCTTTAATATTCACAGGAATAATATTAACATGATATGGTGCTACAGATAAAGGCCAAACTATTCCATTCTCATCATTATGTTGTTCTATTATTGATGCCATTGTTCTTGTTACACCAATACCATAACAACCCATTATAAATGGTTTTTCTTTTCCATTTTCATCTATAAAATTAGCATTCATGGCTTCTGAATATTTTGTTCCTAATTTAAATATATGCCCAACTTCTGTTCCTCTTGAAATAGTTACTTTTCCCCCACAAACTGGACACTTTTCACCTTCAGTTATATTTCTATAATCTCCAACTACCCCTTGAAAGTCTCTTCCATAATTTACATTTTCAATATGATATCCAGTTTTATTAGCTCCAACAATAAAATTGTACATATTTACAATTTCCTCATCAACTAATAAAGTATCTACATTTATATTTATAGGTCCAGCAAATCCAACTTGTGCATTAGTTGCTTTAAATACTTCTTCTGGAGCAGCCATATTTAAATTTACAACTCCACCTAAAGCATTTGAAACCTTAACTTCATTCACTTCTCTATCGCCTCTAACCATAACTGCTACTATCTTACCATCAGCATTATATATTAAAGTTTTAGCAAATTTCTTCTCTGTTGTATTGAAGAATTTAACTAATTCTTCTATTGTCTTAACATTTGGCGTTTCAGTTTTAACTAAATCTTTTAATTCTTCTGCATCTGCTTTTTCAACTGTTGATGGTGCCTTTTCCATATTAGCTGCATAATCACAAGCTGTACAAAATACAACATCGTCTTCTCCTACTTCTGATCTTACCATGAATTCAGCTGAATTTGATCCCCCAATTGCTCCTGAATCTGCTTCAACTGGTTTAGCATCTATTCCACATCTATTAAATATTTTAATATATGCTTCTCTCATTTTATTATAAGAAACATCTAACCCCTCTTGATCCTTATCAAAACTATATGCATCTTTCATTATGAATTCCCTTGATCTCATAACACCAAATCTTGGTCTTCTTTCATCTCTATATTTAGTTTGTATTTGATAAAGATTTACTGGTAATTGCTTGTATGATTTAATTTCATTTCTTGCAATATCAGTAAATACTTCTTCGTGAGTTGGTCCAAGGCAGAACTCTCTATTATTTCTATCTTTAAGTCTAATAAGTTCAGCTCCATAAACATCCCATCTTCCTGATTCTTGCCAAAGTTCTGCTGGTTGCACTGCTGATGCTAGGAATTCTTGTGCCCCTGCGTTATTCATTTCTTCTCTTACTATATTCTCTACATTTTTTAAAACCTTTAATCCTAGAGGCATATAATTATATATCCCTGATGCCATTTTTCTTATCATCCCAGCTCTTAGCATTAATTTATGGCTATCTATCTCAGCTTCTGCTGGAACCTCTCTTAATGTTGATATTAACATATTAGACATTTTCATTTCTACTTCCTCCTATTAATGTTGTTATTTTAAATATTTTTAATTCTTGCTAATCGGTATATCTTTATAAATAATAAAAAAAGCCCACCCTAATTGCTTAGGGCGAACTTATATCGCGGTACCACCTAAATTTGTTCTCGAAAATGATAACGGTATTAAACCGATAGTTTTTACCTATAACTCCAAAGCTGGTTCAAATCCTATTGAAAATTTTACAGCCTATGAATTTTCTCTCTGAACGTCGGATTTTACTATTCTTCTTCACTGTTTTAAGTCTATTAATTTTTAGCTTAATTAATTATATATTCTAGTAAAACTTATGTCAATATAATAAACTATGTATTATATTAGCCTTTCTGCAAGTATTAAATCCTCTGGGGTAGTCACTTTTATATTGGTATATTCACCATTGTATAAATATACTTTGTTATTATACATTTCTACCACCATTGTATCATCTGTAACACTAATATTATTTTCTTTAACTTTCTCATGACACTCTTTTATTATTTCTAACTTAAAAGTTTGTGGAGTTTGAATTGCAAGTAATTTACTTCTATCTGGAGTTGAATCAGAAAATCCATTTTCATCAACAACCTTTATAGTATCTTTTGGCATTACCCCTGGTGCTGCTGCTCCATAAATCTTTGCATACTTTATACCATCTTTTATAACTCTTTCAGATACAAATGCTCTTGCTCCATCATGGATAAGAACAATCTCAGAATCATTTATTTTTTGTAATGCATTATAAACTGAGTCCTGTCTTTCTTTTCCACCTTCAACTATCATATCAACTTTTAAAGAGTATTTTTCTAATATTTCTTTATTACAATATTCTATTTCATCTTTGGGTAAAACTAGGATTATTTTATCTATTCCTTCACAATCAACAAATCTCTTTAAAGTGTAATACAAAATAGGTTTACCATTAAGCTCTATATATTGTTTACTAATTTTAGCACCCATTCTTTTTCCTTTTCCACCCGCTAAAATTATAGCACTTATCATATAAACACCTACTTACTATTCCTTTGGTTTTGCAAATATCATTCTTCCAGCTGCTGTTTGTAATACAGATGTTACTATAACTATGATTTGTTCTCCCATAAATCTTCTTCCACCTTCTACAACTATCATAGTTCCATCATCTAAGTAACCAATTCCTTGAGTTGCCTCTTTACCATCCTTAACAACAATAACCTTCATTTCTTCACCTGGAAGAACAATAGGTTTTATTGCATTTGCTAATTCATTTATATTTAAAACAGGCACTCCTTGGAATTCAGCAACCTTATTTAAATTAAAGTCATTTGTCACAACTTTTCCTTTAAGAGTTTGTGCAAGCTTTAATAACTTACTATCAACTTCTTGTATTTCAGGAAAATCACCTTCCCAAATCTGAGTTTCAATTTCAAGTTCTTTTTGAATTTTATTTAGTATATCAAGCCCTCTTCTTCCCCTATTCCTTTTAAGAGAATCAGCTGAGTCTGAGATATGCCTAAGTTCGTCTAGAACAAAACTTGGTATAACTAATGGTCCTTCAACAAATCCAGTTTGACATATATCAAAAATTCTACCATCTATTATTACAGATGTATCCAGTACCTTGGGATTATTTTTCACACTTACTTTTGACTTTTTTTCTTTAGCATTACTTTTCCTAAGGTTTACAAGAAGATTTGATATGTCATCCTTCTTCTCAACGAATATACTTGCAAATATTATTGCAAATATTAAATTTAAAAGCACAAATAGTATTGGACCCAATCCATATAAATCTATACGATTTAATGGTAGTCCTATAAGAGACGTTAGTATTAACGATATCAATGCACCTAGTCCACCATAAAGAAGTTCTGCTGCCGTAAGCCTTTGGATATTTTTTTCAATATATTCAATAACTTTAACAATAGAGTCATAAATACGCGGTGAAACAAAATATAATATAAGTCCAAATAATAAAGTTAAAATAATACGTACTGATATAATTGCAAATGGTTTAGATAAAAAAGATATTTCTTTTAAAATAAAGATGTTTAGTAGTATTCCACTAATGATATATCCACTAATAAATCCTATTATAGTAAATATAACTCTTATAATCTTTTTTAACATAATGTCACCTCCCTGTATTATCATTTTATTTTTATTCATTTACCTACTTCACTAGAAGCTTATACCATTATACCATATAAAGGTATCATCTAAAATGAAGAATTCTTAAAATCTTATTAATTTAAAATACCCCCTATAAAAAAACAAGCATATTAGATATTATTATATTGAAGTTCGGCTAATAATTAATCTTACTAGAAATAATTATATTTTAAAAACAGCCATAATTTTTTTAAGGAGTTGAGGCATATGAAGGATATAATTTTTGATAATTTTCAAAATGATGTTAATGAATCATTGCTACGTCATAAAAGTATTCTAGATATAATAACTAAGTATAGTGAATCTAGTTCCAGAGTTAATAGAGCCCTAGCTAAGGCTGTAACTAATTGTGGTTGTATTAAAATTTCAGCTAAAAAACAAGAAAACATATCTTCTAATAATGATGATATAAATAATTTTAATTATTCGTTAAATAATCACCTTGAAGGAAAACTTTGTGATAATTGTCGTGATATTATTGAAAATGAAATCGGAAATAATTTGTTTTATCTTACCTCTTTGTGTAATTGCCTAGATTTAAACTTATATGACATATTATTAAAAGAAGAAAATAAAATGAATCTTCTGGGTAAATTTACACTTAGATAAACTCAAAGCAGGTCAGAACGCCTGCTTTTGTATTATTATCTATTTGTTTTACTTTTATACATTATTTTACTAAATTTCATTTTTTAAATATATTTGTTCCTTTATTCTTCTTAAGCCATTTTTAATAGCTTTAGCTCTTGCTTCTCCTATTCCATCAACTTTATCTAACTCATCGGTATCTGCTTCAATAACATACTTAAGTTCTTTAAAATGTTTTACTAAATTTTCAATTACTGATACAGGAATTCTTGGAACTTTAAATAATATTCTAAATCCTTTTGGAGAAATTAAGGAATCAATTAATGACGCTCCTGAATATCCTAAAACCTTAGCTATTAGATCTAAATCAACTAATTCTTCTGAGCTAAGCTTTTGAATTTCGTTATATATTTCGTTATAATCCATACCCTCTCTACAATAATCTCTTATTAATAAAATACCATCTCTCTCTATAAATCTTATAAGTTCACTAAGCTGCATAGAAATGAGTCTTCCTTCATTTCCAAGTTCAACTATATACCTTTGTATCTCTTCCACAACTCTCATAACCATCTCAGTTCTTTGTATTGCAGTTACAACATCAAAAATAGTAGTTAGATCTTGAAATTCTAATAAGTTTAAATTATTTATTACTCTCTCTAATACATTAACATATTTCTCTAATGTTTGTATTGCTTGATTTGCTCTTGCAAGTATTATGCTACTTTCTTGAAGCACATACTTTAAATCTCCTTTATAAATAGTTATTATATTTCTTCTTTGAGAGATTGCCACTACTATATTTCCAGTTTGTTTTGCTACTCTATTTGCAGTTCTGTGCCTAGTTCCTGTTTCATATGTCGTAAGTGCATGATCTGGTACAAGTTGCGTATTAGCACAAATAATTCTTCTTAAATCTCCACTTAGTACAATAGCTCCATCCATCTTGGCTAATTCATAAACATAGGCTGGTGAGTATTCTGAATTAATATTGAATCCCCCATCAACAAGATTCATTACTTCTTCACCATCACCAATGACTACCAAACCTCCAGTTTTAGCCCTTAATATATTATCTAATCCTTCTCTTAAAGCAGTTCCTGGACTCATAAGTTTTAATATATTTTTTATTTCTTCATCATCTTTTATTCTCATACACTCACCCAATCCACTAGAATATCTTACTAATAGCCTCTCTTAAATTGCTTACCCCTATTATATTTGTAGTTTTACTACTAACCTTATCTTTATTTCTTTCTGGAATTATAGCGTTTTTAAAGCCCATTTTTTCGGCTTCTTTAATTAACCTATCACATGACGAAACCGGTCTTATCTCTCCAGTAAGCCCAACTTCACCAACGATAACCATTCTTTCTAACTTAAATCCTGTATTTTTTACACTCGATAACAATGCTAATGCTAAACCTAGATCCCCTGTAGTTCCGTCTAGGGTAAGACCACCAACTACATTTACATATACATCATATTTATAAAATGGAACCCTTAACTTTTTCTCTAATACAGCAAGTATAAGCCTTAACCTTTGATTATCTATTCCAACCGCTGTCCTACTCGCCATATGAGTATTACTTTCACTGACTAATGCTTGCATTTCAACAAGTATAGGTCTGGTTCCTTCCATTATTCCTATAACAGCAGAACCCTCTTGATTAAAATTAGTATCCTCTAGAAATATTCTCGAAGGATCATATATTTCCTTTAATCCTTCTTCAGCCATTTCAAAAACTCCAATTTCACTAGTTGTTCCAAAACGATTTTTCATAGTTCTTAAAACTCTAAATTCTTCAGTACGTTCACCTTCAAAATACAATACTGTATCAACCATATGTTCAAGAACCCTTGGTCCTGCGAGTTCACCCTGCTTAGTAACATGCGCCACTATAAATAATGGTATATTCTGGTTCTTCCCTATCCTCATTATAGCATTAGAGCATTCCTTTACTTGCGATACACTTCCCGGAGCAGAAGTTACTGATTCTTTAAAGACAGTTTGTATGGAATCGATTATTACAAAAACAGGCTTCAACTCATTTATATATGCCTCTATTAAATCAAGATTAGTTTCAGATAAAATGTATAATTGTTCCGCATTTACACTTAACCTATCTCCTCTTATCTTAATTTGTTCCTCTGATTCTTCTCCAGAGACATACAATACTTTCCCATAGGATTTTGATATTGAATTTGCTGTTTGCAGTAATAAAGTAGATTTACCTATTCCAGGATCTCCAGATATTAAAGTTAACGATCCTCTTACTAATCCTCCACCTAAGACTCTATTTAACTCTTTTAAACCAGTATCATATCTTTGCTTTTCTCCTGATTTAATCTGTCCTATACTTTTAGGCATATTATCTATAACTCTTATAGTATTTACCTTACTTTTTATTTCTTTTTGGGTTTCCCTTACCTCTTCTACCAGGGTGTTCCACTTATTACAATCTGGACATTTGCCTAACCATTTAGGAGACTCATATCCACATTCTTGACAAACAAACATGGATTTAATCTTAGCCATAAAATTTACCTACCAATCTTATTAATTTCTATAATAAATACATAAATGTCAGTATAATAATAAATCTAATATACCATTTAAGTATCATATGTTTTTAATTTGAATGTATTTTTTAATTCAATAATTTACATAGTTAAAATTAACAATAATACTATACATTACTTTAATGTTTCTTAAAGCTTTAACCCCTTATTATAAATTATTTACTAATTCTACTTAATCATTATCTATAATTAAAATGTTTTAACTCTATTGCAACTTATATACATATAATTATTAAAATTACTATATTTAATATATCATAACAATATTATAAAAACCAATGATTATAAAAAAAGAATTGTAATCTATTTATAGTATTACAATTCTTATATATTCTTAGTATTCAAATATAAATTTTATAATAATTTTGCAGCAGCTTCATCAACTATAACTACAACATCTCTGTGCATTTGTAGCATTGATGCTGGCATGTTTGTGCTTATCTTTCCACTTACCATTGCTTTTACAGCATCAGCTTTTCCTTCACCACTTGCTATAACTATTATCTTCTTTGATTTCATTATTCCACCAAGTCCCATTGTTAAAGCTTGTGTTGGAACTTCATCAATTGAGTTGAAAAATCTAGCATTTGCTTTTATAGTATCTTCTGTTAATCCTGTTAAATGAGTTCCTGATACTAATGTTTCATCTGGCTCGTTGAATGCTATATGTCCATTATTACCAATACCTAGTAACTGTAAATCCGTACCACCTAATTCTGCTATTTTAGCATCATATCTTTTACACTCTTCTTCTATGTTTTCAGCTAAACCATTTGGAACATAAGTATTTTTCTTATCTATATTAATGTGGTTAAATAAATTTTCATTCATGAAGTATCTATAGCTTTGAGGATGATCTCCACTTAATCCTATATATTCATCCAAATTAACTGTAGTAACTTGTGAGAAATCTATTTCCCCTTCTTTATTCATTCTGATTAATTCTTTATACATTCCTATTGGAGATCCACCAGTTGCTAAACCTAATATAGCGTTAGGTTTATCTTTTACTACTTTAGCCATTTCATTAGCTGCTTCCTTGCTTAATTCTTCATAGTTTTTAGTTATTATTAGTTTCATCTTATTTTCCCCTCTCGTCTAGATATATTAACTTGCAAAATAAATTTATCTGATCTATATACTGCTTCTTCTAAGAAAATCATTTTATTATTATGATCATAAGTCTTACTTATAATCTTTAACATAGGTACTTGCTTATCCACACTAAATATCTCTTTTAATTCATCATCCATTATTACTGATGCTATTGAAGATTGTGAATAATCAACTACATAACCAAAGCCTTCTAATATCTTAAATAATGAGCCATTTAGCATTTCTTCATCAATATACCCACAGTAATCAACAGGTATAAATACTGTCTCTAACGCTACACATTCATCATCAACTATACGCTTTCTTTTAATTTTATATATCTCATCCAAAGAAAATATATCTGCTAGGTGCTCCGGAGTATTTATTTTACAAAACTCAACAACCTCTGATCTTAAATTTTTTCCCATTTGCTTTATTATCTCTGTAAAGCTCATCATATCTTGTTGTTTAAATGTTTGTTCACATACAAATGTTCCTTTACCTTTAATTCTTAAAAGAACACCTTCTTGTACCAGTTCTCCTATCGCTTGTCTAATTGTCATTCTACTAACGCCATATATTTCACATAGTTCTCTTTCGCTTGCTATGCATTCACCTGGCTTCCATACGCCTTGGGATATTTTTGATATTAAATCATTTTTTAGTTGATAATAAACTGGAATTGGACTACTTTTATCTATCATTATTAAGCCTCCTATCAATATTATATTAAAAATTGTTATAGATGTCTAGACCAGTTGTATAATTTATTTTATTTGTTATAAAAATTAAAATTTTGCAAAAAATAATCTTATAAACCATCAAGGAGATGATTTTATGATTAATAAAACTTACTTTTCTAATATCCAATCTAGAAATATTATAAAAGATGATAATAAGAAAAATTTATCTGAAGATTTCATATCTAACCATATAGATAATTCTTTGGATAATATGGTTCTTAATTCAAATCTAGAAAATCAAGATATTATAAAGTAAATTTATATTTTCCCATTGATATAATACCATATTCTTTATTTTAATAAAATATAGGATATTTATTGTATTTAGTACTCAAATGGTGTAAAATTTATGTTAAACAATATTAATTATCTATTGATAATAGCAAAGGAGTGTTTACCTAATGGTTAAAGTTTATAGTACAAATTCTTGTCCATGGTGCGTAAAAGCAAAAAATTATTTAAAATCAGTTAATATTGAATTTGAAGATTTAAATGTACAAGAAGATATGACTGCTAGAGATGAAATGATTAGCAAATCAAAACAAATGGGAGTTCCTGTTTTAGATATAAACGGAACAATTATTGTAGGATTTGATAAAAATGCTATAGATTCAGCTTTAAATATTTAATATTTGAACATAAGGGAGGTTTAATATACCTCCCTTTAATAAAAAGTAGATATATAATAAAATAGAGGAGTGATTGTATCACTCCTCTATTTTAATTAGATATTATCTAACTAAATTAATTACTGTAGCCTTAGGTCTTGACATAGATTCTATTGAATATCTGATTCCTTGAGTTCCGATTCCTGAAGCCTTAACTCCTAAGAATGGGAAATGGTCTGGTCCTCTTTCAGTTTTGTTATTAACTTGAACTGTACCAACTTCTAGTCTATCTGCTACATAAAATGCTTCATTTATATTTTCAGTAAATACAGATGATTGTAATCCATATTCTGATTTATTAGCAATTTCTATAGCCTCATCTTTATCCTTAACTCTTATGATAGGTAAAACCGGACCAAATGGTTCTTCCCAAGCCAATCTCATATCTGTTGTTACATTATCGAAAAGAGTTGGATAAATCATATTTTCTTCTCTAGTTCCTCCAACAAGTAAATGAGCACCTTTTTCTCTTGCATCATCTATAAGTTCCCAAACAAAATCTGCTGCTTTACTATCAATTAGTGGAACTATATCCACATCCTCTTCTAATGGATTTCCTATTTTTAAATTTTGAACTTTTTCCTTAACTTTTTCAACTAGCTTATCTGCTACTTTGTTAACAACCAAAATTCTTTTAACTGCTGTACATCTTTGTCCTGAATAAGAATATGCTCCAGCAACTATATTAGATGCCGCAAGATCTAAATCTGCATCCGCTAATACTATAGCTGCATCTTTACCTCCAAGCTCCATAAGTAACGGAACCATTGTTGTTATTCTTGATATTCTAGTACCAACTTCTGTACTTCCAGTAAAGTTAATAAAATCTATTTCAGGATGTGTAACGATATAATCTCCTATTTCACTACCTCTTCCTGTGACAGTATTTAATACTCCTGCTGGAACACCTGCTTGCTCAAATACCTTAGCTAAATATAATCCACATAAACTTCCTTGAGTAGCAGGTTTTAAAACTACAGAATTACCTGCAACTAATGCTGGTGCTATCTTTGATGCTGCTAAATTTATTGGATAGTTAAATGGAGATATGGCTAACACTACTCCTAGTGGCTCTCTTGTTACTAATGATATTTTATTTCTTTTAAATCCTGGAAAACTATCTCCTGGAATGCTTTCTCCTGACAAGTTCTTCGCCGTATCAGCTGTAAATTTTATATAATCAGCTGATCTTAGGATTTCTGATTCAGCACTCTTTTTGTCTTTACCGATCTCTCTCATCATTATTTCAGCAATATCTTCAACTTTTTCTATTAGTATATCAGCAGCCTTATATAATATTTCTGCTCTCTTATTAACTGGAACATTTCTCCATACCTTTTGTGCCTCTTTTGCACTCTTTATAGCAAGATCAACTTCATCTGTAGTCATTGCTGGTACCTTTCCAACTAAGCAATTCCCTACAGGTGAATATATATCTATAAACTTATCACTTGAGCTATTAATCCATTCCCCATTTATTAAATTTCTAAAAGTTCTTTCTTTTCCCTTTATACAACTAAACACTTGATCACCTCTACTTAATTTTAGCTAGTTCTATCTTATTCCTATCAAAACCAACTATTATCTCTCCATCTATATCAATTACTGGTACAGTTCTTTGACCTGATACCTTAAAAACTTCTTCTCTATCCTCATGCTTATCAGCTACATTTATTTCTTTATAATCCCATCCCTTCATTTCGAAAAATCTTTTCGCCTTTATACATGATGGGCACCATGATGTTGAATATATTTTTATCATAATATCTCTCCTTTAACATTCCTTGAATTTTCTCAATTATTTTTTCTTTTCTACTACGTACTTTTCTGCTTGTAATGCTGCTATAGTTCCATCTGCAACAGCTGTTGTTATTTGTCTATATTCTTTTTCCCTAACATCTCCTGCTGCATAAACTCCTTCAACGTTAGTTCTCATACCTTCATCAGCTTTTATATAGCCATTAGATGTTAAATTTATATAATCTTTAAAATGATCTGTCTTTGGCACTGTTCCTATAAATCCAAATACAGCATCCATTGGTATTTCTTTTTCAGATCCATCTTTAGAATTTTTTATTATAGCCTTTTCTACAAAGTCAGTTCCATCAACATTAACTAAATCTTCATTAAATAAAATTTCTATCTTAGGATGATTCATAACTTCTTCAATTGTAGCTTTTTCACCATTAAAGTAATTATGTCTTCTTATCATAACTACCTTTGAAGCAAATTTTGTTAAAAATAAAGCTTCTTCTAAGGCAGAATTTCCTCCACCTACAACTCCAATTATCTTCCCTTCATACATTGCTCCATCACAAACTGCACAATAGTGGATTCCTTTTCCTGAAAACTTTTCTTCATTTGGAATAGGTAATTTTTTAGGAGTTGCACCAGTTGCTATTATTACAGTTTTTGTTTTATATATATAACTATTAGTTTCAATTATTTTTTCTTCTCCGCTAAAATCAACCTTTTCCACCATATCGAATTCATCTATTTCAGCTCCAAGCTCTTCAGCTTGTTGTTGCATTAAATCAGCAAGTTCTGTACCTGAAACTTTTTTAAAGCCAGGATAATTTTCTATTGTATAGCTATTTCTAACTTGACCCCCAAGTATTTGGTCTTCTAGTAAAAGCATGTCTAGCTTAGCTCTTGTTGCATATATTGCTGCAGTTAAACCCGCTGGTCCGCCACCTATTATAATCAACTCTTTATGTTTAACTTCTTTACTCATGACTCACTCCTTCTACCCCCCCGGGGTATTATCTTTAATTTAATTATATGCTTCTATAAAATAAAATGCAACTATTTTTAAATAATAATTTTTATTAATTATATCCACTTAGCTTTTCTTCTCTTAATATTATTACTCGTTCTCTAATAAATTATTAATAAATAAAAAAATAAGAGAAGATTTTTTCAAAAAGAAAATCTCCTCTCTATACTATGATATATGCTTAAAATAAAGTTCCTCTCCATTGCAATATACTTCTAAGTTATCTCCGCCCTTAATGTAGCCTTTTAACATCTCTTCACTTAACTTATCTTCTAATTCCTTTGTTATTATTCTCCTTAAAGGTCTTGCACCATAATTAGTATCTACACCTTTATTTACTAAGAACCTTTTACTTTCTTCATTTAAGTTAATTGTTATTTTTCTATCTTTAAGCTTATCTATGGTATTATTTAACATCAAATTTACAATTTTTAATATATCACTATCTTCTAATTTATGAAAAACAATTATATCATCAATTCTATTTATAAATTCTGGTTTGAATTGTTGCTTAATTTCTTCCATAATATTTTTCTTCATCTTTTCATATTCACTATCAACTAAACTATTTGAAGCTGAAAATCCAAGAGTATTTTGTTTTTTTATATCATGAGCTCCTACATTAGATGTCATTATAACTATTGTATTTTTAAAGTTTATAATTTTCCCCTTACTATCTGTAAGTCTTCCATCCTCCATTATTTGTAGTAATATATTAAATACATCGGGATGAGCCTTCTCTATTTCGTCTAATAATATAACTGAATAAGGGTTTCTTCTAACAGCTTCTGTCAACTGTCCACCTTCATCATGACCAATATATCCAGGTGGAGCTCCTATTAGCCTTGCTACAGAATGCTTTTCCATATACTCTGACATATCTATTCTAATTAAATTTTTCTTATCTCCAAACATAGCTTCTGCTAAGGCATTGGATAGTTCTGTTTTTCCAACACCTGTTGGTCCACAAAATATAAATGTTCCTATAGGCCTATTGGGATCCTTCAGCCCTACTCTTGCCCTTCTTACTGCTTTAGATACAGCCATTACAGCTTCCTTTTGACCTATCACCCTTTTATGAAGTATATCTTCAAGTTGTAATAATTTTTCTGATTCTTGCTCTGTTAATTTCTCTAAAGGAATTTTAGCCCAACTTGATACTACCTTTGCAATTTGTTCACTATTAACAATATAATTATTACACTCATTATTTGTTAAATCTATCTTTAAACTATTCAATTTATTTTTTAATTGTCTTTCCTTATCTCTTAACTCTGCTGCTTTTTCAAAGTTTTGATTTCTTATTGCCTCTTCTTTTTCCTTAGAGTTATTCTCTAATTGAAGTTGTAAATTCATTATATCCGGTGGTGAAGTTAAATTTTCTATTCTTACCTTTGCTGATGCTTCATCAATTAGATCTATAGCTTTATCCGGCATAAATCTATCTGTTATATATCTATCTGATAACTCTACAGCTGCTTCTAAAGCTTCGTCCTCTATCCTTACCATATGATGTGCTTCGTATCTTTCCCTAAGTCCTTTTAATATATCTAAAGTCTCTTCTTTTGATGGCTCTTCAACTCTAACCGGTTGAAATCTTCTTTCTAGAGCTGAATCCCTTTCTATATGTTTTCTATATTCATCTATAGTTGTAGCTCCAATACATTTTATTTCACCTCTTGCTAAAGCAGGTTTTAAAATATTTGATGCATCTATAGCACCTTCTGCACCACCCGCTCCAACAATTGTATGAATTTCATCTATAAATATTATTATATCTTTAGAATTTCTTATTTCATCCATTACTTTTTTTAATCTATCTTCAAATTCTCCTCTATATTTAGCTCCTGCTAACATAGAAGTTAAATCTAATGAAATTATTACTTTATCCTTTAGTATTTCTGGCACATTTCCATTTATTATTCTTTGGGCTAGCCCTTCAATAACTGCTGTTTTACCTACTCCAGGTTCTCCAATTAAACAAGGATTATTTTTTATCCTTCTACACAGTATCTCTAAAATTCTTCTATTTTCATTTTCCCTTCCTACTACTGGATCCAATTTTCCTTCCTTAGCCATCATAGTTAGATTTCTTCCATATTGGCTTAATAGAGGAGTTTTAACAGTTTTTTTCTTAGCCTTCTCTTCAACTTTTATTTCCTCTACCTCCTTCTCATATAGATAATTACTTATATCAGTCTTTATTAATTTCAAATCTAACTTTAAGGTAGAAAGTATTGTATAAGCTACACCCTCTGTATCATCTAATAAAGCTAATAAAATATGCTCTGGATTTATATAATTATGATCATATATTCTTGCCTTTACTAAGCTATCATCAAATAATCTCTTTGTTCTAGGATTCAGTAACATCTCACCTACTGATATATCTATATCTCCAAAACCAAGATAATCTTCTATAAGCTTTCTTACTTTATCAATAGTAGCTCCATTAATATATAATACTTGCTTTGCATATCCACCCTCTTTTAATAACCCTAAAAGAATATGTTCAGTACCTATATATCCATGTTTAAAATATTGTGACTCTTTTTGAGCCTCTACTAGTACTAATTGTGCCCTCTCTGTTAACTTCCCAAAAATCATATATACCTCCATACCCTATTGCTAAAATTAACAACTATACAGATAAACCTTGGCCACTTAAAATATTTTACGATAATATAACTGTAATAATTCCTTTTAACATATCAGCCCTTAATTTATTTTTGTCTTCCACAGATACTAATGTTCTATCATTTAAAGATATTTTTATTATTTCATATTCCTTTTCAGTAATATTTTTAGTATCTTTTAAATGATCTAGTATAGATAAAGCGCCTCCATATGTTATACTTTCTCCTATTGAAGTATTTATTAATAACAGTCTTTCATCCTTATCATCGTATGTTATTTTTTTAATTACTATGCACCCTCCGCCACCTCTTTTACTTTCTATTATATAACCTTTTTCATAAGTAAACCTTGTTGTGAGCACATAATTGATTTGCGATGGTGCACATGAAAATTTATCTGCTAATTCATTCCTTTGAATTAATACTTGTCTTTCTCTTTCTTCATTTATCATATCTTTAATAAAATTTTCTATTGTATCTGAAATTCTTGCCATATTTTCACCTTCTTAAACTTATTTTCCTGATTGACCTTCTTTGACTTTTATTATATATTATAAATTTTAATATGTCCATTTCACTGCTTTTATTTTCTAAAATAAAAGCGAATGATATTGCATTTTTTATCCAAACTATATATTGAGAGGTGATCAAATATGGAAATTAAATGGATTGGTAATACAAGTTTTTTAATAAAAAATTCTACTGGTAAAAGAATTCTTTTAGATCCAATACAAATATACCCTTATATAGAAAAATATGATTTGAATCCAAATATAATTACATTTAGCCATACTCATAATAATGAAATTATTAATAAGCATGTTGATAAAAATTGTATAATAGTAAATTCAGCTTGTTCTTTTTCAAATGATTTTGTTACCTTAAAGGGATATAAAACATTTAAAGATAATCTTTCTGGATATAAACGCGGTGAAAATATAATTTATTTGTTAAACATAGATGAATTTAAAGTTTGTCATCTTGGTTCTTTAGGTCATCAGTTGAATGATAACTTATTAGATAAGCTAACTGATTTAGATTTTTTATTCATTCCAATAGGCGGACATTTTTGTTTAGATGGATTTTCTGCTGCTAAACTCGCCTTGAGTTTAAAACCTAAGTATATAATTCCAATGTTTTTTAAAACATCTTCTGAATATTTTTATTTAGATGGTCCTCATAAATTTTTATCTTCGTTAAAAAATATTTTATCTTATAATACAAATACTATATATTCTAATGATTTATCTTTTAAAGATAGATGTTCTGTAATACTATTATCTGCATAAAAATAAAGAACCGCTATAATTAGCGGTTCTTTATGTAAAATTATGCTTGTACTGGAGCTCCTACTGGACAAACATTTGCACAGTTTCCACAATCTATGCAAGTGTCTTCATCGATAACGAATTGAGTATCTCCTTGACTTATAGCATTAACTGGACATTCTGCAGCGCAAGCACCACAGTTTACACATGAATCTTCAATTTTGAATGCCATAAAAAGCACCTCCTAATATTATGAATTTATTTCACAATCTATTTTATCATAAGCATTTAAATTTTTAAAGGCTTAAGAAGAATTTATATAATATGATATTTCACTTTATTTTATCTATCATTTTATTTAGATTATACTATATCCTACTTCTTCAATAGATATAATTATTTTATCTTCAGTTATACTTTTATCATCATATACTACACTTACTTCTTTTTTAGATAAACTTACCTCACAAGCTATAACACCTTCATTATGTGCCACAGCTTCTCTTATGCTAATAACATCATCATTTGTATTAAGATTAGCAACCTTTAATAGTGATTTCATTAAGATTTCCCCCCTTAATTATCCTTTATAAGATCCTTTATTAATTTTTTATCTTCTGGAGATTCTATTTCTAGTTTTATGTCTGATTCATCTACTGAATCTTCATAGCTACCTTCAACAAGCTCAATATCATCTATTTTAAATTCTTCTACTACTTCCTCATCGCCTCTTCTATATTTGACCTTCACACTTTCCTTAACAGTACTATTGCTTACAACTTCACCAGTAGTATCGCCCATAGAAACGATAGAACCTGCTCTAGGCAATCTTTTTCTTATATCTTCATATGTGCTTTGTTCATAATTTAAACAGCACATTAACCTACCACATATTCCTGATATCTTCGTTGGATTTAAAGATAGATTTTGTTCCTTTGCCATCTTTATAGATACAGATGCGAAATCACCAAGGAATGTAGAACAACATAATGGTCTTCCACATGGTCCTAGTCCTCCTAACATTTTAGCTTCATCTCTGACCCCTATCTGCCTCAATTCTATTCTTGTCTTAAATATAGTTGCTAAATCCTTTACTAATTCTCTAAAGTCTACTCTTCCATCAGCTGTAAAATAGAATATAACTTTATTATTATCAAAAGTATATTCTACATCGATTAACTTCATATTTAATCCATGTTCTTCTATTTTCTTTAAGCATATCTCTAAAGCATCTTTTTCCTTTACTTTATTATCCTTATGTTTATTTATGTCTTCTTCTTCTGCAATCCTTATAACACTCTTTAATGGTGCCACTATATCAGTTTCTGGTATTTCCTTAATACCAATAACACATTCTCCAAACTCTATTCCTCTTGCTGTTTCTACAACAACAAAGTCTCCTTTTTTTACATTTAAATCGCTTGGATCAAAATAATATATTTTACCGGCTTTCTTGAATCTTACGCCTACAACTTTTATCATTATTTAAACCTCCATAAAACCTATAAGCATTACTCTAATCGTTAATTGGAAGTTAGAATTACTTAATAATGTCAATCTAGCATCTCCAATCTTATCAATTATTTTGTTAAGCCTCTTATAGGACATTTCAATAGCTAATTGTTTTATATTTTCTATTTTATCCCCATTTATTATTCCACTAGTATCGCTTATTTCTTTATAGACAATTACGTCTCTTATAAAGGAGGCTAAAATGTTCAGTATTTCTTCTTTTTTATCTTTAAATGATAATATCTTATCTTCAAAATCTAAAAGACTTTTCGTATTACCATTAACTAATGTATATAATAAATCAATTAATATATTTCTTAGATCTTTTAATGAGGAATCCCTTAGAAAATTCTCAGCTTTTCCTGGGATTCCTTCACTGTATGCAATAGCTGCTTTTATTTCATCACTACTATAATCATCAATACCCAAACTTTCTATATAAATATTAACTTCATTCTTTGTTAATGGAGTTAGCTTATATACTTGGCATCTTGATTTTATAGTATCTAAAATAAGCTCTAAACTCTCACATAATAAAATAATAAAAACACCTTTTGGTGGTTCTTCTATAGTCTTTAAAAGAGCATTCTGTGCTTGTACTGTCAATTTATTTCCATCATAAATTATAATAACTTTTTTATCACTCTCAAAGGGCTTCTTATTTATTTCATCAACAATTTCTCTTACATCATCTACCCCAAAAGAGGATTTTTTAGATCTATAATTTACAATATCTATAGAATTTCTATCTTCATGTACGCCTAATATACTTTTAGCTAATATCTTAGCTAAATTGCTCTTTCCAATTCCATCTTCTCCTACAATTATATGTGCATGGGAAATTTCATCTTTTTCTATTCTTTTTTTAAAACTATCAATTATTCTTTCGTGTCCAATAAATTGTCCCATTACACCCTCCAATGTAATTATATTTTAATAAATTGATCTACATCTATAACAAATATAGTAGCTCCCCCAACTTCAATTTCTATAGGGTATGACATATACATATCAACATTTCCTGTAATAGGGGTTGGCGTTGTTATAACTTGTTTCCTAGTTTTGCAAACATCTTCTACAACATCTATAACTGCTTGAACTTTATCTTTTTCAACACCTATAATTAAAGTTGTATTTCCTGATTTTAAAAAACCTCCAGTTGATGCTAACTTAGTAACTCTAAAGCCTGCTTCTGTGATTGCATCTACTAAATCTAAAGCATCATCATCTTGTACCATAGCTATTACTAATTTCATATTAACCCCTCCAATAAAATTATACTCCTATAATAATATTCTATCATAAAAGCTATATAAATTGATTAAAATTTTTTTCTCTCAATACATTTTATTTAATAAAATCAGTAATTATTTCTTTTACAACATTAAAAACTTCTTCTATTGATTTTTCTGCATTTATTTTTACAAACTTCTCTTTATTTTCTTCATATAATTTAAGATATCCATCTCTTACTTTATTATGAAAATCAATTTTTTCTAAATCTAATCTATTTATTTCTCTCTCTTTATTTTTGTTTATTCTCTCCAATCCTATTTCTGGTGATAAGTCAAATAATATATTTAAGTCTGGCATATATTCACCTACTGCAAATTTATTTATTTGATATATTTCATCTATTCCTATATTCCTAGCATATCCCTGATAAGCTAGTGATGAATATATAAATCTATCACATAATACTATAGCTCCTCTATCAATCTCAGGAATAACTTTTTCAACTAAGTGTTGTCTTCTAGCAGCAGCATATAGTAATGCCTCGGTTCTACTATCCATTTTTGTATTCTTAGTATCTAATATTACTTCTCGTATATCTTCTGATATTTTAATTCCACCTGGTTCTCTTGTCTTAATGCACTCTATATTATTTTCTATCAAATAATCATATACCATGTCCAATATTGTGCTTTTACCAGATCCGTCTCCACCTTCAAATACTATAAATTTTCCTTTGTCCATTTATTTATACCTCATGCTATTTAAAAATTATAGTTGCTTAATAGCCAATCTCTTATTCTATCTTTATAAAAGTTATACTCAAAATCATCAACTGTCATTGTTGCTATCTTCTCATTACAATAATGGCATAATAAGCTTTTTTCTATAATTATATCACTATATACTTCTTTTCCACAAACCTTACATTTATTTTCATTTTTATCTATTCCTTTTATTAATAAATCCATACTATCCCATCCTTTTATAATAATTTTATTATAATTCTCACCAAATAATAGTATTTCTATACTTTCAAAAAATTATATATGATTATAAAAATGCTTTATGGTTAGTCTACATGAATATATGAATAAGAATATTTACATAACTCAATGATCTTGTAATTTATAAGGAACATTAGATATATGTTTTTAATTTACTGTCTTATTAAATTAATATATTAGCTATTTTATAAATAATTATTTGCATTTAAGGGAAAATTAAAAACAAGATAATTTGGGAGGAATATAATATGAAACAAGAAATGATTTGTTATTTAGAAAAAAATAAAGATGATATAAAGAAATTAAATGATTATTTATATAATAATCCTGAAGAAAGCTACAATGAATATAATAGTTATAATTATATTTGTAACTTCTTAATTGATCATGAATTTACTGTAAAAAAGGAGTTTTTAGATTTAAAAACATCCTTCTATGCATTTAAAGGAAATGGTTATCCTAAAATATGTTTTTTATGTGAATATGATGCTGTTCCTGGCGATGGGCATTTAACCGGTCATAACTTATTAACATCGACTTCAATTGCTGCTGCTTTAACATTAAGTTCTGTTATTGAAAAAATAGGTGGCACCATAATATTAATAGGTTGCCCTGGTGAATATCTAGGTGGAACAAAATCAGTTATGGTAAAACAAGGTGTGTTTGATGATATTGATGTTGTTTTGGTTGCACATCCAGATACTATAACATCAGAAAGTGGAAGTTCATCTGCTATAATACCATTAAGCATCAAATTTATAGGGCATAGTGGATTAAGCTTCTTAAATAAAGGATCATATACTTCGCTAGATGGTATTCTTTTAACATTTAATATCTTAAATTCATTATTAAAAGGATTTCCTGAAGACGTAGAGGTGAACTCAATATTATCCAATGGAGGCTTTACTCCTTTACTATTACCATTAGAATCTGAAGCTAAATTTTATATTAGAGCTAAGGAAATGGATATTGCTAAAATTGCAGAAAGCAAATTAAGGGAAATTGCAATTTATGTTTCAAAACTTATACGAGTTCAATATTCATTTTCTTTATATGAACCCGAAAATGAAGAATTAATAACCAATAGAACTTTAAATAGATTGTTTAGCCATAATTTAAAGGAAAATGGCATAATAAATATTTCTGGTCCAAGGGATATTTATTCTGGATTAAGCTTAGGTATTGTTAGCAAAAAAGTTCCTTGCATTCATCCTTATATTTCAATAGTTACAGATGATAGTATAAGGTATGGTACAAAAGAATTCGCTAATGCTACAATATCTGATTATGCTTTTGATGAAGCAATGAAAGCAGCTTTATCTTTATCATTTACTGGATATGATATCATATTAAATGAAAATCTTTTGTCAGAAGTAAAAAATGAATTTTATAAAAAATAGGCTCTATATAGAGTCTATTTTTCTATATAGAGCCATTTATTATATAACTTTTCTTTCTAATAACCTACATTTCAACTCTCCGTGCTTTATTAGCTTAGTAATAAGTTTATCACTTGGTTGAAATTTGATCTTTTCAATTCTATCTCCATTTTTAAAAATACAATAATATGATTTTGAATTAATTCTGTTACATAAGTACTTTTTTGATTTTTTTATAAATTGATACTCTTTAGGTATAGATGATCTTTCACCTATATATAGTACATCAGAGATTCTTATACTTTCTAAATTCTTTTCTTCTTTATTATTAATTAGATTTATTATAAGCTTGTCTGCTATTACTGCATACTTATAAGATACCGAACAACTTCTAATTTCTTTAACAATTAAAATTATAGTTGTTAATACTAGAGCTACATTAAATATATGACCAATTATATGTCTATTATATTTAGATCTTTCTACTGCTTCCCCCAAATATAATGTAGCTGTTATCACAAATAAAATCATTGAAATAACCGGTACTCTCTTTTTAGCAACAACTTCTCTATGCATCATTTTGTATTTATCCCCCATTAAGACATTACTCTATTCATTTAAGCAATATTGTGATTATACTAATTATTTATACTTTTATCCATATTAATATTTAATAATTAATAGTCATATTTTTATCTTCTCTTTTGGTTAAATCAGATTACTTTCTTAATATACATTTTTTCTTTTAATATCTTCATTTATCTATATCAATAATTTTTTTTAATAAAAATTTATTTATCATATTACAAATAATCATATTAATAGTATAATTATCTTTGAAACTTAACTAAGGAGGTTAATTATGATACAAATTTATAAAAGTATTAGTGAACAAAATCCATCACTGAAAATTCTCGATAATCTAGAGCCAGGTTGTTGGATTAATATTATAGCACCTTCTGATGAAGAGTTAATTTTAATTTCAAAGAAGACTGGTGTTCCATTATCATTTTTAAAAGCTCCATTAGATGATGAAGAGACTTCTCGTATAGATATAGAAGAGAATTGTTTATTAGTTGTAGTAGATATCCCATTTACCGAAATGGAAGATAATTCTCTTACATATGATACATACCCTTTAGCAATTATTCATACCGAAAAACAAATTATAACAATATGCTTAAAAAATAGTCGTATTTTAACTGATTTTATAAACGGTAAAGTAAAATCATTTTATTCATTTAAGAAATCAAGATTTATATTACAAATTTTAAATAGAATATCAAATTCTTACTTAATTTATTTAAGACAAATAGATAAAAAGAGTTTAATGATAGAAAAAAGATTGCATAAATCTATGAAAAATAGAGAACTTATTCAATTACATTCATTAGAGAAATCTTTGGTATACTTCTCTACATCACTTAAGGCAAATGAAATTACTCTTGAAAAAATGCTAAAACTAGATATAATGCAAAAATATGAAGAAGACCAAGATGTTCTAGAAGATGTTATAATTGAAAATAAGCAAGCTATTGAAATGACTGAAATATATAGCAATATTCTTGCAAGTACAATGGATTTCTTTGCTTCTGTTATTTCAAATAACCTAAATATAGTTATGAAGGTTTTAGCTTCTGTTACAATATTAATGGCAATACCTACTCTTATTGGTGGCATATTTGGAATGAATTTTATAAAAATGCCACTAATTAATAATGAATATGGTTTTGAGATTACAATGGTTATTACCTTAGTATTAACATTCGGTGCAGCATACTTATTGTATAGAAAAGATATGTTTTCATAGAAATAAAGCTAGTTATAAGTACTAGCTTTATTTTTTTTGTAGTATATTTACATATAAATAATTTTAAGTAGGTGTATATAGTGTTAAAATTAAAATCATTAAATAATTCTGCTACTATTGGTATTATTGCTCCAGCTTCACCAGAATCTAAAGAATTTATAGATAAAAAAATTGATATATTTAAAAAGCTAGGGTTTAAAATAAAAAAAGGCAAGCATTTATATGATTCTTATGGATATTTGGCTGGAACTGATAAAGATCGTGCAGACGATCTTAATTCTATGTTTGCTGATAAGGAAGTAGATGCCATAGTTTGTCTTAGAGGCGGCTACGGATCAATTCGAATGGTTTCTTATTTAGATTTAAAACTTATAAAAAGTAATCCTAAGCCCTTATGCGGATATAGTGATATCACCTTATTATTAAATTATATTAGTAAAACCTGTAAGTTTGCTACATTTCATGGCCCAATGATAACTTCAAATTTTGATGATATCATGACTAAAGAATATTTTTTAAGTGTTTTTACAAATAAAAACTCTAAAATAATATACAATTTGAAAGATATCTGCGGAGAAAATTATCTAGTATGGAATAAACAAAATTTTAAAGGTAATATAGTTGGAGGAAACTTATCTATAATTTGTTCCACAATTGGGACTCCATATGAAATAGATTTCAAGAATAATATCTTACTCATCGAAGATGTTAATGAAAGCCCTTATACTGTGGATAGAATGTTATCTCAACTAATTTCCTGTGGAAAGATCCAAAAGCTTTGTGGAATAATAATAGGATATTTTACCGATTGTACAAATAAAGATACTGATTTTTCAATAGATGATATTATAAAACAAAAATTACTGCCTTTAAATATACCTATTATTCAATATCTTCCTATAGGTCATGATTATCCTAATATAACTATACCAATAGGTTCAGCATTTGAATTCCTATCTGATGATGATTTACTTATCCAGAAAAAGATAATTTTTAAATAAAAAAAATCCTACAAGTAATCTTGTAGGATTTTTTTGGAGGCGCCACCCGGATTTGAACCGGGGAATAAAGGTTTTGCAGACCTCTGCCTTACCACTTGGCTATAGCGCCATACCTGGTGGCTCGACCAGGAATCGAACCAGGGACACGAGGATTTTCAGTCCTCTGCTCTACCGACTGAGCTATCGAGCCACATTACCTGGCAACGTTCTACTCTCCCACACAGTCACCCATGCAGTACCATCGACGCTGTAGAGCTTAACTTTCCTGTTCGGAATGGAAAGGAGTGTTTCCTCTACGCCATCATCACCAGATTTCATTTTCAGAGTGTTCTCTGAAAATTGCATACGAATTAATTTCAAGCCTATTTTTATTGGTCAAGCCCTCGACCTATTAGTATCAGTCAGCTAAATATGTTACCACACTTACACCTCTGACCTATCAACCTTGTGTTCTTCAAGGGGTCTTACTAGCTTATGCTATGGGAAATCTCATCTTGAGGGGGGCTTCACGCTTAGATGCTTTCAGCGTTTATCCCTTCCCGACTTAGCTACCCAGCTATGCTCCTGGCGGAA
>NZ_JH815223.1:0-9845 GCF_000158375.2 Clostridium sp. 7_2_43FAA
ATAGGTCAGAGGTGTAAGTGTGGTAACATATTTAGCTGACTGATACTAATAGGTCGAGGGCTTGACCAATAAAAATAGGCTTGAAATTAATTCATGTGCAATTTTCAGAGAACACTCTGAAATCTGGTGATGATGGCGTAGAGGAAACACTCCTTTCCATTCCGAACAGGAAAGTTAAGCTCTACAGCGTCGATGGTACTGCACGGGCGACTGTGTGGGAGAGTAGAACGTTGCCAGGTTATTAAAAAGACTTAAGAATTTATTCTTAAGTCTTTTTTATTGCCTTATCATTGTTTTATCCTTCAAGAGATAGTTATTTTCAAAGTGTGGTAACATATTTAACCGACTGATACTAATAGGTTGAGGGTTTGACCAATAAAAATAGGTTTAAATTTATTGTAATAATAACAGTTCTCTGAACTAAGTGCACTTAATTCAGAATCAGATGCTATCATATTCAAATTAGATTCATAATTTAATATAGTATTTTTATAAAGAATAGATTAAAAGAAATATAGATAAGAATGTTAGAGTATTTATATATATTAAATAAAGAATTATTATATATACAAATAAACAAAAAGTTATCAACATTAATTGCTTTATTATCATATATAATGTTGATAACTTTATATATATGTGGATAATAGTTTATTAGTTGTGGACTATATTATTAGTTGAGGATAAATAAAATGAATACAATATAAAATTTAAATAGATAATTATTTAAAGAATTTATTTATGGCCTTTAACTTAGATTATAAAACTATACAAGATAGTACTTATTTAATATATTTTTTTTATTTTATATTTACAAGAAAAATAATTTAAAAAGGATTTTCTTATTGCATATTTTAATAGTAGAAAGTTATTATAATTAGTAAATTTGATAATATACAAAGGGGGTCGCGTTTCGCGACCCCCTTTATGTTTATATATTATACTCTGCATTAATGGGTTTATTAATATAGATTCATGCTATCTAAAGTTATTATATTTATTATATTAAAATATCTTTTTTAGTAAAATTAATATGTGCTATTATATAAGCTATTATTGCCGTTATAATCATACAAACTATTCCATTGGTTGTTGTTAATTTAGGGTTTTGATACATTAATGCTAAGTCAGAAGTTACTAAGCTGCCTGCATCAGCATAAGTTGTAAAGAGAAGATGACTAATATCTCTTATTGAACTAATTGCTTGAGTTCCTATTGCTAAGAAGATAGTTGATATTACTGAGACAGCCATTGAGATCATACTACTTTTAAATATAGTTGATATCATAAAAATAACGGAGCAAGCTGATAAAATAAATAATGCTTGATAACCTATAGTTCTTACAGCACTTTCATTATTAGTGACCATTTTTGATGTATCTGGAATTTGTTTCATTATCATTTCTCCAGAGCCTTGATCAAAAACTTTTTCATATTTTTGTTCGATTCTGACTGGATAATCTGATGCATCAACATTACTTGTCATATTAACAACTGTCATTCCAACTAACTGAGGTATTAATATTAATGATAATACTGTAATAACTGAAACGATGAACTTAGATAATAGAATTTTACCTCTTTTAACTGGTTGCACAAGTAGGAATTTTAATGTTGCAGGTGTACATTCACCTGAAACAATATCACTCATGAATACAGCAATTCCTGCTATTAATACTCCTAATCCAAAGAAGCTATTAAGTGTTCTTAGGAAGTTAAAAGCATGATATTCCCAACCTTGCAAAGGTTTTATGTTATTATCCTTTAAATATTTTAAGTCATCTAACTGTTGTTTTGATTGGGCATACCATCTTTTATTCCATTCATTTATACCATCTTCTTCATATTGTTTAATCATATTTTCAGTAGATTTTATTGACTCGTCTAATTGCTTTTTCCATGCATCTTCAGAGATACCATTTTTGATTATTTCGTTATTATCTTCTATTTGCTTTAAAAGACTAGTTTCTATGTCTTTGGAGTTTTGAATCCATTGCGGGTCTCCATCGGCTTCAGCTCTTTTTATATCATTTCTTATATGAACTAATTGTTCTTCAGCTTGCTTTATTTGATATTCAGGAGAAGTCCATTCCTTCATATGCTTGTCATTCATCCATGTACCAAAGGCAGTTATTCCAATGAATGCTATAAATAATCCAAAGACGATCCAAGTTTTAGATCTTTTAAAAATTTTAATAAATTCATTTTTTATAAGAGTTAATAACATTATCTAATTCCTCCTTCAACTAATTCCATATATCTTTGTTCTAGGCCTTTACGTATCTTAAATACCTCTTGTACATCATAGTTGCTATTAACAAGATATTTAATTAATTCAGGAGTCTTATTGGATAATAATATTATTTCTATTCCATCATCAGTTTTCCTAGCAGAATTTATATAGTCAACAGATAATAATTTGTTAGTATCTATTTCTTGTAATAGTTTTAAGCAAATTATATCAGTATCAGTTTCCATAGACTCATTCATTACATTTTCTACTGATTTTATAGTTCCATGATTTATAAATGCTACCCTATCACAAAGATGTTGAACTTCTGAAAGTATATGTGAAGATATAAATACAGCCATCCCTCTTTCTTTGGCAGCTTTCTTAACTATTTCCCTAAAGTCTAATATTCCTGATGGATCTAACCCATTAGTAGGTTCATCTAAAATAAGAAGTTTTGGATTTGATAGGAGTGAAGCAGCCAAACCTAAGCGCTGTTTCATACCTAGTGAGTATTTTCTAACCTTATCGTCTATTCTATTTTCAAGGCCTACTAATTTTATGGTTTCATCTACTTGCGTTTTAGGAATGTTTCTAATTCTAGCAATTTGCATTAAATTTTCTCTTCCTGATAAGTATTTATATAATTCAGGATTTTCAACTACAGCACCAACTTCCTTTAAGGCTTTTTCCGTATCATTTTTTAAATCGTGCCCACAGATACTGATGCTACCTCCGTTTGGATTTATAAGTCCTACTAACATTCTTATAGTTGTTGTCTTTCCGGCTCCATTTGGCCCCAAGAAGCCAAATATTTCACCTTCTTCTACAGAAAAAGAGATATCTTTTATTATTTCTCTTTTTCCAAGTTTCTTTTTAAGTCCTTTTACCTCTAAAACCTTCAATTTGTTACCTCCCTTAAGTTATCTATTAATAATTTTAGAATCAAAATCTTAATTTAAAGAGGTATAAAACCTTAATAAAACCTTAATATAGTTTTAATATATATTGATAGTGAAAATTCGAGTTGAAATTGTAAAAATGCCATAGATATTATATTAAATAGTCGTATGGCAGTAGTTCTTAATATATTAAAACCTGTTGGCTGTAAATATATGAAGAAAAATAATAGATAGTAACGATTATAGTATTACGGAAAAAATGGAAAATAATGTAATGAGGTGATATAATTATCAACATGAGAATTATGTTAACTTCAAGGGGAGGGGTTGTATGACTAAAGTGGCAAAGGATAAAGTTAAAAATGGACAGCTTATAGATATAGACATTGATTTATTTCATAAAGGCAAAAATTATAGTAGTTATAGATTTATGGGAGCTCATTTAGTTACTGAAAAGAGAAAAAGGGGAATAAGATTTACAACTTGGGCACCGAATGCAAGCAAAATCTATGTTGTTGGAGATTTTTGTGATTTTAAACCAGAAGATGAATTTAAAATGGAAAAGGTTAATAAAAGAGGAGTATGGTCAATATTTATACCAGGGTTAAAAGAAGGTACTAAATATAAATATTTTATTATAAATAAGAATAGTTCAAATGGGGTATATAAAGCAGACCCTTATGCAATGTTTTCAGAGCTTAGGCCTAATACTGCATCAATAATTACAGATGAATGTAAGTTTAGGTGGTCAGATAAAAGATGGACAAATAAAAGAGAAAAAACAGATATTTTAAAGTCACCAGTAAATATTTATGAGATGCATTTAGGTTCATGGAAAACTAAGGAGGGCGAGTTTCTTACATATAAAGAGTTATGTGATGAGCTACCTAAGTACTTAACAGAAATGGGTTATACTCACGTAGAGTTTATGCCATTAATAGAACATCCATTAGATGCTTCTTGGGGGTATCAAGGAACGGGATATTATTCTGTTACTAGTAGATATGGCAATCCAGAAGGTCTAAAAGAATTAATAAATGTACTTCATAAAAATAATATTGGAGTTATTCTTGATTGGGTACCAGGACATTTTTGTAAAGATGAACATGGTTTATATCATTTTGATGGTAGCCCAACTTATGAATATCAAGAAGGATGGAAGGCTGAGAACAAAGGATGGGGAACAGCTAATTTTGATTTGGGTAGGCCTGAAGTAAAAAGTTTCCTAATCTCCAATGCACTATTTTGGATAAGAGAGTTTCATATAGATGGATTAAGAGTAGATGCAGTATCTAATATGCTTTACTTGAATTATGGAAGAAATGATGGTGAATGGAGACCAAATAAATTTGGTGGAGATGGTTGTTTAGAAGGTATAGAGTTTATAAAAGAATTAAATAAAGCTGTGTTTAGCGAATTTAAGAATGTTCTTATGATTGCTGAAGAATCAACATCATGGGCAGGTGTCTGTAAGCCAATAGAAGATGGTGGATTAGGATTTAACTTTAAGTGGAATATGGGATGGATGAATGATACGTTGAGGTATGTAGAAATAGATCCTATATATAGAAAACATCATCATAATAATATGAATTTTTCTATGATGTATAACTACTCAGAAAATTTTATATTACCAATATCACATGATGAAGTAGTACATGGTAAGAAATCCTTGATAGATAAAATGTGGGGAGATTATTGGAATAAATTCGCCGGGTTAAGATTATATTTAGCTTATATGATGGGGCATCCAGGAAAGAAATTAACGTTTATGGGATACGAATTTGCTCAATTTATAGAGTGGAGGGAGTATGAACAGCTAGAATGGAAATTAATTGAGAATTTTGAGATGCATAAAGTAACTCAAGATTATTGTAAGACTTTAAATAGGTTTTATAAAGAACATAATGCTCTTTGGGAATTAGATTATGATACTAATGGGTTTGAGTGGATAGATGCAGATAATGCTAATCAAAGCATATTTACATTTATAAGAAAAGGAAATAAGACTAAAGATGCATTAATATTTGTTTGTAACTTTACACCTGTTGTATATCATGATTTTAGAATTGGAGTACCATATAATGCAGAATATAGCGAGATATTTAATTCTGATAAAAGGGAGTTTGGAGGATCAAATCAATTAAATGAGGATGTCATATTATCAGAAAAAATAGAGTATCATAATAAGCCATACTCTATTGCATTAAAAGTACCACCTATGGCTGTTTCAATATTATCTATTAAAGAACTAGTTAAGAGTTCTGAAAGAAATGCCATAGAAAGTAAGGAGATAATAGAAAGTTAAAAAAATAACATGAGATTTAATTGGGGGGATAAATTTGAATATTTTAATAGTAGCATCAGAGGCACATCCGTTTATTAAAACTGGTGGATTAGGAGATGTTATTGGGGCTTTGCCGGTAGCATTAAATGATCTAGGTGCAGATGTAAGAGTAGTAATTCCTAATTATAGGGATATAAAAAAGGAGATAAAAGAAAACTTAAAGTATATTGATAATTTTACTGTAAATGTGGGATGGAGAAATCAATACTGTGGAATCTTGGAATATGAACATGAAGGAGTAAAGTTTTATCTTTTAGATAATGAATACTACTTTAATAGAGGTGGATTGTATGGATATTATGATGATGGCGAAAAATTTGCTTTTTTTGATAGAGCAGTTTTAGAATTCGTAAAACATATAGATTGGGTTCCAGATATATTACATTGTAATGATTGGCAAACTGGAATGGTACCAGTACTTCTTAAATTAGAATATTCAAAGGAAGAAAAGTTCAAAAATATGAAAACAATGTTTTCAATTCACAACTTATTTTTTAAAGGGATGTTTGATCCTAAAGTTTTACCAGAGCTATTTGGTTATGATTATGAATCCTTTAATAATGGGAGTTTAGAACATTATGGTGCAGTTAGTTTTCTAAAGGGTGGAATTAACTATGCAGATAAAGTTACTACAGTAAGTAAGAGTTATGCAGAGGAAATTAAAACTCCAGAGTATGGAGAACAGTTAGAGGGGTTACTTAGATATAGAAGCTCTGTATTAGAAGGAATAGTAAATGGAATAGACTATAAGGAGTATAATCCAGAAGAGGACAAGTATATATACTCTACTTATAGTGTTAATGATTTAGAAAATAAAAAAATTAATAAAGAAGAATTACAAAAAGAATTAGGGTTAACAGTAAATAAGGATGTTCCAATGATTGGATTAGTATCTAGGCTAACACATCAAAAGGGTTGTGACTTAATTATTAATATATTAGAAGAATTATTAAAAGAAGATATTCAAGTTGTGGTACTAGGTACTGGAGATTATATGTATGAAGAAAGTTTTAAAAGTTTCCAAGGAAGGCATCCTAATAAGATTAGTGCAAATATAAAATTTAGTAATGAATTAGCACATAAGATTTATGCTGCATCTGATATGTTTTTAATGCCTTCATTATTTGAACCTTGTGGACTTGGACAATTAATTGCACTTAGATATGGAAGTATTCCTATAGTTAGAGAAACTGGAGGGCTTAAGGATACAGTAACTCCTTATAATGAGTATGATGAGACTGGAAATGGATTTGGTTTTAAGAATTACAGATTTGAAGAACTTCTTAATATAATAAAATATGCCCTAAAGATTTATGAAAATAAAGATAAATGGAATAACATTGTTAGACAAGCTATGAGTGCAGATAATAGTTGGGAAAAGTCTGCAAAGGAATATATTGAAATATATAACAAATTAATTACTAACAATGATAATAAATAAATTTTTCTAAAATTAATATATGAGTATAGGAGAGAGAGTATGGGAAAAAAAGAAATTGTAGCAATGGTTTTAGCAGGTGGACAAGGATCTAGGTTGGGAATATTAACTAAAAATATAGCAAAACCTGCAGTACCATTTGGTGGGAAATATAGGATTATAGATTTTCCTTTAAGTAATTGTTCCAATTCGGGTATTTACACAGTAGGTGTATTAACTCAATACAAGCCGTTAGATTTAAATTCCCATATAGGAATAGGTGATCCATGGGATTTAGATAGAAGAGATGGAGGAGTATCCATATTGCCACCATACCAAGAAGAAAAGGGGGGGGATTGGTATAAGGGAACTGCTAATGCAATTTATCAAAATATAGAGTATGTGGATAGATATGATCCAGAATATGTTTTAATACTGTCAGGTGATCATATTTATAAAATGAATTATGATAATATGTTAGAGTTTCATAAAGATAATGGTGCAGATGCAACAATTGCAGTTATAGATGTTCCACTAGAAGAAGCTAGTAGATTTGGAATAATGAATACTAGAGAAGATAACACAATATATGAATTTGAAGAAAAGCCTAGTGAACCTAAGAGTACTAATGCATCAATGGGAATATATATCTTCAATTGGGCAGTATTAAAGAAATTCCTAAGAGAAGATGAAAATGATTTATCTTCAAGTAATGATTTTGGTAAAAATATAATACCTAAAATGCTTAATGAAGGAAGAAAGCTAATTGCATATCCATTTAAAGGATATTGGAAGGATGTAGGAACTATAGATAGCTTATGGGAAGCTAATATGGATCTATTGAAAATAGATAATGATTTAAATTTATACGATAGTGAATGGAAAATATATTCGCAGAATCAAGTAAGGCCAGCCCATTATATAGGGGAAGAGGCTAAGATAGTAAATTCTTTAATAGTAGAAGGTTGTATAATCAATGGTAAAATAGAAAATTCCGTATTATCTCAAGGTGTGTATGTTGGTAAAAATACAGTAATAAGGGATTCTGTAATAATGCCCAATGCACAAATTGGAGATAATGTTGTAATAGATAAAACTATAGTTGGAAGCAATGCAATAATAAATCATGGCTGTAGAATTGGTAATGGAGCTTCAATAGAAGTTGTTGGGGCTTATCAATATATAGTTAATGAATCAACTATAACTTTAAAAGAGATATGTTTAGATGATGAAGTGATTAATATTTAAGGGGGCTGAGAGAATGAATAATTGTTTAGGGATAATAAATTTAGATGAAAACCAGAGTAGGATGGGAGAATTAGTAAGGTATAGAACTTTAGCATCAGTGCCCCTTTCTGCAAGATATAGAGTTATTGATTTTGTGCTATCTAATATGGCTAATTCAGGAATAGAGGGAATAGGAATATTCACAGCTAATAAATCAAGATCATTAATAAATCATCTAACTAATGGTAGACCATGGGACTTGCATAGAAAAAAAGATGGGCTTAGAGTGTTTAACTTTGGAGATTATGACCCTAACTATGATGATGTTCATAATTTTCTAGATAATATTGAGTTTATTGAGCAAAGTAGGAGGGAATACGTATTAATAAGTCCATCATATATGATATGCAATATAGATTATAATGAAGCGTTAAGATATCATAAGAAATCTAAAAATGATATAACGATAGTATATAAAGAAGTAGAAGAGGCAGATAAAAAGTTTATAGAGTGTGAAGTTTTAAATATAGATAATAATAATAGAGTAATTAGCATTGGTGAAAATATAGGTAGAGAGAAAAATGCCAAAATAAATATGGAAATGTATATTATGAAGAGGGAGTTATTTACTAATATAATTCATGAATGCATAAAAACTGGAATCCATAGAAAAATAAGAGGATATATAGCTTCAAATCTTAATAAATTTGAAGTTGGAGCATTTGAGTTTGATGGATATTTATCTTGTATAAATTCTATTAAATCATATTTTGATACTAATCTAGATATACTAGATCAAAATATAAATAAAGAGTTGTTTTATAATAAAAAACCTATATATACAAAATCACAAGATGAACCTCCAACACAATATACAGATATGAGCCTAGTATCAAACTCTATAATTGCAAATGGATCATATATAGAGGGAGAAATAAAAAATTGTATAATTGGTAGAAGAGTTGTTATTGGAAGAGGAGCAAAGCTTGAGAATTGCGTTATAATGCAAAACACAATAATTGGTTCTGATGCCATAATGGATAGTGTTATAGCTGATAAAGGAACTGTAGTAAATGAAAGTCAAGTAATTAAGGGGACAAGTAATTATCCCGTAACTATTCAAAGAGCAAAAGTTGTTTAAGAAAGAAATATAAAAATAAATATTAAATATATAAATCTATATAGTAGCTATAGAAATAGGGCTAATGGCTACTATATAGATAGAATATAATAACAAATGTTCCTGGTGTATCAATAGTATTATATATTAGAAATAAAGAGTTTTATTAAGTATTAGTAATATAATTTAATATAAATATCGTATTTTGTAGAAATAACTATTAATATAAGTGGTAAGATTAATCTCGTTCCAAGCGAGGAACGAAACAAATTAAAGAAATCATAAAAACAATAAAAATGTGTTGACAATGATAACTTTAAATGATAAAATAATTAAGTCGCTTGAGGGCGATGAAGAAAATGGTCTTTGAAAATTGAACAGAAAATAAGTTAAGTAAACAAACCAGCAATTCTTTTAGACGTCTTAACATTAAGACTCAAAGTAATTTGAGCAAAGATTAAACTTTTTATTGAGAGTTTGATCCTGGCTCAGGACGAACGCTGGCGGCGTGCCTAACACATGCAAGTCGAGCGAGAGGAGTTCCTTCGGGAACAAATCTAGCGGCGGACGGGTGAGTAACACGTGGGCAACCTGCCTTGTAG
>NZ_JH815223.1:9945-10546 GCF_000158375.2 Clostridium sp. 7_2_43FAA
GTATAAGTTTAAAAGATGGTTAAACTTAACTTCTGTTCAATTTTGAAGGACCAAAATCCTTCAAAATAAAAGATTACAAATGTAATCTTGATGTTCTTTGAAAATTGCACATGAATAAAAAACAACAAGCCAAAAATATTCTTTGTGAATAACTTTGTAATTAAAATTACTTATAGATTAACTTGAAATATAGTTAAATTTAAAAGGTCAAGCTACAAAGGGCGCATGGTGAATGCCTTGGCATCAGGAGCCGATGAAGGACGTGATAAGCTGCGATAAGCTTCGGGTAGGCGCACATAGCCAGTGATCCGAAGATTTCCGAATGAGGGAACTCACATGGGAAACCCCATGTATCCTGTAGTGAATAAATAGCTGCAGGAAGGTAAACCTAGGGAACTGAAACATCTAAGTACCTAGAGGAAGAGAAAGAAAAATCGATTTTCTTAGTAGCGGCGAGCGAAAGGGAAAGAGCCCAAACCAGAGATTTATCTCTGGGGTTGCGGACAGAACATTAAATAAACTAATTTGTAACCGAAGACAACTGGAAAGTTGTGCCGTAGAGTGTAATAGCCACGTAGGTGAAACGAAGAGGTTTAGAGTT
>NZ_JH815223.1:10646-16753 GCF_000158375.2 Clostridium sp. 7_2_43FAA
AAGGTTGATAGGTCGGAGGTGTAAGTGTGGTAACATATTTAGCTGACTGATACTAATAGGTCGAGGGCTTGACCAATAAAAATAGGCTTGAAACTAATTCATGTGCAATTTTCAGAGAACACTCTGAAAAGTAAATCTGGTGATGATGGCGTAGAGGAAACACTCCTTTCCATTCCGAACAGGAAAGTTAAGCTCTACAGCGTCGATGGTACTGCATGGGCGACTGTGTGGGAGAGTAGAACGTTGCCAGGTTGTTAAAAAGACTTAAGAATTTATTCTTAAGTCTTTTTTTTATATAAATTTCCTTTGAATTTTATTATTTATAAACAGATATAATAAATTTTTAATAAAAATTGTTTATAAAATAAAAAAAGATGTGGATAAATTGTAGCATAATATAATATCAAAAGTTTCTAATATAATAATTTACTCAATCTTCCTATCATAGTACTTATATAAGGATAGTTTTTGATAAGAATATTATTCAATAAATTTCATAAATTTAAACTTTTTAATTTATATAAGAAGTGCTATGAGAGTATTAAGGGTATCATTTGAGGCATACAATTTACTTATAGGCGGAATGAATAAGTAATATTGCTTTAATGGGAGGAGAATTTATGCTAGATGTAGATAAGAATTTCTTAAAAAGGGATTATAGAAAAAAGTTTCTTGAAGTAAACGGAAAGGATTTAGAGGACGGAACTAAGAAACAACAGTATGAAGCATTGGGAAGCTTGGTTAGAGATTATGTTGCAGAAGAATGGCTTAATACTAACAATAAGTACAAGGAAACAGGAGAGAAGCAAGTATATTATTTTTCAATGGAGTTTCTACTTGGAAGATTATTAGGGGATGCTTTAATGAATTTAGGTATAAGAGAAACTTGTAGAGAAGCGCTTGCTGATTTAAATATAGATTTAGATGAGCTTGAAAATTTAGAACAGGATCAAGGTCTGGGTAATGGTGGTCTAGGTAGACTAGCAGCTTGTTTTTTAGATTCTATGGCATCTTTAAATATACCAGGACACGGGTGTGGAATAAGATATAAATATGGATTTTTCGAGCAAAAAATAATAGATGGAAAGCAAGTAGAAGTTCCTGATAATTGGTTAAGGTCAGGCAATGTATGGGAAATACCTAAAAGAGATAAATCTGAGATAGTAAAGTTTGGTGGAGAAGTAAAAGTTAAAACTGTGAATGGAAGACTGACATTTATTCACGTTAATTATGAACCAGTACTAGCAGTTCCTTATGATACCCCAATAGTTGGATATAAAAATGAAATAGTTAATACTTTAAGGTTATGGTCTGCAGAGCCTGTAAACAATGAATTCGATTTTTCATCATTTAGTAGGGGTGAATTTTTAAAGGCAATTGAATATAAAAATTCTGTTGAATCAATATCATTAGTTTTATATCCAGAAGACTCATTTTACGAAGGGAAAATGTTAAGATTAAAGCAACAATACTTTTTTGTATCTGCTGGCTTACAAAGCATTATAAGACATTATAAAAAGTATAATAATAATATACATGAAATAGATGAAAAGGTGGCAATTCATATAAATGATACTCATCCAACGTTAGCTATACCGGAGCTTATGAGAATATTAATGGACGAAGAACAATTGTCATGGGAAGAAGCATGGCGAATTACCCAAAATACAATTTCATATACAAATCATACTATACTTGCAGAAGCATTAGAGAAATGGCCCATAAATATGTTCAAGGAGATATTACCTAGAATATATATGATAGTTGAAGAAATAAACGAGAGATATTGTAAGGAATTGTGGAATAAATATACAGCACAGTGGGATAAGATTTCTAGAATGGCTATAATTGGAGATAATTTTGTTAGAATGGCTAATCTAGCTATAGTAGGAAGCCATAGTGTAAATGGAGTTGCTAAACTTCACACAGAAATACTTAAGAAAAAGGAAATGTCAGATTTTTATTATTTCTATCCAAATAAATTTAATAATAAAACTAATGGAATAACTCATAGAAGATGGCTATTGAAGAGCAATCCAGAACTAACCAATCTTCTTAAGGAAACTCTAGGAGAGAGTTTTATTAGACATCCAATGGATTTGCTTAATTTTGAAAAGTATCTAAATGACAATAATGTATTAAATAAGCTTAGTAGTATAAAGTTAAATAATAAAATTAAGTTATCTAATGAGATTTATAATTCAACAGGTATAAAGGTAAATCATGATTCTATATTTGATGTTCAAGTAAAAAGAATTCATGCTTATAAGAGACAAACTTTAAATTGCTTAAGAATTATGGATTTATATAATAAATTAATAGAAAATCCCAATATGGATATAAATCCAAGAACATTTATCTTTGCTGGAAAAGCAGCACCAGGATATCTTTTAGCTAAAAATACAATAGAACTTATAACATCAATAGCTAATAAAGTAAATAATGATCCTAGAGTTAATGATAAAATAAAGGTTGTTATGATGGAGAATTATAGAGTATCTTTAGCAGAAAAAATAATTCCAGCAGCTGATTTAAGTGAGCAAATATCAACAACTACAAAGGAAGCCTCTGGAACATCTAATATGAAGTTTATGATGAATGGAGCAGTTACGATAGCTACATTAGATGGAGCTAATATAGAAATAAGAGATGAAGTTAAAGATGATAATATAGTTATATTTGGGTTAACTGCAAATGAAGTTTTAGATTATTATAAAAATGGTGGATATTCAGCATGGGATATATATGATAATGATAATAGAATAAAAAGAGTTATAGATAATTTAATTGATGGAACCTATTCTTATGATAAGGATAAGTTTAGAACAATATATGATAGCTTATTAAAATATAATGATGAGTTCTTTGTTTTAAAAGATTTTGATAGCTATATAAAAGCTCAAATAAAGGTAAATGAATTATATAGCAATAAGTATAATTGGCAAAGAATGTGTGGAGTAAATATAGCCCATTCTGGAATTTTTTCATCTGATAGAACAATAAAAGAATATGCAACAGGAATCTGGGGATCTGGAGTATTATATAAAAATTTATAAGATTATTAAAACACCTAAAAATCAATTAGGTGTTTTTTAATAAATATAATATTACTCAACATATAATTAATAGTTTACTCATATGTATATTCTAAGAGATACTTTGTGTAATAGATTATAGATACTTGGAGATTTTAATAATTATTTATATATAAGCAAAGGTAAGGAGAGTAGGATAGATGGGTAAGAAAGAAATTGTAGCAATGATTCTAGCTGGAGGACAAGGGTCACGTTTAGGAGTATTAACAAAAAGATTAGCAAAGCCGGCAGTACCTTTTGGTGGAAAGTACAGAATTATTGATTTCCCATTAAGCAATTGTTCTAATTCAGGTATATATACGGTGGGAGTATTAACACAGTACAAGCCATTAGAATTAAATACACACATAGGTATAGGATCGCCTTGGGATCTAGATAGGAGAGATGGTGGAGTAAGAGTATTGCCACCATATCAAGAGGAAAAGGGAGGCAAATGGTATAAAGGAACAGCAAATGCCATTTATCAAAATATTGAATATGTAGATAGATATAATCCAGAGTATATATTAATATTGTCAGGTGATCATATTTATAAAATGAATTATGATAAAATGTTAGAATTTCATAAGCAAAAAAAAGCTGATGCTACAATAGCCGTAATAGATATACCTATAGAAGAGGCTAGTAGATTTGGAATTATGAATACAAGAGATGATTTATCAATATATGAATTTGAAGAAAAGCCTCAAAATCCTAAAAGTACAAAGGCATCTATGGGAATATACATTTTTAATTGGAGTATCTTAAAAAGGTTTTTAATTGAAGATGAAAATAATATAGACTCTAGTAATGATTTTGGTAAAGATATTATTCCAAATATGTTAAATAATAAAATGAAATTAGTAGCTTATCCTTTTGAAGGATATTGGAAGGATGTTGGAACTATAAGAAGCTTATGGGAAGCTAATATGGATTTATTAAATACAGATAATAAATTAAGTTTATATGATAATGAATGGAAGATATATTCAGAGAACATAGCAAGACCAGCTCAGTATATAGGAAGTAACTCAAATGTTAATGAATCTCTTGTAGTAGAAGGGTGTATAGTTGAGGGAGATGTAGAACACTCAGTAATATTTCAAGGGGTAAGCATTGGGAGAAATTCAATAATCAGAGATTCAGTAATAATGTCAGATACTAAGATTGAAGATAATGTAGTAATAAATAAGGCTATAGTCGGAAGTAATGCAATAATAAGAAGTGGCTGCAAAATTGGGGATGGTAAAAAAATAGCAGTTATAGCATCTAAAGAAGAACTTAAAAATGGTACAACATTAGAGCCTGCTGAAGCATTATAAATTAGGGGGAAATTAAATGAAGGATTGTATAGGAATAATAAACTTAGACGAAAAGGAAGATTATTTAAAAGAATTAATAGGTTCTAATACAATATCTGCAATGCCTATAGCGGGAAGATATAGAATAATAGATTTTATTCTATCAAATTTGACTAATTCAGGGGTAGAGTGTATCGGGATATTTACAAAAAGAAAGTCCTATTCTCTTATGAAGCACTTAAGCAATGGAAGACCGTGGGATCTTCATAGGAAGCATGATGCTTTAAAAGTATTCAATTACAGTGAATATGATCCAGTATATGATGATATCCATAGTTTTATAGAGAATATTGAATTTATAAAATATAGTAGAAAAGAATATATAATTATATCTCCATCATATATGATATGTAATATCAATTATAGAGAAGCATTAGAAAAACATAAAACTTCAGGGGATGATATTACGGTAATATATAAGAATGAAGATAATTCTAGTAATAAATTTATAAAGTGTGAAGAAATAATAATAGATGATAATGGAAAAGTAAAAAGTATAAAGACTATTTTAGAAGGAAGAGGAAGTACTAATGTAAATATGGAAATGTATATAATGAAAACAAGTTTATTTATAGATATAATAAGGGGGAGTATAACTACTGGACTATATAAGAAAGTAAAAGAATATATAGTAGATAACTTGGAAAATTTAAATGTAGGAATCTTTGAATTTAAAGGATATCTATCTTGTATAAATTCGCTGGAATCATATTTTAATACAAATAAGGAAATATTGAATGTAAAAATAAATAGAGAATTATTCTACGAGAATAATCCTATATATACAAAGCAAAAGGATGAGTCTCCAACATATTATTCAAAGGAAAGTAAAGTAAATAATTCTATAATAGCAAATGGATCATATATAGAAGGTAAAGTAGAAAATTGTATAATTGGAAGAAAAGTAAAAATAGCAAAAGGCGCTATAGTTAAAAATAGTATAGTGATGGAAAACTGTATAGTACAAAATAATACAATAATAAATAATGCTATATTGAATTCTGGAAATATAGTAGTAGAAAATAATGTGATAAACGGCTCTAGCGATTATCCAACTATAATATAGTTAATAATATAATATAAAATAATAGAAAAAGATAATAAAAGGTGCTTAATATTTTATATTCTTTTATAAGATATTAAGCACCTTTTACATACAAGAAAATAATGTTTTGTAGTAATAAGATATAATTTAAATAACAACTAATCCACACGTATCAATATAAGATAATATAAGTAAAATAAAGATATTTAGATGATTTATAAGTATAATTAGCATATTTAATAAATTAAGGTGTAATTTATTAAAAGAAAGCATGATATCATACTTTATGTCCTAAGGGACAAGAGGTCTTACAAAAAAGATTTGAAAGTCAAAAAAAGATGTTGACAAACAAATCGAAAGATAGTAAGATAAGAAAGTCGCTTGAGGGCGATGAAGAAAATGGTCTTTGAAAATTGAACAGAAAATAAGTTAAGTAAACAAACCAGCAATTCTTTTAGACGTCTTAACATTAAGACTCAAAGTAATTTGAGCAAAGATTAAACTTTTTATTGAGAGTTTGATCCTGGCTCAGGACGAACGCTGGCGGCGTGCCTAACACATGCAAGTCGAGCGAGAGGAGTTCCTTCGGGAACAAATCTAGCGGCGGACGGGTGAGTAACACGTGGG
>NZ_JH815223.1:18933-32951 GCF_000158375.2 Clostridium sp. 7_2_43FAA
AGAGGAGCTGTCCTTAGTACGAGAGGACCGGGATGGACTGACCTCTGGTGCACCAGTTGTTCCGCCAGGAGCATAGCTGGGTAGCTAAGTCGGGAAGGGATAAACGCTGAAAGCATCTAAGCGTGAAGCCCCCCTCAAGATGAGATTTCCCATAGCATAAGCTAGTAAGACCCCTTGAAGAACACAAGGTTGATAGGTCAGAGGTGTAAGTGTGGTAACATATTTAGCTGACTGATACTAATAGGTCGAGGGCTTGACCAATAAAAAATAGGCTTAAAATTAATTCATGTGCAATTTTCAGAGAATATTTCTGAAAAAAAGTATTGACAAGATATTGGTTTTACAATATAATGTTAATGTAATCTGGTGATGATGGCGTAGAGGAAACACTCCTTTCCATTCCGAACAGGAAAGTTAAGCTCTACAGCGTCAATGGTACTGCATGGGCGACTGTGTGGGAGAGTAGAACGTTGCCAGGTATTATGGATCTTTAGCTCAGTTGGTTAGAGCAACCGGCTCATAACCGGTAGGTCCGGGGTTCGAGTCCCTGAAGGTCCACCATATTTGGGGGTATAGCTCAGTTGGGAGAGCACTTGCCTTGCACGCAAGGGGTCAAGGGTTCGAATCCCTTTACCTCCACCAAAAGAAGTTATGTTATCATAACTTCTTTTTTTATAACTTAAAATTACAAGGAATATTTCAAGTTATTCAATAGTAATATAATATATGGATATGGTTTCTAAATGTCGAAAAAGTTTTAAAAATTTCTAAAATTTTAATTAGGAATAGAATGAAAAATAATATATAATTAATATATGATAAACTATTTAATTTTTAATGTAAAAGTTTTAAGGTCTTATCCTTAGATGGGGAGTGTTGGTATGGGTAAGAAGGATGAGTTAGAGCAAAAATTAATAAAATTAAAATTAGAAAAGCGAGAATTAGTATTAGCAGGTAAGAATACAAGTAGGATAGATGAGCTTATAAAAGAAGTAGAAGTAGCATTAAAGGAAGTAAATGAATTTTGTAATAGTGAAAATATTTGATAGACCTAACTTATAAGTTTAGGTCTATTTTACTTTTTACAATATATGTAGTTGAAACTAATATAAATAATAAGAATAAAGTTATATAGTTTAGCATATTAAATTATAGAAGGGTATTCTTTCTAAATGAGGAGGGGGATTAGGAAATGATAAGAACTTTTGTATGCGAAAAAGATGGATGTAGTGGGAATAAATTTTTTTTAGAAAGTGAAGAAGATAACTTGCATTTAATTTGTGCTCAGTGTAAGTCAAAATATGATATTGATGTAAGTAATCAAGATTTTATAATGTTACCTAATTGTTCTAACTGTAATAATGATACATTCAAAATATTTAGAGATGCTGAAAAGAAGGGGATATATGCTAAGTGCTCGAAATGTGGTGCTGTTCCAGAAAAAATTTATGTAGATTCTGATGGAGTACAAGTTTCATATGAGGCTAAATTATTAAATGATATAAAGCAAATAATGAATTTGGTAGAACAAAGAATATATAACCTAGAAGTTAATGTTAAAGATTTAGAAAGAGGTCAAAGTATGCTAGAACAATCACTAGCGTATATTAATAGATATTTGGTTGAAAAAGATTAATACAAAAGAATAAAGTATTTTATTCTATAAAAAAATTAAATATATTTAATTAACATAGGGAGAGAGTAATGAATAAAAACAAGAAGATGATATCGTGGATTATGCTGATAGCTTGGATGGGAATAATATTTTTTATGTCACATCAACCAGGTGAAGTTTCTAGTAGCCAAAGTGAATTAGTTTTAAAAATTTTTAGCTTTCTTGGAATAGAATTAAATCAATATTTTGGTGAGCTAGCAACTTTTGTAATTAGAAAGACTGCACACTTCTCAGAATATCTAATATTATTTTTATTTGCATATAATGTTAGTAGGTTTTATTTCACTACTAAAAAAGCTAGATTATATTCAATAATCTTTGTATTTTTATATGCGAGTACAGATGAATTTCATCAATATTTTATTCCAGGGAGAAACATGGCATTTAAGGATGTATTAATTGATACTTCCGGAGGTGTTATTGGTTATTTAATAATGAAGATAGTAGAGATAGTAAAATTAAATAAGTAAAATATAATTTTTATTTAATGCTATAAAAGGATATTCAATAATACTTGGATATCCTTTTATAGTATTGAAGAAAGGAGTCTAGAAATTCCATCTATTAGTTTATTACTTAAAGATCTGGATTCATACTCTTTTAAGTTAAACTCTGTACAAGATATTAATAAATCAGAAAAGATTTTATTAAATTCTTCAGTTATACCTTCATCATATATTAGTGTATTGATCTCATAATTTAATTCAAAACTCCTTATATCCATATTTGCTGTTCCTATGGTACATATTTTTTTATCTACAGTTAAGATTTTAGAATGAATGAATCCTGAATTATTATATAAATAAACTTTAACTCCAGCCCTTACTAGTTCAGCTAAGTAAGTTTGAGAGGCTTTATTTACAGTAAAATGATCAGCTTTTTTAGGAAAGATTAATGAAATTTTAATACCACTTAATGAAGCTATTTTTAAAGAATCCATCAAGCCTTCAGATGGTATAAAATAGGGTGTTATTATATTAATACTTTCTTTAGCAGTACTAATCATTTTTATAAAGCATTGAAGGATACTAGGAAATTCAGAATCGGGTCCACTTTTTATTAATTGCATTGGTATATTGCCACTAAATTTATTATTTTTAAAATAATTCTCAATATTTGCTAAGGTTAAAATTTGCTCATTATTATATTTTTTTATACTTGAAAAATCATCTAAGAAAATTGATTGTAAACCAAGTACACAGTCACCTTCAATCATTATATGACAATCCTTCCAATCCCCTAATTTTCCTAACCCTAGATATTCATCTCCTATATTAATTCCGCCTAGGAATGCTATAGTTCCATCTATAACTACTATTTTTCTATGATTTCTATAATTCACTTGAGTATTAATTAATCTAAAAAAAGGAGCTAATACATAAGAGTAAAATACAACATCAACTCCAGCATTTTTTAAATCTTTAATATATTCAGAGTTTAATTTTATAGAGCCCATCTTATCGATTATAAATTTCACCTTTATGCCTTCTTTAGATTTTTTTATCAATATATCTTTTATTTCATTTCCGATATTATCATTTTTAACAATATAGTACTCTAAATGAATATGATCCTTTGCTTCCAATAACTTATTTTTTAAAATTTCAAATTTGCTAGCTCCGCCATCTAAAATGGTAATAGTATTATTTACAAAGAGTGGAGAAGATGAATTTGATACTAGTAAATTTATAATGGGTTCATATTCATTGGTTATATTATATTTATTTAATAACGAAGGAGTAATTAAGTTACTAACCTTTTGCCGTGATTTTTTATCTAACGTATTTACTTTCCAATTCCTACCTAAAAGCACAAAAAGAATTAATCCAAGAGGGGGAAATATAATTAAAATTAATATCCATGATAAAGTTTTTTCAGGTCGCTTCTTTGCAAATATAATTAATATAAGTATTATAAAGAGATTTATTATTAATGATAGATAAAAAATTATATTAAATGCAATTATATCAAAAACCTCCTTCAAAAAAATAATTCCATATTATATATTATTGACTAAAATGTAGAATTTAATGAATTAGAAAACAATATAGAAATACTTATATAATAATTATATATTTTCAAATTAATAATATATTTTATAAAAGTTTAATAATTCAAATGTAGCATTTTTAATAAATTTTAATTAAATACATATAAAATCTTGCAAAAAGGTTATTATGACTATATAATAGTTATAGAATTGAGTGAAAAATATGTAAAATGAAATATAAAGATGTAGAAAAATTTACTATTATGTATTTACTATTTAAGGGGGATAACGAATGAGATCAAAAGATAAAAGTACTAACTCGAGCAAGGGTATCTTATCCGCAATAGAGAGAGTTGGTAATAAGCTACCTCATCCAGCAACTATATTTGTAATTCTTTGTGCAATTGTAGTAGTGATTTCAGCGATAATGGCTAAAATGGGGGTATCTGTAACATATACAGGATTAGATAGAAGCACAATGGAAATAAAAGAAATGACTGCTTCTGTTGTTAGTTTGCTTACTCCAGAAGGAATTAGGTATATGTTCACATCAGCAGTAAGTAATTTTACTAGTTTTGCTCCTCTTGGAACAGTTCTAGTAGCATTATTAGGAGTTGGTGTTGCGGAAGGGACAGGCCTTATAGGAACTTTATTAACAAAGCTAGTTACAAGTACTCCTAAAAGATTAATCACAGTAGTAGTAGTATTTGCAGGTGTTATGTCAAGTATAGCATCAGATGCAGGATATGTAGTTTTAGTACCTTTAGGTGCTATTGTTTTCTTAAGCTTTGGAAGACATCCAATGGCTGGGTTAGCCGCAGCTTTTGCAGGGGTATCAGGTGGATATAGTGCAAACTTATTAGCAGGACCAACTGATGCATTATTAGCAGGAATTTCTACAGAAGGTGCTAAGTTATTTTCAGACTCAGCATCTGTAGGGGCCGCTGATAACTGGTATTTTATATTTGTATCAACTTTTGTAATAACAATCATAGGTACAATTGTTACTGAAAAAATAGTTGAACCAAAGCTTGGTGAGTACAAAGGTGATGAAAAGGCAACTATATCTGAGATAACTTCTGAACAAAAAAGAGGATTAAAATTTGCTGGAATTGCAACTTTAATATTTTTAGCATTAATTGGCATATGTTTACTTCCAAATGGAGTTCTAAGAAATCCAGAAACTAATGAAATTCTTAAATCACCTTTTATGGATTCTATAGTTCTTATAATATCTTTATTATTCTTTATTCCTGGTGTAGCGTATGGAGTTGGATGCAAAACAGTTAGAAATGATAAAGATGTAATTAGTCTTATGGGAAAAAGTATGTCGACAATGGGAGGATACATAGTATTAGTATTCTTTGCAGCGCAGTTTGTTCAATATTTTAGTTATACTAATATCGGTATAGTAATAGCTGTTAATGGAGCTAACTTCTTAGAAGGAGCTGGATTCACTGGTATTCCGCTAATAGTATCATTTGTATTACTTACAGCATTTATAAATCTATTCATGGGATCAGCTTCAGCTAAATGGGCAATAATGGCTCCTGTATTTATACCAATGTTGATGCAACTAGGTAATTCACCAGCATTAGTGCAAATGGCATATAGAATAGGTGATTCTACTACAAATATAATATCTCCACTAATGAGTTACTTTGCATTAGTAGTAGCATTTGCAGAAAAGTATGATAAAAAATCGGGGGTAGGAACATTAATAACTACAATGGTACCATATTCAATTGCATTCTTAATTGGATGGACAATATTGCTAATAATATGGTTTATATTTAACTTACCTTTAGGACCTGGTGTCGGAGTAATGATGTAAATCTTATAATAGAATAAATTTATATATTAAAAGAACTATATTTATAGACTGTAACTGTCTTAATATAGTTCTTTTGCTTTTAAAATATTATAACTAATGTTGGAACAATATATTATATATATTTCAAACAAATTATAAAATTAGTAGTACAGAGATAACTAATAAAGAGAACTCCTTTATTAAGCTGAGTATGAATTATTTTGTATTATTAATTAATTTTATTGGTAATAGGTTACAGACATTTAAGAAGTAAAAAATTATATATAGATGAATAACCACAAGTAATATGTCAACAATTAAGATAACAGAAGGTGTAGCTATAGTATAAATTATAGGTGCACTTTTTTGTACTTAATCCTATATGCAAAGCATAAAAATAAATATATAATAGAATAAAAATAAATAATCTGAATATTCTGGAAAATGAAAATCCTTTATGGTATTCTATAATTAATAAAATACAATAAAGAAATTACCCGAACTTAGGATGTTTTATTAGAGCAAGTTATAAACCATAGATTTAAAATTTATAAACATAGGAATTTGATAAGAAAACTAATTCAAAAATTATTTAGATTTTAAATGAAAGGTGGTGTAATCATAATATTATATTAAATATTATGAGATTGTATGAAAAATTACACAATAAAAAATTTAAGAAATATTGGTCTAATAGGTCATGGAGCATCAGGAAAAACATCTTTAGTGGAAGCTTTACTTTTTAATACTGGTAATACTGATAGGTTAGGAAGAGTAGAAGACGGAACAACAGTTACAGATTTTGATCAAGAAGAAAAAAAGAGGGGAATTTCATTATCAGTTTCCATTGCTCCGATAGAAGCAGATGAAACAAAAATAAATTTAGTAGATATACCAGGATATTTTGATTTTTCAGGAGAACTAATACAAGGAATGAGAGCTGTAGATGTAGCAACTATAGTTGTATGTGGTGTATCAGGAGTTCAGGTAGGAACAGAAAAGGCATGGGATTACTGCAATAAAATAAAACTACCAAGAACATTTTTTATTAATAAGTTAGATAGAGAAAATTCAAGCTATGATAAAACTTTAGCCCAATTAAAGGAAAAATTCGGAATTAGTGTAGTTCCAATTCAATATCCTATAGGAATAGAAGATGACTTCAAAGGAGTAGTTAATGTTATATCAAAAAGAGTTAGAATACATGATCCCAAAACTAATAAAATTCAAGAAATGGATGCTCCAGAAGAGCTGTTAGAGAAAATAGATGAATGTAAAAGAATGATTATGGAGGCTGTTGCCGAAACTAGTGAAGAACTTTTAGATAAATATTTTAGTGAAGGTGAATTAAGTGATGAAGAAATATATAGTGGACTTATAGAAGGATGCGCAAGTGGAGAAATAGCACCGGTAATGTGCGGAAGTGCTTCAAAAGTTATAGGTATGAGATGTTTCTTAGAAGATGTAGTGGAATGCTTTCCATCACCTAAATATTCAATTCCACAAAAAGCAATAAATACACAAAATAGTGAAGAGGTTTTCATAGGGCTGGATGAAAATAAGCCATTTTCAGCATTAGTTTTTAAAACTATAGCAGATCCTTTTGTAGGTAAAATATCATTATTTAGAGTTATAACAGGAAAACTTTCAAATGAGGTTACTGTTATTAATAGCAATAAGGATAAAACAGAGAAATTAGCAAATGTATTTTTCATGAGAGGTAAAAATCAGATACCGACGAAGGAGGTTGTGGCTGGAGATATAGCTGCTGTTGCAAAGCTACAATATACTGAAACAGGAGATACCTTGTGTGATATAAATAATAAAGTTATATATGATAAAATGAACTTCCCTAAGCCAGCAATATCGATGGCTGTATTACCAAAAGCTAAGGGAGATGAGGATAAAATATCAGCAGCATTACAAAGGTTATTAGAAGAAGACCCAACATTTACAATAACACGGGATACAGAAAATGCCGAAACTATAATATCTGGAGTTGGTGAAACTCATTTAGATGTAATAGCTAGTAGGCTGAGAAATAAATTTGGGGCAGAAGTTATATTAAGACTTCCTAAGATACCATATAGAGAAACAATAAAAGGAATTGCTGATGTTCAAGGTAAACATAAAAAGCAATCAGGTGGACATGGACAATACGGAGATGTAAAAATAAAGTTTGAGCCAAGAAAAGATGGAGAAAGTGATCTTGAGTTTGTAGATAATGTTGTAGGCGGTGTTGTACCAAGAAACTTTATACCTGCAGTAGAAAAAGGTCTTAGAGAATGTATTGAAAAAGGTGTTTTAGCTGGATATCCAGTAGTTGGATTAAGAGCAACACTTCATGATGGGTCTTATCATCCAGTAGATTCTTCAGAAATGGCTTTTAAAATGGCTACTTCTATTGCATATAAGAAGGGGCTTGAACAAGCAAAGGCTATTTTATTAGAACCTATTATGCACGTGGAGATATTTATTCCAGATGAATACATGGGAGATGTCATTGGGGATATAAATAAGAGAAGAGGAAGAGTTTTAGGAATGGAGCCAGATGGAAATCTACAAAAAATTATTGCAGAAGTTCCTTTAGCAGAAATGTTTAAGTATTCCACTGATTTGAGGTCAATGACTCAAGCAAGAGGAAGCTTTACAAGTGAAATTGAAAGATATGAGGAAGTTCCTGAATTAGAGGTTAAAAAAATAATAGAGGAATCTAGAAAAAATTAACTTTTGGCATAGTGAATAAATGAGAGATTAATGAGAAAAAATAAAATAAATGTTATAGAGAATATCTTAAACAAAAGAAAAACGTTGGAGGGATACTATGCCAGATTATAAGATGGATGTAAATGGGGGATTAGGTCTTAGTGATTATAGTAATATATTTGACTATATGGGGGTTGTAGATAGAAATGATAATTTTACAATAACATTAGATAGTGTTGACAAAAATGATATTAACATCATTACATCTATGCTTAAAGATAGCAATTTCTCAATATTAGATGAAGGGGTTAATCAAACAGGAAAATATTATATAAATGCTAATAAACAGAAGTAAATAAAAGGCTATTAATCTATCGATTAGTAGTCTTTTATAATTTATGGTAAAATATTTAATATGTATGTTTTAGTTTATAATCTAAATAACTAAAATTAAGAGTATATTAAATGTTTAATATACTAATTCCAATAAAGTAGTAAAAATAAAAAAAAATTATTTAATTTTTATATAATTTATTAAAATACTAACTTTATTTATATACAATCAATGCTTAGATATTTTATTAAAATATTAAGTTTTCATTATAGGTTATATAAATAAACTATATAGGAGGAATAAAATGAAAGCAGAAATAATAGCAATTGGAACAGAAATACTTTTAGGGGATATAGTTAATACAAATGCACAGTTTTTAGCTAAGGAGTTAGCAGCTTTAGGAATAGATGTATATCATCAAAGTGTTATTGGTGATAACGAGGAGAGAATAATAGAATCATTTGAAAAAGCTTTTGAAAGATGTGATTTAGTTATTACAACAGGCGGGTTAGGACCAACACAGGATGATTTAACTAAAGAATTAGGAGCAAAATATTTTAATAAAAAATTGGTGCTTCATGAACCTTCTTTAGACTGGATTAAAACATATTTAGATATGAAAGATGAGGCTATAGTAGAAGTAAATAAAAAGCAAGCATATTTTCCAGAAGGATCTATTATATTACCTAATCCTAATGGGACAGCACCTGGATCTATAGTATCTGAAAATAATAAGATTTTAATAATTTTACCAGGCCCTCCAAGAGAAATGAAACCAATGTTTAATGATCATGTTAAAAAATACTTAGAAGGCATAACAGGAGAGATTATAAAATCTAAAATCTTAAGATTATTTGGTATAGGTGAAAGCCTTATGGCGCAAAAATTAAACAACTTAATTCAAAATAGTAAAAATCCTACAGTAGCGCCATACGCAAAAGATAATGATGTAACATTAAGAATTACAGCTAAGGGAAATAGTGAAAAAGAATGTGATGATTTAATAAATCCTGTAGATAAAGAAATAAAAGATGCACTTGGAGAGTATATATATGGAGAAGGTGAAACTTCTCTAGAAAATGTTGTTTCAGAAATATTATGCAATAACAAATTAAGTGTTTCGACTGCAGAATCATGTACAGGTGGTATGATTGCTGCAAGTTTAATTTCATATCCTGGAATATCAGATGTATTTAAGGAGGGGGCTGTAACTTATTCGAATGAATCTAAAATGAAGAGGCTTGGAGTTAGCAAAGAAACTTTAGATAGATATGGAGCAGTAAGTGAAGAAACAGCAAGAGAAATGGCAATAGGTATAGCTAGAGAGGCTAATACTGATATTTCAATTTCTACTACAGGAATAGCAGGACCAGGTGGTGGAACAGATGAAAAGCCAGTTGGATTGGTTTATATAGGAGTATTTATTAAAGGGAAAGTTGTTGTAAATAAATTTAATTTTACTGGAAATAGAGAAAGAATTAGAAGAAAAACTACTATGAATGCACTGAATATTTTAAGAAAAGAGTTGTTGAAAATATAAGACTAAAAAGGGGATAAAATAATCCCCTTCTATACTTTTAAGTAAGTTGGGGATTATTTCTGTATATAAATAAAATGGGGGAGAGGCGATTAACTGTGGAAGCCTTCTCGCTTCATTATAATTATGTCCATTAAATTAATAAGTTATACAATATTTATAATAAATTTATAATAAAAGAATAAAATATTAAGAAGCCAAAAGAAAGGATATGGATATGACAAAAGTTTTTAAAGCAAATATGTATTTTTTAATTATATTACTGATAGAAATATTTGGTCCATTATTATTAAGACCATTTTATCTTGTACTTGGATTAAGTGATACAAGAATTATATTATTTTTAAATCATGTAATATTATTTTTACTACCAGCAGTTATATATATAATTGCAACAAAGTCTTCTTTCAAGGAAACTCTTAAATTAAACAAGTTACATTGGCAAGATACGCTTTTAATTATACTGTTAGCATTTGTAGTTCAACCAATAATGACGTTCTTCTCGTTAATTGCAACATTTTTCTTTAATAATGAAATTGGATCGTTTATATCAGAAATAACATCAACTCCATATGTATTTCTATTAGCATTAGTAGCACTACTTCCAGCAATAACAGAGGAAGTAACAATAAGGGGAATAGTACTTTCGGGTTATGAAAATAAAAATAAATACGTATCAGCTATAGTAACAGGATTATTTTTTGGTATTCTTCATTTAGATCCACAACAATTTTTATATGCAGCAGTATTGGGATTTATATTGGCATTAGTAGTGAGAGTAACAAATAGTATATTTTCATCAATGATAATGCACTTTATTATAAATGGAACATCAGTAACTATGGCAAAATTAGTAGATTATATTACTAAGGGATTACCAGTTACTAATCAAAGTGCGGAATTAACGCTTAAAAATATATCATCATCAGAAAAATTAGTTTTATTTATAATGTATGGTGCTATAGCAGTAACATTTTCAATATTTGTTTTTCTTATAATATACTGGCTGGAAAAGCTTAATTCAAAAAGAAGAGTTCAAAATTATAATTATAGAGCTCAGGAAGCATTAGAAACAGTTGAAAGGAAGGATAGGATAATAAATATTCCATTCATACTATCAATAGGAATATATATATTTTTTATGATTAGAACTGTTGCATTATAAAAAAAGTTAGGAGAATGTTGCTCCTAACTTTTCTATTTAATTTGATTTAGATATAGAAGCTGATTCGCTATAAAACATTGATACATCTTTAGAATTAATCCATCCCCTACAGTTTATACAGTTATCAATAGGTAGATTAACGTAATACCAAGTTTGATTATTTGATTCAGCCGAATCTAAAACTGATACTTCCATACGTATATTTGTTTTTCTAATTATCTGAGATGAATCCAGTGGTGCTATATATAACTTAGAATCAGTATTTATTATTCCAGTTTTATAAGAGGGTGTAATAAATCTAATAGATAAATTATTATTGGCTTTTTTAGGTACATCATATTTGTTTCTTATGTTATTATATTGGTGTGAAGTAATCATTAATTGTTTTCTCATTAATTCTAATTTTTTTTCATAATAAAAATAAAGTACTATCAAGGATAGTATTAGTATAATAAATAATATATATTTCATAAAGCACTCCTATTAATACTATATTTTATTATATTTCTATGTTTTTATAAAAATAACTTAAATTTAATATTCTTTATAAATTAAAAATATTAAATAAAAAATAATAAAAACGTTGACATATTATAAAAAATTATATAAAATATAAATCGTTAAGGCTCGATAGCTCAGTCGGTAGAGCAGAGGACTGAAAATCCTCGTGTCCCTGGTTCGATTCCTGGTCGAGCCACCAGGAAAGCTAACTAATTAATTAGTTAGCTTTTTTTATGTGTATGAATATGTGTATGAAAATATAAAACTTAAAGTTTTGAAGTTGTGATTATATAGAATATTAGTATTTCAATCGCTAAAAAGTGTATTAGTTTTATACCTTTGCTTTTAGCTTCCAAGTAGATATATAAGTTTACAGTGATAACAAGTAAAGTAATACAGTAAGCAAATTTATATAGGCATATATTTTGTTACATTATTAAGATAAATCACTATGAAATAATACATAATATAGGATACGTAATTGTTATATCTAAATCGGTAATTACTAAGAAAAATAGAATCCCTATTAGATTTAAATATATGAACATTTCATTATGTAAAAATAAACTTATAAAAGGGTTGTTAAAAATAAATTAAGGTGTATAAAATAACTCTTTACAAGTTAATTAATAATGGGTATAATATTATTATAATTAATTATACTTTAAGTTTTAGTTAAGAAATATTTAAGAAGTAAGTATTAGAATAAATGTATAGGGATTTGATTTATAAGATTTTAATATGTAAGGAGTGTTAATGTTGGAAAAGTTAGTTTTATCTGATCAAGATTATGATTATTTAGCAAAGGGGATAGCGGTAGGAGCAGGAATTGGTATATTGCTAGGCTTTTTTATCGATAATATAATATTAACATTTTCAGCATGCTCAGTTATAGGAATAATTTCATCGCTAGGATATTCATTTTATAAGAAGTCAAAAAGTAAATTTAATTAAAATAAAAAGGCACAGTTGGTGCCTTTTATTTATATATTTTCTATTTGCCAGTTTATAGGTTTTTTATTAATAGATTTTAAAAATTCATTTGTCTTAGAAAATGGTTTACTTCCAAAGAAACCCCTATAAGCTGAAAGTGGGCTTGGATGTGGGGAAGTAATTATAAAGTGCTTCTTATTTGTTATAAGTTTGCTTTTAGCTATTGCAGGATTGCCCCATAAAATAAATACAATAGGATCTTCTCTTTTATTAAGTAAAGAAATAATTTGATCTGTTAGCATTTCCCATCCCATATTCCTATGAGAATTTGCTTCATGAGCTCTAACCGTTAGTACTGTATTTAACAGTAATACGCCTTGATCAGTCCAGTTTTTTAGAAAGCCATTATTTGGTATGTAGCATCCTAGATCATCATGTAGTTCTTTATAAATATTAATTAAAGAAGGGGGAACCTTAACTCCCTTATTAACAGAAAAAGAAAGACCGTGAGCTTGATTTGGTCCGTGATAAGGATCTTGACCAAGTATAACAACCTTAACATCCTTGTATGCAGTAAATTTTAATGCATTGAAAATATCATTCATATCAGGATAGATAGTTTTTGATTTATACTCTGATATTAAAAATCGCCTAAGATTTTGATAATAATCCTTTTCAAACTCATCTTGTAATAATTGTTGCCAATCATTATTTAATATATTTTTCAAAGTATCACCTCCATATATAGTATTCGGTTATTAATTCAATACTATTAATAATTATTTTTCACTCAAAAAGGATATTTTATTTTAAAACACTTAATAAATGAAAAGAAATTATATCTTAATAATAATACATATATTACATTTTTGGAATATATTAAGATTAACTAGGCACAAACGTTACCTAGAATATCTTTATAAGTAAATTAGATTAAAATAAAGAATAATAAAGAAAATATAATATAAATATGAATAAAAAAGATAATAATAGAAATACTAAAGATTGAAAGATGATATTATGTAAATCGTTCCTTGTGAATGCAGTGATTTCCAACAAGATAACTTGAAAAAAAGTTAAAAAACATTGTTGACAATGAAATGCATAAGTGATAAGATAAGGAAGTCGCTTGAGGGCGATGAAGAAAATGGTCTTTGAAAATTGAACAGAAAATAAGTTAAGTAAACAAACCAGCAATTCTTTTAGACGTCTTAACATTAAGACTCAAAGTAATTTGAGCAAAGATTAAACTTTTTATTGAGAGTTTGATCCTGGCTCAGGACGAACGCTGGCGGCGTGCCTAACACATGCAAGTCGAGCGAGAGGAGTTCCTTCGGGAACAAATCTAGCGGCGGACGGGTGAG
>NZ_JH815223.1:33051-33939 GCF_000158375.2 Clostridium sp. 7_2_43FAA
ATGTGCAATTTTCAGAGAACACTCTGAAATCTGGTGATGATGGCGTAGAGGAAACACTCCTTTCCATTCCGAACAGGAAAGTTAAGCTCTACAGCGTCGATGGTACTGCACGGGCGACTGTGTGGGAGAGTAGAACGTTGCCAGGTTATATGGATCTTTAGCTCAGTTGGTTAGAGCAACCGGCTCATAACCGGTCGGCCCGGGGTTCGAGTCCCTGAAGGTCCACCATATTTGGGGGTATAGCTCAGTTGGGAGAGCACTTGCCTTGCACGCAAGGGGTCAAGGGTTCGAATCCCTTTACCTCCACCAAAAGCTACGAATATAATTCGTAGCTTTTTTTGTTATATAAATTTATAAAAGTATTTTTAATTAAAAGTTATTATTAAAATTTAATATATAGTCAGATGATGTTTAAAAGTAATATTAAAATATATATGATAGTATAACAGATTATTTTTGTTAATAATGAATATGAAGATTTATATATTATTATAGGAAAAAATAATATTTAGATGTCTCTATTTATTAAGTAATAATAAAAAAAGTAATCATATATAATATAAAATTAAGAATAACATATCCTGGTGTATCATTAGTAGAAAATTATAGATATGTAAAGAAAAATAGAGTAAGATAAGAATAATATTACTAAAAGGATATATATATTAAAAACTTAGTTGGATTTACATGTTAAGATAAATCTCGTCGCTGAGAGACGCGATGAAAAAAGTCAAAAAAACTTTGAAAAAAAGTTATTGACAAGAAACGAAACAAATGATAAGATAAGAAAGTCGCTTGAGGGCGATGAAGAAAATGGTCTTTGAAAATTGAACAGAATATAAGTTAAGTAAACAAACCAGCAATTCTTTTAGACGTCTTAACATTAAG
>NZ_JH815223.1:34039-35059 GCF_000158375.2 Clostridium sp. 7_2_43FAA
GCAATTTTCAGAGAACACTCTGAAAAGTAAATCTGGTGATGATGGCGTAGAGGAAACACTCCTTTCCATTCCGAACAGGAAAGTTAAGCTCTACAGCGTCGATGGTACTGCATGGGCGACTGTGTGGGAGAGTAGAACGTTGCCAGGTTGTTAAAAAGACTTAAGAATTTATTCTTAAGTCTTTTTTGTTATATAAATTTTTCAAACATATCGGTATATATTAAATTATCAAGTTATTTTGTTAAAACTAATCCTTTGCTTCTTATACAAGTACATTCCTTAGCTTCGGTTGTGTGTAGACACTGATATTTAACTTTCTTAGGGGCTAGTATTTCTTGTGACTTATTATTATTTTTTTCTTGTGAATTCATTTAGTACACTCCTTTTTATATATTTTAATATAACTAACATTATATATTAATAAATAGTAATTATCAATATGATTGATTTTCATTTATTTGAAGAATCTACATAAAAGTAAATTAGATTATTAAAAATAAAATTATATTATTTGGATATATAATTTTTTTTATTTAGGATACTTAATTAATATTAAATACTTATAATTAGATTTTTTATGATCTTTGTATATATTATAAAGGTATATTAATATTAAAAAATAGGTAAAATATATGTTGAGTGATTGATATTAATATTCAAATATACTCTGAATAATCTGAAAAAGTAAATAAACATTACCTTGTATATCAATATAGTATAAATGAAGAAAATATAAGAAATATCGAGAAAAATAAATATAATGCTAAGTAATTACTAGTTTTAATATAATATTATGTTAATATGGGTGATATTATAGTTTATGTCGCTAGGGCAAATACGTCAGCAAGTTAAAAATAAAGTAAAAAAACTGTTGACAATGAAATGCATAAGTGATAAGATAAGAAAGTCGCTTGAGGGCGATGAAGAAAATGATCTTTGAAAATTGAACAGAAAATAAGTTAAGTAAACAAACCAGCAATTCTTTTAGACGTCTTAACATTAAGACTCAAAGTAATTTGA
>NZ_JH815223.1:35159-38390 GCF_000158375.2 Clostridium sp. 7_2_43FAA
GGGATCTTCCTTCAAAATATGGGTCTATAGCTCAGTTGGTTAGAGCGCACGCCTGATAAGCGTGAGGTCGATGGTTCGAGTCCATTTAGACCCACCATTGTTCTTTGAAAATTGCACATGAATAAAAAACAACAAGCCAAAAATATTCTTTGTGAATAACTTTGTAATTAAAATTACTTATAGAGTAACTTGAAATATAGTTAAATTTAAAAGGTCAAGCTACAAAGGGCGCATGGTGAATGCCTTGGCATCAGGAGCCGATGAAGGACGTGATAAGCTGCGATAAGCTTCGGGTAGGCGCACATAGCCAGTGATCCGAAGATTTCCGAATGAGGGAACTCACATGGGAAACCCCATGTATCCTGTAGTGAATAAATAGCTGCAGGAAGGTAAACCTAGGGAACTGAAACATCTAAGTACCTAGAGGAAGAGAAAGAAAAATCGATTTTCTTAGTAGCGGCGAGCGAAAGGGAAAGAGCCCAAACCAGAGATTTATCTCTGGGGTTGCGGACAGAACATTAAATAAACTAATTTGTAACCGAAGACAACTGGAAAGTTGTGCCGTAGAGTGTAATAGCCACGTAGGTGAAACGAAGAGGTTTAGAGTTCTGATCCAGAGTACCACGAGACACGTGAAACCTTGTGGGAAGCAGGGAGGACCACCTCCCAAGGCTAAATACTACCTGATGACCGATAGTGAAGCAGTACCGTGAGGGAAAGGTGAAAAGAACCCCGGGAGGGGAGTGAAATAGAACCTGAAACCGTGTGCCTACAACCGGTCAAAGCCCCTTATGAGGGTGATGACGTGCTTTTTGTAGAACGAGCCAACGAGTTACGGTATGTAGCAAGGTTAAGTACTTAAGGTACGGAGCCTAAGGGAAACCGAGTCTTAATAGGGCGACTAGTTGCATGCCGTAGACCCGAAACCGGGTGACCTATCCATGGCCAGGTTGAAGCGGGGGTAAAACCCCGTGGAGGACCGAACCACGTTGCTGTTGAAAAAGCATGGGATGAGCTGTGGATAGCGGAGAAATTCCAATCGAACTCGGAGATAGCTGGTTCTCCTCGAAATAGCTTTAGGGCTAGCGTCGGATATGAGTAATGGAGGTAGAGCACTGAATGGGCTAGGGGGCGTATCGCTTACCGAACCTTATCAAACTCCGAATGCCATATACTATGAGTCCGGCAGTCAGACTACGAATGATAAGATCCGTGGTCAAAAGGGAAAAAGCCCAGATCGTCAGCTAAGGTCCCAAAGTGTAAGTTAAGTGGTAAAGGATGTGGGATTTCTAAGACAACTAGGATGTTGGCTTAGAAGCAGCCACTCATTTAAAGAGTGCGTAATAGCTCACTAGTCGAGAGATCCTGCGCCGAAAATGTCCGGGGCTCAAACTTACCACCGAAGCTACGGGCTCAAGTTTACTTGAGCGGTAGAGGAGCGTCGTAATCGGGCTGAAGTCGTACCGTAAGGAGCGGTGGACTGATTACGAGTGAGAATGTTGGCATTAGTAGCGAGATGTAAGTGAGAATCTTACAGGCCGAAAATCTAAGGTTTCCTGGGGAAGGCTCGTCCGCCCAGGGTTAGTCGGGACCTAAGCCGAGGCCGAAAGGCGTAGGTGATGGACAATTGGTTGATATTCCAATACCACTATTATCGTTATTATCGATGGTGTGACGGAGAAGGATAGGATGTGCTAGCGATTGGAAATGCTAGTCTAAGCATTTAGGGAGTTAAAGTAGGCAAATCCGCTTTAACAATTCTGAGGTGTGATGGGGAAGGTCATTTTGACTGAAGTATCTGATTCCATGCTTCCAAGAAAAGCATCTAGAGAGAGAAGTAGTGCCCGTACCGCAAACCGACACAGGTAGATGAGGAGAGAATCCTAAGGCCATCGGAAGAATTGCAGTTAAGGAACTAGGCAAATTGACCCCGTAAGTTCGCGAGAAGGGGTGCCTGTGAGAGCAGGCCGCAGAGAATAGGCCCAAGCAACTGTTTAGCAAAAACACAGGTCTCTGCTAAAGCGTAAGCTGATGTATAGGGGCTGACGCCTGCCCGGTGCTGGAAGGTTAAGGGGAACACTTAGCGCAAGCGAAGGTGTGAACTTAAGCCCCAGTAAACGGCGGCCGTAACTATAACGGTCCTAAGGTAGCGAAATTCCTTGTCAGGTAAGTTCTGACCCGCACGAATGGCGTAATGACTTGGGCACTGTCTCAACTGCAAATCCGGCGAAGTTGTAGTGCGAGTGAAGATGCTCGCTACCCGCGATTGGACGGAAAGACCCCGTAGAGCTTTACTGTAGCTTAGCATTGAGTTTCGATATTGTCTGTACAGGATAGGTGGGAGACTGAGAAGCTAGGGCGTCAGCCTTAGTGGAGTCAACCTTGGGATACCACCCTGACAGTATTGGGATTCTAACCGGACGCCATGAATCTGGTGACGGGACATTGTTAGGTGGGCAGTTTGACTGGGGCGGTCGCCTCCTAAAAAGTAACGGAGGCGCCCAAAGGTTCCCTCAGAACGGTCGGAAATCGTTCGAAGAGTGCAAAGGCAGAAGGGAGCCTGACTGCGACACCCACAAGTGGAGCAGGGACGAAAGTCGGGCTTAGTGATCCGGTGGTACCTCGTGGGAGGGCCATCGCTCAACGGATAAAAGCTACCTCGGGGATAACAGGCTGATCTCCCCCAAGAGTCCACATCGACGGGGAGGTTTGGCACCTCGATGTCGGCTCGTCGCATCCTGGGGCTGTAGTAGGTCCCAAGGGTTGGGCTGTTCGCCCATTAAAGCGGCACGCGAGCTGGGTTCAGAACGTCGTGAGACAGTTCGGTCCCTATCCGTCGCGGGCGTAGGAAATTTGAGAGGAGCTGTCCTTAGTACGAGAGGACCGGGATGGACTGACCTCTGGTGCACCAGTTGTTCCGCCAGGAGCATAGCTGGGTAGCTAAGTCGGGAAGGGATAAACGCTGAAAGCATCTAAGCGTGAAGCCCCCCTCAAGATGAGATTTCCCATAGCATAAGCTAGTAAGACCCCTTGAAGAACACAAGGTTGATAGGTCAGAGGTGTAAGTGTGGTAACATATTTAGCTGACTGATACTAATAGGTCGAGGGCTTGACCAATAAAAATAGGCTTGAAACTAATTCATGTGCAATTTTCAGAGAACACTCTGAAATCTGGTGATGATGGCGTAGAGGAAACACTCCTTTCCATTCGAACAGGAAAGTTAAGCTCTA
>NZ_JH815223.1:38490-43041 GCF_000158375.2 Clostridium sp. 7_2_43FAA
GCTAAGTCGGGAAGGGATAAACGACTGAAAGCATCTAAGCGTGAAGCCCCCCTCAAGATGAGATTTCCCATAGCATAAGCTAGTAAGACCCCTTGAAGAACACAAGGTTGATAGGTCAGAGGTGTAAGTGTGGTAACATATTTAGCTGACTGATACTAATAGGTCGAGGGCTTGACCAATAAAAAATAGGCTTGAAATTAATTCATGTGCAATTTTCAGAGAACACTCTGAAAAGCAAATCTGGTGATGATGGCGTAGAGGAAACACTCCTTTCCATTCCGAACAGGAAAGTTAAGCTCTACAGCGTCGATGGTACTGCATGGGCGACTGTGTGGGAGAGTAGAACGTTGCCAGGTTATATATGCGTTATTAGCTCAGTTGGTAGAGCACCTGACTCTTAATCAGGGTGTCCCGGGTTCGATCCCCTGATAACGCACCAAATCCTAAACAAATGTTTAGGATTTTTTTATTTTAAACTTTTTTAGAATTTCTTTAAAATTTACTAGAATATGAAATTTTATAATTATTGATTAGTTAATTTATAATAAATAATATTTATAATTTAGGGTATATAAAAAAATGAAAATAACTTTTAGATAATGTAAATTTAAATTATTTTAATATTACGAAAAGATGATATATAATTTAAAAAGGAAGTAGACTGGAGGGAAAATATATGTTTTCAAAAACAAGGAAAGTAGCTATAGTAGGAACAGGATTAGTTGGATCTAGTACAGCGTTTAGTTTAATAACACAAGGGGTCTGTGATGAAGTTTTAATGATAGATATTAATAGAGAAAAGGCTCTTGGAGAAGTGATGGACTTAAAGCATTGTATAGAATATTTAAATAGGAATACAAAGATAAGAGTTGGATCATATGAAGAATGCGGTGATGTAGATATAGTTGTAATAACTGCTGGCGCTCCACCAAAACCAGGACAAACAAGATTAGATTCACTAGATTTATCAGCTAAGATAGCGGAATCAATAGTGAACCCTATTATGGAAAGTGGATTTAACGGACATTTTATAATAATATCAAATCCTGTAGATATAATAGCTCATTATGTATATAAGATATCTGGATTACCTAAAAGCCATGTTATAGGAACAGGGACATCAGTTGATTCAGCAAGATTAAAGAATTTTATAGGGGATTTATTTAATGTAGACCCTAGAAGTGTTCAGGCTTATTCTATGGGTGAACATGGAGACTCTCAGATGGTTCCATGGTCTCATGTCTATATAGGAGGAAAGCCTTTTAGTAAGGTTATACAAGATAATAAAGATAGAGTTGGGGATGTAGATTTAGATAAATTAGTTTTAGAAACAGCTCAGGCTGGATGGGAAGTATATAATAGAAAGGGAACAACATATTATGCTATAGCATCTTCTACTGTAGGGATAATAAAAGCAATTATAAATGATGAGAATAAGATAATACCTGTATCTACATTGTTAGAAGGTGAGTACGGTGAATATAATGTATTTAGTGGCGTACCTGCAGTTCTTAATAGTGAGGGTGTAAAAGAAGTAGTAGAAATAGATATGACAGATGAAGAGCTTAAAAGATTTAAAAAGTCTAATGATGTTATAAGAGAGTACACAGAAAAATTAAATAAATAATTTAAGTGCTATTTATAAAGATATTAATATTTTTATAAATAGCATTATTTAATTTTTTAGCCTATGTATAAAAAGTTTATTATATAAATAACTTTCTATAATTTAATTTTTTATTTTTTAAGTAAACATATATGGATTTATATTGATTTAAGATGGAGGATTAAATAAAAAAATCTATGTATAGCCGCTTTCTATATTGAATATAAATTTTAAAGTTACATAAAATAGAATCGAATTAAAGGCGCATATTTACAGATAAAATTGAATTAATTTATATTAATAAGAAAAAAATAAAATAATTTTAAAAAATATGTTGACATATGGACAATATGTCTATATAATAAATTCTTGTTGAGAGAAAAATATCTGGTGATGATGGCGTAAAGGAAACACTCCTTCCCATTCCGAACAGGAAAGTTAAGCTTTATAGCGCCGATGGTACTGCATGGGAGACTGTGTGGGAGAGTAGGACGTTGCCAGGTTCATACGGTTTACTAGCTCAATCGGTAGAGCACTTGACTTTTAATCAAGGTGTACCGGGTTCGATTCCCGGGTAAGCCACCAAAAAATCACTTCAGTAATGAAGTGATTTTTTTATAAGAACTTGCTTAGCATTACATAAAAAAAGAAAGGATTTTATTCCTTTCTTTTTTATTTTCTAAATATATCATTTTTCATAAATTTAAAAAACTTCTTTACAGATTGTAAATCATCTTTTAAAGTTGAAGAATCTTCTTCTTTGAAGTAACCCTTTATATAGATTAGCATTATAAAAAATAATATTCCTAAATTAATATATATATCTTTTATATCAGCTATAAATAAATTACTAATTCCTATAAAGTCCAGACTACCACCATAAAAGGTCTTATCTATCAATGAACATAGGGCTCCGGATAGAATAAATAAAAATGCCATATCAGACCAGAAGTCTTTATTTCCTTTAGATAAATAATACCTATATACCTCTATAAATAATATTACTGCTAATGCATTTAATATTATTAAAGAAGAAAATCCTACTCCAAGTCCAAATCTAGCATTAAGCCAAGAGCCATCTGTATTAATTATAGGATCAAAGGAAAGAAACTTTGGTATGATTTCAAAATAATTATCAAAATAAAAAAGTTTTATTATAAGTTTTATACCTTGATCTATTAACATAAGCACAAGGAAAATTATAAAAACTACTTTGCGAGTAAATCCATTAGAATATTTTTGGGATGTAATGTATATTATCCAGCCTGTAAATGCAAATACGATGGTTAATAATAAATTCATACTTAAAGTATAAAAACTATCTACTCTACCAGTGATAATTTCAAATGCAAAGTATAACAACCACATTATAGGGAGTAATCCTATTGTTAGCCATTTATCTTTATTAAATTTGTTAGTCATTTTATCCTCCTACAGAAAACTTAAGATATTAAGATTTTATCATATATAGATAGAAATTACATATAAGGATAACAAATTATTTTAAATACTGATATAATTAAAGTGAAAATACTGAATATTTACGTTATTTAGATAAATAATAAAATAACGGCATGCAACATAGGAGGGGATTGAAGTGTTAAAAATTTTTGCAGTATCAGATTCAATAGGGGAAACAGCTGAGCAAGTTGCACTAGCAGCAGCAAGTCAATTCAAAGGAGACGTAGAGGTAAAGAGGGTTCCATATATTAAAGGATTAGAAGATATAGAAGATTTAATGAGAGAGGTTAGTAGTTGTGAAAATTGTATGATAGTATCAACTATAATAACTGTAAGTGTAAGAGAATATCTAACACAAAAGTGCTTAGAAAAAAATATATCAGTAGTAAATGTACTTGGACCAATAATAAATGTAGCTTCATCAATATTAAATAAAATGCCAGATAATAATCCAGGAGCTATGTGGAAAACAGATGAAGTTTATTTTAAGAGGATTGAGGCAATGGAATTTGCCATGCAATATGATGATAGTAAAGACTATAGAGGACTAAAAAATGCAGATGTTGTACTAATAGGATTATCAAGAACATCAAAGACACCATTATGCATGTATTTAGCTAATAAGGGAATAAAGGCTATAAACATACCTCTTATGCCTGAAGTAGAAATACCAGCTGAACTTTTTGAAGTAGATAAAAAGAAGATATTTGGATTAGTAATAAATCCGTTACAATTAATAGAAATAAGGAAAAGAAGATTAGATAAGTTTCATAGAATGCCTACGGGAATTGAGTATGCGAGTGATGCTAGAATTTTAGAAGAATTTGATTTTGCAGATAGAATAATGAGACGACTAGGATGTAAAACTATAGATGTTACTCAAAGAGCAATAGAAGATACTGCATTAATAATAATAAAAGCGCTAGGGCATGAAAAGTAAGACACAGAATGTAAAATCTGTTATCTAGAGCTAAGATAAAGTTTTAGATAACAGATGGTTAATTATATTTATATAAGTCTATAAAAAGACAAAAAGTAGTAGTCAAATAATAACTTTCAAAATATAATTATAATTTTATTAAAAAATACAATAAAATATGTTGACAATGCTTTTTTTTAGTGATAACATTTATTCATCGCCTAAGGCAGTCAAGTGTTTCTAAGAAATAATAAAAAAAACATGTTGACATAAATAACTTATGGTGATAAGATAAGAAAGTCGCTTGAGGGCGATGAAGAAAATGGTCTTTGAAAATTGAACAGAAAATAAGTTAAGTAAACAAACCAGCAATTCTTTTAGACGTCTTAACATTAAGACTCAAAGTAATTTGAGCAAAGATTAAACTTTTTATTGAGAGTTTGATCCTGGCTCAGGACGAACGCTGGCGGCGTGCCTAACACATGCAAGTCGAGCGAGAGGAGTTCTTTCGGGAACAAATCTAGCGGCGGACGGGTGAGTAACCACGTCGGGCAACCTGCCTTGT
>NZ_JH815223.1:43141-63344 GCF_000158375.2 Clostridium sp. 7_2_43FAA
GTAGGAAATTTGAGAGGAGCTGTCCTTAGTACGAGAGGACCGGGATGGACTGACCTCTGGTGCACCAGTTGTTCCGCCAGGAGCATAGCTGGGTAGCTAAGTCGGGAAGGGATAAACGCTGAAAGCATCTAAGCGTGAAGCCCCCCCTCAAGATGAGATTTCCCATAGCATAAGCTAGTAAGACCCCTTGAAGAACACAAGGTTGATAGGTCAGAGGTGTAAGTGTGGTAACATATTTAGCTGACTGATACTAATAGGTCGAGGGCTTGACCAATAAAAATCGGCTTGAAACTAATTCATGTGCAATTTTCAGAGAACACTCTGAAATCTGGTGATGATGGCGTAGAGGAAACACTCCTTTCCATTCCGAACAGGAAAGTTAAGCTCTACAGCGTCGATGGTACTGCACGGGCGACTGTGTGGGAGAGTAGAACGTTGCCAGGTTATTTTTTATGGGGGTATAGCTCAGTTGGGAGAGCACTTGCCTTGCACGCAAGGGGTCAAGGGTTCGAATCCCTTTACCTCCACCAAGCTACGAAGTAATTCGTAGCTTTTTTTGTTTATAATAAAAATATATATAATTGATAATAAAAATATATAATGTTATTATTTCTATATAAAGTAAAGTTTATAAAAATGGCAAGGTGATTAAAATGGCTTTGTATAGAGTAAAACAATTCGTATGGGGATTTACTTCATTATTTAAGGAAATAGATTATGATTATATCAGTAAGTTCTTAAACGAGGATGAGATAAAAATATTCAATAAATTAAAGCATAATGATAAACATCATTGTATAAGAGTTTGTAAGGATTCAATAAAAATGAAAAAAGATTTAAATATAGATGTAGATACATATAAATTAGGGAAAGCGGCACTTTTACATGATGTTGGTAAAAGTAAAAAACATTTAAGCTTAATTGAGAAATCTTTAGTTGTATTATTAGATAAAGCAACTAAGGGAAGAATAAAAAAGTATAATAGCATAAAACAAATAGATATATATTATAATCATCCTAAAATAGGATTGGAAATGCTTAATAAATTTGATTATGATAAAGAATTTCTACAGGTTGTTAGGTATCATCATAATAAAGATAAAATCAAGGAAAATAAAATACTTAATATAATAAGTAAATGTGATGATAAAAATTAATAAAGAGGTGAATTTATGGGATCTATAGAAAGAAGAGAAGAAATTATGAAAATGCTAGTTGAAAGTAGTAGAGCAATTAAGGGAACGGAGCTTGCTTCTTTATTTAATGTTACTAGACAGATAATAGTTAAGGATATTGCTATATTAAGAGCTGCAGGTAAGAATATTATAGCTACTCCTGATGGATATATTTATAATAAAGATATCAACAAAGCAAAATCTATTATTGCTGTTAATCATGATAGTAGTAAGACTATTGAGGAACTAGAGATAGTAGTCAAATATGGTGGAATAATAGAAGATGTTATTATTGATCATCCTCTTTATGGTGAGATAAGAGGTAATTTAATGATAAAAAATTTAAATGATCTAAATAAGTTTGAAAATGAGTTCAAGGGAAAAAATGCAAAGCCTCTTTCAAACCTAACGAATGGAGTTCATCTTCATACAATAGCAGCAGATAGTGATGAAGAAATTAATGCTATAAAGAAAGAATTATTAGAAAAAGGATTTTTATTGTAGACTATGGGAGGATATGAGTTATGGATTATGATATTCTTATACTAGGCGGAGGAGTAATAGGGTGTTCAGTCGCTTATGAACTATCAAAATATAATTTTAATATAGCTCTAATAGAAAGAGATTATGATATAGCGGATGATATATCATTTGTAAACACATCAATAGTATATGATGGATCTGAAACATCAGATGATGTAATGGCAGGACTTGAGTATATAGGAAACTCAATTATGCTTGATACTTGTGAGAAGTTTAAAGTTCCATTTAAGAAAATTGGAGCTTTAAGGGTTGTGAGTGATGAAAATGGAGTTAAAAAGCTAGAAGAAATGTATGAAAGGGCAAAAAGAAGGGGAATAGACGGTGTATATTTAATAGATGATAAAGATGTATATGATATTGAACCCAATATAAACCCTAATATAAAAAAAGGTTTATATTCAGAAAACATAGGAATAGTTGCACCTTATGACTTAGCAATTGCTTATGCTGAAGTAGCAGCAGATAATGGTGTTAATTTTAGATTAGAAGAAGAAGTTTTAAATATACAGAACTTATCTAAGGGGTTTAGAGTAACAACTAATAAAAATAAGTTTACCTGCAAGGTTGTAATAAACACAATTCCTCATGAGATATATATAAGGGAAAATGGAAAGGTAGAAGATAAGGAATTAGAAAGTGAAGAAGAACACTTTAAAAATATGAGTTATTTATTAGTTGATGATAATTATAAAAATAAATTAAATAAAATAGTAATAGAAACTTTCGATAAGAATACATTCGTACTAAGTACACCAACAACTACAACAGGTTCATTAATAGGTATAAAGAGTACAGAAAAAACTAGCTTAGAAGACAACTTAATATATGCTAATAGTTTATTGAATAATTTGGAAAAAAATAATATAAATAATTTGTTTAGAGAAAGTTATAATAAGGATTCTATGCTAATAGATGATAGCGAAATAGATAAGGGATATATAAGAGTGACAGGTACTCATTATGGAAAGATTACAATAGCACCAGCAATTGCTAAAATGCTTTGTGATACAATTGCTAATAACTTAAATTGCACATTAAAAAAGAATTTCATAGATAAAAGAAGAGAAGTTTATAAGTTTAGGGAACTTGGAAGAAAAGAAGCTAATGAAATAATTGCATTGGACAATAGATACGGTAAGATTATATGTGTATGTAATAATATATCAGAAGGTGAAATAGTAGATTGTATAAGAAGGCCGTTAGGTGCAAGAACCGTAGAAGGTGTTAAAAGAAGAACTGGATCAGGATTTGGAAGTTGTCATGGATCTTATTGCTATGAAAAGATTGTAAATATACTTGCAAGGGAATTAGATAAAAAAATTACTGATATAGTTGATGATTCTAAAGATTCTAAAGTAATTTCAAGTAGAATAAAGGAGTTTGGAGATGTCTAGCTTAGAGAATAAAAGTGATAATAAGGATATATTTACATCAATAGTTAGAGTAAAGGGAAATGATAAGTATAGAGTTATTCCAGTTAAATCTAATAAAGAAGTAGATAAGAAAATGTGGATGGAATTATCTAAGGTATTAGCTAGGATATATGTTAGTGTTCCAATTAAATCAGGGGATTTAATATGTAAAAATATACTTAATACTGGAATTGATATTGTTTGTACAAGAGACATATATGATGAATAATTAAAATATAAAAGTATAATAATATATATAAATAACTTAGTAAAATATTGACATATATATTTTTTTATAATATATTAAAAATAATAAAATAAAACTGTTGAAGAGGCTAGTAATAACAATATTTATTTTAAGAGAGTCGATGGTTGGTGTAAATCGATAGTAAAATGTTATGAATCCACCTTGGAGGGACTGTGATGAGCAGTACGGCTTAAACCGTTAAATTTATTTAAGAGAATAGCATATTTTGCTATTAATTAGGGTGGCAACGCGGAATCTTTCGTCCCTTGTTTAGGGAAAAGGTTCTTTTTTTATGAAAAAAATTAATAAATATAAATTATTAGGAGGTATACATAATGTTAGATTTAAAATTTGTAAGAGAAAATCCAGAGATAGTTAAGAAAAATATAAAAAATAAGTTTCAAGATAGCAAACTTCCACTAGTAGATGAGGTAATAGAATTAGATAAAAAGCTTAGAGAAGCTAAACAACAAGCTGAGGCTTTAAGAGCTGATAGAAATAAGTTTTCAAAGCAGATTGGAGCTTTAATGGCTCAAGGAAAAAGAGAAGAAGCAGAAGAAATGAAAAGGAAGGTAACTGAAAATTCAGAGCGTTTATCTGAGTTAGAAGTTAAGGAAACTGAATTATCTGAAAGAGTTAACAATATAATGATGACTCTACCAAATATAATTGATCCAAGTGTTCCAATTGGAAAAGATGATAGCGAAAATGTAGAAGTTGAACGTTTTGGAGAGCCAAAGGTTCCAGATTTTGAAGTTCCATATCATACAGAAATAATGGAAAAGTTAAGTGGATTAGACTTAGATAGTGCTAGAAAAGTAGCAGGAAGTGGATTTTATTATTTAATGGGTAATGTTGCAAGGCTTCATTCAGCAATAATTTCATATGCTAGAGACTTTATGATAGATCGTGGATTTACTTATTGTATTCCTCCATACATGATTCGTAGTGAGGTTGTAACAGGTGTTATGAGTTTTGCTGAAATGGATGCTATGATGTACAAAATTGAAGGTGAAGATTTATATCTAATTGGAACAAGTGAACATTCTATGATAGGTAAGTACATAGATACTATATTACCTGAAGATTCATTACCACATACTTTAACAAGTTATTCTCCTTGTTTTAGAAAAGAAAAGGGAGCTCATGGAATAGAAGAAAGAGGAGTATATAGAATTCATCAATTTGAAAAGCAAGAGATGATAGTTGTATGTAAACCAGAAGAAAGTATGGATTGGTATGAAAAATTATGGGTAAATACTGTAGAGTTATTCCGTTCTTTAGATATACCAGTTAGAACTTTAGAATGCTGTTCAGGAGATTTAGCAGATTTAAAAGTTAAATCAGTAGATGTTGAAGCTTGGTCACCAAGACAAAAGAAATATTTTGAAGTAGGAAGTTGTTCAAATTTAGGAGATGCACAAGCTCGTCGTTTAAAGATTCGTGTAAATTCTAAAGATGGAAAATACTTTGCTCATACATTAAATAATACGGTTGTTGCACCACCAAGAATGTTAATAGCATTTTTAGAAAACAACTTAAATGAGGATGGGTCAGTAAATATTCCAACTGCACTTCAACCATACATGGGAAATATGAAGGTAATTAAGTAATTTTAATTTTAAAGACTAAATCTGCAGTGCTAGATTTAGTCTTAATTTATTATTATAAAGAATAAATTAAGTTATCATAGAATATATTATTTTTTAATATATTTAAGTTTTATAAAATTTATTATTTAGTTTAAAAATATATAAATTTATAATTGACAAAAAAGAAAGTCATTGCTATAATGATATTTGTCGTCAGACGAAGTATGGAGAGATGGTCGAGCTGGCTTAAGGCACCGGTCTTGAAAACCGGCGTACCTTTGCGGGTACCGTGGGTTCAAATCCCACTCTCTCCGCCAAAAATGCATCTAAGTTTTCTTAGATGCATTTTAAAATTTAATATATGTACCATTCAATTATAATGTTGTTCTAATAACTATTTATTAAATAATAAAAAAATTAAAATAATAATTGACAATATGTAGAGTGGTTGCTATAATAATACTTGTCGCAAGACAGAATATGGAGAGATGGTCGAGCTGGCTTAAGGCACCGGTCTTGAAAACCGGCGTACCTTTACGGGTACCGTGGGTTCAAATCCCACTCTCTCCGCCATAAAACTTCAATAGAAGGCACGTGGAGAAATACTCAAGTGGCTGAAGAGGCGCCCCTGCTAAGGGCGTAGGTCGGGTAACTGGCGCCCGGGTTCAAATCCCGGTTTCTCCGCCAGAAAGCATCTAACATTTGTTAGATGCTTTTTTTATTTCTATAAAAATATAAAACTTTAAAAAGGGGTTGTATAATATTTTTAGTGAAATAATAATTTGAAAGTAGATATATTTTATATATAAGATATACTATAATCTTATTAAGTAATTTTTAGGGGGAAGATAAAATGAAGGTTACAATTAAGGATGTAGCTAGAGAAGCGAATGTTGCAACGTCAACGGTTTCTAGGGTATTATCTAATAGCCATAAAATAAGTGATAAAACAAAAGAAAAGGTAAATGAGGCAATAAAGAAGTTAAATTATACTCCTAATATAATTGCAAGAGGACTTGCGAATAATAGAACAAGAATTTTAGCTGTAATACTTCCAAAGGAAGCTGAGGATATATTTTCAAATCCATTTTTTGTTCAGGCTATGAAGGGAATAAGTATATACGCTCAAAAAGAAAATTATTATATAATGTATGCCTTTAAACAAGAAGGAAAAGATGATAAGGAATGGTTTAAAAAATTTATAGATAGTAATTTAGTAGATGGAATATGCTTATTAAATTCTAAGGAAAAAGATGACACAATAAATTACCTAAATGATATAGAATTTCCTTTTGTAGTTATAGGGAGACCAGATGAAGTTAATAATGTATTATGGGTAGATAATAATAACGTAAAGGCTATGTATGATTTAGTTCAAATGTTAATAGACTATGGTCACAAGGAAATAGCTTTTATTGGAGCAAAAGCTAATTTAAATGTATCCAGAGATAGATTAAAAGGTTATAAGCAGGCATTAATTGATAATAGAATAGAGATAAAAAATAGTTTAATATATGAAGCTGAAGAATTTACACAAAGTAATGGAAGCTACGCTATAAATAAAATTTTAGATAGTAATAGACCAACTGCTGTAGTAGCAACAGATGACTTATTAGCTTTTGGAGCTCAAGAAACTTTAAATGAACTTGGAGTAAAGAATATGTCTATTGCAGGATTCAATAATATACCGATGTCAGAATATCAAAATCCTCCATTATCATCTGTAGATATTAATGCAGAAGAGTTAGGGTTTTATGCAACTAAGCTAATTATAGATAGATTAGAGGAAAAAAGTAGTAATAGAAATTCATATATAATAGATACTAAGCTAATAGAAAGAGAGTCAATAAAAAAGATTTAAATTCAAAAGTATATGCAATCGGTTGCATAAACTTTAAATACTAAAGAAAAATAAAGGTAATTTAAAATAATTAGAAATTTTGAAGGAAAATAAGCAATTAAATTATTGTAAACAATTTCTGAAAATGCTATACTATGTCTATCATAATAATGGAAATAAAATTTAATTTATATCTAGGGGGATGGAAATGGAAAAGAAATATGTAGTTGGTGTTGATTTAGGTGGAACTAAGATATACACTGCTCTAGTTGATTTAGAAGGGGCTATAGTAAAAGAAGTTACGGTAAAAACGGAAGCTCATAAGGGTGAAAATGTAGTTTTAGAAAAGTTATTAAATACAATAGATGATGTATTAGAGGAAATTGATATAAATGAGGTTAAGGCAATAGGGGTTGGATCTCCAGGACCATTAGATGTAGATAAGGGGTTAATAGTATATACTCCTAATTTACCATTTAAGAATTTTAATATAGTTCAACCTATAAAAGATAGATATAAATTAGATACTTACTTAGATAATGATGCAAATGTGGCAACATTAAGTGAATTTATGTTTGGCGCAGGTAAAGGAAGCAATAACATGGTTTTCATTACTGTAAGCACAGGAATAGGCGGAGGAGCCATAATAAATGGAAGTCTATTCAGAGGTAGTACATCAAATGCATTAGAAGTTGGACATACTACTGTTATGAAAGGCGGACCTAGATGTGGATGTGGTAATACTGGTTGTGCAGAGGCTGTTGCATCAGGAACTGCAATCATGAAAAGAGCAAAAGAGGCAGTGGAAAGCAAGGTAGAAACTGCATTAAAAGGTTATGAACAAGTAACTGCTAAGGAAGTATTTTTAGAGGCAGAAAAAGGAGATAAGGTTTCACAAGATATATTAAATGATGCATTATCTTACTTAGGAATAACTGTTGCGAATATAGCAAATACATTTGACCCTGATAAAATTGTTATTGGTGGTGGCGTAAGTGAAGCTGGAAGAATTGTATTTGATAAAATAGAAAATGAAATGGAAAGAAGATGTTTAAAGACAATTCATAATAACTGCAAAGTTGAAAAAGCTGTATTAGGTGGTAAGGCTGGAGTTTTAGGTGCAGCAGCACTAGCAATTTTAGAAAGCAAATAGAATATTGTGTACAGAAATATCTGTACACATATTTTACACCAGTTTGGGCAAACGATTGCATAATTTGAATAACAATGGAATAAATTAGACAACTATTGCATAAATTAAATTTATTAGATAAGGATTGCATAAATTATATTTAGTTAAGTTGGAGGACTATATGAAGCAGGTTTGGTGGAAAGAAGCGGTAGCATATCAAATATATCCAAGAAGTTTTATGGATTACAATAATGATGGTATAGGAGATTTAAAGGGGATAATATCAAAACTAGATTACCTAAAGGACTTAGGGATAGATGTTATTTGGATTTGTCCTATGTACAAGTCTCCTAATGATGATAATGGTTATGATATAAGTGATTATCAAGATATAATGACCGATTTCGGGACTATGGAAGATTTTAATGAATTATTAGCAGAAACTCATAAAAGAGAAATGAAGTTGATAATAGATTTAGTAATAAATCATACTAGTGATGAACATAAATGGTTTATAGAATCAAAATCAGCTAAAGATAATCCTAAAAGGGATTGGTATATATGGAGAAAAGGAAGAAATAATGCAGAGCCTAACAATTGGGAAAGTATTTTTAAGGGATCCGCATGGGAATATGATAAAAATACTGATGAATATTTCTTACACTTATTTACCAAAAGGCAGCCAGATTTAAATTGGGAAAATGAAGATTTAAGAAAAGAAATATATAAAATGATAAATTGGTGGCTCGATAAAGGAATAGATGGATTTAGAATAGATGCTATAAGTCATATTAAGAAGGATACAGAATTTAGTGATATGCCAAATATAGAAAATAAACAATATGTAAGCTGCTTTGAAAAGCACATGAATGTTGAAGGGATACATGATTTTTTAGATGAATTAACTGAAAATACATTTTCAAAATATGATGTTATGACAGTAGCTGAAGCAAATGGAGTTAGTGCTGAAGATGCAGAAGAATGGGTAGGAGAAGAAAAAGGCAAATTCAATATGGTATTTCAATTTGAACATCTAGATTTATGGAATAATGAGGATAATCAAAGCTTCAATGTAAAGGAGTGCAAAGAGGTTTTAACTAGGTGGCAAGAAGGGTTAAATAATAGAGGTTGGAATGCATTATTTATAGAAAATCATGATATTCCAAGAGTAGTGTCAACATGGGGAGATGATAAAGAATATTGGAAAGAAAGTGCAACAGCTTTAGGATTAATGTACTTTATGCAACAAGGAACTCCGTTTATATATCAAGGTCAAGAAATTGGAATGACAAATGTAAAGTATTCATCTGTAGATAAATACGATGATGTTAAAAGTATAAATGTTTATAATGAAATGTTGGAAAATGGTTTTAGTAAAGAAGATTGCATGAAGCGTTTATGGGCTACATCTAGAGATAATTCTAGAACTCCAATGCAATGGAATAGTTCCATTAATTCAGGGTTTTCTAAACACAAACCTTGGATAGAAATTAATGATAATTTTAAAGATATAAATGTAGAGAAGCAAATCAATAATGAAGATTCAATATTGAATTTTTATAAAAAAATGATAAAGATAAGAAAAAGTAATAATGAACTTATATATGGTGAATATAAGTTAATATTAAAAAATGATGATAGTATTTATGCTTATATAAGAGAGTTAAATGATAAAAAGTTTATTATAATAACTAACTTAACAAATAAAACAGCAGAATACATTTATAAGGATGAAGTACTAAAATATAAAAATTTATTAATATCAAATTATAAAGTTTCAAAACATGATGATTTAAATACTTTAAATTTAAAACCATATGAAGCAAGAATGTACAAAATAAATTAATAATAATAGTAGTAAGGAGAGGTACAATAATGGGAAAAACAATGAAAAAGGGTAAGTTAATATCATTTGACTTTTGGCAAAAATTCGGTAAGGCTTTATTGGTTGTAGTAGCTGTAATGCCAGCAGCTGGACTTATGATATCTATTGGAAAATTGATAGGAATGTCAGTAGATATAGAATTAATAGATACAATTGCAAGGGTTATGGAGGATATAGGTTGGGCCATAATTGGAAACCTTCATGTATTATTTGCAGTTGCTATCGGGGGCTCATGGGCTAAGGAAAGAGCAGGAGGTGCTTTTGCCGGATTGTTATCATTCATATTAATTAATCGTATTACAGGAGCTATATTTGGAGTAGGATCAGATATGTTATCTGATGCAACAGCAACAGTAAACTCATTATTTGGTTCAAAGCTTGTTGTAGCTAATTATTTTACTGATATATTAGGTGCTCCAGCATTAAATATGGGGGTGTTTGTGGGAATAATTGCAGGTTTCTTGGGTGCAGCTTTATACAATAAATATTATAATTATAATAAGTTACCTAAAGCATTAGATTTCTTTAATGGAAAAAGGTTTGTTCCTTTTGTAGTTATTTTAGGATCAGTAGTAGCTGCTATATTACTATCAATTGTTTGGCCATTTATACAAGGAGCTTTAAATGGATTTGGAGTTTGGTTAGCAGAATCAAAGGATACAGCACCAGTTTTAGCACCTTTTGTATATGGAGCATTAGAACGTTTGTTATTACCATTTGGATTACATCATATGTTAACAGTTCCAGTAAACTATACAGAACTTGGCGGAGTATATCAAATATTAACAGGTCCATCAGCAGGTACATTAGTAGCAGGTCAAGATCCATTGTGGTTAGCTTGGATAGGTGACTTAATAAATTTAAAAGATGCAGGTAATATTTTAGAGTATAATACATTATTAACCAGTATAGTTCCAGCAAGATTTAAAGCTGGCCAAGTTATTCTTTCAAGTGCATCATTATTAGGAATTGCATTTGCAATGTATAAGAATGTTGAACCAGACAAGAAGAGCAAATATAAAACAGTATTCTTATCAGCAGGTTTAGCAGTATTTTTAACAGGTGTTACAGAACCAATAGAATTTATGTTTATGTTTATATCACCAATATTATATGTAGTATATGCTTTAATCACAGGTATAGGTTTTGCTTTAGCAGATCTTTTCCAATTAAGAGTTCATGCATTTGGATTTATAGAATTCTTAACAAGAACTCCAATGATGGTTCATGCAGGATTAATAAGAGATATAATTAATTTTATAATTACATGCTTAGTGTTCTTTGGATTAAATTATGGAATATTCAATGTACTAATTAAAAAATTCAATATTCCAACACCAGGGCGTAACGGAAACTATATAGACTCAGAAAGTGAAGATGCATTAGCACCTTCTGCTAAGAATGATCCAAGTACAGCAAATGATTTACAAGCTCTTAAGATAATATCATTATTAGGAGAAAAAGATAATATAGAAGATATAGATGCATGTATGACAAGATTAAGAGTTACTGTTAAAGATATAGCCTTAGTAGCTGACGAAAAGGAATGGAAGAAGAATGGAGCTTTAGGACTTATATTAAGAGATAAGGGAGTTCAGGCTATATATGGTCCAAAAGCAGATGTATTAAAATCAAATATACAAGATATATTAGGAGTTTAGAATGAAATTACTAACACTTAATTGCCATTCATGGATGGAAGAAAATCAATTAGAAAAAATAAAGTACTTAGCAGAAATAATAAATGAAAAGCAATATGATGTTATATCATTTCAAGAAGTAAGTCAAAGTATAGAAAAATCTGTAGTTAGTGGGGATATAAAAGAAGATAATTTCATTTATTTACTAAATAAAGAGCTTGAGAAGTTGGGAGAGTTCAATTATAAATATGTATGGGATTTTTCACATATAGGTTACGATATATATGAAGAGGGCTTATCTATACTGACTAGACATGAAATTGAAGATGTAGAGTTATTTTATATAACAAAAAGTAGTGAAAAGACTTTTTATAAAAGTAGAAAAATAATTAAAGCTACTATAACTATAGATAATAAAAAGATTAATTTCTTCACATGCCACTTGGGTTGGTGGGATGATGAAGAAGAATCCTTTAAGTATCAAGTAGATAATCTTATGACTAAGGTTAATGGGATAAGTTTTGTTATGGGGGATATTAACAATAACGCATTAATTAGAAATGAGGGATATGATTATCTATTAAGTAAAGGATTAATTGATACTTATGATATTGCACTTGAAAAAGATAATGGTATAACTGTTCAAGGTGAAATTGCTGGATGGGAAGGGAAAACTGAAAATAAAAGATTAGATATAATATTTACTAATACAGATGTTAATGTAAAAAAATCTAATGTAATATTTAATGATATAAATAAAAGTATTATTTCAGATCACTATGGAGTAGAAGCAGATATAGATATTATGGATTAGAAGAAAAGAGCTCAATATTAAAAAGTGAGCTCTTTTTTTATTGTTCTCTTTTTTGCTTTTATAAATAGTTTTATAATTAAAGTATACAAAAATTAAAAGCATGGTATAAACTTTACTTAGGGAGATAGCAGTATGATATATGGAGAAAATATATATTTAAGAGATCCGGTAAGAGAAGACATAGATATTTTATATGACACTTGTGCAGACAAAGACGTACTTAAGTATAATGGTTTATCTACAGGGATTATGACTAAAGAATATATAAGGAGTCAATTTCATCATTTTACAAAGCCAAATAAAAAGGAAATGGTTATAGTAACAAAAGACAGTGATTTAATAGGATATGTTTATTATAAGGAAAATAGCTATACAAGAGACGTATATTCAATAGGTATAACTATTGGTAAGGAATATTGGGGAAATGGATATGGTAAGGATTCAATAAGAACATTATGTAAATATTTGTTTAACAATAGAAAGGCTCATAAGGTAGAATTAGAAGTTGTGAAGGAAAATATTAGAGCTATAAATTGCTATAAGAAATGTGGTTTTAAAGAAGAAGGAGTAAGAAGAAGCAAATATTATATTTGTGGTAAATATCTAGATACTATAGTTATGGGATTACTTAAAGAAGAATTTATTTAATACAAAGGGGAATAATTTAAGATAAAGTACTTTTAGGAGCGTGTTTATGGGAATAAGATTTATATTTGGAAGGGCAGGCACAGGGAAAAGCAGATTTTGCCTTGAACAAATAAAAAAGAAAATAGAAAATTATGATAATCAACATAAATTAGTTTTAATAGTTCCGGAGCAATATACTTTTGATACGGAAAAAAAATTCCTTGATATTGTAACAGAAAAGGGATTATTAAGAGGTGAAGTATTAAGCTTTAAGAGAATGGCGCATAGAGTATCAGAAGAATGTGGTGGACGAACAGAGCTTAGAATAAGTGATTCAGGAAGAAATATGCTTATTTATAAGCTATTAAAAGATAAAAGTGAAGAATTACAATACTTTAATAGAATGGCGAAGAAGCAAGGTTTCTCGTCAATAGTATCAAAAGTAATAACAGAATTTAAAAAATATAATATTTCCGGGGAAATATTAAGTTCAAAGGAAGATGAAATAAATGATGAAGAACTTAAGAAAAAAATAAGTGACTTAAAATTAATTTTTAATAGCTTTAATGAGATTCTTCATAAAAGATTCATAGACTCAGATGATGAGTTAACCTTTTTAGCTAAGAGGTTAAAGGATTGTAATATATATGATGATGCAGAAATATGGATAGATGAATTTACTACTTTTACACCTCAACAATTAGAGGTTATAAAAGTGCTTGCAAAGAAAGCGAAAGTTGTAAATATAACTTTATGTAGTGATTCTTTAAGTGGAGGTTCTGATATAGATTATACAGATATATTTGATGCTATAAAAAACACTGAGAACTCCATATTAAGAATTATGAAAGAAGGAAATATATCATACTTAGAACCTATTGATTTAAATAAGGGACAGTCGTATAGATTTTTAAATAATGAAGATTTACAACACTTAGAACGTCATTTTTTTACATATCCATTTAAAGAGTATAAAGGAAAAGCTAATAATGTAAGAATATATAAGGCAAATAATAGTTATGATGAAGTTGAGGTTGTAGCCAAGGATATATTAAGAATGGTTAGAGATAATGGTTATAGATTTAAGGATATAGCTGTGGTATGTAGAAATATAGATGAGTATGAAAAAATATCTACAGTTATTTTTAATGAATACAATATTCCATTTTTCATAGATAAAAAAAGAGAAATACTTAATAATCCATTAGTTGTAGTTATTATTTCATCTTTAGAAATATTAGCAAGCAATTGGTCTTATGAAAGTGTATTTAAATATTTAAAGAGTGGATTAGTAAATGTTGAAAGAGATTATATTGATATATTAGAAAATTATATATTAGCTAACGGAATCAAGGGATACAAGTGGACTAAAGATCTTTATGATAAAGAGAATATTTCTGAAGAGGAAAATACAATTATTGAAATTATGGAAGAAATACGATCTCCTTTAATGAAGTTACATAATAGAATAAAAGGAAAGAATAAAGTAAGGGATTTTGCAACAAATCTATATGAGTTTTTAAATGAACTAAATGTATTTAAAACATTAGAAGTATGGTTAGAAGAATTTAATTCATTAGGGCTTCAAGATAAGATAAAGGAATATATACAAGTTCCCGAGATGGTTATAGAAATTTTAGATCAAGTTGTAGAAGTATTGGGAGATGAGGTTTTAGATATAAAGGAATTTACTAAAATACTCATATCAGGATTTGAAGAAAGGGAGATAGGGGTAATTCCTATGTCTTTAGATCAAGTAAATATAGGTGATATATCAAGAGTTAAAGGTAGAGAAGTAAAAGCTTTATATTTAATAGGAGTAAATGATGGGGTGTTACCAGCTGCGAATAAGGAAGAAGGAATTATAAGTGATAGAGAAAGAGAGTTATTAAGGAATATAGGAATAAGATTAGCTTCAGACACTAAAATCAGAGCTTTCGAAGAGCAATTTATTGTTTATACAGCATTAACTATTCCTTCAGAGTATTTAATGGTAACTTTCCCTATGGCAGATTTTGAAGGGAAGTCGCTAAGACCATCTATAATTATTCCAAGGCTTAAAAAAGTTTTACCAAATGTAGTAGAGGAAAGTGAAATTTATAATATAAGAGATAGAAGAGATAAGTTTAATAAAATAACAGCTCCTACACCTACCTTTAATGAACTTATTTCAGCACTTAGAATGGAATTTGAAAAGGAAAATGTAGACGAATATTGGGCACAAGCTTTTAAATGGTTTGAAAATAATGAGGAGTTTAAAAATAAATCGAATAGAATGTTTAAGGGATTAACATATACTAATTTGGTTGAAAAAATTCCTAGGGAAAAAATAAAGAGATTATATCAATCAGAAAATAAAAAACTTATATTTAATGTATCTAGAATAGAAAAGTATGCTCAATGTCCTTTTTCTTATTATGTACAATATGGATTAAAGGCAAAGGATAGAAAAGTATATGAATTTTCTGCTCCAGATTTAGGATCATTTATGCATAATGTTCTAGATGATTTTACAAATACAGTTAGAAATGAAAAAATAGCATGGTCTGATTTGAATAGAGAAAGATGTAAGGTAATAGTTAATGAACTAGTTGATAAGAGATTAGAAAGTGATTCTAACTCAATATTAAATAGTACGAAGAAATATAAGTACTTTGCAGATAGATTCAAGAGAACTATAACTAAATCTGTTATGGTAATATCAGAACAAATGAGAAAAGGTAAGTTTGAGGTATTTAAGAATGAGTTTGCCTTTGGAGGATTTAGTGATGGAGAGCCAATTAAAATAGATTTACCATCAAATGAAACAGTATATTTAGTTGGAAGAGTAGATAGAATTGATACTTTAGATTTAGATGGTAACACATATATAAAGATAGTTGACTATAAATCAGGAGCTAAAAAATTCAATTTAACAGAAGTTTATTATGGTCTCCAAATACAGTTATTGGTTTACTTAGATGCCCTTATTAAAAACTCAAAATATATATTACAAAAGCAAGCAATGCCAGGAGCAATATTATATTTCAGGATTGATGATCCAATAATAAAGTCTAAAAAGCAACTTACTGAAGAAGAAATAAAAGATAATATATTAAAAGAATTAAAAATGAGTGGATTACTCCTTAAGGATATAAATGTTGTTAAGGCTATGGATAATGATATGGATTCATATTCATTAATAATACCAGCTGCAATAAAGAAAGATGGCAATTTTACATCAAGTAGTTCTGTAATAACAGAGGAACAATTTGATACATTAAGAAAATATGTTAATGATAAAATGTCCGAAATATGCGAGGAAATGTTAAGCGGAGAAATAAAAATAGAACCTTGCAAAAATAATAACACTGCATATTGTAGTTATTGTGATTATTCATCAGTATGTCAGTTTGATACATCAATAGAAAATAATAAGTATAGGGTAGTTTTAAAGAAGAGTAATGATGAAGCGTGGAAATTAATAAAAGATGAGGTAGAGAAGGGGGGGAACAACTAATTATGAGTGATACAAAATGGACAGAAGATCAGCTTAAGGCAATAACAACTAGAGGATGTAACTTACTTGTAGCTGCTGCAGCTGGTTCGGGAAAGACGGCTGTATTAGTAGAAAGAATTATAAGAATAATAACCAATGAAAATAATCCAGTAGATATAGATAGATTATTAGTTGTTACATTCACATCTGCAGCTGCGGCAGAAATGAGAGAAAGAATAGCAGCTGCAATATCAAGGTCTTTAGAAGCAAATCCTAATTCAAAAGTATTGCAAAGGCAATTAACTCTTTTGAGTAGAGCTAATATAACTACGATGCATTCATTTTGTTTAGATGTTATAAAAAATTATTATCATGTTATAGATTTAGATCCTACATTTAGAATTGCTGATGAAACAGAAAATACATTGTTAAAATTAGAAGTTATAAATGATATGTTTGAGGATTACTATGAAAGCGAAAATATAGGGTTTAGAAATCTAATAGAAGCATACAGTGGATCAAGAGATGATCAAAGGTTAAAAGATATAATACTAGATTTATATAGATTCTCAATGAGTGGTCCTTGGCCAGACAAATGGTTAGTTAATAATGCAGAAAGATTTAATATAGAAACTATAGATGATTTAAATAAAACCATATGGATAGATATATTAAAGGAAACTATAAAAATTGAAGTAACTGGATACATAAAAATGTTAGAAAAGGCTATAGGTATAATAAGGGATACTGAAGGCTTAGAACCATATGAAGTAACTTTTTTAGATGATTTGGATATGTTTATAAGGGTTGAAGAATCATTAAGCTTGGGAATAGAGGAACTATATTCTTCTATCAATAATATAAGCTTTTCTAGATTAAAGTCTGTTAAAAAAGATAAGGTTTCAGATGAAGAAAGCCTAGAGATAGTTAAGAGTATAAGAGATAGTATTAAAAAGAAAACATCAAAATTAATTGAAGATAGTTTTTCAATGACAGTAAATGATGCTTTAAATGGAATTAAAAATTCATATCCTTATATGAAAATGATAAGTCAGTTGACATTAGAATTTATAAATAGATTTAAGGAAAAGAAAAGAGAAAGAAATATACTAGATTTTAATGACTTAGAGCATTTATGTTTGAAAATACTTATAGAAAATGATGAAGAAGATAATATATGTCCATCTAGCGTTGCAAATGGCTTTAGAGAATACTTTGATGAAGTTTTAGTTGATGAATATCAAGATTCTAATAATGTTCAAGAAGCAATAATAGATTTAGTTTCTAGAAAAACATTAGAAAATCCGAATGTTTTTATGGTTGGAGATGTTAAGCAAAGTATTTATAGATTTAGGCAAGCAAAACCTGAATTGTTTTTAGATAAATATAACAGATATCCACTAGAAGATGGTGATTTAAATAGAAAAATACAATTATATAAGAACTTTAGAAGTAGAGAAGAAGTAATTAGTGGAGTAAATTATATATTTAAGGAAGTAATGTCTAAGACTGTAGGTGAACTTGAATATAATGACGATGAAGCTCTTAATCTTGGAGCTAACTACAAAGAAAATAATGATGAAAATACAATGATAGCAGGACCAATAGAACTTCATATTCTTGATAAGTCAGGAGAATATACTACTGAAGTAGAAGAATATGATGGTGAAGGTTTAGTAGAAGAGGAAGAAGATATTGATTCAATAGGACTAGAGGCAAGAATAGTTGCTAGAAGGATAAAAGAATTATTAAATCCAGATCCTAAAACAGGTAAAGTATTTAAAGTATTGGATAAGGAAACTGGAGAATATAGACCTTTAAAATATAAAGATATAGTTATATTATTAAGAGCAACTAGAAATTGGTCTGAAATATTTTTAGAAGAGATTGGCTCAGAAGGGATACCTGTTTATGCAGATACAGGAACAGGATATTTTGAAACTATAGAAATAAGAACAATGATGTCTTTATTAAAGGTTATAGATAATCCAATGCAAGATGTTCCTATGATTTCCGTATTAAGATCACCTTTAGTAAGTTTTAGCGCAGAAGAACTTGGAGATATAAGATTATTAGATAAAGAAAAATATTTTTATGAAATAATAAAAGGTGTTTCTGATGATGTATATGAAGTAAATGAGGAACTTAAAAATAAATGTAAGATATTTATAAATAACTTAGGAAAGTGGAGAAATAAATCAATTTATACTCCAATAGATGAATTTATTTGGTATCTTTACATGGATACGGCTTATTATGGTTATGTTGGGGCTATGCCAAATGGTAAGCTAAGACAAGCAAATTTAAAGATACTATTCCAAAGAGCAAAGCAGTTTGAGCAAACTAGCTTTAAAGGATTATTTAATTTCATTAACTTTATAAATAAGCTTAGGAATTCATCAGGAGATATGGGAAGTGCAAAAATACTTGGTGAAAATGAAGATGTTGTTAGAATAATGAGTATTCATAAAAGCAAGGGTCTAGAATTTCCAGTAGTATTTACATGTGGTTTTGGTAAGCAATTTAATCTAATGGATTTAAATAAATCCATTTTATATCATGATGACCTTGGACTAGGGCCAGATTATGTTGATTTAGAAAGAAGAAACTCATATAGTACATTAGCTAAAGAAGCAATAAAGAAAAAAATATTATTTGAGACTCTTTCAGAAGAAATGAGAATACTATACGTTGCATTTACAAGAGCAAAAGAAAAATTAATTATTACAGGGGCAACAAGAAACTTAGAAAAATCAATATCAAGATGGGTTTCATCAGCAGCTTTAGATGATGAAATTGTTCCAGCATCAGAGGTATTAAAGGGGAAAAGTTATTTAGATTGGATTGGAATGGCTATATGTAAGCATAGAGATGGAGAAGAACTAAGAAAATATATTGGAGCAAATAATAGTTCAATAATTAATGATTTTTCAACATGGAGGACACAAATGTGGACTAAAAATTTATTAGCTGTGGAAAAAAATGAAGTAGCTGTGGATGAAAATGAAGAAACAGATTTATTTATTAATTCAGATGTGGACCATATAGATAAAGAAATTGAAAGAAGATTAAATTATAAATATAAATATGATTTGGCAGGTAAATTACCTAGTAATGTTTCGGTTTCCGATTTAAAAAGATCTCTTTATAATAACGAAAATGATGATGTTATTACAGTAAATATTTTTAGTGATAAGGAAGTATTAAAGCCAAAGTTCTTACAAGAAAAAAGAGGTTTATCAGCATCAGAAAGAGGTACTATAGCACACTTTATAATGCAAAAATTAGATTTAAATAAAGTTAATACAAAAGAAGAAATAGATACTCAAATATATTCTATGAAGGATAAAAATTTACTTACTGAAGAAGAAATAAAAGCTGTACAAAAAATTAGTTTTATAAGCTTCTTTAAGAGTAATTTGGGAAAGAGGCTTCTAAATGCATTTAATACAGGGAAATTAGTTAAACGAGAATTACCTTTTTATACTGAAATAAGTAGCTTAAATATTGATAGTACTCTATCAGAAGAGGTATATGGAAATGAAAATGTTAGATTGCAAGGGATAATAGACTGTATATTTGAAGAGGAAGATAAAATTATTTTATTAGACTATAAAACTGATTATGTTGAACATGGCAAGGAAAGTGAGATTTTAGATAAGTATAAAATACAAATTAAGTACTATAAGGATGCTGTGGAAAAGATAACTGGAAAAGAAGTAAAGGAATGCTATCTATATTTATTTGGATTAAATAAAGAAGAAAAAATGAATTTATAGATTAATTCTATAAAGAATATAAAAAGTGGATTAATAAAT
>NZ_JH815223.1:63444-77943 GCF_000158375.2 Clostridium sp. 7_2_43FAA
TTTAAATAATCCACTTTTTTATATTATAAAGACATATTTTATATGTTTTTAGGTATTTATATTTAAAAATTAATTTTATTAAAAATTATGTTTTAGTAAGTAGACACTCTTATGTAAAATAAAATTAACTACTATTATTAAAGATAGAGGAAATAGTACTCAATATTATAAAAAGAAAAAAGTGATTTTATAAGTTACTTATAAAATCATTAGATAATTTTAATAATGATTCTCTAGTATTTAAATCAGGATTTTCTAAGACTTTATCCAATAAAAAGTTTAATGTATATCCTATTAATTTTCCAGGCTTCAAATTAAATGATTTTATTAATGTCTCACCGCTTATATTAAGGTCTTTAATCTTAAGTGGCTCATTATTACTTAGTATTTCTGATACTAGATTATCTATATAATCAACTTTAGCTAAAAATATTTTAGGATTATCTAGAGAATTAATATCAGCTCTTTGTAAATCAAATAAAAGGTATATATATTCTTTACCAATAGTATTTAATAATTTTTTTACTTCAAATTTAGTTGGAAGATAGTTAACATTTAAAACTAAATGATGTTCTATTAATTTACAAACTATATTTATAGTATTATTATCAAATCTTAATTTAGATAATATTTTTCTAGTCATTAATGAACCTTCAATATTGTGATTAGGGAAGTAGTAGAATCCATTTTCATTATGGGTAAGAGTGTTTAATTTCCCCACATCATGCAATAATGCAGATAACCTTAGTAATAAGTTATTATGTGTATTATCAATTACATTAAGAGTATGCTTAAATACATTGTTATTATGATTATTACATTTTGGAGTGAAGTTAACTAAGTTATTTATTTCAGGAAGTATTGCCCCTAATAGGCCAGTATCCTTTAATAAAATCAATCCTTTAGATGGATTATCAGAAATCAATATCTTACAAAGCTCATCTCGTATTCTTTCAAAACTTATATTACTAATTAGTTTATTATTATTTAATATGGCATTATAAGTTTCTTCCTCTATATCGAAGTTTAGTTGACAACTAAATCTAACTGCACGGAGCATTCTAAGTGCATCTTCTTTAAATCTTTTATCAGCATCTCCAACACAACGAATAATACTATTTTTTATGTCGGATATACCATTAAAGTAATCAACAAGACCAGCTGATTTATTATAAGCTAAGGCATTTATAGTAAAGTCTCTTCTAGATAAGTCGTCTCTTATATCACTAACGAAATTAACTGATGATGGACGTCTATTATCTAAATAGTTTCCTTCAGTTCTATAGGTTGTAACTTCATACGAATTATTGTTGATAAGAACAGTCACTGTACCATGCTTTATACCAGTTGGAATTGTTTTTTCAAAAAGAGATAATGTATCTTCTGGTTTTGCGGAGGTAGTAATATCATAGTCTTTAGGTGAGTTATTTAGAATAGAATCTCTAACACAACCACCAACCATGAATGCTTCAAAATTATTTTTATAAAAAGTATCTATAATAAATTTAACTTCATTTGGAATATATATATTCATTATTATCCTACCTTTAAAATCAATAATATTATTATAAATATAATATCATATAATTAATAAATAAATTCATTATATAAATAATAAAAAGAGTCTGTATCAAAATTGTAATTTACTATTTAATTTTTAGATTTTATAAGCAAAAGCACCGAATAAGATGTAATTATTCTTATTTGGTGCTCCTGTTTATTATTATAGAATATTTAATTTGGGGTAAAACAAGGGATTATTTTTATGTTCAACTATTTAGAAACAGTTACGTTTTTCAATATATATTAATTTATTATTATCTTAGTATCATTTGCAATATTATCATATAACCATTTAGCATCTTCTACTTTTAATCTTATGCAACCATGAGATGCAGGAGTACCAAGAGTGTCATCTAAAATAACAGTTTGGGTTTCATCAAAAGGAACGGAGTGAAATAAGTAATCGCCCATAAATTGAACCCAGTACTTACCGCCTTGATCAAACTCATCTGAGAAGAACCACTCCCCTCTATTGGTAACTGCAAATATTCCCTTGGGAGTTTCCTTGCCAGGAAGACCTGTAGAGCAAGAAAACTCTTTAACTAAATCCCAATCGTTAGTTTCTCCTTCATAAACATAGGTTTTTTGCTCGGCTAAATTTAAGTAAACAAAATAATTAGTTTTACTACTAATAGATAAGGTATTTACATTATTGAGTGTTATAGATTGAAGAATTGCATTAGAAGTATATTCAGAATCATCTCCTTGATACTCTTCTCTAAATAACTTAATAGAACTAATTTTATTTTTTATCTCAGTTATATCATTTTTACTTAATAATTTTGAGTCATAATCAGATAAAAAGTCTATTGCTTTAGTATAATATTTATTTGCAACTAATTCATCTGCAGATTCAAGTAAGTAGTCTTTATAATTTGATTTACATTTTTCTATGTATTCTTGAGCTAGTTCATAATCATTAGCTAAAGAACTTGGAATTAGACTAAAATATTTCATTGCTTTTGAATAATCTTTTGAGTTAAAGGCTGAAATACCTAAGTTTAAGTAATTATCTTTATCAGCTGAAATATCATTAGAATTATCATTTGCAGAAGATATTTCTTTATTAGAAGTACCTTCAGTAGTTGAGGTTATACTATTACTATCTTTATCATCTAATGCAGAAATCAATTTATCTAAAGATGAATTTAATACATTGTAGCTCTTAATTTCATTTAGTACGCTTAATGCTTGATTAGTAGTAATTTCATTTTTAGATAAAGAAATACATATTTTATCAACTATATCTATAAAGTAATCATTTAAATCAGAATTAAGTTGTTTTTTCTTTAAAGATAAAATTTTATTATTTAAATTAGTCTTTGCATCCGAAAACTCACAATTATTAAAGGCTTTATAAAAGCTAGAAGTTACCTTACTATATTGAGAGCTTAAGTAAATATTTGCTCCAAATCCTAATAAAATAAATAGAATCATAGAAGAAAGAATCATAAAAATCGAAACTTTATTTTTGGGTTTGGATTTATTATTATACATTTTTATACCTCCTTACAACTTATACTATTAATCATTAACAAAAAGCTTAGACTTTAATCTTAAAAAGTCGTTTTTATAAAAATAAGAGTTGTTTATAAAAGTTAATACATATGATAGAATATTTATTAAGTATTAAATTCCATATAATTGGAGGTAATTATGAAGGATAATATAGGCTTTATAGATAAGGTTAAAATTAGTATTTATAATGTAGGAAGATATAAAGAATTATTAAAATTACGATTTTCTCATGCATTAGTATATTCTATATTATTAAGTGTATTAGTTGGATGTATATTAGGCATTATGAATTTTGCAAGTGTGACTACAATGCAAAATTCTATAAAACAAGTAATGGCAAGTGATGAATTTAAATTTGAAATGAAGGATGGGATATTAGACTTTAAAAATTCTCCTATTAAAAGAGAAGTGGGAAGGTTTCTTGTTTTAATTAATACGGATATATCACTTGACGAAGTTGAGACTATAAGAAATATAGTAATTCATAAGGATATTTCTATATCCATACTAAAAGATGGAATATCATATAGAGATAATGATGGAGTAGGGTCACTTAAATATAGCGATATTCCAATATTATTTGATAATATGAATAATGAAACTATTTTAAGAGCAGCAAGTATTATGGGAATATTAAAATACAGTATATTTATATTCACTCTTTTATATACTTATTTAGTTCTTTTATTTAATTCATTTATGCTATCGTTAGTAGGATTAGTTCTAAGCAAAATGAATAATATTAACTTAAATTATGGAGATGTTTTTAAATTATGCATATATGCAATGACATTGCCTACATTAATTAACTTAATTTATCCACTAGGATCAGTTAGTATATTAATATCAGGTATTTATTTAATACTTGCAATGAATAAAATAAGAAATGAAATGATTTAATTTAGAAATGATAAAATCTTAACAAGTAATTTAAAATTATTTGTCAAGATTTTTTATTAAATATGAGTAGTTTTTAGTAATAATAATATTTGTAAAATATGAAAGATAATTATGAATTAATATAATTATGATATTGAATAAAAAATATATAAGTAATGTTTTATTCAATATTTTGGAAAATAAAATCAAAAGACCTTGTTGGGAAAATATCCATATGGTAAACTATTTATATAACATTAAAACAAAGTCTAAGACTGTTATGAAAGGAATTATTATCATGATTAATAATGAATTTATAGAGAAATTAGATAGTAAAATGAATATCAGTGAAATTATATTAAATGGAAAATTTAATTTTACAAATGAAGAGTCAACAAGTATCATAACAGGATTAATGGATAAAAGTATTAAACAAGAGAATTTTTTGCTTAATATTTCACATGATTTAAGAGGACATTTAAATGTAATATTAAGTATTATGCAATGTATAGATTATGGTAGCATAGCTATTAATGATAAAAAAGCAATGGAATATATGAAAATAGTAAAAAGAAATAGTCTCAAGATGTTAAAGTTAGTAAATAATTTAATTGATACAACAAAACTAGAAAATAACTATTATATTTTACACAAAAAAAATATAGATATTATATCTATGATTGAAGGCACTATAAGCTGCATAGATAAATACGCAAAGCAAAAGAATATACAGCTTATATTTGATACCAATGAAGAGGAATGTTTAATGGCAGTGGATCCAGATGCAATTGATAGAATTGTAATGAATTTATTATCAAATTCTATTAAGTTTTCATATACCAATACAAATGTATATATAAATATAATGGTTATGGGAGATAAAATTACTATATCTATAAGGGATGAGGGTCCAGGAATATCAAAGGAATATCAAGAAAAGGTTTTTAATAGGTTCTATCAAGTATCTAATAAAAAAGATAGAGAAAATTCTGGAAGCGGAATAGGATTGGATTTAGTAAATTATTTAGTTAAATCCATGGATGGAAGTATTGAATTGAAAAGTGAAGAGGGAAATGGATGTGAATTTATAATAACGCTACCGATAACAATTGTAGAGGAACAAGATGACTTTTGCATAAGAGATGAAAGTAATAAAATACAAATGTTAGAAGTAGAATTTTCAGATATATATAATAATTGATAACATAGAATATTTTATAAAAATTAGTCGCTTGATTTATTTAAGTAGTTATGATAATATAAATGTTGTTAAAATTTATATGCGGTGGTAGCTCAGTTGGATAGAGTAGCTGGCTACGAACCAGTTGGTCGGGGGTTCGAATCCTCTCCGCCGTACCAGAAAAGCCTTGTAAATACTGAATTTTCAAGGCTTTTTTTATTTTGAAAAAAATTATTTTTTGTTTTAATCATTATAAATTTTAAAATCAAAAATAGGTGAGTTAGTAAATGTATACTTATAATACTATTAATTTCAGTTTATAAATTTATATAAAATTTAGAGAATTATTTAAATTAAAAGGGAAAATGAATAAGTTAAATAAAATAAATGTAGTTACTATAAAAATTCAAAAAGTAACTACAATATTTATAGTTAAGATTGTAGTTATCAAATAAATAAAAGCAGTAACTACAAATAATCATTCATATAAATGAATTTTAAAAATTTTTTATTAAGTATTAAAGTATTAAAAATGTATATAAGCATTAGAAGAATATATAAGAAACAATTATATGGTGAAGATAAATGAAAGTATAATGGAATTAGAACAGCAAATATGAAAATTAAATATTAAAATTATAAAAAACATTGATATTCTCGCGAAATGGCGTATAATTATTTATGGATTTACAATAATATTCGTAATATAAGGGGGTTATCAAATGAATTTTATTAAAGACAAATATGATGTTGTAATTGTTGGTGCAGGCCCTAGTGGGATATTCACTGCATATGAGCTTTCAAAGATTAATCCAGAAAAGAAAATTTTAATTATTGAAAAGGGGAAGTCTGTTTATAAAAGATATTGCCCAATACCAAAGTTAAATAAGTGTGTTAAGTGTAAGCCATATTGTAATATAACTACTGGATTTGCAGGAGCAGGAGCATTTTCTGATGCAAAGCTATCTTTATATGACAAGGATTCAGAAGAAGTTTTAGTTGGAGGAAATTTACCAGAGATAATTGGACATCAAAGTACAAAGAATTTAATTGATTATTGCGATGAGATATATTTAGATTTTGGGGGAGAAAAAAATATAGCTGGAATAGAGCATAAAGATGAAATAAAGAAAATAAAGGATAAAGCAAAAAGTGAAAATATAAATTTAGTAGATATTCCTATTAGACATTTAGGAACAGAAAAATCAAGAGAGCTTTATGGAAAATTAGAAGATTATTTATTACAAAATGGTGTAGAAATAATATTTGGAAGTATTGTTAAAGATATTATAATAGAAAATGGTGAAGCTAGAGGTGTAGTAACTGAAAGTGGAAATTACTATGCTGATAAAGTAGTTATATCAGTTGGAAGAAATGGTGCTGATTTCTTATCTGATTTATGTGATAAGCATAAGATAGAAAAAGCAGTTGGAGTAGTAGACATTGGAGTAAGATTTGAAATGAAATCAGAAGGAGATATACAAAGGATAAATGAACTTATGTATGAAGGTAAGTTTATTGGGAATGTAGCTCCATTTAGAGATAAGGTTAGAACCTTCTGTCAAAATCCTGATGGGTTTGTAGCAGCAGAAGTTTATGACAATGGTGTTTCATTAGCAAATGGACACGCTTATAAGGAAAAGAAAAGTATAAATACAAACTTTGCAATACTTTCTTCTCATAAGTTTACTGAACCATTTAAAAAGCCAATAGAATATGCAAATAAAGTTGCAGAGCTTACAAATCTATTATCAAATGGAGAGGTTGTTGTTCAAAGATTTGGAGACATATTAAATGGTAAAAGAACTTGGAAGGAAGAACTTGAAAATAATTCAGTAGAAGCAACATTAAAAACTGCAATGCCTGGAGATATAACATTAGGTATTCCATATAGAACAATGACTAATATAGTTAATTTTATATTAGAGATGGATAAAGTAGTAAAAGGATTTGCTAATCCTGATAATTTATTATATGGACCTGAAATAAAGTTCTACTCAAATGCTGTTAAACTTAATGAAAATTTAGAAACAAATATTAAAAACTTATATGCTATTGGAGATGGAGCTGGATTAACAAGAGGGTTAATGATGGCATCATGTTCAGGAGTTTATTTAGCCAGGAATTTATTTAATTAATACAAGAGGAGAGATTTCTTAATGAAATTTCTCCTTTTATATTATATGAATGTAGGTATATGTATTTATTTAGGATAAAAATGCTCTCTTTGGATAAATTAAAAGTATATAAATTCAAAAAGAAGGATTATAGGTATGAATGTAGATATATTAATAAATCAACTAGATGAGCATAATCAAGCTAATATATTAGCAACAAAGAAATTTAATCCAAAGGAAGTCTTGTTTATATATGATAAAAATAGCGAAACTCTAATGGATTCTGTAAAAAAATATTATGAAAGTTATATTCCAAATGTGAAATTTAATAAGACTATTGTCAATGAAGGTGAAGTTGATAAATTAGTTAAAATAATAAATGAAAATAAAAATAGAAATATATTAGTTAATTTAACAGGTGGTAGCAGAGTAAATTCTTTGACATTACTAAATATAAGTAAAGATAATTTGTTAAATTCAATATATGTAGATATAAAAAATAAGTTTTTATATATATTTGATAAGAGTATTAAAGTTATTAAAGAAGAATATGAGGATATGCAATTAGATAATCTTATAAAGGCATCTGGAGGAGAACTTTTAAATGATTCAAGTGATCTTTGTGATAAAGATGATTTAATTTATTTAACTAAAAAGATATATGAAAATTTAGAACTATGGCATAAGTATAAGCAAAAACTATATGATTCAAATATTTTTATACATGACTATCAGGATACTAAAAATGTTACTATAAAAACTGAATTCTTAACTAAAGAAGAAAAAATGATATTAAATAAAATATTAAATAAATTAAAAGAAATTAATGGGATGGATTATAATGAGACTCCTAATAATGAAATCTATGTTAATTTCAAAAATGAATATTTAAAATCATTTATATTTAAAAGTGGAACTTGGCTTGAGATAGCAACAAATATTATGATTAGTGAAATTAAAGAAATTGATGAAGTTAAAAGTGGAGTTATGTTCTTATGGAATGATAAGAGTAAGATAGTTAGAAATGAAGTTGATGTAGTTGCAGTAAAAGACTCAGTTGCTATTTGCATATCATGTAAAGATAGTGATAAATATAATGAAGATGCATTAAATGAGCTAGATGTATATAGTAATCAAATTGGAGGGGAAAAGGTATATAAAATTTTAGTTGCAACAAAAGAGCCTGTGAAGGCAGCAGTTAAAGCAAGAGCTAAAGAAATGGGGATAAATCTTATAATTTTTAATGGTAACGAAGAAAAATTTAAATCTGAAATAAAAAATATAATTATAAAAAATTAAATTTAAAGTTTAATTGGATTTTCAAATTTTGAAATTGTTTTCTAAGATATATAGATATAATTAAGGTATAGAGATAATGAATAATTAAAAGTTATGGGGGTTAAGAGTATGGATAAAAAAAGTTTAAAAATAGTTACAATAGGTGGTGGATCAAGTTATACACCTGAATTAGTAGAGGGATTAATTAAGAGATATGATGAAATGCCCGTAAGTGATTATTGGCTAGTAGATATTGAAGAAGGTAAAGAAAAATTAGAGATAGTTGGTGCATTAGCAAAAAGAATGGTAGAAAAAGCTGGAGTACCAATGAATATCCATTTAACTTTAGATAGAAGAGAAGCTTTAAAAGATGCAGATTTCGTAACAACACAATTAAGAGTAGGGTTATTACCTGCAAGAGTTAAAGATGAAAGAATTCCATTAAGCCATGGATTTTTAGGACAAGAAACTAATGGAGCTGGAGGATTATTTAAAGCATTAAGAACTGTACCAGTTATACTAGATATAGCAAAGGATATAAGTGAGTTATGTCCAAATGCATGGTTAATAAACTTTACAAACCCAGCTGGAATAGTTACTGAAGCATTATTAAGATATGGAGTTCATAAAAAAGTAGTAGGTGTTTGTAATGTACCTATTGGTCTACAATATTCATTTGCAGAGATATTGGGTGTAGATAGTAATAGAGTAACAGTTGATTTTGCAGGATTAAATCATATGGTTTATGCAGAAAAAGTTTATTTAGATGGAAATGATGTTACAGCAGAAATTATAAAAGCATTAACAGCACCTGATACAAAGACTCAAACAATGGCGAATATAAAGGGATTTAATTGGGATGTTGCAACAATGAAGGCATTTGGAATAATTCCTTGTCCTTATCACAGATATTACTATAAAACTAGAGATATGTTAAAAAGTGAATTAGAAGAGTTTAAAAAAGGAAAAACTAGAGCAGAAGTAGTAATGGAAGTAGAAAAGAAATTATTTGAAATGTATAAGGATGTTAATCTACAAGAAAAGCCAGAAGAATTGGCTAAACGTGGTGGAGCTCACTATTCAGATGTTGCATGTAATGTTATAAATGGAATATATAATGATAAAGACACTATAATTGCTGTAAATACTAGAAATAACGGAACTTTAAAACAATTTGAAGATGATTCAGCTGTAGAAGTAAGTTGTTATATAGGAAAAAATGGTCCAGTTCCAGTAGAAACAGTTACTGATTTACCAATATTCGCACAAGGATTAGCTGGACAAATAAAATCATTTGAAAGGTTAGCAGCAGAAGCAGCATATACAGGAGACTATAATATAGCATTATTAGCAATGGTAACTAATCCTTTAATATCTGATGATGTAAGAGGAAGAAAGTTGTTAAATGAAATGTTACTAGCTCATAAGGACTATTTACCACAATTTAAAGATGTTATAGAAAAAATTGAGAAGGTAGAAAGAGCAGAGTTTTAATACAAGTTATAATATATAATGAATAATTAAGGAAATAACTCATCTTAATGAGTTATGAAATAAAAAGAACTCAATTTTAAAAATTGAGTTCTTTTTTTACCTATAGAAGCTAGTAAGAAGTAAGTTTTCCTTAACTTTTTCACTTTTCACTATTAACTGTTTTTATACATGCTTCCGTATCTAATATAAATATATTCAAGTAGATAACTTAAGTCATATCTATGGTTTTGAACATATTCATTTGAATCATTTCTAGGTGGTAAATAAATTATATAATCACTTCTTTTCATATATTCAGGTTTATGTTGTTCGGTAATAACTACTACTGTAGCTGAACTTTTCTCTATTTTTCTCCAAAGTCTTTCATGATATAGTGTAAATCTACCAGTAGGAGAAATGAGAATTGCTAATGAATTTTCATCTAATTCATCAGCTAGTCTTTCTTGTTCTTGAACATCATTAGCGTGATAAATTAATTTAGAAATATTAACTAGTTTACGCTGTAATTCTTGTGCCATTAGCTGTGAAAATTGTGTTCCGAATATACATACATTATTACTATTGAAAATAAGTTCTACTACTCTATCAATAACTTTTAAATCTATAAATGATTTAAATGTTTCTATTTCATTTATAATTTCTAAAGACATATTATTTAGTATATCTTCTCTTGGTAGATCATAATGCATAGCTTTAGGCTTCATGAGCCCTTTAGTATAGTGACCTATATTTATCTTTATGTTTTCTTTAAACTCTATAAAATTAGAATACCCTAGTTTATGACAAAATCTTGTTATTGCAGCTGGTGATGTAAAACAAAGATCAGCCAGTTTGCTTATAGACATATTAGGAATAGATCGTATATTCCTAAGCATAGTTATTGCTATATTATAATTAATATCATTTTCTTTACTGCTGTTTAAAAATAATAATAATCTATATATTAAATCTCCCATAAATTCTAACTCCCATAATACTTTTTTAATATATAAGAAATTCTATTTTAGGTACTTGTTATAGCCTTTGTTTTTATAAACTATAAATTTTAATTAAAAAGTCTTATAGACTCAAATTTTTTTACCTATCGTCTCACCCATTAGAACCTTACATTCAAATCCAAGCTTTGTTTGATTTATTATATCTTCATCTATTTTAATTGTATCTTTTTTAAACAGAAGAATAGTAGTTGAACCACCAAACTTAAAGTAGCCTTTTTCTTCTCCTTTTATAACTCTATTACCTGGAGTATATGTTTGTATAATTGTTCCAACGCAAGTAGCTCCAACTTCAATGTGAATAATATCACCAAAGTTATCAGATTTAAATAAGCTCCATTCTCTTTTATTTTGACAATAAAGTTTAGGAATCCTTTCAAGGGCAACTGGATTAACAGAATAATAGTTACCATTAATAAAGTTACTTTGCATAGGAGTCCCATTATCAACAAAATGAAATCTATGATAGTCAGTAGGACAAAGTCTTAAAACTAAGCATACTCCACCTTCATATTCCTTAGCTATATCATCATCAGCGATTAATTCAGATAAACTATAATGAATTCCTTTAACCTGAACTAGTTTATCTACAGATATATTTTCATATGCAAATAACCTTCCATCTCCAGGAGAAATAAGAAGATTATTATTAGTTTCAATTGGTCTAGCATCTTCTTTTAGCGATCTTACAAAAAAATCATTGAAATTATTAAAATCCTCAATAGCACTTGAGCTAATATTCATATCTATATCAAAATCTTTTATAAAATTAGATATTTTCTTTTTACTTAATGAAGTATCACAATAAGCTCCATAAAGTTTTGAAAATAACTTTTTCTTAACTAAAAGCTCTGTTAAGCCTTTTCCAACTGGTGAATCATAAGACCACTTTATATAATTTCCGCCTGCAACTTTTTCTATTTCATAATTATTTGTTTTTCTATTATATACTTGTATCATATGGTACCTCAAATAAATATATTTTATAGTATTATATTAACATAAAAACGCAATAAAAATTCTAAATTTGTTTAAATCGCTTTACTTATTTTTTATTATAAAAGATAATTGTTGATAAGGACAAGTTTGGAGGGGATAGGTTTTGATAGAACATTTTGTGGATTTAATAACTACAGTTGCAATACACCTTTTAGAGTTAATGGGAATATTGATAATAATAGTTGGCGCAATTAAAGCTTTTTATAAGTTTATAGTAAACATAGTTACTAAAAATAATTATCCTATAAAGGTGGAATTTGCACAGTCATTAACACTTGCACTTGAATTTAAGTTAGGTGCAGAAATATTAAAAACAGTAATAGTAAGATCTTTAGATGAAATGTATATATTAGCTGCAATAATAATTTTAAGAGCTATACTAGCTTTTGTTATACATTGGGAAATGAAAGCGGATTCTCATAGTGAAAACTTTAAATAATTTATGTTAAATAATATAAATTTAAAAATTTTTAGAAAATATATTAAAAAGACATTATTAAAAATGTCTTTTTATTTAAGTTTTAATAAAAAGAGTTAAAAGAATACACTTTTGACTATAATTTTACATTGTTCATATGCATTTTTTGTCGTAAAATCATAAGTGGAGAAAATCTAAGAAAATAATAATGGTTAAAAGATAGTAATTATTGCAAATATGGTGTAAAATGAAATTGTTAATATTCTAACAAGGATAATTTACTTACCATTCGGTTATAGGGGGAGTTATAATGAAGAACATAACTATTAATGGAAATAAAATTCTAGTAGATGATAATAAGAATTTGATGAAAATAGCTAAAGAAAATGGGATAGATATTCCAGCTTTATGTTTTTTAGAAGATTGCAGTAATGTTGGACAATGTGGAGTATGCCTAGTTGAAGTTGAAGGACAAGAAGATTTAGTTAAAGCGTGTTGTTTTATTCCAGAGGATGGAATGGTTATTAATACTAATACAGAAAGAGTTCAAGAAGAAGTTAAAAGTACAGTTTCATCATTATTAGATAAACATGAGTTCAAATGTGGACCATGTAAAAGAAGAGAAAACTGTGAATTTTTAAAGTTAGTAATAAAAACTAAAGCAAGAGCTTCTAAGCCTTTTGTTGTTGCAGATAAATCAGAATATGTAGATGATAGAAGTAAATCAATAGTTTTAGATAGAACAAAGTGCGTTACATGTGGAAGATGTGTAGCTGCATGTAAAACAAAAACAGGAACTGAATCAATAAAGTTCATAGAAGTAGATGGACAAAAAATAGTTGGACCAGAAAATTTAAAGTGTTTTGATGATACTAATTGTTTATTATGTGGACAATGTGTAGCTGCATGTCCGGTAGATGCTTTATCAGAAAAATCTCATATGGATAGAGTAAAAGATGCATTAGCAGATCAAGAAAAACACGTTATAGTAGCAATGGCACCATCAGTTAGAACTGCCATGGGAGAACTATTTAAGATGGGCTATGGGGTAGATGTTACAGGAAAAGTATATACAGCATTAAGGGAACTTGGTTTTGATAAGATTTTTGATATAAACTTTGGAGCTGATATGACAATAATGGAGGAAGCTACAGAGTTAATTCAAAGAATTAAAACTGGTGGACCATTCCCTATGTTTACATCTTGTTGTCCTGCATGGGTTAGACAAGTTGAAAATTATTATCCAAACTTTATAGAGCATTTATCAAGTGCTAAATCACCACAACAAATATTTGGAACAGCTAGTAAAACTTATTACCCACAAGTTGCAGATGTAGATCCTAAGAACGTATTTACAGTAACAATAATGCCTTGTACTGCAAAGAAATATGAGGCAGATAGACCTGAAATGGAGAATAACGGAATAAGAAATATAGATGCTGTAATAACAACGAGAGAATTAGCAAAAATGATTAAGGATGCTAAAATAGACTTTGCTAAGCTTGAAGATAGTGAAGCAGATCCAGCAATGGGAGAATACACTGGAGCAGGAGCTATATTTGGAGCAACAGGTGGTGTTATGGAAGCTGCACTAAGAACAGCAAAAGATTTTGTTGAAGGTAAAGATTTAGAAAATATAGAGTATGAACAAGTAAGAGGCTTAGCTGGAATAAAAGAAGCTACAGTTGAAATAGGTGGAGATAATTATAATGTTGCAGTTATAAATGGAGCTTCAAGCCTATTTGAGTTTATGAAGAGTGGTAAAGTTAATGAAAAAAAATATCACTTTATAGAAGTAATGGCATGCCCAGGTGGATGTGTAAATGGTGGTGGACAACCTCATGTAAATGCTTCAGATAGATTAACTATGGATATCAGAAGCGTAAGAGCATCCGTGCTATATAACCAAGATAAAAATGTATTAAAGAAGAGAAAATCACATGAAAATGGTGCTTTAAATAAAATGTATGAAACATTTATGGGAGAACCAGGACATGGAAAGGCTCACGAATTACTTCATATAAAATATAGTAAATAAAGTAAGTTAAAATAAAAAAG
>NZ_JH815223.1:78043-86740 GCF_000158375.2 Clostridium sp. 7_2_43FAA
ACATTATATAATGTTATTTTGCTTTTTATTTTTTTCCTTGATAATCTTCTCTCTATATAACATTTAAAAATAACTATTCATATTTTACAATGAAAGGTGTAATGAAAATAACTAATGTTAAGTATGGTAAGAAAATATAATTTAATTTTAAAATTTCATATCTTAAAAATTAAAAATTAGTACTATATGTTATAATTTGAAAGTAGAAAATATTAGGGGAGTGTATATAAATGAAATATTTAGCTTGTGATTTAGATGGAACTTTAGTACAAAATGATGAAATTATCAATGAAGAAGATATAAATGCCATATTAAAGCTTAAGGAAGAAGGTCATAAGTTTATAATATCAACAGGGAGAAGTTTAGAAGGAATACATAAAATATTTAATAAATATCCTGAAATAGAATATGATTACATAGTTGCATGCAACGGTTCTATAATAATTGATAATAACGATAATGTAATTTATGATAATTTTATAACTAGTGAAGTTGCAGAAGAAGTATTTAGAGAATTTATAGATGAAGATGGCATTTGTGTTCATTTTGAACATGAAGGAAGTAACTATCTTATAGATCCAGAGGACTTTAGTGGAATAGAACATTTAATGGACTACTTCAAAGGTGTAATATCAAAGGAAGATGTATTTTCTAAAAAAAGAAATTACTCAATTATAAGCTTATTTGCAAAAAATATGGATATAGATAAAGCAGAAGAAGCAAAGGATTTATTAATAAAGAAGTATGGACATGCGGTAGAAGCATTTAGAAATCAATATTTCGTTGATATAGCTCCTAAAGATTGCTCAAAAGGAAATGGACTAAAAAAATTATTAGAACTTAATAATTTAGATATAGAAAAGCTTTATGCAATTGGGGATTCATATAATGACTTATCTATGTTTAATTTAACTAACAATAGCTTCACATTTCATCATGTAGAAGAACAATTAAAGGGCTATGCTAATAATCATGTTTCAAGTGTTAGTGAATGTATAGAAAAGATGCTAAGGTAACAGATTATTTAAGAATACTAAGGAAATAAATTAATATAAATAAATTGGAAATTTCACATGTTGACAATAAGAGTAAGTTATAATAAAATTGTTTTAATTAAATAAGCATTGAGTGATTATGTCGCCGGATATAATATTCGTATAGCAAGCATTAGGGATTCATGCCATTAGGCCTTTGGGTATGAACCACCTAATGCTTTTTTTATTTATAGGAGGAGAGAAATATGAGAATAGAATTAAGTAATAGTATTCTAAAAAGCTTCATAAAATATGTATCTTTTAATGTTATTAGCATGATAGGACTTTCATGTTATATATTAGCTGATACATTTTTTGTAGCAAATGGTGTGGGAAGTATTGGATTAACTGCATTGAATTTGGTTTTACCAGCATATAGTTTAATTAGTGGAATTGGGTTAATGATTGGAATGGGAGCAGCAACAAAATATTCTATATATAGAGGTAGAAATAATAAGGAAAAGGCAAATAAAGTTTTTACCAATTCAATTATTTTAGGGTTTCTAGTTGGATTAATTTTAACTATTGTCGGGATATCTTTTTCATATGATATTGCTAGTCTACTTGGTGCAGATAAAAATGTGAATCCTTTAGCTGGAGTCTATTTAAAAATAATTTTAATGTTTTCTTGTGCATTCATAATAAATAATATAATAATATGTTTTATAAGAAATGATGATAATCCAAACTTATCTATGATAGCAATGCTTTTAGGAAGCTTTAGTAATATAATTTTAGACTATATTTTTATATTTCCTTTTAAACTAGGCATGTTTGGAGCTGCATTTGCAACTGGACTTGCTCCGGTAATTAGTTTAATAGCACTATCATTACATTTTATTAAAAAGAAAAATAATTTTAAATTTATTAAATGTAAGATTAGTAAGTATTATATAAAGAATATAATTTCTTTGGGAATACCATCATTTATAACGGAATTTTCTTCAGGGATAATAATGTTGTTATTTAATTTTACAATTTTAGATATTGCTAATAACATAGGGGTAGCAGCTTATGGAGTAATAGCAAATCTTGCTTTAATAGTAATTGCAATATTTACTGGTATAGCGCAGGGAATACAACCAATAATAAGTAAAAATTATGGCGAAGGTAAAAGTAAGAATGTTAAAATTATATATAAGTATGCTTTAATAACAGCAGCAGTTGTTGGATCTCTTTGTTATCTATTAGGAATAGTATTTTCAGAGGAAATAATTAATGTTTTTAATAAAGAGAGAAATCAAGAGTTGTTTTCTATAGCAAATGAAGGTATTAAGATTTACTTTACAGCTTTTTTTATAATGGGATTGAATATAGTAACAACATCATTTTTTGCATCAATTAATGAAGCAAAAGAATCTTTTATAATTTCTATTATAAGAGGCTTAATTGTAGTTATTCCATTGATACTATTATTATCTAGATTATTTGGAATGACAGGGGTTTGGATTACTATCCCTTTAGCTGAAGTTAGTACTTTATTAATTAGTATTATGTTATATTTAAAATATACACAAGGAGTTAAAGAAGAAAAATAAATATAGTATTAAAGGGAGGGATTAGAGATGAATATAGAATTTAGGGAAATTGATAGAAGTAATTATAATGAATGTATAGAATTAAAAGTTAGTGATGAACAGAAAAGATTTGTTGCTTCCAATATGTATTCTTTGGTACAAGCAGCATATGAGCCTAATTTATATCCATTAGGTATTTATAAGGATAATGATATTGTAGGCTTTATTTTATATGATTTTGATGATGAACTTAATGGATGGTCAATGAGCAGATTCATGATAGATATTAAGTATCAAAATAATGGAATAGGAAAAGTAGCAGTACAGAAGTTTTTAGAGTTCTTTGTAGATAAATATGGACATCAGAAGCTTTACACAAGTGCTGAGGTTGATAATATTATTGCAATAGATTTATATGAAAAAAATGGCTTTGAAAAGAGAGAAGTATTTGAATATGAATTTTCAGGAGTAAAATACAGAGAAATTAGAATGATAAATAATATATAAAAAATAAGGAGCTGTTGAAAACAGCTCCTTATTTTTATATAAATCTTTATTTAGTCTTGCCTGAGAACTCTAAGTATTCATCATATGTCATAGCTCTATCTACTATTGATCCATCTTCTTTAATATCTATTATCCTATTTGCAATAGTTTGAATAAATTGATGGTCATGAGAAGCAAACATTATAACACTCTTATAATCTTTAAGTCCATTATTAACAGCAGTTATTGATTCAAGGTCTAAGTGGTTTGTAGGTTGATCTAGCATTAATACATTAGCATTTGTAAGCATCATTCTAGATAACATACATCTAACCTTTTCTCCTCCTGATAATACACTAGCTTTCTTTAATGCTTCTTCACCAGAGAATAACATTCTACCTAGGAATCCTCTTAAGTAAGATTCAGATTGCTCTTCAACAGTGTTACCTGAGTATTGTCTTAGCCAATCTACAAGGCTTAAATCACAGTTATCAAAGAATTCATTATTATCTTTAGGGAAGTAAGATTTTGTTATAGTTATTCCCCATTTGAATTCTCCACTGTCTGGCTCCATTTCACCGTTTATTATTTTAAATAAGGTTGTTATAGCAATGTCATTATCACCAATAAGTGCTATTTTATCATCTTTATTAATTCTAAAACTAACATTGTCTAAAACTTTAACTCCATCAATAGTCTTAGTTAATCCTTCAACTGTTAAAATTTCATTACCAACCTCTCTTTCAGGTTTGAATCCAACGAAAGGATATCTTCTGCTTGAAGGTTGAATATCATCTAAAGTTATTTTATCTAATAACTTCTTACGTGAAGTTGCTTGCTTAGATTTAGAAGCATTAGCACTAAATCTTGCAATAAAGTCTTGTAATTCTTTAATTTTATCTTCCTTCTTTTTGTTTTGATCCTTAGCCATTTGTAATGCTAATTGGCTTGATTCATACCAGAAGTCATAGTTACCAACATATAATTTGATCTTACCAAAGTCAACATCTGCCATTACAGTACATACTGTATTTAAGAAGTGTCTATCATGGGATACAACTATAACAGTTCCTTCAAATCTTAAAAGGAAGTCTTCCAACCAGTTAATTGATTGTATATCTAAGTGGTTTGTAGGCTCATCTAGAATTAGAATTCCAGGATTACCGAATAAAGCTTGAGCTAAAAGAACTTTAACCTTTTCTCCACCTACAAGTTCTGACATCTTTTTGTAGTGCATGTCAGTTCCGATTCCTAAGCCTTGAAGTAATGAAGAAGCATCTGATTCAGCTTCCCAACCATTCATATCAGCAAATTCACCTTCTAATTCAGAAGCTCTTATACCATCTTCATCAGAAAAATCAGGCTTTGCATATAAAGCATCTTTTTCTTCCATTATTTCATATAATCTTTTGTTACCCATTATCACTGTTTGTAAAACTTCGAATTCATCATATGCATAATGATCTTGTTTTAAAACAGACATTCTTGTATTTGGAGCAATAGAAACATCTCCTGTATTTGGTTCAATTTCTCCAGATAATATTTTTAAGAATGTACTTTTACCAGCACCGTTAGCACCGATAACGCCATAACAGTTACCAGGAGTAAATTTTATATTTACATCTTCAAAAAGCTTACGGCCACCAAATCTTAAACTTACGTTTGATACAGTTATCACTAAAAACCGACCTCATTTCTAATATTATTCATTTCGTTATTATATCATAAAGTTAACATATTTTCATTTAAAGCTAAAATAATATTTAGAAAATTTAATGGAAACATAGTAAATTATTTAAATCCTATAATTTATAGGGTTGACACTCGAATAAGGAAGTGTTAATATTTACTAAAATGCAGTTTTGGGAGAATAAAAATGAGCAAAATAATTAACTTGAAAGAAATAAAAGTTAATATGAATTATTATTATAGCTATTATAGATAGGACTTGTATTTATAAAGTAATTATAGATACAAGCCGTAATAAAGATTTAAGGTTTGTGTCTATGATGGTTATAAGTTTTAATTATGCTCGAGTTTTTAGAGATAATTTAACCACATAGATAAATGCTATGTGGTATTTTTATTCCTGCTTATTTACCACATAGTAGAGACTATGTGGTTTTTTTATATAAATTAAGGAGGAATGTAGGTTATGAAGAAAAGAGAACATTTTACGAGCAGGGTAGGATTTATAATATCTTGCATAGGAGCAGCTGTAGGGTTAGGTAACATTTGGATGTTCCCATATAGGCTAGGACAAAATGGAGGAGCAGTATTTTTAATACCATACTTTATATTTGTTTTATTACTAGGTTCTATAGGGCTTATTACAGAATTTACTTTTGGAAGATCAGCGCAGGGTGGATCATTAACAGGAATAAAAGATACATTTGAGAAAAGGGGCAAAAAAGGTGGAGTATTAATAGGGGCAATACCAGCAGTAGGATTAGCAGGAGTTTTTATGTTTTATAACGTAGTTGTAGGCTGGATTATTAAATATTTTACTTTAAGTACAACAGGAGAAATAAATAAAATAGAGATAGATAGTTTCTTTAATAATTTTGCAGGAAGTAATGAAACTATATTATGGAATGCAATTGCAATATTTATAGCTCTTATTATAGTAATTATAGGGATTACAAAGGGAATAGAAAAGGCAAACAAGATAATAATGCCATTACTTTTTATAATTTTTATATTATTAGCTTTTAGATCATTAACTTTACCAGGAGCTATGGAAGGAGTTAAGTACTTATTAACACCTAAATGGGAATACTTATTTAAAGTTAATACATGGGTAATGGCACTTGGACAAGCGTTTTTCACAGTATCATTAAATGGATGTGGAATGGTGGTGTATGGTAGTTATATAGAAAAGGATATGGATATACCAAGGGCAGCAATTAGTACAGCAATATTAGATACTATATCAGCATTATTAGCTTCATTTGTTATAATGCCAGCAGTATTTGCATTTGGCTTAGATCCTATGTCAGGGCCACCATTGTTATTTATAACACTACCGACTATTTTTAAATCAATGCCTGCAGGACAAATACTATCAATATTATTTTTCTTAAGTATAATATTTGCAGCTGTAAGCTCATCAATAAATATGCTAGAGGGGCCAGTAGAAGCTTTAATGTCTCAAACAAAATTAAGTAGGAAAAAAGCTACAATTTTAATATCAATGATATTATTTATACTATCAATACCATTAAATTTAGATATGAATTTATTTAATAATTTTGCAGATTTTATAACAATAGTTATATCTCCTCTTGGAGCATTAATAGTTCTTATAGTATTTTATTTCATGAGAGATAAAGAAGAAATTCTAGAGGAAATAAATATGGGTGCAAGTAGGAAGGTTGGAAATAAGTTTTTATTATTTTCTAAGTACGGTTTTACTACTATAACAGTATTGGTTATAATACTTGGAATAATTTATGGCGGTATATAGTTAATTAGTAAGTTTTAATAAATCAAGAGATGATGTTTATATAGCATCATCTTTTTTTTGTTTCTAAATATTGACAATTAATCTTAAAAGATATATAGTTAATTACACGAGTAATGAACTAATTAACTGAATTCACATATATTATATTAGAAAGTTAAAAGGAGGTAGCTATGAATTTAGATTTTTCTAGTGAAATACCTATATATATTCAAATAGCACAATCAATAGAAGATGGAATTTTAAATGGAATTTTAAATGAAGATGAAGTAATACCATCAACAACAGAAATATCTGTAAAGTTCAAAATTAATCCAGCAACTGTAGCGAAAGGCTTTAATTTATTAGTAGATGAAGGAATTATTTATAAAAGAAGAGGTGTTGGGATGTTTGTTTCAAGTGGTAGTAAGGAAAAGTTAATACAAAAGAGAAAAGATAAGTTTTATTCTAATTATATAGTTTCATTAATTGAAGAAGCTAAGAAGCTTAATATATCTACTGCAGATATCATAGAAATGATTAGAAAGGGGGAGTAGTTAATGTCATTAATAAAAATATCTAATTTAACCAAGACATATGGAAAGAATAAGGTTCTAGATAATGTTTCATTAACAATAGAGGAAAATAAGATATATGGATTATTGGGAAGAAATGGCGCAGGGAAAACAACTTTACTAAATCTTATAACTAATAGAATATTCCCAACTGAAGGTGAAATTACAATTGATAATGAAGATTTAATAGAAAACGATAAGGTAAATGATAAAATTTATTTTATGACAGAGCAAGATTTATATCCACCAAGTTTAAAAATCAAAGATTTATTTAAATGGACAAAAGAATTTTATAATAATTTTGATATGGACTATGCATTAAATTTAAGCAAAAAGTTTGGACTTAATGTTGATAAAAAATTTAAAGAGTTATCTACTGGATATTCTTCAATATGTAAAATAATAATAACTTTATCATCAGGAGCTGAAATATTACTTTTTGATGAGCCTGTTTTAGGATTAGATGCAAATCATAGAGATATGTTTTATAAAGAATTAGTTGCAAATTATATAGATGAGCCAAAGACTATAGTACTTTCAACTCATATTATAGAAGAGGTTTCAGAGATTTTAGAAAAAGTAATAATAATTAAGAATGGAAAAGTTTTAGGTGATAGAGAAGTAGAAGGGTTATTAGGAGAAGCTTACTTAGTATCAGGAGCAGCTGAAAAAGTAGATAAGTATTTAGAAGGTAAGAATTGTATTAATATAGAAACTATAGCTGGATTTAAGGAAGCTACAATCATTGGGGGATTAACTAAAGAAAATAAAAAGGAAATAGTAGAATTAGGGTTAGAAATTTCAAAAGTTGAACTTCAAAAATTGTTTATTCATTTAACAGGAGAGGAGGAAGCTAAGTAATGAAGATAAAATCAATAGTTAAATATAATATAGGCTCTTTAAAAAAATCAATATTAATATATTATTGCGTATTCATTGCGATATGCGCTCTCTCAACAATATTTGCTTATAAATTTAATGGAACAATATCGTCATCGGGAATAGAACTTTCTTCTGCCATATTTATATTTGTTGTAGGATTAAATGTGTTTAAGGAAAATTTTTATTTTATAAAGGCTAATAACTTATCTAGAAAGAGTTACTTTTATGGAACAGTATTATCAATGGTTCCAATATCTATAGGGATGTCATTTATAGATTTAATTCTAAATAGGATATATAACATTTTTGTTAACTGTCCAACTAATTATGATATGATATATACGGATTACGTTAATATTTGGAATTATGCTAATAATGGGTGGGTTCAAAGTAATAGTTTAGAAACACTTTTTAATACGTTTTTATTTCAAGTATCTGTATATTTAATGGTATTTCTTTTCGGGTTTGTAATAACCATGCTTTATTATAAATGCAATAAATTAATGAAGACTGTAATATCAATTATTCCAATATTATTAATTATAGTTTTTAATATGATATTTAATATGATGGTATTAAGTTTTCCATATTTATTAGGTAAAATTTCTGAGGCTTTATTCTATATTTTAGGAATTTTACCTATAAATGTATATATGACTATTTCAACTTTTAGCATTACATCTGTAGCATTAGCTGCTGTTGCATATCTATTAATAAGAAAAATGACAATAAAACAAAAATAGTATAAATAAAAAATGAAG
>NZ_JH815223.1:86840-233602 GCF_000158375.2 Clostridium sp. 7_2_43FAA
AAGCTCTAATTAAGTAGGGCTTCATTTTTTATTTGTTTATATTTATATGAGATATGTGAAAACACATATGAAGTGACTTAAGCTTCCTAAGATAATAAATATATGGAATATTTCATGAAAACCAAACTTACCTAATTGAAGTTTTTTAGGCTTTATTCCATATATAACACCACCTACTGTGTAAAGAACACCTCCAAGTACTAATAAAAATAAACTAATAGGATTTAGTACTTGTGATAATGGTTTAATCATAAATATAGCAGCCCATCCTAGACCAATATAAAGAGATGTTTGTAACCATCTTGGGCAATTAAACCATAACATCCTAAATAATATGCCAGCTAAAGCTATAGAAGCTATAGTTGTAAAAAATACAGTTCCTTTTGAACCACCTAGAGCAATTAAGCAAAATGGTGCATAAGAACCAGCTATTAAGATAAATATCATAGAATGATCTAACTTTCTAAGTCTAAATATTATTTTTTCACTTGTTATTACGCCATGATAAGTTGCAGAAACACTATATAGTAAAATTAAGCTTATACCAAATATAACTACAGAAACAATTGCTACATTAGATGCATTATTAACTAATCCTTTTGCTAGCATTGCAATTAATGCAAATAGTGATAAAATTGCACCAACCCAATGAGTTAAACTATTTATAGGTTCTCTTAAATACTTTTCCAAAAATGAACACCCCTTTACATGTAGTTTCGAAAACTATGTACTGTTATTATTATATTAATAATATAAATTTAAAAAGTCAAAGTCTATAATATCTCAAATTTTTAGGAAAATTTATATATTTTATTAAATTCCTTGAAATATCTAACTGATACTAGTATATTTAAATATAGATATATTAATAGGTAGTTTGCAAAACTACATGGAGGTACATATGGATATTAATGAATTAAAAGAAAAATTTAGTGAGCTGAATTTACAAAATCAATTAACATTAGATGAAATACCTGAGATAGATTTATATATGGATCAAGTAACACAGCTTTTTGATAGTAAGTTTAATGAAACTAAGAGAAATGAAGATGATAAGGCATTAACAAAAACTATGGTTAACAATTATGCTAAAGGAAAACTTTTAATGTCTGTAAAAAATAAAAAGTATAGCAAGGAACACTTACTTTTAATGAGTCTTATTTATAATTTAAAGGGAGCGTTATCAATAAGTGATATAAAGAGTTCATTAAATAAAATAGTTATATCCTTAGAAAATGAAGAAGATTATCCAATAAGAGAATTATATAAATTGTATTTAAAACAATATGGGGAAGATTTAAAAGATGTAGAAGGTTCAATTGAAATAAAATATGATAGTATTGAAAATATGATAGCAAAAGAAGAAAATTTAAGTTCTGATGAATTTGAAAAAAACTTTTTATTGCTTAGTTCATTTATTAATATGAGTAATATGTATAGAAGAATGGGCGAAAAGTTAATAGATGATTATTTTAATAAATTATAAGAGGTAGTTTATGAGGCATTATAGCATTTTAAAAGAAGAATTAAGAAGAATAGATGGTAAGGGATATAAAGCATATAAGGACTTACAAGGCGAATATGACTTTAAAAGTTATATTTTATGCATTGATCATGTTCAAGGAGATCCTTTTGCATCTCCATCAAGAGTTAGAGTTGTTATTGATAAAAAAATAGCTGATTTCCCAGAAAATTTATTAAATGAAAAATATAAAAGAATTGCAGTTTCAGATTTTATAACTAGACTATTTTATTCAAATATAAATAAGTATAGTGAAAGAATATTTGGATCAGGAAAAAGTGGATTAATTACAATAAGTAAGTGTCCTCAAGAAATATTGGAGAGAACTTCAATAATAATAAATAAAAATAACATAGAAGCAAGATTTTATGTTGGTTTTCCAGCTAGAGGTAGAAGTGTATTAGCTAAGGAGTTAGAAAAGATATTATATAATATTGTTCCTAATATAGTAGAAAATACATTAATATATAAGAATATTAATAAGAATAAGCTTATTGATAGGATAAGGATGATGGAAGATCAAGAATACATCAGAGCTAACCTTAAGAAAAACAAATTAATTGCTTTTGTGGCCAATGGATCGATACTTCCAAGAGAAAGTGGAGTTTCATCAAGACCATTAAAAACTGCTAAAAAATTTAAATCACCTAAAAGCTTAGAAGTAGAATTTAATTTGCCTAATAGAGGCTTAATAAAAGGGATGGGAATAAAAGAAGGTATAACTTTAATAGTAGGTGGTGGATATCATGGAAAATCTACTATTTTAAATTCATTAGAGCTTGGAGTATATAATCATATCGAGGGTGATGGAAGAGAATTTGTTATAACTGATAATACTTCTGTAAAAGTTAGAGCAGAAGATGGAAGAAGCATTAAAAATACGGATATATCATTATTTATAGATAACCTGCCAAATGGAAAAGACACAATAAAGTTTACAACTGAAAATGCCAGTGGAAGTACATCTCAAGCAGCAAATATAATTGAATCAATTGAGAGTGGTGCTAATGCATTGTTAATTGATGAAGATACATCTGCAACTAATTTTATGATTAGAGATGACTTAATGCAAAGATTAGTTTCAAAAGAAAAGGAGCCTATAACTCCATTTATAGAAATAGTTAAGCCATTATATGAACAAAAAAATATTTCTACAATTTTAGTAATAGGAAGTTCAGGAGATTATTTTGATGTAGCAGATTGTATTATTCAAATGGATAATTATGAAGCAAAAGATGTAACTAAAGAAGCAAAGTCATTAATGAGAGGCGAAATAAATAAGAGAATTAAAGAAAAGGATATAAAGATAAACATAAGTTTTGATAGGAAAGTAGAAAAAGGAACTATAGAAAGCACCCATAAAGGTGTAAAAATAAAAACTATGGGAGTAAGCTCAATTATTATAAATAAAGAAGATATAGATTTAAGATCAGTTGAGCAAATAGTAGATAATGAGCAACTAAATTCAATAGGTGCTATTATGAAGTGGGCAGAAGATAATATGATGAAGAAATCATTAGCTTTTGAAGAAATGATTGATTATATATATGAAGAGATAAATAAAAAAGGATTAATTTCTATAGATAAGATATATGGTGGATCTGGAAGTTTATCAATGCCAAGAAAACAAGAAGTTATGGCTGCTTATAATAGATATAGAAAGCTTATATTATAAGAAGAGTCATTAATTTACAAATATTATTTATATAATCAGATAAGAATAAGTTGTATCAAAATAAATTTTGATATTAGCCGATGAAAAGTGAAGTTTTAATTAAAACTTCACTTTTGGTGCATATATATAATATATAAAAGTTTATATTTAAGTTTAAAAACGTCTTTAAGTAAGTAAAATCAATGGTTTAAAAGGAATTAATGAAACGGGATACCCTTTATAAAAATAAGAGATTAACTTTTTAAGAGAATAAAGTTCACTTGAAATTGAATAAATTTTAGGAGTATTTCTTATGAATGAAAAAGATATATTTATAAGATTTAACAGGGTTAACTATAAAGAAGAAATTAATTGGTGTAAAAATTAACGATAAAATAATTAAATATTTTAGGTTAATAACTTATCATATAGATTGTAAAATAATCCATAGGATTTTTATTTATTTAGAATATGAATTAATAAATAAGGTAAAGGGAGAGATTTTATGTTTTTATATAAAAATACCATGGATAAGTTAAATGGTTTTGCAAAAAAATATAGATGGAATGAAGAAAAGGAGAACTTTCTGTATTTAATATTAGTCATTTAGGTGAATATTATGGAGAAGATGTAACATTTGAATCTGGGGGAGCAGGGCTTGTATAAACTATTGATGACTACAGTCATTTTGCTATGATGATGGTTAATAAAGGTGAATATAATGGTAAACGAATATTAGGCCGTAAAACTATAGAGTTTATGGCACAAGATAGATTAGCTTCAGATCAAAATATGGATCCAAAGGAAAATGTGGTATTTATGTATTTTATTCAAAGATGCGATTCTAGAGTTACACCAATTGTTAGAAAGCTTAGAATGGCTACTTATGCAGCATTAGAATAATATATTTAAAATTAAATTTGATTAGTAATTTATATAGATGAGTTTATTTTAGTATAAACTCATCTATTATACTTTAAAGATATTTTATAATTTCTTTAATAGTGCTTTCATTTCTTCAACACCTTTACTTTGTGTAGTTACAATATTTTCAGCAAGCTTTCTAAGCTCAGGATCCTTTGTATATTTTAAAATATCTTTTGCCATGCCAATAGCACCTTCATGGTGATATATCATTTCTTGAAGAAAATTAGCATCAACATTATTAGTTATTTCAACACCTTGCATTTCCTTAAACATCTTATCTTTTACTTTATTATATTCTTCTAGATATTCTTCAGAGTCTGCTTTACTTGAAGGTTTTTCTTTTTCAAATTTAGCTTTTAGTTGCTTCATAATTGGAATTTGTGCTTCTTGAGAAGTAATGATATTTTCAGCAATTTTTTTTACTTCTGGATTAGAGCCATATTTAACGATTGCTTTTGCCATATTTATGCCACCCTCATGGTGAGGTATCATTTCTAAGACAAAGTCTAAATTAACATTTCCAGTATTAGGTGCAGCATTCATAGACTTCATCATATTATTAAATATTGTTGTGTATTCTTCATTATATCCTTGCTTTTGGTTAAAAATAATAGAATTATTAATATTAGCAGAGACCTTTTGAAGTGGTGAAATAAAATTAATATTTGCAATTGATGTTGATATCAATAGCGATAAAAGTAATGTTTTCATAAATATCCTCCTAAGACGTATTCATAGTTAGTATTTAATAAAAAAATAAATATATACTAACGAATAAGGTTAATAGTAAGGAGATAAGTATTAAATTACCTACATGAAATTATTTATTTAAAATTTCAATAATTTCTGTTAATCTAGAAATTTCATAAGTAGGCTTAAAATTAGTTTTATTTTCAATTTTACATGTATTAAGCCAGCATGTATCTATACCAAAGTTTATTCCGCCTTGAATATCTGATGTTAAGCTATCACCTATCATTAATACCTTGCTTTTATCATTATAATTTAGATTATTTAAAGCGATTTTAAATATATCAGAATTTGGTTTTGATACACTGACTTCTTCGGATATTATAATATCATCAAAATATTTAGCTATACTAGATTTTCTTATTCTATTACTTTGAACATCTGATAGCCCATTAGTTATTATAGAAAGTCTATAATTTTTACTAAGTTCTTCTATAAGAGTAAAGCTTTCCTCATATAAGATTGAAGAATGAGATAAATGCTTTAAATATGATTTAGAAAATTCAAGTTCATCAAACTTTATATTTAATTCATGAGATAATCTTTTAAATCTCTCAACTTTTAATTTTTCTTGAGAAATAAGACCACATTCAAATTCTTTCCAAATAGCAGTATTTATATCAGAATATATTTTAAGATGATAATCTTCTCTATAATCAATATTAAATTCTAAAATTGACTTTTCAAAAGCATATTTTTCAGATTCCCTAAAATCAAATAATGTTTCATCTGCATCGAATATTATAACTTCATATTTCATAAAAGTCCCCCTAGTGTATTTATTTACATAATTATAAATATAGCATATAAATTCAATAAATATTTAATATTTAATTAAAATATATAATTTCAAAATTTACATTTGATTATAACTAAATTACAATATTTATATTAATTAATATATGACATATGTTATTATAGGAGAAATTATGAGAAGAATATCAGATAGAAGTCTTTTAAAGTACTATATTGATAAACATAATATAGAATAAATATTAGATTAAGAAATTATAGATTATGCTTAGCTTCATTTTTATGAGAAGGAAGAATATATATTACAGGCACAAGATGATCTTGAATATTATTATTTATTTGTAGATGGTAAGATAAAGATATCGTATCTTTTGAAAATGGTAAATCAATGTTTTTAAAGTTTTATAGTAATTTTAATTCAATAGGAGATATAGAATTATTAAAGAATACTAAGATACTTTGTGATATTAATGCTATAGGTGATACATATTTAATGGCAATACCGTCAGATATAATTAGAAAGAAGTTCCTGGGAAATATTAAATTTACAAGGCATTTAAATAGAACGTTTAAAGAGTTAGAATCAGAATCAATTATAAGATGTAATAATAAGAAAATATAAATTTTAGATGAACAAAGACTAAGAGATTTATAAAAATGTATATTTATAAAATCCTTCTAAGAATTTTTATGATAATTATTCATTAAGAAAAATATATTAAAGTTTTGATATATAAATAGTAAATTGATATAATATTTTTAATTTGATTTATATAATATGAGAATTTTATATTTTAAATAGAGAGATAAAGCTAAAATAGATTGGGAGTGAAGATATGAAGGAATTAAAGGGGATAGAAGAAAAAATTTTGGATAGAGCATTATATCTTTTTGGAAAAAATGGATCAACTAATGTTTCAATTAGAACAATAGTAAAAGAAGCTGAAGTAAATGTAAGTGCAATAAATTATTATTTTGGCAGTAAGGATAATATGCTGAAATATGTTAAACAATTTTATATAGACAATATTACTCAAGCATATTCGCCATTAGATTATGAAGAGTTAAGTAATGAAGAGAGGCTTATTAGATGCGCTAATGAAATTATAGAATATTCGTTAAGATATCCTGGTGTACTTGTTATGAATAAGGAGGCCACTGATTCAAAAGAAAAGGATGAAATGGATGTAAAGATAATTGAAACTACAAAAGAAAAAAATAGAAAATTGGATAGTACATTGATAGAGGTTTTAAATTGTGAAGGCGAGGAAGTTAAATATAAAAGAGCTATATTTATTTCGTCTATTATATATCCATTTATGGGCGAAGATCATGAATTTTTTGGTGAGGAAATATCAAATAATATAGATTCAAGACTTAATTACATAAAATATATACTAAAGATGTTAAAAGGAAATGATATGAAAATGTAGGTTATTATCTCATTTAATAAATGAGATAATTTTTTTGTTAAAATTAAAACAAAATGTTTGAAACGTATTGATTTAATTTTAACAAAGTCATATAATGAATGTGAGGGAAATATTGAAAATCAAATTTTGGAGGTAGCGAAATGGCATTTAATGATCTTTTTAGTCCAATAAAAATTAGAGGAATGGAAATAAGAAATAGAATTGAATTTCCTGCAATGGGAACAAAGATGGTAAAAGATGAGAAGGTAGTTACTGATCAGCTTATAAATTACCATGCTGCAAGATCTTTAGGAGGAAATGGCTTAAACTTCACAGAAGTATGTTCTGTATATGATAAAGCTGCACCGAAAAACTTTTTAGCACTATCAGATGATAAATATATTCCAGGAATGAAAAAGCTTGCTGATGCAATACATGAAGGTGGAGCAAAGGCAGGAGTACAATTATGGCTTGGTGGTTCAGCTGTATTATTTGGAGATCAAACTTCAATGGTAGTAGTTCCAAGTGATTTTAAAGTTGAAGGAACAGACTATGTTATAAAAGCTGCAAGCAAGGAAATAATAAATGAATGTATTAAGGCTTTTGGAGATGCAGCTAAACGTGCTGTAGAAGCAGGATATGATACTGTAGAGTTTCATGCTGGACATAATTACACACCACACTCATTCTTAAGTAAGGCTTTTAATAAAAGAATGGATGAATACGGTGGAAGCTTAGAAAATCGTGCTAGATTTTTATTAGAGTGTATAAAATCTATAAGAGAAAACATACCAGAAGATATGCCTTTATTTATGAGAATAGATGCTCATGATGATTGTGTAGAAGATGGACTTACTATAGAAGAGGTTATTCAATTTTGTAAATGGGCTAAAGAGGCTGGAGTAGATGTACTTGATGTATCACGTGGAAATTTTTCAAGTGCAGCTGTAAAATATGAAGTGCCACCAGTTGACGTACCAAGAGGATTTAATGTTGAAAATGCAGCAAGAATTAAAAAAGAAACTGGAATGATTACTGTTGCTGTTGGAAGAATTAATGATCCAGAGCAAGCAGATGAAATAATTAGAAGTGGAAAAGCAGATATGGTTGTTATGGGACGAGCTCAATTAGCTGACCCAGAATTCTGTAATAAAGCTAAGAATGGAAATGTTGATGATATAGTACGTTGTGTTGGATGTAATCAAGGTTGTTATGATGGATTTACTAATCCAGATGCACCATTTATAACTTGTATGAGAAATCCTGCTTTAGGTAGAGAAGCCGAATTTGTTATTAATAAAACAGATAATCCTAAAAATGTATTAATAGTTGGTGGGGGAGTAGCTGGATTAGAAGCTGCTATAGAATTAAAGGATAGAGGACATAATCCAATCTTATGTGAAGCATCTGATTCACTAGGTGGACAATTTGTTCTTGCTGGTGCAGCACCAAGAAAAGAAGAAATGAAGGAAGCTGCTATAGCAATGGGAGAAATGGCTAAGAGAAAGGGAGTTGAAATAAAATTATCAACACCTGTTGATGCTGAAGTAATTAAGGATATAAATCCAGATGAAGTTATAATAGCAGCTGGTGCAGAACCAATAAAGTTAAATGTACCAGGAGCAAATTTACCTCATGTAACTAATTCTCATGATATACTTGCAGGAAAAGCGAAGGTAAATGGGGATATAGTTGTAATTGGAGGAGGCCTAGTTGGCTTAGAAGTTGCTGAGTATTTATCAGGAAATGTTAATAAAATTACTGTAGTGGAAATGCTTAATGAAGTAGCAAAGGATTTAGGGCAATTAAGAAAGATTTGTGTTATGGAAAGCTTATATCATGAAGGAATTAAGACCATAACTGAAGCAAAATGTGTTGAAATAAAGGAAAAATCAATAGTTATAGATAAAAATGGAGTAGTTGAAGAAGTTCCATGTGATTCAGTTATAGTTGCAATAGGAGCAAGATCTCGTAATTTTGAATCAATATCTGACTATTGCAAAGAAAATAATATACCATATCACGTAATTGGAGATGCAGTTAGAGCTCGTAGAGCACTTAATTGCATAGAAGAGGCATCTGAAGTAGCAAGAAGAATTTAATATATTAAATATGTAGTGGTATCTATAATTTAGGTGCCACTTTTTTTATATAAACATTCAAGTGTTATTAAAAAACATTAATAGGTTGAATTGGAAAATTTAAAATGATAATATTTTAATGAGTGAAATGTGTATGAAAGGGGTATAATCTATGGAAGAATTTATAGATGTATTGCAAGATTATATTTTGCTTATAAAAGATGGGAAAATAAAATTCTATAATAAATCACTAAGAAATTTATTAGGAGATAATTTAAAAGAGTTAAATGACCTTAACATATTAGAACTACTTACAGACAAAGATAAATCAGATAGATACATAATTATTAATGATAAAAATGATAAAGAAGTTATATTTCAGCCTATTATTAAAAATATTATTATAGAGAAAACGGAATTAAGCTTGATAACTCTAAAGGAATTAAAAAGTAAATCGTATAATATAGGTGATTTAGAGTTGATATTAGACAATATACCGTTAATTGCCTGGATAAAAGATATAAATGGTAAATATGTATATGCTAACAAGAGATATGCAGATGTCTTATGTATAGATAAATCTGAGATAATAGGAAAAGATGATAGTTATATTTGGGACATAAATCAATCAAATATATTTAAAAATGAGGACAGGAAAATAATAGAGGAAAAAGGTTATTTTGTTATGCCTCAAAAGTTTAATATAGGAAATAAATACATGTGGCATAATGTAAGGAAATTTTCAGTTTTAGATGAATGTGAAAAAGTAAAATTTATTATGGGATTTGCTGATAATATAAGCGATAAAATTACATTAAATGAAAAGAAAAGTGTATTAGAACATGAAATACAAATGGAAACTTTAAAAAATGAATTTTTTACAAATATATCACATGAGTTTAAAACCCCATTAAACATAATAATTAGTGCAAGCAAATTGATTAATACATACATAGAAAATAGAGCTAAAGAAAACTTAAATGATATAATTCTTAAAAAATATACTAAGTCAATAGAGAAAAATGCTTTTAGGTTAGAACGATTAGTAAATAATTTAATAGATATAACAAAAATTGATTCTGGAGATTATGAAATATCTATAAACAATTATAATATTGTATCATTAGTAGAAAATATAGCTTTAGCAGTAGTAGATTATATTAGATCTGAAGATATATCAATAATATTTGATACGAATAAAGAAGAAAAAATTGTAAAGTGCGATAAGGAGAGTATTGAAAGGATAATATTAAATTTATTATCTAATTCAATAAAACATATTCATGGAGAAGGAAATATAGTAGTTAATATTAATGCATATGAAGATTATGTGGATATAACTGTAAAGGATGATGGTGAAGGGATTCCTAAAGAATATATAGAGAATGTTTTCAATAAATTTGGACAAGCAGATAAGAGCTTGTCAAGAAAACATGAAGGTAGTGGATTAGGCTTATTTATAGTGAAGTCGTTAGTAGAAATGCATGGTGGACTTATTAACATAGAGAGTGAAGTAGGTGTTGGGACTGAAGTTACAATAAGACTATATTCAAATGAACTAGAAAATAGTAAAGAAGTTAATGCGGAAGTAGAGGAGCTCATTAATAAATGTGGTAAGGAATTTTCGGATATTTATTGCATTTAATTTAGTTCTATTAATATATATACATATTTAAATTTATAAATCACGAAATATATGAATATAATAGTATTAATATCCATCTAATGATTTTTATGTAAATTATATAACTAAACCTTTAATTGTAATATAATAAAATTAATATGTTATGAGTGGAAATAATTTATAAAAATGTTTAATGTATATGGAGGGTTTATGGCAATAAAAGTTAATATTCAAAAGCCAAAGTTCCTAGATGAGCTTGAAGAAGTAGAAGATATCACAGAGGAAATAATTGAAGCTGATAAGATTCAAAATAAAATAGTAGAAAATATAGCAATAGAAAATATGATTAGTAAAGGAATTACAATAGATTCTTGTATATTTAAGAATGTAGTATTTGAAAGTTCATCACTTAGAAATATTGACTTATTAGATACAAGATTTGAAAATTGTGATTTATCTAATGTTGATTTAGGTGATGGGAGTATACATAGAGTAGAGTTTATTAACTGTAAATTACTTGGAGCAAAGTTAGATGAGTGTAATATAAAGGATGTCGCGTTTCGCGACTCCCTAGGAAAATATATAAATTTATCTTATTCAAAGCTAAAGAATGTATGTATAGAAGATTGTAATTTCAAAGAAAGCATATTTCAACAGGTTAAATTTGATAAAGTTAGTTTTAATAATACAGATTTAACTGCTTCATATTTTAATAAAACATCATTAAATAAAGTGGATTTGACCACTTGTGATATAACTGAAATAGATGTTGAAATAAGTGATTTATCAGGTGCAATTGTAACTAGCATTCAGGGATTAGATTTAACTAGATTAATGAATATAGTAATTAAGTAATAAGATACAACTATTATTTTTATAAAAAAGAAGACAGTATAGAGTTTAAATTGATTAAATTCTATACTGTCTTTTTATATATTTAATATTTAAAGGAGAGATAAACTATATTAATTTAGTTGATTTTTTCCCAAGCACCCCACTGATTTGATCCAGGAGTTTCACCTTGTGTCCACCATTTAGCTTTATACTTAACACCGTTATACATAACAATGTCACCAGCTACATAAGCTTTAGTAGGACTATAGGTTGGAATCTCTGGCGTTGTATCATTAACAACAGTAATTGTTGCTTTAGCAGTAGTTATTAGTCCTTTACTATCAGTAACTGAGTAAGTTAAATCGTAAGCACCAGCTTTAGTTATATCAACAGTACCAGAAACAACTATTTTACTAGTTAAATCACCATCTTCTTTATCAGAAGCAGTAACACCGGTTACAGCGTTAAAGCTTGTACCGATATTAATTTGTTTATTAGAAACTCCATTAATAACAGGAGCGGTATTAGTTGTAGTTTTTTCAGAAACAGTTATAACAACTGATGAAGTAGCTTTTAAACCTTTGCTATCAACAACTGAATAAGTTAAATTGTAAGTTCCAGCTTTAGTTGTATCGACAGTACCAGAGACAGTTATTTTACTAGTTAAATCGCCATCTTCCTTATCAGAAGCGGTAACACCTATTAGAGGATTAAATGAATCTCCAACATAAATTTGTTTATTAACTGCACCATTAATAACTGGAGCTGTATTTTCAGCAGGAGTTGATCCATCAGGAAGTACTCTTATTAATTTCCAATATTTTGTGTTAGCTGGAGAGCCATCATCTGTAGGAGGTATATACCAAGAAATACATTCATATAGCGCATCTTTATAAACAACTTGATCTCCATATTTGTAAGTTTTACTTGAATCATAGAATTGTTGTCCAGGTTCTAATATTCTTAGAACAGTTATTATTCTTTCCTTAGTTGTAGCTAATCCTTTGCTGTCTGTAACTGTGTATTTTAGAGTATAGTCACCAGCTTTAGATGTGTTAACTGATCCAGAAACTGAGATCTTACTAGTTAAGTCACCATCTTCTTTGTCAGAAGCAGTAATACCTGCTAAAGGATTAAATGAATCACCTAAATTTATTGAAGTATTTGAAATTCCTTTTAATGTTGGAGCATAGTTTCCATTTGAAGGAACATTTGATGGAAGCATTCCATTAAATGTTAAGTTTTTTACTCCTCCAAAGCATAGTTTAATTGATCCTGCTAATGAAGATGTTTCTCCAACTCCAAGGTTTTGCCATCCTGATGATGTTATTGTAACTCTATTAAAATCTCCAATATCTTCAATTGTTGCAGTTCCACCTTGAGGTTGAGCGAATATTGCTGATTTAGGCAAATCAAAACTTACAGTCCAGCCTTTATCTATTGCCTTATCTGTTTTATTTGTAACTTTGATATCATAAGTATAATTTGGATGATCATATTTTCCTCCAAATATAACCTCTACATCAGTTTGATATAATCCTGGAATAGAATCATCTGTTACTTTACAATTTCCTATTGCATCTAAGCCAGATTTTAATCTACTTGTTAGTGTATCTCCAAAGGTATATTTTCCTTCATTTATATTAGTAGAGCCTGGTTTATAATTAGGATTTGGTCCAAAATCTCCATTCATTACCCATATTAATGCTCCACCTAAGTTTTTGTTTTTAATATATTCTACTCTTTTATCTATTGATTTTTCATTTTCAAAAGATAGGAATACCTTCTTTTCATTTTGCCAAACGTATGGAACTCCACCAACTTCATCAAAATAAGCTTTTAGATTTGGATCATTTTCCATTAAGTTTAATACGTGCCACAATGGATTAGCTCCTGCAGGGTCTAAGATACCGTTATTATCTACATCGTCGCCCCAAACGTTATATATTCCTGTAGCAGGTGTTTTACTAGAGCCGTGTAGTCCGTTAGTTCCACCTTGTACATTTTCCCATCCTCTTGTATAGTAAGGGATTCCCATAATTATTTTTTCAGGAGGTAATACTCCTCTATAGTATTTATAAGCCCAATCCATATTTAATGTAGGCATGGCCATTTGTATAGTTTCTCTATCAGCTGGATCGGGATAGATATTAGCTAAGTTTTCAACGAACTCATTCCAACCACCGTGGAAGTCATAAGACATTACACTAAGAAAATCTAAATATTGAGCATAAGAATTATCAGTCATTCCACCAAGAACCCAAGAAGATGCAGTTACTGCAGCTGTCTCAAGATATTTTTTACCATCTTGCTTTCCAGCGGCATCAAGTTTTTCTCTTAATGTCTTCATTAATAGATTATATCTTTCATTTAGTTTGCCTCTTCTAGGTTCAGCTAAATCTTGATCATCTGGATTACCAGAAGTTGATGTTGCAGATGGATATTCGAAGTCTATATCTATACCATCAAAGTTGTACTTTCTTACAAATTCAACACATGAATCGGCAAAAGTATTTATACCTTGATCAGTATCTAGCATTGTATAAAAACCTCTACTACCAGCCCATCCTCCAACAGACATCAATAGCTTTACGTTTGGATATTGTTTTTTCATTGTTTGAAGAACATTGAAGTGTCCTTTATAAGGTAGGGTTGGATCAAGAGTAACAGCTTTACCATTGTGAGTTAATGGATGATCTGCAAATGTTTCTTCAATAGCGGCATGCTTATCTCCAAGTGTTATTTTATTAGTTGCTGGATCAATCATTCCAAAGGAATATTGAATATGAGTTAAGGATTCCCATTGCAAATCAGCAGCATCAAAATATCCTTGAGCCTCACTTTTATACGCCCATTCAGGAAAATATCCAATTATTTTTCTGTTTAAATCTGTATCGTTAATTCCTGAAGAAGTTGGTGTTATATTCTTATTATTAGTTGTGACAGCAGCTTGAGGTTGTATTGATATATTAAAAAGTGTAAATAGTGAAAGTGTTATTCCAGTTACTATTCGTTTAATTTTAATCTTTTTCATATTTTACCTCCATAATCTTAATTGAAAAAAGATGATAGAAGAGGCTAACAAAAATGTTAGCCATCTTCAAATTATAAATAGTTAAGTGTACTAATTAATTTTTTCCCAAGCACCCCATTGATTTGCACCTGGAGTTTCACCTTGTGTCCACCATTTAGCTTTATATTTAACTCCGTTATACATAACAATGTCACCAGCTACATAAGCTTTTGTTGGGCTATAAGTTGGGATTTCAGGAGTTGTATCATTAACAACAGTAATTGTTGCTTTAGCAGTAGTTACTAATCCCTTACTATCAGTAACTGAGTAAGTTAAATTGTAAGCACCAGCCTTAGTTGTATCAACAGTGCCAGAAACAACTATTTTATTAGTTAAATCACCATCTTCCTTATCAGAAGCAGTAATACCAGTTAATGGATTGAAGGCTGATCCAATTTTAATTTCCTTATTAGTAACACCATTAATTACTGGAGCAGTATTAGTTGAAGTTTTTTCAGAAACAGTTATAGTAACTATTGTAGTAGCTTTTAAACCTTTACTATCAACAACTGAGTAAGTTAAATTGTAAGATCCAGCTTTAGTTGTATCAACAGTACCAGAAACGGTTATTTTGCTTGTTAAATCGCCATCTTCCTTATCAGAAGCAGTAATACCAGATAAAGGATTAAAGGAATCTCCAATATATATTTGTTTATTAGTAGCTCCATTAATTACTGGAGCAGTATTATCATCTGGAGATACAGGGCTACCATAAATAAATTGTCTTCCCATTTCAGGAGATGTTGAATACATTCTTTGTGATAATTCAACACTTACTAATCCATTTAGGTTATCTATAGATTCAGCAATGTTTAAATCGAAAGATATTGTTTGACCAGGTTTCATAAGCTTTCCATCATATGATACAGAGAAATCTATTACGTAATATCCGTTTTCTTGCTTAACTGCAGGACTTGGATGTTGAGCACCTGTTATAGTAATACCATTTGTCTTAATATAAAGCTTTACATTTTTTAGAGTTTTAGCTGCAGTTTCAACAGAACTAAGAACTTCACCAGATTCACTTAGCTTTTCATTATTTGTAAAGCTTAAATTTATTACACTACCACTTCCCCATGCAGGTTTACTTGTAGTTAATTTAGAAGTTATATTAAGATTATTATAAGTTAAGGTATAGTTGTCTAGACTACCTGAGCCAAATAATGATTCCTTGGTTACTTTTGTTAGTTCATCATGTTTAGTAGATGTTGTTTTAGCATCTTGTGAAGCCATCCAAGCAATCATTCCACCTAAATTATGCTCTTTAACATATTTAGCTTTTTCTTGTATTGATCTTGCATTATCATAGGTAAAGAATGCACCAGTTGTTTCATTATATAAATAAGGTGCTTTAGCACTATCGTCCCAATATTCTTTTAGACCAGTATATTTTGATTTTAGTTGGCTAAGAGCATTGTATGACCATACTCCACCAGCGCGACCACCTTCACCATTTTTTATAGGAGCTTCATTAAGAGCACCTGGTGTTGGAGAAAGGTCTGCATCCTTATTAACTACTGCGGCTGTTCCAAATAATCCAGGGTTAGCAGCATCTGGGCCGTTATTACTTACTTTTTCCCATCCACGTGTGTAATAAGCTGCTCCAATAACTATTTTTTCAGGTTTTGCTCCGTTTGCAATATAGTAGTTAACGCTTTCATCAACAGAAAGACATTCCCCTTTAAATGGAGATTTAGGATTAGTGTAAAGTGCTGTTTGGTGACCGCTAACTGTGCTCCATGCACCAGCCATGTCATAAGTCATAATGTTAGCAAAATCAACTACATTAAATAATTTTGCTACATCAATACCTTCATCAACTTTAGCCTTACCAGCAGGGATAGCAACTGAAAGTTCATAAGTTTTTCCAAGTTCAGTACCTTGTTTATTTAAGGCATTCTTTAAATCTTGTAATAAAATTATGAAGTTTTCTTTGTCGGCAGGAGTTGCTTTAGTAGTTCCTTCATCGTTAGTATTATCAACTTTGTCTGGATCTCTAAGACTAGCTGGGTACTCCCAATCTATATCAACAAAATCCATATTAGTATATTTAATAAAAGCCATAACATTTTTTACAAAGTTTGCTCTTATTGATGGATTAGCAGCTATAACTGAGAAGTCACCTGATTTAGACCAGCCACCTAAAGATACTCCTATTTTTAAATTAGGATTTTCACTTTTTAATACTTGGAATGCATTTAGAATACCTCCATTTACATCACCATAAGTTACGCCGGCATTTCCTAAAGGATGACCAGTAGCAGCATCTTTATCGGTGAATTTTAAAACACCTTGTGCATCAAAATCTACGAATGCAAAATTAAGGTGGGTTAATTGATCAGCAGGAATATCCTTAGGGTAGAAGTTACCTTGACCTCCCCAGATTGACCAGTCCCCATAATACATTACATTACGATATTTTTGAGCAGATTGTTGAACTGCATTAGGTGCAAAATCGGTATTAGAATTAACAGTAGCTCTAACTGGAGTAACACCTGTTATAAGCATTGCTGCTATTGCTGTTAATGCAACAATAGGCTTCGATTTTTTATAAAGCTTTTTCCTTATCATAATATTAAAACCCCTTTACAAATAAATTTCTAATTTTATTTAATTTATATTTTCCCATGGGCCCCATTGAGTTGCACCAAGGGTTTCTCCTTGAGTCCACCATTTAGCTTTATACATAACTCCGTTGTATAAGACTATATCTCCAGCTACATATACTTTAGTTGGACTGTATGTCTGAACTGAAGTATCGATTACTGTTATTGTAGAACTTACTGTAGTTGATAGGCCTTTACTATCAGAAACTGTATAGATTACATTGTAGATTCCTGCTTTAGATGTATCAACTAAGCCGTTTACAATAATCTTACTAGTTAAATCACCATCTTCTTTGTCAGATGCAGTAACTCCTGCTAGAGGATTAAAGGTATCTCCAATATTAATTTGTTTATCTATAACACCGCTAATCACTGGAGCAGTATTGTCGCTAGGAATTGCTGGTGAACCGAATTTAGAAAATATCTTTGAATGCTCATACTGAGAAGTTATTCCTTGATTATTTTCTATTTGAGAATCTCTATTTAGTGACCAATAAGAAGTCATGCCAATATTTTTAGATTTAGCATGGTCGACTACTAATTGAGACCATGCTGGAGTAAATATAGGATCTGAAGAACTTTCATAACCTACAGATACTGTAGCACCAATTTTTGAATAAGCTTCGGAATCAGATAAAGTAGTATTAGCAAATTTTTGGTAAGAATCTTTTATTTGATTCTTTGTTGAGTCTATTGCTCGTATTGAGGCTGTACCATAATTTTCTCCAGGTAGCAAAGTACTACTTCTATAGCACATAGCCATTATATTTATATATTTTAGAGTAACATTATTAGATAAATAGGCATCTAATAAATCTATTTGAGTTTGAGTTAAACCAGATGGTAAAACAGGAACGGTTAATGTCACTTCTACTCCTGTAGTATCTTGTAACATCTTTACAGCCTTTGCATTAGCAATATTGCTTTGTTTATTTTGGGCTCCGCCTTCAACATCAAGATCTATTCTTGTTAATGCATATCCATTCACTATGTCTAAATAGGTATTATAAAGAACATTAACATCTTGAGAAGTTTGCCAAAATGCAGTTCCACCAGCACCACCAAAGGATATAGCTGCATCACCACCAATTGCTCTTAGGTCTTTTAGAGACTGTTTTATTCCGTTATATTGATTATCATTTTTACCTTCGCTTAAAACAGAATATCCTCCCCAGCCCCAATTGATTTTTCCATTTGTAACACTACCAGTTGATTGTATAAAAGCTAAGTTAAAGTATTTTATACCAATTTCATCTGATAGCTTTTTAAGATTAGCAGCTCCTCCGCCATCATTCCCCATATAATATCCATTTTTAGTTACCCAGCCAACCATATCAACATAGGGAGCATTAACTTGGGCAGGCCAGTTTTTTATTCCAATACCAGCATTATAACTACCAACATTTGTAGCTGCCTTAGTAATAAATGAAGTAGATGTAAGTGTAACGAAAGCTGTCAAAAGTGTGCAAATAACTTTTTTAAGAAAGTTTTTCTTCAATTATATTTACCTCCTAACAATATTTTTATTTATTCTCATCTGTATATTGAATAAGGATCTTTTTTTGAGTAGGTAAATATCTAATAATTTGATATTAGATTAAAGTAAGTTGGATATTTTTAGAAAAAATAAGAGACTCACTTTAAACATTTGTACATCTAAAAGGAAAGATCGGTTGTTTATTAAAAACTTAAGAATACTTTAATTAGCATACAAAATACGCATTTTGTATCCTAAGAAATGTTTATAAAAAGGTTTGTTAAATACTCCAATAAAGTATTTGTATACTAAATGGAACATATTAAATGTAATTTATTAGATTTTTCTGAAGTGTTTATTAATTCCTATATTGAGTGAAGTGACAATGAATTTTAGGAACAAAAATGTTAATAAATAATAAGCGATGATGCTTATTATTTCATCGAAGGTAACTATATCACCTCCTTTACAATAAATGGAATACTCCATTTATTTACAATATAAACTATTAGTAAATTAAAAGCAATACATTTAAATAAAAAGTCGAACGATTAATAGTATTTTACAAATTTTGTATGTTGTTTACGGATTAGAATTAAAAGGAACAGAATAAATAGAATTAAAATTATAAAATGTTTAATTTTAAATAATAAATATATAAATTATAAGCGATATGATAAAAAGTACATATGATATATTATTAATTTCTTTGAGAGGGTATGTATGGAAAATACTGTTGGATGTAAAAATTATTTAGATGAAAATTCACCAGGGTTTGTAATTGAATATAGAGGGAATTTTAAAGAGGAAATTGATAAAGTAGATTATGCTTGTGGGGATATTATTAATGAAAATCTTGCAGTTATATCTGTAGAAGAAAAAAATTTAGATAGATTAAGAAAAGATGTACCTTCAATTATTTTTATTGAAGCAAGATCTATTTATGTATTACAAGATACATCACCTATAAATGTAGATAATATAAATGCAGTTAAGATTAATAAATATCTGAATTTAACAGGAAAAGGAATAATCATAGGGATGATAGATACGGGAATAGATTACTTAAATAAGGAGTTTATAAGAGAAGATGGCACGTCTAGAATAATAAAAATATGGGATCAAACAATTAATACAAATAGGAAAGGAAACTTATATATAGGAACAGAGTACCTTAATGAGGATATAAATAGAGCAATTGAAAGTAGTAAAATTGGACATAATCCATATGATATTGTAGCAAGTAAAGACGAAATAGGACATGGAACTAATATGGCTGGAATAATAGGAGCAAGGGGATATGACTCTAATATCGAAGGTATAGCTAATGATTGTGAATTTATGATAGTAAAGCTATTACCTTCTCCTAATTATATAAAAATATTGAGAGAAAATAATTTGCCAGTTGTGCCGGTTTATAATAATTCCGAGGTTTTATCTGCAATTGAATATTTAAGAAGGTCAGCATATGAATTAAGAAAGCCTCTTGTATTGTATATTGGGGTCGGAAGCTATAATGGTAGCCATGACGGACATAATATTACAGCCAGGTTTATAACAGCAATAGCTAGAAGAAGGGATATTGTTTTTGTTGCTGGAACTGGTAATGCTGGAAATTATGAGGGACATTCTACAAACTTTATATCAAATGAAGGAGAAGTTAAAAACTCTGAGCTATTAATGACTAAAGAATTAAAAATATTTGTTATGCATATATGGATTCAAAAACCTAATAAAATGTCATTAAACATAATAGCTCCTAGTGGAGAAGAATCGGGGTTTATAGTTCCAAATATTGAATCTAGAGATACAAGAATATTTTATTTAATTAATACTAAAGTCGAAATAAGATCTTATGATCCTGAAAGTTTCACAGGGCATCAATTATTTATATTAAATTTTTCAGAAATAAAGCCAGGAATATGGATGATAAAGTTAAGAGGAGAATATATAACAGATGGAAGGTATGACATATGGTTACAAGATAAGTATATTTTGCCAGAAGGCACAAAGTTTCTTAACCCTAATCCGTATAATACATTAACTATACCGTCTACTGCTAAGAATTTAATAACAGTAGCATATTATAATGGACTAAATAATAGTTTAGTATCAGCGTCAGGAAAGGGATTTAATACAAATGGATTAATTAATCCAGATATAGCAACTGAAGGCATCAATATTTTGACTACATCTTCAGGGAGCAATAACATAAGTAAAGTAAGTGGAAGTTCAGCAGCTTCTGCAATAGTTGCAGGAGCTTGTGCATTATTATTACAGTGGGGAATTGTTGATAAGAATAATTTATCTATGTATTCAATTAAGCTTAGAAGTTTATTGATATATTCAGCAGATAGAGATGATATATATGAATATCCAAATGAGGATTTAGGATATGGAAGGTTAAATTTGCTAGAGGTTTTTAAGGTTCTTGGTGGAAACTATCGAGTTAATAAAGATATGTTGGAATATTTGATTGGAAATTTATATATTAGAATTCCAAATGATATTATAAGAAACTAAATGGGAGGATAGTAAATGGAAGTTAATAGTTTTGAAGCTCCGGAATATATATTTAACAGTATCAATTATGTTAGTTATTTAGTTGAATATGTAGGTGAGCTTAATGGAACAATTACAAATAATCCTGGAATTTATATAATAGTAATTAATAATGAATACGCTTCTGTATATATTAAGTCGAGTTTAATAAATTCTTTTGAAAATACTACAGAAATAATCGATTTAATTAATAGATTTTATGCCTCAGACAACTTTGAAATAGTTTATGTATTGCCTCCAGAAATTTATACTTTGCAAAGTATATCAGCTATTGAAGCAACACAAGTTAATACACTACAAGCTGAATCACCATTAAACTTAAGAGGAAAGGGGGTAGTAGTTGGAATAATAGATACTGGAATAGATTATTTAAGTGATGAGTTTAAGGACATTAATGGGAAGACTAGAATAAATGAAATATGGGATCAAAGCATTGGTTCCAATATTGCTAACAATAATATAGCACTAGGGACTGTATATAAGAAGGATAAAATTAATGAAGCAATAGAGACATATAATAAAGGTGGAAACCCATATGATATAGTACCTAGTAGGGATGAAATTGGACATGGAACTAATATGGCTGGAATAGTAGGAGCCTTAGGAAAAAATCCAATGTTAAAGGGGATTGCTCCAGAATGTGAATTTGTTGCTGTAAAATTAATTCAATCAAATTTTTTTAAGTATAATTATGGAGTAAATGCCCCTGTATATAATATTACATCAATTTTATTTGCTATAGAATATTTAAAGAATTACCTTTTAGCAAACGGAAAACCTGTTGTTATACTATTACCATTAGGAACTAATAATGGTAATCATAAAGGTGAGCATATTTTAGATAATTATATAGCAGCAGTATCAAATAATGTAGGTCTTGTTGTTGTTACAGGAACAGGAAATGAAGGGATACAGGATTGCCATGCTTCAGGAATTATCAAGGATAAAAATGAATATGAGGCGATAGAAATGATAGTAGAGAAGGAACAAAAAATATTATCTATGGAAGTATGGGTCAGCTTACCTAATATAATTGAAATAAACTTAATAGGTCCATCAGGAGCAGATACTGGATTTATACCAGCCATATTAAATATAAGTAAAGAATATTCATTTATCTTTGAACAAACAAGAGTGTCAATATATTATAACTTACCAGAGGAATATACGGGGGACCAATTAATTAGAATATATTTTCACGATATACGTCCTGGAATATGGAAAATACGTATTCGACTAAGGCTTGGGAAAATGGCAGAGTATAATGCATGGTTACCACAAAGAGGATTGACTTCACCCGGAACTAGATTTATATCAAGTGATCAATATGGTACTTTAACCATCCCTGGAGATTCAGAATTTATTATTACTGTAGCTGCGTATAATCAAAATAACAATAATTTATTGGCATACTCAGGAGTTGCTCTTAGAAATGCATATAAAGATGTAATTGATTTTGCAGCAGGTGGAGTTAATACTATGACTGTAGGTATAAATAATAAAGTTGATATTATAAATGGAACTAGTTTAGCAGCAGCTATAGGAGCTGGCGCATGTGTCTTATTATTTGAATGGGGGATAGTAGATAAAAATTATTCTTATATGTACTCTCAAAGTATTAAGACATTTTTAAATAGAGGAACGTTAAAAAGGCCTGGCGATATGTATCCTAATCCTCAATCAGGGTATGGAATTATAAACTTCTATAAGATATTTGAAAATATGATATGAGATTTATATAAATCATTTAAACTTAATATAATATTTGAAAAAAGCTGTATCTGAAAAGATACAGCTTTTTATTAAAATATTATATTGGCGACAATGACAATTACAGGTAATGTGATTATAGTTCTTTCTATAAATATTATTAATAGTTGCTTTAATGATACAGGAATTTTTGATCCAAGTAGAACTCCACCTACTTCGGACATATATATTAATTGAGAAACGGAAGTACAAGCAACTATAAATTTAGTCATATCACTAGCAATGGTATTTGCAGCTAAAACAGATGGTAATAACATATCAGCAAATCCTACAACTAAAGTTTGAGAAGCAGCAACTGCTTCCGGAACTTGTAACAGCTTAAGATATGGTATAAAAGGTAATCCTAAAATTTGAAACACAGAAGTATATTCAGCTATTATTAAAGCTATAGTTGCAAGAGCCATAACAACTGGAAGTACTCCAAGCCACATATCTATTACATTTTTAAACCCATCTATGAAAAAACCTTTTATATCAGTGTTTTGAGATGCTTTATCTATGGCCCTTTTGTATCCCCAAGAGAAAGAGGAATATCCGTATGGTATTGATTCATCATTCTTCTTTTCTTGGTTATTATAATATGTATTAGGAATTTTACGTAATGGATAAATTCTTGGCATTATTATAGCCGCAATAATTCCAGAAATACTAACTGTCAAATAAAATGGTATAAATAAATGAGATAAACCAACTGTATCTATTACGATTAAACTAAAAGTTATTGAAACAGCAGAAAAAGTTGTGCTGATTATAGCCGCTTCTCTTTTAGAATAAAAGCCTTCTTCATATTGCTTATTTGTTAATATTATGCCTAAAGTTCCATCTCCAAGCCAAGAAGTTATACAATCTATAGATGAACGGCCTGGCAATGTAAATATTGGTCGCATAACTTTAGTAAGTACTGCACCAAAAAATTCCAATAAGCCAAAGTTTAAAAGCAATGGTAATAGAAGTCCTGCAAAAAAGAAAATAGTAAATAATATTGTAAGTAAATCATTTAGTACAAATGATCCTGTTGAATCATTAACTATAAATTCCGGTCCAAACTTGAATAAAGCTAAAACACAAAATACAGCTCCAATTATTCTAGCAATAAACCAAATGGCACTAGGATTAAATAATGTGTTCAAAAATTCATTTTTTACTATAAATTTTGGCTTAAAAATTTTAGTTATTATACTCACAATAGCAGAAGTACAAATAGCTATAGTTATTATAAAAGTTAATGAATCTCCAAGAGATTTAGCTAAGAACTTTGATAAGATTGCTACTGGTATTGTTATTTCTCCATTAAAGTTAATAGGAATCATAAATAGAAGTACTCCTATTAAGGATGGAAGAATAAAGAATAATGATGATTTTAATGAAAATCCATCTTTAGTTAAATTTTTCATTCCGATCTCCTTTATATCCAAAAAATTAATATTTATACATAGGATTTTATTTTAATACATTTTAATACATTAAATCAATAGATTTTTATACAAATTCAACTAAAATTTATGCAATTAATTATAGTTAACTATAATTTCTAAGTTTTATAAATATATATTTTATGTAATTTAATTAATTTAATAATATTGGTTCTATATTAAATAGTTAACAGACTTTTTATAAGAGTATTAAAATTAAGGGTATAGATAATAATATTTTCTTCTAAGGATAAACTAAATTTAATTAATTTAAACAAAGGAGAAGTAGTTTATGCATAAGAAGAATGTTATTACATATTTAATTATTTTTAATTTATTAGCTATACTAGTAATATTACTAGGAAAAATTTCAGTGTTGAGAAATTTTATAAATGTAATTTTTGCAGTAGTTATTATACCAATAATATTTGGAGTATTTTTGTTTTATATACTAAAACCTCTTAATAATATATTTCTAAAAAAAAAGATGAAGGGAGGAAGTGCGGCTTCTTTAACTTTATTAATTTTCTTTTTTATTGCAGCTGGAATCATGAAATATTTTGGAGATTATTTTATAGAGCAATTTATAAACTTAAAAATTATATTTTTGAAAATAGTAGAGGAAAAAGGAAATCTGTATGGAGTAGGTGAGTTTTTTAAAGGTGATATATTTAAATTAGATTATTATGAGAAGTTTTTAGGTGATATACAAAAATATGCTATTTTATTAGCAAGTGGTCTAAGGGGAATATTTGATAAGGGAATGCAATTGTTTTCGGATATTTTACTTATTATATTAATAGTGTTTTATCTTCTTAAAGATGAAGAGAAGATTAAAGAAAATATAGTTAATATATTTCCTGGGAAATATAAGTATAAGCTTTATGATATTGTAAAAGAAAGCGATGAAGTTTTATCATCATATATTTTAGGGCAAGCTAAGGTAGCTCTTTCTTTAGCGCTGATGGTCTTTATTGGATATAAAATTATAGGGATGGCAAGTCCTTTACTTTTATCATCAGTTACTTTTGTTTTAGCTTTTATACCATTTGTAGGATTTTTTATATCTATGATTATTCCATATATAATTGCAATAGCTTTAGGATGGAGCATGATTATAAAGTTATCTATATTAGTAATAATTGCTCAAACTCTTAAGGGAAGAATTATTGTACCATTAATAATGGGTAAAACAATGAACATACATCCAATAACAGATATTTTTTTAGTGGTTGGGGCAGCAAGTTTGGTTGGGCCAATAGGAGCATTTGTAGTAGTACCAATTTATTCATTAGGTAAGGTTATTTTTAAATATTTTAATAAAGAAGTAGAAGAAAAGTTGAAGGAGTTTAAAGAATAAAGCAAATTATGTAGAAAAAAGATGCAAAAAAAATTATAATTAAACAAAGAATAATATCAGGGGGATAGTAGGATGAATGCTAGAAGTAAAGTTAAAAACTCTAATAGAATTGTAGTTAAAGTAGGAACTTCAACATTAACATATGAAAATGGTAAAATTAATTTAACAAGAATAGAAAAGTTAACTAGGGTGTTATCAGATGTAATGAATTCAGGAAAAGAAGTTATATTAGTTACTTCAGGGGCAATAGGAGTTGGAGTATCTAAGCTTAAGTTAAAGGAAAAGCCAAAGACTATAAGAGAAAAGCAAGCTGTTGCTGCAGTTGGACAATGTGAGCTAATGCATATTTATAGTAAATTTTTTGGAGAGTATAGCCATACTGTAGGGCAGGTTCTTTTAACAAGAGATGTAGTTGAAGATAGCCATATTAGAGAAAATGTATGTAATACATTTGAAACTCTAATAGAAAGCGGAATAATACCTATAGTTAACGAAAATGATACTGTTGCTATAGATGAAATAGAAAATATAGTTAGATTTGGAGATAATGATAACCTATCAGCTATAGTAGCTAAATTAGTTAATGCTGATCTTTTAATTATATTATCAGATATAGATGGATTTTATGATTCAGATCCTAGGAAGAATCCAAATTCAAAACTAATAAAGGAAATAGATAAAATTACTCCAGAACTTGAGGAATGTTGTGGAGGAGCTGGAAGTAATCTTGGAACAGGTGGAATGATAACAAAATTAACAGCTGCTAAGACAGCTACTGAATCTCAAGTAGATATGGTACTAGCTAATGGAGAAGACCCTAAAATAATTTTAAACATATTAAATGGTGAGGAAATAGGAACATTATTTAAAAGTTTATAAAAAGCTTTTGAAATGTAAAATGTAGAATTAAAATAAAGGATGTTTTGCTATGCAAAGCTTAAAAATAAATTAGTAATAGACTAAAAAATAAAAGTGAAGGAGAATTATTAATGCTAAGTATTTATGAGTTAGGTAAAAGGGCTAAAGAAGCATCATATGATTTAGGAATAGCATCGACTACTGAAAAAAATAAAGCATTAGAATTAATGGCAAATGCTTTAATTAACAATACAAATGAAATCATAAAAGCAAATAAAGAAGATTTGGATAGAGCAGTTCAAAAAGGAACATCCAAGGCTATGTTAGATAGATTATCACTAAATGAATCAAGGATAGAGGATATGGCTAAGGGATTAAGAGAGCTAATAGCTTTAGAAGATCCTATTGGAGAAGTAATAGAAATGTGGAAAAGGCCAAATGGTCTTCAAATAGGAAAGCAAAGAGTTGCAATGGGAGTAATAGGGATAATATATGAAGCTAGACCAAATGTAACATGTGATGCAGCAGGGCTATGTTTAAAAACAGGAAATGCTGTAATACTTAGAGGTGGTAGTGAAGCTATAAATTCTAATAAAGCAATAGTAAAAATATTAGCTAATGCTATAAAAGAAGCTGGATTACCAGAGTTTTCGATTCAATTAGTTGAAGATACTAGTAGGGAAACAGCATTAGAAATGATGAAATTAAATGAGTATATAGATGTTTTAATTCCAAGAGGTGGGGCTGGACTTATACAAACAGTTGTAAAAAATGCAACTGTACCAGTAATTGAAACAGGAGTTGGCAATTGTCATATATATGTAGATGAAGATTGTGACTTTGATATGGCAAGAGATATAATAATAAATGCAAAAACATCAAGACCAGCAGTTTGTAATGCAGCAGAAAAGATGATTATAAATGAAAATATAGCAAATGACTTTCTTCCAATCATAGTAAAGGCATTAAGAGAAAAGGATGTTGAGATTAGAGGAGATGAAAAAGTAAAATCTTTAATAAATGATGTTAAAGAGGCAAGTGAAGATGATTGGAGTAAAGAGTATTTAGATTATATAATAGGTGCTAAAATAGTGAAAAGTGTTGATGAGGCAATTAATCATATAAATAAATATGGTTCAGGACATTCAGAAGCAATAGTAACTAATAGCTATAAAAATTCACAAAAGTTCTTAAATAAAGTTAATGCAGCAGCAGTTTATGTAAATGCTTCTACTAGATTTACAGATGGAAGTGAATTTGGATTTGGAGCAGAAATAGGAATAAGTACTCAAAAGCTTCATGCAAGAGGACCAATGGGATTAAAAGAGCTTACAACTATTAAATATATAATTTATGGAAATGGACAAGTAAGATAAGTTTAAAATAATAGTAATATTTTTATAAAGCCATATTGGATAAGGGTAAAGTTATGAAATAAAAAAATTTATAATATAAAAAATGTAGTTACTTTAATAAAAAATAAAGTAACTACATTTTTATAAGAAAAGTAAAACTACTTTAATTTTATAGTTAACTCTTCACCAACCTTTTTGTAATTATTGCTAATCCTAACGCTTTCTTTTGGAAAGGCTACTGCATATGTGTTAATGTTAATGCTTTTGTATCTTGTGAAATTTCAGTTTGATTTTTTTATAAGCCGTTAGTCATTTCTTCATAAGAACTATAAAACTTAACTTCATTTCCTAAATCATCATATCATATTAATTCTAATGAATATACGTTATTTCTATCTTTATTTTCAACAGAGTAGTAAATCTTTTCGCCTACAGCATTACTTCTATATTCATTAAGTATTATCTTTTGACCATTGTCTAGTGTAAATTAGTTATTTAAATTTATACTATTTGTATTTGTAGATAAAGCATCGCCGTTAGAAATGAATTCGAAGTTCCATGGGGCTTCTACTTTATTTTCTTTTTCATCTATGTTTAAAAGAGCTTTATCGTATTTTATTTCTATATATAAATTTCCTCTTTCTAACTCTTTATCTAATGTATATGAAAGTACACTTTCTTCAGTATAATCATCAATTTGATTTTATGAACTTCCAGCTGAGTTAGATACTTTTTTACCATTAATATATACATTCCCAAATACCATTATATTTCCATTATCACCTAGTTTTTTAGCTGATTTTATTGTTGTTGAGACAATAATTTCATCTTTGTATAAAATAACTTCATTTAATTGAATTGTTATTCCGTTTTTGCTTATAGCTTCATTAACTACAGTGCTATACTCATCTAAGTTAGAATTAACTCCTAGATAATTTTTTATATCAAACATGGTTAATTTAACTGCTGCAATAAATATTGAGCCGAATGCTGTTACGACTAAAGCTACCAATATAGTTGCTGCAACTATATTCTTATTAAACTTTTTAGATTTCTTATTTGATAGGCTTTTAATAAATGTTGTATCATATCCTTCATCTACAGAGATTTTAATAATATCATCCAATTTTGAAGAAACTTTTATATCATCTATGTTTATATCTTTCTTTTTTTAATATACAAAGGCTACTCTATATAAGTTTTCTTTAATTGGCTCTATTAATTTTATAAAGCTATCCTTATCGCCTTCTACAGCTTTTTTGAATAATAGTTCATTAACCATTATTAATACCCCGTCTGAATCGATTCACATTATAGACGATTAAATATATAAAAAGGTTCCATAAAAATAAAAAATAAAAAGGATACTTGTTGCATCCTTTTTATTTTAGCATTTTATTATGCTTTATTTTTTAATTTATTTGATGATAGTCCTAATAGTATTAATGAAATTCCTAGTAGTAATACTATAGTAGTAATTTCATTACTTATTGTTGAACCATAGAGTATATTACTATTGGATGTATTTATCCATGTAGTTGGAACAACTTTAGAAATGTTTTTTAATATTGTTGGCATTATATCTCTTGGCCAAAAGCATCCTCCAAGCATTGCAAATGGAAGGATCACAAGAGTACTTATAGTTCCAGATATTCTTAAATCTTTTGAATGAGTAGTAATAAATACTCCAAGAGAAATTGTAAATACTCCAAATATCAAGAACATTATATAAAGACTTAATGGTGAATCTCCTAAGTTAAATTTAAAGGCATACTTAAATAACATGAAGTATAAAGTAATTTGGATAAATGTAATTACTAAGAATGATAATAAGCTTTCAAATATATATTTAAAGCGTGTTATTGGTGTAGTAAATAATCTTGTAAATACATTTTTCTCTTTATCTTTTAGTATTATATTAGTTGCTGATGTTGCAGAAAATAATAAATTTAGTACTATAAATGCCATAGCAGTATCTGTTTTAGATTTATTTCCTTCACCCTTATCTATACTTGTATAAGACAGTTCATAAGAACCTTCTGAGTAATATTTAACTGCATCATAGAACTTTTGCTTATCACCATTAGAGTTCTTAGCAAATGTCTTCAATATATTTATATAATTATTTAATGATTCTTTTATAGCTATAGAAGTATTTCCTTCCTTTGATTCAAAGGTTTTTAAAGTAGCATCATTTCCACTTATTAAAGAATCAGTATAACCTTTAGGAATAATTATTGCATAATCTATTTCATTGTTAATTAAATTATCTTGAATAGTTTCTTTAGAATTAAAGTTCACTTCTGATTTATCCTCAATATTTTTAATAATATCTTTTGTAATGTCTGTATTATCTTCGTCTATAATAGTCACCTTTAAAGGTGGAGTACCATTTGAGCCTGAAAATGCAATGAACATAAATATTAGAGGTAATACTATTAAGAATAAAAGATTTAATTTTTGTCTGAATAATCTTTTTAATGTTGCTTTAAATATTGTCATACTCTTTCACTCCTTCCTATTATATTTGCTCCTAAAAATAGAAGAGCAGACATAATCCAAAGTCCTATTATACTAAATAAAACTTCATTTGTAGCTCCGCCATAAATTGATTTAAACATGGCATTTGAAGCTAAATAATTAGGAGTTAACTTAGAGATAGTTCCAATTATTCCACTAAAGTTTACTTTAACAAAGCCTCCACTTAAGAATGTAAATATAGGTACTATAACATTTAATAAAGCCAGACCTATTAAGCCTTTTTTAGTAATCATTATGGCAAAAATACCTAACATTGTAGATAATACTGATAATGAAAATGCTGATAATAATATAATTGGAAGGCTAGTTCCAAAGTTTACTCCAAAGGCTAAATCTGATATTAAGAGTAGAATTAATACTTGAATCATTATAGTTATAATTACTCCTATAGCTTCTCCAATAAATATTTCACCAAGATTTAAAGGAGTAGATCTAAATCTATATCCAACTGAGCCATAATAAGACTTATCTATGGCGAAGTTAGCATAAATTGATCCATACATTATTATCATTACAAGCATTGTTATAGCATAATAATCTATAGCAGAGGGCTTTTTACCTGATACAGATATTGCCTCATCTTGTAAGTTATTATTTTCTTCTATATTAAAATGTCTAGCTTGAATTTTAGCTAGTGCTTCCATAGCATTTGCAGAAGATGAATATGTCTCAATTATACCTTTGACTATTGAAACTCCCAGCTGATTATATTCAGAACCTATTAGCTGAAGTTTACCACTAGAATTTTCATCATAAACAACTAAAGCATCATATTTTCTGCTTTCAATTAATTTTTTCCCTTCTTCAATATCATTAATTTTTTCAGCTTGAATTATATCTCCAAGCTCATCTAAGGTTATAAAATTTTCAAAAGCTTTAGCACCATCAGTTGAATCTTCATTTATATATAATAAATTTACTTTATCAACAGTTCTTGCTGTAAAATCATCATTATTCTTTAATGCGTTTCCTAAAATTAATATTAAAAATATAGGTATTAATATCATTGATATAAGGCTTTGAATATCTCTGACTGATTGAATCAGTCTATATTTTACTATTGTTAAAATTTTCATATAGAAATCCTCCCTAGTCTCTAAGACTTCTGCCAGTAAGTTGAAGGAATACTTCTTCTAGTGAGGCAACGCTTCCGTCCTCATGTTTAACTAAAGCCTTAAGTTCATCATTTGTACCTTTTGCAATAATTTGTCCATGGTCAACTATACAAATATCAGAACAAATAGCATCAACTTCTTCCATATAGTGAGAAGTATAAATTATAGTGGAGCCTTGTTCATTAAGTTTCTTTATAGTTTCCAAAATATTATTTCTTGACTGAGGATCAATACCAACTGTTGGCTCATCAAAAATTATTAAATTTGGTTTATGAACAATAGCACAAGCTATATTTAATCTTCTTTTCATTCCACCAGAAAATTTAGGGGGAAAGTCTTTCTTTCTATCCCAAAGCCCAACAAATTCTAATGTTTCTTTAACAGCATCTTTTAGCTTTTTTCCTTTTAAACCATATAGCTCACCAAAAAACTTAACATTTTCTTCAGCTGTTAAATCATCTATTAAAGCTAAGTCTTGTGGAACTACACCTAAGTTTTTCTTTATAAATAATGGATCTTCTTTAATATTTTTTCCAAAGATTTTAATATCTCCAGAATACTTAGAGTATAGGCCACTCAAAATACTTATAGTAGTAGTTTTTCCAGCACCATTTGGCCCTAAAAATCCGAAAATTTCACCTTCTTTAATGGTTAAATCTTTTATATCTACTGCTGTAAAATCTTTATAATTTTTAACTAAATTTTTAATTTCAATTACCAAATATAAAACCTCCTTATGAACAATGTTCATTTAAATTTATTTTAATATTAATACTATGAGTTGGTGAAGACAATCTTTAAATTTAATTAAAATGTTCTAAAAAGCTAAAAATAATAAGAATAGCATTAAAATAGAATGGTATTCTTAAAAATGCAAAATAAATAAGTTTATTAAGATATTATAATATTATTATGAGTATATTACTATTGAAATATAGTTATTTATGGAAAATATAAAATAATAATATTATAATGATAATATACTAAAATTTGTGATTTAAAAGGAGTATTTTATGGAGAAGAAAATTGAGTTTAGAAGCAAGCATTTTAATGAACTTAACATAAGTGAACTTTATGAAATAGCTAAAGCTAGATATGAAGTTTTTGCTTGCGAACAAGAAATAACTTGTGAAAATGATTTTGATGATAAAGATAAAAAGTGTGTGCACTTATTTGCAATAGATAATAAAGATGGGGAAGAAAAAGTAGTAGGGTATTGCAGATTATTACCACCAGGATTATCTTATGAAGAGGCATCTATAGGAAGAGTGCTAGTTTTAAAAGAGTATAGAGGTAAAAAATTAGCTAAAGAAATGATGCTTAAAGCAATACAAGAGATACATAAGCATTTTAAACAAGAAAAAATAACAATATCAGCACAAAGCTATATAGAAGAATTGTATAAGTCTGTTGGGTTTAAGGAAGTATCAAATGAGTATGATGAAGCAGGAATTCCACACATTAAAATGAAGTATGGAATATAATATATCAGGATAATTTCATGAGAAATTTGAAATTTAAGAAGTGGGGAAGAAGAATTATGAGTATATTTATAATATTACTAATGATATTTATAATATCCATAAGTATAACCATTTCAACAGTCAATAGCTATAAAAAATATATTTATAATATTGAAGATATTCCTAGTGAAAATGATGCGATTATAGTGCTGGGGGCCGGAGTCAGAGCAGATGGAACACCATCAGATATATTAGCTGATAGATTAGAAACTTCTTTAGAAGCCTTTGAGGCTGGATTAGGAAATACATTTTTATTAAGTGGAGATCATGGTAGAGAAGAATATAATGAAGTTGGATCTATGAAAAAGTATATATTACAAAATGATATAGATGAAAAGATAATATTTATGGATCATGCAGGCTTCAGTACTTATGATACAATGTATAGGGCAAAAGAGATTTTTAAAGTTGATAAGGCAATAATAGTAACTAATGAGTATCATTTGCCAAGAGCTTTATATATAGCCAGAAAATTAGGAATAGATGCTTATGGAATAAATTCAGATAAAAGACAATATCAATTGATGGATAGTTATAAAAAGCGTGAGTTATTAGCACAATTAAAAGACTTTGTCTACGTAAATATATTAAAACCAGAACCTAAATTTTTAGGAGAAGCAATTCCTGTAAGTAGCTCAGATGGAAGAGTGACTGAAGATGAAAAGAAATAATTTAGAGTAAAATAAAAGTGAGGCACTAAGTCCTCACTTTTATTTTTAATTAATTATATCTTCATGTTTTATACGAGTTGCTGAAAAAATTAATTCCCCATTTTCTTCAATTATATCAATGACTATAGGTCTAATATCTGTAAGAAATATATTACCGTGTATAACTGAACTGTGATTTTCACAATTTAATACGTAATTTAAGATTAAATCGGATTTTTCCATAATTGGCGAAGGATACATTTCTTCATTAACATCACTACTCATTGCTTTTATAGTTCCTAATTCAATAGGATGTCCACCCATGCCAGTTCTTTCAATAGTAGTATTCCCTAAGTTATAAGTTGTGTGATTCTTTATATATATAATTGTATTGTGTCTATTAAAATCACTACTAAAAAGCAACCAAGAAACAGGAAATTTTTGAACTTCTCTTTTCGTTATAAGCCTCCTAATTTAAATATTTATTAAATATCTTTACCGGCAACTCTTTCAGTATTAAATACTAAATTATTATCTTCTTCAGTTATAGTAATTACTATTGGTCTTATATCTGTATTAATAATATCATCATAGACAACTAAGTTATATCTGTTTTCACCTAGCACATAGCTAAATAATAATTCAGATTTACTTACTATTGTTGTTGAACAGATTTCCTCTTGAGTATCATTACTATTAGGTTTAATAGTTCCTAAATTAATAGGGTGTCCTCCTGGACCAGTGTGTTGAATAGTTACATTCTCTAATATCTTTGAAGTGTTATTGTTTACATAAACAACTATATTTCTAAGATTAAATTGGTTACCTGTAAATAGAAATGGCATAACTTTTTTCATAACTTATATCTCCTTAAAATTAATTATTTGAGCTATGTTCAGTATTAAATATTAATGTGTTATTGTTTTCAGATATATTTATAGTTAGTGGTCTAATATCAGAAAAAATTATGTTGTTGTACACGATTGAACTATATTTTTCTCCGTTTAGAGTATAACTAAAAATAAGGTCTGATTTTTCTTGTGAAGTTAAGATACACATTTCTTCATTAGTTTTTTCCATTGATTTGATATTGCCTAATTTAATAGGGTGTCCACCCTTTCCAGTATGTTCAATAGTACATTTTTCTAAATCCATAGATGTATTGTTCTTTACATGAATTACTACATTATTCATGTTTGGCATAGTAGGAATCATAATAAAGTCTCCTCTCAGCAATATATTTATTTTAAATACATATATAAATGTTATGCATATTGTACCATTTTGAAACTTTATTGTCAATATATGGAGATTAATTTGAAATGGTGTATCAATAAATAAAAAAATTATAATTAAAGTATATATAGCTAAAAAATGTAGAGGTATGTTTATTCAACATAATGTTCGGATTTTATGAAATTATTGCTGGATTAATAGGGGCTGATTTAGTGTAGAAATTAAAAATTTATGTATATACTGGTAATAATTAATAAAAAGTGCAAAAAACATATTGATTAAATACGAATGAAATGATAATATATTTATGTAATATTCGAAAATTAAAGGGGGCTATTATGGATAAATTTTTTAAACTTAAGGAAAATGGAACCGATGTTAAAACTGAATTAATGGCAGGATTAACTACATTTCTTACAATGGCATATATTTTATTTGTAAATCCATCTATTTTAGCAGCAGCAGGAATGGATAAAAATGCTGTTTTTGTTGCTACAATTATTGCAGCAGCTATAGGAACTCTAGTTATGGGGTTGGTAGCAAATGTTCCATTTGCACAAGCACCAGGGATGGGATTAAATGCATTTTTTACATTTACAGTAGTATTGGGACTTGGATTCACATGGCAACAAGCTTTAGCTATGGTATTCATTTGTGGAATTATCAATATTATTATTACTACTACTAAAATAAGAAAAATGATAATACAAGCTATTCCTCATTCACTTCAATATGCAATTTCAGGAGGTATAGGCCTTTTCATTGCATTCTTAGGTATTAAACAAGCTCATTTTCTTACTTTTACAGGTGAGGCTGCTAATCAAATTGCTTCATCAGGAGACTCATCAATATTTAACAGTGTAAATCTAGCAATGACTGATTTTAAGGATCCAGTAGCATTATTGGCACTAATAGGACTAGTGATTACACTTATATTAATGCTTCTTAAATTTAAAGGGGCAATCTTATTAGGAATTCTTTTAACTACAGTTGTTGGTATTTTTATGGGGGTAACACAAGTGCCTGACTTTTCACAAATTAGTTTTGGAATCCCAAGCATAGCACCAACATTTTTTAAGTTAGATTTTGTAGGATTATTTAGTGACCCATCTAAGATATCCTTAGTATTAATTACTATATTTGCATTTTCTTTATCAGATACTTTTGATACAATTGGTACATTTTTAGGAACAGGAAGAAAAGCAGGAATATTTGATGATAATGATGAAAAGCTATTTGAAAGTGGAAATAATTTTTCATCAAAATTAGAAAGAGCTTTATTTGCAGATGCAACAGCCACTTCAATAGGAGCTTTATTAGGAACAAGTAATACAACAACATATGTTGAAAGTGCAGCAGGAATTGGTCAAGGCGGAAGAACTGGATTAACTTCTGTTACAGTAGCAGTGTTATTCATATTATCATTATTTATATCACCTATAATGGGTATGGTGCCATCAGCAGCTACCGCTCCAGCATTAATAGTAGTAGGTATATTAATGATGGAATCCTTCAAAAATATTGATTGGAGCGATTTTGAAGTAGCTATGCCAGCATTCTTCGTAGTGACATTTATGCCTTTTACAGGAAGCATTTCAAATGGTGTGGCAGCTGGATTTGTAACATATTGCTTAGCTAAGATAGTAAAAAAAGAAGCTAAGGATGTACATCCAATAATGTATGTTGTAAGTGCTTTGTTTCTAATTAATTTTGTTATAAATGGTATAAAGTAAAATTTGAATTACTGTAAATATATTAGATAGTTTTTTAAATTATTATATTGTATTAGAAAAGATTTCAAATATATATAAGATAAACGTAGCAAAATAGAGAAAGGACAACCTTTCTCTATTTTTTATATGAAAATAGCCATTTATATTACATATTCGCATCTTATTTAATATTTATATATATAGAACTATATGATATATTTAAATATAAATTTTGATAAATAAATTTATGGAGGATTTTTTATGGGTAAACCGTATGGTAGGAGCTATGTACTTATAACTGGAGCTACTACTGGGATTGGATATGAATTAGCAAAACTATATGCTAATGATGGAAATAACTTAATTTTAGTTGCAAGAGATGAGGAGAAGCTAGAGAAGGTAAAAGAAGAGTTAATGTTACTATATAATATTAACGTGTATAGCATATCTTTAGATTTATCTGAGGATAACTCTTGTGAAAAACTATTAAATTATGTTAATAAAAAAAATATATCTGTGGATATTTTAATTAATAATGCAGGATTAGGATCCTTTGGTTACCTAAGCGAAATAGAAATAGAAAAAGAATTGAATTTAATAGATGTAAATGTGAGAGCATTAACAGAATTAACTAAGGTGTTTTTGCCAATAATGATAAGCCATGGTGATGGAGCAATAATGAATGTTGCTTCAACAGCGGCATTTTGCGCAGGTCCCAAAATGGCTACTTATTACGCATCAAAATCATATGTATTAAGTTTTACAGAAGCTATATATGAAGAATTAAAGGGAACTGGAATAAAAGTAAGCTGTTTATGTCCAGGCCCTGTAAGCACAGGGTTTCAAGATAAAGCTGGAATAAGAAAAAAAGAATCTGCTAAAAAAGCATTGATGACACCAAAAAAAGTGGCAGAAATAGCTTATAGAGATTTTAAAAAGGGAAAACTAATAATAATTCCTGGATTTAAAAATAAGGTTATAATTGCATTAAATAAGATTATGCCTAGAAGCTTATCTAGAAAGATTATATTAATGATGAATAAGGGATAGGTGAATTATTGTAATGACAGAAAACATTAAAGATGAAATTTTAGAGGTTTATGAGACTCTTATAGAAAATGGAGTCACATTTTATTATGGAAGTGAAGTTATACCTACAGGGGAAGTAACAAGTTTTAATATAATTGAAGGTGAGTATATTGAAATAGAAGTAGAAATAGAAGGTTTTGAAACATATCAAATCAGTGTAGAAGATTTTGAGGAATACCATTCAAAAGAAGGTGCGAATTATCATACTTGGCCTGAGATAAGAAAGTTTGATAAGAAACTTTCTATAATGAATAATTAAAGAATGAAAAAATTAAGGAAGGAATTCAGCTTTGAGCTGAATTCCTTTGTTTTTAATAATTCACAAAGGTGGATTATATTTATAATTATGCATTGTCCATTGCTCAGTATGCATTGTTCATTATCAATTGTTAATTTCTAAAAATAACTTCTTCTTTTGAGAACATGAATTTAGCAAATATTATAGAAGCAATTATATAAACTATATGCCATCCAACAACTATGGCTATATGTTTAATATCAAAGATTCCAACTGTAAATTCCTTCATTAAACAAATTGCATTTGTTATAGGAATATTGAAGAATGCTGGATTTATTCCTTTTGCATCCATCATATAAGGCAAGAAGGCTAAAATCATAGTAGGCATAGTAATAGCAGCTAAATATGAATTTGCTTCTTTAGTTGATCTTGCATAAATACTTACTGATATTTGTAATGCAGATAAAGTAATTAATACTAAAGCACCAATTATAAGCATTCCAAGTATTGTTGCAGGTGTTAGCTTAAAGTTAACTTCTTCACCAACAATCATAAACTTTTGCATTGAAATTACCATTGCAGTAAGGTTGGCCATCAAGGCTATGAATGAAACGGTACATAAAGCGCCTATTTTACCCCAAAGTAATGAAGCTCTTTTAGCAGAAGTTGATAAAAGTGGTTCAAATGTAAATCTTTCTTTTTCGCCAGCGCCAAGATCAGCAGCCATACCAACAGTAGAAGATACCATAAGAATAACAATTAATGTTGGAATCATAGTAAGAAGCATTGCGGCTCCCCCATTGATATCTTCATTATCAGCATTTATTCCTGATTTAACGCTAACTTCAAATGGAGTAAGTATAGATGAGTCTATTCCTTTATCAGCTAGGCGTTGTTCAACTATAGATTTTTTATAGCTTTCATATATTTCGTTAACCATGCTACTTGCAATCATAGACTTATTAGATTCTTCATCTATTAAAAGTTCAATAGTATCATTTTTCCCTTGAGATATATTTTCATCAAAGTTTTCAGGGATTTTTACTATAAGTTGAATATCCCCGTTTTTTAGTGATTCTGTTGGAGATTCTATTTCAGGCAATTTAATATTATCTAGAGATGTTATAGCTTTTGCCATAGAAGAATTTTTATTACCATCAATATATATATTAATTTCTTTTTGTACGTCTGATTGAGTTTTTTCCATTGCAGAAGACATAAATTTAAACATTATAGGATAAATAAGTATAGGCAATATTAATGTAAATACAAGAGTCTTCTTATCTCTTACAATATCTAATAGTTCTTTCTTTAAAACTGTTAAAAAGTTATTCATTAGATTTACCTCCTATAAGTTTTAGGAATGTTTCTTCTAAATCCTCATTATTATATTTTTCTTTTAATTTACTTAATGTACAATCTTCTATTAATTTCCCTTTATTTATAATTACAACTCTATCACATAGCTTTTCTACTTCTTTCATAGAATGACTAGAAAATAGTATTACTTTATTTTCACTTTTACATTGTAGTATGAAGTCTTGTACTATTCTAGCAGCACTAACATCTAAACCAGTAGTTGGCTCATCAAATAGCATGACAGATGGATTATGAACTATTGATCGAGCAATAGATATTTTTTGCTTCATACCTCTAGAATATTTTCCAACAGGTTTGTTTATATAATCCTCCATACCAAAGCTTTTTGCTAAGTTATCTATTCTTTCATCAGCTTCTTTTTTAGTCATTCCATAAAGATTGGCAAAGTACCTTATATTTTCTCTTCCACTTAGTCTATCATATAAGCCTACATCTCCTCCAAATAAAATTCCTATTTCTTTTCTTACGCTTTCAGAATTTGATTTTACATCAATATCGTTAACTTTAATGTCGCCTTCAGTTATTTCTAACATAGTAGAAATCATTCTTAAAGTTGTTGTTTTTCCTGCTCCATTTTCACCAAGTAAACCAACAATTTCACCTTTATTAACAGAAAAGGATAAGTTATCGACAACTTTGGTAGTTTTAAATTTTTTACTTACATTGTTTAGTTTAAGCAAATTATTAACCTCCTCGCATATTTAATGGTATTATATATAATATTAAGAGTTATAATATACAGTATTATAACAGAGTAAAAATGTATTTTCAATATAATTATAGAATATTTTTACAAATAAATCATTTAAAACATATAGGTGCATAAAAATTAACAATATTGAATTTTTATTCAGAAATAGATATATTTATAATCCTATATGGTGTAAAATATATAGTATATAAGCAATAAATAATAAAGCGACTATCTAAATACTTATGTCGGTAATAATGCTATAAAATTATCTAGTGAATAAATGATAATTTAATATTTGTAATGTAAATTTGGTTTGTTTAAATAAATAAATATTCAGTAAAACTTGGGGAGTTACGTATAATTATTAATTTAAATTTCCTTGACAGATATTTATAGAAAATATAGAATATTATCAAAAGGATAATTAATTATCAAAAAGATAATTAAAGGGTTAAAAAGTACACTTTAAATTGGTCCTGTGAGGCCAGAAAGGGAGTATATAATTATGTTATATTTATATTCACAAAATAATTGCATAGCTATGTCAGTAAGGGCATTTTCTAATACTGATATTAAATATATAAGGATAGTAGGAAGAGAACTTTAATTTGTTGTCTTCTTATTATCCTTTTATTTTTTAGATAAGTAGAGCTTTTATAAAGTGTATTTTTAGCTAAACATATTTTTAAATTTAAGGAGGGCTAAATATGAAAGCAAAGCTAATATTAGAGAATGGTATGGTTTTTGAAGGCAAGGCTTTTGGATATTTAAAAGACAGTATAGGAGAAGTAGTATTTACTACAGGAATGACAGGTTATCAAGAGGTTTTAACAGATCCATCATATTATGGACAAATAGTTACAATGACATATCCCCTTATAGGTAACTATGGAATCAACCTAGAGGATATGGAATCAAAATCGCCTAAGGTTAAGGGATTTATAGTTAGAGAAAAGTGTAATTTCCCAAATAACTTTAGATGTGAAATGGATCTTGAAAATTATTTAAAGCAAAATAAGATAATTGGATTAGAAGGCATAGATACTAGAGCTTTAACAAAGGTCTTAAGAAATTATGGAACTATGAAAGGAATGATTTCTTTAGAAGAAGTTACATTAGAGGATGTTAAGGAAAGGATAAGCTCTTTTTCAAATAAAGAAGCTGTTAGTATAGTTAGTACTAAAGAAAAGTATTCAATAGAAGGTGAAGGAAAGCACGTAGCAATAATTGACTTTGGAATAAAGGAAAATATAATAAGAAATTTTAAAAATAGAGGATGCAAGTTAACTGTATTTCCAATGAATGTAACTGCAAAAGAAGTTTTAGAAGTAAATCCAGACTTAGTGTTTTTATCAAATGGACCTGGAGATCCAGAGGATCTAGGAGATGTAATAGAAAATATAAAGGAATTAGTAGGAAAGAAGCCGATAGTAGGAATATGTTTAGGGCACCAGCTTTTAGCATTAACTTTAGGAGGAAAGACTACTAAATTAAAATTTGGACACAGAGGATGCAATCATCCAGTTAAGGACTTAGAAGAAAATAAGGTTCATATTACATCACAAAATCATGGATATGTAGTTGAAACTTTACCCAATGATGTTGTAGCAACACATATCAATATAAATGATGGAACTATTGAAGGAATGAAGCACACAAGCCTTCCAATATTCTCAGTTCAATTCCATCCAGAAGCAGCAGCAGGACCAAAAGATAGCGAATATATATTTGATAAGTTTATAAAGTATGCACTATAGGAGGATTTAGGATATGCCATTAAATAAAGATATTAAAAAAGTTTTAGTAATAGGATCAGGCCCAATAGTAATAGGACAAGCAGCTGAATTTGATTATTCAGGAACTCAAGCATGTCAAGCTCTTAAAGAAGAAGGAATAGAAGTAGTTTTAGTTAATTCAAATCCAGCAACTATTATGACTGATTCAGAAGTTGCTGATAAGATATATATAGAGCCACTAACAGTAGAGTTTTTAGAAAAAGTTATAGATAAGGAAAGACCAGATAGCTTACTTACAGGAATGGGTGGACAAACAGGACTTAACCTTGCTGTAGATTTATATGAAGCAGGAATTTTAGATAAATATAATGTAAAAGTAATTGGTACATCTATTCAATCTATTAAAGAAGGTGAAGATAGAGAACTTTTCAGAAATATGATGAATAGAATTAATGAGCCAGTTATACAAAGTGAAATTATAACTGACATGGAAGCAGGGGTTACTTATGCTACTAATATTGGATATCCAGTAATAGTTAGACCTGCTTACACATTAGGGGGAACTGGTGGCGGAATTGCTGAAAATGAAGCAGAGCTTAGAGAAATATTAGCTTCAGGATTACAACTAAGTACAATTGGTCAAGTTCTTTTAGAAAAGTCAGTTAAAGGTTGGAAGGAAATAGAGTACGAAGTAATGAGAGACTCTTATGGAAACTGTATAACTGTATGTAACATGGAAAACATAGATCCAGTTGGTATTCATACAGGAGATAGTATAGTTGTTGCACCATCACAAACTTTATCTGATAAAGAATATCAAATGCTTAGAACTTCAGCAATAAATATTATAAATGCTGTAGGAATAGAAGGAGGATGTAATGTACAATTTGCATTAAATCCAAATTCCTTTGAATATGCAGTAATAGAAATCAACCCAAGGGTTTCAAGATCATCTGCATTAGCATCTAAGGCAACAGGATACCCAATAGCAAAGCTTGCAGCAAAGATAGCATTAGGATATGGATTAGATGAAATTAAAAATGCAGTAACTCAAAAAACTTATGCTTGCTTCGAGCCAACTTTAGATTACGTTGTAGTTAAGATTCCAAAATGGCCATTTGATAAGTTTTATGCAGCAGATAGAGCTTTAGGAACAAAGATGATGGCAACTGGAGAAATAATGGCAATAGGAGCTAACTTAGAGGCAGCACTTTTAAAAGGAATAAGAAGCTTAGAAATAGGAAAATACTCTTTAGATCATCCTAAATTTAAAGAATTAAGCATTCAAGAGTTGAAATCAATCGTAGTTAAGCCAGATGATGAAAGATTATTTGCTTTAGCTGAAATGATAAGAAGAGATTATAGAATAGAAAGTATCGCTAAGATTACTGGGATAGATATATTCTTCTTAGAAAAATTCAAATGGATAGTTGAAGAAGAAACTAGATTAAAATTAAGCAAGATAGAAGATTTAGATAAAGAATGGTTATTAAACTTAAAGAAAAAGGGATTCTCAGACAAGGCTATAGCAGATATGCTTAAAGTTAGTCCAGAGGATGTTTATAAGTTAAGAACGATATGGAATATCAAGCCAGCATATAAGATGGTTGATACTTGTGGAGGAGAATTTGAAGCCTTATCACCATATTACTACTCAACTTATGAGCAATATGATGAAGTAGAAGTATCAGATAGAAAGAAAGTAATAGTTATAGGTTCAGGGCCAATAAGAATAGGTCAAGGAATAGAATTTGATTATGCTTCAGTACACTGCGTAAAATCATTAAAGAAAATGGGAATTGAGACTATAATAGTAAATAATAATCCAGAAACAGTAAGTACAGATTTTAATATATCAGATAAGTTATATTTTGAGCCATTAACAGAAGAAGATGTATTAAATATAATCGATAAGGAAAACCCAGATGGAGTTATACTACAATTCGGTGGTCAAACAGCTATTAAACTTGCTAACTTCTTAAAAGAGAAGGGAATTAAGACTTTAGGAACTACAGCTGATCAAATAGATATGGCTGAAGATAGAGAAAAGTTTGATGACCTATTAGAAAGACTAGGAATTGATAGACCAAAAGGCAAAGGTGTTTGGAATGTGGAAGAAGGCTTAGAAGAAGCTAGAAGATTGGGCTTCCCAGTATTGGTAAGGCCTTCATATGTTCTAGGTGGTCAAGGAATGGAAATTACTCATGACGAAGAGGAATTAAAGTATTATTTAAAGAATGCATTTGATAAGGATAAGAAAAATCCTATACTAGTAGATAAGTATTTAATGGGTAGAGAAATAGAAGTAGATGCAATATCAGATGGAGAAGAAATATTAATTCCGGGAGTAATGGAGCATTTAGAAAGAGCTGGAGTTCACTCTGGAGATTCAGTAACTATGTATCCAAGCCAAAATATAAGCTCTGATATAAAAGATAAAGTTTTAGATTATACTAAGAAATTAGCATTAGCAATTGGAATTAATGGAATGATAAATATTCAGTTCATAGAATTTGAAGGAGAGCTGTATATTATAGAGGTTAATCCTAGAGCATCAAGAACCGTACCATATATAAGTAAGGTAAGTAAGGTTCCAATAGTAGACTTAGCTACTAAAGTAATGCTTGGATATAAGTTAAGAGATTTAGGCTATGGAGTTGATATATATAAAGAGCCAGAATTAGTATCTATAAAGGTACCTGTATTCTCAACACAAAAATTACCTAAGGTTGAAGTATCATTAGGACCAGAAATGAAATCAACTGGAGAAGTTTTAGGTATAGGAAGAAATATAAAGGAAGCTTTATATAAAGGTTTTGTTGCGGGAAGTATGTATCCTTCAAATAAAAAAGGAAAGATATTAGCAACTATAAATAAGCATGATAAAAAGGAATTCCTACCTATAGCAAAAATGTTAGCTGAAGTTGGATATAAGTTTGTTGCAACAGAAGGTACAGCTAATCTTTTAAGAGAAGCTAATATTGAAGTAGAAGTAGTAAGAAAATTACATGAAGATGCACCAAATATATTAGATGTAGTAAAAAATAAAGAAGTAGACTTAGTAGTTAATACTCCAACTAAGGGGAATGATTCTAAAAGAGATGGATTTATTATAAGAAGAGCAGCAGTAGAAAGAAATATAGGTGTTATAACAGCTTTAGATACATTGAGAGCTATAGCTGAGGTTAAGGCTTTTGGGGTAGAGAATAGAAATTTAGAGGTTTTTGATATAGCAGAATAATAATGAAAAAATAAATGAAGATTTTCTGGAGATTGTGATTCAGAAAATCTTCATTTATTTTTTATTTGTAGAAAGTTTAGTTTTTATATTTATATGGTTATATTCTAATATAGATCAACATAGTATATAAAGAATGTATGGTTACATAATAAAAATATTTTATATTATATAAAGATTTATATAAATTTTGACAATAAGAAATAGATTTCTACAATAAAAAAGTATTTTTATAATTATTATGTAAAAATTATATACAAGTATTGACATAAAACGTATGTTCGTATAATATAAATATAGAACTTATGTTTGGTTGGAGGGTAATATGAATAATGATATTTTTGTAAAGTTAAATTATAAAACAATAGGTGAATTTAAAAGCTTAATAATAGATAGACAGCATATAGAGAATGAAAAAGAAAAGTATTTAATGTGTACAGGTAAATACGATAAAAATGGATGGACTTTTATATTTAAAGCTAACAGTATGAAGGAAGCTGAAGATTTTATAAATAATAATTCATTAAATAGAAAAAAGAGTGCTATAAAAAGTGTTTTAGATAATAATATATCTTTTATGGATAATGAAAAAATTCATATTCCTGCATGGATATAAAAATATTAGTTAAGATAAAAAGGAATGCAGGGGGACACTCATAGAGAGAAAACTTTTCTCTAAATTTTATTAAATTTAAAATTGTACAGTTATCTGTTGATAAAATAAAAAAGCTAAGCTTATTAGCTTAACTTTTTTAACAATGTTTATATATAAATTTATATATCTAATAAATTCTTTGTATAGTTAGCGTAAAGATTTCTTAATTCACTCATTTTATCTTCTAATTCAAGTGATAGATCAGATGCTAGAGCATAATCTTCATTAGATAAAGCTAACTTTATACGAGTGAATAAGCTTTTGGTTGTATAAGTATCTTTCATTATATAATGTCTTAAGTTGTCTATAGTCATCCAATTTGATATATCTAAATCTAATGCGTTCTCAGAGTGAAGCTTTTTAAAGGATCTAACTTCAACAGCATGATTTAATATAACTCTATGAACAATATCTGTAGTCCATCTTTGAATTGTAGCAAGTTTAAAGCTATTTATTAACTTATCACTAAATACATCATTTCTTTTTAATATATTTAGTTTATCTGAATACGTGTCTAATTGAATTAAGTTTTCATATACAGTAGCAGGTGCTTTACCAAAGTATTCGCTTCTTTCATTATCTGTATAGAATTCAAATACGTCTTCTTCACTTCTATAAGCTCTAGATTTTTCTAAATAAGATGCATCCTCACCAGGTTTCTTTGATAACTCTGCCAAAAGTTCTTCTTCAGTTTTATCATTTTCAAGGGTATATATTATTCCATCGAGCATTGCCATATATGAAACAGAAAGAGCTAGATATATATTTGTATGAGGGTTAGGTGATCTAAGCTCAAATCTTGTTGCTAATGGATTTGTTAAGTCTCTTATTAAACCTATTAATATAGTTCTATTTCTTGATGGATTATCAGGAGATACTCCAAGTGATGTAACTATACATATAGGTGCCTCAAAGCCAGGTTTTAATCTTTTAAATGCACCACTAGTTGAAGATATAAATGGATTCATAATTTCATAATTTTTTAATACGCCCATTATTGCTCCGTATCCTATGCAGCTTATGAAATCTTCTTTAGTCGCGTGGAATAAGTTTATTCTTTTTCCGTCTTTTAATTTTAAACTAACACCTAAGTGTATATGCATTCCAGAACCAGCAACGTCATCTATTGGCTTTGCCTTAAACGTAACATCTAGGCCATGTCTTCTGAATGTTTCTTGAGTTAATATTTTTACGAAGATTTCATTATCAGCGGCTTGAATAGCATCAGCGTATTTCCAGTCTATTTCGAGTTGTTCCATTATATGATTGAATTGTCCATTAGAGTCAAGCTTTGACTTTACTCCACCAACTTCTTTATGTCCCATTTCAGGTTCAAATCCATATGATTCCATAAGAAGTAAAGTTTCTTCTAATGCAGTTCTAACAGCACCTTTAGTTCTTGTCCAATATTGCTCTTGTAATACTTGAGACGTAGACAATTCTTCTATATGAGCTTGTTCATTTGGAGTTTTAACCCAAAATTCTAGTTCGGAAGCTGAAGTTATTACAATTTCATCTATATCATCATATTCAATTCCAAATGGTTTTAAAGTTTTAGGTTTATTTTTAAAGATATCTAAAAGAGTTGATTTAAATGTATTTATTGCTGAAGTAAGAATATTTCTTGAACATACTGATTTATTATTATGAATTAGGAATGAAGGAATTCTAAGAGTACCAATAGGTTTGTTAGTAAATGGATCAATATGATCGTAATTATAGTCAACAAACCAATTAGCATTAAGATCTGCAATCATATCAACTTTTGCGTCATTTAATGTTGCAATCCCAGGAAGTACAACTGAAGAACCGTCTGTTTGAATAGCAACTCCATTTAAAAATGAGTCAATATCATCTAAAAATAATCTTGATGGAATTTTTTCGTCAGTATCATTACCTGATAAATCTATTCCAACAATAGATACAAATTTTATTTCAGGATGGTCTTTAAAGATTCTAAATAAGTCTTCTTTATTATGCTTTGATTTTGGTATTGTAAAAATTAAATCTTTCATAAAATCTTCCTTGCCGAAATATAACAAGGAAAAGTCACTTCCTTTCTGCTTTAAATCGAATATTTAACTGGTCTAGACGTCATAATATTCGTAAAATTCTTTAATTATAAAGCAATTCTATTATATACATGGTATGATGTCAATAATTAATTTAACAAAATAATGTGAAAATAATATTAGATGTATATAGAATTTTTAAATTATTAAATAAAAATATGCAGGTCTGTTTGACTTCAAGTGAAGTTATAAAAAACGAACCTACATACTTATATTTTTATTTAGAAGAAATATCTTTAATTGAATCATTTATTATCTCATTAGGATAGCCTAAATAGGATAATAGTTTTATGGCATTTCCTGTATTACAAATGCCCTCTTTTAATTTAAAATCAAAAATTAAACCTTCATTTTCATCAACATCTTCACAAAAATAATATTTTAAATATTTATCATTACAAGTTTCGGCTAATTCTAAATCGTGTGTTGCAACAATTGAAAGTGCATTCCTATTCATAATATATTTTAAAATCTGCTTAGAGGTAGCTATTCTTTCAATTGGGTTTGTTCCTTTAAATATTTCATCAATTATGCAAAATGCTGGTACCTCTTCGTCTAATGAATTTAAAATCCTAAGAACAGCATTACATTCCTCCAAATAATAGCTAGTACCAGATAAAACATCGTCTGAAATACTAAGAGAAGACATAACCCTAAAGAAGGAAGCATTATAATCATCACATAAACATGTATAAATAGATTGAGCTAATAGCATATTTAAAGCTAGAGTTCTCATAAATGTAGATTTACCAGACATGTTTGAACCTGTTAAAATAACTCCCTTATTATTTAAATTTATACTGTTAGGAATACCATCCTCTAATAATGGATGACAAGCATTTTCTGTTTTAAATAAGTTATTTTTATTATCAGTAAAGTTAGGTAAACTATAATTTTTTAATTTAGTTCTATAAGAAGATACAGAGATATAAGCTTCTATTTTACCAACTAATGCATAGAGTTCTATTAACTCTTGTCTATTTTTCTTGATAATATTGATTATAGAGTAGTAAGATCGTATTCTAGTTAAAAATAAAGCATTTATTGTTTCTATAAATATATCTAAAGCTCCTTGAGAATAGATAAATAATGTTTTTTTATCTATTTTAGAAAATAGATCTACTCTTTCTTTTATTTTGTCTATTTCATCTTTTAAAGTAGGATCGTCAATTTTAGATAGTTCCTTAGAAGCTCTAATAAAGTCACCTAAATATTGAAGTGAAGTAAGTTCATATTCTATTTCAGATGCTGTTCGCAGTGAAATGAACATGTATATGGCAAAAATTCCTATAAAAGTTGGGATTTTATCAGCGCCATCAATAATAAACCAAACTAATGCTACAACTGAGCTTAAAGCTATTAGATTGTATAATAATACCTTTGATTTATTTACAACTGTTTCTGTATTAAATAAATTAAATATCTCACCTTTTCTTTGTTTTCCTAAGTTAGAAAATATCTGTTGTATTGTACTTCTTAGATTTTCATCATTCTTAAATTTGTCTATTATTTTATTTCTTTCTATTAATTCAACACTATTAGTTTTTGGTGTTCTTAAAATATAATACAGCATTTGCTCGCCTGGAGTTGATGAACAATTGCTTATCTTTTTAAAAACCTCATCAACATTTAGATCATGAGCAGTTTGATCATCTATATCATGAAAGGTATTTTCATTTAAAGATTTAGGACCATATTCATAATAAAATTTATGTATCTTATTAAAGTCAAATTTAGAATCATATGCATTTGGCCAAGATGAGATTAAGTAAAGTATTTCATTAAATTTTCTTGACTTATCAAAAAGGTTAGAAGAAATAACAATAAATATAATAAAGAGAAAAATTCCTATTTGATATATTCTACCTCCTAATTGTGGGCCTAATTTAAATGTAAAATAAATAGTAGCTATAGATAGAGCTGCAAAAACGCATGTAAGATATTTATAAATTAATAACTTTCTTTTCAAAAAACCACCTCTATTAATTAATCATATAATTTATTATAATATAACATTAATGGGAAAAATAGTATTTATGGATTGTCTTAAAAGTTTATTGAAGTTAAATAACATTATAAATTTGTAGATTTATATTAAATAAAGGTATAAAATAAAATATAGAATTAAAGAAAATGGAGTGAGATTAGGTGGACAATAAGAATAGGCCAATAGGTTTTTTTGATTCAGGAGTAGGCGGATTAAGTGTAATGAAGGAAGCAATACAAGTAATGCCGAATGAGAACTATATATATTTTGGAGATTCTAAAAATGCACCTTATGGAGTAAAGAGCGTTGAAGAGGTTAGAGATTTGACATTTAAGGCTGTAGAATTCCTATTAAATAAAGGGGTTAAGGGTATAGCTATTGCTTGTAATACAGCAACTAGTGCAGCTGTTGCAGATCTTAGAAAAATATATCCGGATTTGCCTTTAGTAGGTATAGAACCTGCATTAAAGCCAGCAGTTGAGCTTAACAAAGACGGAAATATATTAATTATGGCAACATCAATGACACTGAAGGAAGAAAAGTTTAATAGGTTGATGAATAGATATAAGGATAGAGCATCAATAATTCCTGTACCATGCCCTGGGCTTGTAGAGTTTATTGAGGCTGGTAAGCTTGATGGGAAGGAAGTTGAGGAATACTTGTTTGAAAAAGTGAATACATACAATGGTGGTAAAATCGCTTCTATAGTATTAGGATGTACACATTATCCGTTTATAAAGGATACTTTAGTTAAAATTATAGGAAAGGATATTACTATAATAGATGGAGGGCTAGGAACAGCAAAAGAGTTAAGAAGAAGGTTGAGCGAGAAGAATTTATTAACTGAATCAAGGGAAAATGGAACTATTGAAATAATTAACTCTTCAAATAAAAATGAAGTTATAGATTTGAGCTATAGATTGTTGAATAAATAGATGAAGTCTTTGAAGCAATTGAATTATGATTATAATTAAAATATAAATTATTAAAGATAAAAAAGTTAGGCTTATAGTTTTATTCTATAAGTCTAATATTTTAAAAATATTTGTTAAAACGTTGACAAAATTTCTAAAAATTGATATATTATAGTAAAGAGAATTTTCAGAAAATTTAATCAATTACGAAGTTATGGAGGTAGTTTATGGAAACTGAAATAAAAATAAAAGACGTATTAGGTGAAGATATAACTATAGAAGATGCAATTTTACTAAGAGAAATTATTAGAAATAGTATAAATATTGGAGTATCCCTTGACTTTGAAGGCTTTGAGAGAATTCCAACTACTTTCTTAAATGTTTTACTTGGAGATTTAATAAATAAATTTGGAAGAGAATTTATTTTTAAGCAAGTTTGTGTTAAAAATTTATCAAATTATACTGATTATTCTAGAGTGGTACTAGGAACTACTTTTCAATAAAGCATAGAGAAATCTATGCTTTTTTTATTAAATAATATATAATTACCATAAGAAGAAAAAAATATATAATTCCAGACTTAAATTATAATGGATATATATTATAAATTTGAATTTATAGATTCAAATATGACAATAATAATAAAAGATTTAATTTGAAAGGAGATTTATTATGCAAAATCCAATAGTAACTATAAATATGGAAGATGGAGGTGTTATAAAAGCTGAGTTATACCCAGAAATAGCACCAAATACAGTAAGAAATTTTATAGATTTAATAAATAGAGGTTTCTATGATGGTATTATATTTCATAGAGTAATACCAGGTTTTATGATTCAAGGGGGATGCCCAGAAGGAACAGGTATAGGTGGACCTGGATATAGCATTAAAGGAGAATTTTCTAGAAACGGATTTAAAAATGATTTAAAACATTCAAGAGGAGTTCTTTCAATGGCAAGAACTATGATACCTGATTCTGCAGGAAGCCAATTCTTTATAATGGTTGCAGATTCTCCTCATTTAGATGGACAATATGCATCATTTGGAAAAGTTGTCGAAGGAATGGAAGTTGCAGACAAGATAGTAAACTCAAAGAGAGATTATAGTGATAAGCCTTATGAAGATCAAAAGATATTAAAAATGACAGTAGATACCTTTGGTGTAACTTATGATGCGCCAGAAATAATAGAAGATTAATAGAGGGGTTAGGAGGGGTTATATGCTTGATAACAATAAGTGTATTTTAGTTTATAATGTTCCAGAAAGAGAGTTAAATATTTTAAAAGAAGAAGGAATTAAGCTTTTAGAAATATCATCAGAAATGGTTGAAATGACTGTTAAGGATATACTAAATGGGTTAAAGTTCGAGACATTTAATTCAAATCCGCGAAGAGAATCTGTTATTCTTTTTAATAATTTTTCTGATGAAGAGCTAAAAGAAACTATAAGAAGTATTAGACAAAAGTTCAAAGGTGGAATATTAGCAACAGTAACTCCAATTTCTATGGAGTGGAAATTCAATTATTTAGTGGAGCATTTAATTGAAGAAAGAGAATGGTACTTAAAACAACAGAAGGGAAGATCTCAAAGTGAGTAGAGTTGGGGAAAAAATAAAAGAGGCTAGACTTAAGAGTGGAATGAGTCAAAAGTTATTAGCTAAAAAGTTAGGTGTAGCAGAGAAGTTTATAAATGAAATTGAAATGGGAAGAAGAGTAGCTCAAGAATCTTTAATTGACAAGGCATCAAAAATATTAAATGCTGATTTTAATGATGTTAGTATGGTTGTTACTGATGAAGCTTTAATTGAAGAAAGAAAGGCTATGAGTGATGTAAAAAATAAGTCATCTAAAGGAAATATAGAAAAGGATGAGGTTTGGACTAATGCTTTTTCATCTGTGTTAAAGAATGTTCCTATTCTCGATTATTCATTAAAAAATAATAAGGGCTTTAAAGAATTACCTATACATTCAAATAAGGTTGAGGGATACTCTCAGGATAAGGTTTTATACTTAGAAATTCAAGATGATGAGATGTCTGGATTTAGAATGTTAAAAGGAGATTTAGCATTTGCTACTTTAGTAAAGGAAGTAAGCAATAATGGAATATTTTTGGTTGAATATAAAGGAAGAAGAGCAATAAGACAAATAAAGAATTTAGGAAACTCTAAAGTCTTATTAGTTAGTAATGCAGGAAGCCTATTAACTGAAACTATGAATCTTAACGAGATTTCTGTATTAGCTAAATTAGATAGAATAGAAATAAAATTATAAACGTAAAGTTGTTTTGGATTTAATAAATTCAAAACAACTTTTTTTTTATAAAGAAAACTTATGAATATATAAAACAAATTATAATTTAGGTTCCCACTTTACAAAAAAAGTACATATATTGATATAAACAACATTGAGAGGTGAGAACTATAGAAAACATAAATCCAAATAAGGTGGATGCGGGATTAGGACTTATACAAAATGTACCAAAGAATATATTGAGTAAATTAGGAATAAGTCATGGTACTAGTTTTTCGGATGGAGGGACAATAGAAGTAACTATAATATCTGGAGATAGCCCTGAGAATATAACTAAAATTGTAGAGGACTTAGGTGGAAGATATGAGGATTTAGGTTTTGGATTTGGAATAGTTAATATACCTGTTGATAATTTATGGAGATTAGCAAATGTCAGTTCGATACAATATATAGAATTACCTAAAAGCTTATATACTACAGACTCCCAAAGTAATAGAGCGGCTTGTGTAAATACAGCTAGAGAAAGTTTTGGTATTCAGGGGGAGGGTATTTTAGTTGGATTTATAGATACGGGTATAGATTATACTCATCCAGCATTTAGAAATGAAGATGGAACAACAAGAATCGATTATATATATGATTTAAGTGATAATGGAAAGATATATAATAGAGAGATTATAAATACTGCTCTTCAAAATACAGATCCATTTTCTGTAGTTCCTTCCTATGATAATGCAGAACATGGAACTCATGTAGCTGGGATTGCTTGTGCTGGAGGAAATATAAATCCAGCATTTTATGGAGTGGCTCCTAAAAGTTCGATTGCAATGGTTAAATCTACTAGAGGGCAATTTGCACTTAGTACTAATATAATGAGAGGTCTAAAGTTTCTTGTCGATAGGGGAAAGGAATTGAATAAGCCATTAGTAGTTAATATAAGTTTAAGTACTAATGATGGAGCTCATAATGGAACAAGTCTTTTAGAGCAATATATATCAACTATATCGACACTAGAAAGGATTACAATTGCTATTGCTGCTGGAAATGAGGGGGATGCAGCTCATCATGTTGGTGGAGATTTAACAGGGGAAAAAAGAATATCTATAAATGTAGCTGAGGATGAACCAGCTGTAATATTAAATTTATATAAGTCTGTTTTATCTAACATATCTATAAGAATAACAAGCCCTACTGCAGCAACAAGCGGAGAGATAATAATAAGAGAGGGATACACTGAAGGAATAATAGGAAGGGATAGATATCAAGTTTATTATACTGGACCTAAACCCTTTGATTTAATAGGAGAAATATCAATTGCATTACTAACAAATAGTCAATATATATCAGCAGGGCAGTGGGAAATTAGGTTATCATTACAAAATGAATATACAGGCATATTTGACATGTGGTTGCCAATATCTGAAGGATTAAATGTTAATACAAAGTTTTTACAACCAACTGTATTAAATACACTTGGAATTCCTGCAACAGTAAGCAATATAATTGCGGTTGGAAGCTATAATTATGTTACAAATAATATATCCTCTTTCAGTGGAAGAGGAAGACCAGCAATATTTGAGGTAATAAGGCCAGATTTAGTAGCCCCAGGAGAAGGTATTTCAGCACCAACTCCCAATAGGTCATTTGATACTAAGAGCGGTACGTCCATGGCGACTCCGCATGTAACTGGAATTGCAGCGTTGATGATGGAATGGGGAATCTTAAAAAGAAATGATCCATATTTATTTGGTGAGAGGCTGAAATATTATTTAGTAGTTTCGGCTAAGAGGCCTAGAACAGATGTAGTATATCCAGATCCGAGTTGGGGATATGGTCAGGTATGCTTAAGTTCCGCTATAGAAACTATAATAAATAATATTGGGTTTATAGGGTCTAGAAGTAGTAAAGCATATAGAGATGATGGAGAAAATAATATTAACGAAAATTTAGATAGTAATAATAATGTTGATACTTACGAAAATCTAAAAAATATAGAAACTATGGATAATGAAATAAATAGTAGTAATGAATATGTTAGAAGTAAAAATTCAATTAATGAAATTTTGGAGGAGAAGGAAGTGGATATAAAAAGTAATAGTTATAGGCAGCCAAGTATATATAAGGACTTTGAAAGAGAAACATTTCAAAACTATAAAGATTATAGCGAAGTGGTAGGTTTTATAGTTGAATATACATCAAGAGATGAGTTGTTAAAGATAAACAATATACCCGGTGCATCGGTTGTCGCATTAGATCTTAATTTTGCTATTGTTTATATACCTTTTAATAGAGTTTTAGAGGTAGAACCATATGTTAAGGATATAGTTTCTATAGAGGTACCAGTAATCTACACATTACAGCAATCTTCACCTGTAGAAGCTAGTGGAGCCCCTTTATTTCATAATAATCCCTTTCTACAATTAAGTGGAAGAGGAGTTATAGTAGGTATAGTCGATACTGGCATAGATTATTTAAATAATGAATTTATGAGAGAAGATGAAACCACAAGAATAGTAAGGATATGGGATCAGAGCTTAGATGGTGAGAATGAGGTTTATGAAGCCAGACTAGGGATTGAATATAATAGTGATCAAATTAATGAAGCAATACAAGCAAATAAACGTGGTGAAGATCCGTATGCTATAGTTAAAACGAAAGATGATATAGGGCATGGAACCATGGTAGCTAGTTTAGTTGGAGCTAGAGGGATAAATCCTGAAGTTATGGGAGCAGCTCCAGATTGTGATTTTGCAATAGTTAAGTTAAAGCAGGCCCCGAGTGTCGTATTAGATTATGCTGGAGTAAGTACTCCAGGAACAGGAAGATATGCAACTGTTGAGGTGTTACTAGCTATAAGATATTTATCTAGATTAGCAAGCGATTTAAAGAGACCTATGGTGATATGCGTTGCTCTTGGAAGTAATACAGGGGCTCATGATGGAACTAATGCTGTTGAAACAATAATCACAAATACAACTAGTCAACTTGCACTTGCATGTGTGACAGGTACTGGAAATGAGGGGGATACAGATACTCATACAGAAGGTAAATTTGATAAGCCTGGTCAAATAAAAAATATAGAGATTAGAATGGGAAAAGGTCAAAAGGATTTAAACTTTCAAATATATATTCAGCAGCCAGATAAAGTTTCAATAGGAGTAGTGTCTCCATCTGGCGAAGTAGTTGAAAAAATACCAGTTAGATTAAGCAGGGTAGAGAATGTACAATTTATTTATGAAGGTACAAGAATGAGGATTTCATATATTTATCCTGATCCTGTTACAGGAGATGAAATAATAAGTATTGAGGCAAGAGGGCTTAGAGAAGGTATATGGCAATTTAGATTATATGGAGATTATATAGTTGATGGGAGGTACTGGAGTTGGTTACCTCAAAGAAGCTTGCTAGATCCGGATACAAAATTTTTAAGTCCAAGTCAATATACAACATTAACAATTCCGGGAACATCAAGAGGAGCGATAGTAGCTGCTTTTTATAACCAAAATAATAATGCAACTGTAGGTCAATCAGGAAGAGGATTTACAAGAGATGGAAGAGTAAAACCAGATATAGCTGCAGGTGGTATAAACGCAATAGTTACAATGCCAGGAGGGGGAACTAGAGTAGTAAGTGGTTCATCCGTTGCAACAGCTATTACAGCAGGGTGTTGTGCATTAATAATGCAATGGGGAGCTGTAGATGGAAATGATCCTAATTTATATGCAACAGAAATTAGAACTTATTTGATAAGAGGAACAAATATGAGAGTAGGGGATATATATCCAAATGAGCAATGGGGGTATGGAGCAATAGATATGAAGGGAGTATTTGATTCTATAAGGGAAAATTTAACTGGTGGTGTTAGCCAAACGAGAGATAATGAAGAGTATAGTGTAGGTAATCTATTTGTAAGCAAGCCAACAGATATATAAAAGAACAAAATACTCATTAGAGGCATATATTGATTAAAGGAAAAATATTAGAGGAGAATTATATGGCTCAAAAAGGTAGATTAAAGGTACAAAGCTTTGTTAACGAAAGTTATATACCTGTTGAAAATACGAGGATAGTTATAAGGCCATCAGTTGGTGGCCCAGAAACAAAAGAAATAGTCCTATCTACAAATTCTATGGGAGAATCTGAAATAATAGAATTAGATGCACCTCCGTTAGAATACTCTCAACAACCAACAGGACAAGTTCCTTATAGTATGTATGATTTAAGGGTGGAAAGAGAAGGATTTCAAAGTATAGTAATAAACAGATGTCAAATATTCCCTGATGAGTTAGCTATACAACCATGCTATCTTATTGAATCCTTAAATAGATCATACAGAAACGAAACTATAAATGTTCCGCCGAATACATCCAATGTATCACCTACTGCTCCAGGAGGAAGTGTAGTAGAAATCATAAATATTGGACCAAATGTTTTAAATGGAAATTATCCAGAAAAAATTCCTGAAGAAGAGGAAAAACCACTGCCACCTCCAACAAGTGGGGTTGTTTTGCAAAAACCAGTAGTACCTGAATTTATAGTTGTTCATGCTGGAGGTCCAAATAATACATCAGCACCCAATTACAGGGTTCCTTATAAAGACTATATAAAGAATGTTGCATCATGTGAGATATATTCAACTTGGTCAGAAAATACAATACGTTCAAATATTTATGCTATAGTTTCATTTACTTTAAATAGAATATATACAGAGTGGTATAGAGGTAAGGGAAAGAATTTTGATATAACAAATTCAACAGCATATGATCATGCATTTACTTATGGAAGAAATATATTTGAAAGTATTAGTGAAGTAGTAGATGATATATTTGCAACTTATGTAAGAAGAGTAGGAAGAAAGCAACCCCTATTAACCCAATATTGTGATGGTAAAAACGTATCTTGTCCAGGTTGGATGACACAGTGGGGAAGTAAGTATTTAGGAGATCAAGGTAAGACTCCGTTTGAAATACTAACAAACTTTTATGGAAGTGATATTGAATTAGTTACTGCAGATCAAGTAAAGGGTGTACCAAAGTCGTATCCAGGATATGATTTAGTAATAGGATCATCAGGACAGGAAGTTAGAATTATACAAGAATTTTTAAATAGGATATCCCAAAATTATCCTCTAATTCCTAAGGTTGCTCAGGATGGTATATATGGAGCTAACACAGCAGAAGCAGTTAGGGTTTTCCAAGGAGTTTTCAATTTACCTAAAACAGGTGTAGTTGATTATGCAACTTGGTATAAAATATCAGATGTCTATGTAGGAGTAACAAGAATAGCAGAGTTGAGGGGAAGTGCAAGGTCTGTTCAAAGAATATTTGTTCCTCCAAGGTCTTTTGATAACTATTATGATCCTACAATTCCTAAATTTGATTATATGGATGATATGGTGTAATAAGGTGATGAATTGGAATATTTCCAATTCATCTATTTTTTTTATAAAAATAGTTATATAATGAATTTAAATATATAAAGTTTTCAAAATTGCATATTAAGTATGCATATTTAATTTAAGGGGGACAGTTATGAAAGGTACAGTTGTTTCTACGTGGCTAAGAACATGTAGAGATTTATATGGCAATGAAGTTATAAATAAAAGTTTAAAATCGGTAAATTGGTCAGAGAACATAGTATTTACACCTTTAGAAGATGTAAATGACACACAAATATTCAGTTTAATACAGACAATAGCAGATAATGTAGGTACTTCAGTAAATGGGTTATGGCAAGTTATTGGAGAAAATAATCTACAGAAATTCTCAGAAGATTATCCTGTATTCTTTAAAAGAGTAAATTTATATAAATTTTTAGATTCACTTAACTTTATACATTCAATAATAATGAAAAAGATAAGAGGGGCTAGACCACCTAAGATGCATTTAGAACCAATATCAAGTAATAGCATATATTTTACATACAGATCAGATAGAGAGCTATTTGATTATTTTTTAGGCCTGTTAAATGGAAGTGCTAAATATTTTGGTGAGAATATAGAAATTAAAGAAGTAGAAAGGAAAAAAGGTGAATTAAAAGTACATATTAAATTTGAAAATACTATCCAACGTAGTAAGAGATATAAATTTAGTAATAGCTTATCAAGTATAGGGTTAAAGAGTTTAGAGTTAAAGATGGCAGTTCCTATATTTGTAGTTATTACTTTTATTAGTATCCTAATTGCAGGATTACCAAAGGGATTAATTATTGGAGTTATCTCTGGAATTATATCGGTATTTGTATCTTATATGACAATAAAGCCTTTAAATGACATAATAGAAAATATAGAAAATAATAATTTTGATGCTATAGATAAAAGTATAACTACAAATGATAAGCTTGAAAAAATATATAAGGGAATATCAAAATTAAAAGATAATATTGGGAAGGATTCAACATCAGCTAATCTTGTAGTTAATGAGCTGGCTACATTTACTCAAGCAATGTATAATACAACAGAAAAAATGAGAAAAACTACAGAGGAAATAGCTAGCTATTCAGAACAAGTTTCAGAATTAGCAACACAACAAGAGTTAAGTACAGAAACCCTTGTAAAGCAAACAAATGAAAATATTTTAGCTTTAAAGGATTTAGTAAATTCTGAAGATAGAAATAAAAATGAATTAGATAAATCTGTTGAAAAGATCAATCAAAGTCATATAAATGTGGATAGGTCTAGTGAAGCCATAAAAGAATCATTAAAATCATTTATGGATGTAAAGGAAAAAGGTAAAAATCTTCAAAGAAAGGCAGAGGATATTACTCACATAGTATCTTTAGTATCAGGAATTTCATCTCAAACCAATCTTTTAGCTCTAAATGCTTCAATAGAAGCTGCAAGGGCAGGAGAACAGGGAAGGGGATTTGCTGTTGTAGCTGAAGAAGTAAGAAAACTTGCAGAACAATCACAACAAGCTGTTAAGGATATAAATAGCAATTTGTCATTCTTTGCAGAAGAAATCAATTTATTAGTTACAAGTATAGAAAATCAATATAATATATTAGAGCTAGAAACAGATAATTTAGAAAATGTAAGAAGGACAAGCTTAGAGGCTAATGAATTAATTAAGGTTGTTTCAAGCGAAACAAATAAATCAATAATTCAATTAAATAATGAAGTTAAGTCGGTTGAAGAAATGTTTAAAACAATTGATTCATTAGCTTCAATTGCAGCTGAAAATGCAGCATCATCTCAACAGGTTAATCAAGATATAGAAGAGTTTACTAGAAATATTCAGGATATGATAGATACTCTTCAAAAAGTTAAAGATGTTGGAGATAACTTTTCAAATGATATAGATATATAATTCAAGAAGTTACACCCCAGTATTCCAGTTTTGGGAATATGGGGTGTTTTCTTTTATGAATTAATTTAGTTCTTTTTTATGTTTAAAATAAAAATAAATTGTTTGTGCTATAAATACTAAGCTAAGCATTCCAAAAAGAGGATATAATGATCCAATTAATTTTGAAAATCCTATTCTTGATATAGGAAGAGCAATAATAAGAACTATGAAGATTGCCTTTTTAAATTCTATATTAAAGCTATTATCTAATGTTTTACTTATAGAATAAACATCAGAAACTTCAGTAGAAAACATTTCTAACCAAATTACTACTAATAATAATGCTTGAACTACATTTCCAAAACGTTGAGCTACAAATAATAAAGGTATTTCATATTGATGTATATATGGTTGATTTATCATTAATAAAAAGTTTATAGCAAAGCTTAAACCTGCTAAGCCTATTGCACCAAGTGCAATTCCATAAAACATAGTCTTAGGCTTTTTTATTTGATTACTAAGAGGTACTAATACACCAAGGCAACAAAGAGTATTATATCCAGCATATAATATTGTAGATAATGTTACACCAGTTTTTCTTGGTTCAAATTTAGTTAAAAACTCTAATGAAATCATATCTTTACAAAACATAAAATATAGCACAGTTATTGTTGTTATTGTAATTACGAGAGTTGGAACTATAAATGAATTAACTTCAATTAAACCATCTGTATCCCTTAGAAGAAAGAAAATTGCTAAAGCTACCATTATTAAAGAACCAATTATTTTAGGAATATTAAAAAATTGATTTATTAATGCTCCACTACCAGCTAGTATTATTGATGCGCTAGAAATTAAGTACAGTGTAGTAATTACACCAGTAATTTTGCCAAGTAGATTTGGGCTTACAACTTTAATTACATCACCATAAGAGTTTAATTTATATTTGATACTAATTTTAGAAACTATAGATCCCATGATTATATAGAATATACCACAGGCTATGATTCCTATAAAACTAGATACTCCATATGATGTAAAAAATTCTTTGATTTCTTGTCCAGAGGCCAATCCAGCCCCAACAATTGTACCTATAAAAACAACTGCTATTTGAAAAATTTTAGAAAATTCCCGTTTCATTTTTATATCCCCCTATTTTACTATCTATTAACAAATATATATTTATTAAAGTACTTTTATTCTTCAAAAATGAATAAGGTATATTTTCTTAGGGAAAATAACTTTGAGGAACATATATAAGGAGGTAGTAAAAGTGAAAAAGAGGAATTTGTTCAAATGTTGTTTATTAGTAATTATGAGTTTTTATTTATTATCAGCATGTACAAAAAAAGAAAATAATGAAAAAGCTAATATAGATTTATTTAATCCAAAGGAAGCAGTAAAAGTGGCTGAAAAGTATTTAAACTATGTTAAGGATAATAATATAGAAGAAGCAAATAAGCTATGCACAGAACAATTGATAAGTAAAAATAAGGAGATATCAACTGGAACATCAAGAATAATAGCGTATGCTCCTGACAACATGATAGAATCTTCAGGATCAGCTTATGTGATATATAATGTAATCAGAAATTCAGCATCAGAGCCAAAATGTGACTTAGATAATTATGCAATAAAGGTATTGAAAATTGATGATCAATATAAAATTGATGAAGTTAAATCAATGAACAAAAAACAAGTTTTTGTTAGAAATAAATCATTAAGAATGATTGGAGAAGATGGAGGAAAAAGCGATTTAATATTAACATTAAATAATTTGCCTAAGGATGTTTATTTAAGTGAAAATAAAATAATGTTATATAAGGAGAAAGCTCCGTCTGAAGCTTTTGGACCAGTGTCATTAGGATATAAGGGGCAAAAAGTAGCAATTTCAACAATAGGAAATAATAAGACTTTTTTATCAATTGCATATATAGAAGAAAGTAAGGCCGCTCAAGGGCAAGGTGGGGGAGAAAGTGCAACAGCCGGTGCAAACCAAAACTCTAATATTAGTGGTGATTTAGAGGAGTTAGTAGATAAGCCAATTGCTAAGAAGGTTATACCTTTAGATATATTGGATAATGCTAAAATTGAAAACTTAGTTTTTTCAAGGGAGGAAGGGTATTTAATCGTAGAATATTTAAATTCTAATGGGTTAAATAGAATAAATGTATATAAGACTGCTGATGGAGAACTTGTTAAACTAAAATTTAATGAAATGTTTCCAGAGAATAAATATAATATAACTTTAAAAAGTTTTGATAAAAGCGAAATAACAGTTGAGGTTAGCGTTAAAGAGGGGAGAAATGACATTAATATAGATGTTATTGGAGAATATAAAGCAAATATGGAAGAAGAGGAAGTTAAAAAAAATATTTAAAATACTTAACATATAAAAATATTGTAGTAGAATAAAAGTACAACTTAAATATAGTGGTACTTTTATTTTTTTATTAGGAGGAAATAATGAAAGAATGGAATGGTAAGAGATATCATAGTTTAAACTATTATCTTAGAAATAAATTTAATGAAAAAGTATATAAGATATCCTTAGATGGAGGATTTACTTGTCCAAATAGAGATGGAAAAGTTGCCAAAGGAGGTTGCACATTTTGTAGTGCTAGAGGATCAGGTGATTTTGCTGGAAGCAGAACATTATCTATAACAAAGCAATTTGAAGATAGAAAAGATATGATGGAGAAAAAATGGAAGGATGGAAAGCTAATTGCATATTTCCAAGCCTATACGAACACTTATGCGCCAGTAGAAGAACTTAGAAGAAAATATAAAGAAGCATTAACTCAAAAAAATGTAGTAGCGATATCAATAGCAACAAGACCAGACTGTATTGATGATGATGTTTTAGAATTTTTAACTGAATTAAACGAAAAAACATATTTAATTGTTGAACTTGGGCTACAAACAATAAATGATGAAACAGCTAGAAATTTTAATAGAGGATATGATTTTAAAGTATTTGATGATACATTAAAAAGACTATTAGAAAGAAATATTGAGGTAGTTGCACATACTATTTTTGGATTACCTGGTGAAACAGAAGAGGATATGTTAAGGACTGTTGATTACATAGCACACTCAGGGGCTAAGGGAATAAAGTTTCACTTACTTCATCTGATGGAAGGAACAAAGATGGTCGAACAGTATGAGAGTGGAGAATTAAAGTTATTGACACAAGAACAATATATAGATTTAGTTTGTAAGGGAGTTTCTATGATACCAGAAGAAATGGTTGTACATAGATTAACAGGAGACGCACCAAGAGAGTTACTAATAGGACCAATGTGGAGTTTGAAAAAGTGGGAAGTATTAAATGCCATAGATAAGGCTTTGGAAGATAATGATATATGGCAAGGAAAGAATTTTAAGTAATACAAATATCATAATAAAAATCGATGATTAATCAAATTTCAATTAAAAATATGGGGAGGTATTTTTATGAATATAGATGTAATTATATCGGCAGATCATATTAAAGAGGAATATCTAGATGATAAAATAGTAGTAGTAATAGATATGCTAAGAGCTACATCAGTTATTACAACGGCATTAGCAAATGGAGCAAAGGAAGTAATTCCAATGCTAACTGTAGAGGAAGCCTTCAATAAGAAAAAAGAACTTTCAGAAAAGGGACTGGATGCATTACTAGGGGGAGAACGAAGAGCTATAAAAATAGAGGGTTTTGACTTTACTAACTCACCATTAGAGTATACAAGAGATCAAATAGAAGGAAAAAGTATAATATTAAGTACCACTAATGGAACAAGAGCAATAAATTTAAGTTTGAAAGCAAGTAAAATACTAATAGGTGCAATGATAAATGCTAAGTCCGTTATAGATATGATTAATGAAAATTCTAGTGATATAGTATTTATAAATTCAGGTACAAATGGTCAGTTTTCTATGGATGACTTTATTTGTTCAGGGTATATGATTAATTTACTATGTGAAAATAATATTCATAATTTATCTGATATAGCTAAAACAGCTAAATATATATATGAAAATAATAAAAATATAGTAAATTTTATAAAAGAAGCAAGGCATTATAATATATTGAAAGATTTAAATTTACAAGATGATCTGGAATATTGCTGTAAAAAAGATATATTGGATATAGTTCCGGTGGTAAATAAGAATACAGGAGTGATATCAGTAATAAACAAATGATAATAAATTTCAATTAATTATAACATTTCTATTGACAATGGTAAAAAAAGAATATATTATAATATTAGATTGATAATCAATATCAATTAAAGAGGGAAAAGATATTATTAAAAGCTCCACACTTTTAATAATATGAAGCATATACAAACAAATTAAACTCCTATAATTATAGAATTTATTTCAATAAAAGATGACTAATAGCAACGCTTAGTCATCTTTTATTTTGTTCGAAAATAAATTTAATATTTTGGGATAAATCTAGATATATAAGGTTAAAAGAAAAATTAGTTTAAAATTAGATATGTATTGTTTCATATAATATAAAAGAGTATTGCAAAAAATAATTAAAATATACTAAATATTTTTTGGAAATTTTATCATGGGAAATATATCAATTTATCAATGAAAAAATACATAAATATTTATTTTTTATATACAAAATAGATGTACTTAAACTCAGAAATGACGCAAACTAAGACAGAATGAGCACTTAATAAATATATATGTAAATGTTATAGATTTTATATGAGATTTTTTTGTGGCAAAAAAATCAATATGAATAATATAATTACTATTCATAGAATAATATTCATTAATTAGAAACTAACTCATATTTAGACCCCCTAAACATTATGTTAGTATAATGGCACAGATGAATAAACAAATCTGAAGGGGGAATTACAAATGATTAAATCAAAATTAATGATGTTATTAGTATCAACAGGAGTAACAATAGCCTTAGGAGTAGGAAGCTTTTTTATGCCTTCAAAAACTGAAGCACCTAATAATGATGCTACAAAGATTCAATCTAACAGTGAAACTTCATCTGAAAATAAGGAAACAAAAACTGATGAATCTAACAAAGTAGTAGAAACAAGTAAAAATACAGTAGCTTCAGTGGACAAGGCTTCAACTGATTCTAATACTAATGTAAATAATGAATCTTCAAATAATAAACAACCTGCAAATGGTAAGAATGAAACAAACGTAAAAGCTAATCAACAAACAGAAAATAATGCTTCAAATGAAGACTGTTATACTGATGGACAATACACACCACAACAAAATCCAGTGTTTACACCATCACAAGGTTCTAACTCTAATTCAGGGCAAGAATCAAATCAAAAACCAAGTGATTCAGATAGTAGTAGCTATATAGCAGAAATTGAACAAGCTATATTCCAAAGAGTAAATCAAGAAAGAGCAGCAGCAGGACTCCCTGCATTAAGCTATAATGGAACTATGGAGCACTATGCTAGAATTAAATCTAAAGATATGGGCGATAGAGGATATTTTGATCATAAAGATCCACAAGGAAAGTTAATTACTGAACAAATGAAGGCTGATGGCGTATCATATAGTGCTTGGGGAGAAAACATTGCATATATACAAGGTGTAAATGGTAATGCAACTTTAGCAACACAATTTATGGACAACTGGATGAACTCATCAGGACATAGAGCAAATATACTATCATCAAACTTTAGTAGCATAGGTATTGGGGTTTATAAGATAGGAAACACATATTATGCAACACAAGAGTTCTATAGATAATAAAGTATTAAAGCTATAAACAGTTTAGTCAATTAAGGTTATTAAGTTTATATTATATATAATTTATAAAAAGCTATTATATTGCAATAGTATATGCAGTATAATAGCTTTTTATTTAATATACTAAAGTTAATTATAAAAAATTAGAAGCTATGTATCACATTTTACTATATCTATATAAATATAAAATAAGTTATCTTTTGATAATTGATTAAATAATAGTAGTAGATTTGATGTTTGTACTTTTATATTTATTCTATTTTTTTTAGATATAGTTAAAGATTCACAAAAAGGATATTTCTCTATGATTTTAAGTGCTTCATATTTATTTTTAAAATCTAAAGATACATTATTAAATTTGTATATAGAATGAGTAGAAATTACATTATCTTTTAATGTCTCAGAGCCTTCCAAATTTTTATTTGTATTTTTACTATCTAACATATCCATAAAGACCTTCTTTCAAAGTTTAAAGTTTATATATAATGCGCAATAAAAGTTCTATATTAGTACTCATTCAGATTTAATATATAAGAAAAATATTTTAATATTAATAAAATAATACTTATATAGAAAAATTTACCTAAATAAATTATATATTACTTTTTATAAAAGTCAAAATGATCTTGTAGGTTATATGTTAATATACTGATAGTATCAATTATTTGAAATATTAATTAGAACATAAATATTAGAATATATTTTACTAATAAAATAGTATAGCAAAAAGGAACTTGGGGTTATGACATACTTTCTTTATAGTAGACATTTAAAATAATAAAACTGTAACTATAGAGGGAGAAGTTCATTATCAAGTTCCTTTTTGCTATATTATCGTTATATATTTATTATTAGCTTTTGTAATGTTAAACCACTTGGAAAATAAAGAATTTTAAATAATAGGATTCATCTGAATTCCATAGAATTGGATGATCTGCACTTTGCGTTCTTATTTCCACTTGTCTCAATGTTCTTCTAGCATCATGAGCTGCTTCTTGAACTGTCTTTTTTAATTGTTCCTCACTCATATAGTGTGAGCAGGAGCAAGTAGCAAAGTATCCGCCAGATTTAACCATTTTTAATCCTCTAAGATTGATTTCTTTATAGCCTCTGATAGCTGATTTAATAGTATTTCTTGATTTTGTAAATGCTGGTGGGTCAAGTATAACAACATCAAATTGTTTACCTTCTCTCGACCAATCTCCAAGAACATCAAAGGCATTATGACATTCGAATTTAACTACATCCTGTAAGTTATTAAGTTCAGCATTTTTTTTCGCACAGTCAATAGCATGCTGTGATACATCTATTCCAAGAACTGATTTTGCTCCAGCAATACCGGCATTCAAGGCAAATGAACCAGTGTGAGTAAAGCAGTCTAATACATCTTTGTCTTTGCATATTCTATGCATAGCAGCTCTATTTTCTTTTTGATCTAAGAAGAATCCAGTTTTTTGACCATTTTCTAAATCGACTATGTATTTAACTCCATTTTCTATTATTTGAATATTGGTATCAAATGGTTCTGTTAAGAAGCCTTTAGTTTGTTCAAGTCCTTCAATTTCTCTTGTCTTAATATCACTTCTTTCATAAACACCCTTAGCACCGTATTCTTCAACTAGAATTTTTACTATTAAGTCCCTATATTGGTCCATTCCTAAAGTAGAAATTTGAATTACATAGTAATCTTCGAATTTATCAACTGTAAGTCCTGGTAAGAAGTCAGCTTCTCCAAATATAAATCTACAAGAAGATGTATCTATAACTGTTTTTCTATATTCAAATGCATTAGCAAATCTCTTTTTAAAGAAATTATAATCTATTTCTTCATTAATATCTGTTGTCATTATTCTAATAGTTATTTTACTTCTATCATTTATATAACCTTTTCCGATAAAAAATCCTTTATGATTATATACTTCAACTATATCTCCATTTTCGTAATCGCCATCATATTCATTTATTTCATCGACATATATCCAAGGTCTTCCTTGTTCAGCTCTTTTATTTTTTCCTTTATGTAAATAAAATTTACTTGCCATATTGTAGCTCCTTCCTAAATTAATCTTATAAGATTATATCATAACTATAAGAAAATAAATATTAAAGTTAAATAATATAAGTTGATGATAAATTATATATATTCAGGTAATAAATATGTAAAATTGAAAAATAAGTTAAGGAAATATAAATAAATTGTTAAAAAATAATGTGTAAATAAATTGACTTTAATAAAATAAATGCTATAATATTATAAATAAGTTAATTGTAATAAAATGTAATTAATTATATATTTAATTATTTATTCAATTAAATGGTATCAGGGTTTGATATATTTTAAATGAGTAGATACTAAATATATTAATGTGCATTTAAATTACATCAATAATAAAAGGGGGCAAATTATGAAAAAAAGATTTATTTCTTTACTAGCAATAGGCTTAAGTTGCATGATGATACTTGGAGGTTGTGGAAAAAAGGGGCCTGAACAATCAGAAAATGGGGAATCTAGTAGTGTACAAATGGATAGTGAGCAAGTATTAAACACTATTTATTTTGAAGTTGCTACTTTAGATGCAAATGATACTACAGATAATCAAAGTTCATCTATTCTTAATGCAGTACAAGAAGGATTAGTAAGAATTGAGAATAATGGAAAGGGAGACGAGATAGTGCCGGCTGGGGCAGAAAAATGGGAAGCTTCAGAAGATGGTTTAACATGGACTTTCCATTTAAGAAAAATGAATTGGTCAGATGGAGAGGCTGTAGTAGCAAAGCACTACGTTGATTCTTTTCAAAGGATATTAAATCCAGACAATGGATTTGCTTATGGATTTTTAGCTTATGATATTGAAGGTGCAGAAGAATATAATACAGGAAAAGGAACAGTTGATGCTGTAGGTGTAAAAGCTGTTGATGATTATACTCTAGAATTCAAATTAAAGCATCCAGTACCTTACTTCGCATCAAAGGTGTCTTATACAACGTTCCATCCAATTAGATTAGATATTATTGAAAAGTTAGGGGACAAGTATGCTAGTGAAATTAAAGATACTGTATATAGTGGACCATTTAAGATAGAAAGTTGGGATAATGGAAACTCAATGGTATTAGTAAAAAATGATACTTATTGGGATGCTGATAATGTATATCTTCAAAAGATTAACATGACAAAGATTCAAGAATTTGCAACTCAAGCTCAATTATTTGAGGCACAAGAATTAGATATAACTGGCGCTCAAACAGATTATATAGAAAAATGGACTGAAAGAGCTGATGCAGGAGAGTTCCAAAAGCTTACAGGAGAGGATCCAGGATCATTCTATTTATATTTTAATCAAAAGAGTGAATCTGCAAATGGAATATTAAAGAATGCTAAAATAAGAAAAGCTATTGGCTTATCAATAGATAGAGATGTCTATACAAAAGACTTAGTTGGAAGATTCCAATCAGCTTATGGAGTAGTTCCAACAGCTATAAATGTTGGTGATGAAAAGTATAGAGATAAAGTAGAAGGACCTTTAGAAAGTGATGCGAAGACTTATGTAAATAATAAGGAAAAGCTTCAAGAACTATTTAAAGAAGGATTAAAGGAATTAGGACTTCAAACAGATGACTTAAGCAAATATGAATTAACTTATTTATCTCAAGGAAGTTCAGAATTACAAAAACAAAGATCTGAATGGTTAGCGCAGCAAGTAAATGGAAATTTAGGTATAAAAATAAATGTTGAGACTCAAGGAGATTGGGGAGTTTATTTAAGTATAATGGATAAACTTGAGTATGACTTTACAATGTCTGGATGGTCAGCAGATTATAATGATCCAATGAGTTTCTTAGATATATGGGTATCAAATGGTGGAAATAACCACACTGGTTATGCTGATACAGAGTATGATGAATTGTTAAAATCAGTATACAAAGAAACAGAGCAAGATAAGGTTACAGAAATCTATAAAAAGCTAGAAAATAAACTAGTTAATGAAGATGCTGTTATTTCACCAGTTTACTATACTGATAAGTATGCATTCTATCAAAACTATGTTAAGGATATCCAATTTACTTCATTTGGATCAGTTTATGAATTCAAGCATGCATATATACAAGGGAAAAATTAATTAAACCTATTATATAGAATTAGTATAATGCACATCAACTATTGTTGATGTGCATTAATTCAATCTGAAGGGGAGAGGAATATGGCAAAGTATGTTATAAGAAGATTTATTGAGATGGTTATTACACTTTATTTAATTGGAACAGCGACTTTTTTTCTTTTAGCTGCAATTCCAGGAACAGCTATAGATAAGAAGATTCAAAAGCTGCCAGAGCAAACAAAGCAAATTGTTATAGCTAAATATGGTTATGATAAACCTGTAGTAGAGAGGTACTTTATTACATTAAAAAATTATATTGTGAAAGGTGAGTTTGGGGAGTCTTTAGTACGTGCAGGAGATACACTTTCAAGTATAGTTAAAAATAAGATGCCAGTATCAGCAAGGCTTGGAATACAACAAATAGTAGTTGGAGTAACGCTAGGTATTCTTCTAGGAATAGTTTCTGCAATGAATAGGGGGAAGGTTATTGATTATGTAATTTTGGTAGGAGTGATGATACTTGCTTCGGTACCATCACTAGTATTATCACTATTATTACAAAAGTATTTAGCAAAGGGACCATTATTAAATTTACCTATAATCGGATGGCCGAAAGGTGCTGATATTTGGCTCGGTGGATGGAAGTATACTATTTTACCAACGTTAGCTGGAGCTGGAACATACTTAGCTTATTATGCAAGATTAATGAAAACTAGTATGTTAGATAGCATTAATCAAGATTATACACTTACAGCTAGATCAAAAGGATTATCAGAAGTATCTATAGTTAGAAAACATGTTCTTAGAAATTCATTTATACCGATAATCACAGTATTACCAGTGGCAATATCAGGAGTAATTTCTGGTTCTTTCTTTATAGAAAGGGTTTTTGCTATTCCTGGAGCTGGACAATATTTTATTCAAGCAGCAAATGATAGAGACATTCCAATACTTATGGGATTAACATTATTGTATGCATTAATTTATCTTGTAGCAATATTTATAACAGATATACTTTATACAGTTGTAGATCCGCGTATAAGATTAGTTAAGTAGATAGGGGTGTGACTTTATGAATAAATTAAAAGTAAAAGATAAAAGATTTGAACTTGCAGATTCATATACTTTAGACAGTGATTTAGTTGTAAGACCCAATATTAGTTATTGGCAAGATGCTTGGAGAAGGCTTAAAAAGAATCCAGTTGCTATGGGAGCTTTATGTATATTACTTGTAATAATTTCAATGGCAATTTTTATGCCTATTATAAGAAATTTAGATTATCAAACAGTTGTAACAGAAAAGAAAAATTTATCTCCTAGTAGTGAGTTCTGGTGGGGAACAGATGCTATGGGAAGAGATTTGTTTACAAGAGTGTGGATAGGAACAAGAATATCAATAAGCGTAGCATTGATTGCTACTGTAATAGATATAGTAGTTGGATGCTTATATGGAGGCATAGCTGCATATTTAGGTGGAATAGTAGATGAAATAATGATGAGAATAGTTGAAGTATTAAATAGTATTCCATACTTAATAATTACATTACTGATTTTAGTTGTTTTAGGAAATGGATATTTTCAGTTAATGTTAGCTTTATGCCTAACAGCTTGGACTAGCACAGCAAGAATGATAAGAGGACAAATTCTTCAATTAAGAGAAAGCGAATATGTTTTAGCAGCAGAGGCTTTAGGAGCATCTCCAATGAGAATAATTTTAAAGCACTTATTACCAAATACAATTGGATTAATAATATTAGATGTTGCATCAACAATTCCAAGTGTAATAGTTTCTGAAACAATATTGTCATTCTTAGGATTAGGATTGAATATCCCAGCATTTAGTTTAGGTTCATTACTATCAGCTGGACAACAAGCTATGGCATTTTATCCTTATCAATTGCTGTTCCCCACTATAATTTTATGTCTATTAATATTATCATTTAACGTTTTAGGTGATGGTTTAAGAGATGCTCTAGATCCAAAGTTAAGACAATAGGAGGTATATAAGGTATGGAGAAATTAGTAAATAAAAATGAATCAATTCTAGATGTTAAAAATCTAAGGGTATCTTATCATACTTATGCTGGAGAAGTACAATCTGTTAGAGGGGTGTCCTTTGAGGTTGAGAGAGGTGAGGTATTAGCTATAGTAGGAGAATCAGGATGCGGAAAAAGCGTTACAGCTAGATCAATTATGGCTTTAATTCAAGCTCCGCAAGGTGAAATTAAAGAGAATAGTAAGATACTTTATAATGGAGAAGATATATTAACTTATGATAAAAAGAAAATTAGAGAATTTAGGGGTGGAGAATGTTCAATGATATTCCAAGATGCATTAACATCTCTTAATCCGACTATGAAGGTAGGTAAGCAAATAATAGAGAACTTAGTAGCTCATAGAAATATGGACAAAAAATCTGCACGAGAAGAGGCTATACGGATACTTGACTCTGTAGGAATACCAAATGCCGAAAAGAGAGTTGATCAGTATACACACGAGTTTTCAGGCGGAATGAGACAGAGAGTTATGATTGCAATAGCAGTTGCTTGTAATCCTAAAATTTTAATAGCAGACGAGCCTACAACAGCTCTTGATGTTACAATTCAAGCACAAATACTTGAACTTATTAATGAATTAAAAGACAAGCTTAATACAGCAGTAATATTAATCACTCATGATTTTGGGGTGGTTGCAGGAATGGCAGATAAAATTGCAGTAATGTATGCTGGACAAATTATAGAGCAAGGGGAAAAAAGAGAGATATTCTATGAGCCTAAACATCCATATACTTGGGCACTTTTAAATTCAGTTCCTAAGCTTGGATGGAAGGGAAAGCAGTTATTAGATACAATAAAGGGAACCCCTCCAGATTTAATTGCACCACCAGAAGGATGTGCATTTGCAGCTCGTTGTAAATATTGTATGAATATATGTTTAGAAGAAGAGCCAAAGGAATATTCATTTGGAGATACACATAAGGCTAAATGTTGGCTATATAGTGAAGGGGTTCCTGAGGAAATTTTAGATAAAATTGAGGAGGAAAGAAAAAATGGCTAATGAATCAAATATAATTTTAGAAGTAAAAAATTTAAAAAAATATTTTAAACTTGGTAATAAAGAAATTTTAAAAGCAGTAGATGATGTTTCATTTGCCATAAAAGAAGGAGAAACTTTGGGATTAGTCGGAGAATCAGGATGTGGAAAAACAACTTGTGGAAGAACTGCTATTGGGCTGTATGATAAAACAGATGGGAAAATTTTTTATAGAGATAAATCAATGGACGGATTAAAGGGTAAAGAAAAAAAGCAGTTTAATAAAGAAGTTCAAATTATATTCCAAGATCCCTATGCATCGCTAAATCCAAGAATGACTGTTGCTGATATAATCTCAGAGGGAATAGATATTCATGGTATAGCTAAATCAAAAGAGGATAAGGAGAAAAGAATCTATGAGCTATTAGAGCATGTAGGGTTAAACAAAGAACATGCAAATAGGTTTGTACATGAATTCTCAGGTGGACAAAGGCAGAGGATAGGTATAGCCAGGGCTTTAGCTGTTGAACCTAAATTCATTTTGTGTGATGAACCTATTTCTGCTCTAGATGTATCAATTCAAGCGCAAATTGCCAATTTATTAATTAATTTACAAAGGGAATTAGGATTAACATATTTATTCATTGCTCATGATCTATCTATGGTTAAGCATATTTCAGATAGAGTAGCAGTTATGTATTTAGGTAGTATGGTTGAATTGGCTGAATCAGAAGAATTATTTAATAATGCTAAACATCCATATACAGAAGCATTGATGTCAGCAATTCCTATAGCGGATCTGGATATAGAAGAAAACAGGGAGAGAATTATGCTAGAGGGGGATGTCCCAAGTCCAATTAATATTCCTAAAGGATGTAAGTTCCAAGGTAGATGTATTAAATGTATGGAGATATGTAAGAATGAATCTCCAGAATTTAAAGAAGTAGAAAAAGGACATTTTGTAGCATGTCATTTATATTAATTATATTTTAGGAGAGAAGTACATGCAAAAATTAAATGGAATAATAAAAGATTTTATAAAATGCATCATTATTGGAAGCTTTATATCTTTAGCAATGATTTTAGGTGTAGGAATGATTTCATTAATAATATCGAAGTTTAATTGGCAACAATCATTAAATATTGTAAGAAGTGGATTGCTTATAATTGGACCATTAGGAATGATTTTAGGATCTATTTTAATACTAAGGAGAAGAGAGGAGAAAAAGTTTTTATTTATTGATCAATGGAAGGAAAAGTATAGTGTATTTTCGTATAAAGTTGTTTTAATAATAATTAGTTTAATCATTATTTTATATGGAGGAGCTATAGACTGGATTATAATGAACTTCAATATAATAAACTGAAGTATTTTATATTAACATTTGCTTATAGATCCCATTCTCTAATGAGTTTGGGATTTTATTTGTTTTGATGAATATTAAATATAAATGTAAATATAATTATAGTATAAAGCAATTATTTGGGGAGATATATATGATATTTAAAGCAATTGTTATACCAACTCCAAGAAGAATTAGAAAATATGTGGAGAATAAAGTAGATGAATTGACTTGTGAAAGTATAACAAAAGATAAGGTTGAAAATAAAGATTTAGAACATATTGATATGACAAAAGATACATTTAAAAATTTTGGATTATCTATTAGAATTTTTTAAATTAAGAAAGGACATATATAAATTTGGTTACTTAGTTATTTTTCTCTAAGTCAATGCAAATTTACATATGTCCAATTTAGTATTGGGAGAAGGAAAATATAAAAAAACCACCTGCTTCCATAACAGGTGGTTTTAGGGGAGATATAATCTATATGCTAATATAGTTTGGGGGAACTATATTAGTTATTTTCCAGATGTTTATCAATCAAATTTTGGATTGTAGGGGTACATCTGTAGCCTCTGCATCCACCTGTGCAAGCTCCTGTTGCCTTAGAAACTTCTGCCACAGTGTGGGCTCCGGCTTTGATTGCATCTTTTATTTTGGATCTTGGTATTGCCTTGCAAGTACAAACTTTAGTAATCTTATCAAGGACTTGTTCGTTTAAGTTATTTTCCATTTAGTTTTCCTCCTGTATTAAGAAATCGACTAAGGAAAATAAAGGGGATAAAAAATAAATTTAATGTTTATTCTTTATGTTTTTATTATATATTTATCAATAAGGAAAGTCAATACTAATTGATAAAAATTATTAGTTAATTTTTAGTGTAAGGAACAAACATTACATTTTATTTTGTGAAAAATTTATTTAAATATTCTTAAATATAATCTTTTATATTATTTTACTTTGTAGTAGAATATAATTATTATTAACATAATGATTATATTTATATTATTTCATTATAATAGTTAAAGACTGTGATTAGGAGAAGTACTTATTTGGATACTTTAAGAGAGTGGCTGGTTGGTGAAAAGTCATAGAGAAGATTAAGGAAAATCACCTAGGAGTTTGATGCTGAAAGGTTTAAAATTACTGATTAAGTTTTTCACGTTATCCTGCGTTAAGGGATAGAGTATGTTTGTACTCGAATCGAAAGGTTTTTCATATTTATTTATGGGGAACTTCTAACCTTAGGTGGTATAGCGAATACTCTTCGTCCTATTGGGCGGAGTTTTTTTATTTAAATCTGTATATTTATCATATTATAGCTATTATTAGCTAATGAATAATTACTAGACTATAGTTAATAATGTAAAATATAGATTTAAGATTAGTAATAAGCGTAGACTTAAAGCAGTTAGCTTTTATATGAAGTAATTAACAGAAGGGAGTTAAGATATGTATAAAAAGGTTGAATTACCAAAAGGTTTTGTTGGTATGGAAAAAGAAGTAGCAGACCTTTGGAAAGAAAATAATGTCATTAAAAAGAATTTTGATATGAATCAAGATGGTGAATATTTTACATTTTATGATGGACCTCCAACAGCAAATGGAAGACCACATGTAGGACACGTTTTAACAAGAGTTATGAAGGATATTATCCCAAGGTATAAGGTTATGAAGGGATATAAAGTTATAAGAAAAGCTGGTTGGGATACTCATGGATTACCTGTTGAACTTGAAATTGAAAAAAAGTTGGGTATTTCTGGAAAAGAGCAAATTGAAGGTTATGGAGTAGAAAAATTCGTAACTGAATGTAAAGAATCAGTATTTACTTATGTTAACATGTGGGAAAAGATGACTGACCAAATAGGGTATTGGGTAGATATGGAAAAACCTTATGTTACATATCATAACTCATATATAGAATCTGTTTGGTGGGCATTAAGTCAAATGTGGGAAAAAGGTCTTTTATATAAGGGACATAAGGTAATGCCATATTGCCCAAGATGTGGAACTGGTCTTTCTTCTCACGAAGTTTCACAAGGATATAAGGATGTAAAAGATTTGACAGCTATAGCTAAGTTCAAAGTTGAAGGCGAAGAAAATAAATACATCCTAGCTTGGACAACAACTCCTTGGACTTTACCATCAAATTTAGCATTATGTGTTAATAAAGCTTATGATTATATTGAAGCTAAAGTCGGAGATGAGATATTAATAGTTGCTAAAGAATTAGCTCCAAAAGTTTTAGGAGAAGACTACGAAGTAGTTAAAGAATTCAAGGGAACTGAGTTACTAGGTACTAAGTATGAAAGATTACTTCCTTTTGGTGAAGTTGAAGGAAAAGCTTTTGAAGTTATACATGGAGACTATGTAACTTTATCAGATGGTACTGGTATAGTTCATATAGCACCAGCGTATGGTGAAGATGATAGCATAGTTGCAAAGAAGAATGGCATTGGATTTATAAACTTAGTAGATGCAAGTGGTAATTTCGTAGATGAAGTAACGCCTTGGGCAGGAAAGTTTGTTAAGAAGTGCGATGAAAGCATTGTTAAGTATCTAGAAGAGGATAATAAGTTATTTAAGGCTGAAAAGCATCTTCACTCATATCCACATTGTTGGAGATGTGACACACCACTTCTTTATTATCCAAGAGAAAGCTGGTTTGTTGCAATGACTAAGCTTAGAGATAAGCTTTTAGAAAATAATAATAAAATTAACTGGTATCCAGATAACATTAGAACAGGTAGATTTGGTAAGTTCTTAGAAAATGTTATTGATTGGGGTATATCAAGAGATAGATATTGGGGTACTCCACTTCCTATTTGGGAATGTGAATGTGGCCATAGAGAATGTATAGGAAGTATCGCAGAATTAAAGGAAAAAGGAATTAATGTTCCTGATGATATAGAGCTTCATAAGCCATATATAGATAACATTCACTTAAATTGTCCTAAGTGTAACAAAGAAATGACAAGAACTGCTGAAGTTATAGATTGTTGGTTTGATTCAGGATCAATGCCTTTTGCACAGTTACACTATCCATTTGAAAATAAAGAGCTATTTGAAAAGAATTTCCCAGCTCAATTTATTTCAGAAGCCGTTGATCAAACAAGAGGTTGGTTCTATACATTATTAGCTATTTCAACAGCTATATTTGATACTAATCCTTTTGAAAACTGTATAGTTTTAGGACACGTATTAGATAAAAAGGGATTAAAGATGTCAAAGTCAAAGGGAAATGTTGTAGATCCATTTGAAGTTTTAGATGCACAAGGTGCAGATGCAACAAGATGGCACTTCTACACTGCAAGTGCCCCATGGCTTCCAACAAGGTTCTCTATTGATGATGTAGCAGAAGCTCAAAGAAAGTTTTTAAGCACTTTCTGGAATGTATATTCATTCTATGTTTTATATGCAGAATTAGATAAATTTAATCCATTAGATTATAAAGATTTCAAATCAGAAAATGTAATGGATAAATGGATAATGTCAAAGCTTAATACATTAATTAAGGATGTAGATAGCAATTTAAATTCATATCAAATAACTCAAGCTGCATTAATTATAGAAGAATTTACAGATGAGTTATCAAACTGGTATGTAAGAAGAAATAGAGCTAGATATTGGTCAGAAGATTTAACAGAAGATAAGATTGGCGCTTATGTTACTTTATATAGAGTTTTAACTACTTTAGTTAAAGTTGCAGCTCCATTTGTACCGTTTATAACTGAGGAAATTTATCAAAACCTAGTTATTGGATTAGATAAATCTGCTGTGGAAAGCGTACACTTATGTTCATGGCCAGCTGTAGATGAAAGTGCTATTGATGAAAATCTAGAGAAGGAAATGGATTTAGCTTACACAATTGTTAAACTTGGAAGAAGTGCTAGAAATGGCGCTAATATCAAGAATAGACAGCCGCTTTCAAAGATGCTATTATCAACAGATGCAATACCAGGATACTATGGCGATATTATAAAAGATGAGCTTAATATAAAATTAGTAGAGTTTGGTGCTGACTTATCACAATATGTTAATTTTGAAATTAAACCTAACTTACCTGTATTAGGTAGAGCGTATGGTAAATTAATTCCAGGAATAAGAAAAGAAATAGCTTCAAGAAATCAAATGGAATTAGCACAAAAGCTTCAAAATGGTGGTACTGAAACTATAGTAGTAGATGGAACAGAAATAGTTTTAAATAGTGAAAGTGTTTTAGTAACAATGCAAGGATTAGAAGGATATGCTTTTGCTGGTGAGGGTCAAATAGGTGTTGTTTTAGATACAACTATCACAGAAGAATTAAGAGAAGAAGGACACCTAAGAGAAATAATATCAAAGATACAGAACATGAGAAAAGAAAAAGGTTTTGAAGTAGCAGATAAGATTAGATTATTCGTTGCGGATAATGATATGCTAATAGGTGTTATTAACAAGTATTCTGATGTAATAAAGAGAGAAACACTAACTCAAGAAATTGTTATTAATGAAAAAGTAGATTATACTGAAACTGTTATAAATGGTGAAAAGTTAAATATGACAGTTGAAGTAATGAATTAAATTTAAAAAATAAGTTAATAAAGTTAGAGGTTTTTCATTAAGCTTCTAACTTTTTAACTCTAATTTATATTTTCAATTACTATATAATTAAGTATAGTATTTGATTAAATAGTTAAAAGAATTATTTAAGTAAAGGAAATCTTGATGTAATATATATTATTTGGTATTCATACAAGTTAAAAGATTCTAATTTTATTTAAATGCTATTATTTGACAGTATGTTTTAGGCGAATATGACATCTTTATTGCAAATATATAGTAAATTATTATAAAGAGAAACCTTGAATATTGTATTAATTATTTGCAAATAGTATAATATATAGTTAGAATAGGATAAAAGATTATAAAGAAAAATGGAGTGATGTTGGTATGGCTACTTCTATAAAAGATGTTGCTAGAGAAGCGGGCGTTTCAATTGCTACTGTTTCCAGAGTTTTAAATGATATAGATGTTGTAAATGAAGATACAAAGAAGAAGGTTTTAGACGCTATAAAAAAACTTGGATATAGACCTAATATAGTAGCAAGAAGCTTAAAGACGCAAAAGACAAAAACAGTCGGTATTTTAGTTCCGGATATTTCAAGTGGTTTTTATCCTGAAATAGTTAGAGGAGCAGAGGATGTTGCTAATATATATGATTATAACGTTATATTATGTAACTCTGATTTCGATGATGAAAAGGAAAAGGAATATTTAAGAGTACTTAAAGAGAAAATGGTTGATGGAGTTATATATATGAGTTCATCATTACAAGAAGAAACTTTAAATATCATAAATGAATTAGATTTGACTACAGTATTGGTTGAATCTAAAGATAAAGAGGAAAGTTTACCAAGTGTAATAATAGATAATGTAAAGGCTTTAGAGGAAGCTACAAATTATTTATTAAACAAAGGATTAAATAACATAGCATATGTAGGTGCCAAGAAAGAGAGTATGAATGCTTGGGGAGATAGATACATAGGATATGAAAAGGCTCTAAATGAAAAAGGTCTTAATGTAGATGAGGATTTAGTTTATACTAAAGGATTAAAAGTTAAGACTGGATATGAAGCAATTGAGTATTTCGAAAACAGCAAGAAGAATTATGAAGCAGTAGTTTGTGCTTCGGATGAAATTGCTATGGGAGTAATAAATGCATTGAGAGAGCGTGGTAAAAGAGTTCCAGAAGATGTAAGCGTTATAGGATTTAATGATAATGCAGTTTCTTCAGTTTTCTATCCTAAGATAACAACAATAAAGCAACCAAGTTATGATATGGGATCAGTAGCAATGAGAATGCTTATAAAGATGTTAAATAAAAAGGAATTAGAAGAATCACAATATGTTCTCGACTATCAACTTATAGAAAGAGAAAGTTGTAAGTAAAGTTTTAATTAGGAATATTGAATATGTTTCAATATTCCTACTTTTTTATACCTTTATATATTGCCACAAAATAGAAATCGTGATATAATTATGTTAATATATTATTAAACGTTTTCAATTTCGACTATGTGTATGAGAAAGCATGATAGTGTATGGTCTGATTAGAAGTGGGTTATCTAATCAATAAGAGAATGTGAGTTATGGGTTACAAAAAAACAACTTCAGAAATGAAGTTGTTTTTTTGTTTTATTATAAATTTAAAGAATTCCTTCAGTTTTTAATATATTTTCTAATTCCTGAACTTTTTCTGTTAATGTAACAAATTTTTCTTTTAATACATTTTTAGGAAGATCAGTGTTATCTAGCACACTTACTATATCTTCTACTGTTTTTAAGGCGTCATCAATGTCTTTTTGAGCTATTTTTAAGTTAGATTCCTTCATAATTCGTCTCCTTTATGTATATAAACATAATTAATATTACATATATTTATCCTATCACTAATAAATATTAGATGCAAGGCATATATTGTATAAGTAATTCATAAGAGGTGAGATTTTGATAAATTATATTTGGTTCGGAATGATATTTTTAGGAGTGCTAATTGGGTTACTCACAGGAAATGGAGAGGTGATATCTAAGGCTATAATATCTTCAGCTGACTCAACAGTTTCTCTTATTATAGGATTAGTTGGCCTTATGTGTTTTTGGTGTGGGGTAATGAAAGTGGCTGAAAAAAGTGGGTTTACTAACAAATTGGCAAAAATTTTAAGACCTATTTTAAAGTTAATATTTAAAGAAGCAGCAAAAGATGAAAAGGCTTTAGGAGCAATAGTAATGAATATAACTGCTAATATGATGGGACTTGGAAATGCAGCAACTCCATTTGGAATTAAAGCTATGCAAGAAATGGATAGGTTAAATAAAGAAAAAGGAACTGCTTCAAATGATATGTCTCTTTTTTTAGTTTTGAATGCAGCTTGCATACAGCTAGTTCCATCTACTGTAATTTCAATAAGAGCAGCTTGTGGATCAAGTAATCCAGGAGCAATAATAATGCCAGCTGTGTTAGCAAGCACTATTGCTGCAGTAATGGGAGTTATTTGTTGCAAAATACTACAGCGGTATTTTTAAAAGGGGGAGTCTTCAGATGTTTCAATATTTAACGAAAAGCATAATTCCTATAATAGTTATAATAATTATTACTTATGGAATGTTTAAGGGACGAAAGGTTTATGAATGGTTTATAGAAGGTGCAAAGGATGGACTAAAAGTTTGTTTAAACATATTTCCATACTTATTAGCTATGATTATAGCTGTAAACATATTTAGAGAGGCAAAGTTATTAGATATATTAAATAATATGATAGCTCCAATAGGTGGATTAATTGGTCTACCAAAAGAAGTTATTCCATTAGTATTAGTTAAACCATTATCGGGTAGTGGTGCTGTTGGGATTTTAACAGATATCTTAAAGACATATGGACCAGACACTACTATAGGATTAATATCTTCAGTAATTATGGGAACAACAGAAACTATATTTTATACAATAACAGTTTATTTTGGAGCTGTACAAATTAAGAAAATTAGGCACACATTATGGGCAGCAATACTAGCTGATATAACTGCAATAATAGCTGCAATTTTTTTAGTAAGTAGGCTTTTATTATAATTTGGGAAAATATACAGAATAATTAATAATTTTTAAACAATACGTAATAATTTTGTAACTAGTTAATGTAAAAAATATTCTATAATAAATTTATAGAAATAAAGGAGGGAAGTGGATAAGAGATGGAGTGGAATGACGGATTATTTTTGTCAGATGAAGAAATAAAAGTCTTAGCTATATTTTTAGCATATGGAGTAGGAATTGGAGTATTAGTTGGTTTATTTGTTGGAAACATACAGCTTTGCTTTGCATTAGGAGGAGTTATATCTATTTTGGTTTCGCTAATAAAAACTTTTATAGAAAGAGTTAAGAAGTCAAATAAGATTCATATATAAATATAATAAAAAATAAACATTACGAATAATATGTATTTTCTTTTAAATAAGCTATATAATTATTAATTATATAGCTTATTTAATTTTCATATAGGGGCAGGTGATGTTATGGCTTCAGAAAAGTTTTATATTATTAGTAGTAAAGTTCTACCGGAAGTTTTTAAAAAGGTTTTAGAAGTTAAAGAAAGTCTTTTTACGGGAAGAGCAAAAGACATAAGTGAAGCTGTAAAGCAAACAGGAATAAGTAGAAGTACATTTTATAAATATAAGGATTATGTTTTTCCTATGTCAGAGGGGATAAATAGTAAAAAGATAACCTTAGTTGTACTATTATCTCATGAAACTGGAACTTTATCTAAAGTTTTAGATTGTATTGCTTTTAATAAGGGAAATATATTAACAATAAATCAAGATATACCTATAAATATGGCTGCAAATGTAACCATAACGTTGGATATATCTAATATGAAAAAGGATTTAAAACACTTAGTTAATACTTTAAGGGCATTACCTAATGTTGTTAGTGTTAAAGTGTTAGCTATGGAATAAAAAAGAGGAAGTGAATTTATGAATAAGGAATTCTATAAGAATAATAGAAGTAAGGTATTAGAGAGTATTGATGATAATTCTTTACTGATTTTATTTGCAGGAAAGGCTCCAAAGAAAACTGCAGATGAAAAATATCCTTTTACACCAAATAGAAACTTTTATTATTTAACTGGTATTGATGAAGAAAATCATATTTTAGTCTTATCTAAGATTAATGGTAAAACAAATGAATATTTGTTTATAAAAGAAGTTGATCCTATTGCAGAAAAATGGGAGGGTAAGACTATTAGAAAAGAAGAAGTCTCTCAAATTTGTATGATTGAAGATGTTAAATACCTTGGAGAATTTAATAATTTTATAGAAAAAGTAGTTCTTAACAAAGAAGAGATAAATATATATCTTGACCTAGAGGCTGGAAATACATCATATAAGTATGTAAATGAAATTAAACATAAATATTATAATATAAATATTAAAAATGCTTTTAAGCTTATAGGAAATCTAAGGCTTATTAAAACTGATGAAGAAGTCAGTAGAATAAGAAAAGCAATAGATATCACAATAGAAGGCGTAAAAGAATTAATGAGAAATTCTAAGTCTGAGATTAAGGAATATGAACTAGAAGCATATTTTGATTTCATCTGCAAGAAAAATGGAGTAAAGGATTTTGCTTTTAAAACTATTGCAGCAGCTGGAAAAAATGCTACAGTGCTACATTATGTAACTAATGACTCAGAATTAAAGGATGGAGATTTAATATTATTTGATTTGGGTGCTCAATATAAATATTATAATGGAGATATATCAAGAACATTTCCTATCAACGGTAAGTTTACTGAAAGGCAAAAAGAAGTGTATAATGCTGTTCTTAGAGTAAATGAAAAAGTTATTAAAGAAATGAAGCCAGGAGTTAAGTTTGTTGATTTAAATAAAAAGGCAAAGGATTGGATTTCAGAAGAATGTATTTCACTTGGATTAATGACAGAAAAAGATGATGTATCAAAATTCTATTATCATAGTATAGGTCATAGTTTAGGAATGGATACCCATGACATAGAGTTAGAAAATAGAGATGTTACATTTGAGCCTGGAATGATATATACTGTTGAACCAGGAATATACATCGAAAATGAAGGTATTGGTATAAGAATAGAAGATGATGTTTTAATTACTGAAGATGGAAATGAAGTGTTAACAAAAGAAATGATTAAAACAGTAGAGGAAATAGAAGCTTTTATGGCAGATAAATAGGATTATTAAAAATTAGGACTAATAATTATGGTTGATTTATTAAGTTGATAATTATATAATATTAGTATAAATTAAATGTGAATAACGACAAGGGTAGAGGCGCGATACTTAAGAGTACTATTAATGAGGTAAGCACAGTGATTTAATAGGAAAGGAAATATCGCCGAAGCGTATGATTGATGCTTTAAAATCATATGGCTGGGGTTGCATAAAATATATGTAACACTGTCACAAACTTATTTTGTGGTGAGCTATCGCTTGAGGAATGTTACTTTTTTCTATTATAGTTTAGAGTATATTTATAGCCTTGAGTGAAAACTCAAGGCTCTTTTTAATTTCTGCCCTTTAATTATTTACAACACTATATTAAGGGGGAGTAAATATGAATAATAAAAAAAGTATTAAAGTATTATTAATGACTATTATGATGACTTTACTATCAACATCAATAGTTTTTGCTGCAGAGGTAGATACAGCTACATCTAATGCAAACCATTATGGGTTACTAACTTTAATACCACCTGTTGTAGCAATAGTATTAGCTTTTTTAACAAAGAACGTAATTATATCTTTATTTATTGGAACATTATCAGGAACTTTCTTAGTACAGCTAGTAGATAATTCATTTTTAAGTGCTATCGTACAGTCATTTTTAGATTTTGTATCCAGGATCTTAAACTCATTAGCTGATCCGTGGAATGCTGGTATAATTCTTCAAGTATTAGTTATAGGTGGAGTTATACATTTAGTTGCTAAAATGGGAGGAGCTAAGGCAGTTGCGGAAGCCCTAGCAAGAAAGGCTAAGACTGCAAAAAGTACTCAAGTTGTTACTCTTTTATTAGGATTAGCTGTGTTTTTTGATGATTATGCTAATTCATTAATAGTAGGTCCTATTATGAAGCCTGTAGCAGATAAAATGAAGATATCAAGAGAAAGATTAGCATTTATTATAGATGCAACAGCAGCTCCGATTGCTGGATTAGCTATTGTATCTACATGGATAGGATTAGAAGTTGGCTTAATAAATGATGCTTTTATTAATGGAATAGGTCAAGAGGTTGATGCTTTTGGAGTATTTTTACAAACAATACCTTATAGATTCTATAATATACTAATATTAGTTTTTGTATTTATTACTTCAATATTATTAAAGGAATTTGGTCCTATGTATAGGGCAGAAGTAGAAGCAAGAAGAAGAGGCTTAAGTTTTGAAGAAGAGGAAGTTGCATCAGATTCTAATATGGATCATGATGAGCTTGAACCAAAGGAAGGGATAAAGCTAAGTATATGGAATGCGATAATTCCAATAGGTGTGCTAGTTATAACTGCATTACTTTGTTTCTATTTTAGTGGTTATTCCGCAATAATGGGGGGAGAGGACGTTGCCCTTCAAGGAATAATGACTAATTCACCATTATCATTTAAAGCAATACAAGAAGCTTTTAGTGCATCAGATGCATCAGTTGCTTTGTTCCAATCAGCATTAGTAGCAAGTATAGTGTCAATAATAATGGGAGTAGCTAAAAAAATATTTACAGTTTCAGAAGCAATAGATACATGGATAGATGGTATGAAACCTTTATTAATAACAGGTGTAATATTATTACTAGCTTGGTCACTAAGTTCTGTAATAAAAGATCTAGGAACAGCAAAATATTTAGTTTCATTACTTTCAGGATCATTACCTAACTTCTTACTTCCAAGCCTTATATTTATACTAGGTGCTATTATTTCATTTGCAACAGGAACTGCATATGGAACTATGGGAATATTGATGCCGCTTGCAATACCATTAGCATATTCGATGAACCCAGACATGAGTTATGTAATTGTTAGTACAAGTGCAGTATTAACTGGAGCTATCTTTGGTGATCATTGCTCACCGATATCAGACACTACAATTCTTTCATCAATGGGGGCAGGATGTAATCATATAGCTCACGTAAATACTCAAATGTGGTATGCTTTATTTATAGCAGCTATAACAATTTTATTTGGATATATACCAGCAGGTTTTGGATTGCAATGGTATATAGTGCTTCCAATATCTATAATAGCAGTGTTCTTAGGAGTACAAATACTAGGTAAAAAGGTTGAAGAAGCAAAATAGAAAATTATAAATTGATTTAGAAGATTAATGAACTAGGACGTAGTTAAGATATAGGCAAAGTGGATATTATTAAATATATAATAAATGAAGCTCTACAAGATATCTGCTTGTAGAGCTTCATTTTAATTTAAAAATATTTATTTAAGACTTCCACCATGAAAATAAAGCTTAAATATTTCATTTCCATTATAAGATATTGATTCAACTCCATTAAATGAAGATAAATCTCCATCCCAAGTACATTCATAAATAAAGTCTTCATTTTTAAAATATTTTGGACCTCTGAATGGAGAATCTTCTGATACGTTTTTTAAAGCGCTTCTTAAAAACTTATTAAACCCAGAAGGTGTTTCATTAACAAGAACTTGTCCCTTGTAATTCATACCCCAGCAGACCTTTTCGTTGTGCCAAACTAATTCCTCGCCTATGAACTCCTTATCTCCAACATGACTATCAAGGTAATAATAATTATATTTTTTATAAGCGTAGTCTTTTGAGTTTGGTCTAGAAGATTCTTCTTTCTTAGCTTTTGAAGCATAAGTATTTCTCTTAGCTTCTACTAAAAAGTCTTTAAATTTAGATACATTTCCCATATAAGTCTCCCCCTTTTTATGCAATACATAGATTATATAAAAAAAATTTAATTAAATCAATAAGTTTTCAGAAAATACAATATATTTAGAATTAAATGAATATATAGATTATCATGAAATATATGGCTATAATATTATTTATAAAAATATATAACTTAACAGATCTTAAGTTTATTAAGGGGGCAAATATGAATAATTTAGAAAAATTCAGAGAAGCTATGGAAAAAGAGAACATAGATTATTATATCATTCCAAGTAGCGATTCACATCAAAGTGAATATGTTGCGGAGCATTTTAAGGGAAGAGAATTTATATCAGGTTTTACAGGATCAGCAGGAGTACTTTTGGTTGGTTTAAAAGAGGCATTTTTATGGACTGATGGTAGATATTTTATTCAGGCTGAAAGAGAGCTTAATGGAAGTGGAATTTCACTTATGAAAATGAGAACGCCAGGATATCCAACTATTGAAGAGTGGATAAAGAAAAATATTAAATCTAAAAAAACTTTAGGATTTGATGGAAGATTATTTTCAGTTAATCAATACAAGGGATTTTTAGATATATCTAAAGAAAATAATTTTAGCATTAATATGGATAATGATTTATTAAAGAATATTTGGGAAGCAAGGCCTGAATTACCTAAAAGTAAAATCTTTTTACATGGGGAAGTTTATTCTGGCAAATATGCTTCTGAGAAATTACAAGAAGTTAGAAAACATATGAAAGAAAAAGATGCTAAAAATTATATAATATCTTCTTTAGATGATATAGCATGGCTTTGTAATATAAGAGGAAATGATGTTAAATTTAATCCAGTTGCACTTTCTTATGTTCTTATCAATGAAAATTATGCAAATTTATATATAAATAATGCTAAGATAGATGATAATACAAAAGAAAAGTTAAAAAATGAAGGCTTTGAAATATATGAATATGATGAAATAGAAGAACATGTAAAATTAATAGAGGATAGAACTATAATAGATCCAAATAAATTAAATGCTAAGATATACTCATGTTTGAGTAGTGATGTAAAAGTAATAAATGAGATGAATATTACTACAAAATTAAAAGCTATAAAAAATGAAGTTGAAATAGCAAATACAGAAAAATCTCAGGTTAGAGATGGCGTTGCTATGGTTAAATTTATAAAGTGGTTAAAAGATAATCTAGGAAAAGAAAAAATAACTGAAATATCAGCAAGTAAAAAGTTAACTGAATTTAGATCTAAGGGTGAAAATTATAAGGGAGATAGTTTTGGAACTATAGCAGGATATAAAGAACATGCAGCCATGATGCATTATTCAGCAACAGAAGCAACTGACTATGAGATAAAACAAGAAGGCATGTTTCTTGTAGATTCTGGTGGACAATATCTTGATGGAACAACGGATATAACAAGGACTTTTATTTTGGGTAATATTACTGAAGAGGAAAAGCAAGATTTTACTCTTGTATTAAAGGGGCACATAGCTTTATCAACAGCAAAATTCTTAAATGGTACTACAGGAGTTAATTTAGATATATTAGCTAGAAGGCCTTTATGGAATTATGGAATAGATTATAAATGTGGAACTGGTCATGGTGTTGGATATTTCCTAAATGTTCATGAAGGACCACAAGGAATAAGACCAGAGGGAAATTTAACAGTATTAAAGCCAGGGATGATAATAACTAATGAGCCAGGTGTATATAAGGAAGGAAAGCATGGTATAAGAATAGAAAATACTCTTTTAGTTGTAAAAGACATAAATTCGGAAGAGTTTGGGGAGTTTTATAAATTCAAGACAATATCATATTGTCCAATAGACTTAAATGGAGTAGTTGTAGAAATGCTTACAAATGAAGAAAGAGATTGGTTAAATAACTATCATAAGATTGTATTTGAAAAGTTAAGTCCTTATTTGAATGATGAAGAAATAGAATTTTTAAAGGTTCAAACAAGAGAAATATAGTTGCTAAATGGACATAGTTAAGTTTATCTAAGCCTATCTTGAAGGAAAGGATAGGTAAACTTAATATGTCCATTTACATTACTAATAAGTTACTCTTTAGGTGGTAAAATAAATTTATTAACAAGTAAAGCTATTAAAATTCCAAAAAGAGTTTCTATTATTCTATTAGTTGCATAATAGAATGGGTCTGTAAAAGCATGAATAGTAGTTACGCCAAGAAATGCAATACAAGACACATTAATTGCACCAGGCTTTTTTAGTAAGTTACAAGAATAGATAACTACTATTATACCTATAGATATAGCTATATAAATTAATATTTTACTTAGAGCTATAGAGTGGATATTAAATTTAAAATATCTGCAAATAATTAAAAATAATAATCCTATAATTGCTCCGACTATTGTCCCAAGCCCTCTATTTATAGCCATTTTAACTGAACTTGCAACTGTATCTTGAACACAGATAACAGCAGTTAAACATGCAAAGAATGGCTCGTTAGGAAATAGTAATAAGCATAGAAATACTGAAACGGCGGTTTTTATAGTCCTAAGTCCAACCTTAGGAATTGTAAGATTCATATTATTTTCTCCCTTAATCTTTTGTAAGTAAATTTATTTTTATTTATTATTTGTATTTTCTAATTTTTCATTTGTTTTTTGCTTTTTATTTTTGGGTGGATGAACATATTTGTTAATAATTATAGCAACTATTATTCCAAATGCTGTTTCTACAGTTCTTCTAATAGAATATATTAATGGGTTATCATAACTTTGAGAAATAAGTATACCAATTAATACTATAGAAGCAATAGAACATGCAGCAGGTTTTTTAATTAAATTACAAATATAAATTATTAAAGACACTCCAATAGCAGTTATTATTGTTGAAAATGATGTTAAGTTTAATTTATTTATTGTAAAAAGTAATATAACGCCTAATATACCACCAAGTAAAGTTCCTATCAATCTATTAAGGCCAATTTTAACTGAGTTTTCTACTGTGTCTTGAACACAGATCACAGCTGCTATTGCAGCAAAAAGAGAATTTGGCCAAAATATAAGGCAAATTAAAACAGAAAGGGCTGTTTTAATATTTCTAGAGCCTATATGAGGTAATTCAAAGTTTTCCACAGCATCAACTCCAATCTTTTTTATAATATTATAGCATATAAGTTATATAAGATTAGCATATAAAAGTAACTTAAGGTTATAAGTCTATATAAAAATTTAAGTACTACTAGATTAGCAATTATATTTATAATACGTAGTTACTAAGTGAAAATAAATAGTAACTACATATTATAAATATATATTGCAGATATAGTTATTGTTATTATAAAATATAAATATTACAAATATGTTTAATAAGGATTGATTATATGAGTTTTTGGGTTTACTTATTGATAGTAGAAATAATTCCGATAGGTATGTTTATCTTCGGAGGACTATATGAAACTAGTTCAACTAAATATCCAGATACAAAAATAGGATATAAACATAAGTATTCATTAAATGATAAATATTCATGGGAGTATTCAAATAAATTAGCAGGTAAAATTTATGGATCTGTAGGAACGGGATTATTTATAATTAATGCTATAGTATTATTTATAATTGGTGAAAATACTTTTACATTTATATTGCTGTTTAGTTTATTTATGGTTTTATTATCAAGATTAATGATTGATAAGTTAATAAAGAAAAAGTTTGATAAATAATCATATACTAAAAATAATTGACAGTATTTTTAATATAGAATATCATAATAATAAATGAAAAGTGCGATGAAAAGAAGAGTAGTAAAGAAAGAATGTCCTAAAGAGAGCTAGGTAAGGTGAAAGCTAGCGGCAAGAATCTTTATGAAGATGGCCTTGGAGCATATTTCTTGAGCTATTCAGTTAGAGGAATACGGGAGCAACCGTTATATTGCAGGGTGATTAAATTCACCTAGTGAGATATTTATTGTGAAATAAGTATGAATTAGAGTGGTAACACGTATAATACGTCTCTATATAGGTCTTAATATACCTATATAGAGATTTTTTTATTATAAAGAAGATAACAATGTTAGGGAGGAGAAATGGTATGTGTAAAAAGACATATTATATAACTACACCAATTTATTATCCATCAACTAAACTTCATATTGGAAACACTTATACAACTGTAGCAGCAGATGCTCTTGCAAGATATAAGAGATTAACTGGATATGATGTAATGTTTTTGACTGGAACAGATGAACATGGTCAAAAGATACAAAGGATAGCAGAAGAAAAGGGAATAACACCAAAAGAGCACGTAGACGAAATAGTATCAGGAATAAAAGATTTATGGAAGATGATGAATATTAGCTATGATAAGTTTATCAGAACAACTGATGATTATCATATAAAAGCTGTTCAAGATATATTTAAAAAATTATATGACAAGGGAGATATTTATAAATCATCATATGAAGGTTTATATTGTACTCCATGTGAATCTTTCTGGACAGAAACTCAATTAGTTAATGGAAATTGTCCTGATTGTGGTAGACCAGTAGAAAAATCAAAGGAAGAAGCTTACTTCTTTAAGATGAGTAATTATGCTGATAAGTTAATGGAGTATATTGAAACTCATCCAGATTTTATACAACCAGAATCAAGAAAAAATGAAATGGTTAATAATTTCTTAAAGCCAGGATTACAAGATCTTTGTGTTTCAAGAACTAGCTTTAACTGGGGAGTTCCTGTAACATTTGATGAAAACCATGTTGTATATGTTTGGATAGATGCACTTTCAAACTATATAACTGCTTTAGGATATGGTAGTGATAACAAAGATTTATACGATAAATATTGGCCTGCTGATGTACATTTAATTGGTAAGGATATTTTAAGATTCCATACTATTTATTGGCCAATTATGTTAATGGCATTAGATTTACCATTGCCAAAGCAAGTATTCGGTCATGGATGGTTACTTGTTGATGGGGGAAAGATGTCTAAATCTAAAGGTAATGTAGTTGATCCAGTAACATTAGTTGAAAACTTTGGTGTTGATGCAGTTAGATATTATCTATTAAGAGAAATACCGTTTGGATCAGATGGATTATTTAATAATGAGATATTTATAAAGAAGATAAATTCAGACTTATGTAATGACTTGGGAAACTTATTATCAAGAACTGTAGCTATGATTGAAAAATATTTTGATGGAGTAATCCCAAACAATAATATAAAAGAAGCTATAGATGATGAATTAATAAGCTTAGCATTAGAAACTCCAAAGAAAGTTAATAAGGCTATAGATGACTTAAGAATTCCAGAAGCATTAGAAAATATATTTGAATTAATAGGTAGAGCAAACAAGTATATAGATGAAACAACTCCTTGGATATTAGCTAAGGACGAAGATAAGAAAGAAAGACTTGGAACAGTTTTATATAACTTAATAGAAAGCTTAAGATTCTCATCAGTTTTATTATCTGCATTCTTACCAGATACAAGTAAGAAAATTAATGAGCAAATAAATGCAAGCAATATTACATTTGAATCATTAAATGATTTTAATGGAACAATAGTTGGAACTAAGGTTCAAAAAGGTGAAGCTTTATTCCCAAGAATAGACGTAGATAAAAAAATAGCAGAGTTAGAAGCATTAAGAGAAGCACAATTAGCAGCTAATAAAAAGGAAGAAAAGAGAGAAATAACTCCAATTAAAGAAGAAATAACTATAGAAGACTTCGAGAAAATAGACTTAAGAGTAGTAAAAGTATTAGAATGTGAGCCTATAAAGAAAGCTAAAAAGTTATTAAAACTAAAAGTAGATTTAAATGGAGAAGAAAGACAGGTAGTTTCAGGAATAGCACAATACTACAAACCAGAAGACTTAGTTGGAAAATATGTGGTATTAGTAGCTAATTTAAAACCTGTAACATTAAGAGGCGAATTATCACAAGGTATGATATTAGCAGCATCAACAGATGATGATAGCTTATTAAAAGTAGTAAATCCAGGAGAACTACCAACAGGAAGCGTAGTAAGATAGTTAAGAAGTGAAATAATGAAAAGTTAAAAAGTTAAGGATATAATTCAATTACAATTGAATTATTAAAAGTTTATATAAAAACTCAGCTTTTAGCTGAGTTTTCTCCTTAATCTTTCACTTTTTCACTCATTCACTTTTCTAATTTTTATAAGGGGGTTTTTTATGAATATAATAGTAGGAAACGCATGGCCATATGCAAATGGACCATTACATTTAGGAAGAATAGCAGTATTGCTCCCAGGAGATATAATTGCTAGGTATCATAGACTTATGGGAGATGAAGTTGTATTTTTATCAGGAACAGATTGTCATGGTACGCCAGTAACTATGAAAGCAAAAGAAGAGGGAATAACTCCATTAGAGGCAACTATTAAATATCATGATGAGTTTAAGAGATGTTTTGATAGTCTAGGATTTTCCTTTGATGTTTTTGAGAAGACTCACTCTGATTATCATGAAGAAAAGGTTAAGAAATTTATCCTTGAATTATATAATAATGGGTATATATATGAAAAGGAAATAGAACAAACATATTGTGAAAATTGCCATGAATTTTTATCTGATAGGTATATAGAAGGAAAATGTCCACATTGCGGGGAAATAGTCTCAGGTGACCAATGTGAAAGCTGCTTGGAGATAATAGATTCAGAGGAACTTTTAGATAAAAGATGTAAGCTTTGTGGTAATGAAACAATATTAAAAGAAACAAAACATTTATTTTTTTCACTTTCAAGTTTTGAAAATGATGTTAGAAGACTTTTAATTAGGCAAAAGGGTTGGAGAGAAAATGCTCAAAAAATAGTAAAGAGATATTTAGATGAAGGATTAAGAGACAGGGCTGTGACAAGAGATTTTAATTGGGGAGTAGATGTTCCTTTAGAAGGATATGATGATAAAAAAATATTTGTTTGGATTGAAGCGGTAATGGGATATTTAACAGCTAGTATGAAGTGTTTAGAAGAAAGAAACGAAGATTGGAAAGAATATTGGCAGGGGGAAGACTCAAGAGTTTATTTTGTTCATGGTAAAGATAATATACCATTCCATACTGTAATATTTCCAGCTATATTAGCAGGTATTGGAATAAAGAATCCTAATTTGAGAGTTATATCAAGCGAATATATGAAGTTAGAAGGGAAAAATTTCTCGTCAGTTAAAAATTGGGCTATATGGGGTGACTATATAGTTGATAATTATGATGTTGATGAGTTTAGATATTATTTAGCGCTGAATTCTCCAGAAGTAAAGGATACTGATTTTACTTGGAGAGATTTTATAAATGTAGTAAATAGGGATTTAGTTAATTCATTAAGTAATTTTATTAATAAAACAATTGATTTTATAAATAAAAATTATGATTCTAAGATACCTAATGGAATTATATCAAATGATTTTAAAAATGAAATATTAAATCTATATTTTGATGTAGGAGATAATATAGAAGAAGGTAAGTTTAAAAATGCAATTTTAGATATTATGTCTTATGTCAAAAAAATGAATAAATATCTTGAAGATGAATTATTAAAGATAAAATTACAAAAGAGTAATAAGGAAATTAAAAATAAGATTTATGAGTGCGTTCAAGTAATTGCAAATTTATCTAACTTATTAGAACCATTTATGCCAGATACTTGCAAGAAGATAAGAAACTCTTTAGATTTAGAAGAGCCCATATGGAGCTATATAGAAAAGAAGAGTGAAGAAGTTTTATCATTAGAAATATTATTTAAAAAGCTTGATAAGAAAAGAGCCTTTGAAGAAGTTAAGAGGTTAAAGGAAGAAAGAAATTAATGATTTAAATGGAAAAACCCTAGATTAAATCACTTTGGGGAATAATTTAATCTAGGGACCATTAGATGGTTTTAGGGGTAAATAATAATGCTTTAACTACTTTACAGTTATTATAATACATTAATAATATGACAATAGTGTGACAAAAAAATAAATAAACTATGAATGCTTTATAAAGATCTTCTTATAATAAATAGATAAATTTAAAAATAAGGATAACTTTACATACTATTTAATATTTACAATTTTATCTATTAGTTGTATAGTAATTTTGTTAACAAAATATTAACTTTATATTAACAATTGAAATTATTTAAATTATAAGGAGAATAATTTATGGACAAGTTTGCTATTTTAACAGGTTTAATAGGTGGACTAGGTTTATTCTTATATGGCATGAAGCTTATGGGAGATGGTCTAGAAAATGCTGCAGGTGAAGGCCTAAAATCAATACTAGAAAAGTTAACGAGCAATAAGTACATAGGAGTTTTAGTGGGTGCATTGGTTACTGCAATAATACAGAGCTCAAGTGCAACAACGGTTATGGTTGTAAGCTTTGTAAATGCAGGATTAATGAACTTATTTCAAGCAACAGGAGTAATAATGGGAGCTAATATAGGTACAACTATTACAGCTCAAATGGTATCTTTTGATTTAGATGCAATTGCACCATTATTTATAGGCGCAGGTGCTATAATAATGCTTATAGCCAAGAAGAAAAGAGTTAGAGATATAGCAAGTATAGCTTTAGGATTTGGTATTTTATTTATGGGGATGGGCGTAATGTCAGATGCCATGAAACCAATAGCGGAGGCGAGTTGGTTTAAAGAATTTGTAATGGTAGTTGCAGATAATAGTATTTTAGGCTTAATAGCTGGTCTTGGTATGACAGCTGTTGTACAAAGCTCATCAGCGACAACTGGTATTTTGGTTGCTCTTGCAACAACTGGTGCAATAGATATGCGTTTAGCATTTCCTGTAATATTAGGTTGTAATATAGGAACTTGCGTAACAGCAATATTAGCGTCATTAGGAGCAAATAGAACTGCAAAGAAAGCTGCATTGATACACTTACTATTTAATTCAATAGGAGCATTAATTTTCTTACCATTTATAAATCCATTTATAAGATTAGTAGAATCAACTGATCCAACAAGTGTAGCAAGACAAGTTGCTAATGCTCATACTATATTTAATATTACAGTTACTGTATTATTATTACCGTTATCAGCATATTTAGTTAAAATAGTTAACAAGATTCTTCCAGGTGATACTGAAATAGAAAAAGAAGGAGCTATATATTTAGATAAGAATTTATTAGAAACTCCTATAGTAGCAAATGGACAAGTACTTAAAGAAACAATAAGAATGGCTACTAAAGCAAAAGAAAACTTAGAGTTAGCTATGAAGGCATTTACTGAAAATAGTACTGAATCAGCTGAAAAGGTATATAAAAATGAAAAAATAATAAATGCATTAGAAAAGGATATAACTGATTACTTAGTTGAACTTTCACAACTTGATTTACCAGAAGAAGACATAAAATTATTTAGTTCAACATATCATGTAATTAATGATATAGAGAGAATTGGGGATCATGCGGAGAATATAGCAGATCTAGCTGTAGAAAAAATGAATAAGAATATTCATCTTGGAGATAAAGCTAAAGAAGAATTATCACTAATATTTGATAAAACTGTTAAGGCTATTGAAGTTGCTATTAGTAGTTATAATAGTAAAAATCCAACAGCTCCAATGGAAATAGAGCAAATAGAAAATGAAATAGATAAGCTAGAAAAGAAATTTAGAGAAAATAATATAAAGAGATTAAATGAAAAATCATGTTCTGCAGCATCAAGTGTTATATTCTTAGATTTAATAAGTAATCTAGAGAGAATAGGTGACCATGCCAACAACATCGGAAATGCAGGGAAAAAACATAGTGTATAACAGTATATAAATAACATAAAGGAGTCTGCTTAGTTTTTTAGCAGACTCCTTTTTTGCCTACGGATAATATATATAAATAAAGATAAAATGTGTATTCTATCGTTTTTTGTAATATAATAATATTTATAATAATTTCAGAATTAATTGGAGGAATGGATATGGAAAATAAATATGTAATATTTGATACACATGCTCATTATGATGATGAAGCTTTTGATGAAGATAGAGAAAGTGTATTTAAACAAATTAAGGAAAATGGAGTTATAGGTATACTAAATTGTGCTTCTAGTTATGAAAGTATATCAAAAGCTAATAAATTGACTCTTGAAAATGATTTTATTTATGGAGCTTTAGGTATACATCCAGAAAATGCAAATGAATTTAATGACGATGTAGAAAAAGAAATTTTAGATTTAGTTGAGAAGAATAAAAAGATAATCGCTATTGGAGAAATTGGATTAGATTATTATTGGGACGAAAATCCATCAAAGGATATACAAAAGAAAGTTTTCAGACAACAAATGAAACTTGCAGAGAAACTAAATCTTCCTGTAGTAATACATGATAGAGAGGCACATGGAGACACTTTAGAAATTATTAAAGAATTTCCTAATGTAAAGGGAATAGTTCACTGCTTTTCAGGTAGTACCGAATTTGCTATGGAATGTATAAAACATGGATACTATATTGGAATAACAGGGGTAGTTACATTTAAAAATGCAAAAAAAATAGTAGAGGTGGTTAAGCATGTCCCACTAGAAAAATTACTAGTTGAGACAGATTGTCCATATATGGCCCCTGTACCAAATAGAGGAAAGAGGAACAAATCGGACTATATAGCTTATATAATAGAACAAATTGCTATAATAAAGGAATTGAACCCAAAAGAAGTTAATTTGGCTGTAAATGATAATTTTAAGAGGTTGATTGGAAATAATTTATAAAGTACAATAAAAAAGTAATAACTTCAAAAAAATTACAAATTCATTATTTTGTTAACATACACGGAAAAGTCATATAAAGAACGTATCTACTTTTTGTAAAAGGCTGCAAAATTGCTATTATTTATAATTTATATTTTAAGTATGCATATGATGCATTTATACGCAGTTTCATTAATGCAGGAGGTCTTAATTTGACAAAAGCGTTTAATTCAATTATAATGCAAAAGACGCTCTTGCCAAAGGAGGTAAAGTAGATGGTAGAAAAATGGAAAGAATACATGAAAAATAATTTTTCTAACGGTCCAAAGGCAAAAATACTGATGGGTGTAGCAGTATTTGCTATTATATTATCAGTGACGTTCATAAATATGAGAAAGACAGTAACAATGGAAATAGACGGTAAAGAAGAAACGTTTGTCACATATAAAGGGACTGTTAAAGATGTGTTGGATACAAACGGGGTAGAAGTTAACCCTAAAGACAAAGTTCAACCAGCTTTAAATAGTAAGGTATCTGAAGGAGATACAATTTCTATTAAGAGAGCTGTTTCAGTAGAACTTACTGTAGGAGATAAACAAGTAAAAATTGACACTGCAGAAGATACTATTGAGGAAATGCTAGAAGTAGAAGAAGAACTTAAGAATCAAGGCATTGAATTTAATGAAGGTTTAGACGAGATAACTCCTGCATTAAATACGAAAATTACATCGAATTTAAAAATTAACCTTGTTAAGGTTGAGGTGAAAAAAGAGTTAGCCAAGGAGGCTATTGATTTTGATGTAGTAGTTGAAACAGATGCAAACCTTGATAGTGGACTAGAAGAAGTTAGACAAGATGGAGCTTCAGGAGAAAAGGAAGTCACTTATGAAATAGTTTACAAAAATGGTGAAGAATTTTCTAGAGCTGTTAAAAGCTCCAAGGTAGTAGCAGAACCAGTTAATAAAGTAGTTGCACAAGGAACAAGAAAAACCTTTGCAAGTAGAGATGGTCAGCTATTAAATTATAAGAGCGTAATATATTGTGAGTCTACTGCATATAGTGGTGGTGGAGTTACAGCAACAGGGACTGTACCTGTTAGAGATCCAAATGGTATAAGTACTATAGCTGTTGATCCAAGAGTTATTCCTTTAGGAAGTCTAGTTTATGTAGAGGGATATGGAAGAGCTGTAGCTGCAGATACTGGTGGTGCTATAAAAGGAAATATCATAGATGTATATGTAAATTCTGAAGCAGAAGCATATAATAACTGGGGGAGAAAATATAACGTTCCTGTTTATATTTTAGCTTATCCAGGGGAATGGTAAAATAAGAGGGTGCTCTAAAGTTAGGGCATCCTTTTATTTTCTAATTAATTTGACATAATAAGAATATAAGGATAAATTATTACTTAGATGTAATAAATAAAGGATTTTTTTATTAACGGAAAGGAAGTTAATATTTTGATTAAAGAGGTTATTGTTGTTGAAGGTAGAGATGATATAACTGCTGTTAAGCAAGCTGTTGATGCTGAAGTTATAGCAGTTGGTGGATTTGGAATAAATGCTAGGGTTATAGAAAGAATAAAAGAGGCTCAAAAAAGAAAAGGTGTAATAGTTTTAACTGATCCTGATTTTGCAGGAGAAAAGATCAGAAGTATAATAGCTAAAAGAGTGAAGGGAATAAAGCATGCTTATATAGCCCAAGAGGATGGAATAAAAGGTGATGATATAGGCGTAGAAAATGCAATTCCAGAGGTGATTATAGAAGCTTTAAATAGGGCAAAAATATCAGAAGAGGTAGTTGATGAAGTATATACTTCTGAAGATATGTTCCATTTTAAACTTACAGGTGATATTGATTCGAAAAGAAGAAGAATAATCCTAGGAAAAGAACTAGGAATAGGATATGGAAATGCAAATCAGATGTTAAGTAGATTAAATAAATATTCTATAACAAAAGAGGAATTCATTAAGGCAATACAAAAAATAGAAGAAAATTTAGAGGTGAAAAAGTAATGGAAATACAAGATATAAAAACGGCTGAGCTAGTTAAAAAATATAATTTTAAGTTTTCCAAAAGCTTAGGACAAAACTTTTTAATAGATGATTCAGTTCCAAGAGATATAGTAGCTGGTGCTGAAGTAGATGAAAATGACTTAGTAATAGAAATAGGACCGGGAGTTGGTACATTAACAGCTCAATTGTTAAATAAGGCTAAAAAAGTAGTAGCTATAGAATTAGATAATGATCTTATACCTATCTTGAATCAAGAAATAGGAGATAATCCTAAATTTACATTAATACATAAGGATGCTTTAAAGGTTAATTTTAATGAGATAATTGGAGAAGAAAAAAGTGTAAAGCTTGTTGCTAATTTACCTTATTATGTTACTACGCCTATAATAGTTAAATTATTAAAGGAAGGCTATAACTTTAAATCATTAACTATAATGATACAAAAGGAAGTTGCAGAAAGAATGAATGCAAATCCTGGGAACAAAGATTATGGTTCTCTTTCATTATTAGTTCAATATTACTGTAATACTAAAATAGTTAGAAGAGTACCACCTCAATGCTTCATACCAAGACCAAAAGTTGATTCTATAGTGATAAGATTAGATAAATTAAGTGAGCCAAAAGTTAAAGTTGAAAATGAAAAATTATTTTTTGATATAATTAGAAATTCATTTAATATGAGAAGAAAAACTCTTTGGAATGGTGTGAAAAATATCGGATTAAGTAAAGAAAACTTAGAATTAGCATTTAATGAGGCTAATATTGATCCAAAAAGAAGAGGCGAAACTTTAACTATTGAAGAGTTTGCGACTTTGTCAGATAAGATAAATCAATATTTAAGATAGATTTCGATTTAATATAGTAATTATTTTACTCGTGAGAAATTTGGTGTAATATCAAATAATCTCACGAGTTTTATTTTTAACATATTTAGATATGATATGCATATAATGTATTGAATTAATGTAAAGTGGAGGTTCTAGAGGTTTGTCACAATTAAATAAGTTGTATAGAAATTTTATTATTTTACAAGAAGACGAAAGAGGCTACTCTAATTCTAATGACAAAACCTTATCAGGATATTCAAAGATAGAAGCAAGAGGAGATACATGCAAAATTTCTTTCTATGCTCAAAATCTAAGGAATGATGATGATGATGATTATTGCATTTTAGCTATATGCAATAAGAAAGATACTAAGAAAATAGTAGATTTAGGTAAAATTACTATTTCCGATGGTGGAAAGGCAGAAATAACAAAGGAGTATTCTGTTGATGATATAGCAGGATTAGGAATATCTTATGATAAAGTATCAGGAGCTGCAATAGCTAAGATGAAAAATGAAATTCCAATTATAATAATGTGCGGTTTCATAAATGGAGAACAACCAAGTGAAAATTGGAAAAATTACAAGATAGTAAAATCTGCTCATGAAAAAATAAAGGATAAGATTGAATATATTAAGAAAGATGAAAAGAAGAAAAAGGATGAAGATAAATACCATGAAAAGAAGAAGTGTGATGAAGAGAAACATCATGAAGATAAGAAGAAAGAAAAGAAATGTGATGAACATAGAGATGAAGATATTAGAGGTGAAAGACCTATTATAGAGGAAATTGATAGTATTGATCCTATAAATATAGAAGACGAAAAGCATTTAGAAGAATCAGAAGAAGTTGTAGAAGAGCCTACTAATTTAGTAGAGATTGTTAGCGCAGATAATCCGTTTATTAATCAAAAGGTTGAAGAAAACCCATTTGCAAATAAAACTGAGGATATTGATTATTACGGAATGAATTCATTAAACAGAGATGGTAATCATGATAGTATTGATGAAGAGGAGATTATTAACGAAGATAATCAATTTACTGAGCAAGAGATTGGAGAAAATCAAGTTGAAAGTAAAGAAGAAAACATTAATCAACATGAAATGGATTCATTAAACAGGGGCAATAAGAAGAATAAATTTGATGAATACGAAGAGAAGATAGATGAAAAAATAGAAGATAATATAGAAGAGGAGCCGAAGGTATTTACAATAAGAGGAAGTGTTGGAGAATACTTTGAGGGAATTGCCAATGGATTTGAACACTGCAGAGGGGAATATCAAGAAATAAAATATTGTAAGTGGTATAAAGTACCTGTTCATGATTTGCATGAAATGTGTAATATGTCAAATTATAATAGATATACAGTAGCATATTATCCAATGCTTAATTACTATCCATATATAAGAAAGTATGGACACTTTATGCTTGGATATAAATGTGATAAAGATGGAAATATAAGATATATAGTTTATGGTATTCCAGGAAAGAAAAATAGAGATGAGCAACCTTATGAAGGAAAGACTGGATTTGTAACTTGGATTAATGATGAAACTAGGGATGGAATGGGATGCTGGTTAATGTTCTATGATTTCAGAAATTCAACTGTTGTAGTACCTATGCAATAGAGTGCTATAGCAGGGTGTACTTATAAATCCTGATGAGTATATTAAATGAATAAGAAAAAAATCTATATAATAACCCTAATGGTATTCCTAATGTTTCTTATAGTCTGTATGAAGAATCTATTTATAAATGATATAAGAAAAGTTGCAATTTCAAATAATAATATAGAAGAATTTGATGTTTATTTGTTGAGAGAGGGGAAATATAAAATTTCACTACCAATAGGGTGGGAAATAGACGATAATTCCAATAGTTATATAAATATTAATTTTACTGATGGGAAAGATATTCATGGAAATATATCTATTACAAATGATGAAATAGAATCTATTTGTAATGATATAACAATAAATAAAGATGATATAAAAATAGTAGAGGATGATAGTACTTGGTATATTATAAATAAAAAAGAGGACGATACTATAAATAAATATTATCTTAGAAATTACTCAGAGGGAAAAGTTCTTATGATTAAATATTCCTATATAAAAGGAAAAGAAAAAAATAGCATAAATGTTGTCTTTGATAATATATCAAAGAGTTTTCAATAATCATTTAATAAAATTTGCTATTAAAGAATTAAAGTATTATAATTTATTTATAGTTAGGAGAAGCTAATGCTTCTCCTAATTAACTATAAGTTATTGTAGGGATACTATTGACTTTTTAATAGAGGGGAAGGATATAATTGAAAAAGCCAATAAAAAGTATAATTACTATATTAGTGATAATTCTGTCATTTAGCTTAACATCTTGTGGGATGATAGATAATATAAAAAGTAAATTTAAAAGCGATAACGGTTATTTTGATTACTTAGGAAGTGGAAAAGTAGAGGTTATAAGTATTCAAAGTGTCAGAGATAAGTCATTTAAGTTTCTTGTAACTGATGATAAAGCTATATTAAACATGTATAACCTTTTATCAAAGGCAAAGGTTAGTGAAAAAAAATCAGATTTACAGCCAGACTACATATTTGAAATAAAAGTTGGTGATGAAGTTAAGACTTTTAATTATGTAGTCGGGGCATATGATGGAAACTTTTATAACGATGATATTAGTTTTACGGTTTCTAAAAGATTGGATGAAGGGATTCTTCAAAATTTATCAATAATTAGAAAGCCTAGAGATTTTGAATACATATATTATAATTCTATATTAGATGTTATGAATCTTCAAAAAGAGGTTCTTAATGATGGAAATAATAAGATTGGAATTGACGTGCAAGAAGATGTAGATTGTCTAAAATATATATTTTCTTCTGATATAGAGGATTTTCTCACAAGAGCGAGAAATATTACACCTAATGTAGAGATGGTAAATAACAATCAAAATGATTTTGATATTGTTATAAACATCAAAAATAGGGGACATAATTCAACTATATATAAGAGTAATATAACAGTGCAAGATAAGAAAAATAACATAGAGTATTATTACTATGTAGTCGGGGAAAATGAATTTAAGGAATGGAATATTTCTATTTATACTAAAGATAATATTCCAAAAGAAGTAGAGAAAAACTGGTAGGAGGTAAGTATTATGTCAGGTTGTTCAACTTGTCCAAGTAAAAATAAATGTAGCTCAAAGGATACTGTTGGAGCACAAGGTTGTGGTAAGCTATTACCTAAGTATGGTGAAATAAAGAATGTAATTGGAATAATAAGCGGTAAAGGTGGAGTAGGTAAATCTACAGTTACTGGGATATTAGCAAGTACATTAAGAAAAAAAGGATATAAAGTCGGCGTTTTAGATGCTGATATAACAGGTCCTTCAATGCCAAGATTTTTTGGTATAAGTAATAAAAGAGCAGTTATTGAACCTATTGATGAAAATAATTTTAAATATAATCCAGTAGAATCAAAGGGTGGAGTAAAAGTACTATCAATGAATCTACTAATACCAAAGGAAGATGATCCAGTTGTTTGGAGAGGTCCTATAGTAACAAGTGTTTTAACTCAACTATTTACTGATACAGTATGGGGAGAGTTAGATTATTTATTAATAGATATGCCACCAGGTACATCAGATATAACTTTAACAGTAATGCAAAGCTTCCCTATTACAGAGCTTATTATTGTTTCAACACCACAAGATATGGTATCTATGATAGTTAAAAAGGTAATAACAATGGCAAATAAGATGCCTTTACCAATAAGAGGTGTTGTAGAAAATATGTCTTATATAAATTGTCCAGGTTGTGATACCAAGATGAGAGTGTTTAGTAAAAAATCAGCAGAAGAGCATGCTGAATATTTAGGTGTACCTTTAATTGGAGAACTTCCAATTAATGTGGATTTAACTGAAGCTTTAGAAGAAGGAATAGCAGAGGAATATGTAATAAATAATGATTTATATTCATTAATTTTTGAAGGTTTGTATTAGCAAGAAATACATAAAATATATATTCATGGGTAAAATAGTAGTGATATTAATAAAGAAAGGAAGATTACAATATGGAAGCTCATGTAGATAAAGATACTTGTATTGGATGTGGATTATGTACATCAATTTGTGAATCAATTTTCGAAATGGATGATGATGGAAAGGCAGTGGCAAAAAATCCTGATGTTCCTAGTGAATTAGAAGATGAAGCTAAGGATGCAGAAGCTAGTTGTCCAGTAAATGCAATAAGCGTATCATAATAAAAAGATGCTTGAATATCAAGCATCTTTTTATTATTAAAAAAAATCCACTATTTTATCTTGAGTCAATTTAGGTTTATTACTAGTGCTGCAGCTTAAATTATTAGAGTCAAGATTAACTACAGCACCAACACTTAAATAATCACTTACTTGAGTAAGTGGAACTTTAACAACAGTATCATCTTCTAAAGCTACAAAAGCTTCAAAGTAATTATAATCAATAATTTTACCTTTCAAAATAACACCACCTAAAAATTTATAATGTTATTTTGTGCAAAATTAAAAAATATAATACAAAAAGGTAACTATTTATAAAGGTCCTTATAAATTATTTTAAATACCTTTAATGCCTCTTCTATCTTAGGCTTTAAAAGATGTTTTCTAGATTCATATTCCTCTATTCCTTTTTGAGTTAAGGAATAAACTTTTTGAAATTTCTTTTTAGGATCATCCCATTCACCAATTATATATTCATCTTTTTCTAATTTCTTTAGTAAAGGATAAATACCACCAGTACTAGGAATCCAAAGTCCGTTTGTACGTTCACCTATTTTATTTGCAATATCATATCCATTTGAAGGAGCAATACTAAGTATATGAAGAACATATATAGGTAATAGACCTTTAGTAAATACTTGACCAACAGATTCTTTTTCTTTTTGAATCTTTTTTAATTCTGAAAGTTTTCTTTTGTATTCTTCATGGAGTCTTTTTTCTTCCTCTTTTATATCCTCTATACTGCTTAGGTGAAGGTTGTAATTATCCATATTAATAAACCTTTTGAATTGCTAGGCCAAGTAACCCGGGTCCTCCATGTACTCCCAAAGCAGGGCTTATTTGGGATATATCAAGACTAACTATATTTTTTAAGCCTTTCAGAGATTCCATGAAATTTTTTGCTTCTTCTAAAGCTCCACCTTGAAGTACCCAAACTTTACAAGGTCCTAAAGCAAGTTCATCCTTTAATATATTTGTAAGCTTTAATATTGATTGTTTTCTTCCTCTAGCTTTACATACAGTATAGTAGACACCTTCTTCATCAACAGTTACAATAGGCTTTAGATTCAACATTTCTCCTATTGTACCAGATATCTTACCTATTCTTCCGCCTCTTTTTAAGTATTCTAATGTGTTTATAGTAAAGTATCCAGTAATATTTATTCTTATTTTTGGAATTTCAGATACTATTTCCTCAAATGTTTTTCCATCATTAATTAAATTAGCAACCTCTAATGCAACAAGGCCCTCAGGCATAGCTAAAATTTTAGTATCAAATACATAAGATGTTAGTTGAGGATGATCCTCTAGTGCTAATCTTATTGAGTTAAATGTTCCTGATAGGCCGCTAGAAATAGTTATAGCAATAACATGAGTATAGCCTTCATTTTCTAATGAAACTAAAATTTCTTCCATATTTTCTGCACTAGGTAAAGATGTTTTAGGAACTTCTTTTTCTAGGTTATCGTAAATTTCGTCAGCAGATATATCTATCTTATCTCTATATTCTTTATGAGAGTAAGTAATTCTAAGTGGAAGTAAATGAATATTTTTTTCCTTAAGTGTCTCAAGAGATAAATCACACGCACTATCAACTATTAATGCTATTTTTTGCATAAAAATCCTCCTAATATAAAATAATTTAATATAATTCTATAATCTCAAAATCTTAAAAATCTATACATTTTTATTATATCATAGCAAATTTATATATCAATACTGATACTTAAAAACTATATCACTATTGATATAGTTTTGTTGAGAGAAATTTTTATTTGTCAACTTTATATAATCATAAAAAGAAGTAAATATAGAAGAAAACACCATATATTAAAAGTAAATCTATTGAAATCTAATTATATTACAATTTGAAATGAATATTTTTAGAGCGTATAATGAATACTATAATTAATACAATATATTGTGTAACGGGGGTAGTATAAGTGCTATATGTAGTAAAAAGAGATGGGAGAGAAGTTTCCTTCAATTCAGTTAAAATAGCTACGGCAATAAGAAAAGCAGGAGATGAAATAGGGGAAAGGCTTAAAGAAGTTGAATTATTAGATATTGTAAAAAAGGTAATAAATTATATAGAAGAAACAGGTAATGAAAAAATAACGGTTGAAGAAATTCAAAATTTAGTTGAAAAATCTTTGATTGATAGTAATTATAAAAATATTAAAACTGCATATTCAAGTTATAGAAAAGAAAGAACTAAGGTTAGAGAAATAAAATCAGACTTAATGAGAGCAATCGAAAAAATAGGTATAGAAACTGATAGAGATAATGCTAATGTTGGAAATAACTTTAGCTCTAAATTGTTAAGAATAGCATCAGAGTCCAATAAGTGGCATAACTTATCTATGATGCCAAAGCATTTAGCGAAAGCACATGAAAATGGAGATTTATATTATCATGATTTAGATAGTTATAACTTGACTATTAACTGTTTACACATACCAACAAAAGAAATATTAGAACAAGGATTTAATACAGGTTATGGAACTATTAAAATTCCTAAAAGGATAGAGACAGCAGCAGAACTTTCGTGTATATTACTTCAGTCAAGTCAAAATGATATGTTTGGAGGACAATCACATCCGGATTTTGATAATGATATGGCTATATTTGTTGATCCTACAAGAAAAGAAATAAGATTGGAATTGGAAGAACTCGGATTAGATAAAGATAGAATAGAAAAGTTAACAGAAGAAAGATTAAAAAAGAAGATACATCAAGCAATGCAAGGTGTTGTTTATAATTTGAATACAATGCATTCTAGGGCAGGATCACAAGTTCCTTTTAGTTCTATAAATTTAGGTATACCAAACTCTGAAGATGCGGCACTAATATGTGAAATATTTTTATTAGAATATGAAAAGGGATTAGGTAAGGGGGAACAACCTATATTTCCTAATATAATATTTAGAGTTAAAGAAGGAGTAAATAGAGAACCAGAAGATAAATATCATTATTTATATCAATTAGCATGTAGAGTTGCAGCTAAGAGAATGAACCCTACATTTATGAATATAGATGCTGATTTTAATAAAGAGTATTATGATATGGGATATATGCCTGCGACTATGGGATGTAGAACTTATTTAATGAAGAATATTAATGGAGAGCCAGGATGTAAAGGTAGAGGTAATATTGCTCCTGTAACAATTAATTTACCTAGAATAGGAATTCAAGCAAATGGAAGTGTTGATGATTTCTTCGATATTTTAGATAAAAGATTAAATTTAGCAAAGGAGTCATTACTTCATAGATATAATGTATTGAAGAAACTTAAGGTTAAGGATTTACCTTTTGTTGCTGGTCAAGGGTTACTTAAGGGATCAGAAGGCCTATCTCAAGAGGATTCAATAGAGCCGATATTGAAGCAAGGGACTTGGGGAATAGGATTTATTGGTTTAGCTGAAACTTTAATTGCTTTAACTGGTTATCATCATGGAGAAAATGATGATGCAAGAAAGTTAGGATTTAAGATTATTAGTCATATAAGAAGTTTTATTGATAGAGTAACAGAAGAAACAAAGCTAAATTGGAGTTGTTATGCTACACCTGCAGAAGGACTTTCTGGCAAATTTATAAAGAAAGATAAAAAATCCTTTGGAATTATTAAAGGTGTAACAGATAAGGATTATTATACTAATAGCTTCCATATACCTGTCAAATATCCTATATCCATAAAAGATAAAATTGATATAGAAGCCCCTTATCACAAATTATGTAATGCTGGACATATAAGTTATATAGAGGTAGATGATCGTCCATCAGGGGAATCAATAATGGATATGTTAAATTATGCATATAAAAGTACAAATATAAGTTACTTAGGAATAAACTTTCATATAAGATATTGCAAGAGTTGCGGAAAGTATTTAAATAGTAGTGAGAGAAAGTGTCCGGATTGTGGAAGTGAGGATATTCAAGGGGTTTCAAGAGTAACTGGATATTTAAGCCTTGACGAAAGATTTGGACCAGGTAAGTTTGAAGAGAGAGCAGATAGAATATCTCATTCTGGAAAGCAACAAAATAACTATAAAGTTTTATAGAAATTTATAAATATAAAAATAAAAGTAGGGTTATTTAAAACCCTACTTTTTTGCGTAAGTAAATAAATGCAAGATTTTTTGATTTTATTGCAATTTTTTATGTTGATTTAGCTTATTAAAATATAATACATGCATAAAATGAAATAAATTTATTTAAACTTGCAATTTTTATAATAATTAATCTTATTTTACTTGTTTGAAGCTAGTGGATATGATAAAATAATTATTAATAATTTTTGAAATATTATGAATTATTATCTAAAATTGGGGTTAGTTAATTAGCAATAAGTAATAAATAAATTTAAAGGGGGAAGCTTATGTCTATTAAAAATTTAAATAATGGCAAAGAAGTCTTTATTGTAGATACTACTTTAAGAGATGGAGAGCAAACAGCAGGAGTGGTTTTTGCAAATGAAGAAAAAATTGCAATAGCATCGATGCTAAGTGAACTTGGGGTTGATCAGCTAGAAGTAGGGATTCCAACTATGGGTGGAGATGAAAAGGAAGCTATAAAACAAATTGTAAAAAGAAATCAAAAGTCGAGTATTATGGCTTGGAATAGAGCAGTTATAAAAGATATAGAAGAGTCAATAGATTGTGGAGTAGATGCAGTGGCTATATCAATATCAGTTTCGGACATTCATATACAACATAAACTTAAAACTTCTAGAGAATGGGTTTTAGAAAATATGGTTAAATCCGTAGAGTTTGCAAAGAAAAATGGGTTATATATATCTGTTAATGGAGAAGATGCTTCAAGGGCTGATAGGGAATTTTTAATTCAATTTATAGAAGCAGCAAAACAAGCAGGGGCAGATAGATTTAGATATTGTGATACAGTAGGAATAATGGAGCCATTTAAAATTAATGAAGATATAAAATATTTATGTTCTCAAACAAATTTTGATATAGAAATGCATACACATAATGATTTTGGGATGGCAACTGCAAATGCTATTGCGGGAATAATGGGAGGAGCATCTCATGTTGGGGTAACTGTTAATGGTTTAGGAGAAAGAGCTGGAAATGCTGCATTAGAAGAAGTTTTAATGGCATTGATGTTTGTTTACAATTATGAAAGTAATATAAATACCACTATGTTTAGAGAAGTTTCAGAATACGTGTCTAGAGCATCAGGTAGAATATTACCAGCATGGAAAGCTATTGTAGGAGACAATATGTTTGCTCATGAGTCAGGAATACATGCAGATGGGGCAATAAAAAATCCTAAAAATTATGAAGCGTTTGATCCTGGAATAGTTGGATTAGAAAGGCAAATAGTTATAGGAAAACATTCTGGTAAAGCTGGAATTATAAATAAATTTAGAGAATATGGAATAGAATTAGACAGCAGTTCAGCTCAAGATATATTAGAAATGGTACGCTCTACTTCAGTAAGATTAAAGAGAAGTTTATTTGATAAAGAGCTTGTTAGAATATATAAGGAATACTTGAGACTAAATGAAGAAAAAGTTAATTAGATAAAAGGGGGCAATAAATTAATGGGGGATAACTTAGTTTACAAAGTACTAAAAAATCATTTGCTTGAAGGTAATATAGAAGTTGGAAAAGAAATAGGTATTAAAATAGATAGAACATTAACACAAGATTCTACTGGAACAATGGCATATTTGCAATTAGAAGCAATGGGAATAGATAGAGTTAAAACAAAAAAATCTGTAGCTTTCATAGACCATAATATGCTTCAACAAGGATTTGAAAATGCTGATGATCATAAGTTTATACAAACGGTAGCATCAAAATACGGTGTTTATTTTTCAAGACCAGGTAATGGTATATGCCATCAAGTATTTTTAGAAAGATTTTCAGTTCCTGGAGATACTCTTATAGGATCAGATAGTCATACTCCTACTGCAGGTGGAGTTGGAATGCTTGCTATGGGGGCAGGGGGATTAGATGTAGCATTAGCTATGGGGGGAGGAGCTTATTATATAACTACTCCTAAAGTATGTAAAATAAACTTGGTTGGAGCTTTAAAACCAATGGTTACAGCTAAAGATATAATTCTTGAGGTTCTTAGAAGACTAACTGTTAAAGGTGGTGTTTCTAGGGTGTTTGAGTATTGTGGAGAAGGTGTAAAAACACTTTCAGTACCACAAAGAGCTACAATAACCAATATGGGAGCTGAACTTGGAGCAACTACATCTATATTTCCTAGCGATGAAAAAACACTAGAATATTTTAAGGCTCAAGGAAGAGAAGATGATTGGATAGAGTTTAGACCAGATGAAGATGCTGTGTATGATGAAGAAATAACAATAAATTTAAATGATTTACAGCCTTTAGCAGCTAAACCGCATAGTCCAGATAATGTTGAGGAAGTAGAATCTATTGGTAAAATAAAGGTAGATCAAGTTGCTATTGGAAGTTGTACAAATTCTTCTTATGAAGATTTAATGAAGGTAGCTAGAATATTAAGAGGGAAAAAGGTTCATAAAGATGTAAGCTTAGTTATAGCGCCTGGTTCTAGGCAAGTTATGGAGATGATAGCTAGAAATGGAGCTCTAGGGGATATAATTAGCGCTGGAGCAAGGATATTGGAAAACTCTTGTGGTCCATGTATAGGAATGGGGCAAGCTCCTGGAACTGAAGGAGTATCATTAAGAACTTTTAATAGAAACTTTTATGGAAGAAGTGGAACATTATCCGCTAAGGTATATTTAGTAAGTCCAGAAACAGCAGCAGTTTCAGCAATAAATGGAGTCCTTACAGATCCGAGAGAATGTGATGTAAATATTAATATAGAAATGCCAAAAGAGTTTTTAATAGATGACTCAATGATCATAGCTCCTGAAGAAGATGGAGAAAATGTAGAGGTTGTAAGAGGACCTAATATAAAGCCTTTTCCTGTAAATAAAGAATTAGGCGATAAAGTAGAAGGAAAAGTGCTAATTAGGGTTGAAGATAATATTACAACTGATCATATAATGCCATCTAATTCAAAGCTATTACCTTTTAGATCTAATATACCTTACTTATCAGATTATTGTTTTAATACAGTTGATGAAGGGTTCCCAAAAAGAGCTAAAGAAAATAATGGTGGAATAATAGTTGCTGGGAATAATTATGGGCAAGGGTCTAGCAGAGAACATGCTGCATTAGCACCGCTGTATTTAGGAGTAAAAGCTGTAATTGCTAAATCATTTGCAAGAATTCATAAGGCAAACCTCATAAATAATGGAATTATACCAATGGAATTTGAAGCAGAAGTAGATTATGATAAGGTAGAACTTTTAGATGAACTTTTAATAAGTGACATTAAAAGAGCTTTAATTGATGGCAAAGCTAGAATAAAGAATGTAACTAATGGAACTAGTTTTAATGTATATATTAACTTAACTGGAAAAGAAATTGATGTAATAAAAGCTGGTGGAAGGCTAAATTATGTTAAGGTAAATAGATAAAGATTATAAATAGCATGCAAAATTTAATTGTTTTGCATGCTATTTTTTATATTTATGGGATATAATAAATATAAAAGTGTATAACATAGGGGGAATTATGAAAGGTAATGGGAAAAGAATAATTTTATTAATAGCTATGTTTATTATAGTAGCAGTAGGTGTATTTTTCATTCCTAGAGTTGAGATAATATTAAATAACTTTAATAACAAAGCTATGGAGAATACGGATAATATAAGCTCTAATGAATACCAAGATGAAGATATAGAAGTAGAGGGAAATGATATAAAGACTATAGATATAGTTGCTACAGGAGATTTTTTAATACATAAAGAAATATTAGAAACTCAATATAATGAACAAAGTGATACATATGATTTTAAAAATACTATCCAATATGTAAAAGATTATTTAAATAATGCAGATTTAACTATTGTAAATATGGAAGGAACACTTTCTGGATTAGATAATTATGGATACTCAGGATATCCAAGTTTTAATGCACCTGATGAATTAGCAGATGCCATGAAGTGGGTTGGAGTAGATGTTGTTAATAATATGAATAATCATTCTTTAGATAGAGACGTGCGAGGTTTTAATAGAACTAGAAGTGTTCTTAAGGAAAGAAGCTTTGATATAATAGGAACAAGAGAAAGTACTAATGACAATAGATATGTAATAAAGGATGTTAATGGCATTAAGGTCGGTATAATATCATATAGTTATTCAATGGCTGCTGAAGGTGGAGCTAGGGGGTTAAATGGTACAACTATACCAGAAGAACTCTATCCATTAATGAATACATTTAGAGAAGATACATTAGATTTAGATTTTCAAGAAATGAAGGAACAAATACTTGATATGAGAAATAATGGAGCAGAAGTTATTATATTTTATATGCATTGGGGAGATGAATATGAATTAGAACCTAATAGCACACAAATAAAGATAGCTGAGTTTCTAGCAAATCAAAATGTAGATATAATATTTGGAACACATCCACATTCATTACAACCTATAGATATTATTAAATCAGAAGATGGAACTAATGAAACGGCTGTAATTTATTCTATGGGTAACTTTTTATCAAGTCAAAGAACTGAAAGAATAGAAAATCCCTATACGGAAGATGGAGTTATAGTATCTGTAAGACTAAGTAAAAATATTAAAACAAATGAAATTAAAATTGAATATCCAACATATATACCAACTTGGGTAAATTGGTACGAAAAAGATGGAAGATTATTTTATGAAGTTGTTCCATCTACAATTAATGATGCAGATTATCTAACAGAAGAAGGAAAGGGTAGAGTGATTGAGTCATTAAACAGAACTAGAGGAATAATAGAGAAATATAACGATAAAATTAAAATAAGAGAATAATTTAAGTAAAAGAGTAATTAAAATAAAAGGGGATGTAGTCATATATGAAAGAAACTATAAGGCTTTCTGGAATAGCTTATGAAAGTTTGGTTAATGGGCCAGGAATCAGAAGGGTATTCTTTTCTCAAGGATGTAAGCATAACTGTGAAGGATGTTTTAATCCAGATACTCATGACTTTAATGGTGGGGAAGAACGTAATATGGATGAGCTAATTAATGAGGTGCTCAAAAATCCTATGATTAAAGGGGTTACTTTTAGTGGAGGAGATCCTTTTGAAAGAGCAGAGGAATTTGCATATATGGCAAAGAGTTTTAAAGAAAATAAATTAAATGTATGGAGCTATACAGGATATACTTTTGAAGAAATAATTAATAATTTAGATAAAAGAAATGGTTGGAGAGATTTACTTAATAATATAGATGTCTTGGTAGATGGTAAATTTGATAAAAATAAGATGGAAGATGGATTGAGATTCAGAGGCTCAAGTAATCAAAGAATAATAGACGTTAGAAAAAGCTTAGAAGAACATAAAATATGCAAATTAGAATATTAGTTATAAATTGCGAATCAATTTATTAATGAAAGAATTAAAAAATGAAAGAATTAAGGTTGTTTTGTTACGCAAAACTTAAACTATAGGTGCCAAGCACTTTCCATTCTAAAATCCTGTAGGATTTTCACCTTAATTTTTTCATTCCTTAATTTTTTAATTTTTTTGTCTTCGCAATATATAACAATAGTGTTATAATAGATAAAAAAATAAACATATAGTATTCGTATATGCTTGAAGATATGGTTCAAGTGTTTCTACTAGGAAACCGTAAATATCCTAACTACGAAGATTCGATTATTGCCATGTAGTTTATTTTGGCTTTATTACTTGAATTATAAAATAGGACAAGCTTTTTAAGAATACTATAGGAAAAGTAATAAAGGGGATAATTATATGGAAAAGTTAAAAGAAAAGATACTTAATGAAGGAAAAGTAAGGGAAGGAAATATATTAAAGGTTGATTGTTTTTTAAATCACCAAATGGATATAAAATTTTTAAATGAAGTAGGGGAAGCTTTTAGAGAAAGATTTAATGGCGAAAAAATAGATAAAATTCTTACAATCGAAGCATCAGGAATAGGAATAGCTGCTATAGCATCCCAATACTTTAATTATACTCCAGTAGTTTTTGCAAAGAAAACAGAAAGCTTAAATCTTGATAAAGATGTATATGAATCAGAGGTACATTCATTTACTAAGAAAAAGACATATAAAGTTAGAGTTGGAAAGCAGTTCTTAAATGAAGGCGAAAACATATTGATAATAGATGACTTTTTAGCAATGGGTTGTGCAGCTAAAGGAATGATTGATATAGTTAAGCAATCGGGGGCTAATTTAGTTGGAGTAGGAATAGTTATAGAAAAAGGCTTTCAAGAAGGAAGAAGTGTATTAGAAGGCATGGGGGCTAGAGTTGAGTCTTTAGCTATAATCGATAAGTTTGAAGATAATAAAGTAGTATTTAAGTAGAGAAGTAACTCAGCGGAAGCTGAGTTTTATTTTTGTATTTAGAACACCACATGTTGAACCTGTGATATTCTAAATACAATAAAGAATCTCAAACAAATGTTTGAGATTCCACTAAAATTATTTCATTCCTTAATTTTTTCACTTCTTCATTATTTATTAAGGTAGTATTCCATAACATTTCTAACCTTAGGTACAGTTACATGACTATGGCCTCTATCCTTAACATCTTCAATAATCATTGATATAGAAATTTTAGATATATCTGGATCAATAGATACAAACCAACCATTTTCAGTTCCAGATGTATCGTCTTGAGATTTTTTTATTTCAGCAGTACCTGTTTTACCTGCAACTCTAAATCCAGGTACAGCGCCATCGGGAATTGTTGCACCAGCATCATTGATTAACGCTGTAAATGAATCTATTAATATTGGTAAATTTTCTTTGGCTATTGCACCTTGTTTCCAAACCTTAGCTTCAGAATTTTCACTTACTACTAATCTTGGTTGCATTATATCTCCATTATTAGCTAATGCACTATAAGATAAAGCTACATGCAAAGGAGTAACCATGATTTCACCTTGTCCATATCCGGTATCTGCTAGTAAAATTTCTCTACTTAAATATCCATCATTGGAAATTTGGGATTCTTGCATAGGATATTCAAAGCTTAATTCTTCGCCAATTCCGAAATCTTTGATTCCATTTATAAACTTCTCATTACCTAATTCTAGAGCTACTTGTCCAAAGTAAATATTATCTGAATGATTAACTGCATCTTTTAGATTTACAGGGCTACCAGGATCAGTTACTCTAGTTATTTCAAAGTCTCCCCAAGACCCATCTTTTTGCCAGCCTAATCCCTTAATATCTCTTGTAGCATTAGGAGCTATAACACCGTTTTTTAATCCTATTGAAGCGGTTAAAAGTTTCATAGTTGATCCAGGAGAATATGTTTTATTAAATCTATTTATTTCATCAGCATTATTTGTTTCTTCCCATTTTGTTTTTTGAGTTTTAGTTACATAAGTTGTAAATACATTTGAATCAAATGAAGGGGCACTTATCATAGCTAATATCTCACCAGTTTTAGGATTAACTGCAGTAGCAGCTCCCCTTTCACCAGTCATTTCACTATATATTTTATTTTGTAGATCAGAATCTATAGAAGTTTTTATATCTTTTCCATCTTCACCATCTTTTTTTGCAATAGTTATTTTTTCTTCTCCACGCTCTATATATATTTCAGCTGAATCTTTGCTTCTTAATGTATCTTCATAAACTTGCTCTAAGCCAGCTTTACCTATAAGGCTTGTATCATGATAATCTTTATCTTTATTAGCTTCAAGTTCTTCAGCTGTTATACTTCCGATGTACCCTATTAATCGTCCAAAGGCTTCACCGCCTGCATAAACTCTACCAGATTTAGGTTGAATTAATATTCCTTCATCGTCTCTATTAATTAATTTGAGAACTTTAGGGTCATTTTGTAATATATCAACCAATGGAATAAGTTGTTCAGGATTAGTATTTGCTTCAAGCTTATTCTTTATATTTTCTTCACTAATATCTAGAATATTAGCTATTTCGGTTATTTTAGCATCTATGTCTGATGAATTGAATTTAGCTGGATAAATTCCTATTGTATTAATTGTTCCATCTTGAGCTAATGAATTACCATCTTTATCAAGTATACTTCCTCTTTTTGATGGAATAGTACTTATTCTTACCTTATCATCTTTAGTCATTTGAGGGAAAATTAAACTTTCATCCCATTTTACTTTATATTCTTTCTCTTCTTTAACTAATATTAATTTATAATCTTCAAGAGTAACATCACCTGCTAAGGTGTTCATAGTCAGATTAAATGGAATAATAATTTGATTATCAGATTTTTCTTTATCCCCAGAAAGCTCTAATGATAAATTATTAGCATTTATTGCAGAAAATATATTAGTATATCGTGTAGTAAAATCTTCTTCTGATATAGTTGATTTCGAATCATTTGTTAGCATTTGATACATACCTGAATAGTCACTTTGAACCCATTTTTCAGTGTAGTTATCATAAGCTTTTTGAGCTTTATCCATTTTTGAACATCCACTGAGTAATAGTATAAATGACAATAGTAGTATAGGTATTATTATCTTTCTATTTTTCATGTTTTCCTCAACCCTTCATAAATTATTAGAATTTACTATAAATTATATCATTTAAATTAATAGGTTTACATAATTTTATATATTTTAGATAAATAAATTAAAGATATATTTAAACAATAAGTTTAATAGATTTAAATTTGACCTATTTAGAAAAGAAATTATAAAAGAATATTTTAGGAAAGCTTTATATACTATAAAATATTTGAATTCTTAAGATAATTTATAAAATAAAAAAGCGCCGAAGCGCTTTATAAATAAATGGGGGATGGGACCTGTATTAAACAGGTTTTGTATCTACATTAGTATTATTTACAGAAATAAAGTTTTTATACAACAAAATAAAAAAATTCTTAGAATTAAATATTTTTTCAAACAAATAATAATTATTATCCATTGAATAGATTTTATAATAGTGGTATTATGATTAAAAGATAGTTTTAGACGAGGTGATTAAATGAAGATATCATATAGAGGCTTTACATGCTCTCAAGGAGATGTAAAAGTATTTTATTTATTTGAAAATAATATTAACTTACCAAAAGAAGAAATAAATAGACATGTTGTTTTAGCACAAAGCAGAAATTTATTTAATGGTAAGGATGGAGAATTATATACATTTACAATAGATTCTAATGAATCAATTCAAACAATTATTTTAGTAGGATTAGGAAAAGAGGAACAATTCACTATTGATGTAGTAAGAAAAGCAACTGCAAAAGCCATCAAAAAAGCTAAGGAATTAAAAGTGAACTCAGTGTTCTTAAGACTTCCAAAGACTGAAACAATAGAAGTTGAAGAGTTAATTAAAAATGCAGAAATTGCAGCATTTTTATCAGAATATACATTTAACAAATATAAGACTGATAAAAAAGAAGAAAAAGAATTAGAAGTATCAATTGGAAGATGCGGAATTAAGGAAGCAACTCCAGAGATATTAACTGCAGTTGAAGAAGGTAAAGAAATAGCAAATGGAATTATAGTTGCTAGAGATTTAGTTAATGAACCATCAAATGTAATTTATCCAGAAACTTTAGCTAATAAAGCGGTTGAAGTTGGGGCTGAAAGTGGATTTGAAGTAGAAGTTCATGGAGTAGAAAAAATTAAAGAACTAAACATGGAAGCTTTCTATAATGTAGCTAAAGGATCTACAAAAGAACCAAAGCTTATAGTTATGAGATACTTTGGAGATAAGGATAATAAAGATAAGGTTCTTGGATTAGTAGGAAAAGGCTTAACTTATGATTCAGGTGGATACTCAATAAAGCCAACTGATAGTATGCTAGATATGAAGTCAGATATGGGTGGAGCAGCTTCTGTTATAGGCGCTATGTCAATTATTGCAAAAAGAGGTTTAAAGCTTAATGTAGTAGCAGTTGTAGCAGCTTGTGAAAACTTAATATCTGGGGATGCATATAAGCCTGGTGAAGTAATTGGAACTATGGCTGGTAAGACTATAGAAGTTGTTAATACAGATGCTGAAGGAAGATTAACTTTAGTAGATGCTGTGCATTATATAATAACAGAGGAAAAAGTTGATGAAGTTATAGATTTGGCTACATTAACAGGTGCAGCTTTAGTTGCATTAGGAGAAACTACAACAGCGGTAGTTACAAATAATGATAAATTCTTTAATGAATTAAAATCAGCTTCAGAATATACTGGAGAAAAGATGTGGCAATTACCTGCATTTGATGATTATAAAAAATTAATTAAATCTGACATAGCAGATTTAAAAAATAGTGGTGGAAGATTTGCAGGTACAATAACTGCTGGACTATTTATAGAAGCATTTGTACAAGATAAGCCATGGTTGCATTTAGATATAGCAGGAACAGCTTGGGCTTCAAGTAATAGTGATTTATGTGTAAAAGGTGGAACAGGTGCTCCAGTTCATACATTATATGAATTAGCAAAGAGAAGAAGTAAATAATTATAATATAGAATAAAGATTTTTATATTATTGAACTAATCCTATAAAGTAGACTTTTTAGAAGTACTTTATAGGATTTTTTTATAATAAATTTAATAATAAAGCAAAATATAAATAAGGTTATGAAGAAAAAGGGTGCTAGAGTATGTATGGTGAAAATAAAAATGTTACTAGTAATAAAACTTTAAATAATATTGTGTATTATTTTGAATCACTAGTTTTAAATTCTATAAACAAGAAATTAGAGGAAGAAAATAAAGTAGCTTTAAATAAAAACATTAAAGTAGGAAAGTTTTTGGTTATTAATGCAATTATACCGGATGGGATAGCTGGACTAAATGGCCAGACAATTATAGAAGTAAGGCTGCATAAAAATAAAGATGATTACTTTAGATTGGATAAAGAGCTTATTGAAAATATAAATAACTCAATAGAAGATTCAAAATTACCTATAAAAAGTGTGTTGTTAGTATTTGGAAATGAATTTACTCATGAAGAGTTATCCATATTGGAGATGATATATAAGGAAGAAATAAATTATCAGGTGAAAGTATGGGGATTGGATGAGTTATGTAAAATTGATAATAAATTTAATCATTTTAGAAATGGTGATTTTTCGAAAGTAGTGGAATTTTTAGTAAGTGACTTAGTAACTGAAGCGTTAAATCAGGATAATGATAGATGGAAGAAACTAAGAGAAGAAAGAATAAATGAACTTAAAAAAATATATAGTAGAGATGATTTAGTTTTATTTTTAGGGGCAGGGGTATCTAAGGAAGCTGGGATAGGTGATTGGAACGATTTAATGTCTGATTTATTAATACTTATGATAATGAAGGAATTAGAAGAAAAGAATATAAACATAACTTCTGAAGAAAAAGAATTTATTATAAAGAAAATGAAAGAAACGAATAATAAATCCCCTTTACTGCAATCTGCACTTATAAAATCAGCATTAGGAGAGACATTTGAAGAAAGTTTAGCACAATTATTATATAAAAATATTAATAGTGGTAATGGAAATTCAAATTTATTAAATAGTATTTCAAAATTATGTTTAGCAAAAGATAATGGAACTGGAATTAAAGCTATTGTTACATATAACTTTGATGATTTACTAGAAGATAATTTTAATAAACATGGTATAGAATATCATTCTTTATATAGTGAATTAGATTATTCAATTTCAGACAAGCTAGGAATTTATCATGTGCATGGATTTTTACCACGAAATCCTGATAAATATGAACAATTATCAGAAGGATTATTAGTATTTTCTGAAGATAGATACCATAGCCTATATAATGATCCATATTCTTGGACTAATATTACTCAACTAAACTTTTTAAGGGAAAATACAACATTGATGATTGGATTATCTTTAACAGACCCCAACTTAAGAAGGCTTCTATCAATAAGTAATAGAAAAAATAAGCTTAGAAAACATTATGCAATTATGAGAAAAAAGGATTTTAAGATATCCATAGAGGATACTAATATAAATAAGGATATTCTTAAATCATTTAATAATATAAATAATGAATTACATGAAACAGCTTTTGAACAATTAGGAATAAATATTATATGGGTAGAAGATTATGATGAAATTTCAGATATAATAGATAGAATTAGGGATATATAAATTTTAGAAAAATAAAAATAAGTAGTATATAATATCCTACTTATTTTTACTCTTTATATTTTAGCTTTTTTATAATTTCATAGATAAAATACAAAGAATTTTTATAATTTGATATATTAAAAGTATCAATAAAAGAAACAAAAACTTTTTGATTTAAAAGAAGCATTAGAGCAGTTAAATAAGAAATTTAAGTCAATATATTGCTTCAAAGTATAAAAAGGAGTTTATGAAAGATTTAAAGTAAACAAAATGATAATTATACAGAGCTACCTATTGTCTATTATGTTAATAAAGATAATATTTTAAATATGAAAATGCTATGGATTATTTTAGTGTATCTTATATAATATCTAGAAATTCTTCGAAAAAGTTATATATACATCTATTTACTCCTCCGAACAAATTAGATTTGTTATCTAATTTGTTTGGTAAAATGGTAATAGCTTTAGAGAATATTGTATTTATCTTATTATTAATTAAAGTTAGATAATCTGGAATATAATGAGTTATTTCACTATGAATAAATATATTATCAGCAGCAAATAAATTAAATATATTAGATATTCCAATGGACATAAGTTCAATATTTTTTGTTATTGTATCCACAGCTATTTTGTCATTTGAATTATATAAATCACAAAGTTCTTTTATAGTACGTATCTTTAAATATGACTTACTATTAAAATCTTCTAATAAAGCAGGCAATGAACAATACTGTTCAAAGCATCCTTTATTTCCACAAGGACATTCTTTCCCATTAGGAACAAGGACAATATGACCTATTTCTCCTGCGTGTCCTTCAAACCCAGTATATAACTTGCTATTAATTATTATTCCTGCACCTATACCAGAATGAACATTAATAACTACTGCATTATCTAATGGATCGATAGAATTTTCAAATTCACCAACAGCTGCTAGATTAGATTCATTTTCTATATAAAAGTTAATATTAGGCATTAGCAAAGATAAATCTTCTACCAAGTCTATTTCATCTAAATCATAGTAAGGAGTAAACTTAATTTTATTATCAAAAACTCTACCATGCACAGCTAATGTTGCACCTATTAATCCGTATTCATATTCTTTAAAAACATTTTCTAGTGAAGTGATTACTTTTACAATAATTTCGATTACATTATTTTTATTAATTATTTCTTCATAATAATCATAAAATAATACATTTCTATTTAAATCAGTAAGTAAGAAACTAACATAGTCAATTCCTAAGTCAATTCCTAAGCTACACCCTGCCTTTTCATTGATTTTAAGTAAAATAGGTTTTCTTCCTCCGCTAGAACTACTACTACCAGTACCAATTTCACTAACTAAATTTTTCTCAACTAAGAGAGATACTATTTCAGAGACACTTGCTTTGTTAAGATTGATTAGCTTTGAAATATCTATTCTAGAAATATTAGGTTTCTTAAATAAAAGATTTAGTATTTCAACTATATTAAATTTTCTTATATTAAACTTATTATCCATTTTATTCCCCTTCTTTAAGTACTCATAAAATAATATAGCATAGCAATACAAAAAGTTCAAAAGGAATAGTTTTATAAAATTATAAATAAAGAAAAGTTTTAAAATTTTTAAAAAATTTTAAATGTAAACATTGACATGAGAAAAAAATGGATGTATTATTAAGTTAGATAGGAAAACTAACTAATTAAAAGAGGTGTAGATATGGAGTACTTTAGCAATATAAAAAAAATAAAATATGAAGGACCAAATAGTAACAATATGTTTGCTTTCCATCATTATAATCCAGAAGAAATAGTAATGGGAAAACCTATGAAAGAACATCTTAAATTTGCAATAGCTTATTGGCACACATTTAATCAGGATGGATCAGACCCTTTTGGAAAATCAACCAATATAAGAAACTGGAATACAGAAGATCCAATGAAAACTGCTATGAATAAAGTAGATGCAGCTTTCGAATTTTTTGAAAAATTAGGAGTTGAATATTTTTGTTTTCATGACATGGATATAGCTCCATTTGGAAATAGCTTAGAAGAATTTTTTCATAACTTAGATGTTATAACTGATTATATGAAAGAAAAAATGGACAAGACAGGTGTTAAACTTTTATGGAATACAGCAGATAGACATTCTAATCCAATATATGTTAATGGAGCAGCTTCAAGTCCTAACTTAGATGTTTATGCAATTTCAGCAGCTCAGGTTAAAAAAGGAATAGATATAAGTAAAAAACTTGGAGGTAAGAACTTCGTATTTTGGGGTGGAAGAGAAGGATATGAAAGTTTTTTAAATACAGATATTAAATTTGAAGAAGAAAATATAGCAAGGCTTTATAAAATGGCAGTAGCTTATACAAAAAAGATTAATCATAAATTAACTTTCCTAATAGAGCCAAAACCAAAAGAGCCAATGACACATCAATATGATTTTGATTCAGCAACAACATTAGCATTTTTACAAAGATATGGCTTAATGGAAGATTTTAAATTAAATATAGAAGCAAATCATGCGATGTTAGCTGGACATACTTTTGAACATGAATTAAATATAGCAAGAAACTATAATGCATTAGGCTCAATAGATGCAAACCAAGGAGATTCATTATTGGGGTGGGATACTGATGAATTCCCAACTAATCTTTATGATACTACGCTAGTCATGATAGAAATATTAAAGAACGGTGGATTACATGATGGTGGTATAAACTTTGATGCAAAAGTTAGAAGAAGTTCTTTTGAACAAGAAGATCTATTTATAGCTCACATAGCAGGAATGGATACGTATGCAAGAGGATTAAAGGCTGCGGCAAAAATAATTGAAAGCGAATATCTAGATAATCTTAAAAAGGAAAGATATTCATCTTATAAAAGTGATTTAGGTAAAAATTTATTAAATAATCAAGAGAATTTAGAATCACTTACTAATTATGCATTATCAATAAAAGAAGTTGATAATGAATCATCACATATTGAATATGTAAAATCTAAACTTAATGATTATATTTATTAAAGGAGGAAGACAATGTTTTATACCATTGGAAACAAGCTTTTTCGCAAATACGATAATGAAATACTATGTATAGAACCATGGGGGAAAAATAGCTTTAGAGTTAGATCAACACCTTATGGAAGTATACCTCAATATGAAAATGCTTTAACAGAAGAAATAAAAAATAATGAAGCAGATATAAAAATATTTGAAGAGTTAAATGAAGCAGAAATTATTAATGGAAATATTAAAGCTTATGTAACTAATAGAAATAGAATAGTATTTAAAAATGGTAAAGATGAAGTATTGTTAGAAGAATACATTAGAGAAAGAGCTGTTGCTAATGATATGGGTAACGAAGATGTTAGTGTAAAAAGTATTACTGGATTTTCATGTACATTAAAGCTAAGAGCTAGAGAGTTTACCCCTTCTTTAAATGGAGATTATAAGCTGACTCAAAGATTTGAGTCAGCTCCAAATGAAAAAATATTTGGAATGGGTCAATACCAACAATCGTTCTTAGATTTAAAGTATTGTAAATTAGAATTAGCCCATAGAAACAGCCAGCTAACAGTTCCATTTTATATATCAAACAAAAATTATGGATTCTTATGGAATAATCCTGGTATTGGAGAAGTAAATTTTGCGAAAAATATAACAGAATGGACTATGAAATCTACTGATTATTTAGATTACTGGATAACATCAGAAGATACTCCTAAAAAGATAATAGAAAACTATACAAGTGTTGTTGGTAGAGCACCTGAAATGCCAGAAAATTTATTAGGATTATGGCAAAGTAAAATGAGATATCAAACACAAGAAGAAGTTTTAGAAGTAGCTAAAAAATATAAAGCGCTAGGTATTACCCCATCAGTTTTAGTAATAGATTTTTTCCATTGGACAGAACAAGGACATTATGATTTTGACGAGAGATACTGGCCGGATCCACAAAAGATGGTAGATGAGCTAAAAGAAATGGGTATAGAAACAATGATTTCTGTATGGCCAACAATATCTCAAAATGCTAAAAATTATAATGAAGCTATTGAAAAGGGTTTATTAGTTAAAGTTAATAGGGGAGTAAGGATTACAATGCAGCAGTTAAGTAACACTGTATTCATAGATCCAACTAACCCTGAAACAAGAGACTATGTTTGGGAGAGATTAAAGAAGAACTATTATGATAATGGAATATCTATGTTCTGGCTTGATGTAGCTGAGCCTGGATATGCATTATATGATTTTGATAACTATAGATATCATTTAGGAACTGACTTAAAAGTAGGTAACTTATACCCTAATGAATTCTCTAAAATTGTATATGACGGATTAGCAAAAGAAAATAAAACTCCTGTAACATTAATTAGAGGGTGTTGGGCTGGAAGCCAAAAGTATGGAACTTTGGTATGGTCTGGAGATATAGATTCTAGCTTTGGAGCATTTAGAAATCAAGTTAATACAGGATTAAACATGAGTATTGCAGGAAATCCATGGTGGACAACTGATATAGGGGGATTCCATGGAGGAAATATTAATAATCCGGAATTTAGAGAGTTAATGATAAGGTGGTTCCAATATGCAACATTCTCACCAATTCTTAGAATGCACGGAGATAGACAACCTCACAAAAAGGCACTTGGAACAGATGGTGGAGGTCAATGTGAAAGTGGTGCAGATAATGAGATTTGGTCATATGGTGAAGAAGCTCAAAAGATATTTGTTAAGTATATAAAGATAAGAGAAAAGTTAAAAGGATATATATCACAGTTATTTAATGAAACTCATAATTCTGGTGAACCAATAATGAGACCTGTTTTTTATGATTATCCTAAAGATGAAGTAGCTTGGACAGTAGATAATCAATATATGTTTGGATCAGAATTACTTGTAGCACCAATTATGTATTATAAAGATAGACAAAGGAAAGTTTATTTACCAATTGGAAATAGATGGGTTGATATTAATACAGAAAAAGTATATGAGGGTGGACAATTTGTTGTTATTGACGCACCTCTAGATAGTATTCCTGTACTTTGTAAGGAAGATTCATATATTAAAAATTTATTCTTATAGGAGGTGAGATAAAAGTGTATAAAATAGTTTTAGCATCACATGGAAATTTTGCTAACGGAATTTTAGATACAATTCATTTCTTTACAAAAGACACTGAAAACGTATATAAAGTAATTCTAGATGAAAGTGGAATAGATAATTTTCAGAATAAGATTATCTCGATATTTAATGAAATTAGTGATTCTAATGTTCTTATATTAGTAGATTTATTTCATGGAACACCATTTAATGTTTGCACAAACAACATAGGTTTAATAAACGGAGATGTAGATATAGTAGCAGGAGTAAATGTACCAATATTCTTAGATGCATTATTAAATAGTACTAGCCTTTCAGTTTCAGAAGAAATTGAAAATATCAAAAATATGAACGTTATAAATATTTTATCGGAAGAATTTAAAAACCAAATAAATAATAATGATGATGAATAAAAGGAGATGGAAGAATGGAAGTTCAAGCTTGGCAATTAATATTAATTGTTTTATATGGATTCTTTATCAACTATGAAAAAAATAGTACTATGTTCGGTACATATCAACCAGTTACAGCAGGATTTATTGTTGGATTAATAATGGGAGATGTTAAAACAGGATTATTTATAGGAGGTACATTACAATTAATGTCCTTAGGTATAAGTAACTTTGGTGGAGCATCAATACCTGACTATCAAACAGCAAGTGTTGTTGCGACATTTATAACAGTTTCAACAGGTCAAGATCCTAATGTTGGAATAACTATTGGTATTCCAGTAGCGCTTTTAATGGTTCAATTAGATGTATTAAGAAATACAATGGGCGTTTGGTTAGCACATCAAGCTGAAAAATATGCAGATAAAAGGGAATACAATGGAATTGCTAGAATGCAAATGTTAGGAGTTGTTTTAACTTGTGCTACAACAGGAGTTCCAATATTATTAGCTACTATATTTGGCCCGGATTTAGTAAATGCATTAATAGATAAGAGTCCAGAATGGTTATTAGGTGGTCTTCAAGTTGCAGGTGGAATTTTACCAGCGGTTGGTATAGCTTTACTATTAAAGAATCTTCCTACAAAAGATTACTTTGCATATCTTTTAATAGGATTTGTAGTTACTATATATTTAAAACTTCCTTTATTAGGAGTTGCACTTATAGCAGCAGCTATAGCATTAATTGAATTTAAAAGAGATAATGATAGAGAAGCTACAGTTGTTTCTCCAGTAGGAGGTATGGACGAAGATGAGTAATAATGAACTTACACCAAAAAAAATACGTAGTAAAGTTTTATTAAGATGGATATTTACAAGCAGTGTATCATCTAACTATGAAAAAATGCAAGCATTGGCTTATTGTTATGCAATATTACCATTTTTAAAATTTACCTATAGAAATGATCCAGATGGATTACAAGATGCAGTTAAGAGACATTTACAGTTTTTTAATACAAATCCATGGGTAGCTCCTTATGTTTTTGGTTTAAACATAGCTATTGAAGAAAAAGAAAAGAATAATGCTGCTGAAGCAGTAAGTTCAATTAAGAGTGGTTTAATGGGACCTTTAGCAGGATTAGGAGATAGCTTATGTGTTGTTATTCCTTGGACTATATTTGGAGCAATAGCTGCAAATATGGCTATAGAAGGAAATCCAGCAGGAATATTCTTATGGATAGCAGTAAGTATTGCTATAAAAATGCTTAGTTTTCCTTTATTTAAAGCAGGTTATTTTTCAGGAACTAAGTTAGTAAATGCTTTAGAAAGTAAAATGAAATCAATTACTAAAGCAACTTCAATTTTAGGATTAATGGTTGTAGGTGGACTTATGTCTACTGTTATAAGAGCAACTGTAGGTTTTAGCTTTGTTCAAGGTGAAATTGAAATGACTGGACAAAGTATATTAGATCAAATAATGCCAGGATTAATTCCAGCGGCTATAGTTGGCTTAATGTATTATTTACTAGGTAAAAAAGTTAAACCAACATATTTAATATTATTAGTAATAGTAATGTCAATAATTTTACATGCACTAGGAGTACTTGTTTAGGGGGGATAATAAATGAAAGGGATAATTCATATAAGAATAGACGATAGATTAATACATGGCCAAGTTGCTACAATGTGGACAAACAATTTAGGAGCAACTAGAATAATGGTTATTAATGATGAGGTAGCTAATAATGATTTGCAAAAATCAGTATTAAGAATGGCAGCACCATCAAATGTAAGTACATCTATAATAACTAGAGAAACAGCTTTAAAAAATATTTCTTCAGGAAAATATGAAGGACAAAAAGTGTTTATTGTTGTAAAATCACCATTAGATTTACTTTATCTTGTTAAAAATGGATTAGATATTAAGAAGATTAATGTAGGTAATATGTCTTCTAAATCAAATACAGAAGTTATAAGACCATCTGTAAGTGTTACACCAGAAGAAAAGGAAGCATTTAAAGAATTAATAGATAGAGGAGTTGAAGTTACAGCAATAATGACTCCTACAGATCCATTAGTTTATTTAAAGGAGTATCTATAAGATTTAAGGGAGACAATAAAGTCTCCCTAATTTATTAATATAGGAGGATATTTTTATGGAATATGTTATAGGTTTAGATTTAGGAACAGGTTCTATCAAGGGGATAGCTTTAGATAAAGCTGGAGAAGTAGTATTGAAGCATTCGGAAAGTTATCCTTTATACAATAATAGAGATGGACATTCTGAACAAGAGCCAGAAGATTGGTATAATGCTTCAGTTAAGGTTTTGGAAAAGATAACTAATGATTTAGGTGGAGATGGATTAAGAGCTATAAGTATATCAGGTCAAATGCATAGCTTAGTATTATTAGATAATGAAAATAAACCTATAAGAAGAAGTATTCTATGGAATGATACAAGAACAACTAAGCAATGTGAATATATAATGAATAACTTTGGAGAAAAAGTAATTGAAATCACAGGGAATAAAAGCCTTGAAGGATTTACGCTTCCAAAGGTATTATGGGTAAAAGAAAATGAACCTGGAAATTGGGAAAAGACTAAAAAGTTCTGTTTACCTAAAGATTATTTAGTATTTAAATATACAGGTAACATATGTACAGATATATCTGATGCAGCTGGAACACAAATGTTAAATATTAAAGAAGGAAAATGGTCTGAGGAAATAGCAAATCTTTTAGATTTAGATTTAAATAAATATCCTAAGATATATAATTCAACTGAATGTGTTGGAGAATTAAATGAAGAATTAAAGGAAAAGTTAAATGCCAAAGGAAGTATTAAAATCTTCCCAGCAGGATCAGACAATCCTTGCTCAGCTTTAGGATCAGGAATAATAAATAAAAATAGAGATTTATTAAGTATAGGAACTTCAGGTGTATATTTAAAATATGAAGAAGAGTATAAGAACTATGGTGGAAAACTTCACATGTTTAATAATGTACTACCAAATAGCTGTTACTCAATGGGGGTAACTCTTTCTGCTGGAGATTCTTTAAGCTGGTTTAGAAATACCTTTGCAAAGGATAAAGATTTTGATGAACTTTTAAGCGGAGTATCTAATGTTAAAGAAGGATCTAATGGATTATTATTTGCTCCTTATATAGTTGGAGAAAGAACACCTTATGCAGATAGTAATATAAGAGGAACCTTCATAGGAATAGATAAAAGCCATGATTTAAATCATTTTGCAAGAGCGGTAATTGAAGGAATAACATTCTCATTAAAAGATTGCTTTAGCATATATGAAGATGATAGTGATAGAGAAATAATTTCAGTAGGAGGAGGAGCTAAGTCTAAGGAGTGGCTTCAAATACAAGCTAACGTATTTAATAAGAAGGTAATATCTTTGAAAATAGAAGAAGGTCCATCTCTTGGAGCTACAATAATAGCTGCTGTTTCATTAGGATGGTTCGTTTCTTTTGAAGATGCTGTAAAAGTAATAGTAAAAGAAAAAGAATGTTATTATCCAAATGAAGAAGCAGTAGAAGCATATAAAGAAATTTATATTCGCTATAGAAAAATATATGACAATATAAAAAATATATAGATAAGCATAGATTGATTTTTATAAGTAATAGTATTATAATGTTTAAAGAAAATGTGAATAATTTTTGGGAATGAAGTTCTCCCATGAGAAATCTAAACCGTCAAGTAAGACTAATGACTTCTATGATTTAATCGTAGAGTCATAGTCTTTTTTATTTTTTAAGAAATTAATCATTAGAAAGGTATGCGTAATATGAGAATTTTTAAATTAACAACTTGTACAATTATAGTGTCAATTATAATGGGAATTATATCAGCTATATTTTTAAGATCATTAGAATTCGTTACAACCTTAAGAGAGGGATTTCCTTATATAATTTTTTTAATTCCTATAATAGGAGTATTAACAGCATATACATATTCAAAGTATGGGAATGGATCTAATAGAGGAAACAATTTAATTATTGAAAGTGTTCATAAGGAGGTAAAAGTTCCATTTAGAATGGCATTCTTGACATTTATTTTTACTGTATTAACGCATTTATCTGGAGGATCAGCGGGAAGAGAAGGTACAGCAGTTCAAATAGGAGGAGCCTTGACAAATAAATTAGCTAACATTTTCAAAATGGAGCATAAGGAGAAAAGAATTCTAATTATGTCAGGAATAAGTGCTGCATTTGGCTCAGTCTTTGGAACACCGCTTGCTGGTACATTTTTTGGTATGGAAGTATGTTTTATAGGAAAGATTAGCTATGAAGCAATGATATATTGTTTTATAGGATCATATACAGCTAATTTTGTTACAGAATACTTAGGTATAAATCATGTAGGGCACTTAATAAAATCTATCCCTAATATTTCTGTATATACACTATTAATAGTAATAATATCATCAATTTTATTTGGTATTTTTGGAAAGATATTTGCAGAAGGAGTTCAGTTAGTTAAAGGATTTTACAGTAAAAATATAAAAAACAATATATATAGAGCAATAATGTCCTCAAGTGTAGTTTTATTAGTTATTATAATATTTAAATTATATAAATTTGAGGGATTAAGTACATGGCTTATTGATAGTGGATTTTCAGGTAATATAACTATTTTAGATCCAATAAAGAAGTTAATATTAACAGTACTAACATTAGGAGCTGGATTCCAAGGAGGAGAGGTTACTCTGCTATTTGATATAGGAGCTTCTTTAGGTGGTGCTATAGGTAATTTAACTAATATAGAGCCTTCATTATTAGCAGCTATTGGGATGATTTGTGTTTTTGGGAGTGCTACTAATACTCCACTTACTACAATTATGCTGGGAATTAATTTGTTTGGATCAGAAGCTGTTCCTTACTATATAATTGGAGCGTTTATTAGCTATTATGTAATAGGACATAATGGGATTTATGGAGCACAAGTTATTACTACTCCTAAGTTAAAAAGACTAGAAAAACATAAAGGGATATCTCTAGAGAATATAGAAAAATAATTTATAAAGGAAGTGTTAAGTACTTCCTTTATAAATTATTTTAAACTAGTTTTAAATGAGATCCATCACAAAATGGTGCATTTTTAGTATGATTACAAGCACATAAATGAGCTTTTTCAGTCTTTTTAGAAGTAAAAGTTAAAGGTGAAAAATTAGTTCCAACATGAGCACCGTTACAAAATGGTAAGTTAGAACTTTTTCCACATGTACACCAAAAGTAAGTTTGATTTTCTTTTAAATCAACTAATATAGGGTGTTTTTTAGCTACGGAAGACTTGTCCATAACAACCTCTTCTTTAGGTTGTTTAACTATTGAATCATACTCAGATTTTATTTTATCAGCAAGGTCCTGATCTTGTTTAGATACATTAAATAAATACATCAAAACACTTCCAGGAAAATCAACATCATCACTTAAATAAGTATGTTCTAAAGACTTTCTAGCTAAAGAAATAGTACAGTTATCATCATGTCCTTTATTACATTCTTTACATATCTTACAAACACTCGCAATACCTTTAGCTATAAGATTTTTATTGTATAATTTAGTATCGTTCTTTGGTATTAATTTTTGTCCATCAGCAATAATTTGAATAGAATTTGGATTTGAAGCTTTTATAGCATTTAAAGCAAATCCTATGTTACATTTTGATTTAATACAATCTTTAGTCTCATAAAATTTACATTCTGAACAAATAAGAGTTAAATTTTCTTCAGTATTTTCATAATAATTCATTGGTAACCTCCTTTATATTTATAATTTCGTATATAAAGTGATAATTTTAATAAAACTTCTATAATTTTATATATGAAAACTCCTAGTAAATATAATATTTACTAGGAGTTTTTTACTAAAATTCAGATTGTCCTGTAGTTCATATGTTAATATTTTATATGAAAATGTAGTCTTTTATAAGACTGTATTTTTCTATGTTTATGGGGATTTATATCTTATAGTATATTATATTTTTTTATTAATTATAAGGTTTATTGTGTTACAGTTGTGTTATTCATAAGTTATAAATATTATAATATTAAAGAATATTTAAATGTATTTGAAGTTATATTACAAAATATGCTATTCTAGTATATATATTGAATAATGAGGTGGCAATATGGATAAAATAACAAAAGGTACATGGATAATTAATTCTACTAAACATTTATTAAGCACTAAGCAAACAGCATTAGAATTGAATAGTTTTGAAGCAACTGAACAATCAGGAAAAGCTGGTATTCTATTAGGAAGGTTAGTTTCTGGTAATCAGGAAATTGTTGATAGAAAAAAATTAAGGGTATTTGCAAGACAATCTGGGATATCACCGGCAGAAATAGTAACATATTCTAAAATGTTAAAAAGTGCAGGAATGGCTGATTATAAAGAAGATAATTTAGGAAGAGTAAGTGAATTAGAAGTTTATTGTTTTTCTATGGAGCAGGCTATTAATACAACTTGTGATTTGTTTGATAAATTAGAGCCTGATGAGGGTGAAGTCGGAAATATATTATCTTTACAATCTACATATGAATTCCCACTTACAGAAAGTGAGCTTATTGAAGAAATAACATGCAAGGGAATAGATGAAGGCATAGTAAAAGAAGTATTAGAATTACAACAAACATTTGGATTAGTAAAGTCTGATAAGATTGATGATGAGTCAATTTATTATAATGAGTATGCTTTTACAGGAGATGCTATAAAGATAAAGAAAGCTATAAATAATCTAAAAAGTACTCAAAAAGACACTGTGGAACAGGTTTTAAATACAGTAGGCGCTTCCCAGGGATATTTATCAGATTTGTTTATTAAAAATAAAGAAATTGATGAGTCAATAGTAAGGATGATGGAAGGCGTTGGATTATTGGATGGAGTGACTGTCAAATCTAAATTTGGAGAAGCAACATTCTATACTACCCCACAGATAAAAGGACAGGGCGTGGGTGATTTCAATTTATCAACTGATGTTTTTCATAAGGCAAAAATATTACTTGGCTGTTTAAGGTTTGGACAGTTAAGATCTGTAAATGGTAGAGGCAAGATAAGAACTGATGATATGATGGTAAACATAATTAATAAGTTAACAGCTGGAAACTGGGTTGGACCATGTACAGCTATAGGACAAGATTATCAATTGCTTGAACTTGATGGAGTTATATCTACAATGCCCGCAGATAATGGTATGTTTTATATGAAATTAAGGCAGAAAGAAGTTGGAGATATTGTTAAACAAATGGTAATACATAATAAGGTTGTTTCAGATATTGATTCTAGTTGGGATAAAACATTTAGTATGCAGGCAGATTCATGTATAATACCAGAAGTAAGAAAAAAACAGATAGAGGCTAATTCAACAAATGCAGTTACAAGTATGAGAGAAAAAATGCTAATGTCTGTAAGAACAGGAGGAAGGTTGTAAATGGCGAATCAATTAGGGAAGGGACCAAAATTGGAATATATTATAACAGGTCTATTCCAAAATGAAGGATATTTAAGTAGAAGATCAATTCCTCTGTATTATGGGAATAAGAACCAAGATGCAACTGATATTGATGTTTTAGGTATAGTATTTACAAAACCGTTTCAAATGCATAAAATAATTTGTGATTGTAAAAACAAGCAAAAGTCTAAGCCATATGAAAGAATTTTCTGGGTAAAAGGGCTTTCGCAGTTTGTAAATGCAGAACAAACTTACGTATCTTTACCTCAGGCTTCATGGGAAATTAGTAAATTTGCTCAAGATGGAGGAGTAAGAGTTTTAACAGGGGACATAATAAATCAATACTTCTCAGGAAATTCAAATTTATTTGGAATTGCTGATGATACGTTTTATGTTGAGTTTTTTGATAAATTTAATAATACGATTAAAAAGAATAAAAATCTTTATGCATCAGCAAATGCATTAAAGGCATTATATTTGAATGAGGATCCATATGTTAGTGTGAATGTTGCTATGGAGACTTTAAGTGTTGCTGGGAAGCATTTGAAATTATCTAAAGAGAATAATCTTGAAGAAGAATATTCGTTTTGGAAATATATATGTTGTGAATCAATGATTATAATCTCCTTAAGTATATTAAATATTTGTTCTGATACTATATGTTTGCCAATAAAGGCAAGAAAAGAGCGTATATTAACTAAATTAACTTATGGAGATATAGAGCCCTTTAGGATTAATACTATTTTAAATTATGCTAAGAATGTAGCAAATGAAATAATAAAAGAAAATATTCCGAGAAATATGATTTCTAAGCTAGATTTAGTGGATTTTGGACAAATTACACCACCATCATATGCATCTACAATAATAGGAATTGTTGAAAGAGCAATAAAAAATCAAGAATGGTATATAAATTTACCACAAGTCTTAGATTTTATATTATTTGAATTTGCAGTTAAGAATAAAGAATTTTCTATGGATGATTTTAAAAAAGTTTTTAATAGTGATAATTATGAAGGAAAGTTGAAAGCAGCGAAAAACATATTATCACTAGCAAGAAATATATGTAATATAGATTTAAAGTTATTATGGGGAAATAATAAGGGAATTATTTTAAGTACTAATGAAGAATTAGATTTAAAAGAAGATAAGAGGATGAAAGAAGAATTTACGCAAATAGACATGAAAATTAATTAAAGAGATTATAGGATATATAGTGTTCAAGGTAGTATAGATATAAAATTCTATACTACTTTTTATTTATCTAAATAAAAACTTATAAACGTAATATAGACGAAATAGAATATATATTATACATGTGAATGCCTAGACGATAGGTAAATCATTTAAAGGTTCATAGAAAAGAAAGGAATGATTTCATATGTGTAAAAATAATGCAAAGAGAGTTGATATTGTATCATTAAAAGTTGTAAAGGAAAGTAGCTTACTATATGGGAGAAGGAAAATTTCTTCTCCCAGTGATGCTGTGGAGATTGGAAGAAGTATGTTAGATGGCAGTGATAGAGAAAAGCTTTTATTATGTTGTTTAAATACTAAGAATGAGCCAACTAACTTAAACATAGTTTCAATTGGCTCATTAAACTCCTCAATAGTCCACCCAAGAGAAGTTTTTAAGTTAGCTATATTAGGTAATTCAGCTTCAATAATATTATTTCATAATCATCCATCAGGGGATACTACTCCATCAAAAGAGGATATAAATATAACAGAAAGAATAAAAGAGGCTGGGAAAATTATAGGAATAGAATTAATTGACCATATAATTTTAGGAGATGAAAATAAATATACTAGTTTAAAAGAGAAAGGAATAATATAATGAGAAGAAATGTAAAATTAATAGAGATATTAAAAAGTAATTATTTAAGATATGAATTTATTTTAGAATTAAATAAAATTTTAAAAAATAAATAACTTCTAACTATTATAAATTGTAGTTAGGAGTTATTTTATTATGGAGGGAAATATGGAAAGAGATAGTGAGTTAATGAAATCAAGATTAATTATAGAAATAGATTTTAATGAAGAAGAAGAATTGATTTTAAAGTTAAATAAAATTTGCAATGAATTAAATATAGAAATGGATGAAGTTATAAGAAAAGCAGTTATTAATTTATATAATAATATAGAATTTGTAAGAAGTTAAAAAGATAAGGTGATGATTAATTATTTAAGTAGATTAATCATCACCTTTATCTATATGTGAAAACATAACTTTAAGGATATCTAGAGCCATAACTTTTTCATTAAGAGATCTGCTAGATATAAGCTGATAAAGTTGGTTATATACAATATCCTCTTCTATATTTATAGAATCTTGTAGTAAGTAATCAATAGTAACCCCAAGGGATTTACATATTACAACTAGTGTATCTAAAGAAATATTACGTTCACCACGTTCTATTTGACCAATATATGAGGTTGAAAGATCAACTTTTTCAGCTAATTGCTCTTGTGTTAAATTAAGTTTTAAACGTTCTTGTCTTATTCTATTTCCTAATAACTTATAAATCATAATATTTCCTCCTTATAATAACTTTAACTGGAAATTAAGGATTGGTTAACATGCTAATAGCTTTATGAATATTGACTAATAGCATTAAAAGGTTGTAAAATTAATAGGAAATATGAATAAAAGGAAAATAATGAAATTAAAAATATTATTTTACAATTATTAATAGAAAAGGGGAGTTTTTAATTATGAAGAAATTAAAAGTAATTTTAAGTATTTTAGGCGTAGTTATCTTATTAGTAGGATGCGGATCTAATGCAAAGGAACAGTCAAGTACAAATGAAACAAAACAAGAGGAAAAACAAGAAATAAAAAGGGAAGACAATGTGAAAAAAGAAGAGAAGAAGGATAATATGAGTAAGAAATTAGAAGAACTTCAACCTGGAGTATTTAAATCTAAATTAGCACAAAAGATGAATGATTATAAGTATATTCCATATGATGATTTATTACGCTATACAAATGATTATATAGATAACCAAACAATTATAAAAGGAACTGTTGCACAAGTAGTTACATCTGAGAAAGATGGTGCAAAAGAGGTTTATTTGCATGATGAGACAAGTGATGTGTATTACTTTACATATTACTATACAGATATAGTTCCTCATAATGTTTTAAAAGGTGATAAAATATCAGTTTTAGGTAAAGTTGAAAATATTCAAGAATCTACGGCGAGCAATGCTCTTGGTGCAGAAACAAAAATGACTATGCCATTAATATATGCTGAATATATTCTAGATAATTCATATTCAGAAGGATATAGTTCTTTATCATCTTATTTAGGAAATGATGGATATAAATATATACCAGAATTAGCTGGTGAAACTAAGGATTTTAAAGACCTAGAAGATAAAAGAGGATATGTATTTGCATTAAAATCTAAAGATGATGGAAGCTATTTAGATAAATATGTATTTGCCGAAAAAGGAATATTAAGATATTACACACCTACAGTAGATGGTAAAAATATAAATGGTGAAGAAATATCACTAGACTCTAAAGTATTATGGGGTGCACAGTAATGTTAAAGAATTATATAAAGATTAAGGAGATAAGATATGTATTGTAAGAGTTGTGGCAATGAAGTAAGTATAGAAGATAGTTTTTGTGTAAGATGTGGAAATAAAGTAGACTCAAAGAATATCTATGAAAATATTAATACTAATATAAAGAAAGAGTATAAATTCTCTAAAGTAAAACAATTAGGAGCAGTTAATATTGCAGTAATAGATACAAACATTACTGTTGACAATAATAGAATTAATATAGCTGAACAAAGAAAGATATTAGGACTATTTAAAGGAAAAAGAAAAGCTAATTCTTTAATAATTACTGATATAAAAGGGATAACTACTAAAGCCACTATAGATACAATTGATTTAATATATGCAATAGTATTTGCATTGATAGGGATTGCATTACCACCAGCCTTTATAATATCAGCAGTATGCTTATTTACAGGATATGGACAAAGAATATTTATTAAAGATAAAAATGGAAATGAAGTAAAAATACAAGCGGAAAAAAGTCCTATTGTTCAAGAATTTATTCATGAAGTAAATACATATATAAATATTTAACTTTTAAAGCATATTCATGTTTAATGAATATGCTTTTTTTATTATAATTTTATTGAAGGGGGAGACGAATTTATGAATCGCGAAGAATATGAAAAATATCATGAAAATAATACAAGCTATGAAGAGGATGAGAACTATGAAAATGGTACAAATAAAACTATCAAGACACAAGAACAATTCAATAAGCTTGTAATGAAAAAGACTTATTTAGAATATATAAAAGGATATGAAGAAGAAAAATATCTTGAGGATGTATTATTAAAAAAAATAGAAGATAAAAAAATAAGAGATACATATAATTTAGCAAAAGAAATATGTGAGTATATAGATAAATGTGTTTATCCTGTAAATGAAGATAAAGTGACGCTTATAGATTATATAAACTCAAAAATTATTATAGGGCAGAATCAAGCAAGTAAAAATATATTCATTAATAAAAAAAATAATTTAGAGAATAAAGCCAAAAAAGGGCAATTTGAAAAATACAAAAGATCTAAAGTTATAGAGCATATGATAATCCCTTTTTTAGAATTAGATGAATTATTTGCCAAAAATGAGATAAAGAAAGAGATTGCTATGATTGAAATTCAAGAGAGAAATGAGTGTTCATTTAGAAATTATATAAGAAATAATGGAAGTCTTATCAATAATCTAACATTAGCTCCTCATATATTAGCTTTTTTCCTTTTATGTGAAAAAAGAAAGTACTCCAAGCTTGGAAATGAATTGAATAGGAGAATAATTAGGAATAATGGAGATGATTATTCATTACTAGATTTATTTGCGTTTTATAATGAGTTATATAAGTTTATAGTGGCGTCAGAAGATATCTTTAAGAATAATAAAATTAAACTAGATGATTATATTCAATATTTCGGTATAGGATATGATTTATTTGAAGATTATTTTAAAGGTGATAGATATTTGCTTATTTTAGAGACTTTAAGTAAATATAAAATGCTATTAAACTATAAGCTTGTTTTATATTTAGGTATAGTCTTGATGATAGATGATATAGAATTAAGCAAAAAAGAAATAAGAAGGATAATTGAATACTCATATTTCGAAGAAGATGATGAAGTTGAAAAGATAGTATATAAGATTCTAGCTTATAATAAATTTGTGTACACAAATATAGATGATGTTATAGAAGCACTTATTACTAAAAGAAAGTTTAAAGTAGTTAATAATAAAAATGATATAATAGGAATTAAGTTATTCATAGATAGGTATAATTCATTAGACAAAACAGATATTTTAACCGAGCTTGCAGATGAAGTTTTTTATAAGATGAAATTATGTGATTGTTTTTTAACTAATGAAGGAGTATTGGACTATGTAAATGAGGAGAAAGCTAAAGGTGTAAATTCAAAAATAAGTGCTGAAAAAATATTTACCTCAAATAGTGGAATATTATATTTAATTTTAGGCGGATTTATTCAATATGTTAAAGAGTAAAAAGAAACATCTAAGTGATGTTTCTTTTTATATTGTTTAAAAGTAGCAAAATAATACTAAATTAATATATAAACTATTAATTTTAGCAAGGGGTATTAGAAAAAGATTTTTCTAATAAAATTGATACGGATAAAAATCTTTAATATACTGTTTATAAGATATTTGCATGTAAATATATTATAAATAGTATAAGGAGAATTAAAAATGAAAAATAAAGATAAGAATGAAAAAAAGCATACGATGAAAATAAAAAAGAAGAATAATGATATGGTGAAATTTGGAGATGTAAAGGGCGAAATAAACGGAAGATGGATAAATGAATGTTATTCAGATAATGAAGAAATACTTTTAAAAGAATGCTATTTAGATAATGAATATGAAGAGGAAGAATTATTTAATAAAGAAACAAAGTATGAAGAGGATATTTTTGAAAATTTGGTAAGCAAGTCATCTAATAAAAAAAGAGAAAAAGAAAGCAAGTTTTTAATAAATTTTAATAAAAGAAAAAGAGTAGTAGTGACTTATATAGCGAATAAGATAATAAATGAAAATAAATTTATATGTATAAATGAAGAAATATATTTATATTTAGAAAACTTAGGATATTATAAAAGGCTTTCAGATCAAGAGATAAGAGTATTTGTATATAAATTTATATCATTAGAAAACTGTAAACATTTTAATTCATCTGATATAGAGTCAATAATATATTTTATAAAAATTAGTGATAAAATTCAAAAAAATATGAATGATATAAAAAGGCATAGAAACTTAGTTAATACTAAATCGGGTGTGTATGATATTAGAAGTAAAAAAATATTACCTCACGATCATAAATATATGTTTTTTAGCGTAGTAAATGCAGAATATAATATACAAAATTATAATGATAATTTCTATAACTCACGATTCTATAAATTTTTAAATGAGATTACTCTTGGAGATGAAGAGTTAAAGCAAAGACTTAAGGAGATTACAGGATATTGCTTATGTAATGCAAATCAAATGAGGCAATTTTATATTCTGATAGGCGATGGAGGAAATGGGAAGTCAATTTTTTTAAATTTATTAATGACTTTAGTAGGTGAAGAAAATACATCTAATATACAATTAAACCAGTTGAGTGACCAAAAGTATATAGCAGAATTAGCTAATAAAATGGTTAACATAGGGAGCGAACTAAGTGATATTAAGTTAGGTGATACATCAGCAATAAAGTCGTTAGTAAATGATACTGATAAGGTTATATGCAGACCATTATATAAGCAACCATTTTCTTTTGTTAATTATTGTAAACTGATTTTTGCCACCAATAATTTACCGGAATTAAACAATAAGAACTATAAAAATAATACTGCATTTTTTAATAGAGCAATAATCATACCATTTAATAACATAATACCTGTTGAAAAACAAGATAAGAATTTAAATAATCAACTAAGAAGAGAAATTGATCTGGTATTAGTTTGGGCGTTAGAGGGATTAGAAAAAGTAAGAAAAAACAAATGGAACTTAAGTGAATGTGAAATATCAACGAGGTATTCATTAGAATATAGGGATTCACAATCGTATATAGAGAGATTCCTTAAAGAAAGAATTAGAATAGATATAGAAAATAAAAACTATATGTTTAAATCAGATTTAAAAGATGAATTAGAAAGATTCTGTATAGAGGAGGGCATAGATAGTAATATTTCAGATGGAATGAAGTATTTGCATAATCTTATTATAAAGAAATATGGTATTAAATATAAGAAGATTAGAATAGGAGATAAAACTAGACAAGGATATATTGGTATATGTTTGTAGACAAATTTAATTAATAATAATGGAACATCGGAACACAAATGTGTTATATAGCTTAACGCCCGATGTTCAGCATATTTTAGTGAAAATAGTTATGGAACAATTTTAGAACCTTTTATTATTTACGGAACAAAAGTTAACTATTAATAGGAAGGAATGAGTTAATATGAATTATGGTAAAGAAGAAGAGAAAAAAACTATGAGAGTAAAAGAGTTTGCTGAAGAGTATGGAATAGGAATAAATAGTGCATATGAAATTGTAAATGCTGAAGGATTTCCGAAAATAAGATTGGGGAGAAAAATATTAATTATAGCGTCAAGAGTAGATGAATGGTTAGATAACAATATAGGAAATAGCTTTTAAATTATTAGGGTATTCTTACTTAGGAATACCCAGCTATAAAAGTATATAAGAGGATGATAAATATGGCTAAAAAATCTAATGGGGAAGGTTCTATAAGCAAGTATAGAAATGGATTGTGGAGAGGTTCAATAACTACAGGAAGAAATACAGAGGGGAAATTAATTAGAAAACAGTTTTATGGAAAAACAAAACGTGAAGTTTTAGATAAAATGAATGATTATAGAGATAAAAGTTCTAGAGGGCTTATAGCGAAAGATGAAAAGATAACTTTAGAAGAGTGGTATAATATATGGTTATTTCAATTTAAGGCTAATGAATTAAAGGCTAGTACTATAGAAAGATATAATGTTTTCTATAGAAATTATATTAAGGGATGTAATATAGGACAAGTTAAATTAAAAGATCTTACAGCACCTATAATACAAAATTACTACAATAGTTTAATTAAGAATGGTAAAACTCCATATACAGTAAAAATGCTTCATAAGGCATTAAAGTCTAGTTTATCATATGCTAAGAGAATTAATTATATAGGAATTAATTGCTGTGATAATGTTATACCACCTAAGGTTATTAATAAAGATGATGATAAATTTAAAGTATTTACATTAGAGGAGCAAAAGAAATTTATGAATGTTATAAAGGATCATAAATATAGATTAATGTTTATTTTAGCTTTAGGGACAGGCATTAGAATAGGGGAGTTAGTTGCTTTAAAATGGGATGATATTAATTTTGATGAATGCACTTTAAAAGTTAATAAATCAATTAGTAGATCATATATAGAAATAGAAGGGAAAAGAAAATTTTTATTAGAGGAAACAACACCTAAAACTAGATCTAGTATAAGGGAAGTAGGTATTCCATCAAATATATTGAAGGAATTAATAAATCATAGAAAAGAGCAAGATGAATATAAGGATAATTATAAAGAAATATATACAGATAATAATTATGTATTTACTGATGCTTTAGGAAGATATATATTGCCAGATACATTAAGTAAGGCATATCTAAAGGTATTAAAAGATAATAATATACCTCATACTAGATTTCATTCACTTAGGCATACCTATGCAACAAGATTATTTGAAAAGGGTGTACCATTAAAAACAGTCCAAAAGTTATTAGGACATTCTTCAATAAAAATAACAGCAGACATATACACTCATGTAATTGGAAATGAAAAAATATCAGCAGTAGAAAAGTTAAATGATTTATTTTAAAAATTGAATTCTATAAAAATTTCATAATATAACAAAATATGATAAAATATATTATATTAGGAAATGGGGTTGGTAGAATGGAAAAGTGTAAAGTTATAAGTATTATTAATTGGAAAGGTGGTGTAGGAAAAACAACATTAACACATAATTTAGCAGCAGCATTACAAGAAGAAAGAATTAACAAAGAACTTCCAAGGGTTTTACTAATAGACTTAGATCCACAATGTAATTTATCTATATCATGTTTAGAAGCTAATGAGTTTGAAAGAATTGTATTCAAAAATGATGATAAAATATATACTATAATAGATATATTTAAAGAGTTCTTAAAAAATGATAATCCAAGTATTAACTTAAAAAATTATATATTAAATAAGGAGGTTAGATATACTCCAGGATATATATATAATTATATTGATTTAATTACATCACATCCCAATTTAATATATACTGATATGTATATAGCGAATTTTGACAGAGATGACAAAGTTGAATATAATGAAACTAGTCTAGTTATAAATAAGAAAGCAAAGATTTCTAATGAATATAAGTTTACGATAATAAAAAGAATGATCGATATGGTAAAAGATGATTATGATTTTGTTTTAATTGATTGTCCTCCAAATTTAAACTTTATTACACAGAACGCATTATTTGCAAGTGACTATTATATAATACCTACTATTTTAGATAGACTATCATCTTATGGAATATTATCAATAAAAAATGCAGTTGAAAGTTTGAATGAGTCATTTGAAAAATTTGATTGTGAGTATATACCAACTGAATTATTAGGGGTTGTAGCTAATAATGTAAGAGAATATGGAGAACAGCCAAAGCAATCTCAGTATAATATTTTATCAGAGTTAAAAAGTTCTATAGGTGATAAGATGTTTGAGGCATATATTACTAATGGAGATGGAATAGCAAGGACATCTGCATTAGCATATCCAATATTTTATTTGGAGAAGGAACATAAAAATGCAGCTAAACAGAGTACACAAATTATAAGCATAGCGAAAGAAATGATATCGAGGTTATAGATTTAACTATATCTAAGAGGTGATGGAAATATGGAGATTAAGAGGTTAGCAACTTTATTAAATAAAGCTTCCAAAATACTAAATCTTTATGAAGAAAATGATTTTACATTAGAGGAAGTATTAGATGATATTTATAAGACTTTAAAGAAAAAAAGTAATAGTTTAATAAAAAATGAATATTTTGATAAAAACACATTGATTAAAGTAATGGAAAATATGGAGAAAAAAGATATAATTACTTATTTAAGTGAATATAAAAAAAATGATTTATTAACAATTGCAAATGAAATAGGAATAAAAATTTCAAGAGGTCAAAAAAATGAAGTTATTATTGAAAGTATATCTAATTATTACGCTTTTAATAATCTAAATAAGGATATGTCTAACAGAAATAAAAAAATAAGTAGTATTGTTGATAATGATAGCCATAATGGAGATGGAATTTTACCAATAGATAGAAAAGGTATGTAAGTTAATAAATAACTAATATTATTTGATTAATAGTTAATATGTACTTATTTTGCATAACTTTTTACCTAGTTGTGTTATGGTTGTGTTATTTTTAATAAAATAACAATAAATAAAATAAACAAACCTAGTAAACAAGCTGTTTACTAGGTTTTTTATATTAGAAGTCAGATTGTCCTGTAGTTCTTGGGAATGGGATTACGTCTCTGATGTTTGACATACCTGTAATATACATAATAAGTCTTTCAAAGCCTAATCCAAATCCAGCGTGTTTAGTTTCTCCATATTTTCTAAGCTCTAGATACCACCAGTAATCTTCTTCATTAAGACCAAGTTCAGCCATTCTCTTAGTTAGAATATCAATTCTTTCTTCTCTTTGGCTTCCACCTATAAGTTCTCCTATACCTGGAACTAAAAGATCTGTTGCAGCAACTGTCTTTCCATCATCATTTAATCTCATATAGAAAGCTTTAATATCCTTTGGATAATCAGTTACAAATACAGGTTTCTTAAAGTGTTCTTCAGTAAGATATCTTTCATGTTCTGTTTGTAAATCTATTCCCCATTCAACAGGGTATTCAAACTTCTTATCAGCTTTCTTTAATATTTCAACTGCTTCGGTATAAGTTACTTTTCCAAAGTCAGATGTCATAACATGATTTAATCTGTCTAGGATACCCTTATCAACAAATTGATTGAAGAAAGCCATTTCTTCTGGACATTCAGCTAAAACATATTCTAAAACATATTTAAGCATATCTTCAGCTAATTCCATATCATCTTGTAAATCAGCAAATGCTATTTCAGGCTCTATCATCCAGAACTCAGCTGCATGTCTTGCTGTATTAGAATTTTCAGCTCTGAAAGTAGGTCCAAAAGTATAAACATTTCTAAATGCTAAAGCATAACATTCAGCATTTAATTGACCAGATACTGTAAGGTTACTTTCTTTACCAAAGAAATCTTGCTTAAAGTCTATTGCACCTTCTTCAGTTTTTGGAACATTGTGTAGGTCTAAAGTAGTTACTCTAAACATTTCTCCAGCACCTTCACAGTCACTTCCAGTTATTAATGGAGTATGAGTGTAAACAAATCCTCTTTCTTGGAAGAATTTGTGGATAGCATAAGCTGCTACTGAACGTACTCTAAATACAGCTGAAAATGCATTACTTCTTGGTCTTAAATGAGCAATAGTTCTAAGGTATTCAAAAGTATGTCTTTTCTTTTGAAGTGGATAGTCTGATTGTGATAAACCTTCTATAACTATTTCTTTAGCTTGAATTTCAAATGGTTGCTTAGCTTCTGGAGTAGCAACTAAAGTACCTATTACTGTTATTGATGAACTAATAGGTAGTTTTGATACATCTTTAAAGTTATCAAGTTTATTATCAAAAACTACTTGAACATTCTTAAAAAATGTACCGTCATTTACTTCAATAAATCCAAAAGCATTTGATGCTCTTAGAGTTCTTATCCAACCAGAAATTTTTATTTCTTCAGATAAATATTCATCTTGATTTCTGTAAAGTGATTTTACTAAAATTACTTTATCCATTATTGTTCCTCCTACTATAATTTTTTGTAAAATAAAAAACCTTTCATCCCTAAAATAGGGACGAAAGGATAATTTCGCGGTACCACCCAGATTGCTATCATATAAATAGCCACTCTACTGACACAAGTAATGTCATTCAAATAATAACGGTTTGAATCCGTCTAAGTCTACTTAAGTGAGACTAAAGTTTTAATTAGTCTAATTTACACCTTGAATAAGTAAGGTGATTATTTTCACTTGTTCGGTTAGAAACTCAGAGATGTTCTTCACTAAAGGCTTCGTATAAGGCTTACACCATTCCTTACTCGCTAAGACTACTTCCATATAGCTACTCTTCTCATCATAGTAATAAATTTTATAATGTTTATTACGATTTTACACCAATTCACTAACATTTGCAACTTTAAATCATAAGATAATTTTAGGTAATATTTTATGGAGGATTATATGGGTTATAAGGGGTTTCTAGAAGAAAAATTTATTGAATTAAATCAGCTAAAAAGTATGTTAGTAACATATCCAAAGGAATACAAAGAAAATATATTGAATGTGATGGAGAGAGTTTGTAATCAAATTAATTCATATTTAGAAGAAGTAAGTTTTCATAACAAAAAAAGAAATAGTGAATTACTTAAATTAACTGAGTCGGAATTAGCTTTATATAATGGAGAAAATGGAATGCCAGCATATATTGCAGTAGATGGAACTATATATGATATGTGTGATATACCTCAATGGAAAGATGGCAAGCATTTTGGAATTAAGGCAGGGGCTGATTATAGTAAGGTTTTTAAAAGTTGTCATGATGGAAATAAAAGTATTTTATCAAAATTAAGAGTAGTAGGTTTAATGAATTATAAGGAAAAATGTACCTGGGAAGAGTAATAAAAAATTGCTACGATATTAAATCGTAGC
>NZ_JH815223.1:233702-277004 GCF_000158375.2 Clostridium sp. 7_2_43FAA
ATTAAATCGTAGCAATTTTTTTATTTTATTCAGTTCCACTTTCATAAGAAGAAACCAATTGAGCAGGAAAATTAAGCATTTGCGAATCTTTTACTATTCTTTTGAATTCATATTCTAACTCTCTAAATTTAACATCTACATTTTTACTTTCATCAATATTAATTATGCAATAAGTTGCGTTTGGACGGCCTATTTTGGGTTTACCAACACTTCCTACATTTATAAATATTTTATTATTAAATTTCTTATAGGAAGGGATATGAGTATGAGCACAAACTAAAATATCTTCTTCTAATTTACTCATTACTTTTTCAGTATTTTCTTTATCTTCAAATAGGTATTCATTTATAGCATTTGGACTACCGTGAGTAAATTTAATTTTAACACCATTAATATCATAATCTAAATATGTTGGTAATTGTGATAAATAATATTTATTTGATGCCCTAACTTCTTCGCATGCCCAAGGGAGTGCAAAGGAATTAATGCTAGTATCTCTTATAAATGTAAATTCACCATCAACTACAGAAGCATCATAATTTCCTTTTATACAATGAATTTCTCTTCTTTTGATTAAAGCAATAACTTCGTTTGGATGAGGACCATAGCCAACTAAATCTCCAAGACAAATTACTAAATCTACTTTTTGTTCATCAATATCTTCTAATACCTTCATTAGTGAGTAAATATTTCCGTGTATATCTGAAATTGCAGCTATTTTCATAAGATAAGCCTCCTCAATAAATATAGAATGTCAATTTTATTATTGCATTTAAATATACATATTTTAATTAATAATCCACATAATTAAAAATAATATTATAATAAATAGATTTATTTAAGGAAAATAAAATATATTTATAAATCAATTATTAATAATACCAATCACATAATATATATTATATCATTTAAAATATTTGCTATAAATAAATTTAATAATATTATTATAAATAGATATTATTTATATGATGAGGTATATTATATTTATAGAAAAAAATTAGGAGGTAAAGTATATGAAATTAAATAGAGTCAACAATGTTTTAAAAGCCATGGAAGAGCAAGGATTAAATCAAATGATTATATCATCTCCTCCAGCTATTTTTTATTTAACTGGAAAGTGGTTTTCTCCTGGAGAAAGAATGATAGCATTATATTTAAATACAAAAGGAAATCATAAACTTGTAGTTAATAAGCTATTTCCTATATATGAAGACCTAGGAGTAGATTTAGTTTGGTACACAGACATTGAAGATCCAATAAAAATATTATGCACAATTGTGGATAAAGAAAGTACATTAGGTGTGGATAAAAATTGGCCAGCACATTTCTTAATAAAACTTATGGATAATAAAGGGGCAAAAGCTTTCGTTAATTCATCACCTATTATTGATAGATTAAGAATGATAAAGGATGAAGAAGAAATTGCATTGATGAAAAAATCTTCACAAATAAATGATAAAGTTATGCTTGAATTATGGAACAGATTAGAAGAGGGAAAGACAGAGAAATATTATGCTAATTTATTAGTAGATTTATATGAAAATCAAGGAGTAAATGAATTTTCATTTTCGCCCATAATTGCTGTTAGCCCTAATGGAGCAGATCCCCATCATCATTCTAGCAATGATACTATAAAAAAGGGACATAGCATAGTTATAGATATAGGTGGAGTATATAATTCATATTGTTCAGATATGACTAGAACTGTATTTTTGGGTGAAGCACCAAGTGAAAGACATGCAAAAATTTATAATATAGTTAAAGAAGCAAATTTAAATGCTATAGGTAAGGTTAAAGAAGGAATGAAGTTCTCTGATATAGATAAGGCAGCAAGAGATTATATTGAAGATGCTGGTTATGGGGAATATTTTACTCACAGAACAGGGCACAGTATTGGAATAGAAGATCATGATTTTGGAGACGTTAGTTCATCAAATCATGAGGAAATTAAAGCTGGAATGATATTTTCAATTGAACCAGGAATATATTTAAAGGATGACTTTGGTGTAAGAATAGAAGACTTAGTATTAGTAACTAAAGATGGATGTGAAGTTTTAAATTCAGTAACAAAGGATATAACTATAATCTAAATTAAAGAGGTGTATCAAACATATTTGATACACCTCTTTAATAAATTTCATAGTTAATTTTAAGATTTTAAAATTTTTATTTAAAATAATATACCTGCTATAGTTGCAGTTAAGCATGTTGCAAGAACCCCACCAATAAGAGCCTTAAATCCTAGTTTTGCAATAGTTCCCTTTTTATCAGGAGCTAAACCACCTATACCTGCTATTTGTATTGCTATAGAACTAAAGTTGGCAAATCCACATAATGCATATGTTAATATCATTACAGTTTTTGGTTGTAATACATCAAGAGTTATTAAATTTGCAAGTTCAGAATAAGCAACAAATTCGTTTAATATTATTTTTTGACCAAGTAAACTTCCAGCTGCTGATATATCAACAGTAGGAACACCCATAACGAAAGCTAATGGGGAGAATAACTTTCCTAGAATCCACTGAAAACTTAATTCTGGGAATCCAAATAAACCTCCAATAGCTCCAATTATAAAATTAATAAGGGCTAATAATGCTATAAATGCAAGTAACATAGCAGCAACATTTAATGCTAATCCTAGCCCATCACTTGCTCCATTGGCAGCAGCCTCAACGATATTAGAAGCTGTATTCTCAACTGAGATATCAGTTGAGTTTTTAGTTTTACTTTCTTCTGTTTCTGGAACTAAAATTTTTGCAAGTATTAATCCCGCAGGAGCAGCCATAATGCTTGCAGCTAATAAATGGCCTGCATTTACACCCATTGCAACATAGCCTGCCATAACGCCACCAGCAACAGTAGCCATTCCACCAACCATTATAGCTAAAAGCTCTGATCTAGTCATATCTTTAACAAAAGGTTTAACAAGAAGTGGTGCCTCTGTTTGACCAAGAAAAATATTACCAACTGCACTTAAAGTTTCAGAACCACTAGTTCCAAGTAGTTTTCCAATGAACTTAGCAATAAATTTAACTATAAATTGCATTACTCCAAGGTAGTATAGTACTCCCATTAATGCAGAAAAGAATATTATCGTAGGTAATATTTGAACAACCCATACAAATCCTATTCCATTAGTGTCAGCAAGTGGACCAAATAAAAAATCTGTTCCTTCCTTAGTAAAATCTAATAATTTTGTTATTGCACTACTTGCACCTTCAAAAATTGTTCTACCAACTGGAACTTTTAAGATCAATATTGCAAATACTATTTGTAAGCCTAATCCAGCTATTACTAGCTTCCAATTGATTTTCTTTTTGTTTTCAGACAGCAAAAAGGCTATTCCAATTATAACTATAACTCCTATTATTCCAACAAATCTATTCAATTTAATTTCTCCTTTGTTTATCTCAATTTCTTCTTATGTATATGATTTACTTTAATTGAAGTTAGATTACTTCAATTATTTTATTCATAAATGTAGTGAATTTTTCCTTAACCATATTAGAAGTTTCTACTACTTCTTCATGGTTTAAAGGTTGTTCTAGTATTCCAGCAGCCATGTTAGTTAAGCAAGAAATACCTAAAACCTTCATTCCAGAATGATTTGCTACGATTACTTCAGGTGCTGTAGACATACCTACTGCATCTCCACCAAGTATTCTTGCCATTCTTACTTCAGCAGGAGTTTCATATGTTGGGCCACTAAACATCATATAAACACCTTGTTTTATATCTATATTTAAGTCTTTAGCCACGTTTAAAGCTCTGTTTATTAATTCTGGGTTGTATGCATTTGACATATCCGGGAATCTAGGACCGAATTCTTTAAGATTGGCACCTATTAGCGGATTATCTCCAGAGAAGTTAATATGATCATTTATAAGCATTAAATCTCCAGGCTTAAAGCTTGTATTTACTGCTCCAGCAGCATTAGTAACAATTAATTTTTCAACTCCAAGTAATTTCATTACTCTAACTGGAAAAGTAACTTCATTATAAGAATATCCTTCATAGTAATGGAATCTTCCTTGCATTGCAACAACACATTTTCCATTTAACATACCAATAACTAATCTTCCAGCATGACCTTCAACTGTTGATATTGGAAAGTGAGGAAGTTCCTCATAAGGGTAAAATTCAGGGCTTTCTATAGAGTCAGCTAATGAGCCTAATCCTGAACCTAAAATTAAACCGATTTCTGGTTTGTATTTAGATTTTTCCATTATAAAATCTGCAGCGTTTTTAATCTTATTTGATAAATCCATAAAATCACCTCTACTTTAATATTTGTACTATATAAGATTTTAAACAATAAAAAAATTATAGAATAGTACTTATAGTCTTGTAAATTATAAAATAAACTTGTTCAAAAATAAACATAAAAACCAAATAATATCAATATTATTAGTGTATTAGTCAAAAGATGGCAAAAAGAAAACTATAAGAAGTAGATTTATATAAAAAATTCATATAAGTCTGCTTCCTATAGTATTTGCTAATAAAACAATAATATAAGTTAAATTTTAAATGACAATTATTTTAATATTATATCTGCAACTTTTACTACGTCTCCAGCGCCGATGGTTAGAATAATATCATCATTAGAAACTACATTTTTTAAATAATTTGCAGCCTGTTCATGGCTATGAATATTAGTACATTTAATCCCCTTAGCTCTTATTGCATCTCCAAGTTGTTCTGAGTTTACTATACCAGTATCTTTTTCTCTTGCTGCATAAATATCCATAAGCAATAGTTCGTCTACCTCTGAGAAGCATTCAGTAAAATCTTCAAATAGAGTTTTTGTTCTTGTATAAGTATGTGGTTGGAATACAGCATAAATATTTTTATGAGGTATTATTGTTGCTGTATCTAAAGTAGCTTTAATTTCAACAGGATGATGAGCATAATCATCAATTATTGTAGCTCCATTGAATTCACCTTTATATTCAAATCTTTTATGTGCACCCTTACATTCTCTTAATCCTTCTATTATTGAAGTATAAGGTATATTAAATATTAATCCAACACAGATAGTTGATAAAGCATTTAATATATTGTGCTTACCAGTAGTATTTAAAGTTACATCGAACAATTCATCATTATCCTTACATACAGTAAAGCTTGCGCGACCTTTATTATCAAAAGATATATTTGTAGCTCTTACATCGCCTTTATTTATACCATAACTAATTGTGTTACACTTTGCTTTATTTAATATTTCATTTACATTTTCATCTTCACAATAACCTATTAAATATCCATCACTTGGTATTATGTTTGAGAACTTTTCAAAAGTTTCTTTTATATGATTTAAATCTCTATAATAATCTAAGTGGTCTGCATCTATATTTAAAATAACTCCTATATATGGATAAAATTTTAAAAATGATTCCTTATATTCGCAGGCCTCTGTTATGAAATATTCACTATTTCCTATTTTGAAGTTACCATCAATTACATCTAGTTCCCCACCAACTAATATTGTAGGATCTAAGTCAGCTTTTAAAGTAACATGTGAAAGCATTGATGTACAAGTAGTTTTTCCATGTGTACCTGATATAGCAACATTGTATTTGTGGCCTTTCATTATTAAACCTAAAAACTCGGCTCTATCCATAAGATCGATATTTTTATCCTTTGCTTCAATTATTTCTGGATTATCTGATGGAATAGCAGCTGTATAAACTACTAAGTCAACATCTTTCAAGTTACCTTTATCATGACCTATGTAAATTTCAGCACCTTCAGATTTTAATTTATTAGTAATTTCAGATTCTTTAGAATCTGAACCCGATACCTTAAACCCTTTTGTTAGTAAAACAGCAGCAAGTCCGCTCATACTAATTCCGCCAATACCTATAAAATGAACTTTCTTATTTATATCTTTGCTTAAATCAAAAGACAAAAAATCAACCCCTTTATTATTAAGAATTCTTTTATAAAAATTACTGTAAATAGTTTTCACTTTATAATTATATACAAATTTAAGAAAATGAACACATAAAAAAGATATATTTAAATAAATTGATAAAATTTTATTAAAAAAAATAATAATTATAAGCTAAATAGAAGATAACTGATTAAAATCTATTGATATTGAGAAAAATATAGAATAAAATATGAATATTAGATGCTTAAAACTAACGAATAATTCGGAAAAAATTGAAATTGTAGGTGATATATTTTGGAAAAGCTAAGTAGAAATAGCAGAGTAGTGGCCATTACAAAAATTTTAACTGAGAACCCAAATAAGGTTATAGGATTAAATAAGTTTTCAGATTTATTAAATGCAGCAAAATCAACCATAAGTGAAGATATAGTAATAGTAAGAGAAATTTTAGAAAAATTGGAAATGGGAAAAGTTGAAACAATAGCTGGAGCAGCAGGAGGAATAAAATACATTCCAGGAATAGAAAAAGAAAGTAGAAAAAAGTTTGCTGAAGATCTTTGTGAAATGTTGAAGGATGAAAGTAGAATTGTTCCAGGGAACTTTATATACATGACAGATTTAATGTATAATCCTCAAATTATAAGTAAAGCTGGAGTTATATTATCTTCAGTATTCTGTAATAATGATGTAGATTATGTTGTAACAGTTGAAACTAAAGGAATCCCACTTGCTTATGAAGTTGCAAGGAATTTAGGAATTCCACTAGTTATAATAAGAAGAGATAACAAAGTAACAGAGGGATCGACTGTTACAATAAATTATGTGTCAGGTACTAGCGGGAGAATTCAGCAAATGTCACTTTCAAAGAAATCAATGAAAACGAAAAGTAAATGTATATTTATAGATGATTTCTTAAGAGGTGGCGGAACTGCACAAGGAATAAAGGATTTATTAAAAGAATTTGAAAGTGAATTAATAGGAATTGGAGTATTAGTAGATAACATAGGAGTAGCTCAAAAAAGAGTCGATGATTATATATCTATAGTCGAATTAAGACACTTAGGTGAATCGAAAGATTTAGAAGTTAAGCCTTCAAATTTGATAAATAATTAAAAAAATTTCGGGCAAGCTACACAAAATTTGAAAAATTTAAAAAATTTAAAAAAATTTTAAATAAAAGAAGGATTTTTATACTTTTTATAGAATTTAATATCTATCAGAGCAACGGAGGTGTAGTGCGATGACAATAACTGATGTAAGAATTAGAAAAATAGCTTCTGATGGAAAGATGAAGGCTATAGTTTCTGTTACATTTGACAACGAATTTGTAGTTCATGACATCAAGGTAATCGAAGGACAAAATGGATTATTTATAGCTATGCCAAGTAGAAAGACACCAGATGGAGAGTTTAAGGATATAGCGCATCCTATTAACACAGACACTAGAGAAAAGATTCAGAATTCAATACTTGAGGCTTATGAAAAAGCTAAACTTGAAGAAGATTCTGAAGAAGTAGTTGGCTAAATTATGTTAATTAAAAATAAAAGGGATGACCCTTTTATTTTTTTGTGATAATTTCCTTTATTTATTGAAAAAAATTATTAATAAAGCAATGTAATTCGATGCAAAGCAGGGCAGATACATAATGGAAGAGAATGAAGGAAGGATAAATAGGTTGAAATACTTTTTCTAATACAATATAATAGAATGAGATGTTTACGAACGTTTTTTAAGTTAATTATAAATTTGTCCTTAACATTTTATAGAGGGGTGTTTTTTTATGTATAAATGTTCATTAATTTTAGCTGCTGGACAAGGAACTAGAATAAAATCTGATTTGCCAAAGGTTTTACATAAAGTATGTGGTAAAGAGATGGTTAATCATGTTATAGATACTATGAGAAAAGCTAATATAGAAGATATAAATGTTATCATTGGAAAAGGCGCAGATCTTGTAAAAGAAAAGACTTCTTCTAGAAATGTGAGCTATGCATTACAGGAGGAACAATTAGGTACAGGTCATGCTGTAAAATGCGCCATTGACTTTTTAAGAGGTAAAAAGGGTGTTGTAGGAGTTTTTTGTGGAGATGCACCATTAATAAAAGCTGAAACAGTTGATAATTTATTTAAAACACATATAGAAAATAAAAATAGTGCGACATTATTAAGTTCAATAGTTGAAGATCCAACTGGATATGGAAGAGTTGTAAGAGAAAATGATGAAGTTTTAAAAATTGTTGAACATAAAGATTGTACTGAAGAAGAGCTAAAAATAAATGAAATGAATGCTGCAATATATTGCTTTGATATAGAAAAGCTTTTAAATTCGTTAGATAAATTATCTAATAATAATAATCAAGGAGAATATTATTTAACAGATGTTATCGGAATATTAAAAGAAGAAGGAAATAAGGTTGGAGCTGTTACAATAGACTATGAAGAAACGATAGGAGTTAATTCAAGAATACAATTAGCGGAAGCAGAAGGAATATTAAGAAATAGAATTAATTCAAGACATATGATTAATGGTGTAACATTAATAGATCCAAGCACTACATATATAGGGGATGATGTAGAAATAGGAAGGGATACTATTATATATCCAGGTAATGTTTTAGAAGGAAACACTAAAATAGGAGAAGGTGTTATACTATATCCAAATTCAAGAATATCAAATAGTATAATATTAAATAATGTAGAAATTCAATCTTCTGTTATTATTGATAGTCAAATTGGTGAAAGAACTACTGTTGGACCGTTTGCATATATAAGACCAGAGTCTGTGATTGGTTCTGGAGCCAGAATAGGAGATTTTGTAGAAATTAAAAAATCAACTATAGGGAATAATACTAAAGTGTCACATTTAACATATATAGGCGATGCATCTGTAGGTGAAAACTGTAATTTTGGCTGTGGAACAGTAGTTGTTAACTATGATGGACAAAAGAAGCATAAAACTACAATTGGGAACAATAGCTTTATAGGTTGCAATACTAATTTAGTATCACCAGTTAATGTAGAAGATAACACATATATAGCTGCAGGATCAACAATTACTAATGATGTAAAAGAAGGAGAACTTGCAGTAGCAAGGGCAAAACAAAGGAATATTGAAGGTTGGGTGACTAAAAAAGGTCTTACTAACAAATAGTTATTTAGATAAACAAAAGTGCTAAAAATTTTAAGGAGGTCTTCACACAATGATAACCCATGGAAAAAATATTAAAATATTTACTGGAAACTCACATCCAGAATTAGCAAAAGAAATTGCTGACATATTAGGATTACCACTTGGTAAAGCTAAGGTTTCAACTTTTAGTGATGGAGAAATATCAGTTGATATAGCAGAAACTGTAAGAGGAACAGATGTGTTTTTAGTTCAATCAACTAGTTCACCTGTTAACAATAATTTAATGGAACTTTTAATAATGATTGATGCATTTAAAAGAGCTTCAGCAGGTAGAATTACAGTTGTTATGCCATACTATGGATATGCAAGACAAGATAGAAAAGCTAAATCAAGAGATCCAATAACAGCTAAATTAGTTGCAGATCTTTTAACAGCAGCAGGAGCTCATAGAGTATTAACTATGGATTTACATGCAGCACAAATTCAAGGATATTTCAATATACCAGTTGATCATCTATTAGGATCACCAATATTAGCTAAGTATTTTGTGAAAAACGGCTTTGATGATAGAGATGATGTTGTAGTTGTTTCACCTGACTTAGGAAGTGTTACTAGAGCAAGAAAGTTTGCTGATAGATTACATGCACCGATAGCAATTATAGATAAGAGAAGACCGAAGGCAAATGTATCAGAAATCATGAATATAATAGGAGATGTTGAAGGCAAAAAATGCATCTTAATAGATGATATGATAGATACTGCAGGAACTATAGCAAATGCAGCAAATGCACTAAAGGATTTAGGTGCTAAAAATGTATATGCATGTTGTACTCATGGAGTTTTGTCAGGACCTGCTTTCGAAAGAATAAATAACTCTGCTATAGAAGAATTAGTTATGTTAAATACAATTAAGTTACCTGAAAAAGATGATTTAGTTAAATTTAAATCATTATCAGTAGCACCTTTATTTGCAGAAGCAATAAAAAGAATATATGATGATGAACCAATAAGTAAGTTATTTGAAGTTTAATACATAATAGGATAAAAGGCCTCTAAAAAGCACAAACTTTTTAGAGGCCTATTAATTCTGTAAATAATTAATAATTTGTAACAATTATTAATTATTATTTATAATTAATATAAAAATTTTTATATAAGATATAAATGAATTATAATAAAAGTAAGGATGGTGTTATTATGAATAATAGATTAGGAAAAGTATTAATTGTAGATGATGATGAAAATATATGCGAAGTAATAAATATGTATTTAATAAGTGCAGGATATGAAACTAGAAGGTGTCACAATGGAAGAGAAGCTTGTGCTGTTTTTGGAGATTTTAAACCAGACTTAGTACTGTTAGACATTATGTTACCTGGAGTAGATGGCATAGAAGTTTTGAAGTGGATTAGAAAATCAAGTGAAATTCCGGTGATTATGCTGACTGCAAAAGGTGATACGTTTGATAAGGTTTTAGCTTTAGAGCTAGGTGCCGATGATTATATAGTAAAGCCATTTGAGCCAAAAGAGCTTCTAGCAAGAGTGAAAGCTGTTATGAGAAGATATAATTATGATGAAAAGAATACTGAAATAATAAATTATTCAGATTTAGTTATTGATGCCAATTCTTATAATGTTGTTTATAAAGGTGTTGAAATAAAAATGCCGCCTAAAGAGTTTGAGCTACTTCATTACTTAGCAAGTAATAAAAATAAGGTTTTTACAAGAGAGCAATTGCTTTGTGAAGTATGGGGATATGATTATCCAGGAGATTCTAGAACTGTTGATGTTCATATTAAGAGATTAAGGGAAAAAATAAGTGGCGGAGAGAATTGGTTGATAGAAACTGTTTGGGGTGTTGGATATAAATTTGAGGTGAAATAATGAAAAAGAAAAGTGTAATATATAAAATTTTAATTACCTTTTCATCTATTACAGCAATATTATTAATATTGATTGGAATGGTTTTATCAGCCTGGATTAATAGGGATTATTCAATACTAAGATCTGAACGTATAAGTAAATACATGGAGATAATTCAAGGTTCTACAGAAGAATTTTTAAATGAAAATAGTGAAACTGGATATGAGGATTTAAAAAGTACAATGAAAATAATTAAAGCTTCTGTCGATATGGATTCAATAATTTTAGATAATCAAGGTTATGTATATGCCATATCTGATGAAAGATTTGAGGATTTAATGTATAACAAAATAGATATGAATGATTCAGATTTAAAAAGATTAAAATCTGGTAAAATGATAGAAAAAAGTTTTTTTGATAAAAACAATAAAAGATTTAAAACTTATACAACTCCATTATTTAATGGAGAGAGTTTTAATGGTATTATAATAGTTTTTGAAAACTCTGAGAGTACTGATTTTTCAAAAAAATTATACAGTGTGATATGGATATCTGTATTAGGAGCTGTTGTTTTATCAAGTGTAGTTGCATATTATTTTTCTCAAAAAATATTAATAAGTCCTCTATCTGAAATTAACAATGCAGCTAAGAAGCTTGCAAAAGGTGAAGTAGAAAAACGGGTTTATATAGACTCAGATGACGAAATAGGTGAATTAGCAAATTCATTCAATATAATGGCAGAATCTTTAGAAAAGGTAGATAATGTAAGACGTGAATTTATTTCAAATGTATCTCATGAACTAAGATCTCCAATAACATCAATTAAGGGCTTCATAACAGGGATTGTTGATGGTGTTATTCCTAAGGATAAAGAAAACTATTATTTAAATATAGTAAATGATGAAGTTTCTAGGCTGTCGAGGCTTGTAAATGATCTATTAGATATATCAACTATGGAGTCAGGAAAGTTTAAGCTAAAAGTGGCTAAGTTGGATATAAATGAAATTATAACTTTATGTACATTAAATTTAGAAGGAAAGATAAACGAGAAAAAAATTAGAGTTGAGGTTATATTTAATGATAGCTATGAGTACTGTATAGGCGATAGGGATAGGATAATACAAGTTGTGACTAATCTCCTTGAAAACGCTATAAAGTATGGCGATGAAGGCGGAAGGATACAAGTGGAAACATATGCAAAGGGTGATTTTGTATATGTTAGTATATTTAATAGTGGTCCTAATATTCCAAAAGAGGATATCAATAAGATATGGGAAAGGTTTTATAAAATGGATAAGGCTAGAACCAATAAAATAAGTACGGGACTTGGGTTATCAATAGTTAGGTTAATATTATCTCAACATAATCAGGATATTTGGGTTAATAATATAGAAGGAAAAGGCGTTAAATTTACTTTTACACTTAAAAGATCAATTAAATAAAATTAATGTTGGAGGAGGGGATTTTATGAATAAAAAGTTGAAGGATAAATTTAATGATAAAGATGAGTTTATGAATGAAAACTTTCCTTCAATACAATTTAAAAGAAAGAGAACAAAATCTAACATTAAAATGCTTGGTAAGCTTTTGAGCTTATTAATTATAGCTGGATTATCGGGTGCATTATTTTCAATTTTAGTTATCGAGAATAAATATAAAGATTTAGTTAATGAGCTAAATGATAAATTAGAAAAAAGCACTATTACTTTAGAGTATTCTGGATTAATAGAAAAAGTAAAACAATCATTAGTAACAATAAGTGATAGTGAGGTTAATTTAACCCAAAATAAGTATTTTGATAGTAATACAACTGGTGTGATTATAGAAAGCAATGGAAAGATATTAACAAACTACTCGAAAATAAAAAATTTTAAGAATATATATGTAAAATTACCTTCGGTAGGAGCTAAGCCTGTTAAGGCTGAAATAGTTGTAGCAAATGAAAATATGGATATTGCGCTTATACAAGTTAATTGTGATGAAGAGTTAATACCGATTAAATTTGTTATGAAATCAGATATAGTAGAAGGAGAAAAAATTTTTCTTATTAGCAATTCTACTAGTAGCGATTACATAGATAATATAATACCAGGCATAATAACAGCAACTAATAGAAGTATAAACACCAATAATATTAAATATAAAGTACTAGAAATTAATACACCAATAACAGCTATGAATACAGGGGGAATAATAAGTAATATAAATGGAGAAATTATAGGTATTGCTAGTTATAAAATAACGAATGAGATGAATCAAAATGGATTGTACTATGCATTAGACTTTAGTTCTCTAGAGGAAGTAGTAAGTTCAACAAATGAGATAAAAGATATACTAGGTATTTCAGAGGGTGGATTTATTAATAGTGATAAGTGGAATAATGTAGGTGGATTTTATATTGCAGCAATTAATCAAGAGAGAGGTTCATATAAATCAGGGCTACGTCCTACAGATATAATATTTGAAATGGACGGGAAAAAGATAACGAGTATTACACAAATGTCCGAAATATTAAAAAATAAATTTCCAGGAGATACATTAAAATGCAAAGTAATGCGCTCTGGTGAAGTAAAAGACTTAGAAATAAAGATATATAATTAATAAAAATAAATATAATTATTTGCAGCTCTATTTAAGGGTTGCAATTTTATTTTAAATACTTTTATTATTGTAAAAAACTAGTATAATAATAAATATGCTAATAGCAATTAGGAGGCTGCATAATATGTTTTTAATTGTTGGATTAGGAAATCCAGGTAAAGAATACGATGGAACTAGACATAATATAGGTTTTGAGGCTATAGACTATATTTCAAACAAGTATAATATAGATATAAATAGGACAAAATTTAAAGGAGTATATGGGGAGGGATTCATAAATAATAATAAGGTTATTTTATTGAAACCAACAACTTATATGAATTTAAGTGGAGAAAGTATACGAGAGGTTATAAATTTTTATAAATTAGAAAATGATGAAGTTATAGTTATATATGATGACATTAGTTTAGAAGTTGGAAAACTTAGAATTAGAGAAAAAGGAAGTGCTGGTGGACATAATGGTATCAAGAGTATAATAGCTAATATAGGCACAGATATTTTTCCAAGAGTTAAAATAGGCGTAGGACAACCTACAAGTGATTTAGTTTCTCATGTTTTAGGGAGATTTAATAAGGAAGATATGGATAGTTTGATAGAAGTTATAGATGCTTCCTCAAAGGCAGTAGAAGTTATAATAAAAGACGGAACAAAAGAAGCGATGAATAGATTTAATGGGTTTAAAACATCAAAAAAAGAATAGATTAAGGACGGTGTATATTAATGAGATTAAAGGGGGTACTACAACCTTTAAGAGATGACTCTACTTTCAATGAAATAATAACTAGTATTAATAATAAAAGGTACCCGATTAATATAAATGGATTATCGGATTCAGGAAAAAGCTATGGGGTTTTTGAAATATATGAAAGTATAGATTCACCTATGATAATACTTACTCATAGTGATATGGAAGCGAAGAATATATATGAAGATTTAAGTTTTTATACAAATGATATTTATTATTTTCCTGCAAAAGAGGTAGTTTTTTATAATATAGATGCTATTTCGGGAGATTTGAGATGGGCAAGACTAAAGGTAATAAAAGAAATTTTAGATAATAAAAATAAGATAATAGTAACATCAATCGATACCTTAACATCAGTATATACTCCTAAGGAATTATTTAGGGAATATACATTTAAATTAAGTGTAGATGATGATGTTAATTTTAAAGATTTATCTAAAAAACTATTAGAAAGTGGTTATGAAAGGGTAGAGGCTGTAGAAGGAAAGGGAGAATTTTCTTTAAGAGGAGGAATTCTTGATGTATTTCCACCAATAGCTACTTATCCATATAGAATAGAGCTTTTTGGAGATTCAATAGAGTCTATACGAACTTTTAATAAAGAATCACAAAGAAGTATTGAAAAGGTTGATAATATAGAGATATTCCCAGCCAAAGAGATTATATTAAATGAAGAAGCATTAAATAGAGGAAAAGAAGCTATTTTAAAAGAATTCCAAGAAATTAAAAGTAAAGCTAAAGGAAATGATGAAAGAATACAAAAGTTGGAATCGATTATAAGTGCGAACATAGAATCTTTAACAGAAACTTTAACATTTGAAACTTTAGATAGTTATTTACCTTATTTCTATGATAAGACAGATAGCTTTTTTAGCTATGTAAAAGATTATATGTATGTAATTGATGACGTTAAAAAATGTGAAGGTAAACTAGAAAGCTGTTATTTTGAATTTAGTGAAAATTATGAAGCTTTTTTACAAAGAGGAGGAATTTTACCATCTCAAAGTAAGCTTTTATTAAATAAAGATGATTTAATTGAAAAATTAGAATCTCAAAAATCAATAACTTTAGATGTATTTGCTATTAATAGTAAAATTTTAAATCCTATAGAAAGATATTCATTTAATGCATCAACTCTAAATAGTTATCAAGGTCAATTAGATTTGTTAATAGATGATATTAAAGAGAAAAAGTCAAAGGGATATAAGACGATAATATTATCCGGAACAAGGACTAGGGGAGAAAGACTTGTAAATACATTAAGAGATAGGAAAATTGAAAGTTCTTACAGAGAGGATATAAAATCAATAGAGTTTGGAGAGGTTGTTATTACCTTCGGAAATCTATTAAAAGGTTTTGAGTATCCTGATTTAAAACTGTGTGTAATATCAGATAAAGATGTTTTTGGAGAAGCTAAAAGAAAAATATCTAAAAAGGCTAGTTCAAGAAAAGGTATAGGAAAAATAAAAAGCTTTGCAGAGCTTAAGCTTGGAGATTATGTTGTTCATGCTAATCATGGAGTTGGGGTTTATAAAGGAATAAAGCAAATAGAAGTTGGTGGACATACAAGAGATTATTTAGATATTGTTTATGATAAAGGTGATAAATTATATGTCCCTGTTGATCAGTTAGATTTAGTTCAAAAGTATATAGGAAGTGAAGGTAAAACTCCTAAGGTAAATAAACTTGGAAGTAATGAATGGAATAAAGCAAAAGCAAAAGTTAAAAAATCTATAAATGAGATAGCGGAAGATTTGGTTAAGCTTTATGCTACAAGGGCTACTTTAAAGGGATATAAATTTAGAAAAGATACAGAGTGGCAAAAACAGTTTGAAGATGAATTTCCATTTGAGGAAACACCAGATCAATTAACATCTCTAGAAGAAATTAAGCATGACATGGAAACTGATAAGCCTATGGATAGACTTCTATGCGGTGATGTTGGGTATGGAAAAACAGAGGTTGCTATTAGAGCAGCATTTAAAGCTGTTATGGATGGTAAGCAAGTAGCATTCCTAGTACCTACAACTATACTGGCAGAACAACATTATAAAAATATGACAAAGAGATTTTCAGATTTTCCAGTAAAAATAGATATGATAAGTAGATTTAGAAGTGCAAAAGAGCAAAAAGCAACACTTCAAGCTGTAAAAGAAGGTAATGTAGATATATTGATAGGAACTCATAGACTAGTTTCTAAGGATATTGTTTTTAAGGATTTAGGACTTCTAATAATAGATGAGGAGCAAAGATTTGGGGTTGCTCAAAAAGAAAAAATAAAAGGATTAAAGAAAAATGTTGATGTATTAACTTTAAGTGCAACACCAATCCCAAGAACCCTTCATATGTCATTAACAGGAGCAAGGGATATATCTGTAATAGAGACACCACCAGAAGAGAGATATCCAATACAAACTTATGTTGTAGAGCAAAATGATCAACTTGTAAGAGATGCGATATTAAGAGAAGTGAATAGAAGTGGTCAAGTTTATTATGTCTATAATAGAGTTGAAAGTATAGAGGGGATGGCTAAATACATCAGGGAATTAGTTCCTGAGTGTAAAGTTGGAATTATACATGGACAAATGACTGAAAGACAACTTGAAAAAGAAATGGTAAGCTTTATGAATAAAGATTATGATATATTAGTATGCACAACAATTATAGAAACGGGAATAGATATACCAAATGTTAATACTATGATAATTCACGATTCAGATAAAATGGGATTATCACAACTTTATCAATTAAGAGGTAGAGTTGGAAGGTCAAATAGAATAGCATATGCTTACTTTATGTACACTAAAGATAAAATATTAACAGAGGTAGCTGAAAAAAGGCTAAAGGCCCTTAAAGATTTCACAGAGCTTGGATCAGGATTTAAGATAGCTATGAGAGATTTAGAAATAAGAGGAGCTGGAAATATGATGGGTTCAGCTCAACATGGACACATGGCTGCAATAGGATATGATTTATATTGTAGAATGCTGGAGGATACAATAAAAATTATTAAAGGTGAGATAGAGAAGGAACCTATTGAAACTACAGTAGATATAAAGGTAGACGCATATATACCAGGAACTTATATTGAAGATGAAATTCAAAAAATAGAAATATACAAGAAAATTGCTGCTATTGATGGATTAGAAGATTATATGGATATTAAATCTGAACTTGAAGATAGATATTCAGAAATTCCAGATCCTGTTTATAATTTAATGGATATAGCTTATATAAAGAGTAAGGCTAAACTTATTTCAATTGAAGAAATAAAGGAAACACCAAAGGAAGTTAAGTTTATATTTGCGGATGGAATTAAGAATTTAAATAGCATATATAAATATCTGTTGGAGAATTATAAGGATAAAGTATTTTTAATGTTTGGAGAAAAACCATACTTTGCAGTGAGAAGTTCAGAGATAAAGAAAGAAACTATATTAGGATTTTATAAGGAAATATTAGAAAATTTAACAAAAAATATGTAAAGTTATTTATATAAATTGAATAAATGACACAATATTGATATACTAGTCATGTATAATGGTATTGAAACAAATTAAAAGAGAAGTGAGGGAACTTAAGTGATTAAAATTAAGAAAATTATAGCTGCAGGAGCTTTAAGTATATTTGCTTTTTCAGCAGTTGGATGTGAAATGATACAAAAAACACCAGAAGCAATAAAGAATACTGTTTTAGCAAAGGTTGGAGATGTAAAAATAACTAAGGGAGAAGTAGATGAAATAGCTGATCCATATTTACAACAATATGGAAGTGATTATGATACTAATCCTAATATGGCAGAACAGGTAAAAGCTTTAAGAACTCAAGCAATAAATTTATTAGTTGAAGAAAAAATGATGCTTAAAAAGGCAGAAGAATTAGGAGTAACTCCAACCAAAGAAGAGGTTGATTCTGAAGTTCAAAAGTATATAGAAAGTCTTAAAGAAAGCTATGGCGGAGATGAGCAATTTAATGCAGCTCTTGAGCAAGCTGGAATGACTTTAGATGAATATACAACTAAGCTTACAGAAAGCATGAAAAATAAATTAGCAACAGAAAAAGTAACAGAAGATTTATTTAAAGATGTTAATATAACTGATGAAGATATAAAAGCATATTATGAAGAAAATAAAGATAGTTTTGGTGAAGCTAATGCTGAACATATAGTGGTAAGTGATGAAGCTAAGGCAAAAGAGATCAGAGAAAGAATTATAAATGGAGAAGATTTTGCTACAGTGGCAAAAGAGTCTTCAGAAGAACCAGCTGCAGCAGAAAGTGGCGGTAATTTAGGCGTAATTAAGTTTAACACAACAGAATATGACCAAGATTTTGTAGCAGGATTAAAAGCCCTTAAAGAGGGAGAAATATCAGAACCAGTAAAAAGCCAATTTGGTTATCATATAATTAGAGCAACTAAAGTTAAACAAGGAACTTTTGATGAAGTTAAGGATTCTATAAAGACTACATTAGAAAATCAAAAGAAAAATGAAATTTATTCAAGTTCTATTGAGCAATGGAAAAAGGATTATAATGTAAAAATATACGAAGATAGACTTTAGAAAAAATAATTAAGATATAATAAATTAAAGGGATCAGTTTAGTTAAACTGATCCCTTTGTTTATTTACAATACTTATTTTTAGATTTAGTTTTACAGTTAAAACGTTAGAAGTATTCTATTATTTTATAAATTTTGGTTATATGTGTATAAAATTTCTAAGAAGTCAAATAATAATATTGCAACTAATTATTATTAATAAAAGGAGGTAGCTCATAAGAATGAAGGCAACAGGAATTGTTAGACGTATTGATGACTTAGGTAGAGTTGTTATACCAAAAGAGATAAGAAGAACATTAAGAATTAGAGAAGGGGATCCATTAGAGATTTTCACTGATAGAGAAGGCGGGGTTATTTTAAAGAAGTATTCACCAATTGGAGAGTTAACAGACTTCTCAAAAGAATATGCCGAAAGCTTGCAACAAGCAATTGGACATATTGTTTTAATTGCAGATAAAGATGCATTTATATCAGTAAGTGGAGCTCCAAAAAGAGACTACATGGAGAGAAAAGTTAGTGTAGAATTAGAAAAAGTAATGGAGGATAGAAGAGCTGTTCTTATAACAGAACAAAATAAGACTATTCCATTACATAATGATGAAGAAACAGGAAAATACGCTAGTCAAGTAATATCTCCAATAATAGCTGAAGGGGATGCAATTGGAGCAGTTATTATATTATCAAAGGAATCAGGAGAAAAGTTAGGAGAACTTGAATTGAAGTTATCTGAAACAGCTTCAGCTTTCTTAGGTAAACAAATGGAACAATAAAATAAATATTTTATTAAATATAAAGTAATAAATAAAATAAAGTAATAATACCTCTAAACTTACAATACAAATTTACTAGAACTATTTTGAGTTTGGAGGTATTTTATGAAGAAACAATCACTACTTAAAGCAAGTATAGTACTTGGAGTAGCAGGAATGGTAGCAAAGTTTTTAGGGTTATTCTTTAGATGGCCGCTAATAATGCTTATAGGTGACGAAGGTGTTGGATATTATCAAATGTCATATCCTTTATATATGTTTTTCGTTGCTATGGCGTCAGGAGTACCAGTAGCTATTTCGAAAATGATATCAGAAAAAAAGGCAAAGGGCGATATACAGGGAATATTTGAGGTTGTAAAAGAATCAACAATTTTAATGATGTTCTTAGGTGTTGGTACAACCCTTATATTGTTCTTTTTTGCTAAACCTATTATAAAATTTGTTCAGTGGGACATGAAATCATATTATGCTTTACTTGGAATATCCTTTGCACCATTTGTAATATCTATAATGACTATATATAGGGGATTTTTTCAAGGGTTGCAAAATATGACTCCATCAGGAGTATCACAAATACTTGAGCAGATAGGAAGGGTAATAATAGGAGTTGGACTTGCTATATTATTTTTACCTAGAGGAATAGAATATGCAGCAGGAGGAGCTGCTTTTGGTGCAGCTGCCGGAGGTGTAATAGGAGCAACATATCTTCGTGAAAAATATAAAAAAGTAAAAAAACAAATGTGGAATAAAAGAGTTAAGAGTAATCCAGAAGTATTAACTTCTATATTAAAGATTGCTTTACCAATTTCAGTAGGAACAACGGTAGGTACTATAATGAGCTTAATTGATTCGATATTAGTTCCACAAAAGCTTTTGCAAGCTGGATTAACATCAGAGAGTGCAACTATTTTATATGCTCAATTAACAGGCAAGGCAAATGTAATAACTAATATTCCATTGACATTATCTATGGCAGTAGGAACTTCACTTATTCCTATAATAGCAGAAAATTATATAATGAATAAAAGAAAAGATTTAGCGTCAAAAGTTCAATTGTCGATAAAGTTATCTATGTTAATAGCTATGCCGTGTACTTTAGGATTATTCTTTCTTGCAGGACCAATAATGAAACTTATATTTCCCGGGAAATGGGACGGTATATTAATACTTAAATATTTATCTTTATCAGTTCCTTTCATAATAATAACTCAGACAACTACATCAATTATGCAAGGTATAGGTCATTATATTAGACCTATAATAAACCTATTTATAGGATGCATCATAAAGATTATTTTAACATTTGTGCTAGTGCCTATGGCAAATATAAATATTTATGGTGCTGTAATAGCTAGTATATCGGCTTATTTAGTATCAACAATATTAAACTTAATTTCACTGAAGAAGAGATTAAAATTAAAGCTAGATATATATCAAACAGCTATAAAACCAATTATTGCAGCTTTTATCATGATGTTTGGAGTGTTATCAGCATATTTATATTTATTTAATAAGACAGGTAGTAATGGTTCTGCTTGCTTAATAGCTATATTTTTGGGTATTATTATATATATGGCATTAATACTAATACTAAAGGTATTTAGCATAGACGAAATAAAAAATAGAATTGTAAAAAATTAATGAGTGAGGAGAGAACCTAATGATAAAGATAATAGGTTTAGGACCAGGAGCACCGGAAGCTTTAACTATAGGAGCTGTTAAGGCTTTAGAAGAAGGAAAGAATATTTATTTTAGAACAGAGAAGCATCCTACTGTTGATTATTTAAAAGGAAAAATTAAAGAATTCAAGACATATGACCATTATTATGAAACGTCTGAAAGTTTTGACGAGGTTTACAATAATATTGCAAAAGATATACTAAACAAGTATAAAGATGAAAAAGAGATAATATATGCAGTTCCAGGACATCCTTTAGTTGCAGAAAAATCAGTTTTTAATCTTATGAGTTTATGCGATGAAAAGGGAATAAGATATGAAATACTTCCAGCTGTAAGTTTTATCGATGCTATGATGGATGTATTGAAGATTGATCCAATAGAAGGATTAAAAGTTATAGATGCATTTGATATGAAAAATCAAATTTTAGATAAAAGAATAGGGACTATAATAACTCAAGTGTATAATCCTTTAATAGCTTCAGAAGTTAAGCTTAGATTGCTTGAATATTATAACGATGAAACCGAAATATATTATGTTAGAGCAGCGGGAATCGTTTCGGAAGAATCTATAAGAAAAATACCTATATATGAGCTCGATATGCAAGAAGATATAGATTATCTGACATCTATATATATACCTAAAGATATGAATAATAAAAAAGATTTTAATGATTTAGTTGAGATAATAGATACTTTAAGAGGAGAAAATGGTTGCCCATGGGATATGGAACAAACTCATGAGAGTATTAAAAATCAACTTTTAGAAGAAGCTTATGAAGTTATAGATAGCATAAATAATGATGATATAGATGGAATGATAGAAGAATTAGGAGACGTCTTATTGCATGTAGTTTTCCATGCTTCACTGGGTAAAGAGGATGGATATTTTAATATTTATGATATACTTGAATCTATATGTAACAAAATGATTTATAGACATCCGCATGTATTTGGTGAAGGAGAAGTTAATAATAGTGGAGAAGTTCTTGAAAATTGGGAAGAGCTTAAAAAGAAAGAAAAGAGTTTTAATACAGTTGCAGAAGAAATGAATGCAATAGCTAAGGCTTTACCATCTTTAATTAGAGCACATAAGGTTCAAAAAAAGGCAGCTAAAGTAGGTTTTGACTGGGATGATATTGAAGATACAGCTTTAAAAGTACAAGAAGAATTAAAAGAGGTATTAGATGTATATAAATCCAATAATAAGGAAAAAATAAAAGATGAAGTAGGAGACTTAATATTTGCATGTGTTAATGTAGCCAGAAAATTAAATATTGATGAAGAAGAAGCGGTAAATTCAACTATACAAAAATTTATAAGAAGATTTTCTTTTATAGAAGAAGAAGCTTTAAAATCCAACAAAAATTTGAATGAAATGACATTAAAGGAGATGGATTTGTTATGGGAACAAGCAAAAAACAAAGAATTTAATGAAGAAAAGAAGGATTTATAAAGTTTTTGAAGAATAATATATAAAGGTTTATACTATACTATAAATAACTTATTGTAATAAATAGCTTTTATAACAAAAAATTGATAATGTTATAGACTAGCACCAAAAGACGATATATAATAAGAGAATGTAGTTATAGTACATATTAACAGAAATAGTTAACTACTAAAATATATAACGGGTTATTTAAGGAGGATGTAATTGTGAATAAAGCAGAATTAATCACTAGCATGTCAGAAAAAAGTAAATTAACTAAGAAGGATGCTGAATTAGCTTTAAAATCATTTATAGAAAGCGTTGAAGAAGCGTTAGAAAAAGGTGAAAAAGTTCAATTAGTAGGATTCGGAACTTTCGAAACAAGAGAAAGAGCTGCAAGAGAAGGAAGAAATCCTAGAACTAAAGAAACTATAAACATTCCAGCTTCAACAGTTCCAGTATTTAAAGCTGGTAAAGAATTCAAGGAAAAAGTTAATAAGTAGTATATTTAGAACCCGAGTATTTTCTCGGGTTCTTTTAATAATACAAACAATAATAAGAGTTATAAGGAGAGTTATTATGAGATTAGATAAATATCTTAAAGTTTCTAGAATAATAAAAAGAAGGACAGTTGCTAAAGAAGTTTGTGAAGGAGGAAGAGTTTCCATTAATGATAAGGCTGCTAAAGCATCAACAGTTGTAAAAGAAGGCGATATAATAGAAATTCAATTTGCAAATAGATCATTAAAAGCAAGAATAATTAATATAGTTGAGCATGTAAAAAAGGAAAATGCAAAAGAAATGTATGAGATATTAGAAGGAGAGGAAGATAAAGAATAAAAACAATAACTTCTTCATATATTTTTATAAAGAATATGTGGAGGAGATAAGATGGAAAAGAGAAATGAAAATAAGTTAGAAGAGCCAAGGGGTAATATAACTTTAGAGAATAGAAAAAGATTAACGCTTACAGGGGTAGAAGAGGTTATAAGTTTTGATGATGAAAAAATATTATTAAATACAAAGTTAGGGTTTTTAACTATCAAGGGATCAGAATTAAAGATGAATAAATTAGATGTGCAAAATGGTGATGTCATAATTATAGGGAATATATCTTCCATAGTATATAGTAGTAAAGAAGTTAAAAAAGAAAAAGAAAATATAATTTCTAAGTTATTTAAATAGGGGTAAGTATGCCGTTATCAATAGATGTCCAATTTGACATAGTTATGTATTCCATTATTTCGGGAATATTGATAGGAATTATGTTTGACCTATATAACATAATAAGAGGAGTGAAAATACCCAAGATAATAATCATAATAGAAGATATATTATTTTGGATATTAACTGCTATTATAGTATTTGCTTTTTTACTATACGCCAATTATGCCTTCTTAGGACCATATGTATATATATTCATGATAGTAACCTTGATTATTTATTTAAAATTAATAAGCCCTACAATTTTAAAGTTAGAGAGATATATGATAGATAAAACTGGTAAATTTATAAGAATATTTTTGAAAAATCTAATTTATCCTATAAAACTTATATATTATAATATTTGCGGAAAAAAATAGATTCAAAGTAGTAACATAAAAAAAATAGCTTGAATAAAATATGTATAGTGTTTAAAATGTATTATATAATATATTTTAAAGAGGGTGAGAGCAATTAAAAAGCAAGTAACTCTTAAAAGATTAATTATAGTTTTTATTTTTGCAATTTTCGTATTTAATTACATTAAACAGGAAATTACAATGAAAAGAATCCAGGAGGATATTGTTATTAGCCAAAAGGAACTAGAAGAGCTTAAAGATAAAAATAGTAAGTTAGAGGCAGATTTGAAAAAAGTTGATTCTAATGAATATATTGAAAAGCTTGCAAGAGATAGGCTAGGAATGATAAAAGAGGGCGAAAAAGTTGTAAATCCTAAAACGCAAAACTAAAGAATATGTTTTAAAACTACAAAAAAAGGTTATTATTATAATAACATATATTATTTAATTTTTAAGGAGGAATCTTTGTAACATGACCTTAATGGCAGGAAACATATTAGAGGGTACAGTGGTTAATATAACTAGTTTTGGAGCTTTCGTAGAGATAGAAGGTAAAACAGGGTTAGTTCATATTTCAGAAGTAGCAGATTCATTCGTTAAGGATATTAGACAACATCTTAATGAACAAGATAAGGTTAAGGTAAAAGTAATATCAATTGACGATAATGGCAAGATAAGTTTATCAATTAAGCAAGCAAATGTTCAAAAAAAATCAGTAAAACCTATAGAAATAGATTGGTCTTCAGAAAATAAAAAGTCTGGGGGAAACTCAGGAAACTTTGAAGATATAATGTCAAGATTCTTAAAGGATAGCGAAGAAAGAATGCAGGATGTAAAAAAGAATCAAGATTTTAAAGCTAAAAGCGGAAGAAGAAGCTTCTAGTTTTATAAATAAAGACATCATATAAATTTAATATATAAATCTATATAAAGGGCTGATTGCATGATGCATATCAGCCCTTTATAATTTTAATAACATAATGTTACTAGAAAAAAATTAAAAAATATGTTGACACTATAGAAAACATAATATATAATTAATTTTGTCGCTGAGGGGCGACAGTAAAAACATGCTGAAGTGGCGGAACAGGCAGACGCACAGGACTTAAAATCCTGCGGTAGCGATACCGTACCGGTTCGATTCCGGTCTTCAGCACCAAGCTAAATTCAACTTATAATATCGCGGGGTGGAGCAGTTGGCAGCTCGTCGGGCTCATAACCCGAAGGTCGTAGGTTCAAGTCCTGCCCCCGCAACCATAAGATGGCGGAATAGCTCAGCTGGCTAGAGCACTCGGTTCATACCCGAGGTGTCGTAGGTTCAAGTCCTATTTCCGCTACCATACACGCTGAAGTGGCGGAACAGGCAGACGCACAGGACTTAAAATCCTGCGGTAGCGATACCGTACCGGTTCGATTCCGGTCTTCAGCACCAAGTTGAATTTAGCTTATAATATCGCGGGGTGGAGCAGTTGGCAGCTCGTCGGGCTCATAACCCGAAGGTCGTAGGTTCAAGTCCTGCCCCCGCAACCATAAAATGGCGGAATAGCTCAGCTGGCTAGAGCACTCGGTTCATACCCGAGGTGTCGTAGGTTCAAGTCCTATTTCCGCTACCATACACGCTGAAGTGGCGGAACAGGCAGACGCACAGGACTTAAAATCCTGCGGTAGCGATACCGTACCGGTTCGATTCCGGTCTTCAGCACCAAAAGTACTTAAGATTTCTTAAGTACTTTTTTGTTTTATAAATTTTTGTTTAAATAAAGAGTGGTGTAGATTAAAAAGATTAGTAGTATTTTTGTTATATAAATTTTCATTAATTTATATAATAGGGGTAAGGTTAACTATTAAAATTAATAACATAAATTATATGATAGATAAAAATAAAAAATTACTATGTTGCAAAAAAAATGTTCTTCATAAAGTTTGTTATAGTGACAAAATTGTATTAAAAATTAAATTTTTAAAAAGAATTTATAATGAATACTTATATAATTAAAATATTCTGTGAACTATTAGTATACATGGATTTCAAGCAAGTTTATATAAATATAATATTAAAAAAATTATCTATATACATATAAGGAAATTTATATTTTATTGTCCAACGAAAGTAGTTAATAGGATACATCATATGACATATATTTCTTAAAAGCAATGCTATAATTTAAATTACATTTTATGGAAGTTGGAGGGGAGTATATGCAATATGGTGTTGATATATCAACATATAAAAGATTAGAAAATAAAAAAAATAAAAAAGAATTAAGATTAAATGGGACAGGAGTTAGTGCCATTGCAGCTTTTTTGATGGGGTTTTTGTTAAGTAGGGTTTTATTATCGGTAACTATAGATATGGGGATAGCGCCTTTTGGGATTGCGTATCTTATTGGAATAAGAAAAGAGAAAGGGAGAGATATGCTTTTATCCTTATTGGGGATTATAGGTGGATATCTTTCTATATATAAAACTCTAGAAGGATCGATAGCTTATTGCATAGTGGCTATTGTAGTAATGCTATATATTGAAATATGCAATAAAATAGAGTTAAAGCAAAGAGATATAATAACTTTTGGGTTAATATTCTCAACGTTCTTTATTTATAATTTAATAGTAAATAATCAACCTATAGGTGTTAATTTAACATTTTCAGCTTTAAAGGTATTAAGCATAATACCGGTTAGGTACATACTTAATTATGCATTGAATTGTGTTGATGAATTAGAAAGTAATTATTTTTTCTCAACAGAAGAATTGATAAGTATAGGAATTTTATTGTGCTTATTAGTTGCAGGAATAGGGAATTTAAATATTTTTGGAGTTTATTTAAGAAGTATGTTAGCTTTAACTATAATAGCTATTTTTGCATATGTAGGAGGGGCTGGATTAGGAGCTGCTATAGGAGTTTCGATGGGATTTGTCATTGGAATAACTAATAATGATATAATAACATCCATAAGTTTGTATAGTTTATGTGGGCTTATAATTGGGATATTTAAAGATACAGGAAGAGTATTTTCTTCTATAGCATATTTTGTTGTTTACTTCATAATATCAATGTATTCAGATAAGTTTTCTATTCATGGAGGAATAGAAGTAATAGTAGCTATAGCAATTTTAATTAGTATTCCTAAAAGGATTATAGAATATATAACTAAGGAATTTAATCAAGAAAAGAAGGCAGAGGTTATTAATGATATACATCTAAATGGTGTAAAAAATGAATTTGTCGATAGGCTTAACTCCATGAAATCGATATTATCAAGTTTATCATCATCAATATTAAATTTGGGAGAAAATGATATTTTATCATTAAATAATAAAGGAACTGCTATGGTAGAAAGTTTAGCGGATAGAGTGTGTTACAATTGTGAACTTAAGCAAAGGTGTTGGGATCGTAATCTACATTCTACTTTTGAAGGTTTTTCTGAACTTATAAGTAGCTGTGAAGATAATGATATATATTTCCCGCAAGATTTAGAAAAGAAATGTGTAAAGAAAAGAAGTCTAATGAAAAATGCTCAAGAAATTGTAAATAATTATACTGTAAATGAAGCTTTAAAAACAAGGTTAACGGAAGGTAGAAATTTAATTGCAAATCATATAAATAATATATCTCAGACTATGGGAGATATGATCAGGGATTTTGAAAAAGATATATCTATATGCTCAGAAATAGACAAGGTTTTAAAGAAGGCCTTAAGTAAAAATAAAATAGAGTATAAGGATGTGTTCTGTTATTTAGATAGAAAAGGTAGAATGAAAATAAAAGTAACTTTAAATAACTGTGAGGGCGGATGCTATTGTGCAAAAAACATATTACCTATAATTAATGGGTTAGTAAGAGTTCCGGTATCAATATCAAGTGAAGGATGCAGAATAGATCCTGATACAAATGATTGCTCAATTATAATAGAAGAAACTCCAAAATATCATATGACGTCTTATGCAGCGACAAGAGCTAAGGATGGAGAAACTTCAATGGGAGATAGTTATAGTTTTTCTAAAAATAATGATGGTACTTATTTAGCTATAGTAAGTGATGGAATGGGATCGGGCCCTGAAGCAGGAACAGAAAGTGGACTAGCTGTTGATTTAATTGAAAAGTTTATAGAAAATGGATTTAGTGAAAAAACAGCCATAGATACGGTTAACTCTATAATGGCTATGAAATTTAACGAAGATGAAAAATTTACTACTATGGATTTAAGTGTAGTTGATTTATATACTGGTGAAACGGAATTTATAAAGATAGGTGGAGTTGTTAGCTTTATAAAGAGAGGACAAAGCGTTAAAGTTGTTAAATCTAACAGTTTACCTTTTGGAATATTGGATAGTGTAGATTTAAGTTCAGAGAAAGTAAAACTAAAACATGGTGATATAATAATTTCAATTAGCGACGGTGTATTAGATATAGACAAAAATAATGTTGGAAGTTATTCTTGGTTACAGGAATATTTACAATATGCAGATACGAATCCAGCGGCGTTGTCTAGGGATATTCTTGAAAAGGCAATAGTGTTAAGTGGTGGAAAGGTATGGGATGATATGACAGTTTTAGTTTCCAAAATGTACTCTGTTTATTAATAAGAAGATTAAATAAAAGAGGATGGGATATAAATGTAGTATCTCATCTTCTTCAATTTTTTATGTTGAAAAAATTAACAGTCATAATTGTTTACATATATAAATGTTAAGGTTATTATATTATATATGTTTTGATTATTAATGTGAAATATAAAGTGCGATATATAACTTTAAGGTTTATATTTAATTAAATAAGTTCATAAGATTATTAATATTAGAAAACTATTATAAGAAGAACACTAATTAATAGGAAGAATATTAATTGAATTATATTAGAGAAGTGATTATTAGGAGTTATATAATAAAATAAATATACTGAGGAGCATAAATGTGATAAACAAAGTAAAGGATTTTATAATTAAAAATAATCTTATACAAGAAGGAGATAGAGTTTTAGTTGCTTTATCTGGAGGGCCTGATTCAGTTTGTTTACTTCATATACTTTATAAGTTAAGAGAATCTCTAAATATAGATATAGGAGCAGCTCATGTTAATCATATGCTGAGAGGTCAAGATGCTTTAAATGATGAAGAATATGCAAAAGAAATATGTAAAGAATTTAATATCGAGTTTTATCCAATAAGGATTGATATAGATAAAATAGCTAAAGAAAAGGGTATTTCTCATGAAATGGCAGGAAGAGAAGAAAGATATAAATTCTTTGACTTTATAAAAAACACACAAAACTATAGTAAAATAGCTGTAGCTCATAATTCTAATGACCAAGCTGAAACTGTTGTTATGAATATGATGAGAGGGGCTGGAATTGAAGGGTTGTGTGGAATTAGAAGTAAGCGGGATGGCGGGATAATAAGGCCTATATTATGTCTTTCAAGAGAAGATGTAGAAAATTATTGTAAAGAAAATAATTTGAATCCTAGAATAGATAAAACTAATTTAGAAAATATATATAGTAGGAACAAAGTTAGGTTAGATATACTACCTTATATGAAAGAAAATTTTAATAAAGATATAATAGAAACTTTGAATAGAATGACAAATTTATTACAAATAGATAATGACTTTATTGAAAAACAATGTAATAATAGTTATAAAAAGTATTGTAGTAATAAAAATAGTCATATAGTTATATCGAAAGAAGCATTTTTATTAGAGAAGGCAATAATAACAAGGATTATAAAAAAGTCGTTTGTAGAGTTTACTGGAAAGTACAATAATTTCGAGATGAAGCATATTTATGAAGTGATTGAGATTGCAAAAAATTCTACAAATAAAAAAGTTGATTTACCAAATGGAATAGTAGCCGAAAATATATATGGAGATATATACTTAAAAAATAAAGAATATAATAATAAAGAATATGTAGAAAAAGAGGTGTTGATAAATAAGAGTCAATTGAATAAGGGTTCTTTTGAATATGACAGATATGATATTGGTTTTAAGGTTATAAAAGGTAAAAATAATATAGAATTTTCAAATAATGTATTAATAAAATATTTTGATTATGATAAGATAAAAGAAAAGATAATTATTAGAAAAAGAAGAAATGGGGATAAGATAGTCCCTCTTGGAATGAAAGGAAGTAAAAAAGTAAAAGACATATTTATTAATCTAAAAGTTCCAGTTGAACAAAGACCTGAAATTCCTATTTTATGTTTTGATAATGAAATAGCTTGGATAGTAGGTCATAAGGTTTCAGATAAGTTTAAAATAACTAAGGATACTAAAAATGTACTAAAAATTACTTTTACTAGAAAGGAATAGGGAAATGATAAGGGACATAAAGGAAATATTACTTACTGAAGAACAAATAGTAGGAAAGGTTAAAGAATTAGCAACTAAGATAAGTGAAGATTATAGGAATAAAGATTTACTTGTTGTAGGGATTTTAAAAGGGTCAGTTATGTTTGCGTCTGATCTTATAAAGAATATAACAATACCTTGCGAAATTGATTTTATGGCGGTATCTAGTTATGGAAGTTCTACAGAAACATCTGGAGTGGTTAGAATTTTAAAAGATTTAGATCATAGCATTGAAGGTAAAGACATAATTATAGTAGAAGATATAATAGATAGTGGAGTTACACTAGATTACTTATTAAAGTACTTGAAAACTAGAAAAGCTAATAGCATAGAAATAATAACTTTTTTAACTAAGCCATCTAGAAGAAAGGTAGATATACAAGTTAAATATTGTGGATTTGAAGTTCCAGATGAGTTTTTAGTTGGATATGGATTAGATTTTGCTGAAAAATATAGGAACCTACCATATGTAGGTATATTAAAAGAAGAAGTGTATAAAAATTAAATTTAAAATGCAATATAATAAAACTAGAAGAAAGGGGGGCCTTGAATGAAAAAATATTCAAGTGCAACAGTATGGATATTTGTTATTTTGATACTTTTCTTATCTGCAACGTTCTTATGGAATAGCGGTAAGATGGCAGATGAGATATCATACAGTGATTTTCAACAAAAATGGGTTAATGATGAGATAGAAAGTATTATGGTTCATCCAGATAAGATGTTAATTTCAGGAAAGACAAGAGATAGTAAGCAATTCAATACATATGCTCCTAGTGAAATGGTGCAGATGTTAATGGCTCAAACTCCTAAAGATGATATTAGAGTAGATTTTAAACAACCTTCAAATAGTAGTGTATGGATTAGTATAATACCTACAGTGATGATAATGGTTCTATTCTTTGTATTCTTCTTTATGATGTCACAACAGTCACAAGGTGGCGGGGGTGGAAGAGGTGTTATGAATTTTGGAAAAAGTAGAGCAAAGATAATGCCTCCAGATGCCAAGAGAGTTACATTTGATGATGTAGCAGGAGCAGATGAAGAAAAGCAAGAATTAGAAGAAATAGTTGATTTCTTAAAACAACCATCAAGATATACTGAGATGGGAGCTAGAATACCTAAGGGAGTTTTATTAGTAGGACCTCCAGGAACAGGTAAAACTTTATTAGCAAAAGCTATAGCTGGAGAGGCTGGAGTGCCTTTCTATAGTATATCAGGATCAGATTTCGTTGAAATGTTCGTTGGTGTTGGTGCATCAAGAGTTAGGGATTTATTTGAGCAAGCTAAAAAGAGCGCACCATCACTTGTGTTTATAGATGAAATAGATGCAGTAGGCAGACAAAGAGGTGCAGGCCTTGGTGGAGGACATGACGAAAGAGAGCAAACATTAAATCAACTATTAGTTGAAATGGATGGTTTTGGTGCTAATGAAGGAATAATAATGATTGCAGCAACAAATAGACCGGATATTTTAGATCCAGCTTTACTTAGACCAGGTAGATTTGATAGACAAATTGTTGTTGGAGCTCCTGATGTAAAGGGAATAGAAGAGATACTAAAAGTTCATACTAAGAAAAAGCCTTTATCAGAAGAGGTAGAATTGAAAGTTTTAGCTAAGAGAACTCCAGGATTTAGTGGGGCGGATTTAGAAAACTTAGCAAATGAGGCTGCGTTATTAGCAGTTAGAAAAAATGAAAAATTAATAGGAATGCAAGATTTTGAGGAAGCTATAACTAGAGTAATAGCTGGACCAGAAAAGAAGAGTAGAGCTATTAATGAACATGATAGAAAGTTAACTGCATATCACGAAGCAGGTCATGCGGTTGTAATGAAACTTTTAGTTCATTCAGATCCAGTTCATGAAATTAGTATAATACCAAGAGGTATGGCAGGTGGATATACAATGCATTTACCTGAAGAAGATAGATCATATACATCAAAAGAAAAATTAAGAGATGATATGGTTGGATTACTTGGTGGTAGAGTTGCTGAAAAGTTAATATTATCAGATATTAGTACTGGAGCTAAGAATGATATTGATAGAGCAAGTGCTATAGCAAGAGCTATGGTAATGGAATATGGAATGAGTGAAAAGCTTGGAACTATCTCATATGGCGGAGATAATAATGAAGTGTTCTTAGGAAGAAACTTAGGACACGGCAGAAATTTCAGTGAAGAAGTTGGAGCAGAAATCGATAAGGAAGTTAAGAGATTTATTGATGAAGCATATGAAAGAGCAGAAACTTTATTAAGTCAAAATATTAATAAATTACATGCAGTAGCAGCAACTTTATTAGAAAAAGAAAAAATAGATGGCGCAGAATTTGTAAGAATTTTTGAAGCTAGCTAATAAAAAAACAGTAGCCATATGGCTACTGTTTTTTTATTAGGAATTTATAATAAAGTTTGAAATTAATTATTAACATATAAAGATGTTTATAATATAAAAGATACTTTATAAATTTAATAGATATCTTATAAAAATATAAATACGAATTATATATTGCAAGTGCAAATCGAAAACAAGCAATTTATAGCTATTTTACGAATCATAACGGTTATTAAAAATATAATGTTCGAATATATGTTTAAAAGTTATGAATTAAATGATATAATTTATGTATAGAATAAGAATATGAAATAATTTTATGAAAGTTAGGAGTGTATTGAGATGAAGAGCGATATTCAAATAGCTCAAGAAGCTAAAATGGAATATATAACTAAGATATCAGAAAAGCTAAATTTAACTGAAGATGATATAGAACAATATGGAAAATATAAATGTAAATTATCCTTAGATATATTAGAAAAAAATAAAAATAAAGAAAATGGTAAGTTAGTTTTAGTTACTGCAATAAATCCTACACCTGCGGGGGAAGGAAAATCAACAGTTACAGTTGGTCTAGGGCAAGCACTTTGTAAAATGGGTAAAAATGCAGTTATAGCATTAAGAGAACCTTCACTTGGACCGGTGTTTGGAATAAAAGGGGGAGCAGCAGGTGGTGGCTATGCTCAAGTAGTACCAATGGAAGATATAAATTTACATTTTACAGGTGATATGCATGCTATTACTAGTGCTAATAACTTATTAGCGGCAGCTATAGATAATCATATACATCAAGGAAATGATTTAAGGATTGATTCAAGAAGAATAGTGTTCAAAAGAGTAATGGATATGAATGATAGAGCACTTAGGAACATAGTTGTTGGATTAGGTGGAAAGCTTAATGGTTTTTTAAGAGAAGATGGATTCATGATAACTGTTGCATCAGAGATTATGGCTATATTATGTTTAGCTAATAGTTTATCAGATCTTAAAGAAAGAATGGGTAATATATTAATAGCATATGATTTAGATGGGAATCCAGTTTATGCAAAGCAATTGAATGTACAAGGAGCAATGGCTTTACTTATGAAAGATGCTATAAAGCCTAATTTAGTTCAAACATTAGAGAATACTCCAGCCATAATACATGGAGGACCTTTTGCAAATATAGCGCATGGATGTAATTCCATAATAGCAACCAAGATGGCCTTGAAATTAGGTGATATAGTTGTTACTGAAGCTGGGTTTGGAGCTGATTTAGGAGCAGAAAAATTCTTGGATATTAAATGTAGATATGGTGAACTAACTCCGGATTGTGTTGTCATAGTTGCAACTGTTAGAGCTTTAAAGAATCATGGTGGAGTGAATAAGGAGATGTTAAGTACTCCTGATGTTGAAGCTTTAGCTAAGGGAATAACTAATTTAGAAAAGCAAATTGAAAATATTAAAAAATATAATGTACCAGTAGTTGTAGCTATTAACAAATTTATAAGTGATAGCAATGAAGAAGTAGAGTTTATTATAGATTATTGTAACAAATTAGGAGTTGAGGTTGCTTTATCGGATGTATGGGCAAAAGGTGGAGAAGGTGGAATTGAATTAGGAGAAGTTGTTTGTAATGTATTAGAAAAAGAAAAATCTAACTTTAAACCTATTTATGATATAGAAAATAGTATAGAAGAAAAGATAAATATAATAGCTAGAGAAATTTATGGAGCAAATAGAGCGGTATTTACTCAAAATGCAAAAAAACAAATTGAGGAATTAGAGAAATTTGGGCTAGATAAATTGCCTATATGTATGGCAAAGACTCAATATTCTTTATCTGATAATCCATCATTAAAAGGTAGACCTGAAAATTTTGATATAACTGTTAGAGAGGTTAGAGTTTCTAATGGCGCAGGGTTTATTGTTGCATTAAATGGTGATATAATGACAATGCCAGGACTTCCAAAAGTTCCAGCTGCAAATAAAATGGATATACTAGATAATGGAGAAATAGTAGGGTTATTTTAATATATAAAATTTACAACACTTGACAAATAATTTGTAATTGTTAAAATTAGATTGTTAAATTATTGTGATTATATTTATTTAATAAAGGCAGCTTTCAAAGCTGCTTTTAATTGTATTAAGGTGGTGCTTGTATGATTTTAGTGGTAGACGTAGGTAATACCAATATAGTCTTGGGAGTATATAATAATTCTGAAAATATTGCTAGCTGGAGAATTTCTACTGATGCAAAAAAGACATCAGATGAATATTCTATTCAAGTTATGCAGCTTTTTATTCAAAGTAATCTAAATCCTAGAGAGGTAAAAGGAATAATAATTTCATCTGTAGTTCCTAACATAATGCATTCATTAGAAAATATGATAAAAAAGAGCTTTGGAATTAATCCTTTAATTGTAGGTCCAGGTGTTAAAACTGGAATAAATATTAAATATGATAATCCAAAGGAAGTAGGAGCGGATAGAATTGTAAATGCTGTAGCTGCTCATGACAAATATAAGAGGGATCTTATAATAATAGATTTTGGAACAGCAACAACATTTTGTTCATTAACTAAAGAAGCAAACTATCTTGGAGGGTGTATTACACCAGGTATAAGAATAGCATCTGATGCTTTATTTGATAGAGCTGCAAAGTTACCGAGAGTAGAATTAGAAGTACCCAAAAATATAATATGTAAAAATACTATATCTAGCATGCAAGCGGGTATAATTTATGGATATATAGGGCAGGTAGAATATATAGTAAATAAAATAAAAAAAGAAATGAAAGATCTTGGTTCAGATGAGCCTTTAGTTATAGCGACTGGAGGATTAGCAAAATTAATAGCTAAGAAAACTAACGTTATAGATAAGGTTGATTCTAGTTTAACATTAGAGGGGTTAAGAATAATATACGAAAAAAATAAGGAGTAGTATAATATGAAAATTGGAAACCTAGAATTTGAAAATAATGTTTTTCTAGCGCCTATGGCAGGGGTAACCGATATCTCTTTTAGAGGACTATGTAAGGAGATGGGGTGTGGGTTGGTTTATACAGAGATGGTAAGCGCTAAGGCTCTTTACTATGGAAATGAAAATACCAAGTCATTGCTTAGAATAGCTGATGAAGAAACTCCTGTTGCAGCTCAAATTTTTGGGAATGATCCTAGGATAATGGCTGAAGTAGTACAAAGATATTTTAATGAGAGAGAAGATATTTGTTTAGTAGATATAAATATGGGCTGTCCTGTAAATAAAATTACTAAAAATGGAGAAGGATCAGCTTTGTTAAAGCATCCAGAGCTAGCCGCTAATATAGTGAGAGAAATTAAAAAGGTATCTACTAAACCAGTAACAGTTAAATTTAGAAAAGGCTGGGATGAAGGAAATATCAATGCTGTTGAATTTGCCAAGAGACTTGAAGAGGCTGGAGTAGATGCAGTTACTGTTCATGGAAGAACAAAGGAGCAGATGTACGAAGGTAAAGCAGATTGGGATATAATAGGAAAAGTTAAGGATTCTGTATCAATACCAGTACTGGGAAACGGAGATGTATTTACTTCAGAAGATGCAATAGAGTTAAAAAATAAAACTAATTGTGATGGAATAATGATTGCAAGAGGTAGTATGGGGAACCCTTGGATATTTAAGCAAATTGAATATGCACTAAAAGGAAAAGTACCTTTAGAGATAACATATTTAGATAGAATAAATATGTGTTTAAGGCATTATGAATTAGCACTTAAGTACGATGGTGAGAGAAAAGCTGTGAGGGAAATGCGAAAGCATGCATCCTGGTATATAAAGGGATTACCTAAGAGTGCTGACATAAGGGGAGTTATGAATACTTTAGAGGATAGTAGTGCTGTAATTGAATTGTTAAATAACTATAAAAATGAATTAACAATAAGTTCTGATAAAGTTTAAATAATATACCTGAATAATAAATTTTTAAAAGAATAAATATATTAAAAGCGAGAATACTATATATCTGTTAAATAAATATAAAGGGATGTCTTTATATTATAACTTAGTTGACATATAATACTTGCTGATTTATAATGTTTTAAATGATTTTAAGAATATCAGACCTAGTGTTAGGTATTTAAATAAAAGTAGTAATTTTGAAGGGGAGAAAATCATGAGTGAAACTAAAAAGTTCGTAATGACATACGAAGGTGTAAAAAAGTTAGAAGATGAATTAGAGTTTTTAAAATCTGTTAAAAGAAAAGAAATAACTGAAAAAATAAAAGTTGCATTAGGATATGGGGATTTAAGCGAAAACTCAGAATATGATGAAGCTAAAAACGAACAAGCATTTACTGAAGGTAGAATTATTCAATTAGAAAATATGCTAAAGAATGCTGTTGTTGTTGATGGATCAGAAATTCCAACAGATAAGGTATCAGTAGGAACAAAGGTTAAAGTTAAAGATTATGAATTTGATGAGGAAGTTGAATATTCAATAGTAGGTTCAGCAGAAGCAGATCCTATGGAATTTAAAATATCAAATGAATCACCAGTAGGAGCAGCTTTATTAGGTAAAAAGGTTGGAGAAATAGTTGAAGTTTTAGTTCCAGGTGGAATAAACAAGTTTGAAATATTAGGAATAAGAAGAGAGTAACGGAGGGATATTTAATGTCAACTGAGGAAATGAATATACAAGAGTTAGAATCTCAGTTTAGTGAGCAAGAAGCATTAAGAAGAGAAAAGTTAGTAGAGTTACAAAATCAAGGAAAGGATCCATTTGACGTTTATAAAGTTGAAAGAACACATATGTCAGAGGATGTTAAGAAGGATTTTGAAAACCTAGAAGGAACTATAGTTACAGTTGCTGGAAGAATCATGTCTAAAAGAGGTCAAGGAAAAGTTGTATTCTCAGACGTACAAGATAGAGACGGAAAAATTCAATTATTTATAAAAATAGATGAAGTAGGAGAAGAAGCTTTAAAGTCATATAAAACATATGATTTAGGTGATTGGGTTGTTGCAACTGGAGAAGTATTTAAAACTAAAACTGGAGAAGTTTCAGTTAAGGTTAAGAATTTTGAATTAATATGTAAATCATTAAAACCATTACCAGAAAAGTGGCATGGATTAAAAGATCCAGATTTAAGATATAGACAAAGAGAAGTAGATATGATCTCAAACCCAGAAGTTAAGACTAATTTCATGAAGAGAGCAACTATACTTAAAGGAGTAAGAGAATTCTTAGATAACAGAGGATTTATAGAAGTTGAAACTCCAATGCTTGCACCTATAGCTGGAGGAGCGTCAGCAAGACCATTTATAACTCATCATAATACTTTAGATATAGATATGTATTTAAGAATAGCTCCAGAATTATATTTAAAGAGATGTATAGTTGCTGGATTAGAAAAAGTTTATGACATGGGAAGAACTTTTAGAAATGAAGGTATGTCTGTAAGACATAATCCTGAATTTACAATGATAGAATTATACGAAGCATTTTCAGACTATAACGATATGATGGAAATTGCAGAAAATATGATTGCATCAGTATGCGAAAAAGTAAATGGAACAACTAAGGTTAATTATCAAGGTACAGAAATTGACTTTGCACCGCCATGGAGAAGAATAACTATGGTTGATGCTGTAAAAGAACATACAGGTATAGATTTTAATGAGATAAAATCAGATGAAGAAGCTCAGGCTATAGCTAAAGAAAAGAATTTAGAATTTAAGAAGAATATTAAGCACGTAACAAAGGGCGAAGTGTTAAATGTTCTATTTGAAGAATATGCAGAACAACATATGATACAACCAACATTTATATGTGATTACCCAGTAGAAATATCACCTTTAACTAAAAAGAAAAGAGGAAATGATAAATTTACTGAAAGATTTGAAGGATTTGTATTTGGAAGAGAAATATGTAATGCATATTCAGAATTAAATGACCCAATAGTTCAAAGAGAAAGATTTAATCAACAAGAAAAAGAAAGAGAACTAGGGGATGATGAAGCATACATGATAGATGAAGAGTTTATGAGTGCTTTAGAAACAGGTATGCCTCCAACAGGTGGATTAGGAATAGGTATAGATAGAGTTATAATGTTCTTAACAGATTCAGCATCTATAAGAGATGTTATAATGTTCCCAACAATGAAACCACAAAAGTAGTATTTTAAGGCTGTCATAGACAGCCTTTTTATTTTGTAGTAGATAGATTTTATTAAAATTCACATAAATATTTTTATTAAATTTTAATGCATTTTGAGATATTTAAAAATTAAAATTAAAAAAATCATAAAAAACACTTGCAATATTAATGAAACTTGATATAATAACTAATGTAGTAAATATTCCGCGATAGCTCAACGGTGGAGCACTCGGCTGTTAACCGATAGGTTGGAGGTTCGAATCCTCTTCGCGGAGCCATTTTGATTTTAAAATTAATTTATGAATATTCCGTGGTAGCTCAATGGTGGAGCACTCGGCTGTTAACCGATAGGTTGGAGGTTCGAATCCTCTCCACGGAGCCATTTTAATTTTAAAATTAATTTATAAGAATATTCCGTGGTAGCTCAATGGTGGAGCACTCGGCTGTTAACCGATAGGTTGGAGGTTCGAATCCTCTCCACGGAGCCATTTTTATAAGAGTTTTATAAGAATAGATAATTTGTCTATTGTTATAAAACTCTTTTTGTATATAAGAGAGATATAATATTTAAATTTAAATAATGATAAATAGAATATAGCTAAAAATAATATAAGTATTAATTTAATAAAGATTTTTAATAGAAAGCCTTTTGCACTTGACATATAAAAGGCTTTTGGTAAAATTAATATATAATTTAATAGATACAATGATAAAGAGGAGTAAACTTAATATTTCTTTTAGAGAGACGATGGTTGGTGTAAATCGTTATTAATTTAAGTTGAAGGGCGCTTTTGAGTATTAACACTGAAAGTTGGGCTAAAGCCAAGAAGGGTGGAACCGCGGAATTGAAATTTCGTCCCTTTAGGTTTGGGGCCTTTTTTATTTATAAAAAATTGGAGGTATTAAAATGGCAGTAGAAAAAACTATGGAAAAAATAGTTGCTCTTTGTAAGAGTAGAGGTTTTGTATTCCCAGGATCAGAGATATATGGAGGGTTAGCCAACTCTTGGGATTACGGTCCATTAGGAGTAGAATTTAAAAATAACGTTAAAAAGGCATGGTGGAAGAAGTTCGTTCAAGAAAGTCCATATAATGTAGGAGTAGACTGTGCTATATTAATGAATCCAGAAGTGTGGGTTGCATCAGGACACGTTGGTGGATTTTCAGATCCTTTAATGGATTGTAAGGAATGTAAAGCAAGATTCAGAGCTGATAAGATAGTGGAAGATCATATGACTGAAAATGGAGCAGAAGTTGCTAGTGCAGATGGTTGGTCTAATGAGCAATTAAAGGAATATATAGAAAAGAATAATATAGTATGTCCTAAGTGTGGAAAATTAAATTATACTGATATAAGAAAATTTAATTTAATGTTTAAAACATTCCAAGGAATAACAGAAGATTCTGCTAGTACAATATACTTAAGACCGGAAACAGCTCAAGGTATATTTGTAAACTTTAAATCAGTACAAAGAACTTCAAGAAAGAAAGTTCCATTTGGTATTGCTCAAGTTGGTAAATCATTCAGAAATGAAATAACTCCAGGAAATTTTACATTTAGAACAAGAGAATTTGAGCAAATGGAGTTAGAGTTTTTCTGTAAGCCAGGAACAGATTTAGAATGGTTTAAGTATTGGAAGGATTATTGTTGGAATTTCTTATTAAATCTGGGAGTACAACAAGATAATTTAAGAATGAGAGATCATGGTGAAGAAGAATTATCTTTCTATTCAAATGCAACATCAGATATAGAATATTTATTCCCATTTGGATGGGGTGAATTATGGGGAATAGCTGATAGAACAGATTATGACCTAAAAAAGCACCAAGAACACTCAGGTCAAGATATGAGTTACTTAGATCCAAGCACTAATGAAAAATATGTTCCTTATGTTATAGAACCATCTTTAGGAGCTGATAGAGTTGCATTAGCTTTCTTAGTAGATGCATATGATGAAGAAGAGTTAGAAGGTGGGGATGTTAGAACTGTTATGCATTTACATCCTGCTTTAGCTCCATATAAGGCAGCAATTTTACCACTTTCAAAGAAGCTTTCAGAAAAAGCCTTAGATGTATATTCTGACTTAAGCAAAAAATTCAATATAGAATATGATGAAGCTGGAAGTATTGGTAAGAGATATAGAAGACAAGATGAAATAGGAACTCCGTTCTGTATAACAATAGATTTTGATACTTTAGAAGATGAAGCAGTTACTATTAGAAATAGAGATACTATGGAACAAGAAAGAATAAAAATTTCAGATTTAGAAGCTTATATTGAAAAAAGCTTAGAATTCTAATTTTAAGAAGGGGCTATATTAAAATAAACTTTGATATTAGCTGATAAAAAGGGAAGCTCGAATTAGAGTTTCTCTTTTTGTTCATATATAAATAATATACCCTAAATTTCCATTTAAGTTTAAAGATACCTTTAAGTAAGTAAAATCAATAGTTTAAAAAGGGCTCGCGTTTCGTGAGCCCTTTTATAAAAATAAGAGATTAACTTTTTAAGGCAATAAAGCTTATTTGAAATTAAATAAATTTTATATTAAATAGATTTCTGAGACTGCGTCTTTTTTGTATTTAATAAATTTAAGTGTTATAATTAGAAAGAATTGGGACAGACTTAAAGATAAGTGAGCTTCCAAATTTTATATTTAGCAAGGCGAACTTACTCATTCGAATGCATATGAGAAGGAGTTACAACAAAACTTCCAAATTTTATATTTGGCAAAGTAAACTTACTCATTAGAAAAATGTGAGAGTGGTAAATACATATTTATTGGATTTTAAATGACTTATTTAGTAAGTTTATATTATTGATTTGAACTTAGTAAAAGGAGTTTCATATAATATTTTATATATGGTTTTGGAGGAAGATTATGAAGAAGCAATTTAATGAATTTAAAGATTTTATAAAAGGACAAAAAGTTGCTGTTGTTGGCATAGGAGTTAGTAATATACCTCTTATAAGATTTTTAGTTAAACTTGGAGCAGTTGTAACTGCATTTGATAAGAAAAATAGAGAAGAACTAGGAGATATAGCAAAAGAGTTTGATGAGTTATCAGTTACATTAGAATTAGGAGAGGATTACTTAGATAGATTAACAGGATTTGACGTAGTATTTAAGACCCCGTCAATGAGAATAGATTGTGATGCTTTAGTAAAAGTAAAAAGTGAGGGCGCATATATAACTTCAGAAATGGAGGAGTTTGTTAGATATTGTAAAGGGAAAGTTTACGGAATTACAGGAAGTGATGGGAAAACAACAACAACAACAATTATATCAAAGCTTTTAGAAGAGGCAGGATATAAAACTTGGGTTGGGGGGAATATAGGAACTCCATTGTTTTCTAATATAGAAGAAATAAGAGAAGAGGATAAAGTTGTATTAGAATTATCTAGTTTTCAGCTTATGACTATGGATGTTCCAGTTGATATTGCTGTAGTAACTAATCTTGCACCAAATCATTTGGATATGCATCTTGATATGCAAGAATATATAGATGCTAAGAAAAATATATTCTTATATCAAGATAAAGATGGAGTTTTAATATTAAATAGAGAAAATGAAATAACTCATGGGTTTGTTCCTGAGGCTAAAGGGATAGTTAAAGAATTTAGTTCTAAAAGAGAAATTGAAAATGGTGCTTACTTAAAAGATAATATGTTATACCTAGAAAATAATATAGTTTGTGAAAAAGAAAATATAGCTATTAAAGGGATTCATAATATAGAAAATTATTTAGCTGCATTTTTAGCAACAAAAGATGATGTATCTATAGATGTTATGAAGAAAGTTGCTGAGAGATTTGGTGGTGTTGAACATAGATGTGAATTAGTTAGAGAAATTGATGGTGTTAAATACTATAATGATTCAATAGCTTCAAGCCCAACAAGAACATTAGCTGGATTATTTGCTTTTGATAAAAAGGTAATTTTAATAGCTGGAGGATATGATAAACATATTCCATTTGAACCTTTAGCAGAAGAAGGGTATCCATATATAAAAGAGCTAATACTATTAGGAGCTACAAAAAATTTGATAAAAGATGCTTTTGTAAAATTAAAAGAAGAAAAAGGAATTGAAGTTTCTATAAGTTTAGTAGATACATTAGAAGAGGCTGTATTTAAAGCTAAAGACTTAGCTGATGAGGGGGATGTAGTTACTTTATCACCAGCTTGTGCATCTTTTGATATGTTCCCTAATTTTGCTGAAAGAGGAAATAGATTTAAGGAAATAGTAAACAAGATATGATAAAAAAATAAAA
>NZ_JH815223.1:277104-278573 GCF_000158375.2 Clostridium sp. 7_2_43FAA
TATGAATAAAAAAATAAAAGGCTATTGAGCCTTTTATTTTTTTAATTTATATTAAGAATTTCTATTTCATTAGTATTTGAGGAAGTTTCTATGAAAATCCCTTTATCTGTAGGGAAATATTCATTTGTAAAATCAGAAAACACCTTATTATAATTAAAGTTATTATCTTGATCTATAGTTTTAAGTTCGTAAATAGAATTTGGATCATTATTATTTATAAAGTAAATTTTATCATCAAATTGTTTTAATTTAGTAGCATTAATATTTAAGGCTTTTTTTATTTCTTTAGTTGATGAATCCAAAGAATATAAAGAGTTATTATCTGAAGTATTTATAAATAATATTTTATTACTATAAGTTATAAAACTATCTACAGGAGTATCTGTTAATTTGAAGTTTGCACCGCTATCTATTTTTAGGCAGTATAGCTTTGAAGAATCATCCAAGTTTTTATAGTATATAGAATTATTATTTACGATAAATTCTCCTACCTTAGTGTTTGATAATAATGTTTTAGAGTTTGATTTAATGTCTAATGAGTAGATATTTTGAGTATTTAAATCAGTATAATACAATTTCCCATTTTGATAAACTAATCCCTTAGGATAACTATCGCTAATTTTTGTAATATTCTTTTTTTGATAGTCTAATTTATAAAGCCCCTTACTATTAGATAGTGATGAAAAATAAATGAAGTTATTATCTGTAGCTATGGAGTCAACAGAATAATCAAAGTCATCTATAACTAAATCGTTAGTTATTTTATTAGTAGTTTTAGAAATATCTAATACAGATAATTTATTATTGTTGGATGTATTAGGAAAAAATAATAAATTACCTAAATATATATATTTAGTATAAGTAGAAGTCTTTCCAGAAAGAGTTAGTTTAGTATCAGTATTAGTACTTTCCTTGTATGAGGTTGATAGAGTTGTAGTATTATTTGTTGAATCTGTATTAGAGTCCTTGTTTGTACAGCCTGTTAATAAAAATGTTGATATAATTAAAAGAAAAAGTGTCTTCTTTACCATACATACCTCCGGATATTTAATTTTGATTATTTTATAATAATATTTTAGATTAAAATTGATATTAAGTAAAATAAAATTGTGAAAATATAGATAATTTTGATGAAAAATGATATTAGTTGTATTAAAATCATAAATTTATTAGTTAACTTTGCCACGTGTATCATTATATGAAAAAACGAGAATAAATTAGAATTTACTAGAAATTTAATAATAAAATAATAAAATAATCTAAAGTATGCTTTAAGCTTACTTACAGTCATGATATTATAAATAGCGTCGTCGGGAACGAAAGCTAAATAACAGGAAAAATTGATAACAAAAAAGTGTTGACAATTGAGTAATGAAATGTTATTATAATTAAGCAGTCGATGAGACGGCAAGGTTTAGATCTTTGAAAATTGAACAGAAAATAAGTTAAGTAAACAAACCAGCAATTCT
>NZ_JH815224.1:0-659 GCF_000158375.2 Clostridium sp. 7_2_43FAA
CCACTATCGACTACGCGATCATGGCGACCACACCCGTCCTGTGGATCCTCTACGCCGGACGCATCGTGGCCGGCATCACCGGCGCCACAGGTGCGGTTGCTGGCGCCTATATCGCCGACATCACCGATGGGGAAGATCGGGCTCGCCACTTCGGGCTCATGAGCGCTTGTTTCGGCGTGGGTATGGTGGCAGGCCCCGTGGCCGGGGGACTGTTGGGCGCCATCTCCTTGCATGCACCATTCCTTGCGGCGGCGGTGCTCAACGGCCTCAACCTACTACTGGGCTGCTTCCTAATGCAGGAGTCGCATAAGGGAGAGCGTCGACCGATGCCCTTGAGAGCCTTCAACCCAGTCAGCTCCTTCCGGTGGGCGCGGGGCATGACTATCGTCGCCGCACTTATGACTGTCTTCTTTATCATGCAACTCGTAGGACAGGTGCCGGCAGCGCTCTGGGTCATTTTCGGCGAGGACCGCTTTCGCTGGAGCGCGACGATGATCGGCCTGTCGCTTGCGGTATTCGGAATCTTGCACGCCCTCGCTCAAGCCTTCGTCACTGGTCCCGCCACCAAACGTTTCGGCGAGAAGCAGGCCATTATCGCCGGCATGGCGGCCGACGCGCTGGGCTACGTCTTGCTGGCGTTCGCGACGCGAGGCTGGATG
>NZ_JH815224.1:759-2011 GCF_000158375.2 Clostridium sp. 7_2_43FAA
TTATGATTCTTCTCGCTTCCGGCGGCATCGGGATGCCCGCGTTGCAGGCCATGCTGTCCAGGCAGGTAGATGACGACCATCAGGGACAGCTTCAAGGATCGCTCGCGGCTCTTACCAGCCTAACTTCGATCATTGGACCGCTGATCGTCACGGCGATTTATGCCGCCTCGGCGAGCACATGGAACGGGTTGGCATGGATTGTAGGCGCCGCCCTATACCTTGTCTGCCTCCCCGCGTTGCGTCGCGGTGCATGGAGCCGGGCCACCTCGACCTGAATGGAAGCCGGCGGCACCTCGCTAACGGATTCACCACTCCAAGAATTGGAGCCAATCAATTCTTGCGGAGAACTGTGAATGCGCAAACCAACCCTTGGCAGAACATATCCATCGCGTCCGCCATCTCCAGCAGCCGCACGCGGCGCATCTCGGGCAGCGTTGGGTCCTGGCCACGGGTGCGCATGATCGTGCTCCTGTCGTTGAGGACCCGGCTAGGCTGGCGGGGTTGCCTTACTGGTTAGCAGAATGAATCACCGATACGCGAGCGAACGTGAAGCGACTGCTGCTGCAAAACGTCTGCGACCTGAGCAACAACATGAATGGTCTTCGGTTTCCGTGTTTCGTAAAGTCTGGAAACGCGGAAGTCAGCGCCCTGCACCATTATGTTCCGGATCTGCATCGCAGGATGCTGCTGGCTACCCTGTGGAACACCTACATCTGTATTAACGAAGCGCTGGCATTGACCCTGAGTGATTTTTCTCTGGTCCCGCCGCATCCATACCGCCAGTTGTTTACCCTCACAACGTTCCAGTAACCGGGCATGTTCATCATCAGTAACCCGTATCGTGAGCATCCTCTCTCGTTTCATCGGTATCATTACCCCCATGAACAGAAATCCCCCTTACACGGAGGCATCAGTGACCAAACAGGAAAAAACCGCCCTTAACATGGCCCGCTTTATCAGAAGCCAGACATTAACGCTTCTGGAGAAACTCAACGAGCTGGACGCGGATGAACAGGCAGACATCTGTGAATCGCTTCACGACCACGCTGATGAGCTTTACCGCAGCTGCCTCGCGCGTTTCGGTGATGACGGTGAAAACCTCTGACACATGCAGCTCCCGGAGACGGTCACAGCTTGTCTGTAAGCGGATGCCGGGAGCAGACAAGCCCGTCAGGGCGCGTCAGCGGGTGTTGGCGGGTGTCGGGGCGCAGCCATGACCCAGTCACGTAGCGATAGCGGAGTGTATACTGGC